>NZ_AP019721.1:0-1211301 GCF_006742205.1 Staphylococcus epidermidis
ATGTCAGAGAAAGAAATTTGGGATAAAGTTTTAGAAATTGCCCAGGAAAGAATTTCAAACACTAGTTATCAAACGTTCATAAAAGATACGCAACTCTACTCACTTAAAAATGACGAAGCCATTATATTAGTAAGTCTGCCTTTCAATGCGAGTTGGCTTAATCAGCGATATTCAGAAATTATGCAGGCTATTATTTATGATGTCATCGGTTATGAAGTGAAACCACATTTTATTTCAGAAGATGAACTTGCATCCTACAACAATGTAAATACACAAGAAGTTCAAGAACCCCAAGTACAACATTCTTCTATAGATGATAAGACTTGGGGAAAAGAACAATTTAATATGCACAATACATTCGATACATTTGTCATTGGACCTGGTAACCGTTTCCCACATGCTGCAAGTTTAGCTGTTGCAGAAGCACCGGCAGAAGCTTATAATCCATTATTTATATATGGAGGCGTAGGTCTAGGTAAAACACATTTAATGCATGCAATTGGGCATCATGTTCTTAGCAACAAACCTAATGCTAAAGTCATTTACACTTCTAGTGAGAAATTCACAAACGAATTTATTAAATCAATACGTGATAATGAAACTGAAGCATTTCGTGAAAAGTATCGTAAAATTGATGTTTTATTAATTGATGATATTCAATTCATTCAAAATAAAGAACAAACGCAAGAAGAGTTCTTCCATACTTTTAATGAATTACATCAAAATAATAAGCAAATCGTTATTTCAAGTGATCGTCCACCAAAAGAAATTGCTAAGCTGGAAGACCGTCTTCGCTCTCGTTTTGAGTGGGGACTAATAGTTGATATCACGCCACCTGATTACGAAACAAGAATGGCAATATTACAAAAGAAAATTGAAGAAGAAAATCTTGATATTCCGCCAGAAGCTTTGAATTACATCGCCAACCAAATTCAATCAAATATTCGTGAACTTGAAGGCGCATTAACTCGACTTTTAGCGTACTCCAAATTACAAGGAAAACCTATTACAACCGAACTCACTGCAGAAGCGTTAAAAGATATCATTCAGTCACCTAAGTCTAAAAAGATTACAATTCAAGATATCCAAAAGGTAGTTGGTCAGTATTATAGTGTAAGAATTGAAGATTTTAGTGCCAAAAAACGTACAAAGTCAATTGCTTACCCACGACAAATAGCTATGTATCTATCTAGAGAATTAACTGATTTTTCATTACCTAAGATAGGTGAAGAATTTGGAGGTCGCGATCATACAACAGTTATCCATGCCCATGAAAAGATTGCAAATGATATCAAGTCTGATCCTACATTTAAGCAAGAAGTAGAAAACTTAGAAAAAGAAATTAGAAATCAGTAATGGGAAATAAATCCATATTGAATAAATTGAAAATTAGCAGATTGTAAACTGTCTTTTAGGGAATAATTACTATGTAAATCAATTCCTAAACACTTAAAAAGATGGGGAGTTGTCCCTCTGAATAACAATAGCAATTGTGGATAATGTGAAAAAATAATACACAACATACACAGTTTATCCACATGTGTATAACTGTGCTATTCGTAAGTTTTTTAGACTTATCCACCAATCCACAGTGCCTACTACTATTACTATGAATTTAAAACCTATATAATTATATATAAACGACTGGAAGGAGTTTAAATTTAATGATGGAATTCACAATTAAAAGAGATTATTTTATTAATCAACTTAACGACACATTAAAGGCTATCTCACCTAGAACAACTTTACCGATTTTAACAGGTATCAAAATTGATGCTAAAGAAAATGAAGTCATTTTAACTGGGTCAGATTCAGAAATATCAATAGAAATCACTATTCCAAAACAAGTTGATGGTGAAGAAATTGTTGAAATTACAGAAACAGGATCAGTTGTACTTCCTGGTCGTTTCTTCGTTGATATTATTAAAAAACTTCCTGGAAAAGAAGTTAAATTATCAACTAATGAACAATTCCAAACGTTAATAACATCAGGTCATTCAGAATTTAACTTAAGTGGACTAGATCCTGATCAATATCCATTATTACCTGAGGTATCACGAGATGACGCTATTCAATTGTCAGTTAAGGTACTAAAAAATATCATTGCACAAACTAATTTTGCAGTGTCCACCTCAGAAACACGACCAGTACTTACTGGTGTGAACTGGCTTATACAAGATAATGAATTAATATGCACAGCAACAGATTCACACCGCTTAGCTGTAAGAAAATTACAGTTAGAAGATGAATCAGAAAATAAAAATGTCATCATTCCTGGTAAAGCTTTATCTGAATTAAACAAAATTATGAGTGACAGCGACGAAGATATTGATATTTTCTTTGCTTCTAACCAAGTGTTATTCAGAGTGGGGAATATTAATTTCATCTCACGTTTACTTGAAGGTCATTATCCAGATACGACACGTTTATTCCCAGAAAATTATGAGATTAAATTAGGAATTAACAATGGAGACTTCTATCATGCAATTGATCGTGCATCTTTATTAGCACGTGAAGGTGGAAATAATGTTATTAAATTAAGTACAGGTAATGAATTAGTTGAACTTTCATCTACTTCTCCTGAAATTGGTACTGTTAAAGAAGAAGTTAACGCTAATGATGTAGAAGGCGGAAACTTGAAAATTTCTTTCAACTCAAAATACATGATGGATGCTTTAAAAGCCATTGATAATGATGAAGTAGAAGTAGAATTCTTTGGTACAATGAAACCATTTATCTTAAAACCAAAAGATGATGATTCTGTAACGCAATTAATTCTGCCTATTAGAACATATTAATAAAAATTAAAGTTACAATCGGATTAGATTGCTAAATCTCTTATACAAAGGAGCCTGTGCATTTGTTGCATAGGCTTTTTTATATTGATATCAAATCTCATTTCAAACATTCAAAGCTTAAAATAGACAAATGAGATAATTATCGTGAATGTAGAATTAATTTTAAATGTACTGAGCGCTTTTCAAAGCAATAATAAATATATTTGAGTATTCAATTACCCTTGTGGAAAAAGTGTGCTAAAAACCACTTTAAATTTAAAATTCAGTGTAAGTTTTTAAAATGATTGTAAGTAAATTATAAAATTTGTAGCAGCTTTTGATAAAATAAAATATATATCAAAGTAAACGATTTCATTCTTTATTTTAAATGAAATTCAAAGTAAAAAACGGTATAATATATTAATGACACATATAGAAACGGAGTGAGAAATTTTGGTTCAAGAAGTTGTTGTAGAAGGAAATATCACTTTAGGTCAATTTCTTAAAACTGAAGGAATCATAGAATCAGGTGGACAAGCTAAATGGTTTCTACAGGATTTTGAGGTTTTAATTAATGGACAACGTGAAACAAGACGTGGCAAAAAATTAGAACACAACGACCGCATTGATATTACAGATATCCCTGAAGATACGGGTTCCTTTTTAATCATCCATCAAGGTGAACAATGAAACTTAATACACTCCAATTAGAGAATTATCGTAACTATGAACAGGTGACATTAGATTGTCATCCCGAAGTGAATATCCTTATTGGTGAGAACGCACAAGGAAAGACAAATTTACTTGAATCAATTTATACCTTAGCGCTTGCTAAAAGTCATCGTACGTCAAATGATAAGGAACTCATACGTTTCAAGTCTGATTATGCTAAAATAGAGGGTGAGCTAAGTTATAGACATGGTACGATGCCGCTTACGATGTTTATAACTAAAAAAGGTAAGCAAGTTAAAGTAAATCATCTTGAGCAAAGCAGACTAACTCAATATATTGGACATTTAAATGTCGTCTTATTTGCACCTGAAGATTTAAATATCGTTAAAGGTTCACCACAAATACGTCGACGATTCATAGATATGGAGTTAGGACAAATATCTGCTGTCTATTTGAATGATTTAGCTCAATATCAGCGTATTCTAAAGCAAAAGAACAATTACCTTAAACAGTTACAAATTGGGCAGAAGACAGATACAACAATGTTAGAAGTCTTAAACCAACAATTTGCTGAATATGCACTGAAGGTTACGTTACGTCGAGAGCACTTTATAAAGGAATTAGAAACACTTGCACAACCCATTCATGCAGGTATCACAAATGATCGAGAGACACTGACACTCGATTATGTTCCAAGTTTGAAGTTAAGTAATTATGAAGCCAATCAATCTGAGTTAATTGAAGAAGTATTAGCATTGTTAAATGACAATTTACAAAGAGAAAAAGAACGAGGCGTATGTCTCTATGGCCCACATCGTGATGACTTAAGTTTCAATGTAAATGGCATGGATGCTCAAACGTATGGTTCACAAGGTCAGCAACGTACCACTGCGCTGTCAATTAAGTTGGCAGAAATTGAATTAATGAATATTGAAGTAGGAGAATATCCAATCTTACTTTTAGATGATGTCTTGAGTGAGCTTGATGATTCACGTCAAACACATTTGTTAAGTACGATTCAACATAAAGTACAAACATTTGTGACAACTACGTCAGTTGAAGGAATAGATCATGAAATAATGAATAACGCTAAGTTATACCGTATTAGTCAAGGTGAAATACTAAAGTAACGAGAAAGTGATGGTGAATACATTGTCAGATGTAAACAACACAGATAATTATGGTGCTGGACAGATACAAGTTTTAGAAGGTCTCGAAGCGGTTCGTAAAAGACCGGGTATGTATATTGGTTCAACTTCAGAAAGAGGGTTGCACCATTTAGTATGGGAAATTGTTGATAATAGTATTGACGAGGCATTAGCAGGTTATGCTAGTCATATTGAAGTTGTAATTGAGAAAGACAATTGGATTAAAGTTACTGACAATGGCCGTGGTATTCCTGTTGATATTCAAGAAAAGATGGGACGCCCTGCTGTCGAAGTTATCTTAACTGTACTTCACGCTGGAGGTAAATTCGGAGGTGGCGGATACAAAGTATCTGGCGGTCTTCACGGTGTTGGATCTTCAGTTGTTAATGCACTCTCACAAGATCTTGAAGTTTATGTACATCGTAATGGCACGATTTATCATCAAGCCTATAAACAAGGTGTGCCACAATTTGATCTTAAAGAAATTGGCGATACAGATAAAACAGGTACAGCTATTCGATTCAAAGCCGATAAAGAAATCTTTACAGAGACAACAGTTTATAACTATGAAACACTTCAAAAGCGTATACGTGAGCTTGCTTTCTTAAATAAAGGTATTCAAATTACTTTAAAAGATGAAAGAGAAGAGGAAGTTAGAGAAGACTCATATCATTATGAAGGCGGGATTAAATCCTATGTAGATTTATTAAATGAGAATAAAGAACCTCTTCACGATGAACCTATATATATCCATCAGTCTAAAGACGATATTGAAGTGGAAATTGCACTTCAATATAACAGTGGATATGCAACCAACTTATTAACGTATGCGAATAATATTCATACATACGAGGGTGGTACGCATGAAGATGGCTTTAAACGTGCTTTAACACGCGTTTTAAATAGCTATGGTACGCAAAGTAAGATTATTAAAGAGGATAAAGATAGACTTTCAGGTGAAGATACACGGGAAGGTTTAACAGCAGTCGTATCAATTAAACATGGCGATCCTCAGTTTGAAGGACAAACTAAAACAAAATTAGGAAACTCTGAAGTACGTCAAGTTGTTGATAGATTATTTTCTGAACACTTTGAACGTTTCTTATATGAGAATCCATCTGTAGGACGCATTATTGTTGAAAAGGGTATTATGGCTTCACGCGCACGTGTGGCTGCCAAAAAAGCACGTGAAGTTACGCGTCGTAAATCAGCATTAGACGTTTCAAGCTTACCAGGTAAATTGGCAGATTGTTCTAGTAAGAACCCTGAAGAAAGTGAAATTTTCTTGGTAGAAGGTGACTCTGCCGGGGGGTCTACTAAATCTGGTCGTGATTCAAGAACACAAGCCATTTTACCTTTAAGAGGTAAAATTTTGAATGTGGAAAAAGCACGTTTAGATCGTATCTTAAACAATAACGAAATTCGTCAAATGATTACTGCATTTGGTACGGGTATTGGAGGAGAATTCGATATATCAAAAGCACGTTATCATAAAATCGTAATCATGACTGATGCCGATGTTGATGGTGCACATATACGTACGTTATTACTTACATTCTTCTATCGTTTCATGAGACCTTTAATTGAAGCGGGCTACGTTTATATTGCTCAGCCGCCTTTATATAAACTAACACAAGGAAAACAAAAATATTATGTATTTAACGATAGAGAACTAGACAAGTTGAAACAAGAATTAAACCCGTCACCAAAATGGTCAATTGCACGTTACAAAGGTCTTGGTGAAATGAACGCAGACCAATTATGGGAAACGACTATGAATCCTGAACATCGCTCTATGTTGCAAGTGAGACTTGAAGATGCAATTGATGCAGACCAAACATTTGAAATGTTAATGGGCGATGTAGTAGAAAATCGCAGACAATTTATCGAAGACAATGCAGTTTATGCCAACCTAGATTTCTAGACACTATGAACTGAACTTTTGAAGGAGGATCTCTTGATGGCTGAATTACCTCAATCAAGAATTAATGAACGAAATATAACCAGTGAAATGCGTGAATCATTCTTAGACTATGCTATGAGTGTTATCGTTTCTCGTGCATTACCTGATGTTAGAGACGGATTAAAGCCAGTACATCGTCGTATTCTTTATGGTTTAAATGAACAAGGTATGACGCCCGATAAACCTTATAAGAAATCTGCACGTATAGTCGGGGATGTCATGGGTAAATATCACCCTCATGGTGATTCTTCAATTTATGAAGCAATGGTAAGAATGGCCCAAGACTTTAGTTATCGTTATCCACTTGTAGATGGTCAAGGTAACTTTGGCTCTATGGATGGTGACGGGGCAGCCGCAATGCGTTATACCGAAGCACGTATGACTAAAATAACATTAGAACTTTTACGTGATATCAACAAAGACACAATTGATTTTATTGACAACTATGATGGTAATGAAAGAGAGCCGTCAGTCTTACCTGCACGTTTCCCTAACTTACTAGTAAATGGTGCGGCAGGAATTGCCGTAGGTATGGCTACAAATATTCCTCCCCACAATTTAACTGAAGTTATTGATGGTGTGCTCAGTTTAAGTAAGAATCCAGACATCACAATTAATGAGCTGATGGAAGACATCCAAGGTCCTGATTTTCCTACAGCCGGTTTAGTACTAGGGAAAAGTGGTATTCGTCGAGCTTATGAAACAGGTCGTGGGTCAATTCAAATGCGTTCTCGTGCTGAAATAGAAGAACGTGGTGGTGGCCGTCAACGTATTGTCGTAACGGAAATACCTTTCCAAGTCAATAAAGCGCGTATGATTGAAAAAATCGCAGAGTTAGTTAGAGATAAGAAAATCGACGGTATTACAGATTTACGTGATGAAACAAGTTTGCGTACAGGTGTAAGAGTAGTTATTGATGTACGTAAAGATGCAAATGCGAGTGTTATTTTAAATAATTTATATAAACAAACTCCATTACAAACATCATTTGGTGTGAATATGATTGCTTTAGTGAATGGTAGACCTAAACTAATCAATTTAAAAGAAGCACTTATCCATTACTTAGAACACCAAAAAACAGTGGTTAGACGACGTACTGAATATAATCTTAAAAAAGCAAGAGACCGTGCCCATATTCTAGAAGGTTTACGAATAGCACTAGATCATATTGATGAAATTATCACAACAATTCGTGAATCGGACACTGATAAAATTGCGATGGCAAGTTTACAAGAGCGTTTTAAACTAACTGAACGTCAAGCTCAAGCAATTTTAGATATGCGTTTAAGACGTTTAACTGGATTAGAAAGAGATAAAATAGAATCTGAGTATAATGAACTTCTAGAATATATTAAAGAGTTAGAAGAGATTTTAGCTGATGAAGAAGTACTATTACAATTAGTTCGTGATGAATTGACTGAAATTAAAGAACGTTTCGGCGATGAACGTCGCACTGAAATTCAATTAGGTGGTCTAGAAGATCTTGAAGATGAAGACTTAATCCCTGAAGAACAAATTGTTATTACATTAAGTCATAATAACTATATTAAACGTTTACCAGTATCTACATATCGTTCTCAAAATCGTGGTGGTCGTGGCATACAAGGTATGAACACGTTGGATGAGGACTTCGTTAGTCAATTGGTAACAATGAGTACACATGATCATGTTCTGTTCTTTACGAATAAAGGTCGTGTATATAAACTCAAAGGTTATGAAGTTCCTGAGTTGTCACGTCAATCCAAAGGCATACCTATTATTAATGCGATTGAACTCGAAAATGACGAAACAATAAGTACGATGATTGCAGTTAAAGACCTTGAAAGTGAAGAAGATTATCTCGTATTCGCGACAAAACAAGGTATCGTTAAACGTTCATCATTAAGTAACTTCTCCCGTATTAACAAAAACGGTAAAATTGCAATTAACTTTAAAGAAGATGATGAATTAATTGCAGTACGTCTAACAACAGGTAATGAAGATATTCTTATTGGAACTGCACATGCATCATTAATTAGATTTTCTGAATCTACATTACGCCCATTAGGCCGTACAGCAGCAGGTGTGAAAGGTATTTCTCTACGTGAAGGGGATACTGTCGTTGGTCTTGATGTTGCAGATTCAGAAAGTGAAGATGAAGTATTAGTAGTTACTGAAAATGGTTACGGTAAACGTACACCTGTTAGCGAATATCGTTTATCAAATCGTGGTGGTAAAGGAATCAAAACTGCGACAATTACCGAGCGTAATGGTAACATCGTTTGTATCACAACTGTAACCGGTGAAGAGGATTTAATGGTTGTAACTAACGCTGGTGTTATTATTCGTCTTGACGTTCATGATATTTCTCAAAATGGACGTGCAGCACAAGGTGTACGCCTTATGAAACTCGGAGATGGTCAATTTGTTTCTACTGTTGCTAAAGTAAACGAAGAAGACGATAATGAGGAAAATGCAGATGAAGCGCAACAATCTACTACTACTGAAACAGCAGATGTAGAAGAGGTAGTGGATGATCAGACACCAGGCAATGCGATTCATACAGAAGGTGATGCAGAAATGGAATCTGTAGAATCTCCTGAAAATGATGATCGTATTGATATCAGACAAGATTTTATGGATAGAGTGAATGAAGATATCGAGAGTGCTTCAGATAATGAAGAAGATAGTGATGAATAATTAAAAAGGGAGTAAGACAGAAACATAGGGTTCGTTGTTCTGCCCGTAACTCTTAATTAAACTATCTGTAGATTTTATGAACAAAAGTTTATATAGGGAAGTCGGACTAGAGTTGTAATGAGGTTATTTTCTAACTCAGTCATCGACGTCCAATACGCTAAAATGCATGAGACATAGCTATGTCTCATGCATTTTTTAATTTCTTGTTTATATTAAATTGATTTGTCCTTTATAACCTCTGTAGCACCATACATTGAGGATAAATGAATAATCATTTCCATACATTTAGACCCCCTTCAATAGAGGGTGTCTAAAATATAACTGTCTCTTTCAACAATGTTCTTTCTCAATTTACCACTACTGATAAACACAGTAATTAATTCTGATATCTGTTAACCTTCAAGTTGTTTCATCACATACGGTATTTCACTAATTAGACGTGAAGGTGGAACAACATACATTGTGTCAGATAATTTTTCACCGATAAAACTATGCATGTAAGTTGCACTTGTAACAGCTTCTTTAAAATTATCAAATTGGCCTACGAAGCTTGTAATCATGCCCGCAAGTGTATCACCCATACCACCTGTAGCCATAGCAGGTGTGCCAATAGGTAATTTATAGACATCATCATTGCAGAAATAGATTTCCGTACCATGTTGTTTTAATACTACTGTCGCGCCAATACGTTCTACCGCTTCAAGGTTACGTTCATATGTCTGTTCTTCAATAGGTATACCGCTCAAACGCTCCCATTCCTTTTGATGTGGGGTGAATATAACACGACATGTAGGAATTTGAGGTTTTAACTTACTGAATATTGTTATAGCATCTCCGTCAACAATTAAATTTTGATGTGGTTGTATATTTTGAAGTAAAAACGTGATGGCATTATTACCTTTGAAATCTACTCCAAGACCTGGACCGATAAGGATACTATCAGTTGCTTCAATCATTTTCGTAAGCATTTTAGTATCATTAATATCTATAACCATCGCCTCAGGACAACGAGAATGTAGCGCAGCATGATTATTTGGGTGTGTTGCTACAGTAATGAGCCCACTTCCACTATAAACGCAAGCGCGTGCAGCAAGCATGATTGCGCCACCCATATTGGCTGATCCACCGATTAATAAAATTTTACCATAGTCACCTTTATGTGTTTCGTCTTTTCTTATAGGAATATTAACAGAATCTAACGTTTTCATAACGATATAACCTCCCATAACATGTTATTTCTTAAAATGTTGTAAGTCTTATGTTTGCTTTTATTTCACGAATCTTTTTATTTATTTCAAACAATTGTTTACATGTGATTTTAAATCATCTCTTCTAAATACAATTAAGAATACTATACCTGTATCTGACATTCGTCAATAGTTAAATGAAACTCTATTCACATCGTCATGTATCATTCATTATTTTAGTAGACTGATAGCATAATGTAGCAGTTTTATTTATTTAATTAAAAATATTAAATGGAAATAGAACGTAAGGTGACATTACAAGCAGTTAATTATAATAATGTTGAAATTCTCCCGCCTCTCATCCGAGAAAATTTGTATGTATATCGTCACAATGTATCTACTATTACACAGAACAAAATATTTAGTTTCAACAAGTTGTAGAAGCGGGACACTAATTATTTAAAAAGTGTTGCATATAAGCTCATCTAAATATGACGTAATTGTTGCAAATTTAAAATAACTTGAAATGTGATAATGACTTTGCTATATTAAAATTAAGTTAATAAAGTATTGTTCGTAGGACAAGTAGCATAGATAGTTCGATTTCAGAGAGCTTGTGGTAAGTGAGAACAAGTAATCGACATTCATGTGAATCTACCTACTATATGTGAACAATCGGTAATAACCGTTATTTTAGTTAAGCGCAATTTGAGGTAAATGCTTTTAATTTACTTGAAATTGTTAAATAGGGTGGCAACGCGTAGACCACGTCCCTTGTCTGGGATGTGGTCTTTTTTTATTGTTTTATCACACGAAGTCATCCATAAAATTGAATATATTTTATTTGGGAAAGGATGAAGGTTACATGTTAGACATTCGTTTATTTAGAAATGAACCTGAGAAAGTGAAGAGCAAAATTGAATTAAGAGGCGACGATCCTAAAGTTGTCGACCAAGTTTTAGAATTAGATGAACAACGCCGTGAATTAATCAGTAAAACTGAAGAGATGAAGGCGAAAAGAAATAAAGTGAGCGAAGAAATAGCTCAAAAGAAACGTAATAAAGAAGACGCTGATGACGTCATTGCTGAGATGCGTCATTTAGGTGATGAAATTAAAGATATCGATAATCAACTTAATGAAGTAGATAATAAAATTAGAGATATCTTAATTCGTATTCCTAACTTAATTAATGAAGACGTACCTCAAGGTGATTCTGATGAAGAAAACGTTGAAGTTAAAAAATGGGGTACGCCACGTGATTTTGAATTTGAACCAAAAGCGCACTGGGATTTAGTTGAAGAATTAAAAATGGCTGACTTTGAACGTGCTGCTAAAGTATCTGGTGCTCGTTTCGTATACTTAACTAAAGATGGCGCATTACTTGAACGTGCTTTAATGAATTACATGTTGACAAAACATACAACGCAACATGGTTATACTGAAATGATGACACCTCAATTAGTGAATGCTGATACGATGTTTGGAACAGGTCAATTACCTAAATTTGAAGAAGATTTATTTAAAGTTGAAAAAGAAGGCTTATATACGATTCCAACTGCAGAAGTACCTTTAACAAACTTCTATAGAGATGAAATTATTCAACCAGGTGTACTACCTGAATTATTTACAGCTCAAACTGCATGTTTCCGTAGTGAAGCAGGATCAGCTGGTAGAGATACTAGAGGGTTAATTCGTTTACATCAATTTGATAAAGTTGAAATGGTTCGTATTGTACAACCTGAAGATTCTTGGAATGCTTTAGAAGAAATGACACAAAATGCTGAAGCTATTCTTGAAGAATTAGGTTTACCATACCGTCGTGTTATCTTATGTACTGGCGATATTGGTTTCAGTGCTAGTAAAACATATGATTTAGAAGTTTGGTTACCAAGTTACAATGATTATAAAGAAATCAGTTCTTGCTCTAACTGTACTGATTTCCAAGCACGTCGCGCAAATATCAGATTCAAACGTGATGCTGCTTCTAAACCAGAATTAGTACACACATTAAATGGTAGTGGTTTAGCAGTAGGTCGTACATTTGCAGCCATCGTTGAAAACTATCAAAACGAAGATGGTACATTAACAATTCCTGAAGCATTAGTACCATTTATGGGTGGCAAAACTAAAATTGAAAAACCAATCAAATAATCATATAAACTTAACTAGATGATTACAATATTAAAA
The DNA here is from genome assembly GCF_006742205.1 of Staphylococcus epidermidis. Lineage (NCBI taxonomy): Bacteria > Bacillati > Bacillota > Bacilli > Caryophanales > Staphylococcaceae > Staphylococcus > Staphylococcus epidermidis. The sequence goes on from NZ_AP019721.1 coordinate 12,615, forward strand.
AGTTATTTAACTGTCGATAAGATTCTATAAACTTATCGACAGTTTTTTAATATATAAAGGCGAAATTGGTATTTTTATATTCAATTAGGGATGGATGTCTAAAATAGTTTAAAATGATTTTCACGATTTAAAATACTGGTATAAAAGCGATTTTATAGATACGGTTGTCTGACGTCACACAAACGAATGTCTAAAAAATAGTGAATATTTATTGTCATAGATTGAGTTATAAAATCATGAAAATAGTACATGAAATAGCAAGTATTTATCTTTTAGATAACGCCTGTAAAAATATAAAATAGTGGAAATTGATTTTTTAAACGTTATCATTCATATTCAAAATATTTAACTTAGTTTGTCAAACAACGTTTATTTTTATATAACCATAAAATAATATCATAAAGAAGCTATATGAAATTCGAAGTATAATGCCAATGTTTCATATAGCTCCTATTCTAAATATTAAAATTTAATAATTAAATGTATCAATCGTCCTATTCATTTGATGCATAGCCTGAGAGTGGGTAATGATCTGAGTAATCATTGTATTTGTATGTTTTTCCCCAAGATTTCACGGACCATTCTGGTGACTTCACTCTATGTGTATCATTATGCCATGAGCTTGGTTGTGCATGGTCACGATCTAATAAAATATAATCTAAGTGTTGAGGTTCTAATTTAGGATAATTATATTTCGCAATACTATTACTGCTAGTATCCCAACTATATGCATTACCATCGAATTGAGTAGGTAATGAAACATTTAAGTTATTTGCCATTTGTTGATATTCATCTGAATCTTTAATGACATTTAAGTCACCACCGATATAGACGGGTTCATTTTTAGGGATATTCTTGTCTTTTATAAACTGTTTAATTTCACTCATTTGACTCTGTCTAATGTCTTTATCTTTTCCTTTAAAGCATGTTGGATCTTCAGCTTGTAGATGTGTTCCGATAATATGGTGGTATTTGCCATTCTTATTAATTTTAATGTAGGCAAAGCCTTTATTACCTGCCATATCAGCCCCACAACCTTTTTTATAAATATGTTGTTCTTGTTGTACGATAGGCCATTTACTCACAATACCAACGCCACCACTTACTTTTTTAATTTTTCTATAAGTACCAGAAGTATTTTGCCAACCTTCTGTACCTTTACCAACGATAGGTGTTTGATAAGGGTACTGTGAATGTAGACGTGTTGACAATCTTTTTGAAGCTTTTTTATCAAATAATTCATTTAGAATCACGACATCTTGATTTTGAATGTAATCTGCTTTTGAAATTAAATCAGCGCGCTGAGATTGTCCCCAATTAGGGTAGATAGCAGTAGGTAAGAAATACACGTTATGTGTAGTGATTTTAAGACTGTCTTTAAAATCACGTTCACTCGCATATGTGATAGTCGAAAATACTAAAAATAAACTACTTAAAACCAACAAAGTAGTTAGTATACATTTACGTTGCCAATTCAATATTGTTACACCTCGTTTCATTTGATGGTGTGATTATATCAAACAAAATTAAGTATCTTTTGAAAATTACTATTTCTAAATAAAATTTTAATAAAAAATTAAAAATCAATGATGTTTTAAAGAGTTGCAAAAGTTCAGTAACTATTATTTTTTGATAATTTTTAAAAGTAATGTTGTAAACATTTTGATTTTAAAGCTAAAAGTTAAAAAGAGGGTCTAAAAATAAGAAAGAAAATTCTGAAAAATAAAACCTTTACATATTAACTTCTTTAGACATCGGTATGTATGACGTCACACATACCGGTCTTTAAATATATTGAATAAAATAATTAAGTGTATTAGACTGATTTTATTATTTTATTGGAGAGACTGGGGATGATAATATGACTCACCTTACGTTTAAACAAGGTGTGAAAGAGTGTATTCCCACGTTACTTGGTTATGCTAGTGTAGGACTATCGTTTGGAATTGTGGCAGTCTCCCAAAATTTCAGTGTTTTAGAAATTATTTTATTGTGTCTGATTATTTATGCTGGTGCAGCCCAATTTATTATTTGTACATTAGTGATTGCAGGCACCCCTATTTCTGCAATTGTGCTTACAACACTTATCGTTAACTCTCGAATGTTCTTATTAAGTATGACTTTAACACCTAATTATAAGCAATATGGATTTTGGAATAGGGTAGGGCTTGGAACGTTATTAACAGATGAAACTTTTGGCGTTGCTATAACACCATATGTTAAAGGTGAAAAAATTAACGATCGATGGCTACACGGACTAAATATTACTGCTTACTTATTTTGGACTGTTTCCTGTGTAATCGGTGCCATTTTCGGAGAGTATATTTCAAATCCTGATGCGCTTGGCCTAGACTTTGCCATTACCGCAATGTTTATTTTTTTTATGTATATCTCAATTTGAAGGGATTAAGAAATCACGATTGAGAATATATATTGTACTCATTGTATTTGTGATTGTGATGATGCTTCTTCTAAGTTCAATTCTACCTTCATACGTAGCAATTTTAATAGCCGCAATTGTTGCTGCATTGTTAGGGGTGGTGATGGACAAATGACGACAGATTTACATACATTAGTACTTATTATTTTATGTGGCGTGGTCACATTACTCATTAGAGTTATTCCATTTGTTATGATATCGCGTGTCAACTTACTAGCAATTGTAATTAAATGGCTTTCTTTTATTCCTATCACTTTATTTACAGCTCTTATTATAGATGGTGTAATTCAACAACATGATCATGCATTTGGTTATACGCTTAATTTACCTTATATTATTGCAATCGTGCCAACTGTGATGCTCGCTATTTTCACACGTAGTCTAACAGTGACAATTCTCGTAGGTATATTTGTCATTGTTTGCTTACGTTTAATCTTTTAATCTTTGGAAATCATATCAATTCATTGAACTTACAGAAAAAGTTAGTTAAAATTAAAATAATTAGAAAATTTAGACTATTAGAGACGAAATACATTTCTACATCACAATACAATTAAATTACCTAACCTTATTTTGAGAAGCAGAGGGATTTGGCCCGTAGAAGCTTCAGCAACCGACTTTAAATAGCACGGTGCTAATACCAACGAGCAACTCGAATGATAAGTACGATAAGTGCCTTTACATCATTTGAGTAAGGCACTTTTTTAGTTGAAGGAGGTATGGAACTATTATGACGAATTACACGGTTAATACATTAGAACTAGGTGAGTTTATAACTGAATCTGGTGAAACGATTGATCATTTACGTCTACGTTATGAACATGTAGGACTTCCTGGTCAACCCCTTGTAGTTGTTTGTCATGCACTTACTGGCAATCATTTAACATACGGTACGGATGCGCAACCTGGCTGGTGGCGAGAAATCATTGATGGTGGCTACATTCCAGTTCATGATTATCAATTTCTTACATTCAATGTCATTGGAAGTCCATTTGGTTCGAGTTCTAAATTAAATGATGACAACTTCCCAGAATATTTAACATTGAGGGATATCGTTAGAGCTATTGAGTTAGGTATACAAGCATTAGAATTTAAGAAGATTAATATTCTCATTGGAGGCAGTTTAGGTGGCATGCAAGCGATGGAATTGCTTTATAATCGTCAATTCGAGGTGGAAAAAGCAATCATATTAGCCGCTACTGATAAAACGTCCTCCTATAGTCGTGCTTTTAACGAGATTGCAAGACAAGCTATACATATAGGTGGTAAAGAAGGTTTAAGTATCGCACGTCAACTCGGCTTCCTCACGTATCGATCGTCTAAAAGTTATGATCAACGTTTTACACCAGATGAAGTAGTGAGCTATCAACAACATCAAGGTGATAAGTTCAAAGAATATTTCGATTTAAATTGTTATTTAACACTGCTAGACGTCTTAGATAGTCATCATTTAGATAGAGGGAGAGATGATGTTGATGAAGTCTTTCAATCGTTGGAAACGAAAGTACTAACTATGGGCTTTATTGATGATTTACTTTATCCTGATGATCAAGTAAGAGCTTTAGGAGAACGTTTTAAATATCATCGTCATTTCTTCGTACCAGATAATGTTGGACATGATGGTTTTCTTCTAAATTTTAATGATTGGGCGCCTAATTTATATCATTTCTTAAATCTGAAACAATTCCGACGTAAATAGGAAAGTTTTATAATAGAACAAAATCCCCATGAGCACGCATAAGAAATACTAAACAGTGCAGAGTAGGTAAATTTTTCTTTGGAATAAGATAAGTATTATTTGGCATAAAAATAGTCCTACAGAAGATTATATAAGCAAAGCATATTTCATATGTCGTACTTATGCATAACCTGTCACTGGTAGTATGACTTTACTTTATTGTTAAATTTTAGCAAAGAGGTTAAAATAGGAGTTATAGTCAAAAAGTATGGGAGTGGCGTATGTGTTTTCAAAAATACAACCTAAAGCAACTATTTTAGCAATTATTTCATTATTAGTAGTCGCTTTAGTAACACATGTATTACCTGTTCTCGGCTTGATTTTATGTTTATTTGCAACGATTCCCGGTATTGTTTTATGGAATCGTTCCATACAATCATTCGGAATTAGCGCATTAGTAACAGTTGTACTTACAACATTATTAGGTAATACATTTGTCTTAAGTATGATGGTCTTAATCTTATTATTAAGTGCGATTATTGGACAATTACTTAAGGAAAGAACATCTAAAGAACGAATTCTTTATATTTCAACAGCTTCATTAAGTTTAGTTACACTTATTGGATGGATGTTATTACAAACATTCGATAAAATCCCGACGGCAGCTGTATTAATTAAGCCTTTTAAAAATGCAATGCATCAGGCTTTCTTAACAAGTGGAATCGATTCAAACTATAGACAGATTCTTGAGGAAAGTTTCCGACAAATGACGGTCCAACTCCCTAGTTTTCTAATTATAGTTATTTTCATTTTTGTCTTAATTAATCTGATTATTACATTTCCAATTTTACGCAAATTTAAAGTAGCAACACCTATTTTTAAACCTTTATTCGCATGGCAAATGAGCCGTAATTTACTATGGTTTTATCTTATAGTACTTATTTGTGTCATGATTGCAAGTGAACCAAGTACGTTCCAAAGCATCGTGTTAAACTTTGATGTTGTGTTATCATTAGTGATGTACATCCAAGGATTAAGTGTCATTCACTTCTTTGGTAAAGCTAAAAGATGGCCGAACTTCGCAACAATTCTTGTTATGGTAGTAGGGACACTTCTTACACCGGCAACGCATATTGTTGGATTACTTGGGGTAATTGATTTATGTATTAATTTAAAGAAAATAATAAAAAAATGATGATTAAAAAGTGATTAGAGGTGGAAGAATGAACCGTCAATCCACTAAAAAAGCTTTGCTCATACCGTTTATTTTAATGGTACTCACTGCCATAGCACTTGTCGTCGTGTGGTTTATTTTTAACCAATTAGTAGCAGGTATTGCTACAGCTATACTCATTGTGATGATTATTATTAGTGGCGTGTTATTGAGAAAAGCATTTCTAAAAATGGATAGTTATGTGGATGATTTAAGTGGTCACATCTCGGCAAGTAGTAACAAGGCGATTAAGCACTTGCCTATAGGGATGATTGTGTTAGATGAAGATAATCACATTGAGTGGATGAACCAATTTATGACAGATCACATTGAAACGAATGTGATTTCTGAAAATGTCAATGAAGTCTTCCCTAACATATTAAAACAACTGGAAAAAGTTCAAGAAGTAGAAATAGAAAACAACAATTATTACTATCATGTACGATATTCAGAAAACGAGCATTGTTTATACTTCTTTGATATGACTGAAACTGAACGTACAAATGAACTATATGAAGATTCCAAGCCGATTATTGCAACAATATTTTTAGATAATTACGATGAAATCACTCAAAATATGAACGATACACAACGTTCTGAAATTAACTCTATGGTGACACGTGTGATTAGTCGTTGGGCACAAGATTACAATATTTACTTCAAACGTTACAACTCAGATCAATTTGTAGCTTACTTTAACCAAAAAATATTGGCTGAACTAGAAGATTCTAATTTTGAAATCTTAAGCCAATTAAGAGAGAAGAGTGTGGGTTACCGCGCACAACTAACATTAAGTATTGGTGTAGGTGAAGGCACGGAGAACCTTATTGATTTAGGTGAATTATCACAATCTGGTTTAGACCTCGCGTTAGGTCGTGGTGGTGACCAAGTTGCAATTAAGAATATGAACGGCAATGTAAGATTCTATGGTGGTAAGACTGACCCTATGGAAAAACGTACGCGTGTACGTGCTCGTGTGATTTCACATGCCCTCAAAGATATTCTTACTGAAGGCGATAAAGTTATCGTTATGGGACATAAGCGACCAGATTTAGATGCTATAGGTGCAGCTATCGGAGTTTCGCGCTTTGCATCAATGAATAATTTAGAGGCATTTATCGTTCTTAATGATTCTGATATTGATCCGACATTACGTCGTGTTATGGATGAGATTGATAAGAAACCGGAACTAAAAGAACGCTTTGTAACATCGGATGAGGCTTGGGATATGATGACTTCTAAGACGACTGTCGTTGTTGTAGATACACATAAACCTGAAATGGTCTTAGATGAAAATGTCTTAAATAAAGCAAATCGCAAAGTAGTCATTGATCATCATAGACGTGGCGAAAGCTTTATTTCAAATCCATTACTTGTGTATATGGAACCTTACGCTAGCTCAACTGCTGAGCTCGTAACGGAATTACTAGAATATCAACCAACTGAACAGAGATTGACTCGTTTAGAATCAACTGTCATGTATGCAGGTATTATAGTAGATACAAGAAACTTTACGTTAAGAACAGGTTCCAGAACATTTGATGCCGCAAGTTATTTGCGTGCACATGGCGCTGATACAATCTTAACGCAGCATTTCTTAAAAGATGATGTCGATACGTATATCAATCGTTCAGAATTGATAAGAACAGTTAAGATACAAGATCAAGGTGTAGCCATTGCACATGGTTCAGATGATAAAATTTATCATCCTGTAACGGTTGCACAAGCTGCCGATGAGTTGTTAAGTTTAGAAGGCATTGAAGCATCTTATGTAGTAGCTAAACGTGAAGACAACCTGATTGGTATCTCAGCACGTTCTTTAGGTTCCATAAATGTTCAATTAACAATGGAAGCGTTAGGTGGCGGTGGCCATCTGACAAATGCTGCGACACAAATAAAAGGTGCGACAATAGATGAAGCAATAGAACAATTACAACAAGCAATTACAGAACAAATGAGTAGGAGTGAAGACGCATGAAAGTAATTTTCACACAAGATGTTAAAGGTAAAGGTAAAAAAGGCGAAGTTAAAGATGTACCAGTAGGTTACGCAAATAACTTCTTACTTAAAAATAAATATGCTGTAGAAGCAACTCCTGGTAACTTAAAACAATTAGAACAACAAAATAAACGTGCCGAAGCAGATAGACAACAAGAAATCGATGATGCAAAAGCACTTAAAGAACAGTTAAAAGATATCGAAGTTGAAGTATCAGCTAAAACAGGTGAAGGCGGCAAACTATTTGGTTCAATCAGTACGAAACAAATTGCCGAAGCACTAAAAAAACAACATGATATTAAAATCGACAAACGTAAAATGGACTTACCGCATGGTATTCATGCACTAGGATATACTAATGTTCCAGTGAAATTAGACAAAGAAGTCGAAGGTACAATCCGTGTGCACACTGTAGAACAATAATTTAAAGATATGACGCGAGGATAGTACATGATTACTATTATAGGTGCAATTATATAAGATGTATGACTTATACAATTTGTTAACCTCTGAAATATCTGTAGTGTATCTCGTGACAATATCAGATGACGATAAAATAAAAGATGGATTGAAATAAGAGGTGTAAGTAGATAATGGATGGAATGTATGAGCAAAATCAAATGCCACATAGCAATGAAGCTGAACAATCTGTCTTAGGTGCCATTATTATAGATCCAGAACTCATTAATACTACTCAGGAAGTCTTGCTTCCTGAGTCGTTTTATAGAGGCGCCCATCAACATATTTTTCGAGCAATGATGCACCTAAATGAGGATAATAAGGAAATTGATGTTGTCACATTGATGGATCAATTATCAAGTGAAGGTAGCTTGAACGAAGCGGGTGGCCCTCAATATCTTGCCGAACTATCGACGAGTGTACCGACAACACGAAACGTTCAGTACTATACGGATATCGTTTTTAAACATGCGTTGAAACGGAAACTTATTCAAACCGCTGATAGTATAGCGAATGATGGCTATAATGATGAATTAGAATTAGATACGATTTTAAGTGACGCCGAACGACGTATTTTAGAACTATCTTCTACTAGAGAAAGTGATGGTTTTAAAGATATTAGAGATGTCTTAGGACAGGTATATGAGACCGCAGAAGAACTCGATCAAAATAGTGGTCAAACACCAGGTATTCCAACTGGTTATCGTGACTTAGATCAAATGACTGCTGGTTTTAACCGTAATGATTTAATCATTCTAGCGGCACGTCCTTCAGTAGGTAAGACTGCCTTTGCCTTAAATATTGCGCAAAAGGTTGCCACACATGAAGATATGTATACTGTCGGTATTTTCTCACTTGAGATGGGCGCCGACCAATTAGCAACACGTATGATTTGTAGTTCTGGTAACGTTGATTCCAATCGTTTAAGAACTGGGACGATGACTGAAGAAGATTGGAGTCGCTTTACGATTGCGGTAGGTAAGCTATCACGAACTAAAATCTTCATAGACGATACGCCAGGTATCCGTATCAATGATTTACGTTCTAAATGTCGTCGGCTCAAACAAGAGCACGGTCTTGATATGATTGTGATTGATTATCTACAATTGATTCAAGGAAGCGGATCACGTTTCTCAGATAACCGTCAACAAGAAGTTTCAGAGATTTCACGTACACTTAAGGCGATTGCACGTGAATTAGAATGCCCAGTTATTGCACTGAGTCAGTTATCACGTGGCGTTGAACAGCGACAAGACAAACGTCCTATGATGAGTGATATTCGTGAATCTGGGTCTATAGAACAAGATGCCGACATTGTCGCTTTCTTATATCGTGATGATTATTATAATCGTGGTGAAGGTGATGAAGATGATGACGATGCTGGTTTTGAACCACAGACAAATGATGATAACGGTGAAATTGAAATCATCATCGCCAAGCAACGTAACGGTCCAACAGGTACTGTGAAACTTCACTTTATGAAACAATATAATAAATTTACAGACATTGATTATGCTCATGCAGATATGTCATAAAAAATATTTTTCCGTACAATAATTGTTGTAAACTGTTTATTGTACGGTTTTTATTTTGTTTTTCTCTTTTAAAAATGTTGGAAGTATGTGTATATGTTTTACTTAGATGTCCTTTGAATAACTGTCATAGAAACGTTTGAAAGTGATTTTGCACAGAAAAAATACTGAAAGATGATGCGTTATCGAACGCTAATTAATGTTCGATTTTTATTTGCAAATTCAAAATCATATTGGTAAAATACCTAGTGGTTAAACGAGAAAAACTTGGAGGTGCTCATATGTCATCAATCGTAGTAGTTGGGACACAATGGGGAGACGAAGGTAAAGGTAAAATAACAGACTTTTTAGCAGAGCAAGCAGACGTAATTGCTAGATTTTCTGGTGGTAACAATGCGGGACATACGATTCAATTCGGTGGAGAAACTTACAAATTACACTTAGTGCCATCAGGCATCTTTTATAAAGATAAATTAGCAGTAATCGGTAACGGTGTAGTTGTAGATCCAGTCGCATTATTAAAAGAACTAGATGGGTTAAATGAACGTGGTATTTCAACTGACAATCTACGCATCTCAAATCGCGCACAAGTCATTTTACCTTATCACCTAGCTCAAGACGAATATGAAGAACGTCGTCGTGGCGATAATAAAATTGGTACAACGAAAAAAGGTATCGGCCCAGCATACGTAGATAAAGCACAACGAATCGGTATTCGCATGGCAGACTTATTAGAAAAGGAAACATTCGAACGCCGACTTAAAGAAAATATTGAATATAAAAACGCATACTTTAAAGGCATGTTTAACGAAACTTGTCCAACATTCGATGAAATCTTTGACGAATATTATGCTGCAGGTCAACGTTTAAAAGACTATGTGACAGACACAGCTAAAATTTTAGACGATGCAAATGTGGCTGATGAAAAGGTATTATTCGAAGGTGCACAAGGTGTCATGTTAGATATCGACCATGGTACATATCCATTCGTTACATCTAGTAATCCAGTTGCAGGTAACGTTACAGTAGGTACAGGTGTTGGCCCTACATCAGTGTCTAAAGTGATTGGTGTATGTAAATCATATACATCTCGTGTAGGTGACGGTCCATTCCCAACTGAACTTTTTGATGAAGATGGCCACCATATTAGAGAAGTGGGTCGTGAATATGGTACAACTACTGGACGTCCACGTCGTGTAGGTTGGTTCGACTCAGTTGTATTACGTCATTCACGTCGTGTAAGTGGTATCACAGATCTTTCAATTAACTCAATCGACGTTTTAACAGGATTAGACACAGTTAAAATTTGTACTGCTTACGAATTAGATGGTGAAAAAATTACTGAATACCCAGCAAACTTAGATCAATTAAGACGTTGTAAACCTATCTTCGAAGAGCTTCCAGGTTGGACTGAAGACATTACAGGTTGTCGTAGTTTAGATGAACTTCCTGAGAATGCACGTAATTACTTAGAGCGTATTTCAGAATTATGCGGTGTCCATATTTCAATCTTCTCAGTAGGTCCAGACCGCGAACAAACGAATTTATTAGAGCAACTTTGGTAGAATAAAACGTTAAGAAAGCATGTGAGTTTTGTTTAATTAGAGCATTGAACGCATTGAACGAAATGATTAACATTATTCTTAGTGCTATATGCATGAATGTAAAAAAGCTTTTTAACTCATATCTATCAATATTTGCAGTGAATCATATTTAAACAGGCGGCCACAACTTAATGGTCGCCTGTTATTTATTTTGGAGTAGGACAATGATTCTCAATCTCCTTTTGTCCTACTCCAGTTTTATTTTAAAATAGCAATTTGAAATTAGTTTTGAATGAAATCAACGGTTTTATTCTTCTCCACAGTAAGCTTCATAGTATGATTGTGTTGGTTGATTAACGAACCAAAAATATTATTAAATTTATGTAAAAAATATCTTGTCATCAAAAGTAGAGCTATGCTATAATCTATCTTGTGCTTAAGAACGGCTCCTTGGTCAAGCGGTTAAGACACCGCCCTTTCACGGCGGTAACACGGGTTCGAGTCCCGTAGGAGTCACCATTCTAGGTCCCGTAGTGTAGCGGTTAACACGCCTGCCTGTCACGCAGGAGATCGCGGGTTCGATTCCCGTCGGGACCGTATTGCCTACCCAATAGGGTAGGCATTTTTTTATGCTTTTTTACATACAACATTGTACCTTCACTTTACTAATCTTTCTGATTCACATTACCTACTTTATTTAACATGCAATGAAAACTTAATATTCCTATACATGCTTATATTTCTATAATTAAAAATACTGTCATTACGGCACTTTTGACATATACGAAAACGATAAAATATGATGATAAACCTAAACAAAAGCGTCAAGCATATTGCAAAAGTCTAACTTATTTTGCGGAACTGTATTTCAATGGTAAAATTATAAATAATATTATTCTATAATTTTAAATACTAAAATAGAATTAACCGTTCATAAATGGTAAATTATATAATAGGTAGCTATATGTTATATAGAGAACAGAATAATAATGAAGCACTTCGAAAATTTGATATAACATTAGCAATGTAAACGAACGGAAGAACTACACTTTGAGAAAAGAGGTTTATAATATATGGCTAGAAAAGTTGTTGTAGTTGACGATGAAAAACCAATTGCTGATATTTTAGAATTTAATTTAAAAAAAGAAGGTTACGACGTATATTGCGCTTATGACGGTAATGACGCAGTAGATTTAATCTATGAAGAAGAACCAGATATCGTCTTACTTGATATCATGTTACCTGGTAGAGATGGTATGGAAGTATGTCGTGAAGTGCGTAAAAAGTATGAAATGCCGATTATCATGCTGACAGCGAAAGATTCTGAAATTGATAAAGTATTAGGCCTTGAATTAGGTGCAGATGATTACGTAACTAAACCATTTAGTACTCGTGAACTCATCGCACGTGTGAAAGCGAACTTACGCCGTCATTATTCACAACCAGCTCAAGAAGTAAGTGGTGCGACAAATGAAATTACAATTAAAGATATTGTGATTTATCCAGATGCATATTCAATTAAAAAACGTGGAGAAGACATTGAATTAACGCATCGTGAATTCGAGCTATTCCATTATCTTTCTAAACATATGGGTCAAGTCATGACACGTGAACACTTACTACAAACAGTGTGGGGTTACGATTATTTTGGTGATGTTCGTACTGTGGACGTAACAATTCGCCGTTTAAGAGAAAAAATTGAAGATGATCCATCTCATCCAGAATACATTGTGACACGTAGAGGCGTTGGATACTTCCTCCAACAACATGATTAGAGGGAGCGTCTTATGAAGTGGCTTAAACAACTACAATCCCTTCACACGAAACTCGTTATTGTTTATGTACTACTCATTATTATTGGTATGCAAATCATCGGTTTGTATTTTACGAATAGTTTAGAAAAGGAATTACTCGATAACTTCAAGAAGAACATAACACAATATGCGAAGCAATTAGACGTCAATATTGAAAAGGTTTATAAGGATAAAGATAAAGGTTCAGTCAACGCTCAAAAGGATATCCAAGACCTTTTGAATGAATATGCGAATCGTCAAGAAATAGGAGAAATACGCTTTATTGATAAAGACCAAATCATCATGGCAACAACCAAGCAGTCTAACCGTGGTCTTATCAATCAAAAGGTTAACGACGGGTCAGTTCAAAAGGCGCTCTCCTTAGGGCAAACGAATGATCATATGGTTCTTAAGGATTACGGAAGTGGTAAAGAGCGTGTTTGGGTATATAATATACCGGTTAAAGTCGATAAACAGACAATCGGTGATATATACATAGAATCGAAAATTAATGATGTATACAATCAGCTGAACAACATTAATCAGATATTCATCGTAGGGACAGCGATATCACTATTCATTACAGTGATACTAGGATTCTTCATTGCACGAACGATTACTAAGCCGATAACCGATATGCGTAACCAAACCGTCGAGATGTCTAAAGGTAACTACACGCAACGAGTGAAGATATACGGTAACGATGAAATCGGTGAGCTCGCACTTGCCTTCAATAACTTATCGAAACGTGTCCAAGAAGCACAAGCGAATACAGAAAGTGAGAAACGTCGTCTAGATTCCGTTATCACGCATATGAGCGATGGTATTCTTGCGACAGATCGCCGTGGACGTGTACGTATTGCAAACGACATGGCGCTGAAAATGCTCGGTCTCGCGAAAGAAGATGTCATCGGCTACTACATGCTTGGTGTCCTTAACTTAGAAAATGAATTCTCATTAGAGGAAATTCAAGAAAATAGTGATTCTTTCTTGTTAGATATTAACGAAGAAGAAGGCATTATTGCACGCGTAAACTTTAGTACGATTGTACAAGAAACAGGTTTCGTGACAGGTTACATTGCCGTACTACATGATGTCACTGAACAACAACAAGTCGAACGTGAACGTCGCGAATTCGTTGCGAATGTTTCACACGAATTACGTACACCACTGACATCTATGAATAGTTATATCGAAGCACTTGAAGAAGGTGCTTGGCAAGATAAAGAGCTGGCACCATCATTCCTATCTGTCACACGCGAAGAGACTGAACGTATGATTCGTTTAGTGAATGATTTACTTCAATTATCTAAAATGGATAATGAATCAGATCAAATTACGAAAGAAATTATCGACTTCAATATGTTTATCAACAAAATTATTAACCGTCATGAAATGGCAGCGAAAGATACAACATTCGTACGTGAAATTCCACAGCAAACCATCTTTGCTGAAATCGATCCAGATAAGATGACACAAGTATTTGATAATGTCATTACCAATGCAATGAAATATTCACGTGGCGAGAAACGTGTTGAGTTTCATGTGAAACAAAATGCACTTTACAATAGAATGACGATTCGTATTAAAGATAATGGTATTGGAATACCGATTAACAAAGTAGATAAAATATTTGATAGATTCTATCGTGTAGATAAAGCACGTACACGTAAGATGGGTGGTACAGGACTTGGTCTAGCTATTTCCAAAGAGATTGTCGAAGCACATAACGGTCGAATTTGGGCTAACAGTGTAGAAGGACAAGGTACGTCAATCTTTATTACACTTCCTTGCGAAATCATTGAAGACGGTGATTGGGATGAATAACAAAGAACATACTAAATCAATTATTTTAGTCCTACTCGTCTTGATGAGTATCGTTTTGACATACATGGTCTGGAACTTTTCTCCAGACCTTTCAAATATTGATAACACGGATAATAGTAAAAGTGATAAACCTAAACCACTTACTAAACCAATGACTGCAGAAATGGAAGGAACAATCACACCATTTCAAATCGTGCATTCTAGAGATGATAAATCTCAAGGAACAGTGGCATCAGGTGCAGTCTTAGACAAGATGATTCAACCTTTAAAGAATCAAGAAGTTAAATCTGTATCACATCTGAAAAGGGAACATAACCTTGTTATACCTGAACTAAGCAACGATTTTATTGTCCTAGATTTCACTTATGATTTGCCACTTTCAACATACTTAAGTCAAGTACTCGATATCGATGCGAAAGTGCCGAATAACTTTAATTTTGATCGCCTCCTTATCGATCAAGATCATAATAACCACGTCGTACTATATGCGATTAGCAAAGACCGTCATGAAGTAGTTAAACTTAAGACAACCATGAAAGGGAATAATGTTGATAAAGCTTTTAAAAGTATCGAACCTGACATGCAGCCTTATACGGAAATCATCACGAATAAAGATACAATCGACAAAGCAACACACGTGTTTGCACCAAGCAAACCGAAAGACTTAAAGACGTATCGCATGGTCTTCAATACGATTAGTGTTGAACGCATGAACTCAATACTATTTGATGATTCAACGATCGTTCGTAGCTCTCAAAGTGGTACGACAACATACAACAACAATACTGGCGTCGCCAACTACAACGATAAAGATGAAATGTATCATTATAAGAATTTATCTGAAGATGCGAAAAGTTCAAGCAACATGCAAGAAACCATCCCAGGCACATACGAGTTTATAAATAGTCATGGTGGCTTCTTAAATGAAGATTATCGCCTATTTAAGACTGATAATAGAACGGGGAAACTCACATATCAACGATTCCTCAACGGTCACCCAACGTTTAATAAACAGAACTTCAATGAAATTCAAGTCACATGGGGGGATAAAGGCGTTTACGATTATCAACGTTCGCTACTTAAGACGGACGTCACATTGAACAGTGAAGAATCTAAATCCGTGCCCACCGTTGAGTCCGTGCGTTCTGCATTAGCCAACCATCCTGATATTGATTTTGAAAAGGTAACGAACATTGCGATTGGTTATGATATGGACGACAAGGCAAATAACGAAGATATTGAAGTTCAACGTAACTGTGAATTAATACCACGTTGGTTTGTAGAATACGATGGCAATTGGTATGCCTATAAAGATGGGAGGCTTGAATAAATGAACTGGAAACTTACGAAGACACTTTTCATTTTCGTTTTTATTCTTGTGAACATCTTTTTAGTCATCGTTTATATTGATAAAGTGAATAAATCACAAGTTAATGACTCGGAAAAGGTAAACGAAGTCAACTTTCAACAAGAAGAAATTGACGTGCCCAAGGATGTCTTGAATCAAAGCGTGAAAGATACTGAACTTGAACAAATTACTGCCCGTTCAAAGAATTTCTCAAGTTATGCGAAAGATCATTCAAGCCTGCAAACGTCTGATTCCGATAAAACACTTGAAGGAGATATTGATAAAGGCGTTCAAGTGAGTGATAAGAACTTACAAGATATCAAAGAGTACATTGCAAAGAAAATCTTTAACGGTAAAGAGTATCAATTAAGTGATTTAACTAAAGACAAAGTCACTTACGAACAAACGTATAAAGATTATCCGATTATGAATAATAGTAAAGCACGCCTAACGTTTAATTTGAGCGATGGCAAGGCGACAAGCTATAAGCAGACAACGATGGATGATATACAAGTAGCTAAAGGTTCAAATAGCACGAAGAAACAAGTCATCACACCACGTAAAGCTATTGAAGCTCTTTATTACAACAGATATCTAAAACAAAATGATCAAGTGCTAGACGCACGCCTAGGCTATTATTCAGTGGTAAAGGAAACAAACGTTCAATTACTCCAACCTAACTGGGAAATTAAAGTAAAACATAAAGGCAAGGATGAAGTTCAAACCTATTATGTAGAAGCTACAAATCATAATCCGAAAGTGATTGATTATTAGAGGTTATTGATAGGTGGCGTGACGTTTGAATGAAACCGCCAAGCGATAGCATAGAAGGCTACGTTAATTTGTATTGTCTAGAGCACACTTTGGCGTACTTATGTTAGAAGTCATTTGTCGAACCAACGACATGTGATGATTCACGGATTGATTATGAAGCTATATATGATGATATAAACTAAGCCTGAGACACGATGAGTGAGCTCAGGCTTTTTTATGTATTGAAAGTGATTGAGTAATTAAATAGGGTGGAAATCAAAAATGATGTTGGTTGATATGTTAGGTCGTTTAAGAGGATGCAATGCCAGGGGTAATATCGACGTTGTTATGAAGCGGTGTTTATTTTAAATGGGCGTTAGTATCGTGTATAAACGGACTATTGGAACTCAACTTTTAAAATTGATATAGTATAATATAAAGGAAATTTAGAGGACGTGACGTTTCGATATTTGAATAACTGTATTAAGGAATATCGAAACTTTAAAATATCTACGCAATTTAGGATAAAAAGTCAACATTGAGTGAAAGCCAACTTAGTCGAAGTATCTCAATAAAGCGTAAGACACTCGAGTTCCCCCACACCCCTATAAATAAATAACTATGGTACATATGAGAAAGGATGAGTCGCTTGATACGTATGAGTGTATTAGCAAGTGGTAGTACAGGTAACGCCACTTACGTAGAAAGTGAGAAAGGTAGCCTACTCGTCGATGTAGGTTTAACTGGCAAGAAGATGGAAGAACTTTTCAGCCAAATCGACAGAAACATTAAGGACTTAAATGGAATATTAGTGACACATGAACACATTGACCATATCAAAGGTCTTGGTGTCTTAGCACGTAAATATAAACTTCCAATTTACGCGAATGAGAATACATGGAAAGCGATAGAGAAGAAAGATAGTCGCATTCCAATGGATCAGAAATTTATCTTTAATCCATATGAAACGAAATCTCTTGCAGGATTCGATATAGAATCATTTAACGTGTCACATGACGCGATTGATCCACAGTTCTACATCTTCCACAATAACTATAAGAAATTCACGATGATTACTGACACAGGTTACGTTTCAGATCGTATGAAAGGTATGATTCAAGGTAGTGATGTCTTTATGTTTGAAAGTAATCACGACGTCGATATGTTACGCATGTGTCGTTATCCATGGAAGACGAAACAACGTATTTTAAGTGATATGGGTCACGTATCCAATGAAGACGCGGGCCTTGCGATGAGTGATGTCATTACAGGTAATACAAAACGTATATACCTCTCTCATTTATCACAAGACAATAATATGAAAGACCTCGCACGCATGAGTGTTGGACAAGTGCTCAACGAACACGATATCGATACAGAGAAAGAAGTGTTGCTCTGCGATACCGATAAAGCACAAGCCACACCGATTTATACACTATAATTGAATAGAGGTAAGACAAACGACCTACTTAAGTATTGCGCTTAAGTAGGTTACTTTTTTGGAAAAGTGGTCAGGAGAAGTGCAGGGAATGATTACGTGTTATTTTAAACGGGCTTGAGCATTAGGAATTTTTTTAATGAAATGAAAATGCACCGTGTTCGAGGGCAAACGATGTCTTACACGCTTTGTGATTTATATTACACTTCCTTATATTTCCTAGTTGATAAAAATTTTTGATGTAAAAAAGTGAATAAATAAAATATTAAGAGTCTCATAAAAACTTAAATATAAAGTTAAAATTTAAAAACATTTAGAAATTGTGACAAAATAAAAATTGAAATTTAAATAATTTTTAAATATATTGTATTTATAGTTAGTGGTCATGCTATTTAATATAAAAATGAGTTTCTATGTTCAACACATGTATGATTTAAAGTAATAAATGATTTACCGCTGCTTTCATAGTTATGTTGTAACTAAAAGCATTGTCATGTGAGAGTTTATCAAGTCAATATCATCGTAGTTAATATGAATTCATTTAATTGATCACATGCTTAATTGAGGTGAAAGCGAATTACTCACATATTTGATTGAATGTCGTAGTGATGATTGATTAGACTCAGGTAGGGGTGATACATATACTGCTAGATGATAGCTCACTTACATAAAGATAATGATGATATTAATTTAGGGTTAAAAAGATGTGTGTGGAAAACTAGGATATCAATGATGATATATGTAGTAAGTGAGTCTAAAAGGTCTGAAATATAGGGAATAATTGTAAAAATAACGTTAAGACGACCGTAAAGTTATCCACTGATTAGGCAATAGTTATACAGAAATGTGTACAATACACACATAAATACCCACATTATTCACAGACTTATCCACAAATTCACAAGAAATCTCCTTGAATCTGTGTATAATTCTCAAAAAACACTAAGAAAATGTTAATTCAATTGTTATACTAAGAGGGAAATGTGTGAATAAGTGTATAACTTGTGGATAACTCGAATAAATTATGTACTTTTGGAGGATAAAATGAAGATTACTATCTTATCAGTTGGAAAACTAAAAGAAAAATATTGGAAGCAAGCCATTGCAGAATATGAAAAAAGATTAGGACCTTACACGAAAATCGAATTAATAGAAGTACCAGATGAAAAAGCACCTGAAAATATGAGCGACAAAGAAATCGAACAAGTCAAAGAAAAAGAAGGCCAACGCCTACTCAATAAGATTAAACCCCAATCCACAGTAATTACGTTGGAAATCAAAGGGAAAATGTTGTCTTCAGAAGGACTCGCTAAAGAACTACAAACACGCATGACACAAGGTCAAAGCGACTTTACATTTGTCATAGGTGGCTCCAATGGTTTACACCAAGACGTCTTACAACGCAGCAACTATGCTTTATCTTTTAGCAATATGACCTTCCCACACCAAATGATGCGCGTCATATTGATCGAACAAATTTATCGCGCATTTAAGATCATGAGAGGCGAAGCATATCATAAGTGATGCGGTTTTTATTAATTAGTTGCTAAAAAATGAAGTATGCAATATTAATTATTATTAAATTTTGATATATTTAAAGAAAGATTAAGTTTAGGGTGAATGAATGGCTTATCAAAGTGAATATGCATTAGAAAATGAAGTACTTCAACAACTTGAGGAATTGAACTATGAAAGAGTAAATATACATAATATTAAATTAGAAATTAATGAATATCTCAAAGAACTAGGAGTGTTGAAAAATGAATAAGCAGACAAATACTCCAGAACTAAGATTTCCAGAGTTTGATGAGGAATGGAAAAAAAGGAAATTAGGTGAAGTAGTAAATTATAAAAATGGTGGTTCATTTGAAAGTTTAGTGAAAAACCATGGTGTATATAAACTCATAACTCTTAAATCTGTTAATACAGAAGGAAAGTTGTGTAATTCTGGAAAATATATCGATGATAAATGTGTTGAAACATTGTGTAATGATACTTTAGTAATGATACTGAGCGAGCAAGCACCAGGACTAGTTGGAATGACTGCAATTATACCTAATAATAATGAGTATGTACTAAATCAACGAGTAGCAGCACTAGTGCCTAAACAATTTATAGATAGTCAATTTCTATCTAAGTTAATTAATAGAAACCAGAAATATTTCAGTGTGAGATCTGCTGGAACAAAAGTGAAAAATATTTCTAAAGGACATGTAGAAAACTTTAATTTTTTATCTCCTAATTACACTGAACAACAAAAAATAGGTAATTTCTTCAGCAAACTCGACCGCCAGATTGAGTTAGAAGAAGAGAAACTTGAACTCTTAGAGCAACAAAAGCGTGGATATATTCAGAAGATTTTTTCTCAAGATTTAAGATTTAAAGATGAAAATGGAAACAGTTATCCTGATTGGTCTATTAAAAAGATTGAAGATATTTCTAAAGTTAATAAAGGGTTTACTCCAAATACAAAAAATGATAAATACTGGGATGAATTAAATGAAAATTGGTTATCTATAGCAGGTATGACACAGAAATATTTGTATAAAGGAAATAAAGGAATTACTGAAAAAGGTGCATCAAAGCATGTAAAAGTAGATAAAGATACTCTAATAATGAGTTTTAAATTGACTTTAGGTAAGTTAGCTATAGTAAAAGAGCCTATCTATACAAATGAAGCTATATGCCATTTCGTATGGAAAGAAAGTAATGTTAATACTGAGTATATGTACTACTATTTAAATTCTATAAATATAAGTACTTTTGGTGCACAGGCAGTTAAAGGAGTAACATTAAATAACGATGCAATTAATAGTATTATAGTAAAGTTACCAGTGATACAAGAACAAAATAAAATAGCATACTTTTTCAATAAATTAGATAAATTAATTGAAAAACAATCTTCTAAAGTAGAATTATTAAAACAACGCAAACAAGGATTTTTACAGAAAATGTTTGTTTAATTCTTATAAAGTTCTATTATGTAAAATATTAAATAGAGATAACATTATGAAAGCGAGCCCAAGACATAAAGTTTTTGAATAAATAAAAAAGATAATTTCTATCAAATTAATATAGAAATTGTCTTTTTTATAAATTTTTTGATTATTTTTAGCTGATTGAGCTGTTACTTTTCTTATAATAAGTGCTATTAGCACAAATCCTAGTTCTCTTTTGGCTTTGTTTATTCCTCTTACGGACATTCGAGTGAAACCCATTTTAATTTTATTAGAAGTAATTTAGGTTTGAACCCACCTAAATAAATATATGAGTTATTTTTTTATGCTACAAAATATATTCAGATTTCAATAATGACATAAAATAGGCATCTTTATATTTACCTTTAGTGTAGAATTGCTCTTTGAGTAATCCTTCTGTTTTAAATCCTTGTGACTCGTATATATGCACAGCTTTTTTGTTATCTGTATCAACATATAGATAAATTTTGTGCATGTTTAATATATCGAATGCATAATTTATCGCTTTTTCGAATGCGAATTTTGCATAACCTTTACCACTGAACTCAGGTTTAATAATTATTTGTATTTCACAATTACGATGGATGTAATTAATTTCTACTAATTCAACAATACCTACGACTTGATTTTCATCTTCAACAATAAAACGTCTCTCTGATTCATCTAATAAATGCTTATCAAATAAATATTGAAGTTCCGTTAAGGATTCATATGGTTCTTCAAACCAATAAGACATAATAGAATATTCATTATTTAATTCATGAACAAAAAGTAAATCACTATACTCTAATGCTCTTAGTTTCATAATTCCACTCCCAAAATTTTCTCATATATTTGCATTATAAATATAAATAACGAATAAGTCATCATTCACTGTGAATACTCTATTTTAACAATTCACCACATACTAATTCTCATTTTCTTGTTATTCTCGATTTATTACTCTTACTATGAAACCTATAAAATTCTCACATTTGTTTGTATTAAGAATAAATACGTCGATAGTAACAATAAAAAAATAAATAATAAAGCATCCCTCACCGTAAAAGTGAAGGATGCTCTAGTTTTATTGAAATATACATTTCATTTTGTTAAATAATTATTAATAATATTTTGAAAATCATTATTACGTGAAATCTTCATAGATTTTATCAAGTATTTCTTTGCCTTCAATTGCTGTGAAGTGATGTACCAATCTATTTTTACAATCATATGTAATTTTGTGACGCTAGGTAATTAGTAATTGTTCGTCAGTCTGATTGTATAGTATCAAGTTTCATAGATAATACTCTTTGATTTTAATGTCCACTTTGACGTGCTTTAAGATTGAGTATATACATAATGTCATTGTGGAATGTTAAAAATCCTACAAATGTTTATTCATCTGCAGGATTTTTAAATCTCCAAGAATAAAAATCATCATAGGACAACTGGATTATTGTTTGGATAAATAACGTAAACAATAATTAGGTACTATTATTTATTTTTGTTTATTCTTTTTCCTAACAAAATAAAGAAAAGAATAAACGCAATTGTTAAAAATATGTGTCCTAAACCAGCAATACCAGCAATAGCAGGACTTACACTTAGATCTTTAATGGTAGAAATACCGTTCACGAATTGCATTGCCACAGTAACAAGCACACCTAAATGGTATATATAAAAGAAACTGTTAAACAGCTTTGTATGAGTTGTTAATTTGAATTGGCCCTCGATAATCATGAAAATTAAGAACATAATTGTACCTAGTACTAATAAATGTGTATGTGTAACATTTAATTGAGAAAAACCGCTAAAATCTTCCGCTTTTGTCATTTCTCTATAAAATAGACCACTTAATAACCCTAATAGTGTATAGAGCGCTGAACTATACATTAATCTTTTCATTTTAATTCCCCCTATTTTTAATTACGAGATAAGTATAGCGGTAGTTTATGAACTGAGTATGAACTTACAACAAAAAAATTAATGAAGTACTTTACAATAAACTCAATTTATTAGATGGTGGAGGGACGAAAAAGGATTTTAGAAAAATAAATTAATATATTTTTATTTTGATAAGTAATAATTAATAATATCTTGGAAATCATTGTTAAGTATTGTTGTAATACAATCGTCATTCATAAAATCTTCATAGATTTTATCAAGAATTTCTTCATCTTCGATAGATGTGAAATGATTAGCTAACCCTTTTATAATTTAAGTGTAATTTGTGAATCTAAACAACTAGCAACTGTTCGCCAATCTGATTGTGTAGTGTCATGGTTCATAGATAATCCTCCCTTTATTTTAATGTCCATTTTTGACGTGCTTTAGGGTTAAGTGGATGCATAACTTCGTTCGTTACTGGATTAATGAGTTTTTTGACTTTCTTTTTATGAGGTTTTAACATTTCCATCACTTGCTCAACACGTTCGACGACAACAGGCCGCTTCGCATAAGCTCCATAGGCTAGAATCACTGTGTCACTTTCACTAATCGCTTTCATTAAGTGAATGTCTGTGTGTTTGTCATAAGGCTCTTTAATATGTTTAAGGTTTTCAGGTGTTTTAATATTAGAGAATAGATTTACTAGATATACAGCACCGTATTGTTCAGAATTAGCTAATTGGTTGAGAATGAGAACAGTGGTAAGATCGAGTGATAATACGCCATCTAAATGTGGATACATCGTTATCACTGTACAAGAGGGTTTCTTTTCATCCCATATTTTCTTGAGTAAGTAGCGGTGTTGTTCATCGTCGCTAAATATAGCTTCTGTGTGTATCGTACTTTTGATTGTATTCATATATCGTTACCCCTTTTAATATTCTTCTGGCAAAAGCATCACATAATAAAAAGCGTCTACGTCATCTTCACGAATGACGTAGACTTTCTTAGGTAATGCATTTTGATTTTTTACATAGTTTGTATAGTGATATTCCAATTTGTATGCAGGTTGTTCTTGTTCATGTGTGATTGAGAGTATATTCTCATCTTCTTGTAGTCTAAAAATGTGTAGATAATCTGTATGAGATTGATTATCTCTTTCTTTTACCATATTCCAAAGTAGGATTTGAAGGTCTAGAGATAGTTGTTCACTTATGCCTCTTGTGATGTATCGATTGATTTTCATGTTATTTTACCTCGTCTTGAATTTCTTTCATAATGATAATTGCTTGGCTAATAATCGTAACAGATATTTGTGCCACTTTGATCCAATTATTCATGGTTATTCTCTCCTTGTTTTAGTAAATGACGTTCATCGATAATCGTATTTTTAGTATCTGTGAGGTATAGAAAGTCCATATCAAAATGATCCAAATAACCAATGCTGATGAGTTGGTCATTGGCGTACATAAGAAATGGATAGATACTTAGCTCATGTAGCTCATCATTGTAGTAGGTATAAGTGTTGAGTGTGAGATGCGCAAGTAGAGAATTATTAATAAAACGTTCCGGTAGAATATTTTCTGCTGCTTCCTCAAGTGCTTCACATTCCCATGTTTCGTTGTTAGATAGTTGGAAGAGACGAGTTATATATTGTTTGAGTTCTTGAGTGGTTGTTTTCATATCATTGCCTCCTAGATAGTGTGATAGTGATGTAGTTGATATACATCATTGGGATAATATATATTTGATTTATTATTTATTACGAATCCCGGTGGGAATAAGAGAAAATTCCATATAAAAACCCGTGATAAATGTTGGTGTAACAAGGAAATCCCGGAATCCCACTCATTTTGACGAACAATCAACTCATTATTTATAAGTATTGATGATAGGGTTGTGTCTCTGCTTCCTTATATATATTATTTATTTATAAAAAATAACGGGATTTTGGGATTGTGCTTGCACAATCCTTCTGCTTCTTCGAATCTGCAAATCCCATTCCTTTCCCGGTAAAAAATCATTGTGGGATGTTCTTTAGCAATTTCAATATAAGCATTGTGTAGTCATGAAAAAAATGACGGCAATGACTGTTTCATTAGATAAGTGTTATTGAAATTGATAAAGAGAATTCTAAAAATGGTTAGATAAAATAAGTGAAAGAATAGCAGTGTAGTTATTGTTTATTCAATAGTTATATATAAAGTTTGTGGCAAAAATAAAGACGAAGTGCTAGGGAGCACTTCGTCGAGTGGATGGTTATTAAATAGTTGTTTGATTATATCATTATTTAACTTGAGCGTAACATAAAATTGCTTCTTATGATGCTCATCTTTTCTTATGTCAATGCGATCGATGATTGTTAGATATAGTGATTTCAACTGAGATTTCTCTAATTTGTCTATATCTTTGAATATTGCTTGTAGTACATTCGCAATCATATCAGCATCATAATGTGGAGCTTCTGCTTGTTTATCTTGTTCTAGTTGATAGATTTGATTATTTATTTGATTCAATTCATCTTGGTAGCTAAGTATTGTTGGTTTTAATACGCTATCTAAGTCAGGTGAGTCTTCAATAGTTTTCGTTAATGTATGCATTTTTGCTTTTATTTCTTCACATTGTGACTGTTTATAGGCAATATCATGGTTCAAAGAAGAGACGTCTATTTGACTTTTTTCATTTACCTTTTCAACCAATTGCTTCAATACCTTTTTGCTTTTGATAATTTCCAATATCTGATCCATAACATATTTTTCTAGTACATCTGCTCTAACGCTATTGGCAGAACAAACTTTTGAACCTTTATTTCTAAAATTGCTACATGAGTAATATCTGATTCTTTTCTTAGTGCCATCTTTTAATGTATTAGTTGTATTACTTGCCGCCATTGCTGCACCACATTTCGGACATTTTACAATCCCAGTCAGTAGGTTTGTTCCTTTGCCGTGAACTTGTGGTTTCTTGCGACTCTCTTGACGTTTAAACTGTACTTTATCCCATAGGTTTCTATCAATAATAGGCGCATGTTTACCATCAGCGATAATCGGTTCCTCATTGAGTCCTTTTCGTCTTTTATCGCTCCAGTGTCTATACTTCGCAAACTGTATCTTTCCAATGTAAAAAGGGTTTGAGATGATGTAGGTAATGGACGAAATACTAAAAGGTTTCCCTTTCTTAGTCACATAACCTTTATGATTCAATGCGTTCGCAATCTTACGATAACCATGACCTTTAGCGTATGAATCAAAAATATATTTAACAATATTCGCTTCATGTTGATTGATCATGAGCTCTTTTTTACTGTCAGGTACTTTATCGTAGCCTAGAGGTAAATTACCTTGATAATAACCTTCAATAGCACGTTGTCTTTGGCCATTGTAGACATTCTCTACAATCGTATTACGTTCAAATTCTGCGAAGCTGGCTAAAATTTGGAGCATCAATTTACCTGTTGAACTGGCAATTTCTATTTTTTCAGTTAGACTAAAAAATTCGACATTAATCTTATACAATTCCTCGACAATATTTAACAAATCTGAGGTATTTCTAGCTAAACGATTTGTTTTGTAGACCATAATACAATCTAATTTACCTTCGTTGGCATCTTTTAACATACGTTGTAATTCTGGACGTTGCATTGTTTTACCTGATATACCACGATCGGTGTATTCATTGACGACTTCATAGCCTTGAAATTGACAATACTCTGTAAGTTGATTCAATTGACCTTGAATACTGTAACCATCCGTTTGCATTTCAGTCGATACACGTGCATATAATCCAATACGTTTCTTTTTGAGTTGTTTCATATTACTTCATTCCTTTCAGGAGTTATTAAATGTGATTGTTCAACGATATTGAGTGGACTGTTTTTAAAGTAGATTCCTTGTAATTGTTTAGTTTGAGTTATTTTGATGCAATCGATAAAAGGTGCTATATCCTGTAAAGTTATTTTATTTTTTATGACATATTTTAATTTGTCATCGATTTGGTAGGTTGAATAAGTAGAGTAATTCTCTTCACTTTTACAACTAGCAGATAAACGTTTGAACGTTTTTACATCAATACGATTTTGAGCTAGCTTTTCGATAAGTTGTTCTTGTGTTAGATGGGTTTCTTTATGCTTCATTTGTTGCTGTTTTAGGACTTTGAGTATTGTGTTATTCAATCGTTTATGAAACGATTGTTCTTCAAAATACTTTTTACAAGTGTCGAGCACTTCACTTTCAAGTTCTGGTGCATTGATACTTTTAAATGGGCATGTACGATAAGCGTCATTCATATTTTTAGGACAAACATAGTAACGTAGAGAATAGTTCTCTTTTTTTATCGTTAAGTTTGTTAATGTTGATTGACAGTAAGGACATTTGATTCGTCGCTTTAGCTTATTTCTAGAATTGGATCGATTGAGTTGTTTATGAATACGACGCTCTTGTGCTTCTTCAAATGTATCAATATCAATAATAGGTGGAACGATATCATTAAACGTGCCATATTTATTGATGACACGACCGCAATAGTTAGGGTTCAAGAGAATATTTCTAACTTGATAGGGCTTACGAGGAATAAGGTTAGGATTACTATCCAAATGTTGGGAAATCTTTTTGTAGCCTAGACCTTGTAAGTACCAGCGATAAACCGATTTAACTGTATACGCTTCTTCTTCTTGTACAACAAAACAACCTTTTCTATAACGATAGCCAAACGGAGCATGAGTTGTGATTAGCTTACCTTGTTTGGCTTTTTCTCTAATCCCATTTTTTGTTTGTTCGCTGATATTGTTTGATTCCATTTCCGCTAGACTCATAAGTATGTTCAAACGAAAGCAATCAAACTCTTTAGACAAATCAAAATATCCATCGTTAACACTGATGATTGTGATGTGATGCTTTTTACAAATTTCAAAGAATTGTATGGCATTTTTCAAATTACGATGTAGTCGGTTCAAGCGATAGCAACACAATACTTTACATTTTCCAGACGTAATTATTTCTACCATTTTTTGATAACCTGAACGTTTTGTATGTCGACCTGTTTTCTTATCATCATAAAACGCCACATTAGACCATCCATATTGCTTAGCGGTATCCATAATGAGCGATTTTTGAGTAGCTAAGCTTTGTTGTTTGAGTGTACTTTGACGTACATAAGCAATCGCTTCTTCCATGTTATACACCTCCAAAAAGATAATATATATTTGTGAGTAAATTAGAATGAAAGGTCCAACGTGCTTTTAACACGTTGGACCGTCGTGATTAGTTATCGTTCTGTAGCTCTTCAACGACTAAATCAGCTAGTAATTCAATCAATTCATCCATTTTATCTACTCCTGTACGATTTCATCTTTAAGTTATTAAAAATCAATTAAATCATCGTTCTGTTTTTTCCATGATTCAAGTATCTTTTTGTTATCCAAGTTAATTTCAGCTTTAATAGGTTCAGCATCTTTAGTTAGACCAAAAATAGACGCATATTTTGAATCTAGCTTTAAATGGTAAAAGACAAGTGACTGTTTCTTGCCATAGTCATCTTTAACTGCTCTTTTCGTAGTTATTCGATCACGGTCAGATTCGATAAATCCTTTATCCCTTAGTGCATTCACAACATTGTTGACATCTTGGAAATGATGCTCTATCAACATATTCTTAAATACAGATGCAATGATTTTAACTTCGATATAATCATCTTTTAAGGCAATTAGTCCATAGTTCTCAATCATATTCTTTAATGCTGTATCATCAGAAAACTTACCACGGTTTTGTGCTACAAATTGCGTAATGACTTCAATCGCTTTATCAGCCAGTGATCGTTCAGAGACTGTATGAGCATGATAATCAATAAAGTAGTCTCTTATTTTAGCGATATCAATATCTGTAGATAAAACATGACTAAGAATCTTGGCCGAAGTAGTGATAGCCGCATAGCGCTTAAACATACGAATACCAGTATTATTTGTTTCATCCTTCAATTTATCTTTAAACCAATGATGTAATTCAAAAACGGATCAAAAAACAAAAGGCCCTAGAAACTAGGAGCACACTTACACAAGAACAATTGATAGATAAATTAGCTAAAGGAGCCATCGATGCAGAAACGTTCAGAAAACAATCTCAATCGTTACTTCAACAATCAAAACCAACACTATCAATAAATGAGCAACAAATTCAAAGGTCTTTTGAAAATGTAATTCAACAACACTTCACGTTAAGCATGTTATACCGATATATTGATGAAATTCATATTTCTAAAAACAAAAGCCTTGTGGGAATCTATTTCAAAAATGAACCGCTAAACATTGTAAACCAAGCTACGCAATCATCGATTGCTTAATTAATGAAAGGATGAAAAATATGAAAGAAATGAAAAGAAAATCTGTAGGATGTTATGTTAGAGTTTCAACAATTTCTCAAGACATTGATAAATTTAGTATTAATGGTCAAATTACACAAATAAAGGAATATTGCCAACAGGGAAATTATGAATTGCTATACTGATAATTAAAAGTACCCCCGATCGAACGAAAATATCTTTTTGATGACTATTAGTGATAATTGTAATTTTATCCATTAATAGATGAATGGATTGGAATAATACTAAGCCTATTGCTATTCCACCGAGTAAAATTACCCACCCGCCTAATTCAATACTTTCCGGAATCATTTCAAAAAATAATAAGCCAATTATAAGGCCTGCACATAATGAATAAATAAAGCCATGACCACTTTGAAAACCTTCCATTATCCAAGCGAGTCCACCGCCAACACCAATTCCAAGTGCGGAAGCTAACGCCCGATCATCCATACTGCACTCATCCCACTATTCTTAAAAAGGCTTTGTTTATTTTACTCTAAAAAATCAAAACAAAATATATGAATTCATATTAAATATTATTTGACTCTTTATTCAGATGGTTATATCATATATATGAACATATATTAATACATGTAGATAAATAGTGATTATTATATATAAGGTTTTGAATTGAAACCTAAAGTGAGGGAAGGATAATGGAAGAAAAAAAGGAATTAGAGGAAGTAAATAATAAGGACTTAGATGATGAAACATTATTTGTCGTATCGCAAACATTTAAAGCGTTAGGTGATCCTACGAGAATCCGGATTCTCCATTTGCTCTTTTATAAGGAGTATTCGGTAAACGGTATTGCTGAAACGCTACATCTTAGACAATCAACAGTTTCCCATCAATTGCGGTTCTTGAAAAATTTACGGTTAGTAAAATTCCGAAGGGAAGGCACAACATTGTTTTATTCCCATGATGATGAACATACTATGAATATGCTAAAACAGGCGATCGATCACGCCTGTCATCACTAGTATTCCGTAAACCAGTAATGAGTGTTAATAATAATTCACGTCATTAATATTGTTATATGATCATATAAAAATATTATAGGCATATGAAAAGGGGGTTTTGCAATGGATATGGAAAACAAAAAAACAGAATGGAAAGCGTTGTATGATATCTCGAAGGAAAGTGAGATGGGTGTAGCAGAGAGGGTTAGTGAATACGGTTGATAAATTCATAGGATGTATTATTGGATACAAAAAGTTTGGATGTGGTCAATTAACGTCCTGGTTTAGTAAAGCTTACTGCGAATATATTGGAACCCGATATATCATATTTATTTAGAAAGGTGATAGAAATGAAAAATATTCAAGAGCAACAAGCACACGAAAGTCATAGCCACGATCATAGTCATGATCATGATCACGGAAAAATGCCAATTATTTCATATTTTATTGGCTTAGTGTTGGCTATAATTGGGCTTTTTTTAAGTGATGCAAATTTATTAATACAAAACATCTTATTTTCAATTGCCACAATCACAGCCGGCTACCATGTAATTATTCTCGAAGGAATTGGAGAGACAGTTGAAAATACTAAATTAAAGGGAAAATTCACTCCTAATTCTCATATTCTAATGGGATTAGCTGCAATCGGGGCTTCTCTGATAGGGAGTTTTTGGGAAGGAACCCTTTTGATACTTATTTTTTCCGGCGCTCATTTTCTTGAAGATTACGCTGAAGGAAAAAGTAAAAGAGAAATTACTAAGCTACTCGAAATGAACCCAACGACAGCTAAATTAATCCTACCTGATGGAAACACAAAAATTGTTGATGTCAGTGAATTAAAAGTTGGAGATCAACTCCAAGTGCTGAACGGTGATCAAGTTCCAATTGATGGGATTATTTTATCCGGTACTACCTCAATTGATGAATCTTCTATTAATGGAGAAAGTATACCGAAAGAGAAGTCTAAGGGTGACGAAGTTTTTGGAAGT
This sequence comes from Staphylococcus epidermidis, assembly GCF_006742205.1. Lineage (NCBI taxonomy): Bacteria > Bacillati > Bacillota > Bacilli > Caryophanales > Staphylococcaceae > Staphylococcus > Staphylococcus epidermidis. Next base: position 43,790 of record NZ_AP019721.1, read on the forward strand.
ACGATTAATGGAACAGGTACTTTTACTATGGAAGTCACTAAGGAAAACAAGGATACTGTATTCTCTAAAATTTTACAATTAGTTAGTCAAAACCAAGATAATCAAACAAAAGCTGCCAGTATCATTCAAAAATTCGAGCCTAAATATGTTAATATAGTTTTAATCGCAATACCATTAGTAATGTTACTTGCTCCTTTTCTATTTGATTGGACATGGTCGCAAAGTGTATACAGGGGATTAGTGCTTTTAGTCGCAGCTTCACCGTGTGCTTTGGCAGCAGCTACTGTATCTGTAACATTGTCTACAACATCTAACCTAGCTAAAAAAGGCGTGCTTTCAAAAGGAAGTACTTACCTATCACAATTAGCGGATATAGATGCAATTGCCTTCGATAAAACAGGAACCCTTACGAACGGAGAACCTAAAGTAACAAATTACTATTTCACTCATTCTGTGAACGAAGAAAATATTATTGATATTATAGTCGCCCTTGAAAAGGAATCCAATCACCCACTCGCTAATGCTATTTTAGAAAAATTTGAAGTTAAAAATAAAATAGACATCGAAGTTACTAATCAAATTGGAAAAGGTCTGACAGGAGATTATAATGGAAAAAATTATCGTATTGGTAAGCCTACTTCTTTTGAAAGTGCTTCTGAAGAGTATACCCAGTTCAATCATGATTGGGCATCAGAAGGAAAGACGGTTGTATACGTAGCAGAAAATGAAGAAGTTATTGGGATTATAGCTCTAATGGATATTCCGAATGAGCATGCTAAAGAAACAATTAATTACTTTAAGAAACTTGGTATCCACACGACTTTAATTACTGGTGATTCGGAAATGACGGGAAAAGCTGTAGGCGAACAATTGGGAATAGACGAAGTTATCGCTAATGTAATGCCTGAAGATAAATCCAGAATTATAGAAGAACAAAAAGAAAAATTTGGAGTTACTGCCATGGTTGGAGATGGTGTGAACGATGCACCGGCCCTTGTTAATGCTGATGTTGGTATAGCTATGGGGGGCGGTACTGATGTGGCAGTAGAAGTATCTGATTTGGTTTTAATGCAGAACAATTTATCTAAATTAGTACAGTCTCATAAAATTTCCTCAAATATGGGTCGTGTTATTAGGCAAAATATTATTTTTTCAATGGCAGTTGTTGCCTTTTTAGTTGTCGTTAGTTTGTTAGGATTAACTGATATTACAATCAGTGTAATTGTTCATGAAGGAAGTACTTTAGTTGTTATACTAAATGGACTTCGATTATTAAGATCTAAATAATGAACGAATCGATTGACATGAATGAACTTTGAAGTGTGGATTCTACAATGTTCCCATAACATTGGACACTAAAAAACAGAGCAATCTAATAAAGATGTTATGAGTAAAAACAATGCCTTGCATACCGTTTTTATCATACGGGCGGTCAAATAAGCAATTAAAGAGCATGGGAAGCATAAAATCATAAACAGTGACTTAAGGCAGCCAGTTTACATTCAAAAGTTAAATTGACTGTATTAAAAGTTTCGAAACGATTAATATCCGTATGGGGGCAAGCGTCGAGCCAAAGATAATGCCAGGACAGAGCGTCTTTTTCCGTTCTTTTAAGTGGGAAAGGTTTTACCTTCTCTATGCCAAGACAGTCCCAGAGCTAAAAGGGCCAGTTGCTCTTTTTGGGCGTTTGTGAACGGTAATCGCAGGAAGGGGATTTTCCCAACCGCACCTGGTTTTCCATCACAATAAAGTTGGCGGCATTTGTTCTGATATTCTTGGGAATACTTACACTATGAATGGCCGTATTAAGTGATACAGGAGCTGCTATTATTGTAATACTGAATGCTCTCCGCCTTTTGAGGGTAAAAGAATAAAAGTAAGGATAACTAGGTAAAGCTGTTCAATCAAAAATTGAACAGCTTATTTTTCATCAAAATCAAAAACGTTTATTATAATACCTACACTTGTTCTGTTAAATGTACCGATTTTTTAACCTTATTGTATCAGTAATATCTTGAAACGAAGTAAGCGACTAAAATTTCTCTTTTATCATACGTTTATAAAAATACACTTTTAAGAACGGTTTGAAAATTTTTGAAATAGATCAAAATAATCTTCTGGTTAAAAAACCTGTAGATATGATTTCTCTCTTAAATTTTTGTTTGATTAGATTAGACCCTAATAAGACGCATTCAATATGTCTACACGTGAATTTAGTCTTTGAAAATGTAAGGACCATTATTATTATAAAAACCCCAGTATAAAACGATACGCTGAAGCGTACCACAAATAAAACTAAAAAAATGAATATTATAATGATATATTAACAATTAAAAGTTTGAACTTTTTTGGCAATGATGTTAAGGCAAAAATGTATTGAAGAAAGTTAAGAGTTTGGGACATAAAGTTCTAGGATAAGTGAAAAAAGACAATTTCTATTGAAGTAATATAAAAATTGTCTTTTTTATAATTTTTTTGATTATTTTCAGATCGTTGAGCTGTTACATTTCTTATATTAAGTGCCATCAGCACAAATTCTAGTTCTCTTTTGTCTTTTTTATTCCTCGAACGGACATTCGAGTGAAATCCAAAATGGCCTTAATAAATCCAAAAAACAGGCTCCACATCAACTTTTTTTGACTGTAGATGGTTTTTGTTTTTGATTTGAAGTTTATACTTTATACATTGGTGTTTCAGAGGACATTCTGAACAATCATCACATTCATATAATTTAAAGTCTCGTTTAAAAACTATATTTATCATGGCTATAGGCATATCTTTTAAATCCTAGTCTTTTATTATTCGGACAAGTGAATTCATCGTTAATTTCGTCATAATCCCCATTTTGAGTATTAAGAAATGTCACTTTTATATTTTTTAGTTTTATCTTTTATAAACATTTCATAAGTTATGAGTGGCATTCGATTAAAATGATAGAATGCTTTAGAGTCTTTATTCATCCTTGACTCAGGTTTTGAATACTATTTTTCCATACAAATGTATATCGATTGGCATTTGCCTCAACTTTCGTATCATCAATAAAAATGGCTTGATCATCTCTAAGATTTTACTTCAAACACTGAATATGAAATTGAATAAATAACGTTTCTAATAAAGCATCACTTTGGGATTTACTCTAAATCGATTAATCGTTTTATAAGAATGCTTTAGATTTTGTGACAGCCACACCATTCGGATTCTATCATTGAGCAATTTTTCTATCTTACGTCCTGAAAACACAGATTGTGTGTAGGTATATAGAACTACTTTTAACATCATTTTTGGATAGTATGATGTTGCACCATGATAATGTCTGAATTCATCGAATTCAGTCTCGGGAATTGTTTCTACAATATCATTTGGGGTGAGTATTATTTGATGAAAGCTGAAGATAAAAGTTAGAATAAAATTACTAAATATAGATTTGACATCTTTATAAATTAAGAATTTGTCAAAATAAAGGGAGGCATTCTATAGATAATGGTGAATGATGATTTTACGAATGAGTTATATCAACTTATAGTTCCTATGGATGATAAAATAAAAGAAAACATTGATGAAGTATTATCTTTCTACAATATTAATTTCAAAAAATATTTATTTAGTATCTCTTCGTTAGTAACCTTTGAAAAGTGTAATAAATTACGAGGAAGAATTGCTAAATATCCTATTTTTACAATTTTATATGAAAAAGTAGAATATGATGAAAAAGGGATTAAGATTATAATTAATAGTAAAATTCTTAATGACATACAAACGCATGTGAGTCATATTCCTAATACTACTGAAATTTATTTGGTTAACTTTAATAACCTAAACATTTCTGAAAAAACAAAGAAAGAATTGGTTAAAGAATTAAATAAAATGTTTAACGACCAGAAAAAAAGAAAGTTAGCCCATCAAGTTGTAAATATTATAGAGATAATAAAATTGGATAGTCATGGTAAGTCTCTAATTGATATCGGCTATTTCTATTTAGGTGCTAAAAATAGTGCTTTAAAGTTTCAAAAAATACATATTCAAGAAAAAATGGACTATCGGGGAAAGTAATTTCAAATCGATTTGAATTATTAAGAGATATCTATGATATAGACATGAATCAATTTCAACCCTATTTTGATAAGAAAGATAGTAAAACAAAAAGATCAAATTATGAATTTGATATGGAGCAATTCGAATCTATAAGTACATTAGTAGATTTGTTAGAGAATTACCCACTTCCTAAAAGTGAAAATAATATTAAACATTTAGAAAGTATTAAGAAAAATATATTTAGTGATAACGCAGATGAATACGAAAAGTATTTTAATGAAGGTATAGATAAACTTAAAGAAGGTGCATTTGAATTACAAAAGCAATTATATAACCAGTATCCATTTCAATTACTTATGCGATTTCAGTATGAATTAACTGAATTAATTAAGCATATTAGTATGTATTTTAAACAAGTAAATCAGTCAAATATATATGAAGCTACGACTTTATACGAAAAATTAAACAATTTTATTTTAAGAAGTCTACTTGAGAATAACTCAGAAAAAGTTAATTTTAAAAACTTTTTGAATGGAGTAAAATTTGAAGAATCAACAATCAATGCAGATGAGGAAATAATTGTTAAAAAATACAATGATTTTGTAGATAATATTGAGTTTAATAAAGATGATTTTGATAAACTATATGATCAATATGAGGTGTTTAATAGTATAACTAAATTAGTTACATTAAATGAAGATGAAATAAAATGGGATCATATATTTGTATATAAATATAAATTAAAAACCCCTTTCATTGATAAAATAATCATTGATAACTTGAAAAACATTAAAAGTCAATATATTGATAGTAAAACTATGTTGGAAAGAGAATACAATAAAAATGGTAATTTTATTTTTGATTTTTTAAATTTAGCAAAATGTAAAGATGAGAATGAATTAGATGAGGAAATAGATGAGTTACTCTTCAATCTTGATAATATAGGTAACAGATTACTAAAGAAAGTTGTATTAGGTCACTCTAAAAATATAAAATATTCAAACGCACTATTAAAAGAAATTCGGAGAATGATAAAGGTTTTAAATTTATATTCTTCACAAAAAAATCAATCCAACATGGTTGTCACTTACCATCAATTGCAAAAGAGCGATAATGAATTTGATAATAGAATTAATTTACTTACAAAGGAATTAGTTTATCTAAGAGTAAAGAAAGAACTTTTTAATAACAGTAAATATACTCATAATGATGATAGATAGACATTTAATTTGAATAATGAATAAGTTTAAGCTAACTCAATTGAGTTAGCTTTTTTGGCTTCCCCCTCTTTAATGAATTTTGGGGAAGCTAACGATTAGTTCTAAAAATGTTGATAAAGTATATCTTGTAACGTTACTAATAAAGATTTCCCGAGCAATCAAACTTGGGGGTGAGTTTAAAAATGGAAAGCAAAGTAGTTGTAAAAGTAGAACATGATAACGATAAATTACGAGTTGAGCTAAACGTTTCGAAAAGAGATGACTTTAACTATCAAATGCACTTTGCAATAAGTGAACGTGCATATGCATTACTAACTGTAATGATTGGTAGAGCGTTAATGTTACCAAGAGGGACAGTATTCTCATGCTATGAAATATTGGAACTCATTGGTGATGATGTATATGCAGACATCTACGATGATGAAGTTGGTTCTGTTGCAAAGTTGAATTTATAGTATAATTTTAACAAAAAGGAGTCTTCTGTATGAACTATTTCAGATATAAACAATTTAACAAGGATGTTATCACTGTAGCCGTTGGCTACTATCTAAGATATGCATTGAGTTATCGTAATATATCTGAAATATTAAGGGAACGTGGTGTAAACGTTCATCATTCAACGGTCTACCGTTGGGTTCAAGAATATGCCCCAATTTTATATCGAATTTGGAAGAAAAAGCATAAAAAAGCTTATTACAAATGGCGTATTGATGAGACGTACATCAAAATAAAAGGAAAATGGAGCTATTTATATCGTGCCATTGATGCAGAGGGACATACATTAGATATTTGGTTGCGTAAGCAACGAGATAATCATTCAGCATATGCGTTTATCAAACGTCTCATTAAACAATTTGGTAAACCTCAAAAGGTAATTACAGATCAGGCGCCTTCAACGAAGGTAGCAATGGCTAAAGTAATTAAAGCTTTTAAACTTAAACCTGACTGTCATTGTACATCGAAATATCTGAATAACCTCATTGAGCAAGATCACCGTCATATTAAAGTAAGAAAGACAAGGTATCAAAGTATCAATACAGCAAAGAATACTTTAAAAGGTATTGAATGTATTTACGCTCTATATAAAAAGAACCGCAGGTCTCTTCAGATCTACGGATTTTCGCCATGCCACGAAATTAGCATCATGCTAGCAAGTTAAGCGAACACTGACATGATAAATTAGTGGTTAGCTATATTTTTTACTTTGCAACAGAACCTCCAATATCATTAAAGCAACACCAGAAACTATGAAAACATCAGCGAGATTAAAGATAGGATAATCAATGAGCCGAAAATCAAGGCTATCTATTACTTCTCCTCTAATCAAGCGGTCAAAAAAGTTCCCTAATGCTCCACCTAGCAACAGTGATAAGGCAAAAGAGATTCGTCGGTTATTCCTTCCTTCTGTTTGTAAATAATAAATGATACCCAGTACAACAATTAACGTTACAATAATAAAAAACCAGCGTTGACCTTGCAAAATTCCAAATGCTGCTCCTTTATTTCGAAGAGAAGTAATATGGAATACTCCTTCCCATAAAGGAATGGTTTGACCTATTTCCATCCATTTGACAATCGCAGATTTCCATAGTTGATCAATGATTAAAACGATGACTGCAATGATATAGTAGATCCTGATTCTCCTCCTCCAATATTCATTATTTTAAAGTATACCATGATATAACGAAAAAATGTATATTTTATTGTTGCAATAAAACGTTATATTATTTATACTTATATATATACAAATAATAATTTGAATGTTATTTTATACACTAATTACAGAGGAGGGGTTGTTTTGAGTATTACTTCCATAAATAAAAAAGAACATGATTTAGATGGTATAAAATCAAGGGGAAAAGATGCTTGTGAGACATTTATATTTGACCCAGAAAAGGTTGAGCGCCGTCAGCAGGAAGTCGGTCAAACGGATGGCTTATCACAATTGTTTAAAGTTTTTGCGGATGATACACGGTTGAAAATTGTTTATGCACTTACGCAAGAAGATGAAATGTGTGTCTGTGATGTAGCAACGATTATTGGTTCTACGAATGCTACTGCTTCACACCACCTACGTATGTTACGTAATATGGGGTTTGCCGAGTACCGTAAAAAAGGGAAGATAGTTTTTTATAGGCTAGTAAGTAATCATGTGCATCACCTTATGCAAGAAGCACTACAGTTGAAGGAAAAGAAGTAAATGTGATGAGTGTTGGGAAAAATTAGTTAAAATGTTACAAACAACTCAGTCCTCCGTTTTACATGATGGAATGCAGTTGCTCAAAAATAAACCATAAAAATTACCTAAGAAAAGACCAGTAGATAAAAAATCATCTCAGGAGATTTAAGGCCTGGTATCCACTAGGGCTTAAATCTTGTTTTTTCTCTGAATTGTACCCTGATGGTCCAAATTATTTGTGAAATGGAATGAATTAAAGTAAGGAGAGTTTGTAATGTTCTCATGGACTGTAGTATCTCTTGTGTTACTCACAAGTATAGCTAATCTTGTTGGAGGACTTATTGTCGTGAGAAAAGAATGGTCCCCCAAAGCTCTTACATATTTAATGGCTTTTAGTGCAGGTTTTCTTTTATCCATAGGTATTCTTGATCTAATGCCAGAAGGATTAGAAAATTCACCTGAAAATGGAATCTATATATTAATAGGATTTTTAGTATTATTTTCCTTTCAAAGAATCCTCACAACTCATTTTCATTTCGGCTATGAAACACATGAGGATAAACTCAGTAAAAAAACGGGCGGTTTAGGTGCCTTTATCGGAATGACCATTCATAGTTTCTTTGATGGGGTCTCCATTGTTGCGGGATTCGAAGTAAGCAGTGAATTAGGTTTCCTTGTGTTTGTTGCTGTATTACTTCATAAAATACCAGATGGCTTAACCATTTCTTCGATTGTTCTTGTAGTATTTAATGACAGGAAAAAGGCGTTTATTGCCTCTGCAGTACTGGCTTTGGCTACTATATTTGGAGGAGCTTTAGTATGGCTACTCAGTGACACAGAATTTGCAGCTGAAGTACTTGGCGATTCTTTTGCAAGAATTGCTTTGTCCTTTTCAGCAGGTGTTTTTCTATATGTTGCAGCAACGGACTTACTTCCAGTTGTTAATCAATCTGAAAATCGAAAAACTGGTCTTTACGTTTTGCTTGGTGTAGCCGTTTTCTATATAGCTTCTTGGATCATAGGAGTTGTTGGGTTGGAATGAAAATATTAAAGGAATAGCCTTGAATAATCAGTTGAGGAAATTAAACAGAAAAGTTGAGTTTAGTCTTAGCAAAAAAAGAAATAAAATACAATCAAATAATCATTTGACTATCTATATGTGTGGATATATAATAACAACAGAACATAACGTAATATTCAAATGAATATCATAATGAGAGATGGCCAAGAATATAGGAATTCCACATGCATTGATTGATAAAAGATACATTGGTTAATTAAGAAGGAGGTTATTAAATATGAGTGAAGCAACGAAGCCATTAGAGGAGAAATATGTCTATCGTGTTGATGGATTTTCATGCGCAAACTGTGCAGGAAAGTTTGAAAGAAATGTTAAAAAAATTCCGGGAGTAGAGGATGCAAAAGTAAATTTTGGAGCATCCAAAATTTCCGTTTACGGAGAAGCAACGGTTGAAGAATTAGAAAAAGCAGGTGCCTTTGAGAACCTTAAAGTGGCTCCAGAAAAACCTAGGCGGCAGGCTCCGCAAGAGGTTAAAAAAGACAAAAATATATATCGTGTTGAAGGGTTTTCATGCGCAAACTGTGCAGGAAAGTTTGAAAGAAATGTTAAAAAAATTCCGGGAGTAGAGGATGCAAAAGTAAATTTTGGAGCATCCAAAATTTCCGTTTACGGAGAAGCAACGATTGAAGAATTAGAAAAAGCAGGTGCTTTTGAGAATCTTAAAGTGGCCTCTGAAAAACCTGTACGGCAAGCTACACAAGAGATTAACCAGGAAAAAGAGGATGAAAAAGAAGAAAAAGTGCCATTCTATAAAAAGCACAGTACTTTACTCTATTCGACCTTATTGATTGTTTTCGGATATCTTTCAGTCTTTGTTAATGGGGATGAGAACATTGTTACTACATTATTATTTGTAGCATCGATGTTAATAGGAGGATTATCGCTTTTTAAAGTTGGTTTCCAAAACTTGTTACGCTTTGAATTTGACATGAAAACACTTATGACTGTTGCAGTTATAGGTGGTGCGATTATAGGAGAATGGGCAGAAGTTTCTGTTGTTGTCATACTCTTTGCAATTAGTGAAGCTCTAGAACGATTTTCTATGGATAAAGCGAGACAATCAATTCGATCATTAATGGATATTGCACCTAAAGAGGCACTTGTTAGACGAAAAGGTCAAGAAATGATGGTTCATGTAGATGATATTGCAGTTGGAGATATTATGATTGTCAAACCTGGTCAAAAGATTGCCATGGACGGGATGGTTGTAAGTGGGTACTCTGCTGTTAATCAAGCTGCCATTACAGGTGAGTCAGTCCCTGTTGAAAAAGCGGTTGATGATGAAGTATTTGCAGGTACTCTAAATGAAGAAGGATTACTTGAAGTAGAAATAACTAAATTAGTAGAAGATACAACCATTTCAAAAATTATTCATCTTGTAGAGGAAGCACAGGGAGAACGAGCACCATCTCAAGCCTTTGTAGAAAAATTTGCGAAATATTATACTCCGATCATCATGATCATAGCTGCGTTAGTTGCTGTAGTTCCACCATTATTCTTTGGGGCTAGTTGGGAAACATGGGTTTATCAAGGTTTAGCTGTTTTAGTCGTTGGTTGTCCATGTGCGTTGGTTATTTCCACCCCGATTTCGATTGTTTCAGCAATTGGAAATGCAGCGAAAAAGGGTGTCCTAATAAAAGGTGGCGTTTATTTAGAAGAAATGGGTGCCTTAAAGGCCATTGCTTTCGATAAAACAGGTACTTTGACAAAAGGTGTCCCTGTTGTAACTGACTTCAATGTGTTGAACAAACAGGTAGATGAAAATGAAATGCTATCCATCATTACTGCATTAGAGTATCGTTCTCAGCACCCTCTTGCATCAGCAATCATGAAAAGAGCAGAAGAGGCGAATATTTCTTATTCAGATGTTGTGATAGATGACTTCTCTTCCATTACAGGAAAAGGAATTAAGGGTACTGTAGACGGAACGACCTATTATATTGGAAGTCCAAAACTATTTAAGGAACTGTCAAACTCTAGTTTTGATAAGAATTTAGAGAAAAAAGTTGCAACTCTTCAAAATCAAGGGAAAACTGCTATGGTTGTTGGAACTGACAAAGAAATACTAGCTATTATTGCAGTAGCAGATGAAGTACGTGAATCAAGTAAAGAAGTCATTCAAAAACTACATCAACTTGGCATCAAAAATACAATTATGCTTACCGGTGATAATAAAGGTACTGCGAATGCCATTGGAAGTCATGTCGGAGTAAAAGAAGTTCAGGCTGAATTAATGCCTCAGGATAAATTGGATTATATTAAACAATTGAAATCGGAATACAACAACGTAGCTATGATTGGCGATGGTGTCAATGATGCACCTGCATTGGCAGCTTCCACTGTTGGAATTGCAATGGGTGGAGCTGGTACTGATACAGCATTAGAAACGGCGGACGTTGCACTAATGGGAGATGATTTAAGAAAACTTCCGTTTACGGTAAAACTAAGTCGAAAAGCGCTAAACATAATAAAAGCTAACATTACTTTTGCAATTGCTATTAAATTTATTGCCTTATTATTGGTTATTCCAGGTTGGTTAACACTCTGGATTGCGATTCTTTCAGATATGGGTGCAACTCTTCTTGTAGCGTTGAACAGTTTACGACTTATGCGAGTGAAAGATTAAGAGTAAAAAGAGTGTGGGACATAAAGTCCCAGGATAAGTAAAAAAAGACAATTTCTATTGAAATAATATAGAAATTGTCTTTTTTATTATTTTTTTGATTATTTTCAGCTCGTTGAGCTGTTACTTTTCTTATATTAAGTGCCATTAGCACAAATCCTAATTCTCTTTTGGCTTTATCTATCCCTCGAACGGACATTCTAGTGAAACCCAAAATAGCCTTCATAAATCCAAAAACAGGCTCCACATCAATTTTTCTTTGACTGTAGATGGTTTTTGTTTTTGGTTCTGAAAGCTTTTTATTAATTTGGGCTTTAAAATATTCCCAATTATAATTTTTCATTATTTTTTTATTTGTTTTTGAATTGAAGTTCATACATTGTTGTTTCAGAGGGCATTCTGAACAATCATCACATTCATATAATTTAAAGTCTCGTTTAAAACCATATTTATCATGACGATAGGCATATCTTTTAAATCCTAGTCTTTTATTATTCGGACAAATGAATTCATCGTTAATTTCGTCATAATCCCAATTTTGAGTATTAAAGATGTCACTTTTATATTTTTTAGTTTTATCTTTTATAAACATTCCATAAGTTATGAGTGGCGTTCGATTAAAATTATCTATAATTGCCATATAATTGGCTTCGCTACCATAACCTGCGTCAGCTACAATATATTCAGGTAAATGACCGTAGGTCTCTTGTATTGTATTTAAAAAAGGTATCATTGTTCTTGTATCAGTCGGATTTTGATACACATCATAAAATAAAACAAATTGAGAATTTGTCGCTATTTGTAAATTATACCCCGGTTTAAGTTGTCCATTTTTCATATGATCTTCTTTCATTCTCATAAATGTGGCATCGTGATCTGTTTTAGAATAACTATTTCTATCCTTTAAAATAGATTTTTGGACTTCGTATTTATGCTTTCGCTGAGAGTAATCATTAATTTGCTTTTTGTATTTTTTAATTTTAGTTCTTTTGAGCCGTATTTGTTTTCTTATTTTAGTACATTTTTCATTATCGATATGTTGGTTTAAATCTTCGATTTCTTTATCTAAATGACTACCAATCAAATCTATTTCTTCTTTTGTTAAGTCATTATCATGATCTTTTTTAATCTCAGGTATGATTTTATTTATCACCAATTCATGATAGAGTGCTTTAGAGTTTTCATTCATTCTTGACTCATGGTTTTGAATACTCTTTTTCCATACAAATGTATATCGATTGGCATTTGCCTCAACTTTCGTACCATCAATAAAAATGGCCTGATCATCAATAAGATTTTGTTTCAAACACTGACTATGAAATTGAATAAATAATGATTCTAATAAAGCGTCTACTTTGGGATTTACTCTAAATCGATTAATCGTTTTATAAGAAGGCTTTTGATTTTGTGATAGCCACATCATTCGGATACTATCATTGAGTAATTTTTCTATCTTACGTCCTGAAAACACAGATTGGGTGTAGGCATATAAAACTACTTTTAACATCATTTTTGGATGGTATGATGTTGCACCTCGATGATGTCTGAATTCATCGAATTCAGTCTCGGGAATTGTTTCTACAATATCATTTACATGTCGTGAAATATCATTTGTGGGGATAAGAACTGAAGTTTCCATTGGTAGAGTAAGTTGAGTCATGTTATAATCTTTATACATAAGGCACCTCGTTAATTTAGTTTAGTGATGTTTATTAAATTATACGAAAGGGCCTTATTTTTTTAAAGTATTTTAATGTAAAATTACATATGAATACAAAGTATTTTGGCGAGACTCTTGAGGGAACAGGACAAGCTGAAGACTACAGGCTGAAGCTGTCCCCTAAGAAAGCGAGCCAACAATACGAAGTATTGTAAATAAAGAAGCCAGTAAATGAATTTATGAAAACTCATTTACTGGCTATTTTGATAGGAATTATGTCCCAGGCTCTTTTAATCAAAATGTAGATTATTTTTTATAAATTGTCTAATAAGAGAAGAAAAATAGGTGAAAATAAGAAAAAGGTTAGATACATATTACACAACTATATTCTTGAGTACAAATAGTAATTATAGTTACTTATCAAAGGAGGAATCTAGGATGACTGGAGAAGTGAAAAAATATGTAGACCTTTTAGTGATAGGAGCAGGGTCTGGAGGTTATGTGGCGGCAATACGTGCTGCCCAGTTAGGAAAAAAGGTGGTACTGGTTGATAAGGCGGAGTTAGGAGGAGTTTGCCTTAATCGAGGGTGTATCCCTTCAAAAGCTCTTATTAGTGCATCTGAACGAGTCAAACACATTAAACATGCCAATACAATGGGGCTTAAGGTTTCGGGTGAGGTTCAAGTTGATATGCCAGAAGTAGTAAAGTGGAAGGACGGAATCGTGAACAAGCTAACAGATGGGATTCGCACCTTGTTAAAAGGAAATGGTGTAGAGGTCATCAGTGGGGAAGCCTATCTCACTGAAGCACATATTGCAAAAATAAAAATAGAGGACGAGGAACAGATTTTTTCCTACAAAGATTTAATTCTTGCAATAGGTTCTTTGCCAGTCGAGTTAAAAAGTATGCCATTTGATCAAAAAAGAATCATTTCTTCAACGGAGGCATTGCAACTACAGGAAGTACCCAATCATTTAGTTGTGGTAGGTGGTGGTTATATCGGTTTAGAGTTAGGTACTGCTTATGCAAAGTTTGGGGCAAAAGTGACCATCCTTGAGGGATCGGATACAATTTTGTCCGGGACAGATCCTATCCTAACAAAAACAGTAAAACGTCATTTAAAGGAAATTGGAATCACTGTTATAACGGATGCCCTTGTTCAAGGTGGAGAAAATACAGGCGATGAAGTTAACGTCCATGTTCAAGTTGATGGAAAGGAAGAAATTATTCAAGGTGATTATTGCTTAGTTTCTATTGGGAGAAAACCAAACACAGGTAAAATTGGTCTGGAAAATATCGGAGTAGTATTAGACGACCAAGGATTTATTAAGATAAATAACAAATGTCAAACAAACATTGAACATGTTTATGCAATAGGGGATTGTGCTGGTGGTGACCTCCTCGCTCATAAAGCTAGTTATGAAGCAAAGATAGCAGCCGAAGTGATCAGTGGTCAAAATAGTGTGATTGATTTTCAAGCGATGCCTTTTGTTATCTTCAGCGATCCTGAAGTAGCCTATACAGGTTTAACAGAGAAGGAAGCAAAGGAAAAAGGATACGAAACAGTATCCAGTCGTTTTCCATTCCAAGCAAATGCTAGGGCGTTATCTGTCTCGGATGCAGATGGCTTTGTACAAGTTGTAGCCGAAAAGAATACGAAAAGAGTGTTAGGAGTACAGATGGTTGGACCAGAGGTATCCTCTCTGATTGCAGAGGCTGTTTTTGCGATTGAGGCTGGGGCAAATGCGGAAGATCTTAGCCTTACGATTCATGCTCATCCTACCTTACCAGAACCACTTATGGAAGCAGCAGAAGGTGTGATGGGACATGCTATACATACGTTGAATAAAAAGCAATAATGTGAATGCAGGCCAACCTGCACTTTTTCATAAGTGCAGGTTGAATTTTTATTAATGGATGGAGACTCATGCACATTTTGTATTGATAGATGTATTACTGTATAAAATTCCTGATGGTATGGATTAATCACTATTCATGAATTTCTAATGAACTGGGTTAATACAAATTATGAAATATATCCAATCGTTTTTCTGACTGTTTATGAACGATGAAGGAGTTGATATAAATGAATTTAATTTTAACTATTCTCTCTGCTTTAGGTTCTTTTATAGTAACCAATGTCGATGATATTTTTGTCTTGATGTTACTGTTCTCTCAAGCAAGGTCACAAGCTAAAACGGGTAACAGTGGAATAGTTAGCATGGAGTCGAAAGGAAACCGTATTTATCCAAGAGATATAGTCATTGGCCAATATCTTGGTTTTGCACTTTTAGTTTTAATCAGTCTTTTAGCAACATTTGGAGTAACACTCATTCCTGATCAGTGGGTAGGTTTGCTAGGATTAATACCGATATATCTAGGAGTAAAACTCTTTATAAAGGGTGAAGAAGAGGATGAAGGTAACATTCTTTCCAGCTTAAACAAATTTAATAAGTTCTATTTAAGTGTAGCCTTTATCACATTCGCCAATGGCGGAGACAATATTGGAATTTATGTTCCATTCTTTTCTACCTTAAATAACAACCAACTGATAATTACAGTTGTTACTTTCTTTATAATGGTTGCTGTCTGGTGTTTAATTGGCTATCGTCTAGCAAGGTTCAGATATGTTTCTGAAACACTTGAGAAATACGGCCGCTGGATTATCCCAATTGTGTTTATAGGATTAGGAATATATATTATGGTGGAGAACGAAACTTTCCGCGCCATTTTGAGTTTAGTGAATTAAAAATTTCTCAAAAGTACCTCTGATTTACAGTAGGACTTTGATATTTAGAGTAAATATTTATCCTCTGACAAATAATTCTATGGATACGCTCATCTATATTTTGCTTAGCGTACAAAATTTCCGAAATGTTGGCTGTACCCCAATAAGCAATTAGAATATTATCAAAATTGTTAATTAAGAATAGCCCTCGAAAAAATCGGGGGCTTTGCTTTTGGCATAAGACGGCCAAAACAAAGCCGAACCAAAAGGAGTGAATGTGATGTGCATAACGCATACACATCACATTCACATTAAAACTAAATTCAAAATGGAGGGAAAGTGAAGATTCACTTTCCCTTTATTTTCATTTTTAGAATTTATTTTTTTGTGTTGAAACGCTCACACGTACAATCAAAGATTGTACTTTTAACAAGCCTACTCAATCTTACAAGGGGCAATAAAACTTTTTAGGTTCTGTTGCAAAGTAAAAAATATAGCTAACCACTAATTTATCATGTCAGTGTTCGCTTAACTTGCTAGCATGATGCTAATTTCGTGGCATGGCGAAAATCCGTAGATCTGAAGAGACCTGCGGTTCTTTTTATATAGAGCGTAAATACATTCAATACCTTTTAAAGTATTCTTTGCTGTATTGATACTTTGATACCTTGTCTTTCTTACTTTAATATGACGGTGATCTTGCTCAATGAGGTTATTCAGATATTTCGATGTACAATGACAGTCAGGTTTAAGTTTAAAAGCTTTAATTACTTTAGCCATTGCTACCTTCGTTGAAGGCGCCTGATCTGTAATTACCTTTTGAGGTTTACCAAATTGTTTAATGAGACGTTTGATAAACGCATATGCTGAATGATTATCTCGTTGCTTACGCAACCAAATATCTAATGTATGTCCCTCTGCATCAATGGCACGATATAAATAGCTCCATTTTCCTTTTATTTTGATGTACGTCTCATCAATACGCCATTTGTAATAAGCTTTTTTATGCTTTTTCTTCCAAATTTGATACAAAATTGGGGCATATTCTTGAACCCAACGGTAGACCGTTGAATGATGAACGTTTACACCACGTTCCCTTAATATTTCAGATATATCACGATAACTCAATGCATATCTTAGATAGTAGCCAACGGCTACAGTGATAACATCCTTGTTAAATTGTTTATATCTGAAATAGTTCATACAGAAGGCTCCTTTTTGTTAAAATTATACTATAAATTCAACTTTGCAACAGAACCATTTGCGATACAACGAGGCGACATTAGCCGTTAATTTGCTTAACTGTAGAAGATTTAAAAGAACCCCTTGCCATATATTTAACAATGTTGTCCGGGATAACAACACAGTGAATCCACCGTTTAGTTAAGATGATGGATTTTTTCAAACTGTGGATGAGGTACAGAGTTTCATTAGATAAAAACAGGGAAAACTTATTAAAGAGTGATTTCTGTGAGGAGGATAATGATGACAAAGAAATACGATCTTATTGTGATTGGTACAGGTTCTGCGGGGTCAATCACAGCAGCAAAATGTAATAAAGCCGGCTGGAATGTAGCTATGGTAGATGACAGGCCGTTTGGAGGCACGTGTGCACTACGTGGATGTGACCCAAAAAAGGTTCTACATGGTGCTGCCGAGCTTATTGATTGGAACAAACGGATGGTTAAGAATGGAGTACCGTCTGAAGTCTCCATCAACTGGAAAGATCTTATGAATTTTAAAAGAACCTTTACAGATGATGTCCCGGAAAAAAAAGAGGAAGCATTGAATAAACAGGGAATCGATACGTATCATGGCAATGCATCTTTCGTGAGTGAGGACAAACTTGAAGTGAATAAAGAAGTGCTCGAGGGGAGTCATTTCTTGATCGCTAGTGGTGCGAAACCTACCCCTTTACCCATAAAAGGAGAAGAACATCTTACTTATAGTGATGAGTTTTTGGAGTTGGATGAATTACCACAAAGAATCGTCTTTGTTGGTGGTGGGTATATTTCGTTTGAATTTGCTCATATCGCGGCACGTGCTGGATCAGAAGTTCATATTATCCATCGAGGTCAAAGACCTTTGGAGAATTTTGATATAGATCTTGTAGATATCCTTTTAGAAAAGTCGAAAGAGATTGGCATACAGGTACATCTTCAACATTCCGTTGAATCCATTGAAAAAGAACAAGGAAAGTTTCATGTGTACGCTCGAAAAAAAGAGGATATAACGCGGTTTGAAGCAGACATTGTTATTCATGGTGCTGGACGGGTCCCTGCCTTAGATATGAATCTTGAAAAAGGGAATATAGAAAGGAAAAAACATGGTGTCCATGTTAATGAGTATTTGCAAAGTGTAAGTAACCCGAATGTCTATGCAGCTGGAGATGCTGCAGCAACGGATGGCTTGCCCCTCACACCTGTAGCCAGTGCAGATTCTCATGTCGTAGCATCTAATTTATTGAAAGGGAACAGCAAAAAAATTGAATATCCCGTGATTCCATCTGCTGTATTTACCGTACCTAAAATGGCATCGGTAGGTATGAGCGAGGAGGAAGCCAAAAACTCTGGCCGGAATATTAAAGTAAAGCAGAAAAACATCTCCGACTGGTTTACGTATAAACGGACAAATGAGGACTTTGCTGCGTTTAAAGTGCTAATTGACGAGGATAGTGATCAAGTTGTCGGTGCTCATTTGATTAGTAATGAAGCCGATGAACTAATTAACCACTTTGCAACAGCCATTCGCTTTGGAATTTCAACCAAAGAATTGAAACAAATGATATTTGCCTATCCAACGGCAGCTTCGGACATTGCACACATGTTGTAAGTTTGCGTTTTGTGAGATGTTTATAAACCACTTTATCGTCTAATCTTGTTATATGATCTTAGAATCAAAAAGAAAATAACTTTTTTGACAGCCACATTTTTCAACGGAAGAATGTGGCTTCTTGGCGTGAAGAGCAGATATCTTTATTCTTAAACTTCTAAAAAAGCTTATGTGAACACTTGATAAATAAGGTTTTTTATCTGACCTATTTTATAAGATTATTCTATAAAAGAAAAAATAATGTATGACTTGACCGTGTACTATGGTACAGGGTTTATACTTTTTATTGAGGTGACAATATGGAGATGAAAATCAGTGAATTGGCTAAAGCGTGTGATGTGAATAAAGAAACCGTTCGGTATTACGAGCGGAAAGGATTGATAGCCGGGCCTCCCAGAAACGAATCAGGGTATCGAATATATTCAGAGGAAACAGCAGATCGGGTACGGTTTATTAAACGAATGAAGGAATTGGATTTCTCGCTAAAGGAAATCCACCTGTTGTTTGGTGTGGTTGATCAAGATGGGGAGAGATGTAAAGATATGTACGCCTTTACCGTTCAAAAAACCAAAGAAATCGAGCGGAAAGTGCAGGATTTGTTACGAATCCAACGGTTATTAGAGGAATTAAAAGAAAAGTGTCCAGATGAAAAGGCGATATATACCTGTCCTATTATTGAAACGTTAATGGGAGGGCCTGATAAATAAATGGGGGAAGATTTGAATGAAAAAACGCATTTCCTTCACCGCTATAATGACGGTGTTGTTAATCGGTTTAACAGCTTGTGGAGCAGAATCTGATACCGCGAATGAATCAAAGGTTCAAGACATTCAAGGAAATCCAGTCAGCCTACCTAATGAGAAACCCACACTCATTTATTTTATGGCAACCTGGTGTCCATCTTGTATATACAATGAGGAAATCTTTAAGGAAATTCATCAACTAAACCCGAACGATGTTCAATTGATCACAGTTAGTTTAGACCCTAACACAGATACAAAAGAAAGCTTTGCGAAATTTAAACAGGATTATGGCGGGGATTGGCCCCATGTTTTAAAGATAGGAGTGGAATTATGAGTTTTTCGTTTCTCTTCATTCTGACCGCTGGAATGGTTGCGGCCTTTAATCCTTGTGGTATCGCCTTGCTTCCTTCTTATATCTCCTATTTAATTGGAGGCGAAACAAAGGATCATTCGTTCCGCTATGCAATTTTTAAAGGATTAGGGCTTGGTGGAGCGATGACCACGGGGTTTTTAACGATTTTTGTATTGGCTGGTTTGTTGATAGGAGGATTGGGAAGCGCACTAACAGGGATTTTTCCGATTCTTTCATTGGTTATGGGTATACTCATTGCTTTATTGGGGTTGGGCATGCTATTTGGGAAGCATTTGCCGATTAAAATAGGATCTTTTCAAGTCAAGCCAGGGAAATGGTCTATCTATTTTTACGGAATAGCCTATGCCGTGACATCACTTGGTTGTACCTTGCCAGCCTTTATGTTGGTGGTCTCTGCATCGCTGAATGACAATAGCGTAACGGCCGTGATCATCAAGTTCATCATCTACTCCCTTGGTATGGGAATTGTGGTGACAGCGATCACGATGGTCTCATTGATTTCACGACAATTGGTACAGAAGTTTCTGCACAACTATATGGGTTCTATCCAAAAAATAGCAGCTGTTGTGATTTTCCTCTCCGGTTTGTACATGGCTTATTACTGGTATTTCGGTTCTGGTGGCATTTGTACATTTTAAAATCCAACCGATCAGGTGTAACAAAAAATAGATGAAAGATGTAAAAAAGCTAAACGAACAAATTTCAAGTTAGGCTATAGGCCATGTATGTACCTTAACCAAAGAATAAAATTTTTTTAGAAAGAGTGGTGAGAATGATGGATGAGAATCGCTCGAAAGGTAACCGCTGGGGTGTTTGGGCCTTTTTCGGAATATTATTGGTTCCTTTATTGGTTCCTTTACTTTGTTGCGCAGGACCGATTCTCCTTGTTGCATTAGGGAGCACAGGTATTGGTGCCCTCTTTGCTGGTGCGACAGGAAATTGGTGGTTGACCGGCATTTTTGCAGCATTGGCCATTGTTATGATTGCTCTGATCCTCAGCAAGTTGTTGAAGAACAAATACAATTCTCCTGAAGGCAATGGAAAAACAAAAAATAAAACGGATTGCTGTACGCCTCCAGAGAGCGTGGATCGGAAACATGAGACAAGATAAATATGAGATAAATGTACAGAACTGTCTATCAAACTTTAAATAGAAAGAGGGATTCAAATGACTCAAAATTCATATAAAATACCCATTCAAGGCATGACATGCACAGGCTGTGAAGAACATGTAACCGAAGCATTGGAACAAGCCGGAGCTAAAGGTGTTTCGGCCGATTTCCGACGCGGTGAGGCCATTTTTGAACTCAGCGATGATCAGATCGAAAAGGCTAAGCAAAATATTTCGGCAGCCGGCTATCAACCCGGAGAGGAAGAAAGCCAGCCCTCTGAAAACAGTGTAGATTTCAATCGGGATGGCGATTACGATCTTCTGATTATTGGTTCCGGCGGTGCGGCGTTTTCTGCAGCTATCAAGGCCAATGAAAACGGGGCGAAAGTGGCCATGGTAGAACGGGGAACCGTCGGGGGGACCTGCGTTAACATCGGTTGTGTACCGTCAAAAACCATGCTTCGTGCCGGTGAAATAAACGGTCTCGCCCAAAACAATCCGTTTACCGGACTTCAAACGAGTACCGGTGCTGCGGACCTTGCCCAATTGACCGAACAAAAAGATGGATTAGTCAGTCAAATGCGTCAAGAAAAATATATAGACTTGATCGAAGAATATGGATTTGATCTCATTCGTGGCGAGGCCTCGTTTATCGACGATAAGACGATACAAGTGAATGGACAAAACATCACGTCTAAAAGCTTTTTAATCGCAACGGGGGCTTCTCCGGCTGTTCCGGAAATCCCGGGAATGAATGAGGTTGATTATTTAACAAGTACATCCGCACTCGAATTAAAAGAGGTTCCACAACGATTGGCAGTGATCGGTTCTGGCTATATCGCAGCGGAATTAGGTCAAATGTTTCACAACCTCGGAACAGAAGTGACTCTCATGCAAAGAAGCGAGCGTCTGTTTAAAACCTACGATCCTGAAATTTCCGAAGCCATCGATGAATCCTTAACTGAGCAAGGACTTAACCTGATCACTGGGGTCACTTATCAAAAGGTTGAGCAAAACGGTAAGTCGACAAGCATTTATATTGAAGTGAACGGTCAAGAACAAGTCATCGAAGCCGATCAAGTCCTCGTGGCAACAGGAAGAAAGCCGAACACAGAGACTTTAAACCTTGAATCAGCAGGTGTGAAAACAGGGAAAAAAGGCGAAGTGCTGACCAATGAATATTTGCAAACGTCGAATAACCGAATATATGCCGCGGGCGATGTGACCCTCGGTCCGCAATTCGTTTATGTTGCAGCTTATGAAGGCGGGATTGTGGCAAATAATGCGTTGGGTCTAGCGAAACGCAAAATCGATCTTCGCTTTGTTCCCGGCGTAACCTTCACCAATCCATCGATCGCCACAGTCGGCTTGACTGAACAACAGGCAAAAGAAAAAGGTTACGATGTCAAAACATCGGTCCTTCCGTTGGACGCTGTACCGCGGGCCTTAGTCAATCACGAAACAACAGGGGTCTATAAACTTGTAGTCAACGCCCAAACCCAGAAATTGATCGGGGCGCACATTGTGAGTGAAAATGCTGGAGATGTGATTTATGCGGCAACGTTAGCGGTTCAATTTGGATTGACCATTGAAGACCTTACGGATAGCTTTGCGCCTTATTTAACGATGGCTGAAGGATTAAAGCTTGCAGCCTTGACGTTTGATAAAGACGTATCGAAATTATCTTGTTGTGCAGGCTAATGGTTCCTTTTGATTCTAATGCTATGTTGCAGGAGGCACTTAAAACAATGAAGTGGAGAAAATATAAGGAGGAATAAGCTTATGAAAAATATTTCAGAATTCTCAGCCCAACTTAATCAAACTTTTGATCAAGGGGAAGCCGTCTCTATGGAGTGGTTATTCCGTCCGTTGCTAAAAATGCTGGCGGAGGGCGATCCAGTCCCCGTTGAGGACATCGCGGCGGAGACCGGGAAGCCCGTCGAGGAAGTTAAGCAAGTCCTACAGACTCTACCTAGTGTGGAACTTGATGAGCAGGGCCGTGTCGTCGGTTATGGCCTCACACTGGTCCCTACCCCCCATCGCTTCGAGGTTGATGGGAAGCAACTATATGCATGGTGCGCCCTTGACACACTTATGTTCCCAGCACTCATCGGCCGGACGGTCCACATCGCTTCGCCTTGTCACGGCACCGGTAAGTCCGTACGGTTGACGGTGGAACCGGACCGCGTTGTAAGCGTCGAGCCTTCAACAGCCGTTGTCTCGATTGTTACACCAGATGAAATGGCCTCGGTTCGGTCGGCCTTCTGTAACAACGTTCACTTTTTCAGTTCACCGAGTGCAGCCCAAGACTGGCTTAACCAACACCCTGAGTCGAGCGTTTTGCCCGTTGAAGATGCCTTTGAACTGGGTCGCCATTTGGGAGCGCGTTATGAGGAGTCAGGACCTACTAATGGGTCCTGTTGTAACATTTAATCTTAGGCAATTACGCCTGCGTCAATCTTGGCCTTACGATGATGTCCTGTAACCGAAGCTCTATCTAGTGAAACCAATTTTATGGGAAACCAAATAAATAAAAAGATCAATTGCTTGTGCCTATATCGGGGAGTTAATAAAGCGAGAAAGTGGATTCTTGAATATAGGAGTAAATAAGGTGCCAAAATGGCACCTTATTTAAAATATGTAACGCCAAGGTCTGCCGTATTATATTGCATTGGAAAAAGAAAACCTTCTGTATAAGGAGATGTTATATGATATTTGGTAAACTGTTCGGCAGTTTGGGCGTAGAAAGCTTTTGCTCCTTGAACATCACGTTTGCCAGTTACAATGTCATTTAACAAGTTTAAAGATAAAAAATTCATCGCTTCCTCATGACACTTTGCTGATGCCTCACCTGTAGTTCGATCTAAGTAGACACTTCCATCAAAAGCGGCAATCGCATCATATAAGTGTACGGGCACTTTATAATCGATGGTCTGCTTAAGGAAATCAAGGTGAGGGGTAGGGAAGTTATGAGGGACTGGATCCTTATATACTATCGTGCGTTTCCATGGCCCGCTATTGTACCAAATTAATCGTCTCATTGTTGCTTCCTGGGGATATCCATACTTACTAATTATGGTTTTTGCCCCTTCCAACGGTGGTCCCTGCCAATAGGACAAAATGTGATTTAAATGACTATCCATTGCCATACCTCCTAAACATTTGCCTAAAAGCATTGTATGCCCAATAAATGAATTTTAGGTAAATGTATATTTAATGATCGGCAGATTGCAGTAAATAACGAATGCCTGCAATGCAATTAACATGGGATTTAACACTGGACAGTAATTTTTTTGCTGGGATTTTGCTATCAGATAGCTTTTCTTAGTGATGATAGGATATGTTGACCAAATTGGCCGTGAGATTGGAGGGGTGGTTTTTATGGTTAGTTGTTGTTCAATCGATCCATACACTGAATTCGAAGTCATTATTATTGGTGCCGGGGTGCCGGAGGTTTCTCTTGCCTTTCATTTGACTTCATACGGCATAAGGACGGCACTTGCGGATGAACAGAACGTGGATAACAGATTAAAGGACTTTTTAAGAACTTTTCAAGAATTGATTGAGCGCGATTCGGGTATGCCGTGAACGTTACAGGCAATAAAAGAAGATATGCACCTCATCCTTTTTGACGGTACCATTACCCTTGAAGGTGAACATGCTGTCCGTATTGATGAACACAAAATTCGGGGGGATCGTATGGTCGTACCATTTGATACGTTTAAACAAATAGGAAAACCTAGAAACCAAAACGACATCCATTTTAAAAACGATCCTTTTCAAAGAGTTACGAATGATTTATGGATCACGAATCCCTCATTGTCAGAAGTGGATCAAGAACAAATATGGCAGACTGGAGACTATTTTTCAAAACACCTTCAGAACATTGAATAAATGAAGGGTTCTGTTGCAAAGTAAAAAAATATAGCTAACCACTAATTTATCATGTCAGTGTTCGCTTAACTTGCTAGCATGATGCTAATTTCGTGGCATGGCGAAAATCCGTAGATCTGAAGAGACCTGCGGTTCTTTTTATATAGAGCGTAAATACATTCAATACCTTTTAAAGTATTCTTTGCTGTATTGATACTTTGATACCTTGTCTTTCTTACTTTAATATGACGGTGATCTTGCTCAATGAGGTTATTCAGATATTTCGATGTACAATGACAGTCAGGTTTAAGTTTAAAAGCTTTAATTACTTTAGCCATTGCTACCTTCGTTGAAGGCGCCTGATCTGTAATTACCTTTTGAGGTTTACCAAATTGTTTAATGAGACGTTTGATAAACGCATATGCTGAATGATTATCTCGTTGCTTACGCAACCAAATATCTAATGTATGTCCCTCTGCATCAATGGCACGATATAAATAGCTCCATTTTCCTTTTATTTTGATGTACGTCTCATCAATACGCCATTTGTAATAAGCTTTTTTATGCTTTTTCTTCCAAATTTGATACAAAATTGGGGCATATTCTTGAACCCAACGGTAGACCGTTGAATGATGAACGTTTACACCACGTTCCCTTAATATTTCAGATATATCATGATAACTCAATGCATATCTTAGATAGTAGCCAACGGCTACAGTGATAACATCCTTGTTAAATTGTTTATATCTGAAATAGTTCATACAGAAGACTCCTTTTTGTTAAAATTATACTATAAATTCAACTTTGCAACAGAACCTTATTGCATATCTTTTTAGCCATATCACTGATAGGGTGAAGCGTATCATAAGTGATGGTAAAAAATATGAGTAAGTAGATGAAGAGTGAAAATCAGATTAATTAATAATAATGTATCAAATTTAAATAAAGGGGTTTTTAAGTATGAATTTAAGAGGTCATGAAAATAGACTTAAATTTCATGCGAAATATGATGTGACACCTATATCACATTTAAAATTATTAGAAGGTCAAAAGAAAGACGGTGAAGGCGGCATACTGACAGATAGCTATTACTGTTTTTCATACAGCTTAAAAGGTAATTCTAAAAAAGTTTTAGGTACGTTTAATTGTGGTTATCATATTGCTGAAGATTTACTAAAATTATCAAATCAAGATAAATTACCTTTATTTAACCCGTTTAAAGTAATTAATGAAGGTAATCAATTGCAGGGCGTAACGAATAAAGGTAATTTAAATATTAATAGGCAAAGAAAACAGTATAATGAAGTGGCTTTACAGCTTTCAAATGCTATTAATTTAATCATAATTTGTTATGAGGATAATATTAAAGAACCACTTTCAACGATAAAATACGAAACCGATAAATATTATTATAGTGAACCATATGATAGTAAAATAAAAGCAGTAAATACTATTATAGGTAATTTGTTTGATAAGAAATTAGTTGAGAAGATATCTGAAATTAATGTAAATCAGAAAATTAGAAAATTTGATTTTTCATTACTCACTAATAAAATTAAAAAATATAAGATACAAAATAATTTTGAATAAGTGGATGTAAGCAAATGTTAAATATAGAAGTTAGTATTAAGGATACTCAAGATATTATAAATTATTTTATTGAATGTGACGTTAATGATAACTATTATGAAAGTGAGCAAAGAAGCAGTCTCGGAAAGTTAGCTTTAGAATTGGACAAAGTAAGTAATCAGTTAAACAATGAAAATATTGAAGATATGAAAAAGATAATTGAAAAAGTAGCAGAAGCAAATAGAGTTATCGCTAAATCTTCTTTAAGAAAAAATTGAGTGTTTTAGTAAGATGATTGAAGTTGATAATAAAATCTACTAATCAAAAGAAATTTTAAATATATATTGAGTTAAAACTTGAAAAACTTATGTCTAAATGAAGAAACATCGCTTATACAGGGTATCGCATATTTTGCCTTAAGTTCAAAACTGTCAAACCTATAAATCCTCAAAGCCCCCCCTTTAAGTTCAAATACTATACATATAATAGAATCACAACGAAAAGCACGTCATAACTGTACTGTTTATTCTGTACAGTAGGTATTAAACTATTAAATAAGTATAAAATTAAACGAAAGCCAAGCAATAATGTAGACTGACCCCAATTAGTGGGAATTATATAAAAACATTTTCGTTGAATTCATATTAAAATGAATCATACGGAGGTGTTTTTTTCTATGAAAAGAGTTTCTTATTCAGTAGAAACAAAGTATAAAGCAGTTGAAATGAAAGCAGCAGGATTTTCAAAAAAAGAAATTATGAAAGAATTAAATATTAGAAATAGAACACAAGTGAAAACTTGGTGGCGATGGTATCGAAATGGGGAAAGTTATAGATTTTTACAACATGTTGGTAAACAATATACCTACGGTTATCGTAAGATTACAGCATTGATTAATCAATGTTATACATCACCAATTAATCATAAGAGAGTACAGAGAATAATGCAGAAGCATCATTTAAACTGCCGAGTTAGACCTAAAAAGACGACAAGAATAGGTAAACCGTATTATAAAACGGACAATTTATTACAAAGACAATTTAAAGCGAGTTGTCCAATGGAAGTATTAACAACCGATATTACTTATTTACCATTTGGTCATTCTATGTTGTATTTATCTTCGATAATGGATATTTATAACGGAGAAATTGTGGCGTATAAAATAGATGATAAACAAGACCAAAGTTTAGTTAATGATACATTAAATCAAATCGATATACCTGAGAGTTGTATATTACATAGTGATCAAGGCAGCGTTTATACATCTTATGCTTATTATCAATTGTGCGAAGAAAAAGGCATTATCAGAAGTATGTCCCGAAAGGGAACACCTGCCGATAACGCCCCGATAGAAAGTTTCCATTCCTCGCTAAAGTCTGAAACTTTTTACATCAATAATGAGCTTAATCGCTCTAATCATATTGTAATAGATATTGTCGAAAAGTACATTAAAAACTATAATAATAATCGAATTCAACAAAAACTAGGCTACTTATCCTCTGTAAAATACAGAGAATTAATAGCCTAGAACATGGTGTTTTTATTAAGTTCCCGTTTTAAGGGTTCAGTGCCCTAGGATTATAGGCTCTTTTGTTTATAAAGGTAATTGAACTAAAGTATTATAATTTCAATTCTTAATTAATGTTCCTATTTTACCGTCTAAAGCGTCCCCTAATCCTGCTAGAGATGTAATCAAAACACTGCCTTTAGTATTTTTTTCAAGAAATTGAAGTGCAGCTTCAACTTTTGGGAGCATACTTCCTTTAGCAAATTGACCATCAGAGATATGTTTTTTCATTTCATCCACAGACACTTCATCGAGACCTCTTTGGTTTTCTTTTCCATAGTTAATGTAAACATGGTCCACAGCAGTTAATATGATTAATTGATCAGATTGTAAATGTGCTGCTAATAAAGCACTCGTTTTATCTTTATCAATAACTGCATCAACACCTGTATAAACTTCATTTTCCTTAATTACTGGAATTCCACCACCGCCGGCAGCGATAACTAGTGTTCCATGAGTGATTAATGTTTCTATACTATCTAACTCAACTATACTTATAGGTTGTGGGGAAGGGACAACGCGACGATAGCCGCGTCCAGAATCTTCTACAAAAGTATAACCTTTTTCTTTCGTAAATTTATCAGCCTGCTCTTTTGTATAAAATAATCCAATTGGTTTAGTAGGGTTATTGAAAGCAGAATCATCGCTTGCAACTTGAACTTGTGTTACTAGCGTAACAACTTCTTTATCTATGCCCATTGAATGAAGTTCGTTTTGTAAACTTTCTTGCATCTGATAGCCAATATAAGCTTGACTCATAGCACCACATTCAGGGAAAGGAAAAGGAGGACCTTGTTTGTGTTCCGCCGCATAATTTAAACCTAAGTTAATACTTCCAACTTGTGGACCATTACCATGACTAATTACAATTTCGTATCCTTTATCGATTAAACTTACTAGAGATTTAGATGTACTTTTTAATAAATCTAATTGTTCTTTAGGCGATTGTCCTAAAGCGTTACCACCCAAAGCTACGACGATTTTAGACATATTTATATCCTCCTTTCATTTACTCTCCTAATGTTGCTACCATGACTGCTTTTATTGTATGTGCTCTATTTTCTGCTTCTTGGAAAACAACTGATTGTTCACTTTCAAATACTTCATTTGTTACTTCCATTTCAGTTAGACCATATTTTTCTTGAATTTGTTTACCGATTATTGTTTCAGTATCATGGAATGATGGTAAGCAATGTTCAAAAATTGTATGTGGATTACCTGTTTTTTTCATTAATTCTTTAGTTACACGGTATGGTTCTAATAATTTGATACGTTTTTCCCAAACTTCATCAGGTTCACCCATAGATACCCAAACATCTGTGTAAATTACATCAGATCCTTTGACACCTTCATCAATATCGTCAGTTATAAGGATTTCACCACCGTTTTTGTCAGCTATATCATTACAACGATTTAATAATTCATCAGTTGGATTTAGTTCTTTAGGACATACAAGATGGAAAGTCATGCCCATGATTGCTGCTCCTTGCATTAAGGCATTTGCAACGTTATTACGTCCATCTCCAACATATGTGAAGTTAATTTCATTATATGGTTTTTTCAATACTTCTTTAGCTGTTAAAAAATCAGCAAGTACTTGTGTAGGATGATCTTCATCTGTTAAACCATTCCATACGGGAACGCCAGAATATTTTGCCAAATCCTCAACTACTCTTTGTGAGAATCCACGATATTCTATGCCATCATACATTCCACCTAAAACACGAGCAGTATCTTTGGTAGACTCTTTTTTACCCATTTGAGAACCTGTTGGCCCAAGGTATGTTACATGTGCACCTTGATCATAAGCCGCTGTTTCAAATGCACATCGAGTGCGTGTTGAATCTTTTTCAAAAAGTAGAGCGATATTTTTACCTTTCATTTTTTGTTGTTCTATTCCTGCATATTTTGCGCGTTTAAGATCTTCAGATAAATTAAGTAAAAATTCCATTTCTTTTTGTGTGAAGTCTAACAAAGTTAAAAAGTTTCTATTTCTTAAATTTTTCATTTTGAATATCTCCTTTTCAATTAATATTTTATTCATGTTATTTTTTTATAATCCAATTTCTTTTATCTTGATATATAATATTTTCTATTTTTAATTCTCTGATTATTTCACCAGTAGTTTTTCTGTTAAGTCCAGATAAATTACTTATTAATTGAACAGTCATAATTTGTTTTAATTCATAGAATTCTCCATTATCATCCCCAATTGAAAGGCATAAAATTTGTAGTATTCTTTCAATTCTTTCTTTAGCTGAATTAGCTCTTAACGCCATAATATATTCTACTTGAAATTGAATAGTCTCATTAAGTTTCTTGAAGAGACTTTCAAATATTTCATTATGCTTTCTACATAAATACTCAAGTAAATCTTTCGGTAAAGTTAATATTTTACAATCTGTCAAAGCTGTACATATTTCATATGGTGCAGGGGTTTCATTAAATATGAAGTTCATTGGAAATATATTTTCGTCTTTACTTAATCTTAAATAATTGTCACCAGTAATATTAGAAGATTCATGTAAAATACAACCATTTACTAAAAAGTATACAAATTTTATTTGATCAGTTGAATGATATATGACTTGTCCTTTTTTATATTGATAAAGTGTTAAATCCTCTTTATAAGGTCTAACAATACTAACAGGAATATTTAAGTATGATGCTAATTGTTTAAGATTATTATCAAATTCATATTCTGAATTTTTAATATAAATATTTTCTTCATACATAACTATAAACCCCTTAAAAATTACTTAGTTTAAATCATAACTTAAAATACAGAAATATTACCTGTAATCAAACGAACTATTCCTATTATTGCAAGTACAATGATGAATATGAATAACGTATAATCCAATTTTGTCAAATGTTTGTTATTATCCCTTTGTACGTAGCTGTATACGAGTAATCCAGGTATATATAACAACATCGTTAATAGTAAATAATCTAATCCAGCTGCATAAACCAACCAAATTGTGTAAATAGATGCAATAATTCCTATTATCCATTGTTTTAAATTAGCTTTAGATTTATTTTGAATAGTATATTTAACCTGGTAAAAAGCACTGAGTGTATATGGAATTAAGATTGCACTTGATGCAAGTGAAAACGCAAACTGATAGGCACTATCTGTAAACAACATACTAATTAAAAATAACTGAACTAATATATTAGTAATAATTAAAGCGTTGACCGGAGCTTTATTCTTATTTTCTTTAGCAAACCATTTCGGGAAAAGTCCATCTTTAGCTACAATGAATGGTAATTCACCAGCTAGTAATGTCCATCCTAACCAAGCTCCTAAAACAGAGATAATTAAGCCTATATTAACTAACACTGAACCCCAATGACCTACAATATGTTCTAATACTTGTGCCATTGATGGATTAGCAAGTTTTGAAATTTGGTTCTGCTGAATGACACCTTGGGCTAGTACAGTCATTAAGAAATAAATGACTAGCACAGAAATCAAACCAATAACGGTAGCAGTTCCTACATCTTTTTTAGACTTTGCACGTCCAGAAAAGACAACGGCTCCTTCAATCCCTGTGAATACCCATACAGTTACTAACATAGTACTTTTTACTTGTGCCATTGTATCTCCCCAACTAAAAACGCCAACACTTCCACTAGTCATACCATAAAAACCGGATTTAAAAGTACTGAAGTTGAATACAACTATCATGCATATAATAACTAGAAATATAGGTATTAATTTAGCTACTGTAACAATACTATTTATAAACGCTGCAGTTTCTACACCTCTAAGTATTAAAAAATGTACACCCCATAATAAAATTGATGCTATGATAATACTTGGAAGTGTGTTACCTCCTTTAAATATAGGGAAAAAGTTACCCACAGCTGACATTAATAGGGTTGCATAAGCCACATTACCTAGAAATGCTGCAAACCAATATCCCCAAGCACTTGAAAAACCAATAAAATCTCCAAACCCTGTTTGAGCATAACTATAAATTCCTCCATCAAGATCTGGTCGCTCATTTGTTAAATTTTGAAATACGAAAGCAAGAGAAATCATACCAATAGCAGTTATTATCCAACCGATAATTATTGCAAGTCCACCAGCTTGGCCACCCATATCTGAGATGATATTGAATGCACCACCGCCTATCATAGAGCCTATGACTAAACCAATTAAGGAAGTTTTACCTAATTTATTTTCATCCATATTAATCTCCCCTAATAAAGGTGGTAAAAATCTTGTTATTTGATTTAATGAATGAATTACTTGTGACTTTTACCACCTTTCAAATTTAAATATCTTCTCTAAATAACGGCTGACTCATACATCTTGGGCCTCCGCGTCCACGTACAAGTTCACTACCAGTAATTTCAATCACTTTAATTCCTTTGTCGCGTAAAAGTTGGTTTGATACATAGTTGCGATCGTATGTCACCACAACCCCTGGTCGAATACATAATGTGTTTGAGCCATCATTCCATTGTTCACGTGCACCATCAATAACGTCGCCATTACCTGTTGGAATAAAGTCCACTTTTTCTACTTCTAAAACTTCAGCAAGTGTTTCACGTAACTTGCTAGAACGAGTAATTTTTATATCGTCCTTACCATCATTTTGTTCTATGGTAAATATATTCATATTATTTTCTTCTTTAAATATTGCTGCATGTACTGTAAACTTATCGTAGTCAATCATAGTTAGTACTGTATCTAGGTGCATAAATGTACGTGTATTAGGTATTTCAATAGCTACGATTTTTTTAAAACTTGTGTTTGCATCTTTGAAAATATTACGTGCTAACTTTTCTATTGCTTGAGCTGATGTACGTTCTGATATACCAATAGCTAAAACATCTTTCGATAATACTAATTCATCTCCACCTTCAATATTAAATGGTGAGTTACGATCTAACCATACTGGTACATCTTTATCTTTAAATCTTGGATGATGTTTCAGTATATATGTCATAAAAATAGATTCTCTACGTCGTGCTCTCCAATACATTCTGTTAATTGTCATTCCTCTACCAATTGAAGCTTGGGGATCTCTTGTAAAATAAAGGTTGGGCATTGGATCTAAGTAAAATGGATATCTATCATCCATATATTCTACTAAATGAGTTGTTTCAAGTTGAATTTCTTCTTTACGTACGCCAGCCATGATTTTATTTACAAGTTCTTGGTCAGATAACTTTGAAAAGAATTCTTTAATTTCAGTTTCATGACCTAATATTGTCTTTTTAGATTCTGTTAATATATCGTTTATGAAGTTCTCGCGTACTTCTGGCTCAGTAATAGATTCTGCTGCAAGTTTTTCTAAATAAACTACTTCGATTCCTTCATCTCTCAAAGTTTGAGCAAATTTGTCATGCTCTTCTTGTGCAACTTTTAAGTAGGGAATATCATCGAATAATAAACCACTTAAATGATCAGGTACTAAATTTTCTAATTCTTTTCCTGGTCTTTTTAACAACACAGTTTTCAATTTGCCTATTTCACTATTTACTTGAATGGGTCCTTGTACCATTTCAAATTCCTCCTTTGCTTTATTACATTCACATTATAAAACGCTTTCAAAAAACATCGTGTGATTTAATTCACAATTGTTTAGGGAGGGTTTTCACATATATAGATTTATTCAATGCAAAATTTTGTATGAATATGTATTTTGTACTATATAATAGTGAATAATTTGAAAAATCTCATTGTTAAAACCTTATCTTATTCAAACAAAAAGATTTTTTACTCATTTTTTTGTATTAGTAATCATTCCTATTAATATAATCATTTAATTTTTAAGGGAATAATTGATAACAAACAAATTCTGCTATTTCATTTGAAGAAGTCAAAATCATCAAAGTATCGTTACCTCCAATAGTTCCTAATATTTCTTTCATTTGTAATTGATCTATGTAATAACTTATACTTTGAGCAAAGCCAGGAGATGTTTTTATTAAGACATAGTTATTTAGCGTTATAAATTCA
Source organism: Staphylococcus epidermidis (assembly GCF_006742205.1). Taxonomy (NCBI): domain Bacteria; kingdom Bacillati; phylum Bacillota; class Bacilli; order Caryophanales; family Staphylococcaceae; genus Staphylococcus; species Staphylococcus epidermidis. Next base: position 77,359 of record NZ_AP019721.1, read on the forward strand.
ATAATCTCATCACTAAATATTTCTAATTGTTTTTTTGCACTTAATTGATTTGTTTGATTTATTTTCTTGTAAATATACTTTTTATTTTCAACAGGGATTTTGTAAATTTCTAATTCTTGTAAGTCACGAGAAATAGTTGTCAAGCTATAGTAAACTCCAAAATGTCTTGCCATGTAATCCACTATTTGTTGTTTTTTATTAAACTGATTCTGTTGTATAACAGTTAAGATAAGATTTAAACGTTTTTCTTTTTTCATTTTTATTAACCCCTTTATTATTTTTGATTATGAAATAGATTTTAAATAACTGTATAAAAATCACTTATAAATATCAATTTACAAATAATTTTGAAATAGTGGATGCTTTAATTATAAGTAGATTATTTTACGCTTAAAAGGAGAGATTAATTAGAATAGATTATAGTTATCATAATTATAAAATCAAAATTTTAAGTAACATTAATGAAATATAATAAAAATAATTTGCGTAATAATAGCGAAATGTGTAAATTGTAAATGTCAGGTAATAACAAAACATGTTAGGTGAGAATGTCTTACAGTTACATTTACTATGTATAAATAAAATAATAACATTAATAGTGAGAGTTAGGTAATAACCACAATATCTCATAAAAGAAGTTTGGAAAAAGGCATTGAAATAAAAAGTAGTTTATAAGTTGAAGATATTTAGGTATGTATTAGAGCGCTTTATAAATAAATAGGTTTATACATAGAATTACAAAAATAATATAAAAATAGAATCTAATACATGATAAAGAAAGGGTTAAAATAATCTAGTTCAACTTTTGGATTAGTGGTTGTATTTTAACTTGATACAGACTATTCTATTTTTTTTCTAAATAATGTGATTCAAGATATGCTATATCATCTTGATTAATCTAAATTTAATTCAGAGAAAAAGTCTGAACGTTATTATAATTATACGATTTCAAATACGATGGATTATGTGATTAGTTTAGGTGAAGATGAACGTCAACGTTTTATTAAAACGGTCACAGAATGAGGAAAAGCCTTTGCGCTTTGTGATACAGAACCGAAAGCGCAAAAGCTCAATGATGAAATTGTCTTCTTTAAAGCCGTTAAAGCAGGACTTGTTAAATTGTTACAACCATCAAAAGAAGGAAAAATATATAAGACACTTGCTAAAGTTGAAGCAGAGATTAATCATCTTGTGTCACAATCTGTGGTTACGGAAGAGGTAAAGAATTAGGGTTAAATTCTGACAAAATTGATTTTTACGATACTTTAATCTCACATGAAACAGAAAAAGAAGTTATAGGTGATAAAAATCTTAGAGCAATTGCCCATGAATTAACAAAAATTGTGAAAGAAAATATGACTGTAGATTGTGATAAGAAATCAAGTAGTAGAGTTAATAAGAGGAGATCAGTAAAAAGATTATTGAAGAAATACGGATATCCATCTGACTTAGAAACAATAGCAATCAATCAAGTGGTTGAACAAGCAGAGATGATGGCTAGTAATCAGTAAGAAAAACTAATAAAACATACTAAGATTAGCTATGAAAAAATCTATCGTCATAGATTTCTTCATAGCTAATCTTAGTATGTTTTTAGAAAAGAAAATTAGTGAAAAAACTTTACTTATCATTTATTAGTTCGGTGTGCTCATATCACATCATAATATAAGCTATTATGCCGAGAAAATTTTAATAAAAAAATAAAAAAAACCTAAATACTCTCTCGATTTGTGAGAAAGTATTTAGGCTTTTTGAATTAATAAATTTCTTACTTCTTATGTTTATTTAACAATTAGTACTGGGACAGAACTTCTTTTAGCAATCTTATGTGTAACATCTCCTAAAACATGTTTAATATTCAAATCGACTCTATGATTACTCATAATTACTAAATCAAATTCACCATTATTTATATCTCCAGAAGTAATTTTTTCTAAGATTGTATCTTTAATATGCCCAAAATCTACATCTATTTTATATTGAATATCTCTTTTTTCTAATTCACGTAAAAATGGAGTGAGTTTTTTTTCTTTTTCTCTAATAATATCTTCTTTATGCTTATTATAATATTTGACACTAATTGCAAGATCATTTTCTGTTACAACGTGATAAATTACAACAACTGAATCTTCATCGATGACTTTTTCTAAATAGTCAGGGATAGCACTAAAATCATTTTCGAAATCATAGGGTAATAATATATTTTTGAACATCTACACCAGCCTCCTATTACTTATATACCCTGAATATATATGCTTATTCTGATTCTGTTGCAAAGTAAAAAATATAGCTAACCACTATTTGAAATTTTAAGATATTTTTTTAGAGCATTTAGAGATATTTATAGAATAATAAACAGGTTAAAAAGTAATAGGATTAATAGGATTTGGATAAAAAAATCAATCCTATTTATAGGATTGACGTCGACTAAAGCCTATGAAATCAACAAAAATAATAGTATTCAGACAATTTAAAGTGGTCTTGTAACAATTGTAAATAGTATGCAATATTAGAGGTTATAGTATCGATCAATTCTTATTTAATATTAACTATAAGTATTGTTATATCAGCGTTTATAATAATTTTAAAAAGAGCATGTAATCAAGGCGAGCATAAGATAATCCTTCAGCTATGCTGAATACCACTTAAGGTGGTACTGGATTTCCTTATGCTCATGCAAAATCCTATTTTGTTTGTAATATTTCAAAAAGTAAAACATACATTGTTAAAAAATAGGTTATTCTTTTCTTCACTTTTTACTTTAATTTCTTATTTTTATTTCCAAAATAGTCATTGTTAATAAAAATTATAGTACCCTTATTTGCAATTTTGAGATACTTTTTAGAGCATTTAGGGGTGTTTTATATATTATTTATTTAATGGCTCTTAAAAGACAAATATGAACTAAATTTAAAAATCAGAAAGACAAAACAAAATTTTTTGCTTAACCAGTGTCGAATTTTTTAGACACTGCCCATCTATATGCAAATTAAAAATTGGCATAAAATAGCTTAAAAATTTATCAACTTTTTAGTTCCTGCAGGGGCAATTTCTTTCAAAAAAACGCTAGCTTTTTGCTAACGTTTAAGAAAATTTATTTTTCTTCTTCAATTTCATCAATCATTTGATGATTGATTTCTTGTTCTTCACTTTCTGTTAAATCAAAAATTTCACTCGCTAAATACTCTTTTTTATTCCAAGTATAAAAAATTTGATAAATATATTCGGTCGGATCAACTTCTTTTAAGTAATCTAATTCTCCATTTTTTAATTTCTTTCTTGCGTCTTTAAATAGTCCAAAATAAACAAGAACTTGTTTTCCTTTTAACGCTTTATAAAATGCATCGAACACTTTTTGATTAATTAAATAGTCGTTATCCGGTTCTGTTGCAAAGTTGAATTTATAGTATAATTTTAACAAAAAGGAGTCTTCTGTATGAACTATTTCAGATATAAACAATTTAACAAGGATGTTATCACTGTAGACGTTAGCTACTATCTAAGATATGCATTGAGTTATCGTGATATATCTGAAATATTAAGGGAACGTGGTGTAAACGTTCATCATTTAACGGTCTACCGTTGGGTTCAAGAATATGCCCCAATTTTATATCAAATTTGGAAGAAAAAGTATCAAAAAGCTTATTACAAATGGCATATTGATGAGACGTACATCAAAATAAAAGGAAAATGGAGCTATTTATATCGTGCCATTGATGCAGAGGGACATACATTAGATATTTGGTTGCGTAAGCAACGAGATAATCATTCAGCATATGCGTTTATCAAACGTCTCATTAAACAATTTGGTAAACCTCAAAAGGTAGTTACAGATCAGGCACCTTCAACGAAGGTAGCAATGGCTAAAGTAATTAAAGTTTTTAAACTTAAACCTGACTGTCATTGTACATCGAAATATCTGAATAACCTCATTGAGCAAGATCACCGTCATATTAAAGTAAGAAAGACAAGATATCAAAGTATCAATACGGCAAAGAATACTTTAAAAGGTATTGAATGTATTTATGCTCTATATAAAAAGAACCGCAGGTCTCTTCAGATCTACGGATTTTCGTCATGCCACGAAATTAGCATCATGCTAGCAAGTTAAGCGAACACTGACATGATAAATTAGTGGTTAGCTATATTTTTTTACTTTGCAACAGAACCTTATTACTTATATAGGTGAGAGTATGATAAGTGAGAATGTACCATTTAAATAAGTTGTTAAATATGAGCATTAGCGATTATTAAAAAAGTAGAATTATGTTTAGGGAATTTTTAGCAATATCATTGATAAGGGGAAGCGTATAATAAGTAAAAATAATTGATGAACCACGCAGTTATACATAAATATGACTATGTGGTTTTTATACTATATAACCATAACAATTATATACAAAAATAATTTAAAATGAATGGGTGTTTATTGTTTGGTAATATAAAAGAGAAATTTGTATTATAACTCAATATTTATATGAAGATACCATGATTTTAGAAAAGAATTCAAAAACAGAGAGATGTGAAAATGTGAAACATTCTAAAAAGTTACTTTTATGCATCAGTTTTTTATTAATAACGATTTTTATTGGTGGATGTGGATTTATAAATAAAGACGATAGCAAAGAAACGGAAATCAAAAAAAGTTTTAATAAAAAGTTAAGTATGTATCCTATTAAAAACTTAGAAGATCTATACGATAAAGAGGGGTATCGAGATGAAGAATTTAATAAAAATGACAAAGGAACATGGGTAATAACTTCTAGTATTAATATTCAACAAAAGGGGGAAGGTTTAAAAACTAGACGAATGGTTTTATTTATGAATCGAAATACAAGAACGTCCAAAGGTAAGTTCATGATAACTGAAGTAAAAGAAAAAAGTGATATAGGATTTCAGACTCGAAAGAAAGAATATCCAGTCAAATTGATTGATAATAAATTCATTCCATCTAAACAAATAAAAGATGAAAAAATAAAAAAAGAAATAGAAAACTTTAAGTTTTTCTCACAATATGGCAATTTTAAAGATTTAAAAGATTATAAAGACGGTGAGGTATCTTATAATCCTAATGCGCCTAATTATTCAGCTAAATATCAACTCAGTAATAATGATTATAATGTAAAACAAATAAGAAAAAGATATGATATTCCAACCGAACAAGCCCCTAAGTTGTTATTAAAAGGTACAGGTGATTTAAAAGGTTCATCCACAGGTTCTAAAAATATTGAATTTACTTTTGTAGAGAAAAAAGGAGAAAATATTTATTTTACTGACAGTGTTGAATACACGCCAAGCGAGTAAGAAAAGCTCAAAATATTATCATCCATACTCATAAAAAATAGAACTGATGAGATTAATACGCTCATGAGTTCTATTTTTTATGTCAACAACTTTATTTCCATCATCACCCTAAATATTGCATTTGATATCCGATTCTCGGAGGGGGGATAATTAATTCCTTATCCATACCATCAATATTTTCATTATAATTTAACTTCTACGACGCCATGTGCACACGTAAGGATGCCATTTCGCACTTATTGACGTATACGATTCTTTTTTTAAAATGGAATGAATTTTTTTCTGATTAACATACCGTTAGTCATAATCACCAACTTATTCTTAAAGTTAGTTCTTATATAGGAAATAATTTCTAATATATCTTTTCTAATAAAGGGTTCTCCGCCAGTTAGAATAAGCGTATTCGGGTTGACGTCAATAATCTTATCAATTGCATATTTAACATCATTTGTACTTAAAATATCTTGTGATAAAGGAGAAGCAGATAGAGCACAATGACTACAAGAAAGATTGCATTTATTTGTAAGAGTAAAAGACACACTTAAATTATTTTCTTTATAAGTTTTTTCTTCATCTACGTAGTATCGTATTTCAAGCAATTCGTTAAAAAGCCGCTTTAAGTTATCTATCACATTACTTACATATTTATACTTCATAAAATCTCCAATTTAATTAGATTCAACCAATTTGTTTAAAACTTCAAAATATTTTCTACTTGTTCTTACCCATTGTCCATTGTTTAAGTTGACTAGTAAAACTTTATTTTTAAAGTAAACTTCATGTACATTTGTATTTTTGATATACATCTAATCACCTCGATATCAAGTTATCATTACTTTATCAATTTTCTATCAATTTAATTAATATTGACCAAACCTTCATAATTGTATACTTTGTGAATTTCCTAAAATTGATATATTATTGATTTCTTTTTGATATGTTGATATAAAAGGAGGCTAATTTTGGATGAATAAAATAGTTATCAAAGGTTTGAGTAAATCATATGATGGAAAGAAAGATGCGCTTAATTCATTGGATTTAGTAATTCCCAATGGTATGTTTGGTATTTTAGGAAGAAATGGATCTGGTAAATCTACATTAATGAATATTATTGCAACAATTCTTCAACCAAGTAAGGGAACAGTAACAATTAATGGTATTGAAATTAAGAATTCACAAAAGATTAGACAAATGATTGGTTACTTACCTCAAGATTTTGATTTTTATCCTAATATGAAAGTCTCGGAAGTTTTATACTATTTAGGTTTTTTATCTAAAATAAATCAAACGGATTTCGATAAATATGTAGATTTAATTCTTCGTAAGGTTAATCTAATTGATTATAAAAATAAAAAGGTTAAAAGTTTATCTGGTGGAATGAAAAAAAGATTAGGTATAGCGCAAGCCATTTTACATGACCCCAAAGTAATTATTGTCGATGAACCAACGGCGGGATTAGATCCAGAAGAAAGAGTAAGGATACGCAATTTACTATCTGATTTAGCTGAAAACAAAATTGTGATTATATCAACTCACATTGTGAGCGACATTGAATCAACTTGTAATAGGATTGCTATTCTAGATAAAGGAAGTCTTGTATATAAAGGTGACATACCATCGTTGATACAACAAAGTGATGATCATATTTATGAAATCAATCTATCCCCATCGGAGTTGGAATCATTCAGAGAAAATGACTTATTTATTACTAAAACTCAAGAAATTGAAAATAAATTAAAAGTTAGGTTTATTTCTGAAACAAAAGTTGCAAACGCTAAAAAAGTTAAAGCTGATTTTGAAGATGCTTATATGTATTTTTTAAAGAAACAACAAGGAGGTTTGAATCATGCGTCTATTTATAATGGAATTTAAACATTTAATGTTTAGTAAGACATTTCTATTTTATTGTTTATTGATTATTATATTCACGGTATTGAATTGTCAACAAGTCCTCAAACATCCTATTAATTCAGATGTATATCAACCTCAAAATATGACTATGTATTCTACTGATAAAAACATAATAATGTCAAATGAAATTAAAGAATTAAAGAACGAAGTACATCAAAATAACTTTAAAACGTATCAATTTGGATTTTTAAAGCAAAAAAAGTTAAATGACCAACAAATTTCTAAAATAAAGAAACTAATATCAAAAATGGAAAAAACGAATAATTTTCATCAGTTTAAAAATTATTCTAATAGCGTATCACATGTTGTTGGATGGGGATCTCAATATTCTAAAAATAATATCTCATTATTTGGAATTAAGAATATGAGTAAGAGCAAGTATGTTAAAGAGAAGAATATTATAAAAAATAAAGAGTACTATTATGGAGCATATAGTAGATATTTTTCAGATATTATGGGGGTAGTGATAGGAATACTTCCATTCTTTTTGGGAGCTCAAATGATTCTTCAAGACAAAAAAAGTAATGCCATTAAAACGATTCATTCTAAATCTATATCATCATACCAATTAATTTCTACACGTGTATTTACTATTCTTGTTTTGGCATATTTACCAGTATTATTAGTCTCAATATATTTTGTTACTTGTTTATCGATGATACATCAAATATCGATATTTTCTTTATTTATTTTTTATAAAATTTTAATCTTGTGGACATTACCCACTTTAATATTTACTATCGCGATGGGATTGTTTGTCACAATTATATTGAATTCTTATTTAGGTGTAATGATACAAATAGTAATTTGGTTTATCAATTTAAATATAGGTTCTCGTGCCATTGAGGGGTGCTATGGTTCTCTATTGATTCCTAGACATAATACTTTATTTAACGCAGTTTTTTTCTATAATCACTTCAATCAAATTTTAGCTAATAGATTTACATACTTTGGCTTAGGTTTACTTTTAATTCTACTTAGTACATATATATTTGACCTGAAAAGAAGAGGGGTAGGTTTTAATGGCAAAATTTTTACTAATAGATATCAAAACTAATTTAGTCAAACTTTACATGGGAATTTTAATTCTATTATTTGGTGGAATGTTTATTTTTGGTGTATCTAATCTTAATCATGAGAGAGTTACACAATACATTGAGTTAATATTTACTATACTAGGCATATTGTTATTTACTGCTATCTATTCTGTAGATCAAAACAAGAAGTCTAAGTTAACTATTAGTGCAAAGTGTCATGACTACCAATTCGTATTTATGCTTAGATTAGTTATAACAATCATCTATATACTGTTCTTAATTACAATCAATTTATTTATATTTTATTTATTTAACTCAAATATCATTGTTTTGAGAGATATGTTTATTGCTTTAACCAGTACTTTATTTATAGGATCAATATGTTTATTAACAAGTATTCTTAGTGGTAATACATTAAATGGCTTAATGTTTGGACTTGTATATTTCTTATTCTGCTTAGGATTTAGAAATCTAGGCTTTATGTATTTATTCTCAGAAACCTTTAACTTTCCATTTTATATAAAAATATTTCAATTTTTATTAGGAATTGTATTATTAATTCTTAGTTACACTATTATCAAAAAAGTACAAAATTAATACGTTTTGGAATCAAGCATTGTCATTTATAATTTCTAGCGTAACATGAATACTATAAAAACAAGCTTAGGTGATTTGTGATGTATAACATAATGATTGTCGACGATGAAGAAAAAATTGTGTCATTTATAGAAGAAAGTTTATACTTAGAAGGTTTTAACACTATTGTCGCTTATAATGGACGTGACGTTTTAAAGCAAATCGATGACAAAATTGATTTAATCATTTTAGATATTAAAATGCCGTATATAGATGGGTTTGAAGTTGCTCAATCACTTAAAGAGAGTAATATACCTATTATTTTTCTTACTGCTAAAGATAATCTTGATACTAGACTGAAATGTTTCTCGCTTGGTGCAAAGGATTACTTACCTAAGCCTTTCTATATGGAAGAACTTATAATTCGAATTAAAAATGTACTCAATCAAAGTCATTCTCAAAGTTTGTCTCCCAACATAAAAAAAACTAAAGAATTAATCATTTATTATGATACATATAGAATTGATGTAAATAACATGACGATAGATATTACAAAAAAAGAATTTGAAATTATAAAATTACTATCTTTAAATCCTCAATATTATTTTAGTAAAGAACAGATATATGATTCGATTAATTTAAATAAGACAGGAAATACTCAAGTTGTGGCTGAACATATACGTAAAATAAGAAAAAAGTTAAGTTGTTATAGTCGTTTTGAATACATCGATACAAAGTGGGGAGTTGGATATAAATGGCTAGAGTAGAAAGTTTAAAAAGAAAAATGACACGTCTTATCATAGCAATTATAGTTGTCAGTGTTGGATTAGTATTTTTACTACAAATTTTGCTTAATGTATTAGAATTTTCAAATTTTGGAAAGTCTTTATACACTAATTTTTGGAAACAACCGCATTACATTTTCTCTTTTACTAGCGCATGTATCAGTATTATGACTCCTTTGTTAATCATTTACGTGTTCACACAGTTTTTTTATAAAAAGTACATTACAACTAGTATTAATTATCTTAATGATACGATTCAGGGATTAAAAAATAACCACACTGATGTTGAATATAAGAAAATGAGTATTTCAGAATTTAATAAAGTGATTCAAGAAGTTGAGCATATACATACTTATCTTGCTAATAGTATTAAAGATCAATTATCTATTCAAAATAATTTTAAAAGAAAACTCGAAATTTTAGAACATGATTTAAAAACACCGTTAACTGTCCTTCAAGGTCATATTGAATTATTAAGAAAGATTAATCGTTCTAATCTGTCTCAGGAGGAAATACATTTCAAAATAAACAAAGAAGCAGACATTGCGTTACAATCTATTGATAGAATAAATAATCAATTACAAATACATATTAAGAACATCAACCTATTGCCAAACCATTCAGATACAATTCATGTTGATAAGGTAATAAAAATCATTAAAGAGAGCTATAATCAACAATACATATTAAAGGAGAGAGAACTGATTATTGATGTTGATCATGATTTCCCTTATCATACCTTAAGCATTAACAATCAAGTTTTATACCACGTCATCGATAATCTAATTAATAACGCCTTGAAATATGCTGAAAAACAAATATCTATAAAGTTTGAAGTTATAAACGACCATTTACTAAACTTCACCATAACCAATGATGGTAGAATATTTACTGAAGATGAACTGAATTCTGCCAAAGAATGGGGGACAAAAGGTAAAGAATCAAATGGGTCTGGTATTGGTCTGTATTTTGCTAATATTGTGCTTCAACAATATAATAGTGAACTTATTTTAGAAAATGAGAATAAGCATGCAAAAGTAAGTTTCAATATTCCTGTCTAACAAAGTTTATTAATTCTAAAAAATAAAGTTTGTATTTATTGCTAAGATTTAAAAGTATAAACACATCTGAATCTTATAGACATCTAGAGTTGATATCTTGATTCCTACCACATCACAATTATTATTGTGATTGAATTTGGTATTTTTTAAATTAGCAAAATAATTTTGAGAATATATAAAGCCATTTAAAGATTATTGAAAACAAAAAGTTAAAGTAATTATTAGTTTTTAATCATTTATTGCTACCCTTGGTTATTAACTACTAAAAGGACTAAGTGACCGTAATGAGTCGCTTAGTCCTTTTTATAATCCTTTTCCCAACTTCTTTAAGCAAGAATATATCCACTAATCGTCCACTGTCTACTCAGTCTATTTTGTCTATTCTTCAATTGTCCATTCTCCACCGCTCGGTCAAGGCTCAGTGATTGTTGTTCAATTAAGTCGATATAGGTTATTTCTTTCAATTAAGACTTCTAGGTTTGTACGCAACATGGTTCAGACAGTGAAATGATTATAGCAATTATCATAACAACTACAGCAATATTACGCTTTGTTCCAGGTGATTTTTTATTATTTGAATTTAAACTCACGTATACCAAACATTTCTCAACAATACTATATCATTTCATTTGGATAAGTAATGATTAATGATATCTTGAAAAAAGTCGTATCTGTATCACTCTTTAAAAAACACTGAAATAGCTTACTCAAGAATCTCTTCATCTTTGATTGCTTTAAAATATTGATGTCGATAAATTCAAGTTTAAAAATAAAATTTATTCAAAAAAGGTATTAAAGCTTGCTTAAAAATTGTGAAGTGTTAAAATTATTATTGAAAACGGTTCCAACGAATTGTTGTTTGCTATAGGTAGTTAATCAGTGAATTAATTAACTATATCGAGTAATAAATGGGAGAGATAGAAATGAATGATACAGATAGAATACATAAGGAAAACAAGTTAGAACAAGATATTACACTACCTTATTTAAAAAAAGCAGTTATTTTTTCAATTACTTTTGGTTTCTTTGGTGTAAATATGGCTTTTGCACTTCAATCAGCAATGATGGGGAGAATATTCCAAACGTTAGGAGCTAATCCTAATAATTTAGGATGGTTTTTTATTTTGCCACCTTTAGTAGGAATGATTGTTCAACCCCTTATTGGATACTACTCTGACAGAACTTGGACCAGATTTGGACGTCGTATGCCGTATCTGTTAATAGCTGGTCCGATTGGAGCAATCGTATTAGTCTTATTACCTAATGCAGGCTCATTTGGATTTGGATATGCTTCACTCATGGCTTTATCCTTTGGTGCGGTTATGACTTTACTTATGGATTTGACTTCAAATGCATGTATGCAACCATACAAAATGATTATTGGCGATATGGTAAACGAAAAACAAAGAGATATGGCATGGTCTTGGCAACAAATTTTTTCAAATTTAGGTGGTATTATTGCTACAGTATTACCATTTTTATTAACAATGTTGGGAATAAGTAATGTAGCACCTAAAGGTGAAGTACCAATGACTGTAAAATTAGCTTATTATATTGCAGCAGCAGTATTATTAATTGCTTCTATATGGACAGTTATCTCCGTTAGAGAATATGAGCCTAAAACGTATAATTATTATCATGGAATCAATGAGAACAATAGAAATAATAAATTAAACTTATTACAGTTATTAAAAAAAGCCCCTAAACAATTTTGGCAAATTAGCGTAGTTCAATTTTTTAACTGGTTTGCATTGATGTATCTTTGGACATATTCAACAGGTGCAATAGCAAAGAATGTTTGGAATGTGACAGACCCTTCTTCAGCCGGATATCAAGCAGCGGGAAATTGGTACGGCGTATTATACTGTATACAATTTTTGAGCTCAGTTATTTTTGGTTTTGTCATTGCAAGATCTAAACCATCCCAAAGAAAATTTTGGTATAGCTTTGGATTGGTTTTCGGTGGAATAGGTCTTATTTCAATATTCTTTATCCATAATCAATGGTTACTCATTTTTTCTTTTGTATTGATTGGTATTAATAATTTAACGATGAATACACAACCATTTACATTATTAACTGAGGCAATCGATGGAGAAAATTCAGGGGCATATTTAGGTTTATTTAATACAAGTATTTGTCTACCACAAATTGTAGCGTCTATAGTCAGTTTTGGACTGTATCCATTATTGGGAAGTTCAATGCCTGCGATGCTACTGCTTGCAGGAATCATGATGCTTTTAGGTGCAGTTTCAGTTAAATTTATTAATGCAAAATTTGAATAGATTAGTAAAGAAAAATTTAATGATATTGATAAGAGCGGAAATAAAGTGTTTTTCGCTCTTTTTTTATAAAAATTATTAGAATTGTGCAATAAACGTAGAAATGATGTATTAGTAATTAAAGTAGTTGAGATCCTACCATCATTGATAAGACTCTGAAATATCTTATCAATAATTTCTTCATTTTCGTTGGCTGTGAAATGACGTATTAAACCTTTTATAAATGATAAAAAATGTTGTGATTTCAAGCAATTGTGCACTAATCTGATTGTATTGATTCATGGTCTATAGCTAATATTTCTTTATTTAAAAAGACACTTCTGCCTCTCTTTAGCATTGAATGGATACATGACCTCATGCATTTCTGGGCTATTTAAAGTATTGTAATTAATAAATTTAAAAAACTTTATTTATTTCTCTTTATATGGCACAAGTAAATGTAAAAGTGCGATAATTGGTAAAATTAAATTTATTTATGTAATGTTATCGAAATATTGTAACATTAATGTAATAATATGGCCTGTAAGACAAATATGAGGAGGGTTTTTATGAAAAAAGTTTCTAAATTTATTTTAGCTAGTAGTTTAATTTTGGGCTTTTCCGTAACGCCCGAATTATTTAATGTCACTCAAGCACATGCGCAAGAATCTGTGAAACCTTATTATAATTATAGTGGTTACACAGCACATCAAAGTAACTTTATTCTAGATAAGAATTTTAAAACATCTTTAAAAGCTGATAACTTCAAGATTAATGGTTACAAGATTACTCAAAACGAATCAGCTAAAAATGATAAAGATGTATATGATCAAACATATTACGGGGTTTCTAATCATAAAGCGAATGGTGTTTTCTTCTCATTAGACGGTAAGTCAGTGAGCGAAAAAGAATTATTGAATCATTACGGTGAACCAAAGTCTACATCTACATCAGCATGGGGCAAAGAATATACGTATAAAATTGGAAATAAAGATGTAAGATTTTATGTTAATAGAAATGGATATGTCATTAAAGGACAAATCATTAGTGAATAGAGTAGGGTATCAATAAAGCAAGACGAGGCTGGGACATAATTCCTAGCAAAATAGCCAGTAAATGAGTTTTTTATAAATTCATTTACTGGCTTCTTTAAATAATGATCTAAACAATTTGCTTTTCTAGACCTACTTTGAAATGTGTTATTTTCTTTAAGAATATTAATTAATATATGATTTGTGTTGCTAATGCTAACCTTGGTCAGAGTGTATTGTCATGCGATAGTTCAGATGAGATCGTTTAATTAAAACCTTGTTTTAAACATCGATGACAAGGTCTAATGTAGGACGTGGAGACATCATTTTCGGAATGATATAAACAAATCTATAAAAAGAGATAAATCGAAACTATTTATACCCCGTTGGGGTATATGTTATAGTATAAGTAGTTTTACTATAACATTTTATTAGGAGGGGTTAATTTGAATAATAATGGTGAAGCGCATAATCATCAAAATCACATGAATCATTCTAATCAAATGCATCATGATAACCATGAATCACATAATCATCATAGTGGCCATGCACATCATCATGGAAATTTTAAAGTTAAGTTTTTTGTTTCATTAATTTTTGCAATACCTATCATTCTTTTATCGCCACTGATGGGTATTAACTTACCTTTTCAATTCACATTTCCAGGTTCTGAATGGGTAGTGTTAATATTAAGTACAATTTTATTCTTTTATGGTGGTAAACCGTTCTTGTCTGGTGGTAAAGATGAAATTGCTACAAAAAAACCAGGTATGATGACCTTAGTTGCCCTAGGTATTTCAGTAGCTTATATTTATAGCTTGTATGCTTTTTATATGAATAACTTTAGTAGTGCAACTGGTCATACAATGGACTTTTTTTGGGAATTAGCAACCTTAATTTTAATTATGCTATTAGGACATTGGATAGAAATGAATGCTGTCGGAAATGCTGGAGATGCTTTAAAGAAAATGGCAGAACTGTTACCTAATAGTGCTATTAAAGTTATGGATAATGGCCAACGCGAAGAAGTTAAAATATCAGACATCATGACTGATGATATCGTCGAAGTAAAAGCCGGAGAAAGCATTCCAACAGATGGTATTATCGTTCAAGGACAAACATCTATAGATGAATCCCTAGTCACTGGAGAATCTAAAAAAGTACAAAAAAATCAAAATGACAACGTCATCGGGGGTTCTATTAATGGGTCTGGAACAATACAAGTCAAGGTTACAGCTGTGGGAGAAGATGGATATCTTTCTCAAGTTATGGGACTTGTTAATCAAGCACAAAATGATAAATCTAGTGCTGAATTGTTATCTGATAAAGTAGCGGGTTATTTATTCTACTTTGCTGTAATTGTTGGCGTGATTTCGTTTATTGTCTGGATGCTCATTCAAAATGATGTTGATTTTGCATTAGAACGTCTTGTAACTGTGTTAGTCATTGCTTGTCCACATGCTTTAGGCTTGGCAATACCTTTAGTCACTGCACGTTCTACTTCAATTGGTGCACATAATGGTTTAATTATTAAAAATAGAGAGTCTGTAGAAATAGCTCAACATATCGATTATGTAATGATGGATAAAACTGGTACTTTAACTGAGGGTAACTTTTCTGTGAATCATTATGAGAGCTTTAAAAATGATTTGAGTAATGATACAATATTAAGCCTTTTCGCCTCATTAGAAAGTCAATCTAATCACCCATTAGCTATAAGTATTGTTGATTTTGCGAAAAGTAAAAATGTTTCATTTACTAATCCACAAGACGTTAATAATATTCCAGGTGTCGGATTAGAAGGTCTAATTGATAATAAAACATATAAAATAACAAATGTCTCTTATCTTGATAAACATAAACTTAATTATGACGATGACTTGTTTACTAAATTAGCTCAACAAGGTAATTCAATCAGTTATTTAATTGAGGATCAACAAGTCATTGGCATGATTGCTCAAGGAGATCAAATTAAAGAAAGCTCAAAACAAATGGTAGCTGATTTACTATCAAGAAATATTACACCAGTCATGCTTACAGGTGACAATAATGAAGTGGCACACGCTGTCGCAAAAGAATTAGGTATTAGTGATGTCCATGCACAACTCATGCCAGAAGATAAGGAAAGCATTATAAAAGATTATCAAAGCAACGGTAATAAAGTCATGATGGTCGGAGACGGTATCAACGATGCGCCGAGCCTTATAAGAGCCGATATTGGTATAGCAATTGGTGCAGGCACAGATGTTGCAGTGGATTCAGGTGATATCATACTTGTTAAAAGTAATCCATCAGATATCGTTCATTTCTTGACCCTTTCAAATAATACTATGAGAAAAATGGTTCAAAACTTATGGTGGGGTGCAGGTTATAATATTGTTGCTGTACCTTTAGCAGCTGGCGCATTAGCTTTTGTCGGGTTAATATTATCACCAGCTGTAGGAGCAATATTAATGTCTTTAAGTACAGTTATAGTAGCGATTAATGCTTTTACATTAAAATTAAAATAAAAGAGGTAAACCTTATGTATAATAAAGTTTTTGCAATTTTAATTATAATTTTTTCCATAATAATTATTGCGTCTAATGATACTTTCGCAGAAAGTAAGAATGACATGATGAACATGAAAGAAGATAAGAAAAATACAATGGATATGAAAAATATGAAATATCATGACGAAAGAAAGAAATTAAATTCTTCACAAGGAAAAAATGAAATAATATTTCCTGAAGTTGCAGAGTCAAAAAAAGATAACAATGGTTATAAAAATTATACATTAAAAGCTCAGGAAGGAAAGACAGAGTTTTACAAAAATAATTTTTCTAATACTCTAGGCTACAATGGAAATTTACTTGGACCAACTTTAAAATTAAAAAAAGGAGATAAAGTTAAAATTAAGTTAATAAATAACTTAGATGAAAATACAACATTTCATTGGCATGGATTAGAAATAAATGGAAAAGTGGATGGAGGGCCTTCTCAGGTTATAAAACCAGGAAAAGAAAAAACTATAAAATTTGAGGTTAATCAAGATTCTGCTACGTTATGGTATCACCCCCACCCCTCTCCAAATACAGCTAAACAAGTTTATAATGGCTTATCAGGATTATTATATATAGAAGATAGTAAAAAGAATAATTATCCTAGTAATTATGGAAAAAATGATTTGCCTATAATAATCCAAGATAAAACATTTGTATCTAAAAAATTAAATTATTCAAAAACGAAAGACGAAGATGGCACTCAAGGTGATACTGTTCTTGTGAACGGAATAGTAAACCCTAAACTGACAGCAAAAGAAGAGAAAATACGTTTGAGACTTTTAAATGGTTCTAATGCTCGAGATTTAAATCTTAAGCTAAGTAATAATCAAAGTTTTGAGTATATTGCTTCAGATGGCGGTCAATTAAAAAACGCTAAAAAATTAAAAGAAATTAATTTAGCTCCTTCAGAAAGAAAAGAAATAGTAATAGATTTATCTAAAATGAAAGGCGAGAAAATCAGTCTGGTTGATAATGATAAAACTGTAATTTTACCGATTAGTAACAAAGAGAAAAGTTCTAACAAAGGTAATACACCAAAAGTAAGTAAAAAAATAAAATTAGAAGGTATGAATGATCATGTTACCATTAATGGTAATAAATTCGATCCTAACAGAATAGATTTTACACAAAAGTTAAACCAGAAAGAAGTATGGGAAATTGAAAATGTCAAAGATAAAATGGGTGGTATGAAACATCCTTTCCACATCCATGGAACGCAATTTAAAGTTTTATCTGTGGATGGGGAGAAACCTCCAAAAGATATGAGGGGTAAAAAGGATGTTATATCTTTGGAACCTGGACAAAAAGCTAAAATAGAGGTTGTATTTAAAAATACTGGAACATACATGTTTCACTGTCATATACTTGAGCATGAAGAGAATGGAATGATGGGTCAAATAAAAGTAACAAACTAATCAATAGGGAGATTTTAATATGATGAAAAAAGATAAAGACACTAATGACCAAAAAAGTGAGAGCCATATGAAGCATAATGATGAAAGTAAAGTTCCTGAAGATATGACATCGACTAATGAGGGTGAATTTAAAGTAGGAGATAAAGTAACGATTACAGCAGGGCATATGCCAGGTATGAAAGGTGCAGAAGCTACTGTAAAAGGTGCGTATAAAACATATGCTTATGTTGTAAGTTATAAACCCACAAATGGAAATGAAAAAGTAAACAATCATAAATGGGTCGTAAACGAAGAGATCAAAGATGCACCTAAAGATGGATTTAGTAAAGACGATACTGTTAAATTAGAAGCAAATCATATGTCTGGTATGAAAGGTGCTACAGCCAATATTGATAACGTGAAAAAGACTACTGTTTACGTGGTTGATTACAAATCCAAAGATAATGGTAAAATCATTAAAAATCATAAATGGATGACAGGAAATGAGCTGAAAGCACGATAAAAATCTAGTTCTAGATTGAGAAATAAATAGATATAAAAATATCCTCCTTAATCAATAATTTAAATAACTTATTATTGTTAAGGAGGATATTTTTTAGTGTGTAAATTAAAAAGAATTTTAGAAGAATAACATTTATCAAAAAACTGTTCATTACCTTATTAATTGAAATTATATAATTAAAAACCGCATCATTAACCGATAAGCAGAAGCGTATCGTAAGTGAGGCGGGTTTTTTAGCCGCTTCTCAAAGGGGGGGACGAACGTATCATAACATATGAGGTTTATGAGAATTGCTGTTATGTTTTTGATCACATCAATAAATAAAAAAGATATGCACTATGTAAAATATTTATTAAATGATATAAAGCGAGGATACATAAATGATTTTTAAATAGATATGTATCCAATAATATAAAAAGGGACTATAAGCTATATCTAACTACTTATAGTCCTTTTTCATTAGTATAAATATTAAGAAAGGTGTATATCTTTGTAACCTTCATTTACATTAATAATGTTGTGATAACCTTTATGTTCTAAAATACCAATAGCTATCGAACTTCTAATGCCAGACTGACAGTGTACATAAATAACATCGTTTCTATTGAAAGGTAAATCTGTTTCTAAAAGTTTGCCGTGTGGTACATGAACCGCTTGAGATAAGTGGCCATTATTCCATTCATTATCATTACGTACATCTAATATATGTGATTCGTTACCTGTAATATCTTCACTATGAATGGAACGTGTTTGAATCTTAGATTGAGGTAATTGATATCCAGCAACATCATCATATCCAATGAGTTGTAAGGTGTGTGTTGCTTTTGAAACAAGGTGATATTCTCCAATCAAGTTAATTTCTTGATCATAGTTTAGATACCAGCCAATTTGATTGATGAAATTTTTATCATATGGAATATTGATTGTACCTTCAATATGTCCACCATGATAAGCCTCCTTACTGCGGAGATCAAAAGTTAATCTGTTTGTATTTGTAGCTGGATAAACCGTATAAGGTTGATATAAATTCATACCGAATTGATTAATTTTTTTCATTTGTGCAAAATGATGTGGTGGTGCAGGTTGGTCAGAAATTAGTTTATCGATAAAGGTAGCTTCGTTATTTTCAGAAAAAGCCCAGTTTGTTTGTTTTTCATAGCCAAGAGTAGATGTTGGAATAGCACCTAAAGATTTACCACAAGGACTACCAGCTCCATGGCCAGGCCAAATTTGAATGTAGTTTGGCAAGTCTTTAATACTTTCAATAGATTTAAACATTTGTTTAGCGCCTATTTCAGATGATCCTTCTACTTTAACAGCTTTTTCTAGTAAATCAGGTCTACCGATATCTCCTACAAAAATAAAATCACCACTGAATAGTCCCATTGGAACTTGTGCTCCAGCACCTTCATCAGTAAGTAAAAAACTTATACTTTCTGGCGTGTGACCAGGTGTATGAAGCACTTTTAATTTTATATTTCCTACATAAATATCATCATTATGTTGAACAAAATGAGTCTGGTTAGGCATATTTTTATAACCTAACGTGTCATCACTTTCACCCGATACATAAATACTAGCATTTAACTTTATAGCAACATCTCTAATTCCTGAAGCAAAATCTGCATGTATATGTGTTTCAGCTGCATGAGTAATGGTTAAACCTTCTTCATCAGCAACTCGAATATATGAAGATAAGTCACGAATAGGATCAATAATCATGGCTTCTCCAGTTTTTTGACAACCGATTAAATAAGATGCTTGAGATAAGTGTTTATCATAAAATTGTTTAAAAAACATAATATCATTCCTTTTTAATTATATAAATAAATTGTGATTAGCTTGTTCTGTATATCCTATATATGCACCTACGCCACCGTATTCTACATCATCGCGTAGTTCTTCTTTTGAAATGCCCATAACATCCATGCTCATTGTACAAGCAATAAGTTTAACACCTTGTTCAACTGCTTGATTGATAAGAGAAGGTAAATCATCGACATTTTTCTTTTTCATGACATAACGCATCATTAAATTTCCTACACCAAACATATTCATTTTTGAAATAGGCATTTTAATTGGTGAATTTGGAAGCATAAAGTCAAATAGTTTTGCGATACCTTTTTTCTTAATGCGTTGACTTTGAATTTTTTTAAGTGCATTTAAGCCCCAAAATGTGCAAAAAATGGTTACATCTCTACCTGCGGCTTTAGCACCATTAGCAATAATCATTGCTGCAACTGCTTTATCTAGCTCGCCGCTAAATAAAACAATCGTTGTTCCATTTTTTGTGTGCGTCACTTCTATATTTTTATTTTCTTCTTTTTGAATAATAGCGCGAATTTCATTACCAGAATCATTGAGTCTAACAAGTGTGTGTCCAGTTTGTTTGACCCAACTTTTAATATCATTTAAAAAACCGTGATCAGTCACAACAACTTCTATTTGATCACCAATAGCGATGTTTTTGATTTCTTTACTAATATTAACAATAGGTCCTGGACACTGTAGATTACTATAATTAAACGTCTTACGATTGTCTTTGATTTGAATTTCTTTATCTTTTTCTAATTTAAATGATTCATTATTATGTTGTTGTTCGTATGCGGTATAGCCTCCATCTAAATTCACCACATTGTATCCGCGTTGTGTAAGAAATTGACTTGCTTTTCTACTTCTATTACCACTTTTGCAATAAACATAGTAAGTTTTATTTTTACTTTGTTTAAAAGTCTCTATATTTTCAACTGAATGTAATAAAGCATTTTTAATGTGTCCTAATTCATATTCTTCAGGCTGTCGAACGTCAATTAATTGACCCTTAGAACCCAATTCTTGTAATTCTTTTTTAGTGAAATCATTAATGTGTTTTGTTTTATATTGTGACATAATTGCCTCCTTTTAAATACCTATGGGGGTATGTTATAACGGATTAGACAGTTTGTCAAATACCCCATTAGGTATTTGACAAACTAAAATTTAATCAATATGATGTAATTATTAAAAATTAATATGGAGTGAAATATATTGGAATATAATAAAAAGATGATTAATCGTATTCATCGCATACAAGGACAACTTAATGGTGTCATTAAAATGATGGAGGAAGAAAAAAATTGTAAAGATGTCATTAGTCAATTAAGTGCCTCTAAAAGTTCTATTCAACGTTTAATGGGTATTATCATTAGCGAGAACTTAGTAGAATGCGTCAAAATGTCTGAAGAAAATAGTGAAGATTCTCAGGCATTAATTAATGAAGCAGTTGAATTATTAATAAAAAGTAAATGATAATGGTGACTTCCATGATAATCATGTTACTCATTGGAATATTTGGAGGATTTATTTCAGGATTGGTTGGTATAGGGGGAGCAATTATCATTTATCCTATGCTTTTATTATTACCACCTTTGGTTGGTCTACCCACTTATAGTGCTTATATTGCTTCAGGATTAACCTCAAGTCAAGTGTTTTTCAGTACATTGAGTGGATCTTTTAAAGCATATAAAAACAAAGATTTTTCTAGAACGCTTGTACTTAATATGGGAAGTGGAATGATTATAGGTAGTATACTAGGTGCAATATTAGCGAATTTAATAAATGTACAGTTCGTTAATATGGTTTATATTATTATTGCATTATTAGCTCTTATTTTAATGTTTATTAAAGTCGCACCATCTACTAGTCATATTAAGTTTAATCGTCTACTTTTAATTACAATAGGTGGTATCATCGGTTTGGTATCTGGTATTGTAGGAGCTGGTGGAGCATTTATTATTATTCCAGTACTACTTGTTATATTTAAATTACCAATGAACACGGTGGTTACAAATAGTATTGTAATTGCGTTCATTTCTTCTATTGGAGCATTTATTATTAAATTATTACAGGGTTATATTCCTGTTAATAGTGCAATACCGTTAATTTTAGGTAGTATACTATTTACGCCTCTAGGTATGAAAATAGGACAAAAAATACCTGATTATATTCAAAAAATGATTGTAAGTATTTTAATCGTCATTGCAATCATTAAGTTGATTTTTTAAGAATATTATATGATAGAAAATCTATTAAAAGCGTCCCAATTATATTGAGACGCTTAAAGTTTATCTAGTTTTAAATGATTCAATAGCGGTTTTAATTTCGTCTCTAACACGTTGGAATTCTGACCAAGGTTTGCCTGCTGGATCATCAAATCCCCAATGTTCTTTTTTTACACTCGGCGGCAATATAGGACAATTCTTGTCAGCATCACTACATAAAGTTACTACTAAATCAGATTGATGTAGTATATTTTGGTCAATTAAATTAGAAGTATGATTTGATATATCAATTCCAACTTCTTTCATCGCTTCGATTGCTTTCGGATTGACACCGTGTGCCTCAATACCGCCAGAATATACTTGCCATTCGTCACCTAAGATTTTTTTACCCCAACCTTCAGCCATTTGGCTACGGCATGAATTACCTGTACATATAAAGTAAATTGTTTTTTTATCCATAAATAGTTTCCTCTTTTTTTAGAAAATAATAAGTGTTAGATATAACCCTAACAGTGTGATAAATAATACCGGAATCGTTATAATAATACCGATTTTAAAATATTGTCCCCAAGAAATTTTAACACCTTTTTGGGTAAGCACATGTAACCAGAGAAGTGTTGCTAACGAACCAATTGGTGTTATTTTAGGTCCTAAATCAGATCCGATAACATTTGCATAAATCATGCCTTCCTTGAGTATGCTTGTTGTTTGAGATTGACCAATCGCTATTGCATCTATTAAAACAGTTGGCATGTTGTTCATAATGGATGAAAGGAATGCGGATATAAAGCCCATGCCCATGATACTACTAAATAAGCCGTAACTTGAAATATTTGTTAGTACATCACTAAGAAGCGTTGTAATCCCCACATTTTTTAGACCAAATACCACAAGATACATACCAATAGAGAATAAAACAATATTCCATGGTGCACCTTTAATTACTTGTTTCGTATGAACAGCCTTAGATTTACGTGCTAATAATACAAATATTAAAGCAATGATACCAGCAATAATTGATACTGGAATGTTTATAAACTCACTTATTAAATAACCAACTAGCAATACGGTGAGTACAATCCACGAGATATTAAAAAGCTTTTTGTCCTTAATCGCTTCTTTTGGTTCTCTAATATTTACTGCATCAAATTTTCTTGGGATAGACTTTCTAAAATAAAGCCATAAGACAAGAATACTTGCGATTAAAGAGAATATATTAGGTATAATCATTTTACTGAAGTACTCAACAAACCCAATATCAAAGTAATCAGCAGAAACAATATTAACTAAATTACTAACAATTAATGGAAGAGACGTAGTATCTGCAATAAAACCACTAGCAATAATAAATGGGAATACCGCTTTTTTATCAAATCCTAAACTACGTACCATTGCTAAAACAATAGGTGTCAGTATTAAAGCTGCACCATCGTTCGCAAAGAAAGCTGCTACAATAGCGCCTAACAACATAATGTAAACAAACATTTTCAAGCCATTACCCTTTGATGCTCTCACCATATGTATAGCAGACCATTCAAAGAACCCAATTTCATCTAATATGAGTGAAATAAGAATAACTGCAACAAAAGTTAAGGTCGCATTCCAAACAATTCCAGTAACTTCTAGTACATCTGAAAAGCTTACAACGCCAGTGATTATAGCAATTACAGCACCAATTAATGCAGTAATACCAATATCTAGACCTTTAGGTTGCCATATAACAAAAATTAACGTTAATATAAAAATTGTGATTGCTAATATTGTCATTGTTAACATTCACCTTTCTCTACAGTTTCACATATACATGGGACAGTACTGGAACTCAATAGAGTGAGTCGTGATGTAATGTCATCTAATACAGCATGATTCAATTTATATAAATTTTTATTACCATCCTTTCTAGATGTAATTAAATTATTGTCTTTTAATACTTTCATATGATGACTTAATGTGGGTTGAGAAAAAGAAAAATGCTGTAATAAATCACAAGCGCATAATTCACCGCAAGATAACAAATCTAATATCTCAAGACGGCTACTATCAGCCATCACTTTCAAGTATTGCGATATTTCACTATAATTCAATTTTTTTCTCCCTTTCTACTTGGAATCTTTTATATCGTTAATAATTTTTATTGTCATTTGATAAATTACATACTTGCTTAACCCCTAAATTATTAACTGGTTTAAAATAGACTCTATTTATCATATAGTTCTCATTATAATCAATAATATCAATATTCTAATACTCGATAAGGTATGACAAAGTAATTATCAAGACTTTCATTTTTAATCTTGTTTATCCAAAATGATTCATCTTCTTTTTTGTTACTAAAAAGGTCATCACGTTGATTTAGCGTAACTAACGATTGATTAACAACCCACCAATTATGGCCTATATTAGCTCTATTTAAATCTTCTACTAAACGTTTAGATTCTAAATAAGGTGTTTTTTCTGCTAATGTTACGATTATCATCTGTGTTAAATTTTTATTTTGAATTTTGGGTAATAATGTTTCAACATTACTGGTAGTTTGAGTGGATTTTTTCTTTAATTCTCTATGATGATTTTCACTAGAATCAAGTAATAGCAAGGTATGGCCTGTAGGAGCTGTATCTACAATTACGTAATCCATGTCTTCTTGATTCTCCATAATGTCACTAAAGGCTTTGAAAAATGCTATTTCTTCTGTACAAGGTGATTTTAAATCTTCCATAATATAATCAATATCGTCTTGTGGTGTATCATCATTCACTGTTGCTAGTACTTCTTTTTTATATTTTTCTAATGCTTGTTCTTCATCAATATAAGCAGTATTTAAATTACTTGTGGTTTCAACATTAATTTCTTTAGTAGGGTCAGTAGTTGCTAAAAGAACACGATATCCTTTATTAGATAATACTGTAGCTAATTGCGTTGCTACTGTCGTTTTACCAACGCCACCTTTTCCCATTGTAAATAAATATTGAACTTTACTATTTTCAATTTCATCTATTAATTTATTGAATTGCGGATGATCTTCAACAATAAAGTCATCATTTTCAATTAAGTTATCATCATTTAATAGATTAGTTAAACTTTCTATACCTTCTTCTTTCTGCTTTTTATATGGAACGTAATAAGCATGATTGTTATTTAACCATTCAGTAAAATGATTAATGTTTTTATCTTGTTCTGATTTCATCTGACTCGAAATTAAACCGTGACTTTCTTCTATATAGTTGTTAATGATTACTTTGAATTTAGAAATTGACAGTTGTTGTAATTCTTGTTGCGCTCTTTGAATTTCATATATAGAAGAGTGACTAGGTCTCGCAACTAACATCATGGTCGTATCATCTTGGTTACGTAGTTTTTCAAGTGCTGAATTATATTTAACTCTATTTTCATTTAAACCTGATAATTGACCTAAGCAAGAAGCGTCATTACTCGTTGTATTTAAATAATCTGTCCATGCAGAAGGTAATTCAAGCATTCTCAAGGTGTGACCTGTTGGAGCTGTATCAAATATAATGAAATCAAATTCTTGTTCTAAAGTTTTATCGGATAAAAAATTTGTAAATTCATTAAATGCTGCTACTTCAACTGTACATGAACCACTTAACTGTTCTTTCATCTCAGCAAGCACATCTTCTGGTAGAATACCCTCATAAGGTTCTATAGATTGTGCTTTATAATCGTCTGCAGCAGCAATCGGGTCAAAATTGGCTATAGAGAGATTAGGTATAGGTTGATATTTAGTTAATTTATTAGATAATTCCATTTGAAATACATCTTGTAAATTACTAGCTGGATCAGTACTTACTAAAGCTACTTTCTTTCCATTCTCTGCTAAGTTTAAAGCAATAAAACTTGATATCGTTGTTTTGCCTACGCCACCTTTACCAGTAAAAAACAAATATTTTGTTAACTCAACGTTATCTAAATTCAATTTATTTAAGTACTTAACAGCATCCATCTCCACCACAGCATCCTCCATTTCTCATTTGATTAACTGTAATAATTTCATCGGCTTCTTCTTGGGTAATATAAGCGCCCGTTTTAGCTATATTGCCTTCTATAAAAGTGATTGGTAAAACTTCATCACCTTTTTCTTGAATTAAACGAATAACTTCTTTATTTTGAATAAATTCATTCGGATTATTGTTCATATTATAACGTTGAACTTCTATTTGATTTTGTTTTAAATATTCATTGATTTGGTTCGTCTTTATTAGTGTTTCATCCGGTTCAGGACCACATACCCCAGTAGAACAGCACATAGCTTCTTCGTATATTTCAATATTTAACATTATACTCACCTCATTAATTAATTTGCGATTATAGACTAACATCTATATAGATTAATGTCTATGTTTTTGGTTGAGTTTAAAAATTTTGATAAATTTAATTCTTAATAATACAATTTATGAAGAAATTATTTTAATATCTGTGAGAAATACCTAAGTTTATGTAAAATTATAGGTTTTTTTCTTGCGATAATATATATATTGATTTATATTTGATATATCAAGAAAAATTGATGTATTAAATGATATAAAACTACATTGACAATAAGAAAGTGTGATTGATTACGAGTAAATCATGCAAGTACTTTAACTTTTGGTTACTTTGTTAGTTATTTAAATCTTGTTATCCTATCAAGAGAAATCAATTTAAAAGAAGCTACAATATTATATGTAGAAGGAGTTCTTTAAAGGTAATATTACTCAGTATGGCGAATCAACAAAAAATGACTATAAACAAGCAATTCAAGAATTGAAATAAAGATAATATAAACTCAATGAAATATTATAAAAAGGATGGTCTTTTATGGAAGTTATTAAAACAAAGACTGATATGAGTGAAGATCAACAGTTTGACTTTTATGAAAAGATGTTTAATGCACTTGCCGATAAAATCAGATTAAAAATACTAAATCAAATTAGCCAAAGCTCTAATAAATCATTATGTGTGTGTGATTTAGAAGAGTTATTAGATATAAAACAATCTAAACTTTCTTATCATTTAAAAAAATTAGTAGATGCAAATGTTCTTATTGCTGAAAAGCATGGCACATGGAATTATTATAAAATTAATGAGCAACAAATACAGGTTGTTTTAAATGAAGATACTTGTTGTAAGATACTTTAAGTATCTTTTTTAATGTAGTATTAATCAATTTTTTTTGATTAATACATCAAGAAATATTGATTAATTAAATTTGGAGGCATTATACTCATGTTAGATTCAATTATGGAATTTATAAAAACATTTGTGATGTTGTTTTTTGAATTATTAACACTATTCATCATCGTGAGCTTTATTGTAAGTTTAATTCAACAAGTAGTTTCGGAAGAAAAAATCAAAAGATTTTTGAGCAAGCCTAATCAAGCAATTAGTTATGTATTGGGGATGGTGTTTGGTGCTATGACACCATTTTGTTCTTGTTCAACTATTCCAATACTTGCAGGTCTATTAAATTCTAAAGTACCTTTTGGTCCAGCAATGAGTTTCTTAATATCTTCGCCATTAATGAATCCATTAATGATATTTATGTTATGGGCCTTATTAGGTTGGAAAGTTGCAATAGTTTATTTTATTGTACTAGCAATCTTTAGTATCTTAACAGGTTTTGTATTTTCAAAAATGAATTTAGCCGAAACTTATAAAGGTGTAAATGTTAAAGGCGATGGATTTTTTGCTAATAAAACGGAATCTCGTTTTAAACAAGCATTAAATGATGCGTGGGCATTTTTATATCCAATGCTTCCTTACCTATTTATTGGTGTATTTATTGGAGCGTTCATATATGGATTTGTACCCGAAACATTTATTACTAAATATGCGAGTGGAGGTGGCATTATATCCGTATTTATTGCTTCTATTATAGGTATTCCTATGTATATTAGACCTGAAACAATGTTACCTATAGCTGAAGCATTAGCTTCAAAAGGAATGTCGCTTGGGACAGTTGTTGCTTTGATCATTGGTGGTGCTGGTGCAAGTATTCCAGAAGTTGTATTATTATCGAAACTATTCAAGAAAAAATTTGTAATCTCATTCGTTATCGCCATTTTAGTTGTAGCTATTTCTACAGGTTTGATGGTGAACATCGTTATTTAAAGGAGGTGAGATAATGGGAATCAAAGACGTATTAAAAAAATTAAAACCTCAGGAACAATCTTGTTGTTCAGTAGAAATTGAAGAAAAAAAAGAGAAGAATGAAAAAGAACAGCAGGATAATAACAATTGTTGTAACAATTAATTTAGAATTTTGTAAAAATAATATACCTCTAATAAATAAAAGAGCGACAAATTCCAATGTAATAGTATGGAATTTGTCGTTCTTTCGTTTCAGTTAAGGAAAATGATTTTGCTTGTTTAATATTCTTTAAGACTTATAACAAAAAGACGTTAATTGAAAACCACATCATTACCTATTAAGCAGAAGCGTATCGTAAGTGAGGCGGATTTTATTTATTAATTATGAAAGTAAAATAAAATTTGAATTACATCTTAAATGTATTATATATTCATTGTTTGGTAATATGTAGATGTTTAAGAATTTGATTTATATAATGTTTACCAATTTATGATAAATAGAAAGATGTGGAAATATGAAACATTCAAGCAAAATAATAGTATTTGTAAGTTTCTTAATTTTAACGATTTTTATTGGAGGATGTGGTTTTATAAATAAAGAAGATAGTAAAGAAACGGAAATCAAACAAAACTTTAATAAAATGTTAAACGTGTATCCAACTAAAAATCTAGAGGATTTTTACGATAAAGAGGGCTATCGTGATGAAGAGTTTGATAAAGATGACAAAGGAACTTGGATTATTAGATCTGAAATGACAAAACAGCCAAAAGGTAAAATTATGATCTCAAGAGGTATGGTTCTCTATATCAATCGCAATACTAGAACAACAAAAGGATACTTTTTAATTAGTGAGATAACAGAGGACAAAAATGGCTTTGCGCATAATAAAGATAAAAAATATCCTGTCGTAATGAAACATAATAAAATTATTCCAACGAAGCCTATACCAGACGATAAGTTAAAAAAAGAAATTGAGAACTTTAAATTTTTTGTGCAATATGGCAATTTTAAAAACTTAAAAGATTATAAAGACGGAGAGATATCTTACAATCCTAATGTTCCTAGTTATTCTGCGAAATATCAATTGAGTAATAATGACTATAACGTGAAACAATTAAGAAAAAGATATGACATCCCAACTAAAAAAGCACCTAAATTATTGTTAAAAGGGGATGGCGACTTAAAAGGGGCATCTGTAGGTCGTAAAGACCTAGAATTCACCTTTGTAGAGAATAAGGAAGAAAACATCTTTTTTACAGATAGTATTAATTTCAAACCGACTGAGCGTGATGAATCATGAACAGTACTGAATATAAAAAGTAACTCTGAAGAAACAAGTTCGGTATCTAAAATAGTTATGAAATAGAACATGCGAATCATAAAAGAGATAAAAGCTGAAGAAAAAACACTGCTAACATAAATAATGAGACATTGCCACGCTTTCAGTAAAAATTTAAAAAGTTTAACTAAAGACGATTGTGTAGTTAGTACAATCTTTGAATTGGATTCAATGAGTAATAATTTAATGAATAATCTGGACTAATTAATTTAGAAGCATATCAAAGTGAAGCATTTTGTAAAAGTATAAATAAAGTAAAATCAGAAAGATGTGAGCCAATGCGTTATCTAAAGAGAATAACTATATACATAAGTTTATTAATTTTGGTAAGTGGTTGTGGAAACAATAAAGAAGCTGAAATCAAACAAAACTTTAATAAAACGTTAAGTATGTATCCAATTAAAAATCTAGAAAACTTTTATGATAAAGAAGGTTTTCGAGATGAAGAGTTTGATAAAGATGACAAAGGAACTTGGATTATTAATTCTAAAATGATTGTTGAACCGAAAGGGAAAGATATGGAAGCAAGAGGGATGGTTTTACATATAAATAGAAATACGAGAACAACTAAAGGTGACTTTATTATAAAACGAATAACAGAAGATAATAAAGGAATACCTGATGTTAAAGATAAAAAGTATCCAGTAAAAATGGAAAACAACAAAATTATCCCAACAAAGCAAATTAAAGATAAAAAATTAAAAAAAGAAATTGAGAACTTTAAATTTTTTGTGCAATATGGCAATTTTAAAAACTTAAAGCATTATAAAGACGGAGAGATATCTTACAATCCTAATGTACCTAGTTATTCTGCGAAATATCAATTGAGTAATAATGGTTATAACGTGAAACAATTAAGAAAAAGATATGATATTCCAACGAATCAAGCTCTTAAATTATTATTGAAAGGGACAGGAGATTTAAAAGGATCCTCTGTAGGTTATAACCATCTTGAATTTACTTTTGTAGAAAATAAAAAAGAAAATATTTATTTTACTGACAGTATAAACTTTAACCCAAGTAGGGGGGATTAAGTATGTATCAAACTGAATATAAAATAAAACCGGGCAATATAAAAAGTAACTTTGAAGAAACAAGTTCGGTATCTAAAATGGTTATGAAATAGAACATGCGAATCATAAAAGAGATAAAAGCTGAAGAAAAAACACTGCTAACATAAATAATGAGACATTGCCACGCTTTCAGTAAAAATTTAAAAAGTTTAACTAAAGACGATTGTGTAGTTAGTACAATCTTTGAATTGGATTCAATGAGTAATAATTTAATGAATAATCTGGACTAATTAATTTAGAAGCATATCAAAGTGAAGCATTTTGTAAAAGTATAAATAAAGTAAAATCAGAAAGATGTGAGCCAATGCGTTATCTAAAGAGAATAACTATATACATAAGTTTATTAATTTTGGTAAGTGGTTGTGGAAACAGTAAAGAAGCTGAAATCAAACAAAACTTTAATAAAACGTTAAGTATGTATCCAATTAAAAATCTAGAAAACTTTTATGATAAAGAGGGCTATCGAGATGAAGAGTTTGATAAAAAGGATAAAGGAACTTGGATAGTTCATTCTGAAATGACCATTGAACCAAAAGGAAAGAGTATGGAAACTAGAGGAATGGTTTTGTATATCAATCGAAATACTAGAACAACAAAAGGGTATTATTTTATAAATGAAATTACAGATGATAGTAATGGTAGACCAAAAGATGATGAAAAGAGATATCCTGTAAAAATGGAACACAATAAAATTATTCCAACGAAGCCAATACCTAATGACAAACTAAAAAAAGAAATTGAAAACTTCAAATTTTTTGTACAATATGCCAACTTTAAAGATATTAATGATTATAAAAACGGGGATATTTCATACAATCCTAATGTTCCTAGTTATTCTGCGAAATATCAACTGAATAATAATGACTATAACGTGAAACAATTAAGAAAAAGATATGATATTCCAACGAAGCAAGCACCTAAATTATTGTTAAAAGGTGATGGCGACTTAAAAGGCTCATCTGTAGGTTCTAAAAATTTAGAATTTACTTTTGTAGAAAATAAAGAAGAAAATATATTTTTTACAGATGCAGTACAATTCACTCCTAGCGAGAATGATGAATCATGAGTAAAACAGATTATCAAATAAAACTTGGTAATATAAAATGTAATTCTGAATAAACTAGCTCAGTATCCAAAATCATTTCTGAAATTGAAAAAGCGAATAATAATGGTTTGGAAAAATGTCAAAGGTCATTCGATGGATGGTTTTTTATGAGTTCACCTAGAAGTGACTGAAAATAATCAGTAGTCTTAAGATGATTTTTCATATGGAAATTCATAAAGCATCCTTCATCACAAAGTGAAGGATGTTATGTTTATTTATAAGTGTTATATTTAGAAATGACTTACTGCTCATTATCTATAAAGATTTATACATTGAAAATATTGATTGTTTTAACAATAGGAGGTCATGTTGTTATTATGAGTCAGTTTAAGGACACATTATATAAACTATTTGAGCCAATGATGAAAATAGAGTTCTATCAAAATCTATTGGTTAATCTTTTAATTATACTTGCTTATATCTTGATGGGTATGATTGTAATTGCGATATCAAGAAAGTTAGTTACTAAATTTTTCAACGTTAATGAAAAGAAAAAGAACCGTCATAAAATTAAAAGAAGTGAAACACTATCCACATTGATTCAAAATTTAATAAGTTATGTCGTATGGTTTATTGTCCTTACGTCAATACTTTCACGTTTCGGTATTAGTGTATCAGCAATTTTAGCAGGAGCTGGAGTTGTTGGTGTTGCCGTTGGTTTCGGAGCACAAACAATTGTAAAAGACATTATTACTGGTTTCTTTATCATATTTGAAGGACAGTTTGATGTAAGTGATTATGTTCAAATTAATGCATCTGGGGTAACAATTGCTGAAGGTACGGTTAAAACAATTGGTTTAAGATCAACACGTATACAATCAGATACTGGAGAAATTTATACATTACCTAATGGTATGATTAGTGAAATAGTCAATTATTCTGCTACAGATGTTTCACCTATTGTGATGATACCGATTTCTCCAAATGAGAATTATAAAGTGATAGAAGAGAAATTATTAACATTTTTACCTACATTAAAGAATAAATATGACATATTTGTATCTGCACCAGATTTACTTGGTTTAGACAGTGTTGATGGCAATGAAATGGTGATTAAACTTTTAGCACATGTTAAGCCCGGAATGCATTTTCCAGGACAACGTTTGCTTCGTAAAGAGGTCATACAATACTTCAGTGAAGAAGGCATTCATATTCCAAAACCAACACTTGTAAAACTTGATAAAGAATTGAATAAAAAAGAATAGTCTGCAGATTTAATTTTTATATGAAAATTCATAAAGCATCCCTCATCGTAAAGTGAAGGATGCTTTATTTTTATTATGATAGGTCATGAGTGATAGTGATTTGAAAAACATAGTTGAGTAAAGTTGTTATAACGTTATCATGTATGAAATTGTTTATAGATAGATGACAAAGCTATTTTATTGATACTATAAATATAACCGTGAGACATATAAAAGAAGGTTTTAAATCCTACTACCAACATAGAAGCTTTTAATCTGAAATTCTACAAATTAAAAAAGCAATTTTGTCCTATTTTCGTGTTTTGTTTAAATTTTTAGAGTGTAATTATAATTATCATTTAAGAATGATACTGGAGGAAT
Source organism: Staphylococcus epidermidis (assembly GCF_006742205.1). Classification (NCBI taxonomy): domain Bacteria; kingdom Bacillati; phylum Bacillota; class Bacilli; order Caryophanales; family Staphylococcaceae; genus Staphylococcus; species Staphylococcus epidermidis. The sequence continues at coordinate 110,992 of NZ_AP019721.1, forward strand.
GAAGATGACAAATCGTTTAATATTATTCGACTTTGATGAAACTTACTATAAACATCGTACTAATCAAGCAGATATTCCTTATTTAAAAGAAATGGAAAGTTTATTACAGAATATAACTGCTAAAAACAATGTCATTACGGCGATTTTAACAGGAAGTACTATAGAAAGCGTACTGCAAAAAATGAGTAAAGTTAATATGTCATATAAACCTCAACATATTTTTTCAGATTTAAGTTCTAAAATGTTCACATGGAATAACTGCGAATATATTGAATCTGATGAATATAAAAACGAAGTGTTGATAGAACCGTTCTTATTGGAAGATATATTAGATATATTAAAACACGTTTCTTCTAAACATAAAGTAGAGTTTATACCGCAAAGAATTTTTCGAGAAAATGAAACATTGTATAATTTTTATTTCTATTCTTCGGGTGACACGCATTTAGATAAAACAATTTTAGAAGACCTCAGTCAATATTCTAAGACAAGGGACTATACGATGACATTTAATCGTTGTAATCCTTTAGCAGGTGATCCTGAAAATGCTTATGATATTAATTTTACTCCAAAAAATGCAGGTAAATTATATGCCACAAAAATTTTGATGAATAAATATGGCGTTCCAAAAGAATTGATTATTGGCTTTGGTGATAGTGGTAATGATGAAGCGTTTTTAAGTTATTTAGATCACGCAATGATTATGTCTAACAGTCAAGATGAGGAAATGAAGAGTAAATTTAAAAATACAAAATATCCTTATTATAAAGGTATTTATACACATGTACGTGAATTTATAGAATATGAAAATGTTTAAATATGGAATTATTGGAATAGGAGAGGTGGCAAAAGTATAAGTTGAGGTTACAAATAAGGTAATTCTTCTTTATTAATTGAATGTCTTCTATATATTTAATGAATTTTCGATATATGTGTTTTTCGCATTGATTTAGTCATTGAAATTAAAATATATACACACGTTCTATAAAAATCAAAAATAGGGAATAAGACAACACATTTTTCTTATTCCCTATCCAAGTATCACTGAGTTTAATTATTTACTTATTTTAATCAGTTTAGTTAATAATTACCGCCCTGTCCTTTTGCACGTGCTTCAACTTGTCCTCTTAAAAATTTCATATACTCGTTAGATTCTTGAGCACTTTCGTGAATTGTCGCAGCTTCATCATCTGACATATTTCTAGCATCTTCTGCTGTATATTTAGGATGATGTGCTTCGTTAGTTGTGCCACCTGCAGATGGTTGGAATTTCCCTTCTTTTGCAAAACGATCTAAAGTAGGCGTCATTTCATCCATAGTAATCGTGCCATCTTTATTTACATCTGCTCTATCGATTTCATCTGCTAAAATTTGAGCTTCTTCATCATTAACGTTAAAAGCTTCTCTTAACCGCTTTGCTTTTTCGCTAAGTGTTTTAGTTGATGTCTCATTTGATACTTCGTTTGTTTGGCTATCAACTTGATTTTGCATTTCATCTTGTGAAATTGTATTTTCGTGAGTATTTTTATTTGAAGTCTGAGTCTCTTTTGAAGCTACATCAGTGTTTGCTTTTGAATCTTTATAATGACTGTATCCCAATCCCCCTGCAAATCCTAGCATCACAATGAGAAAAAATAAAATAAATCCTTTTAAAAACGTTTTCAATTAACCGTCCTCCACCCTTTTGAACTTCATTTATATTGTTATATTAATTTATTTTCTAACGCATTTCTATTGTTAATTTAAGGTATATAAATATTAGTTTAAAAAGTATAAAAGCATGTTTTCTGAATTCTTCTCATATTTATTGCTTCTAAATTTATATTTTTAAATATTGTGCAATTTATTTTAGAGATTTGTAGCAATTGTAATTGTTATAAATTAAAATGTATTTAATAACGATAATTAAAAATAAAGAGAGCAATAGTGAATTCGTAAATTAACGTTATTAAACTATGGATTTAGTAAACGTGTAAAACCAGTTGAAATATGAACACCATATATATAAATACAACAGTGATGATTTCATTATTTAAAGGAGAGAAACGAAATGAAAAGACACTTTTTAGCAATCGGAGCAATTACAATAACAACATTACTTGCGGGATGCGATTTTGGAGATTTTGTAGGACAGTATCAGTCTGATAAGCAATCAGAAAATAGTAACACTCAAACCGAGCAAGCTGCAAATAATAAAAATTCAAACTCTAATAATGGTCATTCAAGTAATAACAATGAGTCTAGAGGTAGAGTGGAAGATTTAACTCAATCGCAGAAGGTAGCATTAGCTATCAATGATCCCTCAGTTTCTCAATATGTCGTTAATGCAAGTGAATTAAGGAATCATTCATTTTATGCAAATTATAACGGCGGAGGCCAACGTAAAAGTATTCATACGTATAAGTTGGAATCATTACCCAAAAAAGTAGAAGGTGCACCTAATGATATGACATTCTATACTGCAAAACCATCTAAAGGGTCATTTGTTACGCTTATCGGTATTGGTAATGAAAAGGTATTAATTGCAGGCACACAAAGTTCAGGTACATATCAACAATATGCTCATTCGGAAGCAGCAAGAGAATTAGATTTACATGAATTATTAGATAAATACGGTAAAAGTTCAAATTATAAAAATCTAGCAAATCAAATTACGTTTACACAAGGTCAATCATCAAATGCAAGTGAATATACATCAGATGAAGGGACGTCTAATAATGATGCATCTAATGATGACAAAGTTACTCGTGATAATGTAATAGATAAAGTTGAAGCGTATGAAGGTCATCAGCTAGATACCGATACGTATACATTTAAAGAACCCGAACAGAACGTAGACGGAGATTGGGGATTTTCTATTTTAGATAAGGAAGGCAACCTCGAAGGTTCTTATATTGTGACATCTGATGGTGAAGTTACAAAATACGATGAAAACGGGGAAGAAATAGAGTAAAAGTACAGTCAATTGTCGAAATTAAAAATTTAGAAAATGGAAATATTTCCCAGGAAATTGACAACGTTAGCATATTAAAAGCTAGCGTTGTTTTTGTATGCTTAACATTAATTCTCCTTTGTATTCTTTAATTATTATTTTTCTAAGCACTTTAAATTTACTTGTTGGATGGTTTGAAAAATATTCAAACACATATTGATTGAGCAAAGATTTTTAGTTTTATGGCTTTTAAAGTTCAATGCCAATGATACAATTGGAATAAAGCAAAATGTTTAGTAAAGTCAAAAATGAAGAGGGGATAAATTATTCAAATGAATCATTTTGGTAAGCTTCATCGTATATCATTAATATTAAATATTATGTTTTTAATACTCATGCCTAAAATCTATAGTTTTGATAATATTTATTTATCAATAATTTGGACTTTGTTAGGCATAGCAAATGCTGTCTACTTATTGATTAAGCAAAGACAAGAAAACACCATTAAACGTAAATAAATTAAAAATAACTCACTTATTATGATGTGCACTCCAGAAGTTGGCCTAAAATCTATCTTTATGGGGTGTTTTTTATGATTGAATATGATAAATTTTATTTTAAAATTAAAGTTTTTCAAGAATATCTAAATGGTTAAAAAACAAAGTAAAAAAATCATCAAAGGCTTGCCTCCTAAAAAATTATAGAAGACAAGCCTTTAAAATATTACACTAAATTATACTTCTTGTGGTTCAGTATAAATTTTTAGCGTTCTTTCTTTTTGTCTAAATCTTTTTTGATTTCATTTGGGGATCTAGATTCATTAGCCGGTTTAAGCAATTTAAATATTTTAACGTCTGCTGTAAGTCCGCCTCCAAATTGATAATTGTTTTCAGGTGATGCAAATGCAACAAATTCATCTTCTTTATTGTTATTGATATAGCCTTCAATAATAGCATCACCCATTGGTCCCTGTTCTAAACTTGTGAAATGGACAGATTTGATAGTATTAGGTTTTTTGGTGTTGTATTTAAGATAAAGCGTGATACGTTCTTGTTGCTCTTTGTAGTAGATTTCTTTTTGTTTTGCTTTTTCGTCATATTTCATTTTGAGGTAGACACCTCCAAAAATGATTAATATAACACTAATAAAGATCAAGATTTTCTTTTTTGACATAGAGTAGCTACCTCTTATTTGTGATGAATGAGTGTAGGATTCATACATAATAAAGATTTGACATATGGAATACTTGCAGAAGAAGCATAATAATATTAGTTCTAAACTATCATGAATCAAAGTATCTAAATATCACATTCTATATACTAAATGCTTGGTATTAAAATAAGACAAGGTACATTTCATTAACTGTACTTTGACTAAACTTATGTTATACCTGTACTTTATATTCAACTTCACTTTTTTTCTTATCAAAATACGGTACAACAAATATTACAAATAAAGCACATCCAATAGCTAACAAAAAACCTAAATTTTCCAATTTATTCACTCCTTATTTTGTGTACAATATCAACACTATTATTCTTCAGAAATACTCTTAATTAATATTATTGCATCATCAAGTAACATACTGATACCTAATCGACCTGCTGATGAATCAAATTTGAAATAAGAATATTTAATTTTGCCACCAACTGACTATATGTTAAGAATTCTTTAGACATTTATTTGTGCTATAGTCCTTTCTTTATATATATTTATTGATATAACTTTATTGATTTAATAGTTGTCTTTTCTGGAAGGAAGTTATATTTAATATTGATTGTAAGTCCGACGGGTTTTTTATTAATATCTAAACGATAATAACCAATAGGCCCACCACCTTGGTTATCTGTCGCATTTTCGAAATCGGCTTTTTTTATAGTTTTTAAAAACTGATATGTCTGCTTATCTTTAGCAATCTTATGAAGTTGCTTTGTGTCATGATGTTGTATGGATTGATTTAATTGTTGTTCACTAGAGTGAATCACCCACATGTCGAAGAAGAAAAAGTTAATAACAACATAACTACAGGCTTGGATAAAGAGAATAACAACTATAAAAATCAATCTTTTCATTGATATGCACCTTATTTTTAATGAAATATTTGCTTCTTATATTTAATTTATCATAATATTGTTCAGTTTAACTTAAAATTCACGATGTTCAATATATATTCATCATTCTATATTTTGTATAAAAAGCATGGACTATATTTAACAGTTTGCTCATTTACTTTTCGGCCCACTATATGTTTAAGTAATCAGTCTAAAACTTATTTTTATGTCACTTTTGTAAATTGCTCGAGATTTACTACTACTTAATATTAAACAACCTCCCTCTGACTCAACAGGGGAGGTTCATTTATTGTTTATTATACTTACCGCTCGCATACTTATACTTCTGAACGTGCATCCATACGTGCTTCAAAAGTATCGAGTAGTTCTCTTGCTTCGGCAATGGATTGGGTGTTCATTAATTGATGGCGGAGTTCGCTAGCGCCTCTAATGCCGCGTACGTAGATTTTGAAGAATCTGCGTAAACTTTTGAAGTGTCGGGCTTCATCTTTATCATATTTTTCAAATAAAGAGAGATGTAAGCGTAATAAACCTAATAATTCTTTGCTTGAATGTTCGCGTGGTTCCTTTTCAAATGCGAATGGGTTATGGAAGATCCCTCTACCAATCATAATGCCATCAATACCATATTTATTTGCGAGTTCTAGACCAGTTTGTCTATCGGGGATATCACCATTGATAGTTAATAGTGTATTTGGCGCAATTTCATCACGTAATGTCTTGATTGCTTCGATTAATTCCCAGTGTGCATCTACTTTACTCATCTCTTTACGGGTACGTAGATGAATGGATAAATTTGCGATATCTTGTTCGAAGACGTGTTTTAACCAGTCTCGCCATTCATCGATATCGTAATAACCTAAACGTGTTTTTACACTGACCGGTAGACCACCTGCTTTAGAAGCTTGAATGATTTCGGCTGCCATTTCAGGTCGTAGAATTAAGCCGGATCCTTTACCTTTTTTCGCAACGTTTGCGACAGGGCAACCCATATTTAAATCTATACCTTTAAAGCCCATATCCGCTAAGCCGATACTCATTTCTCGGAATTGTTCTGGTTTATCGCCCCAGATGTGCGCTACCATTGGTTGTTCGTCGTCACTAAAAGTTAAGCGTCCGCGCACACTATGAATACCTTCAGGGTGACAGTAACTCTCAGTATTGGTAAATTCAGTAAAAAATACATCTGGTCTCGCAGCTTCACTGACAACATGCCGAAAGACAATATTTGTCACGTCTTCCATAGGTGCCAGAATAAAAAACGGACGTGGCAATGTACTCCAAAAATTTTCTTTCATGATTTATTTAAACCTTCTTTATAATAATGATCTCGAATTTTTACGCATGATGATATTACCACAAAACTCACATAGCTGACTACAACTTTTAAATAAATGATTACTGAGTTTTCGCGCTTAATTGTTTAATAAATGTTTAAAGTGGTAAAGTCTATATATGTACTATTTTAATATATAAATTTAGAAAGGAACATGCACATGAGTGAAGCAAATCATAAAAACATCGTTGTTGTAGGTGCAGGAATTATTGGTACGTCAGTAGCGACAATGCTTTCAAAAGTAAGTCCTAACTGGCATATCGATATGTTTGAAAGACTAGAAGGCGCTGGTATTGAAAGTTCAAATGAAAATAATAATGCTGGGACAGGCCATGCGGCATTATGTGAATTAAACTATACAGTTGAACAAGATGATGGTTCAATTGATGCATCTAAAGCGCAAGAAATTAATGAACAATTCGAATTATCTAGACAATTCTGGGGTAATTTAGTTAAAAATGGTGATATTTCTAATCCTGAAGAATTTATCCAACCATTACCTCATATCAGTTTCGTTATGGGACCAACAAACGTTAACTTTTTAAGAAAACGTTATGAAACACTAAAAACACTTCCAATGTTCGATACAATCGAATATACAGAAGACATGGAAACAATGAGAAAATGGATGCCATTAATGATGGAAAATCGTGAACCAGGTCATCAAATGGCAGCAAGTAAAATTGATGAAGGTACAGATGTGAACTATGGTGCGTTAACACGTAAGTTAGCACATTACTTAGAACAAAAATCTAATGTTTCATTAAAATACAATCATGATGTTGTAGATTTAACACAAAGAGAAGATGGCAAATGGGAAGTTGTCGTTGAAAATAGAGAAACTAAAGAAAAAGTAACTAAAATAGCAGATAAAGTGTTTATTGGTGCTGGCGGTCACTCTATTCCGTTATTACAAAAATCTGGCGTTAAACAAAGAGAACACCTAGGTGGTTTCCCAATCAGTGGTCAATTCTTAAGATGTACAAACCCAGATATTATTAAACAACATGCGGCTAAAGTTTACAGTAAAGAGCCTCAAGGTAAGCCACCAATGACTGTACCACACCTTGATACACGTTATATCAATGGTAAACAAACATTATTATTTGGTCCATATGCGAATATCGGCCCTAAATTCTTGAAATTCGGTTCAAATCTAGACTTATTCGAATCAATCAAACCATATAACATTACTACAATGTTGGCTTCAGCAGTTAAAAATGTACCTTTAATTAAATATTCAATTGATCAAATGATCAAAACTAAAGAAGGTTGTATGAACTATTTAAGAACATTTATTCCTGATGCTAAAGATGAAGATTGGGAACTTTACACTGCTGGTAAACGCGTTCAAGTTATTAAAGATAGTGAACAACACGGTAAAGGTTTCGTAGTATTTGGTACTGAAGTTGTCAATTCAGACGACAATTCTATGATTGCATTATTAGGTGAATCTCCAGGGGCTTCAACATCATTATCAGTTGTATTAGAAGTTTTAGAGAAAAACTTCGCTGATGACAAAGAAGCATGGGAACCTGTTGTTAAAGAAATGGTACCAACATACGGTCGTTCATTAATTAATGACGAAAAATTAATGAGAGAAACACGCCGTGAAACTTCTAAAAACTTACATTTAAATAGATAAGTATTTTAAAAATAGAATTATATGTCACGAAATAATGACATGATGTGTGCACCTCGTAGCATTAGGTAGAAAGTCTAATGTTACGGGGTGTTTTTTATAGGAAATAGGAAGGAGGTGCGATTTAATTGAATAAGGAAGTATGTGCGATAGTGAGGCATAAAGACAAAATGTGAACAATGTGATTTCATCTTAAAAATGAGAATGAAAGAGATGAATTAATGCGAAAATGTGAGGATAAACAAAGTGCTCAGTATTGAGTGTCTTATTATTTTAAAAGGTGAAACTCAAGTTCATTTTTGATGAAATTAATTGTTGAATATTTAAGTTGAACAAAAGAGTGTGAGTTCGTTTTATTATAAATAGCATTGATTTTTTATTAATTAAGTAAATAAAATAAAAACATTAATTTTATTGTTCGAGACATTTTGTTTTGGTACTATAATATTGTAGTTATTTGTTAAGTTTACAACAAAAATGATTGACGCATAACGTTGTTAAAACTAAGTATCTATCTTTGTTATTCGAAACCATCTTAATATGTGATATATTGAGACAGAATCATCATTCATTATCATAATTTTTAAAATTTGAAGTAAAATTCTTGCTTTCAAACATATCTTTGCAATGGTAATGAAGAACAATTTTAAATTGTGACACAGAAGTGATTTCAGATTTAAGGATTATCATACATAAGCTAATGAAAAATTGTTATTTTTTATGATATTTTCATGATTTTAAAAACAGTTTTGAAAATCGAGAAAGGTGATTGACGATGGTAAACATTATGGAAAAATTTAAATTAACTGGTAAGGTGGCAATGGTCATTGGAGGTGCAACTGGCATTGGTAAAGCTATGGCAGAGGCATTAGCACAAGCAGGGGCAAATATCGTTATCGCTGATTTGCAATCCAATATTGGTCAAGAAACAGCCACAACTATATCTACACAATCAGGTGTTAAAACCACATCATTAAAATTAGATATAACTCATTCAGATGAAGTAAATCAAATTGTTGATTATGTAGTAAGGGAATATGGAAAAATAGATATTCTTGTCAATAACGCTAGTATCTCAATTCAAGATGATACTGAAAATATTTCGTATGAAGAATGGTTAAAAGAAATCAATTTAAGCTTAAATGGAGCATTCTCTGTAGCGCAAACAGTAGGACGTCAAATGATTGAGAAGGGTAGTGGTTCGATAATTAATGTCTCTTCAGTATTAGGATTGATTGCTAATAAAACGCAAGACCAGAGCTCTTATGAAACGTCTAAAGCCGGTGTGACGATGCTGACTAAAAGCTTAGCTAGAGAATGGTCTAGATATGGAATTAAAGTAAATGCAATTGCCCCTGGTTACATGAGAACAATCGAAACGGAAAAGATACTAAATGATAATACTGAAACAAATACAACGCCTATGGAACGAGTAGGTGAGCCTGAAGAATTAGCTGGAATAACAGTTTATCTTGCTTCTGATGCATCATCGTTTACTCAAGGTAGTGTATTTAATATTGATGGCGGTTATTCAGCATTATAATATCAGTAATAGTTGAGAATGTGAAGATACAAATTAATAGGAGTCTTTATCTACCTTTAATATTGTATTAACAATTGAATCGTTTTTGTGTATTATTTTTTAGTAAATATATTTAATCGAAAGCATCGAATTTGTTTGGTAAATAAGAACAGAGTGACTTTGTAATCATCATTCAATCTATTGAGTATGTTTCATATCAGAGTATTTAAATATTGACAAATCTCAAGATTTAATATTGGGATTTATCTTTTTTGTTTAGGAGAAGATGATTTTAGCGCTTTAAATGTCTATTGATACCCAATCAAAGTTAATATGGGTTGTTGATACAAAGGTAAGTGTTCAGGTTGTCTGACGTAAGACATAGGGCACACTAAAAATGTGCATCCTTATTCCTAACAGTAACGTTATATCTAGCAAACGGGTTTATCGAAACGTTATAATAAAATCATCAGTTATATCCTTGCGATAAAAAATACCTACAATCATGTATGTTTATATGCCGCACTTTTCAAAAATTCACTTTAAAGATGTGGCATAAGGCACTGAACCCTTAAAACGGGAACTTAATAAAAACACCATGTTCTAGGCTATTAATTCTCTGTATTTTACTGGGGATAAGTAGCCTAGTTTTTGTTGAATTCGATTATTATTATAGTTTTTAATGTACTTTTCGACAATATCTATTACAATATGATTAGAGCGATTAAGCTCATTATTGATGTAAAAAGTTTCAGACTTTAGCGAGGAATGGAAACTTTCTATCGGGGCGTTATCGGCAGGTGTTCCCTTTCGGGACATACTTCTGATAATGCCTTTTTCTTCGCACAATTGATAATAAGCATAAGATGTATAAACGCTGCCTTGATCACTATGTAATATACAACCTTCAGGTATATCGATTTGATTTAATGTATCATTAACTAAACTTTGGTCTTGTTTATCATCTATTTTATACGCCACAATTTCTCCGTTATAAATATCCATTATCGAAGATAAATACAACATAGAATGACCAAATGGTAAATAAGTAATATCGGTTGTTAATACTTCCATTGGACAACTCGCTTTAAATTGTCTTTGTAATAAATTGTCCGTTTTATAATACGGTTTACCTATTCTTGTCGTCTTTTTAGGTCTAACTCGGCAGTTCAAATGATGCTTCTGCATCATTCTCTGTACTCTCTTATGATTAATTGGTGATGTATAACATTGATTAATCAATGCTGTAATCTTACGATAACCGTAGGTATAGTGGTTAGCTTTACATAATTCAATGACTTTTTGTGTTACGGTATCATTTTTATAGGTTTTGTTTTTCCATCGGTAATATGTTGATTTAGGTATGTTTAATACTTCTAGTATCAATTTGATTGAATATTTTACTTTTAATTGATCCACTAAATCTATGACTACTGTTGGTACCACTTCCTTTCCAATGCCTTGTACTTTTTTAAAATATCCAATTCTATATCTTTTCTCTTATTTTCTAATTTTAATTGTTCTACTTCTGACAGCTCTTCTAATCCTTTACCGTAGGTATATTGTTTACCAACTTGTTGTGAAAATCTATAACTTTCCCCATTTCGATACCATCGCCACCAAGTTTTCACTTGCGTCCTATTTCTAATATTTAATTCTTTCATAATTTCTTTTGTTGAAAATCCTGCTGCTTTCATTTCAACTGCTTTATACTTTGTTTCTACTGAATAAGAAGCTCTTTTCATAGAAAAAAACCTCCGTATGATTCATTTTAATATGAATTCAACGAAAGTGTTTTTATATAATTCCCACAAATTGGGGTCAGTCTAATAATGAATTTCGTGATTGTAGGCTTTTTATTTTATATATTCATTAATTTCTCTTCTTGACGGATACGTACAATTAAAAAATAAGCATATGGAACTAATAAGAGTGTTGTGTATGTAGCATTTGTTAGTAGTAATACACCAATTAATTCGGGAATGATATTTAAAAAATAGTTTGGATGTTTCGTTACTTTATATAACCCTGACTTAATAATAGGGTGATTGGGCAGTATAAATAATTTCAAAGTCCAAATACGACCTAATGTCTTAATAACTATAAATAGCATGATATAAGCGATGATCAATATGATTAAGCCAATGCCGTTAAGTAGACTAAATGTATCCTTACGAATGAATGCTTCTATAGCTGCACTCATGTAAATCAACACGTGAGTAATGGCTAGAAATTTTGAATTTTTAATACCATATTCCACGGCTCCATCTACCTTTAGCTGTTTTGCATGTTGCATTAATATCTTTAAGCTGATGAGTCGAATACAGAAAAAGATAAATAAGATAGTTAAAATCATGATGTCCTCCATTGTTTGTTATATAAATGTTCTTTTGCTCATACAATACAAAGTATTTTATATAGAAAATGTTTCAAATGCCATTAACTATTTATTAACTTTAGCACTAACTCACAACTCTTCTAACACCTCACATATTAAGTTCAGTTTTTTGGATAATTTAATACTTTTAAGGATATTAAGCGCTTACATTAATGTGATATATTTTTTTTAACGAAAATGATAGGGGTGTTAGGGATGAACTTTTTTGATATTCATAAAATACCAAACAAAGGGATACCATTAGCTGTACAACGCAAATTATGGCTTAGAAACTTTATGCAAGCGTTTTTTGTCGTATTCTTTGTTTACATGGCGATGTATTTAATTCGAAACAATTTTAAAGCGGCACAACCGTTATTAAAAGAAGAAATCGGATTATCAACATTAGAACTGGGTTATATAGGATTAGCGTTTAGTATTACTTACGGTTTAGGAAAAACATTACTCGGTTATTTTGTCGATGGTCGTAATACGAAGCGTATTATTTCCTTCTTATTAATATTATCTGCGATTACAGTACTTATTATGGGATTTGTATTAAGTTACTTCGGCTCTGTGATGGGACTATTAATTGTACTGTGGGGGCTTAACGGTATATTTCAATCTGTGGGTGGGCCTGCAAGTTATTCAACGATTTCAAGGTGGGCACCTCGAACAAAGCGTGGACGTTATTTAGGATTTTGGAATACATCACATAACATTGGTGGTGCAATTGCTGGCGGTGTCGCACTCTGGGGTGCGAATACATTTTTCCACGGTAATGTCGTTGGGATGTTTATTTTTCCTTCTATTATCGCTTTAATCATTGGAATCGTGACATTATTTATTGGGAAAGATGATCCAGAAGAATTAGGTTGGAATCGTGCTGAAGAAATTTGGGAAGAGCCTATCGATCAAGAAAATATTGATTCTCAAGGTATGACTAAATGGGATATCTTTAAAAAATATATCCTGGGAAATCCAGTGATTTGGATTTTGTGTATCTCAAATGTTTTCGTATATATCGTGCGTATTGGTATTGATAATTGGGCGCCGCTATACGTATCAGAGCATTTACACTTTAATAAGGGTGACGCGGTTAATACTATTTTCTACTTTGAAATAGGAGCATTAGTAGCCAGTTTATTATGGGGTTATATCTCAGACCTTTTAAAAGGACGTCGTGCGATTGTAGCGATTGGATGTATGTTTATGATTACCTTTGTTGTGCTGTTTTATACGAACGCAACAAGTGTGACAATGGTCAATATTTCTCTATTTGCATTAGGCGCTTTAATCTTCGGTCCACAGTTACTCATTGGTGTATCTCTGACTGGCTTTGTTCCTAAAAATGCAATTAGTGTCGCTAACGGTATGACAGGTTCATTCGCATATCTATTCGGGGATTCAATGGCTAAAGTGGGTCTGGCTGCAATCGCTGATCCAACACGTAATGGTCTAAATATTTTTGGGTATACGTTGAGTGGTTGGACAGATGTCTTTATTGTATTCTATGTAGCTTTATTCTTAGGAATGATACTATTAGCCATTGTTGCTTATTACGAAGAAAAGAAAATTAGAAAATTAAAAATTTAAGATTAAGTGAATTTAAATATATACTCCCTACTATAAATTTTGTCATTATGGTAGGGAGCTTTTTCGTGATTGATTGCACTATTTTGATAGCTTATTATAATCACTTGGTGACATATGTAAATATTTTTTAAAATGATAGCAAAACATCTTATACTCAGAAAAACCTACTTTTTCAGCAATTTCATAATGCTTGTAGTGCTGGTCTAAAAGATGTAATGATTTTAAAATACGATAACGATTTAAATAATCAACTATCGTAATGCCTACATGTTCTTTAAACGTCCTCATGGCGTATGACTCACTTACAACAATAGGATTAATTAAGTCAAGAACAGTCACTTTCTTGTGATAATGTTGCTTGATTTGAGACAAAATTTGATTGACATAATAGTCATCGTAATCAATTTTTAATAATGGTTGAAAGGCAGTATAATATGCCGCGTCATCATTGGTAGAATGTGGACGTTCTAATAACCTTTGAACTAATATGTCTAGAATATGCTCTAATTGAGTGTGGTCTACTGGCTTTAGTAAATAATCAAGAACATGGTGTTGAATGCCGGCTTTCATATATTCGAAGTCGTCATAACTAGATAAAATGATAACTTGGCAATCAAGGTCTTTGATGTCATCTAGTAGGTCAACACCATTTTTTCGAGGCATTCGTATATCAGTAATGACGAGTTCAGGTTGATGTTGGCGAATTAAAGACAATGCTTCTACGCCGTCTGTGGCAGTGTAAATAGTTGTAAAATGATATTCCTTCCATGGAATCATTTGTTTTAAACCTTGTCGTATAATCCGTTCATCATCACAAATAACTACTTTAAACATCTTTATTCCTCCTAGACAAGTGGTATTTGGTAACACATTAATGTCCCTTGCTGGCTTCTTGAGAAAATGTGCAGACGTGCATATGTTCCATATTGAATCATGGCTCTATTATGTAAATGATTTAAACCTAGGTGTGTCGTATCAAAAACATCGTGATGAAGGGATTGGCGCACGTGTTCTAAATGTGATGGAGACATACCGATGCCATTATCATGAACCAGAATATGTAATTTGCGCTTCGTAAGTCTGATACGAATTGTTATCTTTAAAGGTTCACTATCACGACCATGCTTGATGGCATTTTCTACGAGTGGTTGAAGCATCATCTTACCAATTGTTTGATGTTGTACACCCTCAGTAGCATCGATGTAAAGCTGTATCATATCATCGAAGCGGATATTTTGTATGGCAACATACTGCTCAATGTAGCTTAATTCTTCTGCTAATTTGACTGTGTGCGATGCTGTGCGTAGAGAATAACGTAGCATTTGTGATAGTTGTTGTATGACTGTTTGTGCTACTTTGGGTGAAAGAGGAATTAAATATTGTATCGTTTGCATCGTATTGAATAAGAAATGGGGTTGAAATTGTCGCTCAATTTCTTTTAATTGTATATCACGTAAACGACGTTCGGTCTGTTCAATAGATTGTATTAATTGCTCATTTGATTCAAACAAGTCATAGATATAATTATTTATTTCCTCTAACTCACTATGTTTTTTTAACGGTTCGTAACTACCAAGATGTCGATTTTTAGCATCATCAATTTTTCGGACAATCGCTTCAATATCTTCAGATTGGCGCTTTGCCATTCTATCAGCGCTTATATATCCAAAAATAACAAGCAGAATAAGAACAACACCCATGACAACTAGTAATGCAATTCCATCTTCAATGGTTTCATGAATATCTTTATATATAATAAGATGCGCATGATGAGAATTG
The DNA here is from genome assembly GCF_006742205.1 of Staphylococcus epidermidis. Lineage (NCBI taxonomy): Bacteria > Bacillati > Bacillota > Bacilli > Caryophanales > Staphylococcaceae > Staphylococcus > Staphylococcus epidermidis. Next base: position 126,248 of record NZ_AP019721.1, read on the forward strand.
AGTTTTAAAGACTCGTTTATAAACCCAAACTGTGGTGGTTGATATTTTTGACCGATAGAGAATCGGTCGTCATTTGTATATAAAACAGTATCATATGAATCAACAATGAGTGCAGATTGTCCACTATTTTTCTTAATGTTTTTAAGTAGTGGTGTGCTTGACATATATATTTTAAGGATATAAGTATCGTCTTTAAAATCAATTCGATATTTTGATATTAAATACATCTTTGTTGTGTCTAATTGTTCATAATTGTTTGTGAAAGATTGTGAAGAACCTTTTAAATCGTAATACAATATCGCAGGTTGTTGATGGACTTGTTTTAATAGTTGGCGTTTCATCTTTGTGATATCAGTTGGATGTGATAAATCAACATGACGCCATTGTTTTTGTTGCTGCGTAACAAACGTATGAAAATGTTTGTCGATACGTTGTAATTCGGTTTGAGTTTGATAGGTATGCTGATGAATGGTGCGATGTTCGACCCATATATAAATAGCATAAAAGCTTATTAAACCAATAATCATCACCATAAATACTGGGAAAATCGTTGAGGCAAATAGCGAACGCCTTAATTGATGTCGGTACGGCTTATAGGTCTTCATTGAATCATCTCCAAAAATTGATGATGTGGAATATTGGATACACGTGATTGTGGGATTAGTGGAATATGATCCAAGTTTTCAATAGATGAGTGATTTGTTTCAGTCACGTCTTTACGTATTGATTTAGCATCAAATTCTTCTGCCAAACGTTGTTGTACAGAACGGCTTGTTAAATATTGTACTAACTTTTTACGTTTGGGATGAGGTTGTGCATTGTTAACTAAAGCAATACCATCTACATTTAACATCGTCCCCTCAGTAGGGTAAATGATTGAGATAGGGTATCCTTTTTGTTTCCACGTTCTAGCATCTTGTTCATAACTCAATCCAGCGTAATAAGCACCTTTAGCCACCTTTTCAATCACTTGAGAACTTTTAGATAACTGTACAGCATGGTGTTGAAATTGATGAACATCGCTTACTTGGTGACGCATATGATACATCGCACGCATATGTTGGTATCCTGTCGTCGTAGAATGAGGATTAGAATAAACGACACGCCCCTTTAGTGAAGACTGAAGTAAGTCTTTATATCCATGAATAGTCATATCACCTTGTAAATCTGTATTCACTACAATTACTGTTGGCATCAATAGAAAGCTCGTGACTAATGGGTTGTTAGAGCGATAATCCTCTATTTGTTTCAGTGTAGAACGATTATGGTAAGGAACAAAATCTTCTTGATGATCTATCATCTCTGATAACACGCCACCCACAAAGACATCCCCACGTTTAGAAAGTGCTTCTTTGTGAATATTAGATAGTAATACTTGAGTTGAGCCATGTTTGATTTCAACTTTCACATGTTCTCGCTTTTCAAAATCATTTAAAATCGGACGAATTAAATGTGATGGATAAGGAGAATAAACAATCAACGTACGTAAAGGATGAGGTGATTGTGAAGTCGATGTTGGAGCGCATGCTATCAGAAAAATGAGTAATAATAACAACGTATAAAGTTTAACTTTCATAATATCCCATCAATTCTATGTATTTTTATTACAACAATTTTACCAATAAATACGACATAAGTAATGTTAAATATTTTGCAATATTTGTAAGGGAGATGCAGGACTCATCAATATGTATTAAAAGTCTAGGATGACAAATTCTCATGAATTCATCGTCCTAGACTTATGTTTGGAATTGAGACAAGTATGAACTTAAGAAGACGTATTGTCTTGTATAAGATCTAAAATACTGTGATAGACACGTTGGTTATTATGATGATCTGTATAATCGAATATGCTTGATAGATTTTGATGCTCCATATTTTTAGGATTTTTAATATTATCTTCAATTAAAGAAATTAACTCTTTCTCTGTATGTGCTATATCGCCAATAAATGTATCTTTACTATTAAATTTATCCAAACAATAATCTTTGTTTTTAAAATCATTTTCAGTTATATGGTAATGTTTGTTCAATAATTCTAGTGAAATTCTTTCGTAATTTTGTGATTTTAAAACTCCATATTCCTTATTAAAAAAATTAATTTTAAGCATTTGTGCATCTCCTAAAATCTTAAATATTAATATATTTATAATATAAACTAATCATGCAATTGTTGGTTTATCTATAGAAACCAACCTAAAATAAGATTATAGCATAATAATGAAGTGCGCTATATATATATAAAATATGTAAAATTTAGACTTTCAAATTTTTGTAAAACTTTAATTATAGTATATAGTTCGTTAGAAAGGATTCTTTTGAATAATAATGGTATATTCAATTGTTTGTATGTTTGAAAAGTTTTATTAAGCTTACCAATATCAAAAGGTATGTAGTTAAACTCGATAACTATTGATAGTAAAGGGGTATTAAAAAAATTGTGTGAAGTGTGGAGAAAGAAACCCTTAATTACTGTGATAGTATGCTTATATACAAGAATTTTACGACACAGTTTTTTGAAAAAGGCACACTATCAAAAATTCAAATATATCATTATAATAAATGTTGTGGAAAATATAATATATTAAGGTTACTATCTTTTTGAACTGATACAGAAAATAAATTTTTAATAATTAGTATGTACTTTAATTTAAAAATAAAAAGGATGAATAAAATGAAATTTAAAAAATCACTCATAACAGCTTTAGCAACCATAACTTTGGTACCATCATTGATGATTTTAGATACACAGCATGAGGCAAAAGCAGTAGGAAATTATTATTACAATGGCATGGAAGATCATAATGCGAGTGCTGCATATCATAAAGCGAAGAAAGTTGATAATAGTCAAATAGTCATAAAACGTTATAACTATGCGCATAAAAATAAATATAAAGCAGTAGGAAGAGTATCGAACATGGATGGTTGGAAAGGTCCAGGCAAAGATAGTATGGGAACAGGATTTATGGTAGGCAATCATACGTTTGTAACCAATGCACATGTTGTAGATAAGAAAAATGGTCAAAGAACGAGTCCGAGTAAAATAAAATTTCAATTAAACAGAGACGGTAAAAAGATACCCTATCAATTTCATGCTAAAAAGATATATAAAATCCCTTCATACGATATGGTTGTCGTTGAAACTAAAGAAAATATGGCTCAAAAAGCTAACGTGCAACCACTTAAACTTGCAACCAATCAAAAAATTAAGAGTTTAAAATTTAACAAGAAATTATATTCTTTAGGATATCCAGTGATGAACGGGAACAATACATATGCATACTGGAATAAGTTACGTTTTTTACAAGAAGCATCGAATAAATCAGAACTCATGACAAAAGATAAATTTAGAGCTGGTGATTCAGGATCTCCTATGGTAGATAGCCAGTACGTTGTTTATGGGGTTCGTACGTATGGATATAATTTAAGAGGTAGTTCTAATCATCCTTATGCCCAACAAGAAGTTGCAGGTGCAGAATCATTATATGGTAATCCAAGAGATTTTATTCTTAAGCATAATAAGTAATACCACTCAAGATAATTCTACAATGCATTGCAGAATTGTTGAAACCCCTTATTAATTGTGTGCTAATATATAAAATTAAAGTATAAATCAAAATTACGTATAATGAACGATTGAGTTATTTACAAAAGTTTAAAATTGAGTTTAATTTGTATTAAAAAAGCAATGCTATTCTATAGATAACTTAATTAGGAGGAGGGAATACAACGTGGAACATGTTTCTAAATTAGCTGAAGCTATAGCTAATACTGTATCAGCAGCACAAGCAGAAGATGGTGCTGAGTTAGCAAAAAGTATCGTTAATATCGTAGCGAATGCTGGCGGTATTATTCAAGACATTGCACATGCATTCGGTTACTAAGTTATCACTTACATAATCTATTCATACTAACTACGTTTTATAAATAGAGCTAGATGCCTATAGGTATCTAGCTTTTTTGTATTTAATATTCATTTACTTGTAATTACAATACCATCATAAAGCTGTCTCTTTTTAACATTATTATTGATTATTCAAATGCTTGTAGTTTTATAAGTCGCATTATTATTTTTAAATATTTTCACTATTGAATGGATTTTGATCTTCTTTATAAAAAATAAATAAAAGGTTTAAAGTTAAATAAAATTTAAAAAATAATAATTTATACAAAATGCTATTTTTTTAATCATAAATAATATGTAAAGTATTGCGTTAAAATGTAAAAGAAGGTAACATTACATACTAGATACATAAAATATATGTATCTTACATTTAAAATTAAATACATGGGAGGTATAATATGGGCAAACGTAGACAAGGTCCTATTAATAAAAAAGTGGATTTTTTACCTAACAAATTAAACAAGTATTCTATAAGAAAATTCACTGTTGGTACGGCCTCAATATTACTTGGTTCGACACTTATTTTTGGAAGTAGTAGCCATGAAGCGAAAGCTGCAGAAGAAAAACAAGTTGATCCAATTACACAAGCTAATCAAAATGATAGTAGTGAAAGATCACTTGAAAACACAAATCAACCTACTGTAAACAATGAAGCACCACAGATGTCTTCTACATTGCAAGCAGAAGAAGGAAGCAATGCAGAAGCACCTCAATCTGAGCCAACGAAGGCAGAAGAAGGAGGCAATGCAGAAGCAGCTCAATCTGAGCCAACGAAGGCAGAAGAAGGAGGCAATGCAGAAGCACCTCAATCTGAGCCAACGAAGGCAGAAGAAGGAGGCAATGCAGAAGCACCTCAATCTGAGCCAACGAAGGCAGAAGAAGGAGGCAATGCAGAAGCACCTCAATCTGAGCCAACGAAGGCAGAAGAAGGAGGCAATGCAGAAGCAGCTCAATCTGAGCCAACGAAGACAGAAGAAGGAAGCAACGTAAAAGCAGCTCAATCTGAGCCAACGAAGGCAGAAGAAGGAAGCAATGCAGAAGCACCTCAATCTGAGCCAACGAAGACAGAAGAAGGAAGCAACGCAAAAGCAGCTCAATCTGAGCCAACGAAGGCAGAAGAAGGAGGCAATGCAGAAGCAGCTCAATCTGAGCCAACGAAGACAGAAGAAGGAAGCAATGCAGAAGCACCTCAATCTGAGCCAACGAAGACAGAAGAAGGAGGCAATGCAGAAGCACCGAATGTTCCAACTATCAAAGCTAATTCAGATAATGATACACAAACACAATTTTCAGAAGCCCCTACAAGAAATGACCTAGCTAGAAAAGAAGATATCCCTGCTGTTTCTAAAAACGAGGAATTACAATCATCACAACCAAACACTGACAGTAAAATAGAACCTACAACTTCAGAACCTGTGAATTTAAATTATAGTTCTCCGTTTATGTCCTTATTAAGCATGCCTGCTGATAGTTCATCCAATAACACTAAAAATACAATAGATATACCGCCAACTACGGTTAAAGGTAGAGATAATTACGATTTTTACGGTAGAGTAGATATCGAAAGTAATCCTACAGATTTAAATGCGACAAATTTAACGAGATATAATTATGGACAGCCACCTGGTACAACAACAGCTGGTGCAGTTCAATTTAAAAATCAAGTTAGTTTTGATAAAGATTTCGACTTTAACATTAGAGTAGCAAACAATCGTCAAAGTAATACAACTGGTGCAGATGGTTGGGGCTTTATGTTCAGCAAGAAAGATGGGGATGATTTCCTAAAAAACGGTGGTATCTTACGTGAAAAAGGTACACCTAGTGCAGCTGGTTTCAGAATTGATACAGGATATTATAATAACGATCCATTAGATAAAATACAGAAACAAGCTGGTCAAGGCTATAGAGGGTATGGGACATTTGTTAAAAATGACTCCCAAGGTAATACTTCTAAAGTAGGATCAGGTACTCCATCAACAGATTTTCTTAACTACGCAGATAATACTACTAATGATTTAGATGGTAAATTCCATGGTCAAAAATTAAATAATGTTAATTTGAAATATAATGCTTCAAATCAAACTTTTACAGCTACTTATGCTGGTAAAACTTGGACGGCTACGTTATCTGAATTAGGATTGAGTCCAACTGATAGTTACAATTTTTTAGTTACATCAAGTCAATATGGAAATGGTAATAGTGGTACATACGCAAGTGGCGTTATGAGAGCTGATTTAGATGGTGCAACATTGACATACACTCCTAAAGCAGTCGATGGAGATCCAATTATATCAACTAAGGAAATACCATTTAATAAGAAACGTGAATTTGATCCAAACTTAGCCCCAGGTACAGAAAAAGTAGTCCAAAAAGGTGAACCAGGAATTGAAACAACAACAACACCAACTTATGTCAATCCTAATACAGGAGAAAAAGTTGGCGAAGGTGAACCAACAGAAAAAATAACAAAACAACCAGTGGATGAAATCGTTCATTATGGTGGCGAAGAAATCAAGCCAGGCCATAAGGATGAATTTGATCCAAATGCACCGAAAGGTAGTCAAACAACGCAACCAGGTAAGCCGGGGGTTAAAAATCCTGATACAGGCGAAGTAGTTACTCCACCTGTGGATGATGTGACAAAATATGGTCCAGTTGATGGAGATCCGATCACGTCAACGGAAGAAATTCCATTCGACAAGAAACGTGAATTCAATCCTGATTTAAAACCAGGTGAAGAGCGTGTTAAACAAAAAGGTGAACCAGGAACAAAAACAATTACAACACCAACAACTAAGAACCCATTAACAGGGGAAAAAGTTGGCGAAGGTGAACCAACAGAAAAAATAACAAAACAACCAGTAGATGAAATCACAGAATATGGTGGCGAAGAAATCAAGCCAGGCCATAAGGATGAATTTGATCCAAATGCACCGAAAGGTAGCCAAGAGGACGTTCCAGGTAAACCAGGAGTTAAAAACCCTGATACAGGCGAAGTAGTCACACCACCAGTGGATGATGTGACAAAATATGGTCCAGTTGATGGAGATCCGATCACGTCAACGGAAGAAATTCCATTCGACAAGAAACGTGAATTCAATCCTGATTTAAAACCAGGTGAAGAGCGCGTTAAACAGAAAGGTGAACCAGGAACAAAAACAATTACAACACCAACAACTAAGAACCCATTAACAGGGGAAAAAGTTGGCGAAGGTGAACCAACAGAAAAAGTAACAAAACAACCAGTAGATGAAATCACAGAATATGGTGGCGAAGAAATCAAGCCAGGCCATAAGGATGAATTTGATCCAAATGCACCGAAAGGTAGCCAAGAGGACGTTCCAGGTAAACCAGGAGTTAAAAATCCTGATACAGGCGAAGTAGTTACTCCACCAGTGGATGATGTGACAAAATATGGTCCAGTTGATGGAGATCCGATTACGTCAACGGAAGAAATTCCGTTTGATAAAAAACGCGAATTTGATCCAAACTTAGCGCCAGGTACAGAGAAAGTCGTTCAAAAAGGTGAACCAGGAACAAAAACAATTACAACACCAACAACTAAGAACCCATTAACAGGGGAAAAAGTTGGCGAAGGTGAACCAACAGAAAAAGTAACAAAACAACCAGTGGATGAAATCGTTCATTATGGTGGCGAAGAAATCAAGCCAGGCCATAAGGATGAATTTGATCCAAATGCACCGAAAGGTAGCCAAGAGGACGTTCCAGGTAAACCAGGAGTTAAAAACCCTGATACAGGCGAAGTAGTTACTCCACCAGTGGATGATGTGACAAAATATGGTCCAGTTGATGGAGATCCGATTACGTCAACGGAAGAAATTCCGTTTGATAAAAAACGCGAATTTGATCCAAACTTAGCGCCAGGTACAGAGAAAGTCGTTCAAAAAGGTGAACCAGGAACAAAAACAATTACAACACCAACAACTAAGAACCCATTAACAGGGGAAAAAGTTGGCGAAGGTGAACCAACAGAAAAAGTAACAAAACAACCAGTGGATGAAATCGTTCATTATGGTGGCGAAGAAATCAAGCCAGGCCATAAGGATGAATTTGATCCAAATGCACCGAAAGGTAGCCAAGAGGACGTTCCAGGTAAACCAGGAGTTAAAAATCCTGATACAGGCGAAGTAGTCACACCACCAGTGGATGATGTGACAAAATATGGTCCAGTTGATGGAGATCCGATTACGTCAACGGAAGAAATTCCATTCGACAAGAAACGTGAATTCAATCCTGATTTAAAACCAGGTGAAGAGCGTGTTAAACAGAAAGGTGAACCAGGAACAAAAACAATTACAACACCAACAACTAAGAACCCATTAACAGGGGAAAAAGTTGGCGAAGGTGAACCAACAGAAAAAATAACAAAACAACCAGTAGATGAAATCACAGAATATGGTGGCGAAGAAATCAAGCCAGGCCATAAAGATGAATTTGATCCAAATGCACCGAAAGGTAGTCAAACAACGCAACCAGGTAAGCCAGGAGTTAAAAATCCTGATACAGGCGAAGTAGTCACACCACCAGTGGATGATGTGACAAAATATGGTCCAGTTGATGGAGATCCGATTACGTCAACGGAAGAAATTCCATTCGACAAGAAACGTGAATTCAATCCTGATTTAAAACCAGGTGAAGAGCGTGTTAAACAAAAAGGTGAACCAGGAACAAAAACAATTACAACACCAACAACTAAGAACCCATTAACAGGGGAAAAAGTTGGCGAAGGTGAACCAACAGAAAAAATAACAAAACAACCAGTAGATGAAATCACAGAATATGGTGGCGAAGAAATCAAGCCAGGCCATAAGGATGAATTTGATCCGAACGCACCGAAAGGTAGCCAAGAGGACGTTCCAGGTAAACCAGGAGTTAAAAATCCTGATACAGGCGAAGTAGTCACACCACCAGTGGATGATGTGACAAAATATGGTCCAGTTGATGGAGATCCGATTACGTCAACGGAAGAAATTCCATTCGACAAGAAACGTGAATTCAATCCTGATTTAAAACCAGGTGAAGAGCGTGTTAAACAGAAAGGTGAACCAGGAACAAAAACAATTACAACACCAACAACTAAGAACCCATTAACAGGGGAAAAAGTTGGCGAAGGTGAACCAACAGAAAAAATAACAAAACAACCAGTAGATGAAATCACAGAATATGGTGGCGAAGAAATCAAGCCAGGCCATAAGGATGAATTTGATCCGAACGCACCGAAAGGTAGCCAAGAGGACGTTCCAGGTAAGCCAGGAGTTAAAAATCCTGATACAGGCGAAGTAGTCACACCACCAGTGGATGATGTGACAAAATATGGTCCAGTTGATGGAGATCCGATTACGTCAACGGAAGAAATTCCGTTTGATAAAAAACGCGAATTTGATCCAAACTTAGCGCCAGGTACAGAGAAAGTCGTTCAAAAAGGTGAACCAGGAACAAAAACAATTACAACACCAACAACTAAGAACCCATTAACAGGGGAAAAAGTTGGCGAAGGTGAACCAACAGAAAAAATAACAAAACAACCAGTAGATGAAATCACAGAATATGGTGGCGAAGAAATCAAGCCAGGCCATAAGGATGAATTTGATCCGAACGCACCGAAAGGTAGCCAAGAGGACGTTCCAGGTAAACCAGGAGTTAAAAATCCTGATACAGGCGAAGTAGTCACACCACCAGTGGATGATGTGACAAAATATGGTCCAGTTGATGGAGATCCGATTACGTCAACGGAAGAAATTCCGTTTGATAAAAAACGCGAATTTGATCCAAACTTAGCGCCAGGTACAGAGAAAGTCGTTCAAAAAGGTGAACCAGGAACAAAAACAATTACAACACCAACAACTAAGAACCCATTAACAGGAGAAAAAGTTGGCGAAGGTGAACCAACAGAAAAAATAACAAAACAACCAGTGGATGAGATCGTTCATTATGGTGGCGAAGAAATCAAGCCAGGCCATAAGGATGAATTTGATCCGAACGCACCGAAAGGTAGTCAAACAACGCAACCAGGTAAGCCAGGAGTTAAAAATCCTGATACAGGCGAAGTAGTCACACCACCAGTGGATGATGTGACAAAATATGGTCCAGTTGATGGAGATCCGATTACGTCAACGGAAGAAATTCCGTTTGATAAAAAACGCGAATTTGATCCAAACTTAGCGCCAGGTACAGAGAAAGTCGTTCAAAAAGGTGAACCAGGAACAAAAACAATTACAACGCCAACAACTAAGAACCCATTAACAGGGGAAAAAGTTGGTGAAGGTGAACCAACAGAAAAAATAACAAAACAACCAGTGGATGAGATCGTTCATTATGGTGGCGAAGAAATCAAGCCAGGCCATAAGGATGAATTTGATCCAAACGCACCGAAAGGTAGCCAAGAGGACGTTCCAGGTAAACCAGGAGTTAAAAATCCTGATACAGGCGAAGTAGTCACACCACCAGTGGATGATGTGACAAAATATGGTCCAGTTGATGGAGATCCGATTACGTCAACGGAAGAAATTCCGTTTGATAAAAAACGCGAATTTGATCCAAACTTAGCGCCAGGTACAGAGAAAGTCGTTCAAAAAGGTGAACCAGGAACAAAAACAATTACAACGCCAACAACTAAGAACCCATTAACAGGAGAAAAAGTTGGCGAAGGTGAACCAACAGAAAAAATAACAAAACAACCAGTGGATGAGATTGTTCATTATGGTGGTGAACAAATACCACAAGGTCATAAAGATGAATTTGATCCAAATGCACCTGTAGATAGTAAAACTGAAGTTCCAGGTAAACCAGGAGTTAAAAATCCTGATACAGGTGAAGTTGTTACCCCACCAGTGGATGATGTGACAAAATATGGTCCGAAAGTTGGTAATCCAATCACATCAACGGAAGAGATTCCATTTGATAAGAAACGTGTATTTAATCCTGATTTAAAACCAGGTGAAGAGCGCGTTAAACAAAAAGGTGAACCAGGAACAAAAACAATTACAACACCAATATTAGTTAATCCTATTACAGGAGAAAAAGTTGGCGAAGGTAAATCAACAGAAAAAGTCACTAAACAACCTGTTGACGAAATTGTTGAGTATGGTCCAACAAAAGCAGAACCAGGTAAACCAGCGGAACCAGGTAAACCAGCGGAACCAGGTACGCCAGCAGAACCAGGTAAACCAGCGGAACCAGGTACGCCAGCAGAACCAGGTAAACCAGCGGAACCAGGTAAACCAGCGGAACCAGGTAAACCAGCGGAACCAGGTACGCCAGCAGAACCAGGTAAACCAGCGGAACCAGGTACGCCAGCAGAACCAGGTAAACCAGCGGAACCAGGTAAACCAGCGGAACCAGGTAAACCAGCGGAACCAGGTACGCCAGCAGAACCAGGTACGCCAGCAGAACCAGGTAAACCAGCGGAACCAGGTACGCCAGCAGAACCAGGTAAACCAGCGGAACCAGGTACGCCAGCAGAACCAGGTAAACCAGCGGAACCAGGTACGCCAGCAGAACCAGGTAAACCAGCGGAATCAGGTAAACCAGTGGAACCAGGTAAACCAGTGGAACCAGGTACGCCAGCACAATCAGGTGCACCAGAACAACCAAATAGATCAATGCATTCAACAGATAATAAAAATCAATTACCTGATACAGGTGAAAATCGTCAAGCTAATGAGGGAACTTTAGTCGGATCTCTATTAGCAATTGTCGGATCATTGTTCATATTTGGTCGTCGTAAAAAAGGTAATGAAAAATAATTTCATATAAAAACTTTCTGCCATTAACTTATTAGTTAATGGCAGTTTTGGTATATGATTATTAAGTATTGAAGTTATTGTGTTAAAACATTTTGAGGGTTAATTGTAAAACTCATATTATTAATTGCCGCTCAATTCAAGGCAATTAAAACATATTGTTTGAAATTAATTTGTGAATTTAGTCGATAGAGTGTTAGATTATTCTCAAATGAGTGTTATTCTACCATTGAATACGAAATGAGGGAGGGATAACTTAATGGAACACGTTTCTAAATTAGGCGAAGCGATTGTGGATACAGTAACAGCAGCACAAGCAGAAGATGGTGCTGAATTAGCAAAAAGTATCGTTAACATCGTAGCTAATGCAGGTGGCATCATTCAAGATATTGCTCACGCATTTGGTTATTAATATTGATACGCATATGAATGATTTTATTTATAATCATCTGGGACATCAATGATAGTCTCAGGTGTATTTTTTTGCAATAATCGCCATTGCTAGAATGAATCTTCTAATTGTCCTCTTATACAAATTATTTCTATCCTTATTTTGTAACAATGAATTCAAAAATTATGTTTATCTTCACATCTAAAATATGTAGCACGTACCATTTCTCGAAATTCTTTTACTTTCCTCATTTAATCACACACTTTACCTACTTATTGTTATCACTTGCAACCTTCATATTCTAAATGTAAACTTTAAAATGTAATAAGTTTACATTAAAGATAGGTGACATGATAAACATGAATATATTTGTAACTGGAACGAATACTGACATCGGTAAAACGTATGTCACTAAATATCTCTATAAAGCATTAAGAACGAGGGGATATCGGGTATGTATTTTCAAACCTTTTCAAACTGAAGAAATTGGTGGAGGTAGATACCCAGATTTAGAAATTTATAAAAACGAATGCGATTTAGACTATGACGTTACGTCTCTTTACACATTCAAAGATCCAGTTTCACCACATTTAGCATTCAAAATTGAAAGGCATCAGCAATTGAACCATCAAACAATGATAGACAAACTCGAATCACTAAAAGCACAATTCGATATGATTCTCATTGAAGGTGCGGGCGGTATTGCAGTGCCTATCTATGAATACAGTGACCATTTTTATATGACAACAGATTTAATTAAAGACACATCGGATTTCATTGTGAGTGTCTTACCTTCAAAGTTAGGTGCGATTAATGATGCCATCGTTCACCAGAAATATATTGATCATCAAGAACTTCCCCCGAACGTGGTAATCATGAATAACTATACTGATAGTGCTATTGAACAGGATAATTTACATACCATTGAAAAATTAATACACAAGTCTGTTTATACGTTAGGTCATCAAGCGACTCAAGAAAGCTTTTCCGAAGCATTTATACAACGAATTATAGGAGGATCCAATGGCTAATACACGAGAGTTAAATCATAAAGATGCACAGTATGTATGGCACCCATTCACACAGATGGGAGTCTATGCTAAAAATGACAATATTATTATTGAAAAAGGTCGCGGAAGTTATTTATACGATACTGAAGGTAATAAATATTTAGATGGTTATGCGTCATTATGGGTCAATGTGCATGGACATCAGCATAAAAAGTTAAATAAAGCTATTCATAAACAACTTGATAAGATTGCCCATTCTACGCTATTAGGTTCGTCTAATATTCCATCGATTGAGCTAGCCGAACAGTTAGTCAAATTAACACCAGATAGATTACAAAAAGTGTTTTACTCCGATACAGGGAGTGCGTCGGTAGAGATTGCTATTAAGATGGCTTATCAATATTGGAAGAATATCGATGCTGAACGATATGCGAAGAAGAATAAATTTCTTACATTACATCATGGATATCATGGAGATACAATAGGTTCTGTTAGCGTTGGTGGTATCGATAGTTTCCACAAAATTTTTAAAGACCTTATTTTTGAAAATATACAAATAGAAACACCGTGTTTATATAAAAGTAAGTACCGCAATGAAGCGGAAATGCTTAATTCAATACTGAATCAAATTGAAAATATATTATCTGAGAGAAATGATGAAATAGTAGGATTTATTCTAGAGCCACTTATACAAGGTGCAACAGGTTTATTCGTTCATCCGCATGGTTTTTTGAAAGCTGTAGAACAGTTATGTAGAAAATATGATGTATTACTAATTTGTGATGAAGTAGCTGTTGGTTTCGGACGTACGGGAGAAATGTTTGCTTGTAACCATGAAGATGTACAACCAGATATTATGTGTCTGGGTAAGGCGATTACAGGTGGTTATTTACCGTTAGCGGCAACTTTAACATCTCAAAAGATATATGATGCTTTTTTAAGTCAGAGTCACGGTAAGAATACGTTTTTCCACGGTCATACATATACAGGTAATCAGTTAGTTTGTTCCGTAGCACTTGAGAATATTAATCTTTTTAAAAAGAAGCATCTGATTGGGCACATTCAAAAGACATCTCAAACATTAAAGCAACGCTTAGAGGCACTTCAACCTCATAAAAATATTGGAGATATTAGAGGGCGGGGATTAATGTATGGTGTGGAATTAGTTGAAAACAAATCAACGCAGACACCACTCGATATTCCAACTGTAGAACTGATTATACGTCGATGTAAAGAGAATGGATTGATGATTCGTAATTTGGAAAATGTCATCACTTTCGTACCTATTTTAAGTATGTCTAATAAAGAAATTAAAAAAATGGTTAAAATTTTCAACAAAGCCTTACATCAAACATTGGGTAAGAAGTAAGAGGGGATTTATGGACATTAAAGCACAGTTAAAACAGATTCAAGATAAAGTTTTATATAGAGAGCTTCAGCCGATTCAGTCCGTAGAAAAACAATATATTTATATCAATGACCAATCTTATATTAATTTTACTTCGAACGATTATCTCGGTATAGGACAACTTGAATATCAACCTCAAAATTTCTTAGATTTTATAAAGACATATAGTATCCATCTATCAAGTTCTAGATTAGTGAGTGGCAACTCAGTCGTTTATCAGCAATTAGAACAGGCAATTAGCGAGCATTTTAATTTTGAAGACGCCTTAATTTTTAATAGTGGTTACGATGCGAATTTGGCGGTATTTAATATTTTTAAAAATAATAATGTTGTTATTTTTTCGGATCAACAGAATCATGCCAGTATAATAGACGGTATTAAATTAAGTGGTTTATCAAAAGTGATTTATCAACATTTAAACTATGATGACCTGGAAAGTCATTTAGCACGGCACACCAATCCAGATGTTCAAAAAGTAATTGTCTCTGATAGTGTGTTTTCTACTAATGGCACTAAAGCAGATATTAATAGGCTAGTACATCTCAAGCAACGTTACAATGCGATTTTAATTATTGACGCATCTCATAGTTTAGGATTAAATCTCTTTGAGTATCATGCAGACATTGACATAGTTACTTCAAGTTTATCTAAAGCGTGGGGAGCCCATGGTGGCGTCATATTCAGTTCAAAAGATATAAAAGATTTAATCATTAATAAAGGTCGTTCGCTTATCTACTCGAGTAGTTTACCTAGCTATCATTTGTATTTTATTCAAGTGAGCTTACAACATGTGATTGAAGATACATACAGACGAGAGAAGTTGAATGTACTTAGTGAATATTTTAATCACCAATTCATGGAATTATTTCCCGATCAACCATTATCTAATACACCTATCAAAAATATCGTTTGTGATAGTTTGGCTTCAGCACAAGCACAATACGACATGTTATTTGAACATGGTATATTTGTCAGTTATTTAAGGTATCCAACAGTGTCACAGCCAACATTAAGAATTTCATTATCCTATTTTCATGACACAGATGATATTGATCGACTTTTCAATGTAATGAAACAATACGATGAAGGTGATAGCTATGTATAGTATAAAAATGCGTGCAAGCCACGAAGATATTCATATTAGCGGTGCTGAAACAATGTGTGAATTTGAGGATTTAGAAAATTATTTAAAAAAATATTTTAATAAAGCCTTTAATCATGAAAATGGAAATATAGATTTCTTAAATTTGAAAATTGAAAAGGTTAAGGCACCGATTCAAACGTTAGTAGCATTACCAGTGGTTGAAAATCTAAACGATACTTTAACACAATTAGCAAAACAAACAGGTGTTTCTGAATATGCGCTAAACAAAGGGTTAGAATTTATAAAAAATGATATTACTTATACTGGAGCCATTATTCTATCTGCACAAACCGGACAACGACTTGATAGCACTGAACAACGAGGTATCAGGGTAACACAATTAGCATTTAAAACATGCAAATGTAATGGAGAAATATCAGAAAGAGTAAAAGATGCACGTGCACTTGCAACTTGTATCAATGCATTTGAAGGTGTAAAAGCAGAACTATGTGTATCAGACGATTTGCATTACACGACTGGATATTTTGCGTCGCCTAAGTTAGGATATCGTAGAATCTTTAATATTAAAGAAAAAGGTACGCGTCACGGAGGAAGAATTATCTTCGTAGACGAAGGAATAAATTTAAATGAATATGTTTCCTTTTTAGAAACAGTACCTAAAGAAATCATAGAAAAATAAGTAATAATAAACACTCCCAGTAAAGAAAGCATTTAAAATGTGACCTTTACTGGGAGCTTTTTAGTTATATCATATTATTTTTTAATGAAAGAGTTACAGGGTATAAATTATTTTGTAAACGTGATTTTAGGCGAAGTACCTAAGCCTTCTTTACTTATAGCATTAAAAACCAATTTTTTTGAATTAATAAGAATCATTTCAATAATGATATTCGGATTGTCTACATTACTTAAAATTATTTTTCTGGAATCTTCATTTATTAACGTACAAACGTAATTAGGTGTTATCTCTTTATTAAATGTAATATTTAATGGTGAAGTTTCTACTTCTACAGGGTGCCAAATACCTTCTAATGTATGGAACCAACAAATTTCTTGATATTTTGAATCATCACTTACGATGTTAATGTTGTTGTAATTATGCATAAGCACACCTTTCTATATTAATAACCATAAATTGATGCATACCATTCATAGTGATCGCCATTTGATACTGGAATGATATTACTATGTGCATCTTGAGTCATGAGACCATTGTCCCATGGGTTCCAAATTAAAATGACTTTTTGTCCGTTGTTAACTTTAGCATTACCAGCCACAGCCATGGCATGTCCAGCGTGAATACCATCGCTTGATTCAACACGCTTACCTAATACAGCTATACCTTGATTATTAGTTGTTAATTGGTCTACTTCATTATATGAAGTCATTCTATTAAGATATTGAGTATTTCTGCCTTGTGATCTACCAAAACGAAGCATCTCGTTAGATGTTAGTCCTGTAAATTGGAAGTCGTGACCTCTTAAATTAGGATGTAAATATCTCATTACTGATTCTGCATTATATCGATTTGTATTATATGTGGCATTGAGTAGTGCTGACATGGTATAGCCGGCACACCAACTATTATACCCTTGTGTTTCTCGTATTCTGAAATTCTTTAATTGATTTACATATTCTGCGTACATTTCATTTCGTGTACTTTGATATTCTAAAGTTGGTTTTGTTACTGATGCAGTTTGTTTAAAATCATTTAAATCTTTAGGTTTAGTGGATTCAGTGGCATTTTCATATGTTTTTTCATTATTACGTGGCGTTTTAAGCACAAGTGTCACTTTACCATCTTCAGTAAGTGCAAAATATCCTTTTGTATTAGTCAAAATTGTTATCTTTTGATTTTTATATTGGTTTAATATTTTAGAAAGAAATGGAGAAACATTAATGGAATAATTGTTTTGCTGTTTTGAAGCTTTAGAATTTGAAGGATTAGGAGAAATTGTTACTACATAAACGACATCTCCTTTTTTATTGAGCACTGGATAATAATAATTGCCGTCGCTTTCCTTATTAAATTTATAAATTTTAAAAGGTTCACCAAGTGTATACGATGTTGCTTTGTGGTTGGAAGCTTTATCTAATAAAGCTACACGAGATAAATATTGTTCTTCAGCAAGTTTGCGAACTGCATCTGGAACGTCTTTATTACTGACAGTGACTTTAGTTGTTTTTTGGTTTGCACCATTCTTTTGTGGTAACGAGTCGGCGTGAGCACTATTGAAAAATAGGCCAAGTGCTAAACTTAGCGTAAAAGCAAGCATAATGGTAATCATATAACTTAATTTTTTCTTCATAAAAAGTACTCCTTTACTAAAGTTTTTGCAACTCTTTCACATCGAATATAACATTTATTTTAAAATATAATTCATTTATTTCCTAAACGTTAAGTTATAATACTTATACGTTAAAAATATAAATTGAACAAAATTAAATTGATATAAATTATAATGGAATAATGGATGGATTTAGTGACATGATGTCTATACTTTTAACACGACTATGAAGCAAATGTTTATAATTATCACTTCTAATTATTATCAAGTGTTCATGCTTCTTCATCATGTGTAATGAAAAACATTTTCAATATGTTATCAATCATTTTTAATATTGTGTATACACATAATAATTATATGTAAGTATTGATTATTTTTAATAATTCAAAATGTAAAGTTTACAAAGTTTTAATAAATAAACTAAAGTAATTTATATTTTTATGTTAATATATATATACATAACAGTTATATTTTCATCTTTTATAGGGGAAAAAACTTATAGAGGTGATTTTTTTGAAAAATAATAATGAAACAAGAAGATTTAGCATTAGGAAGTACACGGTGGGAGTCGTGTCAATCATTACTGGGATTACAATATTTGTCAGTGGTCAGCATGCTCAAGCTGCTGAAATGACACAATCATCATCAGATTTTAACGAACAGTCACAACAAACAGAACAAGTTGAACACAAAGAAGATACAACTCATTTATCATACGAATTGAATCAAGAGGGTGACACAGCTAGCCAATCAAAGACTAATCAAGAGAACCAATCTGATGGCAATGTACAAAAAAAGAGTAATCAAATACAACAAGATTCAACACAAACGTCACCATTAAATGACCAAAAACAAACTTCAATGGAACAACAATCAAAAGACAATCATGTTACCCCAAATTCACGTCAGGATACATATCCAAAAGGCCAAAATCAAGATGATAAAGGCAAACAACAGTTTAAAGATAATCAACACTCACAAACAGGACATCAACCTAATACTCAAAATCAAAATAATGATCAAGATTCATCAGATAAAAAGCAACACCCATCTGATCAAACTCAAGACTCATCTTCAAAAGGAACACAACCTAAACAATCACAGTCTATAGAAGATAGAGATAAAACAGTAAAACAACCATCTTCTAAAGTACACAAAATAGGTAACACAAAAACTGATAAAACAGTTAAAACAAATCAAAAAAAGCAAACATCATTAACTTCACCACGCGTTGTGAAATCAAAACAAACTAAACATATCAATCAACTTACTGCGCAAGCGCAATATAAAAATCAATATCCAGTCGTGTTTGTACATGGATTTGTAGGTTTAGTCGGTGAAGATGCATTCAGCATGTACCCAAATTATTGGGGTGGTATTAAATATAACGTGAAACAAGAACTTACAAAATTAGGTTACCGAGTTCACGAAGCCAATGTAGGGGCATTTAGCAGCAATTATGACCGTGCTGTTGAACTGTATTATTATATTAAAGGTGGACGAGTAGATTATGGTGCAGCACATGCTGCAAAATATGGTCACAAGCGTTATGGCAGAACATATGAAGGCATCATGCCTGATTGGGAACCAGGTAAAAAGATACATCTTGTTGGACATAGTATGGGTGGCCAAACGATACGCTTGATGGAACATTTTTTAAGAAATGGAAATCAAGAAGAAATAGACTACCAACGTCAATATGGTGGTACGGTATCTGATTTGTTTAAGGGTGGACAAGATAACATGGTGTCTACGATTACTACATTAGGAACACCTCATAATGGCACACCTGCTGCAGATAAACTAGGGTCGACTAAATTTATCAAAGATACAATTAATAGAATTGGAAAAATTGGTGGAACTAAAGCGCTCGATTTAGAACTAGGTTTTTCTCAATGGGGCTTCAAACAGCAACCTAATGAATCATATGCTGAATATGCAAAACGTATAGCGAATAGTAAAGTTTGGGAGACTGAAGATCAGGCTGTAAATGATTTAACAACTGCTGGAGCAGAAAAGTTAAACCAAATGACGACATTGAATCCTAATATCGTCTATACATCATACACAGGTGCTGCAACACATACTGGACCATTAGGCAATGAAGTACCGAATATTAGACAATTCCCGCTATTCGATTTAACAAGTCGTGTGATAGGTGGAGATGACAATAAAAATGTTAGAGTAAATGATGGCATAGTACCTGTGTCTTCTTCACTACATCCAAGTGATGAAGCATTTAAGAAGGTAGGTATGATGAACCTAGCAACTGACAAGGGTATTTGGCAAGTGAGACCCGTACAATATGATTGGGATCATCTAGATTTAGTCGGCTTAGATACTACTGATTATAAGCGAACTGGAGAAGAATTAGGTCAATTCTATATGAGTATGATAAATAATATGTTGAAAGTCGAAGAGTTAGATGGTATCACACGTAAGTAGTGATTAAAAGAACGATAACATCCTCATTAAATATATGATTACGGTACATTTAATGAGGTTTTTTGATTGTTTCGTCGAAAAAAATATATAAATAAAATGTATATTTAATAAATGTATATAATAATAGAGAGATGTTAAAAGATGAAATATTATGGGAAGTGCATTTCTTACATAAGCATTTTAATATTAACGTTTTTTATTGGCGGATGTGGATTTATGAATAAAGAAAATAATAAAGAAGCAGAGATTAAAGAAAGTTTCCACAAAACATTAAGTATGTATCCAATTAAAAATTTAGAAGATTTATACGATAAAGAAGGCTATCGTGATGAAGAGTTTGAAAAGAGAGACAAAGGGACATGGATTATTAATTCAGTCATGAATATTCAGAAAAAAGGTCAAGCGATGGAATCTAGAGGCATGGTTTTATATATGAATAGAAATACTAGAAAGACGACAGGTCATTTTTATACTAGTATTACCACAGAAGATAAAAAAGGAAGAGTTCATAATAAAGAAAAAAATACCCTGTTCAACTAAAAAACAATAAAATTGAACCGACTAAACCTATCGACGATGAAACATTAAAAAATGAAATTAAAAACTTTCAGTTTTTCTCTCAATATGGGAATTTTAAAAATTTAAAAGACTACAAGAATGGAAATGTGTCTTATAACCCAAACGTACCAAGTTATTCGGCAGAGTACCAATTAAGTAATGAAGATGACAATGTGAAACAGTTAAGAAAGAAATATGATATCCCTACAAAAAAGGCACCTAAACTAATATTAAAAGGGGATGGTGATCTTAAAGGTTCATCTATAGGTTATAAAGAAATCGAGTTTTCTTTTGTCGACAACAAAGAACAAAGCATCTACTTTGCGGATAGTTTGGAATTTAATCCAAGTGATGTAAATAATGAGTAAAAGTAAGCATGGAATCAGTTCAAAAGCGCAAACGTTAATAAAAGACGAACAATAGAAATAAGTACCAAAAACCTCTAAATGAACAAAAGGCATTTAGAGGTTTGTTTATGTATAAAGTTAAACTGATGATTGAGAGATGTGCTTTTATAAATCAAGTTGTATTTGTTTTAAATGTTTTCCTATAACAATGAGATACAATGGTACATCAGCTTTAAGTTGAATGGGAGATAATTCTATATTTCCTTGTGCATACTGTACTAAATAAACGTGTTGCTGATCTGAAAAACGAACAAACCCTTTGACACGGTAAACATCTTGAGGCAAGTTATCTAACGCACTAATCATTTCTTCTTTTGTTTGTAGCCTAGGATTTTCAATGAATTGATGATTTATATTACTATGCAAAGTGCCACATGCATTTGAATTTATATGTGTTGGTTCTAGCAGTGATTTTAAATTTAATTCTCCAAATTGACCAACTTGAATATTGGCATCGCTATTGAGACGCTCGAGTTGACGTAGCAAGCGGGCGGTTTCTTCCACCTCTATCTTATCTATTTTATTAACAAATAAAGTCGAACAATGACGAAGTTGTTCATAAAATAGAGCTGCAATGTCTTGTGGATAAGATTTAATTCGTGAATACATGCTTGCATCAATAATTCCCACCATACTCCTTAAAGTGATAAAAGGTGCAAGTACGGGTGTGAAGCATGCATCGACGACAGCTAGTGGTTCAGCTACACCACTGCATTCAATAAAGATGATATCTGGTTGATATTTTAAGTATAGTTCATGTAGTTGTTGTGATACGTCTGATTTCATCACACAACAAATGCATCCTTCAGTGATTTCACTCATAGGTACTTCAGGACGTTCTATAAGTTGGCCATCAACACTTCTTTTTCCAAATTCATTCATAATAACAGCAGGATTTAAGTTGTTTTCAAGTGCATCAGCGATTAAATGATTTATTGCTGAGGTCTTGCCACTTCCTAAAAAACCACCGATAATAATGATTTCCATAACATCACTCCTAAGTCTGAAATTTTAGTTATGCTTAACATTGCTATGACTAGTATGGTGACGCAAATTGTGGACGATACCATTTGTTTCATTATCATTTTAATTCCTAGAATTGAACCGAGTCGACGCATGAGCATAGTCATTGTTACTGAACATGCTGTAAATGTTGAACTAAAAAAGACTAGCAACAATAATTGGAATGCGGAAAGTCTTTGAATTAAAGTACCGCCATTCATATTAAACAACAACATCCCATCCTTACGTATCATTGAAAACAGAATACCTGGTGCAAGCTGTGTAGGTACATCTAGTAGCCATAATAAAGGTATGAATGCATTTGATATAAAAGTCAAAATAGGCGTAAGAGACAATAGACTTACAATAAGGCAAATTCCTATAAAAATAGGTAAGGCTTGTACAATAAACATTTGAATACTTTTCCACGCTGCTTTTAAGAGTAGGTTTGGTTTAGGCCAACGTACGAGTTGTCGTTGAAAAACTGATGGTGTTGTTATAGATGTTCGGTGACTATACCACAGCTTGTTATGTATGATTCCTCCTAAGAAAACCATGCCTATGTATGGCAAAAACAACCAAGAGCGGTGGCTTGCGTTGAATATCGATAATGTCGCACCAATTTGATAACTACATGCAGTTCCGAAACTTACCAAGCTCATACATTGTACTTTTGTACAACGATGACATTGATGTGTAGCTTGAGTAATGGCAGCAGCATTACATCCAAATCCTTCTAACAAGGGTATGATATCTGATCCATGAAGACCAAGTCTCATCATCGTAGGTTCGATAGACCAAACGATATAATGCTTTAAATGAGTTATATCTATAAGAGCTGTAGATAAACTAATCATGAAAACAACTGGTAACGCCCAGACGAATGAATATGTACCTAAAGAAATGACACCATAATGACCGAATAAAATATGTTGTAGCTTATTTTCTTGAAATAATGATATTTGGGATAGTTTAGTTAACCAGTGTGACACGTAGTATTGTAATCCGTCTGAAACGTGATAAGACAAGTAGATGGGTAAAGCAAACATAAGTACAATAAAGCACCATCCACAAATAATATTGTGAAATTGAGGATGGTATGCTTTGCTCTCCTTAACAAAAGTCTCTAACTTTTTAATCATATTTAAACTATGGAGTGGAGATGAAAGAATAGCATGTTGTAATGAAATATCTAATTGATGTTTGATAATGTAACGTTTTAATAAAGTTTGCTGACTGGGAGTTAATTTGTCATAGTCTTCAATAATCAACTCATGTGCGTCATCTGGGATATCAGAAAACGTTCCATCACGTAAATTAAATGTTACTGTTAACATGTGCAATTCACATCACAACAATGATAATCGTCTAGATACATATTTTTTTGACGATACGACTGAATTAATGATGTGTCTTCAGGTAAGTCTTCGCGTAGGCTTACTAAATGAGCTAATACTGCAAAACGTGCTCTGAATTTATATATGTAACAAAGGATAGCATTTTGATGACGTACAGTAGCACCAATTAAAAATACATTAGGAAACTTTGTAGATTCGTCCAATTCTGTTAACTGAATTTCTGATTGTCGTATTTGAAATAGTTGCTCTATTAAAGGATTTTGGGTGACATCAAATCCAGTTGCGATAATCGGTTCAGTATGAGAGTGAACAATATGCCCATTATCAAAGTGTATCTTATAGGAATGATCTTGATATGTTATTTTGCGTGCCTGGTAGCCAACATGCATTTCGATTAATGCACCCTCTTGTATAGCGTTACGCAATCGCTGTTGAGTATACGGTGATAATCTTATACTTGGGTCTGCAACTTCCTTTTTAAGTCCAGTTTTAGATGTATATATTGATATTCTTGCGCCTGTTTGACTAAGGTTTATGGCTGCATCAAAAGCACTCTCATTACCACCAATGATTGTAAAAGCATCACCTTTTAATTGAGTGAATGTTTGAATTTCACTGTAATGAAGTCTATATGAAAAAGGATGATATGGGAATGAATAGTCTCCAGTTGCTATAAATATATAATCTGCTGTATACACGCCATAGTCCGTTGATACATGATATATACCATCTATGTATGTTACACGTGAAACATTGGTATTTGTTTTGACATTTAGATTGTAATGCGTAGCTACTAGTGAGAGGTATTCAGCATAACGTTTTCCAGATAAATGTTCTTCATTGAAAGTGAAGGCAGGTGATGTATCTTTAGCTATTGCATTCATATCTGGCATGCCAAAATCATTAGTTGTAAATGATGGTGTGATGGTCTTTGTTGATAGAGGCCAATGTTTAAATGAATGACCGATGGATCCCTTTTCCACAATTAGAACATCTTTAATATAGAATTCTTGTAAAGTGATTGCCATACCCACACCAGCTGCGCCTGCGCCGATGATAATGACGCGATGATGAGACATGATAGTACATCCTTTCTGAATTTATTTCTGTAAAACGTAATTATTACGATTTAAAAGTATAGCGATAATGCTATTACTTTTCAAATGAAAAAGTAATAGTAGTTTATGCAACTGCGTGATTATATTGTGCATAAATGTATCAAATAGAAAACTTTTGCTTTTTTCAGACTTTTTAGAGATTAAATATTACCGTTGACAATAATAAAAAATAATGTAAATATTAAAGCGTAACAATTTCGATTTAGGAGATGTACACATGTATAAAAAAGGTTTAATTTTATTTTTTGTAGCAGTACTAACATTGGCACTTGCTGCTTGCGGTAAAGATAGTCATAATCAGTCATCTGATCATAAAGGAAAATTAGATGTGAAGACAACAGTCTATCCACTTAAATCATTTGCACAGCAAATTGGTGGTAAATATGTAAATGTTGAATCGGTTTACCCTAAAGGCGTAGATCCACATACATATGATCCAAGTCAAAAACAAATGGTAGATATTGGGAAATCAGACTTATTCTTATATACTGGTGATAACTTAGATCCCGTAGCTAAGAAAATCGCTAAAGCTATAAATGATAAAGATAAAACACTATCACTAGAATCGACTTTAGATAAAAATAAAGATTTATTAAAAGGCGAAGAACATGAACATGAGCACGGAGAAGGTCACGAACATGGTGAATCACATGAAGATGAACACGAACATGAACATCATCACCATGGAAAATACGACCCACACATTTGGTTGGATCCTGTAGTAAGTCAAAAATTTGCTAAAGCGATTAAAGATGAATTGATTGAGAAAGATAGCAAACATAAATCTTATTATGAAAAGAATTACAACCAACTAGTTAAAGAGTTAAAAGACTTAGATAAAGATATGAAACATGCTGTGAAAGGTAATGAAGATAAAACTGTTTATATTTCACACGACTCTATAGGTTATCTAGCTGAACGCTATCATTTTGAACAAGAAGGCATTGAAAATATGAATGCGGAAGAACCAAGCCAAAAAGATTTAACAAATATTGTTAAACAAATTAAAGAAGATAAAGTGAAAAATATTTTAATAGAAGAAAATGTATCTCATAAAGTAGCAGATACGGTAAGAAAAGAGACAAATGCTAAAACAATTAAATTTTACAATATGGGATCACACACAAAACAACAAGATGATGACAACAATACTTACCAATCATTTATGAAAGAAAATATTAAAGCTATTGAAAAAGCCCTACAAAATGAATAAATCTATTTAAAATATAAAAAAGACGACATCAAAGAAACATTGACAGAAATGATATGTTCAGATGTGGAAGTATTTTCGTTTGACTGAGTTGATTACTTGGGAATGTTAAAGGCTGTCAACTCTAGTTAGTTTTGTGAGAGTGGAATAAAGAATTCTGTATGGATTCTGTTCCACTCTTTTTTTATTAAAAAGATTCAAAGAAGCATAATTTAAAAGAGTAAAATTTATTCTTTGATTAATATTTGATATAATTGTGAACATTTAAATAAGCAAAAACCAAATATTTGAAATTATGTTAATGTAAATGTAGATATTAAAGTAATCATTTTTATTTAAAAGTAGATTTTAATTTTTATATACATATTAGCGTTGTGGAATAGGTGGAAAGGGGGAGTCAAAAGGTGAAAACGCTAATGATTAAAGCAATGGGGACGGTGATACGTTTATCGATTGAACATCAACATCCGGATACATTACTTCAAGAAGCTGAAATAAAAATTCGTGCTTGGGAATCACAATTTAGTGCTAATGATCCGAAATCAGATTTGATGAATGTGAATCAACATGCAGGTATCGCACCAGTCAAGGTTAGTTCTGAAATCTTTAACATGATACGTTATGGTTATGAAACTACATTATCTTCTAATTTTAAGATGAACATTTTGATAGGGCCACTAGTCAAATTATGGAAAATTGGTTTTAAAGATGCATTGAAACCTAAAGAAGTGGATATACAACGTGCTTTATTGTGTATGAATCCTGAAAATCTTGTTCTAAATTCAAAAACACATGAAGTATTTCTTACACAATCAGGAATGGAGATTGATTTAGGAGCCATAGTTAAAGGTTATTTTGCTGATCAATTACAGCAATACTTTTTATCTCATGGTGTATCTTCTGCCATTATCGATTTAGGTGGTAATGTTTTAACAATTGGTAGACAACCCGAAACATTAGAAAAATGGCATGTAGGTGTACGTAATCCATTTCATAAGGATGCACTACCACTCGTTACATTAAGCGTAGCGCATCAATCAGTTGTCACATCAGGTATCTACGAACGCTACTTCATACAGGAAAATCAATTATTTCATCATATATTGGATTCAACAACAGGTTATCCTGTAGATAATGATATCGCTAGCGTGACAATCATATCTGATCATGGGATTGATGGCGAGGTATGGAGTACAATTTGTAGTTTTGGTCAGTCACAAAAAAATATTGAATTATTAAATCTCATTGACGGTATTGAAGGCATTATTGTGACAAGAGATGGAAGCGTTTTAATGACTTCGAAAATGCAAAAGTATTTATAAAAATTTAAAGAATACTCATGAAGAGTATTTTATTTTTAAGTAATAATGTGAAAATATTCACAAAAAACTAGGAGGATTTGCTATGAGTAAGGAAATATTCGATACTTTTAAATTTAAATGTGGTGCCGAATTAAAAAATAGAGTATTAATGGCACCCATGACTATCCAAGCTGGGTATTTTGATGGAAGTGTTACATCAGAAATGATTGATTATTATCAATTTAGAGCTGGTGATGCTTCAGCAATCATTGTTGAAAGTTGTTTTGTTGAAAATCACGGACGAGGATTTCCGGGAGCTATAGGTATTGATAATGATGACAAAATACCTGGACTCAAACGTTTAGCAGAAGCGATTCAAGCTAAGGGATCAAAAGCGATTTTGCAACTTTATCATGCCGGAAGAATGGCAAATCCTAAATTTAATGAAGGAGAGCAGCCGATATCTGCGAGCCCCATTGCAGCATTAAGACCTGATGCTGTACCACCTAGAGAAATGACACATGCTCAAATCAATCAGATGATTGATGACTTTGGAGAGGCTACACGTCGCGCTATAGAAGCGGGGTTTGATGGTGTCGAAATTCATGGCGCCAACACATACTTATTACAACAATTTTTCTCTCCACATTCTAATCGGAGACAAGATTCATGGGGAGGCAGTCGTGAAAAACGTACACGATTTCCAATCGAAGTTTTAACAAAGGTTCAACACGTCGTTGCTGAAAAAGAGGCTTCTCATTTTATTATAGGATATCGATTCTCACCTGAAGAAATTGAAGAACCAGGCATACGTTTTGAAGATACTATGTTTTTACTAAATACATTAGCAGAATATGAACCTGATTACTTCCATATATCAGCAAACAGTTATCAACGTACATCTATTGTGAATCAAGAAGATACAGAACCTTTAATTAATAAGTACATCAAAATGCAAAGTGCACAGTTGGCAAAAATTCCATTAATTGGTGTAGGTAGTATTGCCCAACGACAAGATGCAGAACATGCCCTTGAACTAGGATATGATCTTTTAAGTGTTGGGAAAGCCTATTTAGTGGAACCACAATGGACAGATAAAATTTCACAAAACGAAGAAGTAGAACAATTTGTCGATATACATGATCAGAAAGTACTTCACATACCATCCCCTTTATGGAAAGTAATGGACTTTATGATTTTAGATAAAGAAGAAGAGCATCGTAAATATGAAAAATTAAAAGCACTTCAAAATAAAAAAGTTAAATTTAACAAAGGTACGTATCATGTCTATGCAAAAGGTCATAATGGCAACTTACCTATGAAAGTCCAATTATCAGAAGATAAGATTGTAAGTATCGAGGTAGATGATAGCGGAGAGTCTGAAGGCATAGCGAACCCAGTGTTTGAACGTTTACCTCAAGATATTATCAATGGGCAAACACTGAATGTAGATGTCATTTCAGGTGCGACAGTAACAAGTGAAGGCATCGTGCAAGGTATTGCAGATGCAATTGAACAAGCAGGAGAAGACCCAGATATTTTACGGGCGCGTCCTAAACCAGTTGTTCAGTGGTCTGATGAGGTCGTTGAAGAGACGGCTGACGTCGTTGTAATCGGTACAGGAGGTGCCGGACTCAGTGCAGCTGCTACGGTATTAGATGAAGGAAAAGAAGTCATCATGCTTGAGAAATTTGCGGCTATAGGTGGCAATACTATCCGTACAGGTGGTCAAGTCAACGCTGCTGAGCCTAAATGGCAAAATGCATTCCCGGCACTTGCTGGTGAAAAAGAGACACTCATACAGTTATTAAATCATGATGAAAATGATATAGATGAAGCTTACATTGAAGATTTCAATACTTTAAAACGTCAAATTAAAGACTATCTTGAAAATAGCAGTAATGAAGATGAATATCTTTTTGATTCTGTCGAATTACATCGTATTCAAACATATTTAGGTGGTAAACGTAAAGATCGTAATAATGTCGAAATATCAGGTGATTATGATTTAGTTAAAACACTCACAGATAACGTTTTGGAATCTGTATACTGGTTGAAAGACAAAGGTGTACATTTTGATCGTTCGTTTGTAGATATGCCTGTGGGTGCTTTATGGCGTCGTGGTCATAAACCAATGAAAGCACAAGGTTTAGAGTACATTGAAAATTTAGGAGACTACGTTAAACATAATCATGGTCGTATTTTTACAGAAACTACTGCAGAAAAGTTAATCAAAGAAGGTAATCAAGTTGTTGGTATTGAAGCACGTAAAGCAAATGGTGCTAAAGTGAAGATTCATACACGTCATGGTGTAGTGTTGGCTACTGGTGGCTTTGGAGCGAATACAAAAATGCTACAACAATATAATACGTATTGGGATAATATTCCTGATGACATTAAGACAACGAATTCTCCTGCAATTACAGGTGATGGTATCCGTTTAGGTGTGCAGGCAGGCGCTGACATCGTAGGTATGGGATTCTCTCAAATGATGCCGATTTCTGATCCGAAGACAGGTGCATTATTTACTGGATTAATCGTAACACCTTCAAACTTTGTCTTCGTTAATAAGGAAGGACAACGTTTTGTTAACGAATTTGAAAGTAGAGATGTATTATCTAAGGCAGCATTAGAACAAAAAGACGGTATCTTCTATATTATTGCAGATGCAAATATTAAAGCACTAGCTATGAATACAACTGAGGACAAAATTAATCAAGAATTAGAAGACGGCACTTTAGTAAAAGCAGATACCTTAGAAGCATTAGCCCAAAAATTAAACATTGATACAACTACTTTTGTGAACACGATTGAAAGATATAATACCTTCGTAGAACAAGGACAAGATGAGGATTTCAATAAAAATGCATTTGATTTAAAAATTGAAAAAGCACCATTCTATGCGACACCACGTAAACCTGCAATACATCATACTATGGGTGGTTTAAAAATAAACACGCATGCACAAGTTATAGATGTTGAAGGTCATATCATTGAAGGTTTATATGCGGCTGGTGAAGTTGCCGGTGGTATTCATGCTGGTAACCGTTTAGGCGGAAATGCACTGGCAGATATTTTTACTTTTGGTCGCATTGCCGGTCAAAGTGCTGTAACGAAATAAATGACGGAAGAGTAGGAGGCCACTTACGATGAGCGAACAGTTTAATAAAGGGAAACAACTAATTGTAGCGATTATCTTAGGGAT
Organism: Staphylococcus epidermidis; assembly: GCF_006742205.1. Classification (NCBI taxonomy): domain Bacteria; kingdom Bacillati; phylum Bacillota; class Bacilli; order Caryophanales; family Staphylococcaceae; genus Staphylococcus; species Staphylococcus epidermidis. Next base: position 156,720 of record NZ_AP019721.1, read on the forward strand.
TCTCACATACTGGTTATTTGCACAGTCTTTTTTGAATATCGCACCACATGTTCAACGTTTTTATCATGTAGATATGAGTATTGTTAATATTGCGGTCAGTCTGACATCACTCTTAACAGGTGTATTTATAGTCGTAGCAGGGGGATTATCTGATAAAATAGGTCGAGTTAAAATCACAAATGCAGGTCTAATATTAAGTATACTTGGCTCTATTGCATTGATTATCTCGCATGCACCAATTTTATTATTATTAGGGCGTGTTTTACAGGGCTTATCTGCTGCATGCTTACTTCCAGCAACTATCGCGTTAATTAATTCTTTCTTCCAAGGTGAAGAAAGACAAAAGGTGCTTAGTTATTGGTCATTCGGATCCTATGGTGGAACAGGGTTAGCATCCCTATTTGCTGGAATTATAGCTACATTTATTGGATGGCGATGGATTTTCGTGTTGTCAATCATCTTTTCAATTATCGCCTTAATATTGCTTAGAGGTATACCAGAATCTAAAGATGAGTCTGCATATAATAAAAAATTTGATATCGTTGGAATCATTATTTTTGTTGTCATGATGTTAAGCATTAACGTAGTGATTACGCAAGGCGATAGAATTGGATGGTTAAATCCTCTTATATTGATATTAATTGCTATATTCATTGTGACATTAATTGCATTTTATATATTTGAAAAACGTCAAGATGAACCTTTTATAGATTTAAGTTTATTTTCAAATAATGTTTATATTGGAACAACATTAGCCAACTTGATGGTGAACATGGATATTGGTTCATTAGCATTATTTAATATTTATGTTCAAGACGATAAGCATTTATCAGCTGCACAAGCCGGTTTAATTACAATTCCATATATGCTGTGTAGTTTGTTAATGATTCGTGTTGGTGAACGTTTTATGCAAAAAAGAGGACCGCAATTGCCATTGATGTTAGGTCCGGTATCAATTACTGTTGGTATTATACTTTTAGCATTCACTTCTTTGCCTAATATGATTTATTATATTGTGGCATGTATTGGCTTTATCTTTATAGGTCTAGGATTAGGATTTTTTGCTACTCCCGCGCTATCTACTGCTGTATCTAATGTTCCAGCTGAAAAAGCAGGTACTGCATCAGGAATTATCAAAATGACTTCTACACTAGGTGCAGCATTTGGAATCGCTGTTGTGACAACAATATATACGGCATTATCTGTAAATCACCCGGCATATTTAGCAGCTACTATCGCATTTATCGTGGGTGCAGGTTTAGTGTTTATCGCATTTATTGCGGCGTATTGTTTAATTCCTAAAAAGAATGTAGATATTTAAAAGGTATATTGTTGCAGTAAAAAGCAGTGTTAGTAATTTGAAGTTGTATTTAATAATGCATAAAAACAACAACTTTTCGACAAATATATTAACAACATTTGACATTTCCCAATCTTATTACTACCACCATGTTTAAAGGGTAGATGATAAATAAGGAGGAAGATAGATATGAGTAAAACAGCAATTATAACAGGTGCAGCAGGTGGATTAGGTAAAGGTATTGCAGAACGTCTTGCTAACGATGGGTTTAATATAGTACTACAAGATATTAATGAAGCACTTCTATTAGAAACTGAGAAAGAATTCAAAGAAAAAGGTTATCAAGCTGTCGCATTCAAGAGTGATGTATCTAAAAAGAAAGAACAGGAAGAATTAGTTCAGTTCGCAGTTACAGAATTTGGTCAATTAGATGTCATGGTGAATAACGCAGGTGTTGATGCAGTGACGCCAATTTTAGAAATTGGGGAAGAGGAATTATCTAAGTTATTTAATATTAACGTATTTGGTACATTGTTTGGAATTCAAGCAGCTGCTAACCAATTTATTAAACAAAAAAGTAAAGGTAAAATTATCAATGCATGTAGTATTGCAGGACATGAATCTTATGAAGTACTCGGCACTTACTCAGCTACAAAACACTCTGTACGTTCCTTCACTCAAACAGCTGCTAAAGAATTAGCAGACAAAGGCATTACCGTAAACGCTTATTGCCCAGGAGTTGCCAAAACTGAAATGTGGGATCGTATTGATGAAGAAATGGTGAAACTTGATGATAGTCTAGAAATAGGAGACGCGTTTGAAGCATTTTCTTCAGAAATCAAACTTGGAAGATATCAAGAGCCATCAGATGTTGCGAACTTAGTATCATTCTTAGCTTCAAATGATTCTGATTATATTACAGGCCAATCCATTTTAACTGATGGTGGATTAGTGTACAGATAAGTTAGACACGATAAATAAATGTGTATAAAATTTATTAAGGCTTGCCTTTTCAATCGAGAAATATACGACGAAAGGGCAAGCCTTTTTGATGTTAAATATTGATGAAGTGATGGAGTGAAAGTACAGCTTAAGATTTCGTATTATCAGCTAAGGCATTTGCATATTTTTTAAAAGACCAACCTTTATTTTCTAAAATATCATGATAAAAAGGATTTTGACCTATAACTTTAATATCATCTGCTAGTGCTTCAACTTCGTCTAAATGATGTGTCGTCATGATGATTAAACATTGATCGGTCATTTGTTGTAATAAGTTGTGAATATCATATCTTGATTCTAAATCAATGTCTTCTGTTGGCTCATCTAGAATAAGTATTTTAGGCCGACTAAGTAGACCTATCATAATATTGACTTTACGTTTATTTCCCCCAGAAAGGTTAGATACTTTCACTTTTGTATCAGTAAAGTTTAATTGTGATAAATAAGAATGAAGTGTTTCATCTGAAATAGGATTTTCACAAAGTGACTTGAAAAACTCAATGTTCTCCATGACAGTCATATGCTCGAATAGTGCGATGTCTTGAGGGACATAGCCTACAATATGACGTATTCGACGTCTTGACAAATATTGATTGAAGTATTGAATACGTCCTTCGTCTGCATTCTCAATACCTGCAATTAAACGCAATAATGTAGATTTTCCAGCACCATTTTCACCTAATAAAATAGTAATTTTATGATTTTGAAATTGCATATCTAGGGAATCGAAAATATGCTTCTTTTTATAGCTTTTGGAAACATTTTGAATATCTATCATTGAATATGACTCCTTTACAATTGAATCCATAAATATATAATACCTATCGCTACCGTATAAATAATAGCCATGAATATACGGTGACTAAGAACATTAATTTTAAAAAGTAATAAAGCAATACCTGCCTCATAAAATAAAACTATAATCAGTGTTTTTAAGTAGAAAAGAATGCTTAATGGTTGATGCATTAAAAGGCTAATCATCAATAGCATGAGCATCAGTATGACCACATGTACACTGATATAAGTCAAGTATAGTTTAAGTTGACTATAAGGTACCAAATATAATCTTTCGAGAGGTGCGTTCTGTTTAAGACGTTGATGTAATAGGATTTGGATAACACTTACAAAGATGACGACAACAAATACAATGCCAATTGAAATGGATTGATGAGCATGTTTATTGATAGCTACACTTTTTATTTTAGATTGAGGTGTATGCGAATAATAAGATTGTTTCACTTTATTCTATTAATTGAAAATAATTATCATTTATATTGACAACTGCATGTGCCTCGTTTAATATAATTCTCAAATCGTAACAATTACGATTTGTTTTATGCAATTATTTTAAGTTATTGATTTTTATGAGGTTAATCATTTTTATTAACAATTTAATTTGAAAATTTACATTAAAAAGGAGTGTTTTATGCAACGTCAAGTGGTCGAATTTTCAAAATATAATCCATCTGGGAATATGACAATTCTTGTTCATTCAAAGCATCAACCGAGCGAATATGCTGCGATTGCACATCAGTTGATGGCGACAACACACATGTGTTGTGAACAAGTAGGGTTTATTGAATCAGTAAACTATGAAAATGGGGATAACTATCACTTGGTAATGAGTGGAAATGAATTTTGTGGTAATGCGACTATGTCTTACATTCACTATTTAAAAGAACGTTTATTGATACAGCATCAACAATTTCAATTAAGAGTTTCGGGGTGTTCTCATCCTGTAGAGTGTAAAGTTCATTCGCAACATTATGAAGTGACTATGCCAAAAGTACATCAAGTTAAGGAAAGATTTGTGAAATTAGGGGAACAGCAGTTTAAAGCATTTGAAATTAGCTATGATACATACATTCACTATGTGATGATGTGTGATGATGTAGATTTGGCAATAAAACAGTGCGTGGAAGATTTTGTCAGTGCGCAAACATGGCATCGACAATTTAAAACAATTGGTGTCATGCTTTTTCAACAAGATAAACAATTCATATATCCACTGATACATATACCTGCAATAGATAGCTTAATCTGGGAAAATAGCTGTGGTTCAGGAGCGGCTTCTATCGGTGTGTTGGTTAATTATCTAACAGATCATGATATTCAAGATTACCTAGTTAACCAACCCGGAGGCAGTATTATTGTCTCATCCAGAAAGTCTGGACAAAATGAATATCAAACAACGATTAAGGGTCAAGTTTCAACTGTCGCAACAGGACAAGCATATATAGAACAGGAGACAATGACGCAAATATGAATGAGCATACAAAAATAGAGAACCAATTACAATATTATTTAGAACAATTTACGTACTTACATCAACTCGTTTTGGAAGATAGTCGGCATATTGTTGATTTAGAAAATTTGATTGATGAATACAGTCAATGGATACTTCAACCTTTGGCAGAGCATCATTATTTAACATGGAATGATTTAGAAACAAAAATAAGCTTTACCAAGAAGCTTCAAGAGGTATCAGCAAAGTGTGTGAAACAGGTAGAAGTCATTCGAGCACAACGTTTGTTGAATGGTAGGGCCTCCACGTCAGGTTATTTCGAAAATATAGAGCATTGTATTAATGAAGAATTCGGAAGATGGCAAATTGGACAAAATGACAAGTTGTTACTGATTGGGTCGGGTGCATATCCTATGACATTAATTCAAGTTGCTAAAGAAACTGGCGCTGCGGTCATTGGTATAGATATAGATTCGGAAGCAGTTGATTTAGGGCAACGTGTCGTCAATGTACTAGCTCCAAATGAAGATATCGTTATTAGTAATCAAACAGTTGATCAATTAGAAGACATCCAATCTGTGACTCATATTATTTTCAGTTCGACGATACCTATCAAATATGACATTTTGAATGAACTTTACACATTGACGAATGATGAAGTTGTTGTAGCTATGCGATACGGTGATGATATGAAAGCATTGTTTAATTATCCATCTCAAGCAACTGACGAAACACAATGGCGATGTGAAGAACTACAAACACGACCGAAGCAGATTTTTGATATTGCACTTTATCGTAAAGTGGCATCAAAAGTTGGTGTTGAACATGTCTAAAATATTAATGGTTGGTAGTGGACCGGTCGCTATTCAACTTGCTCGACTATGTAACTTACATGGGGAACATATGGTTGATATGGTGAGTCGCGTTCATGCATCAACCAAATCTAAGAGAGTCTTTGATGCGTATCATCGTGACGGCTTTTTTTCAGTAATGACTCAAAATGATGCACATCAGTGTTTTTCAGGTAAGTTTACGGTTAGACATTTTTTTAAAGATGTTAAAGACATTACACAATATTATGACGTGGTGATTTTAGCATGTACTGCTGATGCGTATCGACCGATATTACAGCAATTATCTAAGTCCACATTAAAACGTATTAAACAAATTATCTTGGTCTCGCCAACATTAGGATCACATATGCTTGTTAAGCAAATACTAACAGATGTTCATTGTGAAGGTGAAGTGATTTCGTTTTCCACTTATCTAGGCGATACCCGAATATTTGATAAAGCACAACCGCATTGTGTCCTAACTACACGAGTTAAATCAAAATTATTCGTAGGTTCGACTCATTCTCAGTCTATTACGTTGTATAAGCTTAAGTCTTTATTCGACTATTTGAATATAGAATTAACAACGATGGACACACCGCTACATGCGGAGATACATAATAGTTCACTTTATGTACACCCACCATTGTTTATGAATCAATTTTCATTAAAGGCGGTATTTGAAGGGACGAAAGTGCCAGTATACGTATATAAGCTATTTCCAGAGGGTCCAATTACAATGACCTTAATACATGAAATGCGATTAATGTGGCAAGAAATGATGATGATATTAAAAAAATTAAAGGTACCCTCGGTCAATCTCCTGAAGTTTATGGTGAAAGAAAATTACCCTATACGTGATGAGACCATGCGCGAAGTTGATATTGAAAGCTTTGAAAATTTATCAGCTATTCATCAAGAGTATCTACTTTATGTGCGATATACAGCAATTTTAATCGATCCATTTTCTAATCCGGACGATCAAGGTGCATATTTTGATTTTTCTGCCGTACCATACAAACATGTTGATACTGATGAACAAGGAGTTATACATATACCACGCATGCCGAGTGAAGATTATTATCGTACTTTGATGATTCAAGCAATTGGAAGAGCATTAAACGTTGCAACACCGATGATTGACACATTGTTATTACGTTATGAAACTACCGTTAAACAATACTGTGATACACATTTACATCAACAACTATCAAAGCAATTCGAATTACATCATTTTAAACAGGATTTAGCGTTAGTGACGAACTACTTAACTTTTTATAAATAAAAAACGTAATAATATAAGTTTACATATTTTCGAAAAGAAAGAGGAAAACAATGAATAAACTCACAAAACTAAGTACAGTCATTTTTGTATCTGGGATTATTTTAGCCGGTTGTGGAAGTAACAAAGAACTAACAGAGAAAAAAGAGAATAAAGTATTATCATATACAACTGTCAAAGATATTGGAGATATGAATCCCCATGTTTATGGAGGTTCAATGTCCGCAGAGAGTATGATTTATGAGCCGTTAGTTCGCAATACCAAGGATGGTATTAAGCCATTATTAGCGAAAAAATGGGACATTTCACCTGATGGTAAAACATATACGTTTTATTTAAGGGACGATGTATCTTTTCATGATGGTACGAAATTTGATGCAGACGCAGTGAAGAAAAACATCGATGCAGTACAACAAAATAAGAAACTACATTCATGGTTAAAACTTTCAACACTGATTGATGATGTCAAAGTTAAGGATAAGTATACGGTACAACTACATTTGAAGGAAGCTTATCAACCTGCGTTAGCAGAACTAGCTATGCCACGACCATACGTTTTTGTATCGCCTAAAGATTTTAAACACGGTACAACCAAAGATGGTGTGAAATCATTTGACGGTACAGGACCATTTAAAATGGGTGAACACAAAAAAGATATATCTGCAGAATTTAATAAAAATAATCAATATTGGGGAGAAAAGGCAAAGTTAAATAAAGTAGAAGCAAAAGTTAAACCTGCTGGAGAAACAGCATTTTTATCAATGAAAAAAGGAGAAACCAACTTTGCTTATACAGATGATAGAGGTACAGACAGCTTAGATAAAGATAGTTTAAAACAATTAAAAGAAACCGGAAGCTATCAAGTAAAACGTAGCCAAGCCATGAATACAAAAATGCTTGTTGTTAATTCTGGTAAGAAAGATAGTGCAGTCAGTGATAAAGCAGTCAGACAAGCATTAGGTCACATGGTAAATAGAGATAAAATAGCTCAAGATATTTTAAACAAGCAAGAAAAGCCAGCCACACAACTATTTGCTAAAAATGTGACAGATATAAACTTTAATTTACCAACAAGAACATATGATAAGAAAAAAGCACAAGCGTTATTAGATAAGGCCGGATGGGTGCTTTCAAAAGATCGACAAGTTCGTCAAAAAGAGGGCAAAGATTTGAATCTTAAGTTGTATTATGACAAAGGCTCTTCCAGTCAAAAAGAACAAGCTGAATTCTTAGAGGCAGAATTTAAGAAGTTAGGTGTACAACTAGATATAAACGGAGAAACGTCAGATAAAGTAGCTGAACGTCGTAGTTCTGGTGATTACGATCTAATGTTTAATCAAACATGGGGGCTATTATATGATCCTCAGAGTACATTAGCAGCATTTAAGACGAAAACGGGATATGAAAGTGCAACATTAGGTATTAAGAATAAGTCACAACTGTACAAAGATATTGATGAGGCGTTCAAAATTCAAGATGCAAAGGAACGTTCAAAAGCGTATCAGCAAATTTTGAAACAAGTTGACGATGAAGGTGTCTTTATTCCAATTACTCACGGGAGAATGACTGTTGTTGCACCTAAAGATTTACAAAAATTATCCTTTACACAATCACAATATGAGCTTCCATTTAATGAAATGCAATATAAATAAAGGAGCGTCGTCATGGTTAAATTTATTATGAAACGTCTTACTCTCATGATTCCATTATTGATTGTAGTGACTTTTATGACTTTCATGATGACCTATCTCACGAACGAAGATCCAGCCGTAACAATTTTACATGCCCAAGGAACGCCTAATATAACGCAAGATTTAATAGCTGAAACTAAAGAAAAATATGGATTAAATCAACCGATATTCACGCAATATAAAAATTGGCTTGTTGATGCCTTGCAGTTTAAATTTGGAACGAGTTATATCACAGGGGATCCAGTATCTGAGCGTATGGGGCCAGCGTTTATGAATACATTAAAACTCACTTTGATTTCCAGTGTTGTGGTAATGATAACGTCTGTTGTACTAGGCATAGTGAGTGCTTTGACTAGTGGTAGATTTACAGATCGTGCTATACGTTCAATAGCTTTTCTACTAACAGCTCTGCCCTCATATTGGGTAGCTTCAATATTAATTATTTATGTATCTGTAAAACTCAATTTATTACCAACCTCAGGACTCACTGGTCCAGAAAGTTATATTCTTCCAGTCTTTGTTATTACGATTACCTATACAGGAATTTATTTTAGAAATGTCCGACGATCTATGCTTGAACAATTAAATGAAGATTATGTTTTGTATTTAAAAGCTAGTGGTGTACCTCGTCTGACAATGTTGCTGCATGTATTACGTAATGCATTACAGGTAGCCATATCTATTTTTTGTATGTCGATACCAATGATTATGGGAGGTCTAGTCGTTATTGAAAATGTATTTGCGTGGCCGGGTTTAGGACCATTAAGTATTAAAGCGATTACTGAACATGATTTTCCAGTAATTCAAGCATACGTGCTCATTGTCGCGGTGTTGTTTATTCTTTTTAATACACTTGCAGACATCATTAATGCAATATTAAATCCGCGTTTAAGGGAGGCAATGAAATGATTGTGTTACGTCGTCTATTTCAAGATAGAGGTGCCATATTTGCTATAGCTATTATTACAATCTACGTAGTGCTTGGAGTTTTAGCTCCTTTAATTACATTCTATGAACCGAATCACATTGATACAGCAAATAAATTTGCTGGTATAAGTTGGTCTCACTGGTTGGGAACAGACCATTTAGGTCGAGATGTATTAACACGGATAATATACGCCATAAGACCTAGTTTGTTATATGTATTTGTCGCATTGATTATTTCCGTTGTGATAGGAGCGATACTTGGGTTTATTTCAGGTTATTTCCCAGGTTATATCGATGCAATAATTATGCGTATATGCGATGTGATGTTAGCTTTTCCAAGCTATGTGGTCACATTGGCATTGATTACGTTGTTTGGCATGGGTGTAGAAAATATTATTATTGCATTTATATTGACTCGATGGGCGTGGTTTTGTCGCGTGATTCGAACCAGTGTAATGCAATATATTGAAGCTGATCATGTAAAATTTGCCAAAGTAATTGGTATGAATGATTTAACAATCATTCGCAAACATATTTTGCCACTAACCTTTACTGACATAGCGATTATTGCTAGTAGTTCGATGTGTTCAATGATATTACAAATGTCAGGATTCTCATTCCTTGGATTAGGTGTTAAGGCACCTACAGCCGAATGGGGGATGATGCTTAATGAAGCACGAAAAGTAATGTTCACACATCCTGGAATGATGATGACAACAGGTGTGGCTATCGTCATAATTGTGATGGCGTTTAACTTTTTATCAGATGCTTTACAAATGGCGATTGATCCTCGTATGTCCGCTAAAGAAAAACGACTGGCTCTGAAGAAAGGTGTGAAAGCACGTGACACTGCTTAAAGTAGCACATTTAGGAATTAAGGACACATGGTCAGATGAGACGCTCGTTGATAACGTGAATTTCACAGTTCAATGTGGAGAAACATTAGGTATTATTGGAGAAAGTGGAAGCGGAAAATCGATTACTTGTAAGGCATTAATAGGTTTAAACGCTCAACGTTTATCTGTAAGCGGAGATATCTTTTTTGAACATCAAAATTTAAATACAATAACTGAAAAGCAACTACGCAAAATTCGTGGTAAAGATATTGCGATGATTATGCAACAAGGAACACGGGCATTTGATCCTTCAACTAAAGTGGGAAAGCAAATGATTGAAACTTTGCGTGCACATACGACATTATCAAAGCAACAAATAAAACAAGAACTTATTCATTATATGACGTATATGAAGTTGAAAGATCCTCAGTCATTATTAAAAGCATATCCCTACATGTTGTCAGGTGGGATGCTTCAACGTATGATGATTGCACTAGCATTAGCATTGAAACCTAAATTGATCATTGCTGATGAGCCGACCACAGCATTAGATACCATCACACAATATGAAGTTATCAATGCTTTTAAAGATATAAAACATCATTTTGATTGCGCCATGATTTTTATATCTCATGACCTCACAGTGATTAATAAAATTGCAGACCGTGTTGTAGTTATGAGAGAAGGTCGTGTGATAGAAGAAGGTCGAACAAATATGGTATTACAACAACCTCGTCATCACTATACAGCTTATTTATTATCAACTAAAAAGACAATTTATGATTATTTTCAGTTTGTGCTGAGGGGTGATTTCAATGCTTAAGGTTCAAAATGTTATTAAATTTTATGGAAAAAAATCAATGTTTCGTGATAAACGTATTCCTGTAGTTAAAGGCGTGTCATTTGATTGTCCCACTGGTGCATCAGTAGCAATTATTGGTGAAAGTGGAAGTGGAAAGTCTACGTTGAGTCGTATGATTTTAGGACTAGAAAAACCAGATCAAGGACAAGTGACTTTGGACGGTCAGCCTGTTCATTTAAAAAAAGTGAGACGTCATCGAATTGCTGCGGTTTTTCAAGACTATACTTCTTCTTTGCATCCTTTTCATACTGTCAAAGATATTTTGTTTGAAGTAATGAATCAATGTCGATGTACATCGAAGGAGAATATGGAAGAGTATGTAACAGTGTTACTACGTGAAGTAGGGTTAAAATCTGATTGTTTGTATTGTTATCCACATATGCTTTCAGGTGGAGAAGCACAGCGTGTAGCTATTGCACGTGCGATATGTATGCAACCAGATTATATATTATTTGATGAGGCGATTAGTTCATTAGATATGTCTATGCAAACACAAATATTAGATTTATTGAAAAGGTTACGTCACTCACACCAGCTGAGTTATATCTTTATTACTCATGATATACAAGCTGCGACATATATATGTGATGACTTGCTTATTTTTAAAAATGGTTGTATCGAAGCTAGGACATCTATAAGTGAATTGCATAGGCAACAAAATGGTTATACAAGAGAACTGATTGATAAACAACTATCAATCTAAGGAGTGACAATATGAAAGGTGCCATGTCTTGGCCTTTTTTAAGATTATATATTTTAACATTGATGTTTTTTAGTGCGAATGCCATACTCAATGTTTTCATACCTCTAAGAGGACATGACTTGGGGGCGACGAATACTGTAATTGGAATTGTAATGGGAGCTTATATGCTAACGGCAATGCTATTTCGCCCCTGGGCTGGTCAAATTATTGCACGTATTGGTCCGATTAAAGTATTGCGTATTATATTATTGATTAATGCTATGGCACTGGTATTATATGGGTTTACAGGACTTGAAGGTTATTTGATTGCACGTATCATGCAAGGTGTGTGTACGGCATTCTTCTCAATGTCTTTACAATTGGGTATTATAGATGCTTTACCTGAGAAATATCGTTCAGAAGGTGTATCTCTCTATTCATTATTTTCAACGATTCCCAATTTATTAGGACCATTAATTGCAGTTGGGATTTGGCACGTGGAAAATATGTCCATATTTGCTATTGTTATGATTTTTATTGCAGTAACAACAACCTTATTTGGTTATAGAACTACTTTTGCAAATACACAAAAAGAGGTATCACCAAAAGACGAAGTCTTGCCTTTTAATGCAATGACTGTATATGTCCAATTTTTTAAAAATAAAGCACTCTTCTGCAGTGGTATGATTATGATCTTGTCATCTATCGTGTTTGGTGCGATGAGTACTTTTATACCATTATATACGGTTAGGGAAGGTTTCGCGAATGCAGGTATTTTCCTCACAATTCAAGCCATTACAGTAGTGATAGCTAGATTTTATTTACGTAAGTATGTACCATCTGATGGTTTATGGCATCACCGTTTTATGATGATTGTCTTAACGTTACTGATGGTTGCTTCAGTCATTGTAGCTTTTGGACCACATATAGTGAGTATATTTGTATATATAAGTGCAATCTTTATCGGAATAACACAAGCGCTCGTTTATCCTACATTGACAACGTATTTAAGTTTTGTCTTACCAAAGATAGGACGTAATATGTTATTAGGATTGTTTATAGCATGTGCAGATTTAGGGATTTCACTAGGAGGTGTGCTAATGGGGCCAATATCAGATACGGTAGGATTTAAATGGATGTATATTTTATGCGCTTTATTGGTTACTATTGCAATGACACTAAGTAAAATTAGACAAAGACAAAGTGTTTCAAAAGCCTCATAGCAAAACTACATAAAAATAATGATAAATTTTAAGGGAGCCTCCAGTTTGTCTGAGGTTACACTCCCGCACATGTAAAAAATCGATTTATTTACTTTGTTAAAACGAAAGAAATGAAATTGTATCAAACTTTTATTGCAATTGAATATTCACGCTTTTTGATTACAATAGAAGAAACTTTTACATTCATATCTTTTTAATTCTAGTTTTATGGCTTTTTAAAAAGAAAGAAGTTAATAATAAAGAGGTAAATTAAGAGCGTGGAAAATGAGATAGAGTAGAATTTATTTTGAATATAATCCCCATATGGCTTATGAGCTCTAAGTTGAAATGTCTATAAAATTTATGTGTTAGGACTCCCAAACGCACATTTATAATATCTATGATATGGATATGTTTCTCAATTTAGCCTTATTAGTAACAGAGATAAAAAGACTAAGCCAGTTTCTAATTTAATGATAGATAAACTATGCCTGAGACAATTGTTGTCTCAGGTTTTGTTTTACTTGTCATTATTATATAGTGAATTTTTCATACTATCAGGTTTAATAATAGAAGAAATTTTTCAGAAAACTGTTATGTAACAGGATAATTTATTCACAAACTGTTATAACTTCTGTCACAGGTTCGTAATTTATACAAACTTTAGTAGAAAATATGCCATAAATTATGTGAAATTAATCACATGTTTCGTGGTATACTACCGTTGAAAACGTTAACAATACGAAATGGAGGCGGAGAGTATGTTAGAAACAAATAATCATACTAATGCTTGGCAAGGATTTAAAACAGGTCGTTGGAATAAAAATATAGACGTGAGAGAATTCATACAATTGAACTATTCATTATATGAAGGTGACGATGAATTTTTAGAAGGTCCTACAAAAGCAACTGAAACTTTATGGGATCAAGTAATGCAATTATCAAAAGAAGAACGTGAGCGCGGTGGCATGTGGGATATGGATACTAAAGTGGCATCGACAATCACTTCTCATGACGCTGGTTACTTAGACAAAGATTTAGAAAAAGTTGTTGGTGTTCAAACTGAAAAACCATTCAAACGTTCTATGCAACCATTCGGTGGTATTCGTATGGCAAAAGCAGCATGTGAAGCGTATGGTTACGAATTAGACCCAGAAACAGAAAAAATCTTCACTGAATATCGTAAAACACATAACCAAGGTGTATTCGATGCATATTCAAGAGAAATGTTAAATTGTCGTAAAGCTGGTATTATTACTGGTTTACCAGATGCTTACGGACGTGGACGTATTATCGGAGACTATCGTCGTGTTGCTTTATACGGTGTAGACTTCTTAATGGAACAAAAACTTAAAGACTTTAACACAATGTCCACTGAAATGTCTGAAGATGTGATTCGTTTACGTGAAGAATTATCAGAACAATATCGCTCACTTCAAGATTTAAAAGAATTAGGACAAAAATATGGATTTGATATTAGCCGTCCTGCTACTAACTTCAAAGAAGCTGTGCAATGGTTATACTTAGCATATTTAGCTGCTATTAAAGAACAAAATGGTGCAGCAATGAGTTTAGGACGTACTTCAACATTCTTAGATATTTATGCTGAACGTGATTTACAAAATGGTGACATCACTGAACAAGAAGTTCAAGAAATCATTGACCACTTCATTATGAAATTACGTATCGTTAAATTCGCACGTACGCCTGAATATAATGAATTATTCTCTGGAGATCCAACTTGGGTAACTGAATCTATCGGTGGTGTAGGTATTGACGGCCGTCCGATGGTAACTAAAAACTCATTCCGTTTCTTACACTCATTAGATAATTTAGGTCCAGCACCAGAACCAAACTTAACAGTATTATGGTCTACACGCTTACCTGAAAACTTCAAAATCTATTGTGCTAAAATGAGTATTAAAACGAGCTCAATCCAATATGAAAATGATGACTTAATGCGTGAAAGCTATGGCGATGATTATGGTATCGCTTGCTGTGTATCTGCCATGAAGATTGGTAAACAAATGCAATTCTTCGGTGCACGTGCTAACTTAGCTAAAGCATTACTTTACGCTATCAATGGTGGTAAAGATGAAAAATCTGGCAAACAAGTTGGACCAAGTTATGAAGGTATTAAATCAGACGTACTAGATTATGATGAAGTTTTCGAAAGATATGAAAAAATGATGGACTGGTTAGCTGGCGTATACATCAACTCATTAAATATCATTCACTATATGCATGATAAATACAGCTATGAACGTCTTGAAATGGCTTTACATGATACAGAAATTATTCGCACAATGGCAACTGGTATCGCTGGATTGTCTGTGGCAGCTGACTCTTTATCAGCGATTAAATATGCACAAGTTAAACCTATCCGTAACGAAGAAGGTCTTGTAACTGACTTTGAAATCGAAGGCGACTTCCCTAAATATGGTAATAATGACAGTCGTGTTGATGAAATTGCAGTAGATTTAGTTGAACGTTTCATGACTAAATTACGTAGCCATAAAACATACCGTAATTCTGAACACACAATGAGTGTATTAACAATTACTTCAAACGTTGTTTATGGTAAGAAAACTGGTAACACACCAGATGGACGTAAAGCTGGCGAACCATTTGCGCCTGGTGCAAACCCAATGCATGGTCGTGACCAAAAAGGTGCATTATCTTCACTAAGTTCTGTAGCTAAAATACCTTATGATTGCTGTAAAGATGGTATCTCAAATACATTTAGTATCGTACCGAAATCACTAGGTAAAGAAGAAGCAGATCAAAATAAAAACTTAACTAGTATGTTAGATGGTTATGCAATGCAACATGGTCATCACCTCAATATTAACGTGTTTAATAGAGAAACATTAATTGATGCAATGGAACACCCAGAAGAGTATCCACAATTAACGATTCGTGTATCTGGATACGCTGTAAACTTCATTAAATTAACACGTGAACAACAATTAGATGTTATTTCACGTACATTCCACGAATCTATGTAATAAATTTAAGGTGGGAGCAAAATGCTTAAAGGACACTTACACTCCGTTGAAAGTATGGGCACTGTCGACGGGCCAGGACTTAGATATATATTATTTACTCAAGGTTGTTTGTTAAGATGTTTATATTGTCATAATCCAGACACTTGGAAGATTAACGAACCATCAAGAGAAGTGACGGTTGATGAAATGGTAAATGAAATCTTGCCGTACCAACCTTACTTTGAAGCTTCAGGCGGTGGGGTAACAGTCAGTGGTGGCGAACCATTACTACAAATGCCTTTCTTGGAGCAATTATTCAAAGAATTAAAAGCAAATGGTGTTCACACATGCATTGATACTTCTGCGGGCTGTGTAAATGATACACCAGCATTTAATCGTCATTTTGATGAGTTGCAAAAGCATACAGATTTAATCTTATTAGATATTAAACATATTGATAATGATAAGCACATCAAATTAACAGGCAAACCTAACACACATATTTTAAAGTTTGCACGTAAATTATCTGATATGAAACAACCTGTTTGGATTAGACATGTTTTAGTACCTGGTATTTCGGATGATAAAGAAGATTTGATAAAACTAGGAGAATTTATTAATTCTTTAGATAACGTTGAAAAGTTTGAAATCTTACCATATCATCAACTCGGTGTGCATAAGTGGAAAAATTTAGGCATTCCTTATCAACTCGAAAATGTTGAACCGCCTGACGATGAAGCGGTTAAAGAAGCTTATCGCTATGTTAATTTTAATGGCAAAATACCTGTAACATTATAGAAAGATAAATATAGTAATAGCCTGAGACATCAATCGTTGTCTCAGGCTTCTTTACGTTTAATCAGTCGATAAACTGAGTTTAAAATATATCTCAATTAACTTTATTTAATAAAAATATGATTCATAAGTTTAAATAGTTTATTTTTCTAGATATGCTTTAAATACATCTTTATAAACATCAATATAACTTAAATACATATCTTTTCTAATAAATTCATCAACTCGATGCGCCATAATAGATTCACCAGGTCCAAAGACAGCAAAATCTACGTTATTTTCATTTGTTCCTAGGAAACTAGATGCATCAGTTGTACCAATCAATGCACTCACAACAATGTCTTCATGTACATAATTCGGTGCAATACGTGTAATATTTTGAATAAGAGGATTATCACGATCACTTGCCACTGGATCATGACTGCTAGGTATATCTACAGTTAAATAATCTTCACCCACATGACGAATGACTTTTTCAAATAAATCCTTCACGAAAGTACTGTCATACTCTGGAACAGTTCTTACATTATATTTAGCTGTCGCTTTATGAGGAACAGAATTAACTTGTTTACCACCATTGAAAACAGAGTTTAACATTACAAATCCAGAGTAGATATGTGATTCTTCTTCACCAATTTTTCTATGGAGATGTTTCTCAATCATTGGAACAGCGTCTAGCTCATGTACTTTATCATGCTCTTTAATATTTTTATATTCTTGTTTCATTTCATTTACAAAATCAACTAAAATATCAACAGCATTTGTACCTAGGTGTGGCATAGAACTATGTGCAGCCTTACCTTTCGCTGTGACTACACAGCTCATAGAACCTTTATGAGCATAGTAAGCGATATTACTAGTTGGTTCGCCAATAATTAAACCACTCACATCATCTAAGTAACCTTCATCAGCAAGTAATTGTGCACCATATTGTTCCGTTTCTTCTCCTGTAGTAGCTAATAAACGTATCGTACCTTGCTTTAATGCGTTTGATTGTTTCAATTCAATCATCGCGATGACCATCGCCATAAGACCACCTTTCATGTCAGTGGTACCTCTGCCGAATAACTTGCCATCCTTATCTGTGAGTTCAAATGGAGGAAAAGTCCAATCATCATGGTCACCAGCATCTACAACATCCATGTGTCCACTGATTGCTAAGACTGGAGCGCCACTACCAATTTCAGCAACTAAATTAGCGCGTGAATCATTAACTTTAACAATCTTAGAATCAATATCATATTGACTTAACAGGTCTTTTAAGTACTCACATACTTCAATTTCATGATCATTCTCAGTTTGAATCTTGACGATATCAGCTAATAATCTTATTTTGTCTTGCTCACTCAATACAGTCATTTCACAGTCCTCCTCATTTTTAGTAATGATTTTCACTTTTTAATAAAAAATAAAAATCCTTGTACACTTAATATTATCAAAAACTTTTATTTATTAAAAATTATATGCCAAAATAAATGGATTTTTAATAAAAAATAAATATTGACTTAACATTTCTTATAAAAAACAACAATGTATAGCAATATTAAAAATTTTTCATTATTTATAGTTTGAATCGTGTTATAAAATAAAAAGCGATGAGATTAAGATGTAATAATACAATATATATATAAATATAACTTCGTGCCACGAAGACGGTTAAAATCATGTATAATAGCTAATAATACATATTATTAGGAGATACATAATTAATGATGAAAAATAAACTAACATTAAAAGAGAATCTATTTATCGGCTCAATGCTGTTTGGTCTATTTTTTGGTGCTGGAAATCTCATTTTTCCAATTCACTTAGGTCAAACTGCGGGGTCAAATGTATGGACCGCCAATTTAGGATTTCTTATCACGGCTATCGGACTACCTTTCTTAGGAATTATAGCGATAGGTGTATCTAAAACAAACGGGGTCTTTGAAATTTCCTCAAGGATAAGTAAAATATATGGTTATTTGTTCACAATTGGCTTATATCTTGTTATAGGTCCGTTTTTTGCGTTGCCAAGACTTGCGACGACGTCATTTGAAATAGCATTTTCACCATTTATTTCATCTGGTACGGCCCAAGCGTTGTTGCCTATTTTTAGTATTTTATTCTTCGGAGTAGCGTGGTTATTTTCGCGTAAACCTTCTAAAATATTAGACTATATTGGAAAATTCCTAAATCCGGTCTTTCTCATCTTGCTTGGAATTGTTGTTGTGCTTGCATTTATCCGTCCTATGGGTGGAATTAGTCATGCGCCAGTAAGTGCTGATTATAGCAATAGCGTGTTACTCAAAGGGTTTATCGATGGATATAATACATTAGACGCTTTGGCATCATTAGCATTTGGTATTATCATTGTTACTACAATTAAAAAGTTGGGGATTACTAATCCGAATACAATCGCTAAAGAAACTTTAAAATCAGGTACGATTAGTATTATAGCTATGGGTGTTATTTATACTTTATTAGCTTTAATGGGTACGATGAGTTTAGGTCGTTTTAAAGTAAGTGAAAATGGTGGTATTGCTCTTGCTCAGATTGCACAACATTATTTAGGGGATTATGGAATTATTATTTTGTCACTAATCATCATTGTGGCATGTCTGAAAACAGCAATAGGATTGATCACAGCCTTTTCGGAAACATTTACAGAGTTATTCCCTAAATCTAACTATCTTTGGTTAGCTACTGGGGTGAGTATATTAGCTTGTATATTTGCTAATGTAGGTTTAACAAAAATTATTATGTATTCAACACCAGTATTGATGTTCATTTATCCTTTAGCGATTACTTTAATTTTATTAGCATTACTTAGTCCACTATTTAAACATTCTAAGATTGTCTATCGATTTACAACATTATTTACAATGGTGGCGGCATTTGTAGATGGTGTGAAAGCAAGTCCAGAGTTCTTTGTTAATACAAAATTTGCACAAACAATCATTGGATTTGGAGAAAATTATCTCCCATTCTTTAACATTGGTATGGGATGGATTGTTCCAGCATTTTTTGGTTTCATTATTGGTATTATTGTATACTTTATGACTGCTAAAAAATCGTCCCACGTACAATAAGGTTGAGGTAATAAATGATATAACTGCGAATTTCTTAATTATTATATTTCAAGATTATTATAGTTTTTAAATACATCATTTTATTAATAAGTATATTAATTGTTAGTGAGATAATATTTAATAGTACTACTCCACAAAAAAGAGAGGGCGAATTCGCTCTCTCTTTTCTTGGATTTTTAAAAGTGAATAAAAAATTATTAAGCACGGAATAGAGCTACTTAATATTTTTTCATAGTTAACCGACGTTGACAGAGGAACATATATTATATGATAAGTTTACTTTTTATATGTTTGTGACATATAGTAATAAGTAAATCGTTATTAATAAATACAATTCATGTTAATAAAGTTGAATTTAAGAAAAGTTGTTTATAAAATAAATACACTCGATAAGTATGGGTGTTGAAAAAGTGTTAAATAATTACAATTATATATTATTTAGAATTCGATAAAGAAGGTGACGAAATGCCTAGAATTTCCAAAAGACAATTAATATTAGAATCGGCCGCAGCTATTATTAATGAAAAAGGTGCTGATTATCTCACGTTGGATGCTGTAGCTCAAAGGGCTGGAATAAGTAAAGGTGGTTTATTTTATCATTTTAAAAGTAAAGATGAACTTATCAAAGAGCTGGTTAACTATGCCAATAATTTGTACAGAGATAACGTGAACCAACATATCGGTAATGAAAAGAACAAAAAAGGGCAATGGCTCAACGCATTTATAGAAGCGACAAGAGAACATCGTACGGATAATGCGCCTATTACTTCTGGAATGTTAGCGGCGCAAGGGACTAATAGAAGTTTATTATCACCATTAAAGACCTCATATCAAGAATGGCAATATCAAATTACCCACGACGGGTTAGATGAGGTAGATGCAACCATTATTCGTTTAGCTGTCGATGGTTTATGGTTGTCGGAAATATTCGGAATTAGTGCTATAGATGAAGAAATGAGAGAGAAAGTTATTGAACGTTTAAAGATGCAAATAGAAAAAAATTAAATAAGCTATATCCATAGAGCAGGGTGATGTATCGTACATCGCTCTGTTCTTTTTTGTGTAAAGTCAGTTGAAACTAAACCGACTAGTTGGTATAGTAATCAATGTCATAAAAAAATAAAACTTTTAGAGGTGTTAATGATGCAAAAAGTTGTTTTAACAGCAGCTATTACTGGCGCTGGAGATACAATACAAAAAAATGAGAACGTACCAGTTACACCACAAGAACTTGCAGATTCAGCAATTAAATGTGCACGAGCAGGAGCAACTGTCGCACATATTCATGTAAGAGATCCTGAAACTGGAGGAGTAAGTCATGATCCAGAACTGTATGCTGAAACAGTTAGATTAATTAGAGAAGCTGATGAAGATATCGTCATTAATGTGACATCTGGTGGCGGTGGAGATTTCATTCCAAGTCTAGAACATCCAGAGACAGGTGGAGAAGGAACTTGGATTCAAACACCAGAAGAACGTTTTAAACCTATTGGTGACTTATTACCAGAAATGTGTACATTAGATTGTGGCAGTGTCAACATGGGAGATGCAATATACTTAAGCCCTGCATCGTGGTTACGTAAACAAGCACAAATGGTTAAAGATGCAGGAGTCAAACCTGAGCTTGAATGTTTTGATACAGGTCATGTGAGTTTTGCCAAACAAATGATAGAAGAAGGATTAATTGATGGAGACCCTATGTTCCAATTTTGTTTAGGTATTCCTTGGGGTGCAGAGAATGATCCTGAAACAATAGAATATCTTAAATCACGTATACCAGAAAATGCACATTGGTCAGCATTTGGCATTGGTAAGATGCAACTGCCAACTGTAAGAGAAGTTGCGCAACGTGGAGGAAATGTTCGTGTTGGATTGGAAGATAATATTTATTTAAGAAAAGGTGTAAAAGCAACGAATGAAGCATTGGTAGAAGAGGCAAAAAGAATTTTAGCAGAACTAGATATTGAGCCACTTACACCTGCTGAAGCAAGAGAAAAATTTAATCTTAGAAATCCTCATGGTAAAGGAGACAAATAATGAAATTCGCAGTTGTTGGAACAGGTGTAATTGGTAGTGGATGGATTACTAGAATGCTTGCGCATGGTCATGAAGTGATTGCTACTGATCCAAGTGAAGGTGCATATGAACGCATGTTGACACAAGTTAAACAAAATTGGCCTTACGCAGAGCAAATGGGCCTTGCTGAAAATGCATCAATTCAAAACCTAACATTTACACCACATTTAGAAGAAGCGGTCAAAGATGCGGATCATATTCAAGAAAATGTACCAGAAGTAGAAGAAATTAAAGATGCTGTATTAAAAGAGATTGATTTTTATGCGAAACCTGAAGCAACAATTGGTTCAAGTACATCAGGAATTATGCCTTCAGAATTACAAGCTAACTTATCACATCCTGAACGATTAGTTGTTGCCCATCCATTTCACCCGGTATATATTTTGCCATTAGTCGAAATTGTGCCAGGTAAGCAAACATCTGAAGAAACAACAGTTAAAGCCGAACAGATTTATGAAAGTATTGGTATGGATGTTTTACATGTGCGTCATGAAATAGAAGGACATATTGCAGATCGTCTTATGGAAGCATTATGGCGTGAATCATTGCACATAGTTAATGATGGTATTGCAACAACAGAGGAAGTTGATAAGGCGTTTACCCATGCAGCAGGTTTACGTTATGCACAATATGGTCCATTTATGACGTTCCACTTGGCAGGTGGTGAAGGTGGTATGCGTCATATGTTAAAACAATTTGGGCCAGCTTTAAAAAAACCTTGGACAAAACTCATCGCGCCTGAACTGACAGATGACCTATATCATAAAGTAGTAAGTGGTAGTGAAGCATCTTCTCAAGGATATACAATGTCTGAACTTGATCAAAAAAGAAACGAATTTCTAATTAAAGTGAAAGAATTAGCAGAACAATATTGGCCAAGTGATAGTAAAGCGATGAAAAAGTCTAACGGAGCGGAATTACAATGATGAATCAACAGTATGTGTTTCACACAAAAGTGCATCGTGATTGGGTAGATCATAACGGGCACCTAAATGATGCAATGTATAACCGAATTTTCAGTGATACAACAGATGATTGGTTAGGTCATTTAGGCTTAACTATTAATGCCATTCAATCTTATCAATATACCGTATTCACCTTAGAAAATCATGTCATGTTTCTTAATGAAATGAAAGAAAATGAAGATGTCATTGTTAAAGTACATCTTCACAATTATGATAGCAAACGATTACATGTACTAATGGAAATGTTTAATGCAGATGATGATTTATGTGCAACATATGAAGTGATGCTGATGGGCATTGATACGACTTCAGGAAGACCTTCAGCCTTTCCGAACGACATTTTGAATAACATTGAACACTATTATAATATTGAGAATGTGGAGATGACATCTCAATATATAGGTCATCGTATTGGCATCAAGAAAAAGCCAAAAAGCAAAGAGTAATACAACTTAGAATTTAGATGAATATGATTTAAGGACTCTTTTGTGCCTTGTTCTTACTTAGTTTACTTTGTATAACATCACAATGAGTCCTTATTTTTTAACAAATTGAATTACCTATAGAAAGGAATGGACATATGTTAAGTATTAAAAACTTATCAAAGGTCTATGCAGGTGGTAAAAAAGCTGTAGATAATATGACCATAGACATTGAATCAGGAGACTTTATTGCATTTATTGGGACAAGTGGTAGCGGTAAAACAACTGCCCTTAGAATGATTAATCGTATGATTGAATCTACAGAGGGAGAAATTACCATTGACGGTAAAAATATCAAAGAGCTTAATCCGGTTGAGCTTCGTCGCAGTATCGGTTATGTCATACAACAAATCGGCTTAATGCCACATATGACAGTGAAAGAGAATATTGTTCTCGTACCAAAGTTATTAAAATGGTCACAAGAGAAAAAGGATGAGAAAGCGAAAGAACTTATACGCTTAGTAGATTTACCAGAAGAATATTTAGATCGATATCCTTCAGAATTATCAGGTGGTCAACAACAACGTATTGGTGTTGTAAGAGCACTTGCAGCTGAACAAGATATTATTTTAATGGATGAACCGTTTGGTGCACTCGATCCAATCACAAGAGATACGTTGCAAGACTTAGTCAAAAAATTACAACAACAATTAGGAAAGACATTCATTTTTGTTACACATGATATGGATGAAGCAATCAAACTTGCAGATAAAATATGTATTATGACAAATGGACAGGTGGTTCAATATGACACGCCAGATAATATTTTACGTAGTCCAGCGAATGATTTCGTTAAAGACTTTATTGGTCAGAATCGCTTAATTCAAGATAGACCTAATATCCGTACAGTTAAAGATGCGATGATTAAACCCGTGACAGTACATGTTGACCGTTCTCTTAATGATGCGGTGAATATTATGAGAGAGAAAAGAGTCGATACGATATTTGTTGTCGGCAATGATGAGCATTTATTGGGTTATTTAGATATTGAAGATATTAACGAAGGATTAAGACATCATAAAGAACTTATAGATACAATGCAACGAGATATTTATAGAGTACGTATTGATAGTAAGTTACAAGATTCTGTTCGTACAATTCTTAAACGTAATGTACGTAATGTACCCGTTGTTGACAGTGATAATAAAACATTATTAGGCCTTGTCACTCGAGCTAACCTTGTAGACATTGTTTATGACAGTATTTGGGGAGAGTTAGAATCGGATAACAATGATAATCATTCTGGGATTGTTGAACCCGAATCCACAGGAGTTGAGACACCATGATAAAGTTTATTTCGGAACATAGTGGTATGTTATTTGCAAAGACATTCGAACATTTGTACATATCGATAGTGGCATTGGTTATTGCAATTATCGTAGCGGTTCCTTTAGGCATTTTATTATCTAAAAAAGAAAAGCTTTCGAAAGTGTCATTGACGATAGCTGGCGTTTTACAAACGATACCTACATTAGCGGTATTAGCTTTAATGATTCCATTATTTGGCGTAGGAAAAACACCTGCAATTATAGCGTTATTTTTATATGTATTATTACCAATTTTAAATAATACGATTATAGGCATTCAAAATATAGATTCCAACCTTAGAGAAGCAGGACGTAGTATGGGAATGACTAACTTTCAATTGATGAAAGATGTTGAATTGCCACTCGCATTACCATTAATACTTAGTGGAATTAGACTGTCTTCGGTCTATGTCATTAGTTGGGCAACATTGGCAAGTTATGTTGGTGCTGGTGGTTTAGGTGATTTTATCTTTAACGGATTAGCGCTATTTGAACCGAGTATGATTATTACTGCAACTATTCTTGTCACTGCTATTGCACTTATTGTAGATTATGTTTTATCACTGATTGAAAAATGGGTTGTACCTAAAGGATTAAAAGTTTCCAGATAATCATTGAAGGAGGATAATATGAAGAATTATAAAAAATATCTGATTGTTTTAGTATTATGTCTAACAGTGTTATCTGGATGTAACTTACCTGGTTTAAAAAATAGTCATTCAGATGACGATGTTAGAATCACAAGTTTAGGAACAAGTGAATCACAAATTATATCGCACATGCTGAGATTACTTATTGAACATGATACAAAAGGTGAAATTAAACCTACCTTAATTAATAATTTAGGTTCAAGTACGATTCAACATAATGCTGTCACAAGTGGCCAAGCTAATATGTCAGGTACGCGTTATACAGGCACTGACTTAACAGGGGCGTTGAAAGAAGATCCGATTAAAGATCCTAAAAAGGCCATGAAAGCGACACAAGAAGGATTTAAAAAGAAATACAATCAAACCTTCTTCAATTCGTATGGTTTCGAAAACACGTATGCATTGATAGTGACAAAAGAAACAGCTAAAAAATATCATTTAGAAACTGTTTCAGACTTGGAAAAACATGCGAAAGATTTAAGAGTAGGTATGGATAGTTCATGGATGGACCGCAAAGGTGACGGTTATCCAGCATTTAAAAAAGAATATGGTTATAGCTTTGGTACTGTGAGACCCATGCAAATTGGCCTGGTTTACGATGCACTTAGTTCTGGCAAATTAGACGTAGCAGTAGGTTATTCTACAGATGGGCGTATTTCAGCATACGATTTAAAAGTGTTGGAAGATGATCGTCGATTCTTCCCACCATACGATGCCAGTCCACTTGCATCAGATCAATTGTTAAAAGAGAAGCCAGAGCTCAAACCGATTGTTAAAAAATTAGAAGGTAAGATATCAACAGAACAAATGCAAGAATTAAATTATCAAGCTGATGGTAAAGGAAAAGAGCCTGCAACAGTTGCAGAGGACTTCTTGAAAAAACATCATTATTTTGAAGACGATGACAATAAAAAAGATAAACAGAAAGGTGGTCAATAAACATGGAAGGGAATTTAATACAACAACTCGTTCACTACTACCAAATGAACTTTGGCTACCTATGGGAATTGTTTGTTAATCATTTGTTAATGTCTGTTTACGGTGTTTTACTAGCATGTTTAGTGGGCATACCTCTTGGTATCATCATTGCAAGATTTGGTAAATTATCAGGTGTGATTATTACTATCGCGAATATTATTCAAACTGTTCCGGTTATTGCTATGTTAGCGATATTAATGCTTAGTATGGGACTCGGTATGAATACAGTCATTTTTACTGTGTTCTTATATGCCTTGCTTCCTATTATTAAAAATACGTATACAGGAATTAATGAAGTTGACCCAAATATTAAAGATGCTGGAAAAGGGATGGGTATGACGCGTAACCAAGTATTAACTATGATTGAGTTACCTCTGTCACTTTCAGTTATTATAGGTGGTATTCGGATTGCCCTTGTTGTAGCTATTGGTGTCGTAGCTGTAGGTTCATTTATTGGTGCGCCAACATTAGGTGATATTGTGATTAGAGGTACAAATGCAACTGATGGAACACTATTCATTCTAGCAGGTGCAATACCTATCGTTATCATTGTCATACTTATAGATGTTTTATTACGTTTATTAGAGAAAAAGCTAGATCCAGCTACGTAAGTGATTTAATTTTTTATACAGGGAGGAGTGAGCCAAGATTATGGCTCATATTACATTAAATTATTTATCTAAAACTTTAGGAATGCATCAAACGATTAATGTCATTCTTCCAGAAGATAAAAGTTACTTTGATACAAATGAAAATGCGAAACCATTAAAAACTATGTTATTGCTACATGGTTTATCAAGTGATACTTCCTCTTATATGAGATATACGAGTATAGAACGCTATGCGAATACCCATCAACTAGCAGTGGTGATGCCTAATGCTGATCATAGTTTCTATTCAAATATGGCTTATGGACATAGTTATTATGACTATATACTAGAAGTTTATGATTATGTTCATCAAATATTTCCATTGTCTAAAAAGAGAGAAGATAATTTTATAGCAGGTCACTCTATGGGAGGTTATGGTGCAATCAAATTTGCATTAACGCAAAGTTATCGTTTCTCAAAAGCCGCCATGCTTTCAGCGCCATATGATGTTTCTATGTTTGGTCAATATCAATGGTATGATTTTACTCCAGAAGCGATTGTAGGTAATACGCAACATGTCGCGGGGACATCTTTTGATCCATACTATTTAGTTGAACAAGCAATAGACAATGGACAAGCGTTACCACAACTATATATTACTTGTGGAACTGAAGATGAACTGTATCAAGGTAATATTGATTTTGTGAACTATTTAGATGAAAAAGGTATTCCATATCAATTTAAAAAAGCGCCAGGTAATCACGATTATGCATTTTGGGATAAAGCAATAGAAGATGTCATTGACCGTTTTACATCATCACATATTTAAAAAGAATGTTAGAATATAGTTAAACTCGTACGGCTTTTGTTAAGATTAATAAAGAAGTGGGAGAGCGTACGTATTGAATGAGTTAGATTATTTCAACAATGAAGCATCCCATGCATGTAAAATTTGAATATAGAACTTTTTTATTTAAGCATCGACTGCTAATATGCTAAGAACGCCTAGGACGACTATTAATGTCCTAGGCGTTCTTTTTTCGTCATTTCTAAAAGATATAACTATGAATAGGTAAATCTTTTTCCACTTTTAAAAGATTATGAGTATATTAAAACTTGTGTAATTAGTAAGCCTCCACCAAATATTAAAACAAACGCGACAACAGGCCATACGAAACGTAACCAGTGTGAGTAACGCATGTTTAACATTTGAAGTGTTGCCATTACAAGTCCAGTAGGCGCTAAGAACAACATTGCATACTGACCGAATTGATATGTTGTAACAATAACAAATCTTGGTATACCTACCGTATCAGCTAATGGCGCAAAGATA
Source organism: Staphylococcus epidermidis (assembly GCF_006742205.1). NCBI lineage: Bacteria > Bacillati > Bacillota > Bacilli > Caryophanales > Staphylococcaceae > Staphylococcus > Staphylococcus epidermidis. Next base: position 184,816 of record NZ_AP019721.1, read on the forward strand.
GGCATAGATAGTACTGCTAATCCTGATGATGATGGTACGATAAATCCTAAACAGAAAAAGATAAAGAGTAACACGATGATGAATAAAGGCCCACTCATATGTTGCACGATAGATGATGAAAAGTGCAAGATTGTGTCAGAAATCATTCCTTTATTCAATACTAAATTAATTCCTCGAGCTAAACCAATGATTAAAGATACACCTACTAAACTTGAAGCGCCATTAACGAATGCATCTACAGTGCCTTTTTCGCCTAACCCATATTTTCCTGTTCCAGCAATGAACATGATGATAATGGTAAAGATTAAGAATGCAGATGCCATGACTGGGAACCACCATCCTTGTGTCATGACGCCCCAAACCATAATAGGGAATGGTAAGACGAAAAGCGTAAGAATAATCTTTTTACGTAATGTAAACTCAGAAGAACCGTCATCATGTAGCACAGACCATTGTTTTTCAAATGCTGCTTTGTCTTCATAAGAATAAGAGGATTTAGGATCTTTTTTAATTTTTTTACAATACCAGAACAAATAACTAATAACAAATATGGCACCGATGATACAAGCGCCTATTCTCCAATAAAGACCATCAGTAAAAGTTGTTCCTGCTGCATTAGAAGCAATGACGACTGAGAATGGGTTGATTGTTGAGAATGTACTGCCCACAGAGCTTGCTAAGAAAATTGCACCGACAGAGACAATAGAATCATATCCGAGCGCAATAAATATTGGAACGAGTACAGGATAGAACGCTACAGCTTCCTCTTCAATGCCACATAGTGTTCCACCCAGAATCATTAAAATCGCTACGAACATAATCAACATAAATTCATGGCCTTTGGTTTTTTGAGTAAGTGCTAACAATCCTGATTCAAAGGACCCGCTCGCTTGAACAATACCAATCAGTCCACCTAGAACAAGTATAAAGACCATAATATCGACGGCTTCGATGGTTCCTTTAACCATGCTACTAGTAATTTGATCAAGACCAGCTGGATGTTGTTTTAGACGTTCGTAAGTATTAGGAATTGAAACGGGTTTATTAATTGCACCAGATTTAAATTGTTCTATTTTGATTTTAACTCCTAATCGATCAAGCTCCTTTTGTGTTCCAGGAACTTTTTTTACTTGATGATGAGGATTGACAATTTTTAATTCTTGGGATGAAGGTTCATATGAAAGTTTTGAGTATGCACCCGCGGGGATTATCCAAGTTGCTATAACTGCGACAACTGTTAGGATAAAGAGAATCATAAATGCACCTGGCATTCTAAAGTTAAAACGTTTTTTCTTTTTATTATCATTGATCGCTTGTTCCAACGGTTTCATCTCCTTCGACAGTTAACCTAAAATAAAAGCCTATCAATTGAATTTGGTTAGTATTTTACATGATTGATTAAGGAAGTGCACCCTGTATGAAATGGAGAGGAGTGGAATAACAGGATGCACTGTATGAATATGATTAAATTAATTTCTACTTATACGTTAAAACGTTACTTTGTAATGAGTGTGCCAATTTTACCTTCTAGTGCTGCATCTAATTGATTTAATGATGTGATGAGCACGCTACCGTTAGGATTATTTTCAATAAAGGAGATGGCAGATTCGATTTTAGGTAGCATGCTGCCTTTGGCAAATTGTTCTTCTTCAATATATGTTTTAAGCGTATCTATATTTGTTGTTTTAAGTGCTTGTTGTTGGTCAGTATGATAGTTGATATAAACATAATCAATCGCTGTTAAAATAATGAGTTGATCACAGTGAATATCAGCACCTAATAATGCACTTGTTTTGTCTTTATCGATGACGGCATCTATACCTTTAAAGCTATCATGCTGTTCGCGAATGACTGGTATACCACCTCCACCTGCAGCGATGACGAGTGTGTCATTTTCTACTAGAGTTTTAATACTTTCCAGTTCGATAATAGATATTGGTTGTGGTGATGGTACAACGCGACGGTAACCTCGACCAGCATCTTCTACAAATTGATAACCTTTTTCCTGTTGAATACGATTTGCTTCTTCTTTAGTGTAGAACAGACCGATGGGTTTACTTGGACTATTAAAAGCTGGATCGCCTTCATCAACTTCTACTTGGGTAACTAGTGTGACAACTTGCTTATCTATGCCCATTGAATGAAGTTCATTTTGTAAACTTTCTTGAAGTTGATAGCCGATGTAGGCTTGACTCATAGCGCCACATTCAGCAAATGGAAAAGCAGGACCTTGATCGTGTTCAGCTGCATAATTCAGACCAAGGTTAATACTTCCTACTTGTGGTCCATTACCGTGACTAATCACAATTTCGTGACCTTTAGTAATTAATCCTACTAGGGATTTAGCTGTATTTTTTACTAATTCAAGTTGTTCTTGTGGTGATTTTCCTAAAGCGTTTCCACCTAAAGCTACTACAATTTTAGCCATTTCACTCACTTCCTTCTATAATTTAGAATTCTCCTAAAGTTGCTACCATGACCGCTTTAATTGTATGCATTCTATTCTCAGCTTCTTGGAATACTACAGAAGCTTTGCTTTCGAAGACATCATCAGTGACTTCCATTTCACTAATGCCATATTTTTCATAAATTTGTTGACCAATTTTAGTTTCTGCATTGTGGAAAGAAGGTAAACAATGTTCAAAAATAACATTTGGATTGCCTGTTTTTTCTAATAATGCTTGGTTAACTTGATATGGTTTTAAAAGTTTAAGGCGTTCTTGCCATACTTCATCAGGTTCGCCCATTGATACCCAAACATCTGTATAAATAACATCAGAATCTTTCACGCCTTTATCAATATCATCTGTTATTAAAATGTTACCGCCATTTTCCGTCGCAATACGTTCGCAACGATTTAATAATTCTTCTGTCGGATTGAGTTCTTTAGGACAAACAAGATGGAAATTCATACCCATAATGGCAGCACCTTGCATTAATGCGTTAGCAACATTGTTACGTCCATCGCCAACATAAGTAAAGTTGATATCAGCATACTCTTTTTTCAATACTTCTTTAGCAGTTAAAAAGTCAGCAAGCACTTGTGTAGGGTGATCTTCATCGGTTAATCCATTCCATACCGGAACACCTGAATATTGCGCTAATGTTTCTACAGTACGTTGAGAGAAACCTCGGTACTCAATACCATCATACATACCACCAAGTACACGTGCTGTATCTTTAGCAGTTTCTTTTTTACCCATTTGAGAACCTGTAGGTCCAAGATAAGTGACGTGTGCACCTTGATCATGTGCGGCAACTTCGAATGCGCAACGTGTTCTAGTGGAATCTTTTTCAAAAAGAAGCGCGATATTTTTATTTTTTAGCATAGGCTTTTCAGTGCCGATATATTTGGCACGCTTCAAATCTTCGGAGAGTGTTAATAAAAATTCTACCTCTTGTCGTGAAAAGTCTAATAAAGTTAAAAAGCTTCTGTTACGTAAATTTTTCATCAATAACAACTCCTTGTGAATGAATTACAATTTTATTGTAAGCGTTTCCTTGTAGTTTTCAACTTAACTCAAAAATTGTAATTTTTTATTAATAAATCAATGAACTTTTTATTAACATTGAATTTGAATAGTGTGAAATTTGTCAAAAAAGGTTTATGTTTAAGTTAAAACCAACTTTAAAGAATTTAGAAAATTCAATTAAAGTGAATTTAACACATTTTAAATAATGAAGGTAGATTAGAATCAAAATGTAAGAGGTATGTTAGTTGAATAAACCGTATTAACTTCTTTATATTATTAGTGAATTCTCAAAATACTTGTAAAATTATATTGATTAATTACTTGTTCTTTATTATATTTAGAAACATCTCTTACAATAAACCACAACTTACATGAAATTTAAGCTAACAGTGGATTATTCTAATTAAATTGAAGGTCATTCAAAGTAAAAAGGGCATATTAGTATAATAGGAGGAACAGTAAGATGAAAGTGTATAAGTTGAATTATCAACACCATAAAGATATTGTTGATGATAATGTATTAACGATGTTCGTAACAGCTGATAATCAAGATGAAGTTGAAGCGTTTGCGAAAAAATTACATTACAAGATTGAACATTTATCTCCATTAACTAAAAAGGAATTTGAAGATGAGAAAGCGAAAGATTCACACTATAGACTTGAACACGTGGATCACTATTTAAATTAATTATTCAATCATATATCAGAACATCCTGTGATCATTCGTTTGGTTACAGGTTTTTTTACGCATGAGATTAAATGTTAATGTCACTAATACAAGGAGTGTATAAATGGAAATAACAAATGTTAATCATATTTGTTTTTCAGTGAGTGATTTAAATACCTCTATACAATTTTATAAAGATATTTTACATGGTGACTTATTAGTATCAGATAGAACGACAGCATATTTAACTATTGGTCATACTTGGATTGCACTGAATCAAGAAAAAAATATACCAAGGAATGAAATAAGTCATTCCTATACGCACGTTGCTTTCTCCATAGATGAAGAAGATTTTCAACAGTGGATTCAATGGCTTAAAGAGAATCAAGTAAATATTTTAAAAGGGCGACCAAGAGACATTAAAGACAAAAAATCGATATATTTTACAGATCTGGATGGGCATAAAATTGAATTACATACTGGAACATTAAAAGATAGAATGGAATATTATAAATGTGAGAAGACGCATATGCAATTTTACGATGAGTTTTGATATTTTAATTGATATGTAATTTTTTGAAAAAATTTATGATTCATTTTGTAATAAAATTACTATATACTAAAATTTGTAATTTTCAATTATTTTAATGAGGTGAATCAATGAATAAATTATCAAAGTACATTGCAATAGCTACATTAGCATCGACAGTTACAATTTCAGCACCAATTCATACATATGCATGTGAATCTCATACTAAAGATAACCATAATCAAACGACACAACATCAAAATGACCCCAACCTTGGTGAACAAAATGTAATGGCTGTCTCATGGTATCAAAATTCTGCCGAAGCGAAGGCACTTTATCTACAGGGATACAATACTGCAAAATATCAGTTAGATGAACATATTAAAAAGGATAAAGGTAAGAAAAAACTTGCTATAGCTTTAGACTTAGATGAAACAGTTCTTGATAATTCACCATATCAAGGATATGCTTCTATGCACGATACGTCTTTTCCAGAAGGATGGCATGAATGGGTTGCTGCAGCGAAGGCAAAACCTGTTTATGGCGCCAAATCATTCTTAAAATATGCTGACAAAAAAGGTATCGATATTTACTATATTTCGGACCGTGATAAGGAAAAAGATTTTAAAGCTACAAAGGAAAATTTAAAAAATATTGGACTACCGCAAGCGAAAGATAATCATATTTTACTAAAAGGGAAAAACGATAAAAGTAAAGCATCGCGACGTCAACAAGTCGAAAAAAATCATAAGTTAGTGATGTTATTTGGTGACAATTTGTTAGATTTTACAGATCCTAAAAAATCTACTGCTAAAGAACGTGAGAAACTCGTACAGAAGCATGCAAAAGATTTTGGCAAAAAGTATATTATTTTCCCAAATCCAATGTATGGAAGTTGGGAATCGACACTTTATCATAATCAATACGAAATAAGTAAGAATGAAAAGGATGAACTACGAAAGTCATCAATTAAACAATTTAATCCTAAAACGGGTGAAGTAAAATAATTCCTGACATTAAATACTAAATTTCTATTAGTAAAAGAAAGTTTTACACATAATTATTGTATTGTGTGCAGACACTTTAATAATTAATAAAGTTATATTTACATGGAGTACTTTAATTCCGTGTTATACCATTGCGAGGATGAAACAATGTACGCGTTGTTCCATCCTTTTTTTTATAAATATTTTCAATCGTATCTAGATTAATGTAAACTTATAATATCGAAAAGTTTACAATGTGCAATCGAATGATTTGAAAATGCTAATTTTTAAGAAAAAGGAGTTAAAGATTATGACATTAAACCTAGCTCAACGTGTGTTAAATCAAGAGTCATTAACAAAAGATGAAGCAATATCTATTTTCGAAAATGCTGAAATTGATACATTTGATTTATTAAATGAAGCCTACACAGTGAGAAAACATTACTATGGTAAAAAAGTTAAGCTTAATATGATATTAAATGCTAAAAGTGGTATCTGTGCAGAAGATTGTGGGTACTGTGGGCAATCTGTAAAAATGAAAGAAAAGCAACGTTATGCACTTGTTGAACAGGACCAAATTAAAGAAGGCGCTCAAGTGGCAACTGAAAATCAAATCGGTACATACTGTATTGTTATGAGTGGTAGAGGTCCTAGTAACAGAGAAGTCGATCATATTTGCGAAACAGTAGAAGATATTAAAAAGATACACCCACAACTAAAGATTTGTGCGTGCTTAGGATTAACGAAAGAAGAACAGGCTAAAAAATTAAAGGCTGCTGGTGTCGATCGTTATAATCATAATTTAAATACGAGTGAGCGTTATCACGATGAAGTAGTAACTACACATACATATGAGGATAGAGTGAATACGGTTGAAATGATGAAAGATAATAATATTTCTCCTTGTTCAGGTGTGATATGTGGTATGGGAGAGTCGAATGAGGACATTATTGATATGGCATTTGCTTTAAGAGCCATCGATGCTGATAGCATTCCTATTAATTTTTTACATCCTATTAAAGGAACTAAATTTGGTGGATTAGATTTATTGTCACCAATGAAATGTTTAAGAATTATAGCGATGTTTAGGTTAATCAATCCAACAAAAGAAATTCGAATTGCAGGTGGACGGGAGGTAAATCTACGTTCATTACAACCACTCGCATTGAAAGCGGCTAATTCAATTTTTGTAGGAGATTACTTAATTACAGGCGGTCAACCGAATGAGGAAGATTATCGCATGATTGAAGATTTAGGGTTTGAAATCGACAGTTAAATTATAATTAAAAATATTTTCAATAAATGTAAATATAGTTTTAAATAAATTGTCATAATGCACTAACCATGCGCTGTTTTAATGATTTTTCAAAAGAATTAACAACAATTTAATCAAATTCTATTAAATTTTCGATGGATAATCCTTTAAAAATTTTTTTGAAAGCGTATACTAGGAATTGAGAGATGAGAGACAGTATGATCCATGCTTATTAAAAATTAAGATTAGGGGAATGAGATTACATTATTTCATTTTAAATCTTATTTTTTAATATAAATATAAAAGATGTTTTGGAGGAATACTTATGTCTAAATTTATTTATCAATCACCAGGAAGATATGTACAAGGGAAAGGTATTGTTAGCTCTATCGCTGAAGAAACAGAACGTCTTGGTAGTCACGCGTTGATTATTGCAGATGAAGTGGTTTGGAATATCACTGAAGAAAAAATAAAAGAAAGTTTCTCAGCAAATAACAACGTTGATTTTGAATATGAAGTATTTAAAGGAGAATCTTCTGAAGAAGAAATTCAACGTATAGTTAAACAATATAAAGAAAAAAACATTGACGTTGTTATTGGTTTAGGCGGAGGTAAAGCGTTAGATACAGGTAAAGCTGTAGCATTTGAACTTAAAGCAAGCGTCATCGATTTTGCGTCTACAGCATCAATGGATGCACCAACAGCAGCAGTATCTGTTATTTATAACGAAGATGGATCATTTAGTGGTTATGAATTCTACCCTAAAAACCCTGATACAGTTATCGTAGATTCTGAAATTGTTGCACAAGCACCTGTACGTTTATTTGCATCAGGTATGAGTGATGGTTTAGCAACATTAATCGAAGTTGAATCTACACTTCGTAGACAAGGGCAAAACATGTTCCATGGCAAACCTACATTAGCAAGTTTAGCAATCGCTCAAAAATGTGAAGAGGTTATTTTTGAATATGGTTACAGTGCTTATACTTCTGTAGAAAAACATATCGTGACACCACAAGTAGATGCTGTGATTGAAGCCAATACATTACTTTCAGGTTTAGGATTTGAAAACGGCGGATTAGCAGGTGCACACGCAATTCATAATGGATTCACAGCTTTAGAAGGGGATATCCACCACTTAACTCATGGTGAAAAAGTGGCATACGGTATTTTAGTACAATTAGTACTTGAAAATGCGCCAACTGAAAAATTCATGAAATACAAAACATTCTTCGATAATATCAATATGCCAACAACATTAGAAGGTCTTCACATTGAAAACACAAGTTATGAAGAATTAGTTCAAGTAGGTGAACGTGCATTAACACCAAATGATACGTTTGCTAACTTAAGTGATAAAATCACTGCTGATGAAATCGCAGACGCAATTTTAACTGTTAATGATTTATCTAAAAGTCAGTTCAACTAAAAGGAGTCGCTTTGAATGAAAAAGTTAATTCAAGATAAAAACACAATTTTAAAAGATATGCTTGATGGAATTACAGTTTCAAACAACGATGTTGAAGTTGTATCTGACACTATTGTTGTTAGAAAGCATAAAAAACAATCAGGTGTTGCACTCGTTTCTGGGGGCGGCAGTGGACATGAACCTGCACACGCAGGATTTGTAGCAGAAGGCATGCTCGATGCAGCTGTATGTGGAGAAATCTTCACTTCACCTACACCTGATAAAATATTAGATGCCATTAAAGCTGTGGACAATGGTGACGGCGTTCTACTTGTTATTAAAAACTATGCAGGAGACGTTATGAACTTTGAAATGGCTCAAGAAATGGCTCAAATGGAAGATATTAAAGTTGAAAGTGTTATTGTCAGAGATGATATTGCTATTTCTGACCCGGAAAAACGCCGTGGTGTAGCGGGTACAGTATTTGTGCATAAATATGCTGGATACCTAGCTGAAAAAGGTGTTGCACTTGATGAAATCAAATCTAAAGTTGAGGCACTTTTACCAGATATTAAAAGTATTGGTATGGCATTAACGCCTCCAATGGTGCCCACAACTGGTAAAAACGGTTTCGATATTGAAGACAATCAAATGGAAATTGGTATCGGTATTCACGGTGAAAAAGGTTTACATCGTGAAGACGTACAACCTATTAACGTGATTGTTGAACGTTTACTCGATCAATTATACAAAGAAATTGAGAAAAAACCTTTAATCGTAATGGTTAATGGTATGGGTGGTACGCCACTATCAGAATTAAATATAGTTACTAAATATCTAGATGAACAATTCAATCAGAATGATATTGGTGTTAAACAATGGTTCGTAGGTGACTATATGACAGCGTTAGACATGCAAGGCTTCTCTATAACTGTACTCCCCTTCAGTGAAGAATTGAGTGAAGCTTTAGCTGCACCTACAGCAAGTAAATATTTCTAATTTTAAGATTCAATAAGTAATAAATATATATTAAATTTTGAGGTGACTTAGAGAATGAATGTAGCAGATATCAAAGCACGCTTATTAGATTTAGAAAATACTTTTAAAGAAAAAGAAAGTGAACTGACTGATTTAGACAGAGCTATCGGTGATGGAGATCATGGTGTAAATATGGTCAGAGGTTTCGAACACTTAAAAGAAAAAATAGATGATCAAAGTATGCAAGCGCTATTTAAATCAACAGGTATGACATTAATGTCTAACGTAGGTGGTGCTTCTGGACCATTATACGGGTTTGGTTTTATCAAAATGGCGAGTGCAGTGAATGATGAAATTGATCATGATAATCTTAAAGAGGTACTTAAAGCGTTTGCTGATGGCATTCAACAACGTGGTAAAGTCGAATTAAATGAAAAAACGATGTATGATGTTATCGAACGTGCGAGAGAAGCTGTTGAAAAAAATGAAACAGTAGATCTAGATAAACTACAATCATTTGCTAATGAAACCAAAGATATGGTAGCTACTAAAGGCCGTGCATCATATTTTAACGAAGCTTCAAAAGGTTATATTGATCCTGGTGCACAAAGTAGTGTTTATATTCTTAATGCAATTATAGGAGGAGAGTAAGTCATGACATCTATAGTAGTAGTAAGTCATAGTCATAAAATCGCAGAAGGTGTTAAACAATTAATCAATCAAATGACTGACGGTGGTGTTGACCTTATTGCCGTTGGTGGCTTAAGTGACGATGAAATCGGTACATCATTTGATCAAATCGTCTCTGTAATTAATGGACTTGAAAATGATGCGCTTTGTTTCTATGACATCGGTTCAGCAGGTATGAATTTAGACACAGCTTTAGAAATGTACGAAGGTGACCACAAAATTGTTAAAATGGAAGCGCCAATCGTTGAAGGAAGCTTTATTGCAAGTGTAGGAATTAAATCAAATATGAGTATGGATAGTGTTATCTCTGAAGTAAGAGCTAAATATCCTGAAGAATAATACTAAATCTTTATATATAGAGCTAGGCACATTACAATGTATCACTTGTAATGTGCCTAGCTTTTGATTTAACATCTTTTTATGATTCCCGAGGTGGTGTAATACGTCTACCTTTACCTAAAATCATTTGTATAATTGAAGAAACGAACATGACCATATTGAAAATAATCATTAATAAGAATATTTGATGATCAGCATCAATCGCAACATCTTGCAACTTTTTAAGGTAAATCATTTTATCAGTAATGTTTTCAGCATATATAGACTGTGTTCCTTTTTGGATATGATTCTTAATCGTATAAGCTATAATCGGTATCAACATAGCAGCAGAGAAATTTCTTATTGTATGCATGGTTTGAGAACGTTGTGCTGCTTCTTTTAAATCTCCGTCCAATAATGTAGCCATCGAGCCACTAACTAAGGTCATGCTTGCACCGAAGCCGAGCAGAAGACCTTGAATATAAAGTAATGGAATGTTAATCGTATTTCCCAGAATAATCCAATGGATGCTTACATATAGTAAGGCTGACGATCCCAATGTACCTAAAAAACCTGCACCGACAGAGCTATAAAAGAACATTTTTAAGATACCCGTTATAATGACTCCAACAAAGAAAAAGAAATAGAAATGTAATGAAATATCAAAAGGCAACTTTAATATTCTTACGATATAGACATTGATACCAGCAATGCCTGTTAATAAAGTTAAATGTGATGAAATTGCCATTGTTGCACCGACGAAAGGCTTTTTACTGAATAGTGTATGAAAGTGAACAATGGGATGTGTAGCTTGCCGATTTGTAATGATAAAATTTACAATAAAAAATATTGCAATTAAGAGTATCGGCCACACCCATAATGAATGGTAGCCTTTTTGAGTAAGAAGTGACATAGGAATCATTAAAGAAATGGTACTTAATACTAAAGTAATCATCATTGATCGACTAATATGAATATCTGATGTTTGATGATATTCATTTTTTCTTAATATGACGTTGCCTAGAATTAAGCATAATATCGCGGAGATGATATTTACTACAAAAATCCAATGCCAACGATCTAATTCTAATGATAAACTACCAGATAATCCTCCAAGCGCATTTGAACCAAATAAACCTACAATAACCATCAATAAAAATACATTTCTATATTGTTTTGGAAAGTTCAAGAAAAGTTTAGGTAACAAGGTAAAGAATAATACACCTGAACTGAAACTTTGAATCATTTTAGCAATAGACAGAATGATTAAGTTAAAAGATAGAAGTCCTAAGATTGAACCAATGAGAAATATAAACACAAAGCATAAGTAATTACGCTTGAATCCATATTTATGTGTGAGTGTATGCCCCAACGGTATACCTAAAGCAAAAGTGAAATTAGCTAATACAGAGGGGATAATCAGATATTGAGAGCCAATACCAAAGGATGTTTGAAGGATACCTTGATTTAAACTATAGGCTAAATTTGAAAAAAATTGAGAGCCTACACCAAAAATTGTAATAAACACGAGGACAGTGATTTCTAACATCTTGCCTCGTTTTGAAGACCAAAAATCCATCATTTATTCATCTCACATCTTTAAATTTTTGTTGATAAAAAAAGCAACTTAATCATTATAACGCTAATGGTAAGGTGGGTAAATAAACTGATATGATGATATTAAAAATGAAAAAGAAAATCTTAATATATTTTATTTTTAAAAAGATAATGTAATTATTTATACTGTTAAAGATATGAAAATGGCATGGTATTTCATTAAAAATATAATAACTAAACTTTGGAATCAATGACCAATAACCATAAATACGTTATCCTTACATAGAAGGTTATTAATGAATTCGAATGGAGGATAATACGTTATGATGGATTTTTTACATTACATACTGCCAGTCATTATATACGCTGTTTTGCTTGCTATTCATTACTTTTTATCGCGTACGGGAAATAAAATATTAGGCCTTATTGTGCCTGTTGGTGTGATTGCAAGTCTTGTATATATGTATCAAGCCGATATTATACGTATGAAAATGATTGGCGTTATTATTATAGGTATTGTGGCTCTATTATTCTTGGCAGAGGAGTGGCAGAGAGCACAAAAGGATAAATAAAGGAAGTTAGTAATCCCTCAAGATGATTATGGCATAACAGTCGTTGAGAAATTTTCAGGTTTTATATCATATAAATAAAGTTGAACATCATAAATAACAACGTGAGGATTAAGTTTAACGAAAAGCGTTTTGTTATTAAATAGTGTTGTGTAAATGATGACGCTAGTAAGTTTGGACTTGAAAAGGCATGTAGATAAATCAACTAGTGATATATGATAAATATCCGAGACATCATCAAATGTCTCGGTATTTTTATGTATTCACATATGAGGATAGAACTAAAATGTGATTATAACAAGATTTAACTCATTCTATTGAAATGTGTAGTTCATCCTATTCGATACGAATTTTATTTTACTTCTGTTAATTTTTAATCATTTTATACAGTTAAGTACTTATATAAGACTTCTAGGATATATTTCACAATGTAGTAATAATTCTTGTTAATGTTCAAGTAAGACTACCATTCATGTTATACTCACCAACTTGTTTCTGTAATAGTCTTCCACACAATCTTAAGTTTGGTGTCTGCAACTTCATTTTGAAAGGAGTACCATTCTATGTCTAACATTTCGATGACGACTTCTAAACGTAATGCTATCGTTACGGTAATGCTCATTAGTGCTTTTGTGTCTATGCTCAATCAAACTATTTTAAACACTGCACTACCAGCAATCATCAAAGGACTGAACATCACAGAAACAACAGCACAATGGTTAATTACCGGATTTATGCTTGTTAACGGTATAATGATTCCACTCACTGCCTTTTTAATGGATAAATATTCGACACGCCATTTATATATTTTCTCAATGGCTATTTTTCTTATAGGATCTATTGTAGCGGCATTTTCACCTACGTTTACAATTTTAATGATATCTCGTATTATCCAAGCGATTGGTGCCGGCATCCTTTTACCATTGATGCAGTTTACAGTATTTACACTGTTTCCTGCTGAACAACGTGGGTTTGCGATGGGATTGGCAGGGGTGGTTGTACAAAGTGCGCCTGCAATTGGACCAACGTTAACTGGATTATTCGTAGATTTATTTAGTTGGAGAATGCCTTTTTATCTTGTTTCAGCAATTGCTGCGGTAGCTTTTATTTTAGGTTTCTTCTTCGTAGAAAATAATACAAAAACAAAAGACATTGTTCTTGATAAAATTTCTGTAGTTTATTCTACTTTCGGCTTTGGTTTAATATTATTCGCATTTAGTAGCGTGAGTACGTTTGGTATCACCTCTCTACCTGTCATTGTGACATTTGTACTCGGTATAGCCATTATCATAATTTTTACAACGCGTCAGCTTAAATTAAAACATCCATTGTTAAATATGCGTGTGTTTAAAAATAAAGTGTTCACACTTTCAGCTGTTTCTTCAATGCTTGTATATATTACGATGGTAAGTCCTGCGTTACTCATACCTATCTACATTCAAACAGGTTTAGGTCAATCAGCATTACTATCAGGTGTTGTTGTACTTCCAGGCGCGGTCATTAATGGATTAACGATGGTTTATACAGGGAAAATTTTTGATAAGCATGGTATTAAAGTGCTTGTGATACCTGGTTTTATCTTACTCATTAGTATGACATTCTTATATTCATTCCTTACTACAGGAACGCCATATTGGTTTGTTATTCTTGTTTACACTATAAGAATGATTGCGTTAGGATTATTAGTTATGCCTCTTAATACAGTTGGACTGAATGCACTTGAGTCAGATGATGTCTCACATGGTACAGCAATTATGAATTCCTTACGCATCATTGCAGGTGCTATGGGTACAGCGGTTAGTGTGACGATTCTATCAATAGTGGCAAAACAGTATACAGCTTCACACTCGACAATGTCAAAAATGAAACTAACACAAGAAGCAACTGTACATGGTATAGATGTTGCATTTATTTTTACTACAGTATTAATCATTATTGGATTTATTTTAGCGTTATTCATAAAAGAAGAAAAAAATCATTAATTATTCAAAAAAACTGTATAAGAGAGACCGAATTATGGGATGAACCTGGGACACAAATCGATGTTCCAGGTTTTTTATAATGTAAAAACAGTGATGAACTTCTGGGCATTAACAGAGTGTATTTCAATAGACAAAGCAATTTGGCTATCGACTATCAAAGAGTGGCACAATGAAGGCATTATGAATATATGTCTTATACTTCAGCTTTTTAGTAGAAAATCAAATGGACTAATGGTGGTTAAATAAAAAATGAATTCCATCATAATTTCTAAATTCAAGCCTCTCCATCCAGCACTTAAATAAACTGATGAAATATTTTTATTTAAAATGAAATCGATTATCGAGAAATTGAAAGAACTTTTTAATCAATTCATTTAATATGAAACTTGCATTTAAATATAAAAAAGATTATATATAGTATGTGATGCAAAATTGAATTGCGTTTAATTTATATGAGGTTAATCACTTTCTTTAAAGGTTTAAAAAGTATTATATGTTTTAACAGAGAAAGAAGGATGAATGTGAAGCAATTAAGTACAACTTTAAAAGTCCGATTAATATGCGATTTTTTTCAAAATATTATAGTCACGGCATTTTTACCATTTATTGCGTTGTATTTAACAGATATGGTCAATCAACATTTTTCAGGGCTTTTTTTATTTGGGCTTGTAATGATAAATTTTCCAATTTCTTTGATTTCAGGTCATATTATTGAACGTTTACCTAAAAAGACGTTAACACTTAGTTATCAATTTATATTAAGTTTAATGCTCGTAATTATGGCGATTTCAATATCACAACATACTTTTAAGATCATTTTATTTTGTATCGCTTACGCAATATTTAGTATCACAATAGGCATGCAGCAACCTATAATGGACACGATTATTATGGATGCGATTACGCCTGAAGTTGAGCAATATATTTATAAGATAAGTTATTGGCTGACGAATATTGCTGTAGCCTTTGGTGCGCTCATAGGTGGATTGATGTATGGGGCACATAAATCTATGTTGTTTTTCATCGCTTTTGTCATTTACATTATGGTTTTTATAGCACTTATCGTATGGTTGCCTAAAGATTTAAATATTGTTACTCAGTCGCACACACATCATGCTAATGAGAAACAATTCTCCATGGGTCAAATATTAAAAAGTTATAAACCAGCATTTAAAGATACAACATATCTACTTCTAATTATAGGATTTAGTATTTTAACAATGGGTGAGTTATCTGCATCATCGTACATTTCAGTGCGTTTAAAACAAGAGTTTGATCCGATGATATTGTTTTCGTTACATATCAATGGCGTTAAAATGTATTCACTTCTATTAATGACGAATACAATCATTGTTATAATTTTTACCTATTTTATTTCAAAAATTGTTATGAGAATGAATGTTAAAACAGCATTATTGATTGGAATTATTTTTTATGTCATTGGATATTCGAACCTCACTTATCTTAATGATTTTACGTTACTTATCATATTTATGATTATAGCGACGATAGGTGAAATGGTATATTCTCCAATTCTTGAAGAAAATCGTTTTAAAATGGTTCCTTCTCATAAAAGAGGGACATATTCAGCAGTGCATGCTTTAGGATTTAACCTAGCTGAATTACTTGCAAGATTTGGAATTATATTAGGAGTGTTTTTAACTTCAATGGAGATGGGGATCTATATGTTTGTTTTATTATTGCTAGGTGGCATGTCACTTTACATTGCAGTGAGTCGTTTTAATAATACAAATTCACAATAATTTTTTAAATTAGAAATGTACAATTCATACCAAATTGCTCGTAATTTTAATAAAACTATATTTATTAAGATTTTGTTAATTTTTATTTTCCTAATTGTTTTCTATAGTGAGAATATACTAATATAAATCATGGCTAGAAAATATGATGTAAGTTGTTTATGAGTTATTATGGGAATGAATATGAAAGAAGGACTCTAATGAATATTGAAGCACTATATTTTCAAAAATATTTTTATTTTAAACATTTAAATCAATCAAGTTCAGAACACAGTGTGACATACTGGGTAAAGTTAAGTCGCGACATTGAGTTACATAGATTAATGTATGCATTAGTAGATGTCGTTCAAAATCAACCTGTGTTGCGTACACAGTTTGTGACAGATGATTTTAATCAACTCAAGATAAATTTAAGAGATTTTTTTCCATTTATTGAAATTAAAGAAGTTAATGAAATGTCGCAAAGCATAGATTTAGAAGCATTCTTTACACGTAATTTAAATTCCTACCATTTCAATCAATTACCTCTGTTTAATTTTAAGATATATCAATTTCTAGATGACGCCTACTTACTTTTAGATTTCCATGCTACTATTTTTAATGAAAGTCAATTAACTCCATTTTTACAACAATTAAATATCGCCTATACCCACTCTTTAAAAAGTGAATATAGTATCTCGGATTTTTATAATTGGATTAAAGAAATGAATCAAAAGATGGATCAAAATCAAGTTGTGTGTCCATCAAAGCACTTCAACGTATTGAATGCAGACGGTGATAATTACGCTTACATACCTGTTAAGAATACATGTGAAAAGAAAAAAATGTGTTCTTTGCATGCAGAACTACCATCTTTAGACATTGATGTGTGGATTGTAAGTATTTACTTAGCGCATCATTTTATAAGTCAATCTTCTGATGTGACGTTAGGCATCCATTTTTCGATAGATAATAAAAATACTGAGAATATGATGGTTTTAAACACAGACATTGCCCCACTTAATTTAAGTATTAGTCAAAGTGACGTCGTAAAAGATATGGTAGATGAGTGTTCCGCGCTACTTGAAGAGCTTCAAATGTGTGGTGCGTCTTTTGTTGTTCAACCTAAAGCAGTACAAACAGATGTAGAAACGATGATTCATATTGAAAAAGTACAAGAACAATTTGAGCTTAATCATATATGTCATCATATACATCGTCTATACAATGAAGCATCATCATTCGCGGATTTAGAGTTTTATCCTCATGTGCAGGATGGTTTTGATATAGTTTATAATGACAACGTTTATGATGATTTAACTGTACATACGTTAGTCAAATTAATTAATGGGATTTATATGCAAATTACACAAAATCCATCATTATTAATTAAAGATATAAAACTCAGTGATCGCTCAGATTTAGCTAAATATAATGACATCAATAATCAAAACAATGACATTAATTATAGTGAGGTCACTTATAAAACCGTGGTTGAAAGATTCGAACGTCAAGTGCACCAACATCCCGATAGTATTGCGTTGCAATATGAACAACGATCGATGACATATCATCAATTAAATCAATGTGCGAATCTTTTAGCATATAGATTGCGTTTAAATCATCAGATTGAACCTAATGATATGGTGGCATTAATAGCAGAACGCAGCTTAGAAATGATTATTGGAATGTTAGGGATCTTGAAAGCTGGTGCAGGCTACATACCAATTGATCCGGATTATCCTGAAGAAAGAATGAATTATATTATTGAGGACGCAAAACCTAAAGCGGTTGTAACATATCGTACATCATTTCAATCAGGTTTACCTCAAATGGATATAGAATTGATAGTTGATTCAAGAGAACATGATATTGATAACCCGAGAGGCATTAATTGTTCAGAAGATATCGCTTATGTCATCTATACATCAGGAACGACTGGTAAACCTAAAGGGACACTGGTGCCACATAGAGGAATTGATCGCTTAGTACACAATCCAAATTATGTCGAATTGAACGAAAATACAACCGTCTTATTATCAGGAACAGTAGCTTTTGATGCAGCAACCTTTGAAATATATGGTCCATTATTGAATGGTGGACGGTTAGTCATTACATCTAAAGATACGTTGTTAAATCCTCAATTGTTAGATCAAGCTATTACTGAAAATAAAGTCAACACGATGTGGTTAACGTCATCTTTATTTAATCAAATTGCTAGCGAACGTATCGAAGCACTAGAATCTTTAACTTATTTGCTTATTGGTGGGGAAGTGTTAAATGCTAAATGGGTTCACTTATTAAATTCGCGTGAGTGTCATCCTCAAATAATCAATGGTTATGGACCGACAGAGAATACAACATTTACTACAACTTTTGCGATTCCACAAGAGATGCCTTCACGTATACCTATTGGTTTACCTATTAGTGGAACGACAGTTTATGTCATGCAAGGTAATCGTATTTGTGGCGTAGGTGTTCCAGGTGAATTGTGCATTGGTGGTGCAGGTTTAGCAAAAGGTTATTTAAATCAACCTAAACTTACTGCTGAACGTTTTATTCAGTCACCTTTTAACAATGAAATGCTTTATCGAAGCGGTGATTTAGTTCGTCTTCAAGAAGATGGCTATATTGATTATATTAGTCGTATCGATAAGCAAGTTAAAATACGCGGTTTTAGAATAGAATTATCAGAAATTGAAAAAGCATTAGAAGCTATACGTGATATTAATAAAGCTGTAGTCATCGTTCGAGAGCAAGACCAAGATAAACAAATAGTGGCATATTATGAAGCATCGCAATTAAAATCAACAGGTCAATTAAAAGATATTTTAAGTGAAACATTACCTGAATATATGGTACCTGTGCATTTTATGAAGGTGGATCGTATACCTATCACGATGAATGGGAAATTAGATGTGCGTTCATTACCTGAAATTAATCTAAAGAATAATAGAAATTATGTAGAACCACGTAATGATATTGAACGTACCGTTTGCCGTATTTTCGAAGAGATTTTACATGTTGATCAGGTAGGTGTTAAAGATAATTTCTTTGAACTAGGTGGACACTCTCTTAGAGCAACATTAGTTGTAAACCGTATCGAAGAAAGGTTAAAAAAACGTCTTAAAGTAGGTGATTTAATGAAATCGCCTACTGTAGAGCAACTTGGACAACAAATTGAAGAACTGCAAAATGATGTCTATGAAGTGATTCCCAAAGCAAATGAATCGTATCAATATGATTTAAGTGCGTCTCAAAAAAGTATGTATCTTTTATGGAAGGTCAATCCTAAAGACACAGTGTATAACATTCCATTCTTATGGAGATTATCTTCTGAACTTAATGTTATGCAATTGCAACGTGCATTATCTAAGTTGATTGAACGTCATGAAATATTACGAACACAATATGTAATTGATGACAATGAAGTTAAACAACGTATTGCGACACATGTTTCACCTGATTTTGAAGAGGTAACGACATCTCTAACGAATGAGCAAGATATTATTCAATCATTTATGGAACCGTTTGATTTAGAACAACCAAGTCAGATGCGAGTTAAATATATACATGGACCACAACAAGATTATTTATTTATGGATACTCATCATAGTATTAATGATGGTATGAGTAACACGATTTTACTATCTGATTTGAACGCTTTATACCAAGATAAATCATTACCTGAACTTAAGCTTCAGTATAAAGATTATAGTGAGTGGATGGTGCACAGAGACTTATCTAAACAACGTCACTTTTGGTTACAACAATTTGAAAATCAGGTTCCAATATTAAATATGCCTACGGATTATCCTAGACCAAGTATTAAAACAACCAACGGTAATATGTTGACATTTCATTACAATCGTCAAATCAAACAGCAATTGAAATCTTATGTAGAACAACATCAAGTGACAGACTTTATGTTCTTTGCTAGTGCAATCATGGTATTATTGCACAAATATACACGTCAGGACGATATCGCTATTGGTAGTGTAATCAGTGCGCGTACCCATCGCGATACTGAAAATATGTTAGGTATGTTTGCTAATACACTTGTATATCGTGGTCGACCTCATGATCAAAAGACATGGGATCAATTGATGGCTGAGATGAAAGAAATGTGTCTAGGGGCATATGAACATCAAGAATATCCTTTTGAAAGCTTAGTCAATGATCTTGTTGATGAAAGAGATGCTTCACATAATCCGTTATTTGATGTGATGCTCGTACTTCAAAATAATGAAACAAATCATGCGAATTTTGGACATAGTCAATTGACACATATTCCACCTCAGTCAACAACAGCTAAATTTGATTTGTCATTTATTATTGAAGAAGATCAAGATGACTATGTCATCAATATTGAATATAATACAGATTTATATAAACAAGAGACCATTCATCATATTGCTGAACAACTTCAAATGATTATTAAACATGTAATATCTACCGAAAACCTAAAAATTCAAGATATTGATGAAAATGATGACTTATTAATTTGGTTGGACAAGCATGTGAATGATTGTTCTTTAGACTTGCCAAAAAATAAGTCAATACAGCAACTTTTACATGATGTCATGAAAGCGAAAGCAGATGATGTAGCACTTAAAATGAATGGACAATCGATGACGTATCAAGAACTTGATGATTATTCTAATAGTATGGCTCAAACATTGATACAAAATGGAATTCAAAAAGGGGAACGTGTAGCCCTTTTAACTGAACGAAGTTTTGAAATGGTTGCTAGTATGATTGCTGTATTAAAAGTTGGAGGTTCTTATGTACCTATTGACGTCACTTATCCCAATAAACGCATTGAATTTATTATTGAAGACGCTGAAGTCGCAGCAGTGCTCACATATGGAAAAACAATATCCTCACATATACCAGTAATTAAAATTGAAGATATTGATAACACTGAAAATAATAAAAGGTTAAATATAGAATATGCAGGGAATTTGGAAGATGATATGTATCATATTTATACATCTGGAACAACAGGAAAGCCTAAAGCAGTATCAGTGAAACAACGTAATATATTAAATTTAGTATGTGCTTGGACAAAAAGACTCAATTTATCCGATGATGAAGTTTATCTGCAGTACGCTAATTATGTGTTCGATGCTTCAGCAACTGATTTCTACTGTAGTTTATTAAATGGATATCCGCTTGTCATTGCAACATCAGTTGAGCGGACCAATACAGATTTATTAGAAAAGTTAATTTCACAAGAAAATATCACCATCGCATCTATTCCACTACAGGTATATAATGTGATGCATCATTTCTATATTCCTAAAGTGATTACAGGAGGTGCGACAAGTACTCCAGCATTTGTTCAACATATTTCTAAGCATTGTGATATGTACGTTAATGCCTATGGGCCTTCTGAAAATACAGTTATCACATCTTGTTGGATATACGAAAAAGGTGACGCCATACCATCGACTATTCCGATTGGGAAACCGTTAGCTAATGTTGATATTTTTATTATGTCAGGCGGTAAACTATGTGGCGTTGGTATTCCAGGTGAATTATGTATTGCAGGAGAAAGTTTAACTTCAGGATATTTAAACAGACCCGAACTTTCTGCTGAAAAATTTATAAATAATCCTTTTGGGCCAGGACAACTTTATCGAAGTGGTGATTTAGCACGATTGATGCCAGATGGGCAAATTGAATTTCTTGGTAGAATAGACAAGCAAGTTAAAGTACATGGCTATCGCATTGAACTAGGTGAAATTGAAAATATCATTAATTCAGTAGATACTGTTACAGATAGCGTTGTTATTTTAGCTAAACAGGGTGAGCGTGAAGTGCTGCATGCTTATTATGTTGGAAGTCAAGAAGACGAAAATCATATTTCACAACATTTAAATCAATATTTGCCTAAATACATGATTCCTAAGACATTAACAGCTATTAGCGAAATTCCATTAACAGGAAATGATAAGGTGGATGAGTCAAGATTACCTGTACCTAATGTACACAAAAATAAATTTGTTGCACCACGTAATAATATCGAACGAGAAATAGCACAAATCGTTAGCGGAGTGTTGGACGTATCGTCTATGAGTATAGATGATGACTTCTTTGAAATGGGTGGTACATCACTAGATGCTATGGTGGTAGTATCAAAACTAAAATCAAATGGCATACACATTACAATGCAAGATGTATATCAATTTAAAACTGTTCGTTATATAGCTAATCACACAGAAAAACGCCAAGCACTACCAGAAGTAGTATTACCAGATCATCTACCACAATTACAATCTTTGGTTGAAAGACGATACCAACTAAAATCACAACACCTAACGCAATCATCTCTAGGTCATGTATTGCTAACTGGTGCAACAGGGTTCCTAGGCGCATATTTAATTGATGAAATGCAAGATGATGCTGATCAAATTACATGTATTGTCAGAGGTCATGATATCAATCAAGCTAAAACTAACTTGGAAAATAATTTAAATTGTTATTTTGATACGGCTCATGTGGATAAATTAATGAAGCACATTGATATTATTTTAGCGGATTTATCAGAACTTGACCATCTCATTATCGATTCAGCCATTGATACAATTATTCATGCTGGAGCTCGTACAGATCACTTTGGCGATGATGAAACATTTTTCGATGTCAATGTAAGAAGTACACAAGCATTAATTGATTTAGCTAAGGATAAAAAAGCGAAATTAATCTATATATCAACGATAAGTGTGGGTACGGTATTTGAAGTACATCAAGACGATATTACATTTTCTGAAAAAGATTTATATAAAGGCCAGTTATTTACATCACCATACACTAAAAGTAAGTTTTATAGCGAGATTAAAGTGTTAGAAGCGGTTAATGAAGGTTTAGCAGCTCAGATTATAAGATTAGGAAATCTGACAAGTGCTTCTACTGGACCATTAAATATGAAAAATTTAACAACTAATCGTTTTAGTATTGTCATGCATGATTTATTAAAAATGCCGTTTATAGGAGAAAGTATATCGAAAGCTAAAGTTGAATTTTCATTTATCGATGTCACAGCGCGCCATATTATTAAATTGGCAAGATCCAATGCAATACCTATTATTTATCATGTATACGCACCATGTTCGATAACTATGAAACAAGTAATTGACAATGCCAAAGGGTCAGAAATGACTGTAGTAAGTGATAGTGAGTTTGAACAGAAATTACATGAATTAGGTATGCATGAATTGATTGGTCTTAATAGTAATGGAGATAATCAAATTTCAGGTGTGACAGATTCAAATATGACTCAAACAGTAATGAAAGAATTACAAGGTGAGTGGCCACATCTTTCTTACCAATGGTTGCAGCAGTGGTACCATTTATTGTTTGAAAAATTTGATGCCAACTAGAGGTGAATCATGTATTTGTATGTGACTAAGATGACAGAAACTTTAGAGGAAGTAGAATTGCTTTTAAATAGAAGTTCTCGTCAGTTGAAAAAGCCAGAACGAATACACTATAGATTTTTAAAGGATCGACTTATGCACCAATTAGGTGATGCATTGATTCAGTATGCTATTGAACAATGTGCTGGATTAACTCCTAAAGAATGGGAGTATCACATCACAACTATGGGTAAAGTAGAGATACGAAGTTCTTGTCATATATACGTGAGTATTTCGTATAGTTATCCTTATATCGTTTGTATAATAGATAATCAGCCTATTGGTATTGATATCGAAGAAATGAAAGACTTTGATTATAAATATTTGGCGAAAAATTTTACAACAAATGAATTTAACCAAGTGACTACACTTAAAGATTTTTATGAAATTTGGACTAAGAAAGAAAGTTATACAAAACTCATCGGTGAGGGATTGATGAATGGTTTAGACTGCTATGATGTGACGCAAAATTTGAGATTTTTAAAAAAACATGTCCAATTTACCTCAGTAGATTATTTTAAAAGACTCATTCAAATATGTCATATGAGTAAACATAGTTTGAACTTTGAAGTGGTGCCGCTCACACAATTATTATAATGGTGTAAATTTACAAAAGACGCTTAAGCGATATGAAAATCGTTTGAGTGTCTTTTTAAACTTTAAAGGTTGTACGATTGACTAATTGATATCGAGATGGTGCATATGTGTGTATTTAAAAGTTTAAATTTAAGTACATATTTTATTGTTATTTATATAGTTGTAAAAAGAAATTAATAATAGGTTAATATTCATTGTGTAAAATTGGTGTTGTTCTCATAAATTGTTAAATCATTCAACTAAAAGAGAGGAGTTTATTGATGAAAGCTTGGATTCAAAGAATTTTAGAAATTATCCCACGCGAAATTATTAATCTTTTCATTTAAGTCACAGTTATAAATGATATAAAAAAGATAGAGGTGCTTTAAACATGAAAAATAAAAAGAATTCATATAGCATTCGAAAGTTAAGTGTAGGTGCGTCTTCAATCATTGTTGCATCGATGTTATTTATTGGCGGAGGCTCAGTACATGCTGCTGAATCCAATCACCTTGAAAATCAAGAACAATCAGAAGTAAGTGCATCACATTCTATTGAGATGCAACACAAAAATCAAGAAACTCAACAAACTGAGAATAAAGATAATAAAACTAACCATTCAGAAACAATTGATAAGACTCCAACTATACATAACAATGGCTACTCATATCATGAGACACCTAGTACTGACGTTAAATCTAATGAAGACAAACAAATTGATAGTCAATCCAATCAACCTCAGACATCTATGCCAAATAATGATCAACAAAACCCTAAAAAAGTAGCGGAACATACAACGAAAAGTATAAATGCAAAAAAAGAAGAAACTAGAAAGAATGAAAATGCAAAGAGCCTAGTACAACCCCAACAAGATGATAAAACAACATCTGAACAAACAAAAATGAAAGAATCACGTGAACAGGAGATTACAAACGAGCAAAAGCAGTTACAAAGTAAAGATGTAAAAAATGCTCAACAAGAAAATCAAAATATAGACCAAGAAAAATCTCAAGAAAAAATTAAAGTCCAACAATCGAACATCGAAAAGGCTCAAAAATCTTCAAGAATAGATGGAAAATTAGATAATCAATACAATAAAGATGCAACGCAATCGGATGAGGGGACTGCATCTGAGAACGTTTCAGAACAGCATATAACAGCAAAAGATGGAGGTGTTACACGAAATAATCGTGGAGATAAACATTTAAATCAAGAAAAGCCAACAACATCATCAGATAAAGAACTTAAAGTGGATGACATAGACAAAGATCTTTCCACAAAAGAATCTCCTGAAAATGAAAAAGATGATTCTAGAAAAGGGATTAAAGCACTCACTAAAAACTCTCAGGCAACAACAAGAAATACTGCGACAACAGAGGCATCCAAAGAATTGAAGGATCAAACAAATAAAGTAGCATCACAAAAAGAATATAAAAATCATGATCCTATTATTCTTGTACACGGCTTTAATGGTTATGCATCAGGAACTGGTCCCGTTACAGGAAAAGGTAACTATTGGGGTGGTAACCGTCTCAAAATTATTCAAGATTATAGAGCTAAAGGTTATAACGTGATGGAAGCAAGTGTAAGTGCATTTGGCAGTAATTATGATAGAGCTGTAGAATTGTACTATTACATTAAAGGTGGACGTGTAGACTATGGTGCGGCACATGCGGCAAAATATGGACACGAGCGTTACGGAAAAACATACGCCGGCGCTTATAAGGATTGGAAGCCTGGTCAAAAAATTCATCTCATTGGGCATAGTATGGGTGGTCAAACAATTCGTTATCTTGAAGAGTTATTACGACATGGTAGTCCAGAAGAGGTAGAATACCAGAAACAACATGGTGGTGACATTTCTCCGTTATATAAAGGTGGACAAGATAATATGATATCGTCTATTACTACTATTGCCACACCACATAATGGCACCCATGCTGCAGATTTATTAGGTAATGAAGAAATTATTAGACAAGTAGCATATGACTATGCAAGGTCAAAAGGTAATAAATTATCTCATGTTGATGTTGGTTTAAGTCAATGGGGACTTAAACAAAGAGAAGACGAAACATTAGCTCAATATATTCAACGTGTGAAACAAAGTAAATTATGGACAACAAAAGATAATGGATTTTATGATTTAACTACTGAGGGTACAGATATCTTAAATCAAAAAACATCCTTAAACCCCAATATTGTTTACAAAACATATCAGGGTGAATCTACAAGACCAGGTCCAAATGGTACTCAAAAAGCAGATGTCAATATGAACATAGGCTATACATTAACTGCAAATACGATTGGTAAAGTAAAAGACAAAGCGTGGAGAGAAAACGATGGACTAGTGTCTGTCATCTCTGGGCAATATCCATTGAACCAAGCGCATACGTCTGCGACAGATCAAGTTCAAAAAGGAGTATGGCAAGTGACACCAGTTAAACATAATTGGGACCATGGTGACTTCGTTGGTACAGATACATCAGAAGTTCGTATCTCTAAAGAAGAATTAGAAGATTTCTGGGACAACATGTTTGAAGATATGGTACGTAATGAAAAAGTGACAGATAAACAATAATTAAATAAAGAAAAATCAAAGGCACCTTATCCGGTCGATAGAAATTGTGAGCGGATAGGGTGTTTTATATATGTATTACTAGAATCAATGATTATATTTAAATTGCTATGATTAGTGAAGTTATTGATATAGATAATTTAAGCAATATGATGATATTTATTAATACTTGATTTGAATATCAAATCAAGTATTAATAAGTAAATGTTAATAAAATTATGTTGAAACGCTTTCATAAAGGCATTATAATTAGTCTAGCTATAGAAAAAGGAATGATACGAATGAAAGCAAATAAGTATTTAATCTTTATTTTGGGAGCACTTGGTGGCTTATTATATGGTTATGATAATGGTGTGATTTCCGGTGCTTTATTATTTATACATAAAGACATACCTCTCAATAGTACAACTGAGGGTATCGTTGTGTCTTCAATGTTAATTGGCGCAATAGTCGGTGCGGGAAGCAGTGGGCCACTTGCTGATAAATTAGGTCGTCGACGTCTAGTAATGCTCATCGCTATTGTATTTATTATTGGGGCACTGATTCTTGCTGCATCAACCAATTTAGCATTATTAATTATTGGACGTTTAATTATTGGTTTAGCAGTGGGTGGTTCGATGTCTACGGTACCTGTTTATTTAAGTGAAATGGCACCGACAGAATATCGTGGCTCACTAGGTTCACTTAATCAACTAATGATTACAATTGGTATTTTAGCAGCATATTTAGTCAACTATGCATTTGCGGATATTGAGGGTTGGCGTTGGATGCTAGGATTAGCAGTTGTTCCATCGGTTATTTTACTTGTGGGTATTTATTTTATGCCTGAGAGTCCAAGATGGTTACTTGAAAATAGAAACGAAGAAGCCGCTCGTCAAGTGATGAAGATTACTTATGACGATAGCGAAATTGATAAAGAACTTAAAGAGATGAAAGAAATTAACGCTATCTCTGAATCTACATGGACAGTCATTAAATCACCATGGTTAGGTAGAATATTAATTGTAGGTTGTATATTTGCTATTTTCCAGCAATTTATTGGTATCAATGCAGTCATTTTCTATTCATCTTCAATCTTTGCTAAGGCTGGACTGGGTGAAGCGGCGTCTATATTAGGTTCAGTTGGTATAGGAACTATTAATGTTCTTGTAACAATAGTTGCCATTTTTGTAGTAGATAAGATTGATCGTAAAAAACTACTTGTTGGTGGTAATATTGGTATGATTGCCTCATTATTAATTATGGCAATCTTAATTTGGACAATTGGAATTGCTTCATCAGCGTGGATTATTATTGTTTGTTTATCATTATTTATTGTATTCTTTGGGATTTCTTGGGGACCTGTTCTATGGGTTATGCTACCTGAATTATTCCCGATGCGCGCACGTGGCGCTGCTACGGGCATTTCAGCGCTTGTGCTAAATATCGGAACGCTTATCGTGTCATTGTTCTTCCCAATATTAAGTGATGCATTAAGTACAGAATGGGTATTTTTAATCTTTGCATTCATAGGTGTTTTAGCGATGATTTTCGTAATTAAATTCTTACCAGAAACACGCGGACGTAGTTTAGAAGAAATAGAATATGAATTACGTGAACGTACAGGAGCAAGAACTGAATAATTACAATGTGAAGTACTTCAAATTTTCAATGTATAGTTGAAAATTTGGAGTATTTTTTAGTTCAAATATTTTTGTAGGAATGTCAACGTTTAGTACACTTGATAATAGGCACAAGAATAATAGTAATGATATATGAACGTTGGAGGTTGAAAATATGAAAAGTGCCCAAGCACTTGAACAGACTTTAACATCGTTAGACGGTCAAAAGTACGGTGCGTATAAGCAAATAAAAGACCTATACGAATTTAATTTATTTAAACTACGTATTGACCATATCCAAGCTGATCCATTTGCGCCACCATCTAAGATGAGTGTTGTTATAGATCGCCAACAAGCAAAATTTCCTGATTCTTTATTAAATTCTGAACTGAAACAACGGGCTGTGAGTGATTACTTAACGCGCGTGTTTCATAAGCAGATTCAATCAATAGTAGCCCAAGATAAAAAAGTAAGTAAAATTCAAATTGATAGTTGTGGCCAAGAAATCTTAGAGCGTACCGCAGTAGTAATTAAGAATCGTCAAATTGAGGCACGTATTGAAGTTGGATTACCAGCACGAGGACGTACCATATTAGGTAGAATAGCAAGACATACACTTATTAATGTATTACCTCAAATAGTAGAACATGCCTTATGTTATCGCAACATTAATGTTTCACAATTGGAACAACAAGTTGAATTAATGATAGATCAAGAGGAGATTAGACAACAGTTAGTAAAACGTGACCTTGTTGCATTTGTAGCAAATGGTGCTATTTTACCAAGAAAAAGTGGTGTTTCAGATCTCCCTATGAATAACGCTATTGAATTTAAAAGTCCTAAACAATATGAGATTGTAATGAAACTATCGAGTGGCAAAGTTATTAAGGGTATGGGTATTCCCAAAGGCATTACACTAATAGTTGGAGGCGGTTATCATGGTAAATCAACATTACTTGAAGCGTTAGAACGAGGTGTATATAATCATATTGCTGGTGATGGTAGAGAATATGTGATTACAAATCAAGATGCAATGAAAATTCGTGCTGAAGACGGAAGAAGTATTCAAAATGTTAATATCCAGCCATTTATTGATCATTTGCCAGGTGAAAAAGATACTACACATTTTTCAACTGAAAATGCGAGTGGTAGTACGTCTCAAGCTGCAAATGTCATGGAAGCTTTAGAATCACAAGCATCATTGTTACTCATTGATGAAGATACATCTGCAACGAATTTCATGATTCGTGATGGTCGTATGCAACGTTTAATTGCTCCCGAAAAAGAGCCGATTACACCCTTTTCTAATAAGGTAAAAGCATTATATGACGACCATAACGTGTCGACTATTCTAATCGTTGGAGGTTCGGGAGATTATTTTGATGTGGCAGATCAAGTATTGATGATGGATGAATATGTGTTGAAAGATGTTACGCAACATGCTAAAGACATTGCGCAGTCAGACGGTTATCAAAGAAGGCTTTCTTCTCACTATCAGTTCGGTCACATTCCATCAAGAATTCCGTTGAGAGCGAGTTTTAATCAAAAAGGGAAACGTGATCGCTTTAAAGCTAAAGGATTGAATGTAGTAACGTATGGTAAGGAAACTATTCATATTTCTGGCTTAGAACAACTTGTCGATGACAGTCAAACACAAGGTTTAGCGATGATGTTAAGTTATGTAAAAAATGAATTGCTAGATGACAAAAGTACGATTGTAGAATTGACCAATAGTTTGTATCAACGGATTGAGAAACACGGATTAGATGTTATATCAAATCATCAGGGGCATCCTGGTCATTTAGCGCTACCTAGAAAGCAGGAGTTTATTGCGACACTTAATCGATATCGTAGATTAAAAATAAAGCAAAGGGAATAAATATATGCCCATTTTAAATATTTATTATAAAAGTATTTCAGAGTTTGCGTCGATGTATTGAACTTTGAGACTAAAAGTAAAGGGGAGTATGAAGATGAAGTCTTCAGTTCGATTGTTGAATCACATCATAAAGATAATGAACTTACAACAATCATTAATTATAAGAGATGAACAGTGGAATCAATCTTATGAGGCATACAATTTTAATATTAATGGCTACGTATTTAAAAGTAGGTTAGCTAAGAAAACAACAAAGAAAAAAGGATATTTTTTATCGCTTTGGGAAAAAGATAAAACAAAGAAAAATCGAGCATTTGACTATGAGTCATTTCCTGGGAAATTAATTGTACACGTGATGGATGATTCTCAAGTAGGTCAGTTTATTTTTCCAAAACATGTACTTTTTCATAAAGGTATTTTAAGAAATCATGCATCTAAAGGGAAAATGGCTTTTCGAGTGTATCCTACATGGGAGAAAGATTTAAATCGTGTCGCTCACAAGACACAAGAGTGGCAAAAACAATACTTTATAGATATGTCTCAAACAATTGATGTACCAAGTATTAAACGTGCTTATTTTAATGAAGATTGATTATAAAATCAAAAGCTGTACACAAACAGATATGTGTAAATATTGCTGTTTTATTAGTAAATTTGATTACATAACTGTCAATGAGTTGGAATGAGTCTCATTTTTTAATCATTTATATTGAGGGAGGGTTAATGGTGTCTTCGGAGTATAAAAAAGGAATATTTTTAGCTTTAGGTGCTTATATTTTATGGGGGATTTTACCCATATATTGGCGTTTAATTGATGAAATAGGCGCTTTTGAAATTTTGGCATTCCGTATTATTTTTTCAGTGATATTTATGATTTTTGTGCTCATTATAGGAAAAAATCAACGGAACGCTTTTTTTAGAGATGTTAATCAGTTGGTATCGCATCCCGTGCAACTTATTGCCATCATAGTTGCAGGGTATGTTATTACCGTGAATTGGGGGACATTTATTTGGGCAGTATCTAATGGTCACGTGCTACAATCTAGCTTAGGTTACTACATTAACCCACTAGTGAGTATCGTCTTGGCGCTTATATTTTTAAAAGAGAGATTTAATAAATTCGAATGGTTAGCCATCATTTTTGCACTAGTAGGCGTACTTTATATGACAATAAAAATCGGTGAATTTCCATTTATTTCACTTCTGTTAGCATTTTCTTTTGGTATTTATGGTTTACTAAAAAAGATTGTGCATATCGATGCGATAAGTAGCATCACTATTGAATGTATTGTTACTGCACCAGCCGGTTTAATCTATGTTATTTACCTATGGCAGCAACAACACATAACATTTGGATTAAATATATCATCATTTTGGCTACTATTTTCAGGTGCAATTACAGCAATACCATTGATTCTGTTCTCAGCAGGTGCTAAGCGAATTCCATTATCGTTAACTGGCTTCATTCAATATGTAGGGCCGACAATCATGTTTATCTTAGGTATCTTTGTCTTTAAAGAGCCATTTAATACTGATCAATTGATTACCTTTATTTTTATATGGATAGGTATTGTGTTATATAGTATTTCTCAATATGTTCAAATTAAGAAAAACCCAGTTGTAAAATAGTAAAATAAATATACCTTCACTTTATTTGATGTACATTCTCTAAATTAGATATTGATTCTAACTATTGATGTGTACATTAACGTTTAAATAGAGTGAAGGTGTATTTTTTATTTTGTATATCGACTGAATAGTAGTTGATTTGTAAAATATAAAGTTGGGTTAATCGTGTCTTTAATATCATTGACTTCTTTAAGCCACAACTGTAAATCATTGTAGTAGTCGGAACTCATAGACAAATCATTTGTAAAACATTTAGCTGTTGCTTCAATTGTATCTTTGTTTAATTGGTTAGAGATATCAGTTTGAGTATACGTTGAGTAAATTTCAATTGCACTTTCTAAATGATGATTGATGTAATGAATGGCCTTTTGAATGACTTTCAGAAACTTTTTAAGTTTGACCTCACTCGTATTTAATACTTCAGGTGTAGTAATGAAAATGAGTTGACAAAAATCGGGTACATTATAATTTTTAAGTGGAAAATAATCTACATTAAGTCCTTGATTTCTAGCTTCAAGAATTTCAAAATTTTCGAAAATGAGTGTAGCAGCATCAGCTTTATCAGTTAAAAGTGCATCAGTATGATAAAAGCTATGATTAACTGGTGTGATGTCACCCTCTTTATATGTGCCACCATCTGCTTCAATCATCGTTTTAGCCATGGCAATACCACCTGGACCGGGAGCGCCAGGATATTGAAGCCGTTTACCGATTAAATCTTTGGGGCGAGCGATATTTTTATCTTTGTTATACATAATACCTCCGTTAGTGTGAAGATATCTCGCAAACCCGATGACGTTTTGTTCTTTAGCTCTATCTTGAACCAGATGAATAGGTTCAGTAATCGCGATATCCATTGAACCATTTTCAATCTCGTCTAGTGCGTCAAAGTGTTCCTTTGGTTCAATCATCTCAATTTCTAATGATTCTTCTTTAAACCAACCTTTTTCGATACCTAAGATTAACAGCATATGATCAGGATTTAAAAACCATTCTAAACCTACTGTTAATTTGTCCATAAAAAAATTCCTCCATCCATTTAATTATTGCGTAAAAAAGTGAATGAAGAAACAGTTATCAATATTGCTCACTTTCCTACGCCGGTGCTAACCAACAGGTTCAAGGGTTGAAAGTAGACTTTCTCTCAGCAAATTGAATTGCACCCCTAGTGATACTAGTTAATCTATGTACAGAATAACATAGTTGAATTGAATAAAAAGTGAAATGAATATAGTAAATATTAATCTTGGGAGTATGATGCAAAAAAATAAAAAGTGAAATGAATATAGTAAATATTAATCTTGGGAGTATGATGCAAAAAAATAAGCTAACGTTTCAAACGTTAGCTTACAATATATTTGATGAACTGAAGTTTAATTAAAATTCTAACTTTACATCATACCAATGAGTTTCATCCATAGTGAACCTACACCAATCCAAATAATAAAATAGACTATACCAAGTACAATATTCATAGTCCACCAGCGCTTTTGTGTAACATAGCCAGCTGCGTATAATATGGGCGCTGGTCCACTACTATAGTGTGTTGTTGATGCCAGTAAGTTACCAAAGAACCCTAACATTAATGCACTGAATAATGGCGGTGCACCCGAAGCGACTGCAACACCGAGTAACGCGGCGTACATGGCGCTGACATGTGCTGTTGCACTTGCGAATAAATAATGTGAGTAGAAATAAAACAAGATGAGTAAAACTAAAACGATAGGCCAACTAAAGCCATTCAAACCTTGAGCAATGAGTTTGCTTAACCATGGGATAAAGCCTAACTTGTTTAATTGTTCTGCCATTAATACAAGAACTGAGAACCAAACGAGTGTATTCCATGCTCCTGTTTCATTTAAAATATCTGACCACGCTAATACACCTGTTAATAATAACAATGCTAAAGCAATAAATGCAGTGAGCGTGGCATCAACATTAATGAAGCTTCCTAATACCCACAAAGCCAATGCTATGATAAAGATGCCAACCATCAATTTTTCGGCTATAGACATATGTCCCATTTCTTCTAGTTGTTCAGTAGCCCATTTTTTAGCGTTAGGCGTTTCTTTAACAGTTGGTGGGTATAATTTATAAATAATGAAAGGGACAACGATGAGGGAAATCAATCCGGGTATAATAGCAGCAACAAACCAATTCATCCATGTAATTTGAACGTGTGCCGTTTTTTCAGCTAAACTTTGTGCTATAGGGTTACCGGCCATAGCTGTTAAAAACATAGCTGAAGTAATTAAATTACCTTGGAACTCAGTAAAGATTAAAAACGCACCCATTTTTCTCTCAGAACCATCTCTCGGCGATGAACCAAATGACTCTGACAAGGACTTAATGATTGGAAACATAATACCACCAGCACGTGCTGTATTACTTGGCGTAGCAGGAGATAAGATAAGATCAACACCAACAAGTGAATAAGCCAAACCAAGCGTTTTCTTTCCAAATAATTTAACGAATTGCAGAGCAATACGTCGACCTAGCCCTGTTTTTACAAATCCTCTTGAAATGAAAAAGGCCATTGCAATAAGCCAAATACTACTATTACCGAAGCCTTGAACGGCAGTTTTTGTATCAACAATTCCAACCAAAATCATGATTGTAAAACCAATGATTGATACTGCACCTATAGTCATAGGTTGGGTAATACAAGCAATGATGGTTGACACAAAAATAGCAAACATAAACCAAGCTTGATCATTTAAGGCATCTGGTTTAATAGGCGTCAATGCCCAGATAATTAAACCAACGACAATAGGTAGAATAAACTTACGATATTTAACAGTACTTCCCACGACACCATCTTCCTTTACCTAAATCTTTTTTACATTTTAATCATAGTCTTATCACACGCTGATGTACAGGTCTTTTTATAATCGTACAACGTTCAAACATCATTACTTTTTTAAATCAGTTTAAGAGTTAGATAAACAGTAATTTATAAAGTTTATAAAGTATTAATAATTAACAACATACAATTGTTTGAAAACTCAAAATACTTGAAGTAGAATGGAATCGAAGGAATAAGAAAGCGCTTACAAATGTAAAATTTCTTATTCCTCATGCAAATGAAATTGGGATGGCACAACGTACTATTGGTGAAAGGAGGCATTTATTATATGAGTAAATCATATGACTTAATCGTAATAGGAGCTGGACCTGGTGGCTATGTAGCTGCAATACGTGGTGCGCAACTTGGTAAAAATGTTGCAGTCATTGAAAAAAATAATGCTGGAGGCACGTGCTTAAATGTAGGTTGCATCCCCTCTAAAACGTTGTTAGAACACGGCGAGAAAGCACACAGCATACGAGTTGCAAACGATTGGGGAATCACAACGAAAGACTTAAAAATTGATTTTACTCAATTTGTCCAACGAAAAAAGAAAGTTGTACAAACACTTACGGGTGGCGTGAAGCAGTTGTTAAAGAAAAATAAAGTTACTTATATTGAAGGGGAAGCACGAATTTCTAAAAACTTAAAAGTGGACGTTAATAATGAAACGTATCAAGCGAAAGATATAATTTTAGCAACTGGCAGTCAGCCGTTCATTCCACCAATTGATGGGTTAGATCAAGTCAATTATGAAACAACCGATACATTTTTCGATTTAGAGAAGCTACCAAAACAGTTAGCGGTTATCGGTGGGGGTGTGATTGCAACAGAACTCGCATCCTCAATGGCTGATCTTGGAGTTAGAGTTACGATAATAGAAGTTGCAGATGACATTTTATTAACTGAAATCAACGAAACTAGAGAAATGTTAAAAGCACATTTAGATAATCAAGGTATTAAGATACTGACGAAAGCAAAGATAAAACAAGTTAAGGAATCGAAAATAATATTAGATGGGCAAGATGATGTTAGCTTTGATACCCTTCTTGTTGCAACAGGTAGACAACCGAATACGCAAGTTGCAAAAGATTTAAATTTGGAAATGGATGGTAAATTCTTTAAAGTCAATGAACATTATGAAACGAGTCAAAAACATGTCTATGCTATAGGAGATTTAATTAAAGGATATCAACTTGCACATGCAGCAAGTGCACATGGCATTCATGTTGTCGAAACAATAATGAACAAACAGCCGTCACTTGTGCGTCAAGAAGATATTACGCGTTGTATATACACAAGACTGGAAGCAGCATCAGTTGGGTTATCAGAAGCGCAAGCTAAAGAGGCTGGTTATGATGTGAAAGTGACTCAATCAGCATTTCAAGGGAATGCAAAGGCGTTAATCAAAGGAGAAAATGAAGGATTTATTAAACTTGTCGTTGATAAAAAGTATGGAGAGGTTCTTGGTGCTTTTATTGTAGGACCACATGCTACAGATATAATTGGAGAACTTTTAAGTGTCAAAGCATCAGAGGGTACGATTCATGAACTTTCTCAAATTATTCAACCACACCCGGCTTTATTAGAAGCAATAGGTGAGAGTGCAGATGCATTTTTTGATTCTGCAATTCATATGTAGTTTTAAACTTTATGACCTATGAAAGATAGGAGGAATTGACAATGAAAATGGAAAAAGAACAAGCACATTGGATTTATAAAACGATGAACGAAATTCGATTTTTTGAAGAAAAGGTACACAAAATTTTTAGTGATGGTAGAATTCCAGGATTCGTACACTTATATGTAGGTGAAGAAGCTGTTGCAACAGGTGTTATGTCTCAATTAAATGATGATGACTATATTACAAGTACACACCGTGGTCATGGGCATGCGATTGCAAAAGGATGCGATTTAAATGGTATGATGGCAGAAATTATGGGTAAACGTGACGGATTAGGTCACGGTAAAGGTGGCTCAATGCATGTTGCAGAAATTGACAAAGGAATGCTCGGTGCGAATGGTATTGTCAGTGGTGGTTTTGGGTTAGCAATTGGTGCAAGTATTTCTATCATTAATCAAGGTAAAGATAATGTTGCCGTATGTTTCTTTGGTGATGGTGCTGCAAATGAAGGTAATTTCCATGAAGGTCTTAATTTTGCTTCAATTTTAGATTTACCTGTTCTTTTTATATGTGAAAATAACCAATTTGCTGAAGGAACTACACATGACTACGCAAGTGCTTCTGAAACAATTGCAGAGCGTGCTGCGGCTTATAATATGCCGGGTGTACGTGTTGATGGCATGGATGTTGTGGAAGTATATAAAGCAACACAAGAGGCTGTAGAACGCGCTAAAAAAGGTGAAGGACCAACGTTAATTGAATGTGATACGTATCGTAAATATGGACATTTTGAAGGTGATGAGCAAAAAGTAAAATCACCAGATGATCGTAACGCAGATAAAAATGCGACAGTAGAATTTAGAAAAAGAGCAATTGAAGAAAATTGGCTCACTGAAAAAGAAGCAGATGAAATAGAAAAAGCAGCTGAACAAGCTGTAGAAGATGCTGTGAAATTTGCTGAAGAAAGCGAATTACCAGATGAGGATTCATTATACAAGGATGTTTTTGCTTAAATCAGAAGATTGGAATATTTATTAAAAGATATAAGAACAAATGACCTAACCACATAAGGAGGTTTTTACGATGAGTGAAGAACGCAAGTTAACATTTATGGGGGCTATTAATGAAGCTATTGACCAATCTATGGAAAAAGATGAGGATGTCATTTTAATTGGTACTGATGTCTCAGGTGGTGCAAAAGTAGACCACATCAAAGATGACGATACATTCGGTGGTGTATTTGGTGTAACAAAAGGACTTGCAAAAAAATATAGTCGTAAACGTGTAATCGATACACCAATTGCTGAACACATTACATTGAGCACGGCAGTAGGAGCTGCTGCGACAGGGCTACGTCCAATTGCTGAACTCATGTTCAACGACTTTATTGGATTTGGTTTAGATCCAATTTTAAATCAAGGGGCAAAAATGAGATATATGTTTGGTGGAAAAGCCAAAATCCCACTAGTTGTACGTACTGTTCATGGAGCAGGGGCAAGCGCTGCTGCACAGCACTCTCAGTCTTTATATAATATGTTTGCAGCAATTCCAGGAGTTAAAGTTGTTGTTCCATCTAATCCATATGATGCGAAGGGTCTACTGATGTCAGCTATTCAAGAGGACAATCTTGTTGTCTTTTCAGAAGATAAAACATTATTAGGACAAAAAGGTAATGTTCCTGAAGAACCTTATACTATAGAAATTGGTAAAGCCAATGTGACGCGTGAAGGTGACGATTTAACAATTGTGGCTATTGGAAAAATGGTAGCTGTAGCGGAAGAAACTGCTGAAAAACTTGCAGAAGACCAAGTATCAGTTGAGGTCATCGATTTACGCTCAGTGTCACCATGGGATCAAGAAACAGTTTTAGATTCTGTGAAGAAAACGGGTCGCCTAATTGTTATTGACGAATCTAATCCACAGTGTAACATTGCTGGAGACGTTGCTTCAGTGATTGGAGATGTAGGATTTGATTACTTAGATGGTCCAATTAAGAAAGTGACCGCACCAGACACTCCTGTACCATTTGCAGCGAACTTAGAGGCGGCATATATGCCGAATGCTGATAAGGTATTAGACATTGCATCTGAATTAATTGATGATTTAAAAAAGGCTAACGCATAGGAGGTGTATCACAATGAGTGAAAATATTATTATGCCAAAGCTTGGAATGACAATGAAAGAGGGAACTGTTGAAGAGTGGTTTAAATCAGAGGGTGACACCGTAAAACAAGGAGAGAGTATTGTTACAATAAGCTCTGAAAAATTAACCAACGATGTTGAAGCGCCGGCGAGTGGGACATTGTTAGAAATTAAAGTGCAAGCCGGAGAAGATGCAGAGGTTAAAGCGGTATTAGGTATAATTGGAGAAGAAGGGGAAGCTATTGATAAAGATGAAGATGATTTAGCATCAGAAAAAGTAAAAGAAGACAACGAGCATGAGAAGGAAACGCAAGAAGTTAAAGATACATCACAACAGTCTTCCGATAATAAAGATAATTCGCCTAAAAGCGCAGCACGAGAAAGAATCTTTATCTCACCCCTCGCACGTAATATGGCTGAGGATAAAGGATTAGACATTAACAAGATAAAAGGCACAGGCGGTAATCATCGTATTACAAAACTAGATATTCAACGTGTTGAAGCAAATGGGTACGACTATGCTAGTGATACGACATCTAATGAAGATACAAGTCATGTTCCAACACAGACTGTGGATACAAGTGCGATTGGTGAAGGATTGAATCCTATGCGTCAACGTATTGCTCAAAACATGAGACAAAGTCTTAATAGTACTGCTCAATTAACATTACATCGTAAGGTTGATGCGGATCGCTTGCTAGATTTCAAAGACAGATTAGCTACGGAACTTAAACAAGCAGATCAAGATGTTAAATTAACTGTTACTACATTATTAGCTAAAGCAGTAGTGCTTGCACTTAAAGAATATGGGGCAATGAATGCTCGCTATGAACAAGGCGAGTTAACTGAGTATGAAGATGTTCATTTAGGAATCGCAACGTCTCTAGATGAAGGCCTTATGGTGCCAGTGATTAATCATGCAGATACAAAAAGTATCGGCACTTTAGCCCATGAAATTAAATCATCGGCTGAGGCTGTTCGGGAAGGAAACACAGGAGCAGTACAATTAGAGGGAGCAACATTTACAATTACTAATATGGGTGCTAGTGGTATAGAATACTTTACACCAATTTTAAATTTAGGTGAAACAGGTATTCTAGGCGTTGGTGCTTTAACTAAAGAAGTCGTGCTAGAAGCGGATAACATTAAACAAGTTTCAAAAATTCCTTTAAGCTTGACATTTGATCATCAAATTTTAGATGGTGCAGGTGCGGCCGATTTTCTTAAAGTACTAGCTAAATATATCGAAAACCCTTATTTATTAATGTTATAGGTAGTGACAATGAATGAGGCTGGGACATAATTCCCTAGCAAAATAGCCAGTAAATGAGTTTTCATAAATTCATTTACTGGCTTCTTTATTTACAATACTTCGTATTGTTGGCTCGCTTTCTTAGGGGACAGCTTCAGCCTGTAGTCTTCAGCTTGTCCTGTTCCCTCAAGAGTCTCGCCAAAATACTTAAAAAAATAAGCCCTTTCGTATAATTTAATAAATACCAATAAACTAAATTAACGAGGTGCCTTATGTATAAAGAATATAACTTGACTCAACATACTCTACCAATGGAAACTTCAGTTCTTATCCCCACAAATGATATTTCACGACATGTAAATGATATTGTAGAAACAATTCCCGATACTGAATTCGATGAATTCAGACATCATCGTGGCTTAATATAAGAAAAGTAACAGCTCAACGAGCTGAAAATAATCAAAAAAATTATAAAAAAGACAATTTCTATATTATTTCAATAGAAATTGTCTTTTTTTACTTATCTTGAACCTTTTTGTCCCAGCTTCGCTCTCATTCAATTTCAAAATAAAGATTGATAGAGCACCGATAAAAACCATTAAGAGATTTTTTTACCTATTAATAGATAGTTGTAATAATTAATGAAATATTATATGTTGGGTGTAGCAACACATTATCATTTTATATTAGGAGTGTGATACATTATGAAAAGGTTTGCGAAAGCATTTGTCGTAAGTGGTATTACTTTAGGTGCAATTTTAGGTTTAAACGTAACAGAGCATAATGGTGTATCTAATGAAGCAAAGGCACAAACAGCACACAGTTACTGGTATAAATATAATGGTTATACTGCATCGGGTGGCGACTTTGTACTTAGCAATTCATTTTATCAAGGTTTAAAAGCTGGAAACGTTACATTTAATGGTATTAAGGTAAATCAAAAATATGAATCTAAGACTGCTACTAAAAAAATATACGATCAGACATTTCAACAAATTAATGGAAATAAAGCAAACAACGTACAATTTAAAATTGCTTCCAGAACTGTTACTTTAGATCAAGTTAAACAAAAGTATGGAAAAAATTATAATTATCAGCCATCATTATCTAAAAACAAAACAAGTAAGACAGATGGCTTGTACGGTTATCAAGTCGGAAAAGGAAACATCGTTTTCCACGTTAAAGATGGGTATGTCACAAGTGCTACATTGTCATAAATGATTATATATAGCAAATTAAAAAACGAGAATATTATTTTAAAACATAGATAAACGGGAGTGGGACAACGAATTCAATATGAATTCTGTCCCGCTCCCGTTGCGTCATAGTTCAAAAGAATAATAAAGAAAATGAATAATAGCATTACTTAATTAAAGATGTGTTACTTGTTATCTTGTTCGTCCTGTTTTTCACGCTCTTCTAATGAAATAGAGTAATCTTTTTCATCATCAATTGATGTCATTTTAAAATGATGGATGGGTTCTCTTTTTAAAGCCCTCATGAGTGAGAATATCATTAATAATAAAATGATAGAGAATGGTAGACCTGTAATAACTGATGCAGTTTGTAAACTTTTAAGACCACCTGCAATTGTCATAGCAACTGAAAACGCCCCAATAAGTAGACCCCATAGGACTTTATGTTTTAAAGTTGGATTGATAGAACCACCTGTAGCCATACCTGCAACAATATGCGTAGTTGAATCAGCACTTGTTACAATAAAGATGAAAATAAGTACAATAGCTAAGGAACTAGTGACTTCCGACAATGGAAAATGTGATAATAATTCAAACAAGGCAACAGTATAATCTTTATCTACAATATGAACAAGCTTGTCGTTATGATTTAAAGCAAGTTTAATAGCTGTACCTCCAAAACCTGCAATCCATGTAAACGAAATTAGAGGAGGAATAATGAGTACACCTACGACAAATTCTCTAATTGTACGTCCTCGAGATACTCTTGCTACAAAGCCCCCAATAAAAGGAGACCAAGAAATAACCCAAGCCCAATAGAAAACAGTCCACTGTTGAATCCAACTATCATCTCCTGAGTATGGATTTACGCGTAAACTATATTCTATAAAATGCTGCAAATAATCAGAAATTGCTAGTGTGTATGATTCTAAAATAAATTTTAAATCTCCAAAAATCAAAATAAATATAAGTAAAATAGCACCTAATAAAATATTTAAATTACTTAACCATTTTACACCGTGATTTAAGCCAGTTAATGAAGATCCTAAAAATATGGCTACCATCAAAATAGTAATTAAGATTTTAGTGAAATTATTATTAGGAACATCAAAGAGATGGTTTAATCCACCACCGATTTGCATAATTCCCAAACCAATCGACGTAGCAATTCCCATGACGGTTGCGATAATAGCTAATATATCAATAATATTCCTGAAAGGACGTTTATAAGCTTCACCAAAAACGGGTTCCATAGCTGTTGAAATAAGCCCGTTACGTTGTTTTCTAAATTGAAAGTATGCAACGATTAATCCTGAAATTGCAAATATTGACCATTGTGAAATACCCCAATGGAAGAATGTATATCCCATCGCAACACGTGCTGATTCTTCAGAGTGATCTGCAATTTTTCCAGGGAAGGGTGAATGGAGATAATGCGTTAAAGGTTCTGCAACACCCCAAAAGACTATACCGACGCCAAGACCTGCTGAAAATAACATGCCAATCCAAGATAGCATGGAAAATTCTGGTTCTTCTTCATCCGAACCAAGTTTAAATCGACCATATCTAGAAAAAGCTAAGAATATTAAAAATACATCTAAAATAAAGACAATGATAAGGAATAGCCAACCAAACCAATTTGTAATCCAATCATAAACGCTCTGCGCATACATCCCAAATGCTTTAGGAAAGATACCCGCAATAAGAGTAATAACAACAATAATTAAAACAGAGATAGTATAAACAAGAGTATTGTTTATTTTTCGTTTGTTTTTCATTTTAATATTTTTATTCATCCCTTTTTAACTTGCAAAGTATTTGTTTAAAGTATACAGATAATTAGAAATATTTTCAAAAATACTTTTTGGATTAAAAATGATTTTATAATAAAGAGATTTTGATTTAGAGAAGTCTGTTGTATATGATAAAAGTATGATATTAACGAGATGGGTGACAAAATGTATAAATATTTAAAAAGAAATCGATTCTCAACGCAGACTTCAATTATAAAAAATGACGCTCAGCAACCTGTTGGTATGATATCGAAAGTGTATAAAAATTTTATTCAAAAATGTATTGGTTATTTGACCTTAGGTTTAAAATTAAATCAATATGAGATATGTGATGTGAATAATAATAGTGTAGCTTATATTAAGGTATCGCGATATATGGAGAAAAAACATTTTAAAGTTGAATATCATGATTCAAAAGGTAGGCAGTGTGAAGCGTTATTTGATAAGCAAAGTAATGGTTATGAGGAGACGTATGGAATATTAAAAATTGACGGTATAATATTAAATATTCATGCTAATGAGAAACATCATACTACTATCAAAGATATAAAGCGAGATACACAAATTGCGAGTTGGAAACAAATTGGTGATTATGCTTATGCAGAAGGGAATGATGGGCTATTTAAAGAACATCAATTACTCTATATTCTTATCATGCACGCTTTTGCTAATACATATGTGAGCAAACGTCAAACGAACTTGATGTTCCCAGGGCCACCTGTTTAAAGTACATACAAGAATGATTAGTGAACTAAGAGACTATTGGATTTCTCCTAATGCGATCTTGTTATCTTCAACGAAGTCGATAGCTTTGATTGCTTCAGTTAATCCTTTTACGATATCTTCAACGGACATTGAAGATTGTTGAGAATGATTGATTGTTTGTTCAGGAATCAAAGGCACGTGTATAAATCCCAATAATAAGTCAGGGTAAAAATGGTCTGCCATATATCCGAGTTGATATAAGATATGATTACATACAAATGTTCCAGCGGAATTAGATAGTCTGCTAGGAAGACCAGCCTTTTGAATTGCCATTGTCATTCTTTTGATAGGTAAATTAGAAAAATAAGCAGGTGCGCCATCGTGACGTATAACTTGATCAATAGGTTGGTGTCCTTGATTATCTTTAATGCGTGCGTCATCTATATTTATACCTACACGCTCAGGAGTGATTTCACTACGACCACCTGCTTGTCCGATAGCTAGAGCAACATCATAATTTTTAGATTTTAACACTTTAGCAATCATATCCGCAGAGTCATGAAATACTGTAGGAAGTATCAATCGATCAATTTTATGACAGCCAATTTTAGTTTCCAAATGGCTAACAGCCTCTAGTGCAGAATTAATTTTTTCATCTCCAAATGGTTCAAATGCTGTGACTAATATTTCCATGCAAACACTCCTTAAGTAGACTTATTATATTATTAATTTTAAAACTATCAGTGATATAAATGATATCAACATATGCCATTTTGCGTATTCTTTATGTCAAAAAACAGGGTTAAAAGTTATTATAGATATTTAAATCATATAAAATACGCCTTTATATGTGAAATGTTAAACTCACAATAAAGGCGTGTTTGAATTATGCATGTGTGTGTTCAGGCACATCTTTGAAATTATTTAAACGACGTTGCCATTCTTCATTGCTAATATGATGACGGGCAACGTAGCGATTGCGCTCATGTTTTGCACAATCATACGAACATGCACCTAAATATTTTTCTTCATTTTCTTCAGAAACAAGAATTTGTTTATTACATTCAGGGTTTGCACAATTAATGTAACGTTCACAAGGTGTTCCATCAAAATGCTCTTTGCCGATGACTGTTTTATCAATTTGATTCACATCGACACTAATACGTTCGTCAAATACATACATCTTACCATCCCAATATTGCCCTTTAGTTTCAGGGTCTTTACCGTATGTAGCAATACCACCATGCAACTGACCTACGTTTTCAAATCCTTCTTTTACTAACCAACCAGAAAATTTTTCGCAACGAATGCCACCTGTACAATATGTGACAATATTTTTTCCGTCGAGTTGTTCTTTATTATTACGCACCCATTCAGGTAAGTCACGGAATCGTGTTATATCAGGACGAATAGCTCCACGGAAATGTCCTAAATCGTATTCGTAATCATTTCGAGCATCTAATATAACAGTATTTTCATCTTCTAATGCGGCTTTAAATTCTTTAGGAGAATAGTATTTACCGGTAATTTCACGTGGATTAATATCTTCTTCTAAGTCGAGTGCAACAATTTCACG
Organism: Staphylococcus epidermidis; assembly: GCF_006742205.1. Classification (NCBI taxonomy): domain Bacteria; kingdom Bacillati; phylum Bacillota; class Bacilli; order Caryophanales; family Staphylococcaceae; genus Staphylococcus; species Staphylococcus epidermidis. The sequence goes on from NZ_AP019721.1 coordinate 229,781, forward strand.
TCTTGGACGCACGTGCATCTTTTTAAACGCATGACTTTCAGCTTCATCAATTTTAAAAGTTAAATCAGCAAAACGATTATCTGCATGCATATGCTCTATATATTTATCAGTATCTTCTTTAGTTCCAGATAATGTTCCATTAATGCCTTCCGTTGAAACTAGTATTCTTCCTTTTAAATGATGTTCCTTACAAAATTTCAAATGTTCGGCTGCAAAAGTTTCAGGGTCATCTATAGTTACATATTTATAATAAAGTAGTACTCTATAATCCATAAATCTGTGCTCCTCTTTAGTCAATTTTAGTTAATTTAAAAGTATTTGAAGTTATATAAAAAATTTGATAGTGATTGAAGTTTAAAAATTAGACATTTTAATATTGTATCAAAATGAGAATTACTTTCAATAAGATAGCCTATAAATCCTTCATTTGACCGATATAAGATGTGGTGGTTTTCATATATGAATAAAAGTGTAGTCGTGTAGCTATAATGACATTTAATATAAAATTTTATAAAATGAGAATAAAGTCACTGAATAAAGAGAGGGATCCAATCGATGGCAAATCAAAAATTACCAACATTAAAATATACTGGTAAATCAGAAAGTGCAGTGCCAATTGTGTCAGAAAGTGAATTGCAAACGGTAACAGCAGAGCCGTGGGTGAAAATTTCAGATAAAGGGTTACAACTAGAAGGACTTAATTTTAATCGCGAAGGTCAGTTATTCTTATTAGACGTGTTTGAAGGGAATATTTTTAAAGTTAATCCCGCAACAAAAGAGGTTACAACAAAATTTCAGTCTGTTAAAGATAATCCGGCAGCGATTAAAGTACATAAAGATGGTCGTTTATTTATCTGTTATCTAGGTGATTTTAAGACAACTGGAGGCATATTTGCGACAACAGAAAAAGGTGAACAAATAGAAGAAATTATTTCTGATTTAAATACAGAATATTGTATTGATGACATGGTTTTTGACAGTAAAGGCGGATTTTATTTCACGGATTTTAGAGGGTATTCTACACAACCTTTGGGCGGTGTTTACTATGTAGATCCAGACTTTAAGACGGTTACGCCAATTATTCAAAATATTTCTGTGGCGAATGGTATTGCTTTAAGTACGGATGAAAAAGTGCTATGGGTAACTGAAACTACAACTAATCGACTTCACCGAATCGCATTAGAGAATGATGGTGTGACTATTGCACCATTTGGAGCGACAATACCATATTATTTTACAGGTCATGAAGGACCGGATTCTTGTTGTATTGATAGTGATGATAATTTATATGTAGCTATGTATGGCCAAGGACGTGTATTAGTTTTCAATAAGAGAGGTTATCCTATAGGTCAAATTTTAATGCCAGGACGTGATGATGGAAAGATGTTACGTACAACACATCCACAATTTATACCTGGTACAAATCAACTTATAATTTGTACTAATGATATTGAAAACCATTCTGAAGGTGGATCTATGCTTTATACAGTTAATGGTTTTGCTAAAGGATATGAGAGTTATCAATTTCAATAAACTCTTGAAAAAGCGTATAGAATAAGTTGTTATGTATAAATAAAAGAAGTAGAACAAAGGTTGAATAAAACTTTATGTTCCTCACTCGTATAGCTTAATTTGAAAATTTGATACAACTCATTGTATTTTCTATTAATGCAACGATTGCCATAAATAAATATGCCTGAGACATTTAATGTGTCCCAGGCATTTATAATATGTGTTCTTGTATTTTACTGTTAAAGATAAAAGCTTAAGAAAATTTTCTATAACAAATCGTTTAATTGTCGATGCTAAATTCTGCTGATGCTTCAAATTTTACGTTTTTACCTAACATCACGCCACCAGTTTCTAAAGCTTGGTTAAAATTAATACCATATTTTTCGCGGTTAATTGTTCCACTAACGATAAAACCAGTGACTTGCTGTCCATTCATTGGATTTTTACTTACACCATTAAATTCAACATCAAATGTCTCTTCATGAGTTTCACCTTTAATTGTCAAATCTCCAACTACTTGATTTTCGTTAATTTCTTTAGTTACAAATGTCATTTTATCGTTGTCTTCTGTACCAAAGAAATCGTTTGATCTTAAATGGTTGTCTCTGTCCTCATTTTGAGTGTCAATTGAACTTGGAATAATAGTAGCTGTTGCTTTTAGTGAAGTTAAATCATTAATATCTCCATCTAATTGAACATCGAATTGCTTAAATGTTCCTTTTACTTGGGACACCATAAGATGTTTAATTTTAAACTGAATATCACTGTGAACTTGATCAAAGTTAAATTTTGTCATTATTATAACCCCTTCTCTCTTTATTACAATAATTACGTTTCTTGTACTTGTTATTCTAGATACAGTAAGATGACTTATCAATTTTTTTGCTCTCATTAAATTAACGGGTTTTTAAACTTTTTTAGTGTGTCTATATTACTATATTCTTTAAAAAGAAATGAAGTATACATAAGAGAATGATGATATTTGACAATCAAGAGTAAATATATCTTCCAGAAAAATGTTGTGAAATTTCACATAAATATAAAAAAGAACATGTGATTGTTGATTTGAGGTTGCTCATAGTGAGGATTATTGAATTATAAACTAAAAATATTTCATTTAATACTGAAGTAAAATAACGTATGTCTAAAAAAATAATTAAACACATACATTTTCATTTGACATTGCAATTAGAAGAAAGTAACATAACATTAAATCGTAATTTTTACGATTTAAGAATGATATAGAGATGATGGTTGGATGAATATAAGATGGACATATCCGTCCCTGTCTATTTTATTTGAAGTGCAAACAAAGTGAAAATTCTTCAATACCTCATATAATACATCAATTGACCATCATCTATTATATTGTTCTTTTTATGTTTAGTTTCCTTTTATTTCTAACTCTTTTTATTTTCACTCGTCTTAGGACGGGTGTTTTTTATAGTAGAGTTATGAAATTGTTCAAGGTTCCGTTCGATTATATTCTGAAATTAAATCAATTCATAGACTTCTTCGTATCTATGATGACTTGCAACATGGAATTTTAAATGGCCTTTAGTACAATGAACATATTTATATAAAGAGTAAAGGAGTTAAACTACGTTTTTAAAAATGTATAATGAGATGATATTTAAGTTTGTTTTTATATAAAGAGAGATAAACTTATTTTTTATATAGAAACGGTGTTTATAAAAAATAAATTGTGACGGAATCGTGTGATTAGTTATTTTAAATCATTGAGTTTAAAAAAGGACAATTTATAAATTTTGCTGTATCGCTGATTTGTTAGATACATACTGTGACAGATACTTAATTCGCTAAGAAAGAATATAAAAAATCCTCCAACGAAGTTGGCTCGACTTCGTTGGAGGTATCAGGGGTAGGGGTTAATTTTGTTTCTAAATTTATTTACTCTAATTTAATATTAATTAAGGTTTTGAGTATAGGGAGAAATATTTTATACTTATTTATTTTCTCTTCATCATTTTTATATTTTACAGGGAAAGTATTTTATTTAGATTCGTAATAATTTAATTCTAAATCTTTAGATGTTTGTTTACGAGTTGCTCTCATTAACTTAACATCATCGATAAGAGATTTACCATATGATGGAATCATTTTTTGTAATTTTGGAGTCCAATCTTTTTCATACTCAGCAAAGTTTTTCTCTAAAACTTCTAGGGCTACTGATACTGAAGTTGATGCTCCAGGTGATTCACCCAATAGTGCGATAACAGAGTGGTCTTTAGAGTTAACAACTTCTGTACCAAATTGAATGAATCCTTTACCGTGTTCTTTAGTATCTTTGATAACTTGAACACGTTTACCTGCAGTGTATAATTGCCAATCTTCGTCACGAGCTTCAGGGTAGAACGTGCGTAGATGGTTCATACAACCTTCTTTAGTCATTAATACTTGGTCGATAGAGTATTTGATTAAAGGTAAGTTTTTAACTGCAGATGCTAGTAATGTTGTGATGTTATAAGGTTTAACTGATTTGAATAAGTCTAAGTTAGAACCGTTTCTTAAGAATTTAGGGCCAATATTTGCAAATGGTCCAAATAATAATGTTCTTTCACCTTCGATATAACGTGTATCTAAGTGTGGTACAGTCATTGGAGGTGTGCCTGGTGGTTCTTTACCATATACTTTGACGTCATGTTCATTAATTACATCAGGGTTTGTACAAATTAAGAACTGACCACTGATAGGGAATCCACCAAGATGTTTACTTTCTGGGATACCAGTTTTTTGTAATAGTGGAATAGCGCCACCGCCTGCACCGATAAATACATAATCAGCTAGAACAGTTTCAACGTCTCCAGAATTACGGTTTTTAACTTTAACTTCCCAAGTACCGTCTTTACGACGATTGAAATTAATTACTTCGTGGTTGTATTGAACATCAGCATTTGGATGTTTTTCAATACTTTTTGCCATTTTACGAGTTAATTCACCGTAGTTAACATCTGTACCTTCGTCAATTTTACTAGCCGCCATGATTTCGTTACCAGTACGACCTGTCATCATTAATGGCATCCATTTTCTCATTTCTTCGATATCTTCTGTATATTCGATGTTATCGAACATAGGGAAGTTACGCATTGCTTCGTAACGGTTTTTTAAGAATTTAACGTTATTTTTACCTCTTACGAAACTAATGTGAGGAAGTGGATTAATGAAATCTCTAGGATTACTGATGTTACCACTTTTTACTAAGTGACCCCAGAATTGTTTTGAAATCTCGAATTGTTCGTTGATTTCTTTGGCTTTTTCTATATCAATTGAACCATCAGGTTGTTGTACTGTATAGTTCAATTCACATAACGCCGCATGTCCTGTACCGGCATTGTTTCTTTCGTTAGAACTTTCAATACCTGGACGATCTAAGCGTTCATAGAGTTTGATGTTCCAATCAGGTTCTAATTCTTTAATCATAGAACCAAATGTCGTACTTAAGACACCAGCGCCAATAATAACAACATTTTTTGACTCTTTATTAGCCATTTTTTTGCTCACCTTTCTTTGGTTTAAGAATTCGTGCAAAAATAATTAAATTATTGCGCTGATTCCTATTATAAGACGATAGGCTATATAACAAAAATACATATTTATAATACTACCTATTCCATTTTGTAATATTTTAGACACAATATGATCATTGATTAGACACATTTACTAGTGAATAAGTATAAATATAAGGTGAACTATAGTGTCAAAATTGAATGTTATGTGAAATTTTTTGGTGAGACTGACGTAAGTCTAAATACAATATATACTCTTCTCAATAGTGAAAAGAGTGCGTAAACAATATTAAGTTATCTACAATTGAATAATTTATTGGAAAGAGGGATGTAGATGTTAGAAACACATAGATTAAAGCTAGTGAAGCCTAATTTGAGTTATACAGATGAACTTTATCAATTGCATACAAATAAGGTAGCTACAAAGTATACACCTAAAGGTATTCATCAGAATAAAGTAGCAACCCAAGATTTTATTAAAGGATGGATGAGGCATTGGGATGAATATCAATTTGGTTACTTCATTTTAATTATGAGAGATAATCACGAAGTAGTGGGAATAGCGGGATTTGAGTATCGTACAATTCATCAACAACAGTTTCTTAATGCGTATTATAGAATCTTTCCATCGTATACTGGTGTTGGTTTAGCTTTTGAGTCAATGGAGGAGATTGCCCGTCATTTAAAAAAGCATGATACCATAACACCAAAATTAATTCGAACAAATCAATATAATACAAATTCTATTAAATTAGCACAAAAACTTGGATATAATTATGATGCTAACTGGGACGATGTAATTAATAAAGGAGATCGTTGTTTTTTTAATCTACAAACGTTGGATAATAACTAAAAGTACAATGAATTCGTAGTTTTTATGAGTAATTAAAAATGAAGGAATGATTAACTTCAAATTGGTAGATTTAAGTTATCTATATTAATTTGAAAAAGTTTTGAGTCTGCCACATTTAATATATGTGGCAGACTCAATTAAAATTAGTGACCTTTGTGCTTTTCATGTGCTTTTTTTCTTTTTAACATTCTTTTGTATTGTCTGTGTCGTTCTTTTTCTAAACGCTGAAGTTTTTTACTCTTTAGCTTATTCAATTCTTGTTCTTCTTTAATCGCTTGTTGAGCAAATGTAGTTAAATTGGTCTCTTTTTGTTCTTTAGCGATTTTACGTTGTAAACGTTTTGGATTAATCTTTTTATGCTTTTGAATAGGTTTCTTCTTGCCATGTGTTTGATTTAATAAAGGAATAAGTTTAAAAGTTATGAATCGTAACACTGTTTCATCGCTAGGTTCATTGCCAAATGTAACTTTTAGATATTTATGAATGAAGCCTTCTTGGTATTCCACGACACCTACAAAAAATTGACCATCATGAAAAATAGATAATTTCACAGATAAGTCCCTCCTCAATTTAAAATTGAAATGATGGACGACCTGAGGAGGAAGGTTACTGACAAATATAAGTAATTTGCATTGGGACTACCAACCCAATTGTGTTTTTACATTTCTTTATATAGTATTACATAAACGACAATATTGATAAATTATAAAACACTATTTTGTTTCTGAAAATATAAAATGTGTTTTTGTATGACCATAATATTGGATTTCGTTGATGAGTGTTTCGACTTCGCTCATCTTTTTAAAATGCGCTTTAAATATAAAGCAACTATCTCCAGAAATTCTATAGCAAAAATCAACATTGTTTTGAACTGAAATGAATGCTTTGAAATCTTTATATAGGTTATTTTTTATAGTTACTTCTATCAAAACATTAATATCGAAACCTAATGCATCGTAATTAATGTCGATTGTATATCGTTCAATGATTTTCGAATCAATAAGTTTATAGATTCGTTCTCGAACAGAGGGTGTAGATAAATTTACTTCCTTTCCAATTTCAGAAAGCGATAGCTTACTATTTTGCTCAAGTAAGTGTAGGATCTTTTGATTTGTTAGGTCCAATGGGCAAATCTCCTTATTATTAATAAGTAAACTATAAATTTACTTTAATTATAACATTCATCATTGGTGTTTGATTAATTAAAATAAATAAGAGGTGATTAGATGGCTATAATTAACTTATCTCATCGTGGTGATACTTCTTTTGACAAACTTCTCGGACATCTCCCTAGTGTTCAAGAAAAATGGAATGCATTGGAAGATATATTAAAAAATGAGGGGCAATTATCTGTTGATTTAAAAGAAGAAATTAGAAAAATACTAGCTCAAAACAGTGGTTGTCTATACTGCAAATCTAAAGGAAAACCCAATAAGAAATTTACCGATGAAAAATCTATAGTTTGCATAGGTTTTGTTGATGTTTATGTGTCACAAAATGGACGGGTTCCACAATCTACAATACAGGTTTTAACAAAGACATTGACTGATATAGAAATTGTAGAATTGTTAGCATTCGTATCATTTACCCACTGTCAACAAGAATTTGGTGCTATGATGAATTTACAACCTAGTAATAACTGAAAATTTAATACTGATCAATAATATATGCCTCTTGTAAAGTATTAGTTACTTTGCAAGAGGTTTTTATTTTAATTGAAAATTGATAATTAAAGACTTAGAAAGAATTTATTATAAAAGAAAGAATTTTCTGAAAAATACTTGTCAGATAACTTGTAACATGTTAGTGTATTACTACATTTTTACTTTAATGTATTATCGAACTAAAGAATTCAGTGTGAGGGAGGGGCGGCGTAAATATGAACAATACCATCATTTCAATGAAAGAAAAGGAATTACGTTTTTTAAAGTTTTTTCATCAACAAAAGTATAATGTTGTAGATTTTAACTTAATTGAAGAATTGGATTGGCGACGATTGACTCATGAGGATTTGCAACAAATGGATGAAAGAAGCTTTTGGCAACAAAATAAATCTATTTATGCATTAAGAAATGATTTTACCGATCAATTATTCAGATATTATTCGAACTATCCAACACATTTAAAAAAAGTAGCTTATGCAGGGGATATTATCAGAGATAACAGAGTTATAAAGCAAGTCGGCATTGAGAACTACGAGCCACAATTTGATAATATCACTCAAAATTTCTTAGATTTCCAATATTTTATTCAAAACGTACTTCATGATGACATTCAATTTGTCATTTTAGGTCACTATCAATTGATTGATGCACTTTTAGAGAAAAATCATCAAACTAGAGAAGTTATGGAGATGATAGAAGAACGTAATTTATCAGGGCTTATTCAAAAACTAACTTTCAATCATCCCATCATTCAAATTCTTAAAGAGAACACATTAAATCAACTTAAAATACTCTCTCATTATTTACCTGAGCGACACCCTGCAATGGTGGCAATTCAATCTTGGGCACAATGGTTTACTGATCATGGGATTACTGAAATCCACCTTGATGTAACTGCACAAGCGCCTAGATCTTATTACAAAGGTATTTTTATAAAATGTCATCTTAAAAATACTACTCATAGCGTTTTGACAGGTGGATATTATCACGGTTCACTAGAAGGTTTTGGTTTAGGATTAACACTTTAATTATAAAAGGTGAGGTGGAACACCATGTTACGAGTTGCATTAGCAAAGGGTCGTTTATTAAAGAGTTTTATCGAATATTTACAACAAGTTAATCAGATAGATATTGCAACTGTACTTTTAAATAGACAGCGACAGTTATTGCTTACAGTCGACAACATTGAAATGATTTTAGTTAAAGGAAGCGATGTTCCTACTTATGTAGAACAAGGTATTGCTGATGTAGGAATTGTGGGGAGTGATATTCTGAATGGTCAAAAATATAATATTAATAAATTACTCGATTTGCCATTTGGTAAATGTCATTTTGCGTTGGCGGCAAAGCCAGAAACATCTTGCTATAAAAAAGTAGCAACGAGCTATGTACATACAGCTACTCAATTCTTCAATAAAGAAGGTATGGATGTAGAAGTGATTCACCTTAACGGTTCAGTTGAATTGTCATGTGTAGTGGATATGGTTGATGCTATTGTAGATATTGTACAAACTGGTTCTACGCTTACAGCTAACGGGCTCGTTGAGAAAAAGTATATCAGTGAAATTAACGCTAAGTTAATTACAAATAAAGAATCATATTTTAAGCAATCATCTGAAATAGAGAGACTAATCAAGCAGTTGGGAGTGTCTATTAGCTATGCTTAGCGCACAACAATTTTTAAAAGAATTTAATAATGTTGAATCTCTAAATGAATCTTTGTACGAGATAGTGAGTCACATTTGTGAAGAAGTTAAATTACAGGGAGATAAAGCTTTAAAAAATTATAATTTACAATTTGATCAAGTGGAAACTGAGAAGCTTGAATTAGAGCAAAGCCAACTAAAAAATGCATACGACATGCTAGATAATGAAACACGAGATGCATTAGAGCAAAGCTATCAGAGAATTAAAGTGTACCAAGAAAATATTAAGGTAAAACAGGAATCATCTCAACAAACTGAATGTTATGAACGATACCATCCTATCGAACGTGTAGGTATTTACGTGCCGGGAGGTAAGGCTAGCTATCCGTCTACAGTATTAATGACTGCAACACTTGCTCAAGTAGCAGGTGTTAATGAGATTACTGTTGTTACCCCACCTCAAAATAACGGTATATGTCAAGAGGTGTTAGCCGCTTGTTACATTACAGGTGTTCATCATGTTTATCAAGTCGGCGGAGCACAAAGTATTGCAGCGCTAACTTATGGCACGGAAACTATAAAAAAAGTCGACAAAATCGTAGGTCCAGGGAATCAATATGTTGCTTATGCTAAAAAGTTTGTATTCGGTCAAGTAGGCATAGACCAAATCGCAGGACCGACAGAAATAGCCTTGATTATAGACGAAAGTGCTGACTTAGACGCAATCGCTTATGACGTATTTGCACAAGCAGAACATGATGAAATGGCTTGTACTTATGTGATTAGTGAAAATGAAAAGGTACTTAATCAATTGAACACTATAATACAAGAGAAACTTCAGTATGTTGAACGGCAAGATATCATATCACAAAGTATTGCTAACCATCATTATCTAATATTAGCTCAAGATACTGAAGAAGCATGTTTAATTATGAACACGATTGCACCTGAACATGCATCTATTCAAACTCGAGCACCTGAAATGTATATAGATAAAGTTAAATATGTAGGCGCACTTTTTTTAGGTCATTTTTCTCCTGAAGTTATTGGGGACTATATGGCAGGTCCAAGTCATGTACTTCCTACTAATCAAACAGCTAGATTTACAAATGGGCTTTCTGTGAATGACTTTATGACACGACATTCAGTCATTCATTTATCACAAAAAACATTTAACGAAGTGGCAGAATCAGCTGAGCATATTGCACATATAGAATCTTTATTTAATCATGAAAAATCGATTCATGTACGCCGATAAGGATAGGTTATTACGATATCTGTTAATAAAAATGAAAGCGTATGTTCGTTACTCTATTGCTACAGAAGAACAACTTCTTCTACTGGAAAAATAGTGAAGAAATGGAGCGTATGTTATGAACTATCAAATCAAAAGAAACACTGAAGAAACTCAGCTTAATATTTCACTGGCTAATAACGGAACACAATCTCATATTAATACTGGTGTAGGATTTTTAGATCATATGTTAACGCTATTTACTTTTCATAGTGGATTAACTTTATCTATTGAGGCCACTGGAGATACGTATGTTGATGATCATCATATAACTGAAGATATAGGTATAGTTATTGGACAATTACTTCTTGAATTAGTTAAGACTCAACAAAGTTTTACAAGATATGGTTGCTCATATGTACCCATGGATGAAACGCTTGCTCGAACAGTAGTGGACATTAGTGGCCGTCCATATTTCTCATTTAATAGCAAGTTGAGCGCCCAAAAGGTAGGAACTTTTGACACTGAACTAGTTGAAGAATTTTTTAGAGCATTGGTAATTAATGCGCGATTAACCGTTCACATTGACTTATTAAGAGGTGGAAATACACATCATGAGATTGAGGCAATATTTAAATCTTTTGCAAGAGCATTAAAGATTTCTCTTGCACAAAATGAAGATGGACGTATTCCATCGTCTAAAGGAGTAATTGAATGATTGCGATTATTGATTATGGATTGGGAAACATAAGTAACGTTACTCGAGCGATTCAACATTTAGGATATGATGTGATTTTGACATGTAATGATAAAGACGTGCAAAAAGCTGAAGCTATCGTACTTCCAGGTGTTGGACATTTTCAGGATGCGATGCATTCTATAGAAGAAAAAAGCATCAAAGATATGCTTAAAAATATACATGATAAACCGGTAATTGGAATATGTTTAGGTATGCAATTACTCTTTCAACATAGCGCAGAAGGTGACGTTAGTGGATTGGAACTTGTCCCGGGAAATATAGTGCCAATCCAATCATCTCATCCTATTCCTCATTTGGGTTGGAATGAATTAAAGAGTACACATCCCTTACTGCAAAGTGATGTGTATTTTGTTCATTCATATCAAGCAGAAATGTCAGAATATGTCGTAGCTTATGCTGACTATGGTACAAAGATTCCGGGAGTCATTCAATACCGAAATTATATAGGTATCCAGTTTCATCCTGAAAAAAGTGGAACGTATGGATTAGAGATTCTAAATCAAGCGCTTAAAGGAGGGTTTATTAATGATTGATTTATGGCCAGCTATTGATTTGATTAATTCAACAAGTGTTCGATTAACAGAAGGCAAATATGATACAAAAGAAAAAATGGAAAAATCTGTAGAAGACAGTATCCGATTTTATAGTCAATTTAAATGTGTGAAACGTATACATATTGTAGATTTAATTGGGGCTAAAGCAAAAGAGGTAAAAGAATTCGACTACATCCGTTCCTTAAGAAAGGTGACCACTAAGCCTATAGAAGTGGGTGGCGGCATTCGTTCAAAACAAACAATTGAAAATTATATTCATTCAGGAATAGACTATTGTATTGTAGGTACAAAAGGTATCCAAGATATAGAGTGGTTAACACATATGACACATCAATTTCCAAATAAACTCTACTTATCCGTAGATGCTTTTGGAGAGAAAATAAAGATTAATGGATGGAAAGAGGATGCTAAACTCAATTTATTTGATTATGTTGCCAAAATTGAGCATTTACCTTTGGGTGGTGTGATTTATACCGATATTTCGAAAGATGGGAAACTTTCTGGACCTAATTTTGATTTGACAGGTCGTCTCGCACTTTATACATCGTTGCCTGTAATTGCTTCAGGAGGTATTAGACATCAAGAGGACTTGTTTCGATTAGAATCGTTAAATGTTCATGCTGCTATTGTAGGAAAAGCAGCACATCTGGATGAATTCTGGGAGGGATTATCTTGATTAAAAAAAGAGTGATTCCATGTTTAGATGTTAAAGATGGACGCGTCGTAAAGGGTATCCAGTTCCAGTCATTAAGAGATATCGGTAATCCAGTTGATTTGGCTCTTTATTATAATGAAGCCGGTGCAGATGAACTAGTCTTTCTTGATATTTCGAAGACGGAAGCAGGACATGATCTTATGATAGAAGTGATAGAAGCAACGGCAAAACAATTATTTATCCCTTTAACAGTAGGAGGAGGGATTCAAAATTTAGATGATATTACGCAACTATTAAATCACGGAGCAGATAAAATATCACTCAATTCAAGCGCTTTAAAACATCCAGAATTAATTCGACAAGCAAGCGAGAAATTTGGTCGTCAATGTATTTGTATTGCTATTGATAGCTTTTATGATAAAGACAGAAAGGATTATTTCTGTACTACGCACGGTGGTAAAAAATTAACTGATGTCAGGGTATATGATTGGGTACAAGAAGTAGAGCTTTTAGGTGCTGGGGAATTGCTTATAACTAGCATGCATCATGATGGAATGAAACAAGGTTTTGATATTGAACATTTAGCAAAAATTAAACAATTAGTTAATATTCCGATTATTGCCTCTGGGGGTGGAGGAAATGCACAACATTTTGTTGAACTATTTCAACAAACAGATGTTTCGGCAGGTTTAGCGGCAAGTATTTTACATGATCAAGAAACTACAGTGGCAGAAATTAAAGATAAAATGCGTGAAGGAGGTATCCTTGTGAGATGAATAAACTTATAGACTTTTCTAAGGGATTAGTACCGGTAATTTTGCAACATGCACAAACGGATAGCGTATTAATGTTGGGATATATGAATGAAGAAGCTTATCAAAAAACTCTGAAAGAAAAGAAAGTAACCTTCTTCTCTAGATCTAAACAACGTTTATGGACTAAAGGTGAAACTTCTGGTCATTTCCAACACGTTGAGAGTATTCATCTAGATTGTGATCAAGATGCAATCTTAATCAAAGTGATGCCACAAGGTCCTACAAGTCACACTGGAAGTCTGAGTTGTTTTAATAGTGAAATTGAATCGCGCTTTAAAATTCAAGCATTAGCACAAACGATTCATCAAAGTGCTAAAAGCAATCAATCTAACTCTTACACTCAATATTTATTAAAGGAAGGTATCGAGAAAATATCCAAGAAATTTGGTGAAGAGGCATTTGAAGTTGTGATAGGTGCGATAAAACATAATCGTGAAGAAGTTATTAATGAAACAGCAGATGTCATGTATCACCTTTTTGTGTTACTACATAGTTTGGATATTCCATTTTCAGAAGTAGAACAGGTACTAGCGCATCGCCATCAAAAAAGAAATAATTTTAAAGGCGAGCGCAAAAAGGTTCAAGAATGGTAAGGTAGTATAATTTAGAATTTTAATTAATCTAATATAGGGAATTTGTTCGATGAATCTTATAAATCAATTATTAAAAATAGGATGAAAGTGAATGACGATTCATCCTATTTATGGTTCAAATGGGATAATTGATACGTTTAAATTAAAATATTTTTTTAAAAAATATTTGTAGTTATTGGTAGTAACGTCATATTTATGTTTAGTACTATCATTGCTTAAAGTTAAAGAATGATAAGTCATTGTTGCACGTCCAAATGATTGTGGTTGTGTAATAAGCAAATGTCGTACAAAAATAGAATGAGGATGATGCTCATTGTAGCTTATTTTATCTTCAAAGTCTTTAATGCTTTGAGATTTTAAATGCGCTTCATAGAGTGTCATCCATTTATTTTGTCTAAGCTTCTGTAAGGCATATTGATTGTCATTAATCCAAACAGCACGGTAAACTCCATTTTTATCATATGTTGGAATGAATTGTGTTTTAGAACCTATCTCGATAATACTTGTAGGTAAATCACCAAATCCAACATCAGTAATATAAAGTGTTCCTTCGATATTAACGTAAAGTGACATATGCGAGCCTTCAGGACTACGTCCACCATTTGGTGTGTGAACTGTTGCCGCAGCACGAGTGACATGGAAGCCTTTATGTTCTAAATACGTAGCAAACAAATGATTTAATTCATAGCAAAAACCGCCACGACGTTGAATAACAATTTTATTGTATAAATCTTTGATATCGATTGAGATAGGAATCTTGTTTTGAACATTAATATTTTCAAATGGCACAGTTATCATAAAGCGTCTTACATAGTAATTTAATGCTTCAAGAGAAGGAGTCGAATAGTATGAATGTTTAATTTTTAGATAAGATTCAAATTTTTGTATATCCATTACTAATCATCCTTTATTTTCATATAAATCCATTATTTTATAGTATATGTAGATAACTATCAATTTCTTTAGATTTAATATTAGTATGATAAATAATTAAATTGCATGTAATTGTTGACAAATTGTGAACATCGATGTAATATATTAATCAAATCAAACCAAAGTAGATAAGTGAATTATTCTTTTATGACCTATTAAAATTATTTTTATAATTTTTATTTTTTTGAACGATAATGGAAGCGCTTACCTTTGGTGGGAAGGAGATAGTTATGGAAGCAATCAAACCCATTTTTAGTAAAATTTTTGGATTTATACCACGTATAATTATTAATATTTTCATCTAACAAATTATCGAGAAAAATTTCATTTTAAAATAAACAAATAGATAGAGGTGCTAATTGTGAAGACAAGACAAAACAAATACAGTATTCGTAAATTTAGCGTAGGTGCATCATCCATTCTGATTGCAGCATTATTATTTATGGGTGGAGGATCAGCTCAGGCAGCTGAGCAACAACAGGATAAGGGAACTGTTGAAAATAGCACAACACAATCTATTGGGGATGGAAATGAAAAGTTAAGTGAACAACAATCAACGCAAAATAAGAATGTTAATGAGAAAAGTAATGTTAATTCTATTACTGAAAATGAAAGCTTACATAACGAAACACCAAAAAACGAGGATTTGATTCAGCAACAAAAAGATTCTCAAAATGACAATAAATCTGAATCTGTAGTTGAACAAAATAAAGAAAATGAAGCATTTGTTCAAAATCATTCCGAAGAGAAACCACAACAAGAACAAGTTGAACTGGAAAAGCATGCTAGTGAAAACAATCAAACTTTACACTCAAAAGCAGCACAGTCCAATGAAGATGTGAAAACTA
This sequence comes from Staphylococcus epidermidis, assembly GCF_006742205.1. Taxonomy (NCBI): domain Bacteria; kingdom Bacillati; phylum Bacillota; class Bacilli; order Caryophanales; family Staphylococcaceae; genus Staphylococcus; species Staphylococcus epidermidis. The sequence goes on from NZ_AP019721.1 coordinate 245,375, forward strand.
AACCTTCACAACTCGATAATACAGCTGCCAAACAAGAAGACTCTCAAAAAGAGAATTTGAGTAAACAAGATACACAATCATCTAAAACTACTGATTTACTACGAGTAACAGCTCAAAATCAATCAAAAGATAGCCAATCAACAGAAGAGATAAATAAAGAAGTAAATAACGACACTCAACAAGTGACTGCTAAGAACGATGACGCCAAAGTTGAATCATTTAATTTAAATAGTAAAGAGGAACCCCTTAAAGTTGACAAGCAAGCGAATCCAACTACAGATAAAGATAAATCTTCTAAAAATGATAAAGGGTCTCAAGATGGTCTCGCTAATTTAGAAAGTAATGCTGTTGCTACAACTAATAAACAGTCTAAGCAACAAGTGAGTGAAAAAAATGAGGATCAAACAAATAAATCAGCAAAACAAAAACAATATAAAAATAATGATCCAATTATTTTAGTACATGGTTTCAATGGATTTACAGACGATATCAACCCATCAGTGCTAACGCATTATTGGGGTGGCGATAAAATGAATATTCGCCAAGATTTGGAAGAAAATGGATATGAGGCTTATGAAGCAAGTATAAGTGCATTTGGTAGTAACTATGACCGTGCTGTTGAGTTATACTACTACATCAAAGGTGGACGTGTTGACTATGGTGCAGCACACGCAGCTAAATATGGTCATGAGCGTTACGGTAAAACCTATGAAGGTGTTTATAAAGATTGGAAACCAGGTCAAAAAATACATTTAGTTGGTCATAGTATGGGTGGTCAAACAATTCGTCAATTAGAAGAGCTATTGAGACATGGTAATCCAGAAGAAGTTGAATATCAAAAACAACATGGTGGGGAAATTTCTCCATTATACCAAGGTGGCCACGACAATATGGTGTCATCTATTACAACACTCGGTACACCACATAATGGTACACATGCGTCAGACTTATTAGGTAACGAAGCGATTGTACGCCAACTTGCATATGACGTAGGTAAAATGTATGGTAATAAAGATTCACGTGTAGACTTTGGGTTAGAACACTGGGGATTAAAACAAAAACCAAACGAATCATATATTCAATATGTTAAACGTGTTCAAAATTCAAAACTGTGGAAATCAAAAGATAGTGGTTTACACGATTTAACACGCGATGGCGCAACAGATTTAAACCGAAAAACATCATTAAATCCTAATATTGTATATAAAACTTATACTGGCGAGTCAACACATAAAACATTGGCAGGAAAACAAAAAGCTGATCTTAACATGTTCTTACCATTTACAATTACTGGTAATTTAATTGGAAAAGCTAAAGAGAAAGAATGGAGAGAAAATGATGGACTTGTTTCAGTCATTTCTTCACAACATCCATTTAATCAAAAATATGTTGAAGCTACAGATAAAAATCAAAAAGGTGTATGGCAAGTAACTCCAACAAAACATGACTGGGATCATGTAGACTTTGTAGGCCAAGACAGTACAGATACAAAACGTACTAGAGATGAATTGCAACAGTTCTGGCATGGTCTTGCTGAAGATTTAGTACAAAGTGAACAATTAACATCAACAAATAAATAAAATGATATAAGGTATAAACCTAACGTAATTTTATATAGATAGGAGTGAGATACATGACAGGTGATTTCTTTCAATTATTAGGCTCTTTATACAGAGTATTAAAAAATTTATTTTCATAATGTGAAACTATAGTAAGTTAAAATCCCTTATTCAAGCACATACATAAGCCATAGCTTGAATAATGGATATTTATGATGTTCAATTGAATCATCCTAGCTAATATACAAAACATACTAAGATTAGCTATGAAGAAATCTATGACGATAGATTTTTTCATAGCTATTTTTTATAGTTATAGAGAGAAGTAGACTGTCCAGACTCTTGGATTTTAAATCCGTATAAAAAACAAGTCAGCTTTACTCTCGCCTTTTGAAATTCGTTTGTAGTATGTTGGGTTCTTGAAACCGTGTATAGGAAAATGAAATGAGAAAGGTTGAGTAAAGTTTTTAGCTTCTCAATTATTCAAAGGAGGTTTTTTTATCGATTACTTAGGTGTTGATATTAGTAAAAGAAGTAGTGTAGTTGCACATTATAAAAATGGAAAATTCCAAAAAGAGTTTTTCATCCAAAATAATAAAAATGGTTACAATTATTTACTCAAGTATTTGAATGACTTAGACCACCCACAACTCATTTTTGAATCTACAGGTATCTATTCAAGAGGTATGGAACGATTTTGTTGTGTAAATCAAATTAACTATATTCAAATGAATCCGTTAGAAGCCAAATTTAAAACGAGCACTCTAAGATCATGGAAAACTGATCAGGCAGATGCTCATAAGCTTGCTTGTTTAGGACCGACGCTTAAACAAACAGACAACTTACCTATACATGAGTTAATATTCTTTGAATTAAGAGAACGCGTCCGTTTTCATCTAGAAATCGAGAATGAACAAAATCGACTTAAATTTCAGATCCTTGAATTATTCCATCAAACATTCCCTGGTTTAGAAAGATTATTCAGTAGTCGATATTCAATCATTGCACTCAACATCGCAGAAATCTTTACTCATCCAGACATGGTTCTTGATATCGACAAGGATGTACTGATTACACATATATTCAATTCTACAGATAAAGGAATGTCAATGGATAAAGCTACAAAATATGCACTTCAATTAAGAGTGATTGCTCAAGAAAGCTATCCTAATGTCGATAGACATTCCTTTCTAGTCGAAAAATTACGCTTACTTATTCAACAATTAAAACAATCTATTCATCATATCAAACAATTAGATGATGCCATGATTCAATTAGCACAACAACTCGATTATTTTGAAAATATTCATTCGATACCTGGTATTGGTAAGCTAAGCACAGCTATGATTATTGGGGAGATTGGTGATATTAAGCGATTTAAATCAAATAAACAACTCAATGCTTTTGTTGGCATTGATATCAAACGATATCAATCAGGTCATACACACTGTAGAGATACCATCAACAAGCGTGGTAATAAAAAAGCGAGAAAACTTTTATTTTGGGTGATTATGAATATAATAAGAGGGCAGCATCATTATGACAATCATGTCGTCGATTATTACTACAAACTAAGAAAGCAGCCTAATGAGAAACCTAATAAGACTGCCATCATTGCTTGTATAAATCGATTATTAAAAACAATTCATTATCTTGTAATGAATCATAAATTGTACGATTATCAAATGTCACCACATTAGCCAAACGTACAATCAAATGTAGTTTAACACCTTATTCAAAAAAATTAAAATGAACGGTTTAGTTAAGTAATGCTTATTTTAATTATAAGTACTTGACTAATCGTAGGAAAGAGCCTGAGACAAATAAATGCCTCAGGCTCTTTTATATATAGCGGAGGGAGAAGGATTTGAACCAACGCGAGCAAAAAGCTCCTACTAATCACGAATGATTAGCCTCTTAAACCAGACTTGAGTATCCCTCCAAAATTTCAACAATTAATATCATATTATATATCGAAGGTTTTGTAAAGTAACAGTTAGTTTTTCATTATAAACATGTAAAGCGTCTTCATTAAATGACCTAAGAAAATATATACAATTTGGACTGTGATTATCATTCAATCAAAATTAATCACATACTACTACATTGTCCATACTACAATTAATTTTTAGGTAACTATTTTAATTTCTGATTACCAAATTACCTTCAAACATTAAAATGAACTTAAAGATAATTATTGTCGAGTTATTAAAAAAATCATTTAATTATGATCAAACAGAGAAATGAAGACGTATTATAAGAGAGTTCGTCAAAAAATTGACATTATTTCATGAATATTCAATTTTATTTATCGAAATTAAATCAATTCAATCAGACATATTTAAACATATGCTTTATAGCAAGTCATCATAAATTGTCTTATTATTATTTCATGAAAATAAGATGAAAACTTATGAGATTAATATTTGAGGAAGATGAAAATTTGAAAACTTACTCTTCACATTGAGACGAATTTTTTATAATATATCACTCATATTGATTTTTTGATATTAAGAAAAGGAGGAAACGCTCATGAAAGATAATAAAATGTTGTTCATTATTTTTATGATAGGAACATTTACAGTAGGAATGGCTGAATATGTAGTGACAGGATTACTTACACAAATCGCTGACGATATGAAGGTTTCTATTTCGAGTGCAGGTTTATTAATTAGTGTTTATGCTATTAGTGTTGCATTGATAGGGCCTTTAATGCGAATCATAACATTGAAAGTTCACGCCCACCGTCTGTTACCGATTTTAGTTGCGATTTTTATAATAAGTAATTTAGTGGGAATGTTAGCACCGAATTTTAATGTATTGTTATTATCAAGACTCATGTCTGCGGCAATGCATGCGCCATTCTTCGGTGTGTGTATGAGTGTTGCTGCGACAGTCGCACCTCCTGCTAAAAAAACACAGGCCATTGCACTTGTTCAGGCAGGTTTAACTATTGCTGTAATGTTAGGTGTACCATTCGGATCATTTTTAGGTGGCTTTGCAAATTGGAGAGTTGTTTTTGGATTCATGATTGTGTTGGCAATCATTACTATGTTAGGAATGATTAAATTTGTTCCAAATGTTTCTTTAAGTGCAGAAGCAAATATTAGCAAAGAATTAACAGTGTTTAAGAATCCACACATTTTAATTGTGATTGCAATTATTGTGTTTGGTTACTCTGGTGTGTTTACTACTTATACATTTATGGAGCCAATGATACGAGATTTTTCTCCATTTAAAATTGTAGGTTTAACTGTTTGTTTATTTATGTTTGGTCTAGGCGGTGTGATAGGGAATTTAATTACTGGTAATGTACCGGAAGATAAATTAACAAAAAATTTATACCTTACATTTCTTTTACTATTTGTAACAATCATACTATTTGTTACTGTTATTCAAAATTCAATATTAGCATTAATCATTTGCTTCTTATTCGGTTTTGGTACATTTGGTACAACACCGTTACTTAATAGCAAAATTATCTTAAGTGCAAAAGAAGCACCACTTCTTGCAAGTACGTTAGCTGCTTCTATTTTCAATGTTGCTAATTTTCTTGGTGCAATCATTGGATCTATATTATTATCAATAGGGTTACCTTACGTTCAAATTACTTTGATATCTGGTGGGATTATAGTGTTGGGTATGCTTCTTAATCTTGTTAATCAACTTTATGAAAAGAAACATATCACATTTAATGAATATTCATGATTATTAAAAAATCCTTATAGAAGTGTGGCGACGCCTCTATAAGGATTTTTCTTTATGCAATCAAACTTTTCATCAATGATGTTTTAATAGAACTAGGGATTACTTAACAACATTGAAATCAATCACTTGTGGGATTTGTGATAAATCATTGTGAGATAAGTAATCTATTAACAATTGAGCACCTTCGATTTGAATATCTTTTATCACAGGTTTGTTAACGTACATATCATAATTCCCGCCACCAACAGCTCTATAATTATTTACGCATATTGTATATATTTGATCACTTTGTATTGGTGCATCATTAATTAGTAAATCACTAACACGTTCACCGTAAGGATGACTAACATGAATTGTATATTGGATACCTGCAAATATGTCATAGTTGAAATGCTGAGGTTTAGGTTCTAGAAACTCTTTATTAACTGTGATTTTATGATTAACAATGTCAAAATAACTTGCGCTTCGTTCAATTGCAAGTTTAATATCTTTTCCACTAAGTTCAATCACTTTAAAAGTATTAGGAAAAGGATAATTATTGATGATATCACGCATGGTTATTTTCTCATCAAAGCCATTTGCGGAATCAAATAGTGCTGTACATGCAATATCTGCACCACTTTTTTCTAATAAAATATAATTAAGAAGGTTAACAAATGCATGCGGTGATTTTCTTGCCTCAAATGAATTGTTTATTCTCATAGCGTAGGGGAGTTCTGCGATTTGAGTATCAAGCCAATCTTCCAATTGATTACGTAAAGCGATATCTTCGACATTCGGCTTAAAGGAGGTATTGTTATTAACATTCATTAAGTTACATTCTTTAATTAATACTTTTTTATCATGTGTATATTCAATAACTATTTTTCCAACTTTTGTACCTTTTGAACCTGGTTGAATGATGGCTGTTTGGTTCTTGATTGTCGCAATATCACGATGTTGATGGCCGGTTATCAACACATCGATACTATCGCTAAACTGACTTAGTATATCATACCCTTCGTTTTCCCCAGTAAGCGCCTCAGTCGGGAGGCCACTATCTAAATCACGTTCAAAACCACCATGATAACTTACTACTACAATATCACTCTTTTCCCTAAGTGTAGGTAACTCAGATTTTAATATGTGGACAGCACTGTTAAAAGTGAGTGTCTTAATGTAATCAGGTTGTTCCCAGTGAGGAATATACTGAGTGGTTAATCCAATAGTTCCTATAGTTAAATCATTTACTTTAAAATAATGAATACCTTGGCCAGTGAATGGCTGTGTATTTTCAATTATATTTGCACACAAAACTGGGTAATGAAGTTGATTGATGGCCTGTTTTAGATAAGGTAAATCATAATTAAATTCATGATTGCCAACAATTCCAAAATCAAACCCTAAACGATTATATATTGATGTTAATGGGAGACTACTCTTTAATTTAGATACTAAGTAGTTACATAATGGAGAACCTTGTAAGAAGTCCCCATTATCGATCTTTACACTGCCGTCATAGTGCACGCAGTCTTGTTCGATTAGATGATTAGCTTTTAACAAACCCATAGGTAAATCTTTTTCTCTTGATGAAAAATCTGTTGGGAATATAAAACCGTGAACATCACTAAGGATATAGAACGCAATTTGAGACATTGAATTAACCTCCTCAAGTACGGGGAAGAGACATAGTTTTGTGATATATAAATTAAAAACAATGTCTCACTTTTCAACACTATGTTATTATCGGTGTTAAAAATTTTCATTCATTTTTTGTGTTAATAGAATTTTTTTCCCTTGTTTAACACGAATATTAGCATCTTTAATTTCATCTGTCACTTTAGCTGTGAGTGTGAATGAAGCTTCACCCGCACCATTTGCTTTAATTGATTGGCCAGGACTATAGCCGAGAGTATTGAATTGGTTACGGTTAGAAGAAAAGCTACCGATTTGCTTACCTCCATCTTTATAAAGTCCAACTCTTACATCGCTAATTGTGCTATTAGGCTCATATCCCGTGAGTTTGATTGTAAATTGAAATGGATGATGCGGTTGGATATTTTGAGGTAAAGTTAATTCAACTTTGGCATTTTGATTTTGATGAGAAGAGCTTTTGTCATCTACTCCATCGTCAGCACCCCGTTGATTACTTCCATAACTACCTGTTTTAAATGTTGAACGATCATACCATTTGTAACCTTCTATTGGGTTAGTCCACGGTTCTTTTTGAGGTTCAATTGAATTCTCAGGTTGCTCAAAGTTAAGTAGCGGTGTTTTATTATCAAGTTTAATCCCCATGTCTTTCATAGAAGATTGAGATTCTTTTTTGCCTAGCCATGTTGTTAAATTATTTAATAACTTTCCATTATCTTGTTCTTTAAAACCATCGTACGTTTTTTTAGGTTTCCCATTATCTTCACGAAGATATTTAGGTGAACGATCTTCTACGAGGGAGCTATCGCCAATAAATGCAGCTTTACCTTTGCCGATTTTTGAAATGGCTACATAAGGTCCTTCGTTGATGCCACCCCCATTGTAAATACCTTGATCAACTGCGTGAGACCATTTTTGACTATGTGTTAAATGTTCCGGCATATAAATAATGCCTTTAGCTTTATTAGGATCAGTTATTGCTAATGTTGAACCTGCGTGCATCGAAACTGATTGTACCCCTTTAGTAATACCAAAACTATCTTTGCTTGAAACGATATTTTGAGTATTGATATCTCCAAGTGCATTATATCTAAAGCGAACACCGAAGTTTTGTGAGAGCCAATCAGAACTCTTAACGTTATGCATAACGTTAGAATTCTTTTCTTCATTATTCATATCTTTAGTCATATTTTCGTATGCGCCACGTCGATAACCATTCATTGATTCTGAAGAATCAATACGATTTAAATTACGATCGGCATTATAGTGGTCTGAGATGAAAATGACACTACCACCATTTTTAACAAAATTAATGATTGCTTTCTGCTCATTTTCTTTAAATGGATTGTTAGCTTCAGGAATAACTAATACACGCGCCTGCTGTAAAGATTGATCAGAAATGTTTGATTCTCCTTCTAGTTCTTTAACTTGGTAACCTTGCTTTCTCATTGAATCTGCATAATCTGAGAAAGCGCCATCAATCACCCAATCGGCAGCGCCCGCAGTTTGAGCATGAGAATTATCAAAAAGTACTGTTTGTTGTGTCTGATTTGTAGCAGTAGATTCTGTTGATGCAAATGTTGAGGGAATCACAGTCACAGAAAGAACAGATGTAACTAGTATAGAACTTAAAGTTTTAAATATTTTCATCTCTATGATTACTCCTTATGTAAAAGATGGAATTTTTAAAAAGTATAGTATAAAAATATAGCGTTTTGTGCTTGCTTAACAGTTTTTTTACAATTTCTTACGATTTATTATAAAAAAATTATAATTTTAATTAAAATTAAATACCCATCACTTATAAGATATGCTAATCTATAAATATAGTTTCAAAAATATACATATTACACCAATATTGATGTAAAGGGGACAGTAGGTAGAATGAAAAATCTTAAGTTTTTAGTGATGCTTGTTTTATCGGTGGTTATTTTTGCAGCAGCCTGTGGGAATTCAAGTTCTTTGGATAATAATAAAAGTTCGGATAGTGGATCAGATTCAAAATCAGGTAGTTATACACCTAAAGAATTAACAGTACAATTTGTACCATCTCAAAACGCTGATACACTCGAAGCTAAGGCAAAACCGTTAGAAAAATTGTTGTCAGATAAATTAGGGATTCCGGTTAAAGTATCAGTTTCAACAAACTACAACACGATAGTTGAAGCGATGAAATCTAAGAAAGTGGATGTTGGTTTCTTGCCACCAACTGCATATACATTAGCACACGATCAAAAGGCAGCGGATTTATTATTAAAGGCAGAACGTTACGACGTTAATGAAGATGGGTCTCCAAGTAAAAAGTTAGTTGATGATTATAAGTCAGAAATCCTTGTTAAAAAGGACTCTGGTATTAATAGTCTCAAAGATTTAAAAGGTAAAAAAATAGCATTACAAGATGTAACTTCTACAGCAGGATATACATTCCCTCTAGTAACATTAAAAAAAGAAGCTGGTATTGATGCAACAAAAGATATGAAAATAGTCAATGTTAAAGGACACGACCAAGCAGTTATTTCATTGTTAAATGGAGATGTGGATGCAGCAGCTGTATTTAATGATGCACGTACAGTTGTGAAAAAAGATCAACCAAATGTATTTAAAGATACTAAAATATTAAAACTCACTAAACCAATTCCTAATGATACGATTTCAGTACGTCCTGATATGGATAAAAAATTCCAAGATAAATTGAAAAAAGCTTTTAAAGAAATTTCTAAAACTAAAAAAGGTCATAAAATCATTAGCGAGGTATATTCTCATGAAGGTTATGTTGATACTAAAGATTCAGACTTTGATATCGTTAGACAATATGAAAAAGCTGTTCATGATATGAAATAAAATAAATTGAATGAATTATAAAAAGAAAAGCTAAGGGATTAAACGTGAAGGTTTGTGGACCTCTTGCGGCTTGAGTCTCATAGCTTTTCTTTATAAAAGAAGGGTGTTTGTTGATGAGTCAAATCGAATTTAAGGATGTTAGTAAAGTGTATCCAAATGGCCATGTGGGATTAAAAGATATTAACTTAAATATAGAAAAAGGTGATTTTGCAGTTATTGTTGGACTGTCTGGAGCAGGTAAATCAACATTACTACGATCGGTTAATCGGCTACATGATATTTCCAAAGGTGATATTACTATCGAAGGTCAGTCAATAACTAAAGCACGTGGTAAAAAATTATTAGAAATGCGTCGAAGTATAGGTATGATTTTTCAACATTTTAACTTAGTTAAGCGTTCAACAGTTCTTAGAAATGTTTTGAGTGGCAGGGTAGGATACCATCCTACTTGGAAAATGATACTTGGTCTTTTTCCTAAAGAAGATAAAGTCAAGGCATTGGATGCTTTAGAACGTGTAAACATTTTAGATAAATATGACCAACGCTCTGACCAGTTGTCAGGTGGTCAACAACAACGTATATCAATAGCTAGAGCGTTATGTCAGGAACCAACCATTATATTAGCAGACGAACCAGTTGCTTCATTAGATCCATTAACTACAAAACAAGTGATGGATGACTTAAAGAAAATCAATGAAGAACTTGGTATTACTATTTTAATTAATTTACACTTTGTAGATTTGGCAAAGGAATACGGATCGAGAATAATTGGTTTAAGAGCGGGAGAGCTCGTTTATGATGGACCCGCGTCTGAGACAAATGACGAAGTATTTAATCATATATACGGTCGCTCTATTAAGAACGATGAAAAATTAGGGGTGGAATAAAGTGACGACACCAACAACGCATAAATATAATCGCTATTTAAATAAAAGGATGTCTCTTAAAACTAGCTTTTCAATTATTTTAATCACGGGTTTGATTATCTGGAGTTTTATTTATACTGGATTTAGCATTGGAGATTTAATGATAGGTCTGCCACAAATTGGCGTATTCTTCAAACAAATGATACCTCCAGATTGGGGTTATCTAGATCATATTACACAACCAATGCTAGACACGATTCGTATGGCAATTGTCGGTACTTTTCTAGGAAGTATTGTCTCCATTCCTATAGCGTTACTGTGTGCGAGTAATATTGTTCAAACAAAGTGGATTGCGATTCCATCACGTTTTGTCCTTAATATTGTACGCACAATACCTGATTTATTATTAGCTGCCGTATTTGTAGCCATATTTGGTATTGGACAAATTCCGGGTGTATTAGCACTTTTTGTTCTAACAATATGTATCATTGGTAAATTATTATATGAATCATTAGAAACAATTGATCCAGGACCTATGGAAGCTATGACAGCTGTAGGGGCTAATAAAGTGAAATGGATTGCATTTGGCGTTGTTCCTCAAGCAATTTCATCATTTATGTCATATGTGTTATTTGCCTTTGAAATTAACATTCGGGCATCAGCAGTTTTAGGTCTTGTTGGCGCAGGTGGTATTGGGTTGTTCTACGATCAAACGTTAGGATTGTTTCAATATAAAAAGACAGCAATGATTATCCTGTTCACTCTAATCATTGTAGTTATTATTGACTATGTGAGTTCGAAAGTGAGGGAAAAATTAGCATGAATACGTTGGATAGTAAATATGAATTAAAATCAAAAAAACATCGTCAGCGAATAATTAAAAATTGGGTTATAGTCACTGTAGTTGCAGCTGTAATTATATGGGCGTTTGCAGGGATTCCAGGTCTTGAACTTAAAAGTAAGTCTATTGAAATATTAAAGTCTATCTTTTACGGACTATTTCATCCAGATTTAAGTTACATATATATACCTGATGGTGAAGACTTACTTAGAGGTTTGCTGGAAACTTTTGCTATTGCAGTGATTGGCACGTTCATTGCTTCAATTATATGTATTCCTTTTGCATTTTTAGGAGCTAAAAATATGATGAAATTACGACCGGTTACGGGCATAAGTAAATTCATATTAAGCATTATACGTGTGTTTCCTGAAATTGTAATGGCGTTAATATTTATTAAAGCTGTTGGACCAGGTTCGTTTTCAGGTGTACTTGCACTGGGGATTCATTCAGTCGGCATGTTAGGGAAGCTTTTTGTTGAAGATATTGAAAGTTTAGATTTTAGCGCTGTAGAATCTTTAAAGGCGAGTGGAGCAAATAAAATGAAGACGTTAATGTTTGCTGTAATACCACAAATTTTACCATCGTTTATTTCACTTATTTTGTATCGATTTGAATTGAATTTACGTTCGGCCTCCATTTTAGGATTAATCGGCGCAGGTGGCATAGGTACACCATTAATTTTTGCTTTACAAACACGATCTTGGGACCGAGTTGGCATGATTCTAATTGGTTTGATTGCGATGGTCGCTTTAGTTGATTTAATATCTGGCGCGGTTCGTAAACGTATCGTTTAGTGCATTTATGGTGAAAGAATATGTTCGTTGTCTAAAGCATTAATTGTTTTCATTTATTGGAATAAAAATTTTAATTTAAGACATACGTCATATTCATCATTTTAATTTTCGGTAGGAATGTATTCATGTTATAATTCTAAAATATAATAAAATTATTTAGAAAAATATTTTTTTGATAGCGTATAATTATTTATAATAGAAATATAATAACATGTTCGTAATTGAAAATTGATCAAACACTTACATCACGAATTAGACAACTTGAGGCTTATATCATGAAACAATTTTTAAACATCACTCAACGTAAATTTATCGAATGGTTGATTATCTTATCCATTTTTATAGTTAGCATTCCTAATAAATGGACATTAATGATATCTATCGCTTTATCTTTATTACTTCTTAAAAGAGGGGCGCTAGGTGTCGTTCAATTAATCATACTTTATATGCTCAGATCGCAAATATACACTCCCTATGATACACAAGAGATGGCGCATTACATAGTAAGTATGAAATATATCTTGATTTATGTAATTGGAGTATTTTTTCTATTTAAATATGTAAAACATTGGATAAGAAATGAAATGATATTAAGATTTATCAAGTCTACTATGATTCTTATGCTACTTTATATCATAATGAGTTTAGTCGTATCTAATGATCCGATAGAATCTATTCTTAAATTGCTTAACTTCTTTATACCGCTAATTTTGATTGTTATGTATGTTAGTTTAATAAAAAAGATAAAGAATCTCATTAACTGGATTAATCAATTTATCACGCTAGTGATTGCCTTTACTTTTTTATTTATAGTTATAGCGCCAAAATCATATTTAATTGATGAGGAATCACTTAGAAGTGTTTTCAAGGATGCACATTCATTCGCAGTTATTCTTGCTATGGGTCTAGTTCTATATATGGTAACAATAATCAAACAACAAGATTATGATGTATTCAATTTATTATTATTAAATATTGGAATGATAGAGCTCTATTTATCAAACTCTCGTCATATTTTCATATCTGTTATTTTATGTCTAATGCTTCTATTACCGTTATCTCACATAAAAAAGAGAATTAAACATCCCATAATTGGTGCTATGATACTAATGGCAATTGCTATAATAAATCAACCATATATTTATCATCTTTTTATTAAACTAATCTTAAAAGGGAAGAATAGCCAAGAGGTCTTTATGCCGAGTGATATGAATATTAAAGCTATTGATTATGCGCTAACTGAGCATCCTTTTTTAGGAAGCGGTTTTGGTATACCAATGATAAAAGCGAGTTCAGAAATACAATACTTTAATGTAGCAACGAGTAATATCATCTTCGGTATGATTATCTTTACTGGAATAATAGGACTTACTTTATGTACGATATACATGCTTCATATGGTACTTTTAGTTACTTTTCCAATGAGTATTACTATTTTATTATTTTTAATCACTATCTTTGTTAATATGGATTATATTATTTTATTTGATTCCGTGGGGCTAGGTATATTGTGTTATATATTTTGGGGAATATATTTAAAAGAAGGTATGTATCAATACAACAACGGACAATGGTAAATAACATTGTGTCTAAAGCAATTTAGTAATCATTAATTTTAAAACTAACTTTATTTAAAGTTAGTTTTTTATTCGTTATCATACATAAATATACAAATTAGTTTTTAAGTTCCTTCGTAAATTATATTCATTTTGATTCGAATTTATATATATAATTATTCAATAAGTAGATAAAGTTTAGTTGAATTCAATGTAACAGTAACTTGAAATATAGATAAAAAACACTTGTTAATAGTAAAATAATCCTTTTGTTAACAATTCCTCTTTGCACAATCGTTTAATATCTTTATATGTATAGTAATTTATTAAAACTAAGAAGTATTAGTTGCATTTTACATGTTCATAGTTATATACTTGTAAAAATGAATATTTTCAGTATAAAAGACTATGATTAATTAAGAAAACTATGGGGAGTTTATTATGACAAAGAAAGAAAAGGATTATAAAAAAAGTCTTGAGCAACAAAAAACACGGGTAAAAATATACAAGTCAGGAAAAAGCTGGGTAAAAGCAAGTATTAATGAAATAGAATTGTTAAAAACAATGGGGCTACCATTTTTAAGTAAAAACGAAATACAAGAAAATGTGACTGAAAAGACGAAAGGTCATAAATTAAAAAAAAGTGCAGCTAAAACAACAGCCCTAGTTGGTGGAGCATTTACATTTAATATGTTGAATAATCATCAAGCATTTGCTGCCTCAGAAACACCAATCACCTCTGAAATTTCATCCAATAGTGAGACAGTAGCCAATCAAAATTCAACTACGATTAAGAACTCACAAAAAGAAACAGTCAATTCTACAAGTTTGGAATCTAACCATTCTAATAGTACAAATAAGCAAATGTCTTCAGAAGTTACAAATACAGCTCAATCCAGTGAAAAAGCTGGAATTAGTCAACAAAGTAGTGAAACATCAAATCAATCATCTAAGTTAAATACATATGCCTCCACAGACCATGTAGAGAGTACAACTACTAACAATGATAATACTGCACAACAAGATCAAAATAAGTCTTCGAATGTAACCTCTAAGTCAACACAATCAAACACGTCATCCTCAGAAAAGAACATTAGCTCCAATTTAACCCAGTCAATCGAAACAAAAGCAACCGATTCATTAGCGACTAGTGAAGCACGTACTAGTACAAATCAAATATCTAATCTGACATCAACATCTACTTCGAATCAATCGAGTCCTACTTCCTTTGCAAATTTAAGAACATTTAGTAGATTTACTGTTTTGAATACGATGGCAGCACCGACAACAACGTCCACGACAACAACTTCAAGTCTGACATCTAATTCTGTTGTGGTGAACAAAGATAACTTTAATGAACATATGAATCTGTCTGGATCTGCGACGTATGATCCTAAAACAGGTATTGCTACCTTAACGCCAGACGCATATAGTCAAAAGGGTGCCATATCTTTAAACACTCGATTAGATTCAAACCGTAGCTTCCGTTTTACAGGTAAAGTTAACCTTGGTAATAGATATGAAGGTTATTCTCCTGATGGTGTACCAGGTGGAGATGGCATTGGCTTTGCATTTTCACCAGGCCCTTTAGGACAGATAGGTAAAGAAGGGGCTGCCGTTGGAATAGGTGGTTTGAATAATGCCTTTGGTTTTAAATTGGATACGTATCATAACACATCAACTCCTAAATCTGATGCTAAAGCAAAAGCAGACCCACGTAATGTTGGTGGTGGTGGCGCTTTTGGTGCCTTCGTAAGTACAGATAGAAATGGTATGGCTACCACTGAGGCATCATCTGCGGCTAAATTAAATGTACAACCTACTGACAATTCATTCCAAGATTTTGTCATTGACTATAATGGTGATACAAAAGTGATGACAGTGACGTACGCTGGACAAACTTTTACGAGAAATCTTACAGATTGGATTAAAAACAGTGGTGGTACGACGTTTTCTCTATCTATGACTGCCTCAACTGGTGGCGCAAAAAACTTACAACAAGTTCAATTTGGAACATTCGAGTATACAGAATCAGCTGTTGCTAAAGTACGCTATGTAGATGCAAATACTGGTAAGGATATTATTCCACCTAAAACCATTGCAGGTGAAGTTGATGCGACTGTGAATATAGATAAACAATTAAACAACTTGAAAAATTCAGGTTACAGTTATGTTAGTACAGACGCTTTACAAAACTCCAATTATTCAGAAACATCAGGTACACCTACACTTAAATTAACTAACTCAAGCCAAACGGTGATTTATAAATTCAAAGATGTTCAAGGTCCTCAAATTAGTGTTGATAGTCAAACTAGAGAAGTTGGAAAGACCATTAATCCAATTACAATTACTACAACTGACAATAGTAAAGACGTATTAACTACAACTGTGACAGGTCTACCTTCAGGGTTATCTTTTGATCAAACGACAAATACAATTACTGGCACGCCAAGTGAAGTAGGAACTACAACTGTGACAGTTAATACTACTGATGCTACTGGGAACGTAACATCTAAGCAATTTACAATAACGATTCAAGATACAATCAGCCCTGTTGTAAATGTGACGCCAAGTCAAGCATCAGAAGTTTTCACGCCGATTAATCCAATTACGATAACTGCTACAGATAATAGTGGCAAAGTGGTAACGCATACAGTAACTGGATTGCCACAAGGACTTAAATTTGATGCATCTACGAATTCAATTGTTGGAACTCCAACTCAAATAGGAACAAATACAATCACGATTGAGTCAACGGATGCGAGTGGAAATAAAACTACGACTAAAATTAATTATGAAGTAACGAGAAATAGCGCAAGTGACTCTACTTCCACTAGCATAGTAAATAGTGTTTCAACAAGTATAAGTAATAGTACATCGCTAAGTGATAGTGTAAAAGAGAGTCAATCATTATCAACAAAAGAATCAACAAGTAAGAGTCTCTCAGGGTCGTTAAGTGCGTCAACGTCGAATAGTACGTCAATCCAAGCGAGCGAATCCGTAAGTACAAGTAAGAAGTTATCAGAATCAGCGAGTACGTCGATGTCTGATAGCGCATCAATAAAAGCGAGCGAATCAGCAAGTACAAGTAAGAAGTTATCAGAATCAGCGAGTACGTCGACGTCTGATAGCGCATCAATAAAAGCAAGCGAATCAGCAAGTACAAGTAAGAAGTTATCAGAATCAGCGAGTACGTCGATGTCTGATAGCGCATCAATAAAAGCGAGCGAATCAGCGAGTACAAGTAAGAAGTTATCAGAATCAGCGAGTACGTCGACGTCTGATAGCGCATCAACCCAAGCAAGCGAATCAGCAAGTACAAGTAAAAAGTTATCAGAATCAACGAGTACGTCGACTTCAGATAGTGCATCAACATCAACGAGTGAGAGTGACTCAACAAGTGAAAGTACATCGTTAAGTGACTCGACAAGTGCGAGTCTTTCAGAATCGACAAGTACATCAACATCCGACAGTGCGTCCACATCAACGAGTGAGAGTGACTCAAACAGTACAAGTACGTCATTGAGTGAGTCGACAAGCACAAGTCTTTCAGACTCAACGAGTACGTCAACATCAGATAGTGCGTCAACGTCAGCAAGTGTGAGTGACTCCAATAGCGCAAGTACGTCATTAAGAGAATCGACAAGTACGAGTCTTTCAGACTCAACAAGTACATCGACATCTGACAGTGCGTCAACATCAACGAGCGAGAGCGACTCCGATAGCGCAAGTACATCGTTGAGTGGCTCATCAAGTACAAGCGTTTCAGATTCAACAAGCGCGTCAACATCAGAAAGTGCATCAACGTCAACGAGCATAAGTGACTCAAACAGTACAAGTACGTCATTAAGTGAATCGACAAGTACGAGTCTTTCAGAATCAACGAGTACGTCGACATCCGACAGTGCATCCACATCAATGAGTGTAAGCGACTCAAATAGTGCCAGCATATCTTTAAGTGAGTCGACAAGCACAAGCGTTTCAGATTCAACAAGTACATCGACATCAGAAAGTGCATCAACGTCAACGAGCGAGAGTGACTCCAATAGCGCAAGTACGTCATTAAGTGAGTCGACAAGCACAAGCGTTTCAGATTCAACAAGCACATCGACATCAGACAGTGCGTCAACATCAACAAGTGTGAGTGAGTCAAGCAGTACAAGCACATCCATAAGTGAATCATTAAGCACAAGTGATTCAGATTCAAAAAGCATGTCAACGTCAGAAAGTGCATCAACATCAACGAGTGTGAGCGACTCGGAAAGTGCAAGTACATCCATAAGTGAATCGACAAGTACATCAACATCGGACAGTGCGTCAACATCAACGAGCGTAAGTGACTCCAATAGCGCAAGTACGTCATTAAGTGAATCGACAAGTACGAGTCTTTCAGACTCAACGAGTACATCGACATCAGATAGTACGTCTGCATCAACAAGTGAGAGTGACTCAAACAGTACAAGCACATCCATGAGTGAATCATTAAGCACAAGCGTTTCAGATTCAACAAGTACGTCAACGTCAGACAGTGCATCAACGTCAACAAGTGTGAGTGACTCCAATAGCGCAAGTACGTCATTAAGTGATTCAACAAGTACAAGCATTTCAGACTCAACGAGTGCGTCGACATCAGATAGTGCATCAACATCAACGAGTGAGAGTGACTCAACAAGTGAAAGTACGTCATTAAGTGGATCATCAAGTACAAGCGTTTCAGATTCAACAAGCACGTCGACATCCGACAGTGCGTCAACATCAACGAGCGTAAGTGACTCCAATAGCGCAAGTACGTCATTAAGTGATTCAACAAGTACAAGCATTTCAGATTCAACAAGCACGTCGACATCAGAAAGTGCATCCACATCAACGAGTGAGAGTGAATCAGCGAGTACAAGTAAGAAGTTATCAGAATCAGCGAGTACATCGACTTCAGAAAGTGCATCCACATCAACGAGTGAGAGTGAGTCAAACAGTGAAAGTACATCATTAAGTGACTCGACAAGTACGAGCGTTTCAGACTCAACAAGAACATCAACATCCGATAGTGCATCTACATCTATGAGTGTAAGCTACTCAAACAGTGCAAGTACGTCCTTAAGTGACTCGACAAGTACAAGCATTTCGGATTCAACGAGTACATCGACATCAGACAGTGCGTCAACGTCAACAAGTGTGAGCGACTCAAACAGTGCAAGCACATCTTTAAGTGAGTCGACAAGCACAAGCGTTTCAGATTCAACAAGCACGTCGACATCAGAAAGTGCATCCACATCAACGAGTGAGAGTGAATCAGCGAGTACAAGTAAGAAGTTATCAGAATCAGCGAGTACGTCGATGTCTGATAGCGCATCTGCATCAACGAGTGAATCAAACAGTACAAGTACGTCATTAAGTGGCTCGACAAGTACGAGTCTTTCAGGATCAACGAGTACATCGACTTCAGAAAGTGCGTCAACATCAACGAGCGTAAGTGACTCCAATAGCGCAAGTACATCGTTGAGTGGCTCATTAAGTACAAGCGTTTCAGATTCAACGAGTGCGTCCACATCAGACAGTACATCAACATCAACGAGTGAGAGTGAATCAAACAGTACAAGTACGTCATTGAGTGAGTCAACAAGCACAAGTCTTTCAGACTCAACGAGTACGTCAACATCAGACAGTGCATCAACGTCAACGAGTGTGAGCGACTCCAATAGCGCAAGTACGTCATTAAGTGAATCATCAAGTACAAGCGTTTCAGATTCAACAAGTACGTCAACGTCAGAAAGTGCATCAACGTCAACGAGTGTGAGCGACTCAAATAGTACAAGTACGTCATTAAGTGAATCGACAAGTACGAGTCTTTCAAACTCAACAAGCACATCGACATCAGACAGTGCTTCAACGTCAACAAGCGAGAGTGACTCGAACAGTGCAAGCACATCGCTAAGTGGATCATTAAGTACAAGCATTTCAGACTCAACGAGTACGTCGACATCAGACAGTGCGTCCACATCCACATCAGAAAGTGCATCCACATCAACGAGTGTGAGTGAGTCAGACAGTGAAAGTACATCCATGAGTGTGAGTGACTCGAATAGTACAAGTACATCATTGAGTGACTCGACAAGTACGAGCGTTTCAGACTCAACAAGAACATCAACATCCGATAGTGCATCTACATCAAAGAGTGTAAGTGAGTCAAACAGCGCCAGTACATCGGTAAGTGGCTCAACAAGTACAAGCATTTCAGATTCATCAAGCACGTCCACATCAATGAGTACATCTGAAACTTTCACTTCTCAATCTCCTATAAATAGTGAAAGTCAATTTATTGGTGATAGCTTGTCTGAAGATACAATCGTGACTCAATCAAAAAATACGAATATGCTTAATAAAACTGGAAAAGATTATGATTTACAAGAACAAAGAGGTTATACTGATTCAGAACAACACAATGAAACACAAAGTAATCAAGCTGATAATCACTCAAACAACCTCGATTTACTTCATCAAAATCGTTTACAAGATAAAGTCGTTAAACAACCGACTAAAGGAGAAGATGGAGTTGTAAGCAACGGTTTTATAGTAGCAGTAGCAATAGTATTGGCTATCTTCGGTTTGGCAAAAAAATCTAGAAAAGACGATGATGATCAAGATGGTAGTAAATAACAGATAGTTTTAATCATATTAAGAGGCTAGGGAACAATAATTGATTGGATAAGTACATGACAACTAAATCCAACTTTAGATTATCCTTAGCCTCTTTAGATATGATTCAAGTGATTAATTATTTAATAATTAGGGTGAAAAAATGTTTAAGAAATTCGAATATAAAATCTTATATAAAAGAATATTTTTTACATGCTTAATTTTAGTTATATATATTATAGGAAGTAATATTTCAATCGTAAGTAATGAAAATTTAAGAACTCATAAAGACTCCTTTTTTAAGTTAGCTATTACTAATGTAGGTGGGGATTTACATACATTAAATATATTTTCACTAGGACTTGGGCCGTGGTTAAGTTCGATGATTATTTTGACACTAATAAACCACAAAAGTAATGATAAGGTTAAAACACAAACTCGTAGGGAACGACATTTCAAAGAGCGAGCGTTAACACTTATCATTAGTGCTGCTCAAGGATTTTACATTATTCATTCATATATTAATAAACATGCGATTAAAGATAGTAATATGCTCATTTTATTATTAGTCTTAATTACAGGAACGTTGTTAATGGTGTGGTTAGCAGATCAAAATACAACGTATGGCATTTCGGGACCTATGCCAATTGTTTTAATGAGTCTTGTTAAATCTATATTTAATACACATTTTCCCAAATTAAATTCAAGCGCATCTTTAATTACTATGATTATTGTCTTATTAGTGCTGGCCTTATTTATACTCTTCTTCATTGAGTTAACAGAATATCGGATAGAATATAATGATATTATGAATATTTCTGCTAAAGATATACCATCATATTTATCATGGAAACTTAATCCTGCTGGTAGTATCTCTATCATGGTCAGTTTGTCATTATTTATGTTAACGAATAATATCGTTAATTTCATAGGACGCTTTATCGTGAATCATAATTTTGAAACACATGTCTTTAATTTTACAAATCCAGTTGGAATTACTATATATCTTCTGTTACAAATGATTTTGGGTTACTTTTTATCAAGATTATTAATTAATACGAAACGTAAATCAAAGGAATTTCTTAAAAATGGGAATTACTTCGAGGGTATACAACCTGGACAGCAGACAGAAAAATTTCTAGGGAGTAAAGCACGTCGTATTTGTTGGTTCGGTTCAATAGTAGTAGCGATTGTACTTGCTATACCAATGTATTCAGCGCTGCTTGTCCCCCACTTACTTAAAGAAGTTTACTTTACAACTCAAATGATTGTATTTGTCTATATTGGAATTAATATCGCTGAAACAATTAGAGCGTACTTATACTTTGACAGCTATAAGCAAATTTTAAATAAATATTGGTAGGGAGGAGGTTTTGGAATATGAAACGATTTATACCAGCTTGGTATAGCCGTAACAGATGGTGGGAAAGTACCTCAAGACCATTCTATCTAAAAAAACAGTATACAGATTTTGACGATATGATTAGTTTAATGACAATGCATAGTTCGAATAATGTGGATTATCAATTGATAGTTTTAAATTTTAGTCCATATCTTAGAACATTCCTCCATCGATATGATTTGTATGAAAGTCATTATTGGTCTGTATTTGATGAGATACAGGGCGTTGGACATCAAACGCCTCAAGCTATTGATTATCGCGATCTTTCATGGCCAGAAGGCACTGAATTTATTTTTACTCCCTTTCAAATTCAAGCGATTACAGGTGATAACACGTTTTCTAAAATTCACTTCAGCCAAGAGGGGTACCTGATGTGGGTAGAGGATTACAAGTATAGTACAATTCAAAGACGATTTGTATTCGATGACAGAGGATTTATATCGGCAGTGCGTACTTATACACCTGATGGTGATAACAATAAAAAACACTATTTTTCAAAAGATGGGGAAGAAATATTTGTTGAAGACTTAAATGTTAATACAGTAACGATTAATAAAAATTTCCAATCAAAATTTAAAAGGGTTACGTATTCATCTATGGCTGAGTTGATAGAAGAGAAATTCCAATCATATGTAGAAAGAGAATTGAATGAAGATGATTCTGTTATAGTGGCATCTGATGAACGTCATAATTCAATGATGGCACGCACTATTGATGCATCGTCTTTATGTTTTTCTATTTTTACTGAGCGAAATAAAGTGGTGACACAAGATTTATATGACTCTATTTCTAGAGCATATTATTGTCTCGTTGATACACAAGCTAATCAAAATATGATTGAACACTACGCAGGATTGAACATGAATGATATTAATCTTTTAAGGGTAACGCCTTTTGATGCGAAGTCATTACCTAACCAAAGTAGTCAATTGTATGACACTTATATTGGATTATGGATAGATGGTTTGGACGAGATTGAAATACGAGAGATTGTAAACAGCTTATTTCAATATATTCAACATAAAGATGGCTATAAGTTGAAAATTTTAACTAAGAGTAGAGATAATCTTACGGAAAATCTTATAGATGAAGTTGCTCATCTCAATGATTTATATCACCAAGAGAAAAAGGAAATAAGTGATGTAATTGAAGACGTGATACAGAATAAAAAAGAAACAATCATTGATATTGAAACAGTACCGTTTGAAGAAGATCTTGTAAGCGTTATTTCAAAATTAAGAGTTGTAGTAGATTTATCTTTAGAGCCGAAACTTTTTTTACAAATCTGTTGTATTGGCGCGGGTATACCACAAATTAATAAAAAGAGAACAGATTATGTTAAACATATGCATAATGGATATATTATTGATGACATATCGCAAACTGTAGAATCTTTAGATTATTTTTTGGCACATTTAAAAAATTGGAATTATTCTTATGCATATTCCATGAGATTAACGGATGATTTTAGTTCAATTAATATTATTCATCAAATTAATCAGTTATTTAAAGGTGATGTTTCAAGTGGCACGTAAATTTAGAGTACTTCAAGTAGGTGGTCATGATTTAGGTTCTTTATTTAATCAAAAAAGTAATGTCGAATGGGATTATTTTGATGTTGGTTTGTTTGATTTTGAAAGTGGCTATCAAGATGTTGTAGTACATATTTTAGATGAAAAAGGACAATTTGATTTTGTTTTTGTACGTGAAAAATATTCTGATTCATTAATGAAACTTTTATCATTAGTCAGTACACCGTATAATACTGTGATTGACAATGAGTATTGGGATAATCAATACCAACAAGATAAGACAATACAACGTAATTTTATAAAACCACTCATTTATGAAAATGAAGAACAATTACAACAAAAACTAGAGGCAGTTACATTTCCTGGGCAATATGGAGATAAAGTTAAACCTATTCATTGTCGCGTTAGTATTCATTTTGATGGTTCTTATCAATTTAATGGAAATGAGTCTATTGAAGTATCAGGACGATTTGGGGAATCATACCAACCCCTCATTACATGGAGTCAAAATATCATTGCTGATGCCAATAAGGTGAATCAAATATGGCCAGAATTTAAAGTTGAAGGTGATGCTAAAATCCAATATACATTGAGATTGACGCCTGTTTATTCAACTGATCAACCAGTAGAAAAGCTAATATATGAACAAGACGATTTAGACACTCCCATAGAACTACCTGCTCGTCCTTATCAAACATATGTGAGTGTATCAATCAAAGCTAAAGGTAAAGGAACATTATTTATAGGTGCTATTCATAAACGTTGGTCACGCTTGGAATTAGGGCAGTTCATATTAGGCGGAAAACGATATAGTGATGAAAATAAGCAAGAATTTATACATTACTTCCATCCTGGAGATTTAAAACCACCACTCAATGTATATTTTAGTGGGTATCGTACTGCTGAGGGCTTTGAAGGGTACTTTATGATGAAACGTATGAATGCTCCATTTATTTTAATAGCTGATCCTAGAATCGAAGGTGGTGCCTTTTACCTAGGGTCAGAGAATTATGAACAGGCAATCCGTAAGGTCATCCAAAATGCTTTGGATTATTTGGGATTTGCGAACAACCAATTAATTCTTTCTGGATTATCAATGGGATCATTTGGCGCACTTTATTACGCTACAAAATTAAATCCAGCGGCTGTTATTGTAGGAAAACCTTTGATAAATCTCGGTACTATTGCTAATAATATGAAACTCGTTCGTCCAAACGATTTTGGAACGTCACTTGATATTTTGCGATTGAATCAAAATGGCATAACTAACAAAGATGTTGTTCAGTTAGATAATCATTTTTGGAAGCAAATTCAGCATAGTGATTTGTCAATGACCACATTTGCGATTGCTTACATGGAGCATGATGATTATGACAAATATGCATTTCAAGATTTATTGCCTGTTCTTACAAAACAACATGCACGTGTGATAAGTAAAAGAATTCCTGGTAGACATAATGATGATTCTGCTACTGTTACTCATTGGTTTATTAATTTTTATAATTTAATCATGGAAGAGCGATTTGGGAGGGTAACACATGCAAGAAGATAGGAAATTTGAAGTCAAATGGCGACTAGTTAATTCATCAACTTTTATGTATGGTACAAAATTACGTTTTAATCAAGATAATATCTATTTTGAGAACCCTTTGATGCCATCCGGTACAATCATTCACAGTTGGTATATGTTAACTGATTTTGCAGAAGACCGTGTAAGCCCTAAGCTACCTATTTTAAAAAAAGGGCGCCAATATCAATTTCAATTTAATTTTGAAGTTGAACCTGAGGGTGCGGCTTATTTTAAAATGAAATTTTATCGTAAGAATAAAGAAATTCTTAGTCATCAAATTCTAAAAAATAAAAAAGAAAATATTGTCTATCCTAGAGAAGCATATTCATATGAATTAGAACTTATTAATGCTGGCATGAATCATCTATCTTTTCACAATATAATTGTGCAAGAATTAAGAGAAGATAGTAATCAAGCTTATGAGGCAACGCAATATATAGATCCTAAGAAAAAACTTAAAGTAATTAATCAAATAATAACCAATATAAGGACACATCATCTAGACTCATCAAACTATCACAGGAGTGATATGAATGGCTAAAGGTGTTAACCAAATTATTAATAATATTAGGTTAAGAAAATTGCGCAAAATATTAAATCAAATTAATGCGCTTAGTGAGGAGTTCTCAAATTTTAGTGATGAAGCACTTCAAGCGAAGACAAAAGAATTTAAAGTTTATTTAAATGATAATAAAGCTTCACTCAATCACATTCTGCCACAAGCTTATGCAACAGTTAGAGAGGCTTCTAAGCGCGTTTTAGGTATGTATCCAAAAGATGTGCAGATTTTAGGAGCAATCGCTATGCATCAGGGGAATATTGCAGAAATGCAAACAGGAGAAGGTAAGACGCTTACAGCTACCATGCCTCTGTACTTAAATGCACTTACAGGTAAAGGTGCTTATCTAATCACAACAAATGATTACTTAGCAAAACGCGATTTTTTAGAAATGAAACCACTATATGAATGGCTAGGCTTGTCTGTATCATTAGGATTTGTGGACATTCCAGAATATGAATACGCTGAAAATGAAAAATATGAACTGTACCACCATGACATTGTTTACACGACTAATGGGCGACTAGGGTTTGATTATTTAATTGATAATTTAGCTGATGATATTCGTGCCAAATTTTTACCGAAATTAAACTTTGCTATTATTGATGAAGTCGATTCTATTATATTAGACGCTGCCCAAACGCCTTTAGTTATTTCTGGTGCACCACGTGTACAATCTAATTTATTTCACATCGTTAAAAAGTTTGTTGAAACACTTGAGAAAGATAAAGACTTCATAGTTAATTTTAATAAAAAAGAAGTGTGGCTCACTGATGAGGGCTCGGAAAAAGCAAGCCATTATTTCAAAGTGAATAGTATATACCAACAGCAATATTTTGATTTAGTTAGGATGATTCATTTATCGCTTAGAGCTAAGTATTTATTCAAATATAATTTAGACTATTTTATTTTTGATGGTGAGATTGTGCTTATAGATAGAATAACTGGTCGTATGCTACCTGGAACAAAGCTTCAGTCTGGTTTACATCAAGCTATAGAGGCTCTGGAAAATGTTGAAATTTCTCAAGATATGAGTGTGATGGCAACCATAACATTCCAAAACTTATTTAAGCAATTTGATGAATTTTCAGGTATGACTGGAACAGGTAAATTAGGGGAAAAAGAATTCTTTGATTTATATTCAAAAGTTGTTATAGAGATTCCGACTCACAGTCCGATTGAACGAGATGATAGACCTGATAGAGTATTTGCTAATGGTGACAAAAAGAACGATGCAATTTTAAAGACAGTGATTGGTATACATGAAACTCAACAACCTGTGTTACTAATTACACGTACTGCAGAAGCGGCAGAATATTTTTCAGCTGAGTTATTTAAACGTGATATACCCAACAATTTATTAATCGCTCAAAATGTAGCTAAAGAGGCACAAATGATTGCTGAGGCGGGACAATTATCTGCAGTTACTGTTGCTACAAGTATGGCAGGGCGTGGAACTGATATAAAGTTATCAAAAGAGGTTCATGATATCGGTGGCTTAGCAGTGATTATTAATGAACATATGGATAATAGCCGTGTTGATCGTCAATTAAGAGGACGCTCAGGTCGCCAAGGAGATCCTGGATATTCACAGATTTTTGTATCACTTGATGATGATTTAGTAAAACGTTGGAGTAACTCTAACTTGGCAGAAAATAAAAACCTCCAAACGATGGATGCATCTAAACTAGAAAGTAGTGCACTCTTTAAAAAACGTGTAAAGTCAATTGTTAATAAAGCGCAACGTGTATCTGAAGAGACTGCTATGAAAAATAGAGAAATGGCAAATGAATTCGAAAAAAGTATTAGTGTTCAACGAGATAAAATTTATGCTGAACGTAATCACATACTTGAAGCAAGCGATTTTGATGATTTTAATTTTGAACAGCTTGCACGAGATGTGTTTACAAAAGACGTTAAAAATCTTGACTTAAGTAGTGAACGTGCACTTGTGAATTATATATACGAAAACTTAAGTTTTGTCTTCGATGAAGATGTATCAAATATTAATATGCAAAATGATGAAGAAATCATACAATTCTTAATACAACAATTTACTCAACAATTTAACAATCGTTTAGAAGTTGCTGCTGATTCATATTTAAAACTTCGTTTCATTCAAAAATCAATTTTGAAAGCGATAGATAGCGAATGGATTGAACAAGTAGATAACTTACAACAACTTAAAGCCAGTGTAAACAATCGACAAAATGGACAGCGTAATGTCATTTTTGAATATCATAAAGTGGCTCTTGAAACGTATGAATATATGTCTGAAGATATAAAAAGGAAGATGGTTAGAAATTTATGTTTAAGTATTCTAGCCTTTGATAAGGACGGAGATATGGTCATTCATTTCCCATAAACAAAGAGGTGTTAGACATGACGATTTATAATATCAATTTTGGAATCGGTTGGGCCAGTAGTGGTGTTGAATATGCACAAGTGTATCGAGCAAAACTATTAAGGCAATTACCTTATCCAACAAAATTTATATTTTTAGATTTTATTCAATCAGAAAATATTCAAACACTCACAAGCAACATAGGGTTTAAAGATGATGAAGTTATTTGGCTATATCAATACTTCACAGACGTAAAAATCGCTCCTACAACGTACACAGTTGATGATTTAATTTCAGAGTTAGGTAATGAGGTTACTCGAAAAGAACAAAACGGTAAAGTATTACGACTCTATTTAAATAATCAGCAAACATTCGTAACCTGCTATTTAAAAAATGCTAACGAACATTACGTTGATCGTGCAGAGTTTGTGGTGAATGGAATGTTAATTAGGAAAGATTTTTATAGCTATGTAAGAACATTCTCGGAGTATTATGCTCCTTTTAACAATAAAGCTAAAATATATATGCGTCAATTTTATAATGAAAATGGATCAATTGCATATCGCGAATATATAGATGAAGATGAACATGTTTTTGTGTTTGATGATGCACGTTTATACAGTAAACAAGCACTCGTCGCATACTTTATACGTCAATTGCTATTGAATTCAGAGGATATCATTATTATTGATCGAGCAACTGATGTGGGACAAGCCATATTAGAAAACAAGGGATCCAGTAAAGTTGGCGTAGTCGTTCACGCTGAACATTTCAGTGAAGGTGCGACTGATGGGACTCACATTTTATGGAATAATTATTATGAGTATCAATTCGAAAATGCACAGCATATTGATTTCTTTATCACAGCGACAGATTTGCAAAGGCAGACACTAAGTGAACAATTTAAACAATATAAGAATGATTGTCCACGTATACGTACAATTCCAGTAGGTAGTATAGAATCGTTACAATATCCTGAAAAAGAAAGAAAACCATATTCCATCATGACCGCATCACGTCTTGCTAACGAAAAACATGTTGATTGGATAGTGGAAGCTGTGATTAAAGCTAAACATCAGTTACCTCAATTGAGTTTTGATATCTACGGACAAGGAGAAGAACAAGAAAAAATTAAAAATATTATTACCAAACATCGTGCTGAGGATTACATACAAATTAAAGGACATAGAAATCTTCGTACAATATATCAGCAATATGAATTATTCATAGCGGCCTCACAAAGTGAAGGGTTCGGACTGACATTAATGGAAGCGGTTGGCTCTGGTTTAGGTATGATTGGATTTGATGTGAATTATGGCAGTCCGACATTTATTCGACATCATCAAAATGGCTATTTGATACCGATAGATTTTGAACAAGCGTCTACTGATGATATCACAACGCAAATCGCTCATATGATTATTCGATATTTTGAAGATGGTCCCATAAGGGCACATGAGGTATCGTATGACATTGCAGAATCATTTAAAACATCGCATATTGTTGATCTATGGAGACAACTCATTGAAGAGGTGCTATATGATTAATTTATTCGAAAATTATAATCAAGAAACACAGGAATTACATCAATCTCTTAAGCGTGCTGGTTACAATCACTTTACGATTGTAATTAATGATGATGGATTTTTACCTGATGATGTGACATCGCCGTATCGTTTTTTCACAGCATATCAAATTTATGAAGATGATACCCCTGCTTTTTTTAATGATATTGATACGCCGCCTTTTTGGGAAATTAAAGGAGATGCGACAATGGCTACCATTACAGATATGGGTGAGCTTAGAGGTAAAATCTTTTATAAGGAACATTATAAGACACGTGTAGTTAGCCATGTAGAGTGGCTTGATTCAAAACAGCGTTTGCGTTCGGTTGATTATTATACAAAAGAAGGATTTAAATTTGCTGAAACAGTTTACGATTTGTTAGGTAATGCAATATTAAAAAAGTATATGACACGTGAAGGTAAAGAAGTGATTTATGAGAATTATGTAACTAACGATGTAGTTGTAGAATATGAAGGGAAATCTTATTTTTTTGAGTCATATACAGAGTGGATTAAATTTTACTTGAGTGAAATGGGCATTGAGATAAAAGAAGTTATATTTAATACTTTATCAACACCATTTTTAGCAATTTATCATTTGCCGACATTGAAAAAAGGTATTTTATTTTGGCAAGAACAATCTCAGGGTTATGTCCCAGGAAATATGAAAGTCATGTTATCACCAAACCTTCAAAGTCGCTTTGCCGTTATTGTCCCTAATCAGAATGAATACAAATTGATCAAGGAACAACTATCTAGGGAGGAACAACAGGCAGTATATGCATCTGGTTACTTATATGACACGTATAAACGGAATCATTATTCTAAGAATGTATTAACATTAACAAATTCAGATCAAATACCACATGTTGAAACGTTGGTACGTTTGCATAAAGATTATCAATTTCACATAGGCGCTAAAACTGAGATGTCTTCAAAATTATTAAGTTTATCGCAATATGAAAATGTTAAATTATATCCAATAATTAAAGAACAAACAGTTCAAACCTTATATCAACAATGTGACATCTATTTAGATATTAATGAGGGGAACGAAATAGGGAATGCTGTAAGAAGCGCATATAATCATCAATTGTTAATTATGGGATATAAAGAGGTTGTTCATAATCAAGATTTCGTTGCAATAGAAAATCAGTTTCTTGTAAATGATATAAGTCAGTTGAGTAACGCTTTGAAAGAGATAGGAAATCATCGTGGTCAATTTGAAACACGTTTAGCACTACAACAACGTCATGCTAATGCTGTGCCGGTATCAACATTTAAATACGCATTAGTACAAGCATTAAGTGGTTAATCATTAGTATTTTTGTATCGAAACTTACAATATTGTAATTGTATTCCATATCACTTAAATGAATTCTCAGAATGTGTTTATATTTAAATTGAGGTGATTAATTGTATGGAAAATTTTGATAAAAGTTATCATGATAAAACGGGTGATGTATTAGGGGCTTTAAGTTATCTAAGTGTATTTTTCGCACCTGTATTGTTTCCATTAATCGTATGGATTGTTGGACAACCACCAGCATCTACGTATTCAAGAAATGCATTATTTAACCATATTTTGAGTTGGGTGTGTTTGGTATTAGGACTTATATCATTTGCTGCTGGACTATCCTTGATTGATTCGACAAATGGAGTCGCTGTACTAGTGATAGGAGTAATTATTGGAGGTATTCTACTTATCGCTTCGCTTGTATTATTTATTATTAATATTGTGAAGGGTATCAAATTATTGATGATATAGTAAGACAGAATGAACAGAGTAATCAAGTTGATAATATGGAACCTGATACATCAATCATAGGTACAGGTTCTTTTCTTATTTTGATTGTAATTGAATGAACTGAGAGATTTATTTTGAATTCTTTATGATTGAAAAGTGAGTTAACACATTTGCTTTAGGGAGTGAGGATATGGAAACGGTATATTTTGCTGGTGGATGTCTATGGGGAACTCAAGCTTTTTTTAATACGATTCCAGGAGTTATTCAAACAGAAGCTGGAAGGGCAAATGGAACGTCGAAATGTTTAGATGCTCCTTATGATGGCTATGCTGAATGTGTGAAGATACACTTTGATCCTGCAAAAACTTCAATACTTATGCTGATGGATTATTTGTTTGAAATGATAAATCCTTATAGTTTAAATCAACAAGGTCAAGACAAGGGTCAAAAATATCGAACAGGTGTGTATAGTGAAAGTTCGAAGCATTTAAATGAAGTAAAAGACTACATTAAGCGCAGGGAAGACGCGAAACAAGTAATGGTCGAAGTACAACCTCTAAGTAATTATGTGAAGAGTGCAGAAGAACATCAGAATCATCTTGAGAAATTTCCGGAGGATTATTATTTATGTCATGTTCCTCCAGCATTGCTTAATAAATACAAGAAATAATCATTGTCGTATTCATCTAGACTGATGAATTGAATGCCTTTGTTCTTCATTGATAGATAACATAAAAGAAGCGGTAATTCCTTGATAAGATTAATAAGGGAATTACCGCTGTTATTTTATTTAATATATATTTATATGTTGAAGTACTTATTTTTTACAAGAAAAAGTATCTAATAAGCTAAGTGTTGATAAACCTAATAAGTCTAAAGCATGTTGTGCACCTTTTTTACCATGCCCTGCTTCAAAATGTTTGTAAGCTGCAACACCAAGTACTGAAATTGCTGCAAGTGAGCCTAAGCGTGAAATATTTTTATTTAAAAAACTAGCAGCAAATAAACCAGCAGCTACAGCTTCAACGCCACCTGCTAATTTAACTGAGTTTTCCGGTAAACCAAATGTATTAGTGAAAGTATTAATCATACCTTGATCGCCTTTTAATTTAGGTTTACTTGCATCATATAATTCTTTAGCTAGTTTTAAATTTGTAGCATAACGTAAAACCATTAAAGATTCCTCCTATATATCTGTAAATATGAATTCCTTCTAGACATCTCTTTTCCCTAAAATAAAAATTAAATGCACAATTTAACATAAATGTTGTAATATATTAACGATTTAATCATAGGTTTGTGAAATATTGATATTTAAAGGTAATGGTAATCTTAAATTGAAGTAATCTGTATGTCAATTTTTCAGCTCTCATGTGTGTCTAAAGAAATTAAATGGATACAAGTGTATTTATATTATTTTAATTTTTCGTCAATTTAAATATCTCTTTAGGAATTTGAAACAAACTGTCATAATAATCGTATTGAATAAAATTTAGAAAGGAGTATGGAAATCGATGGAAGAAAGTAAAAACTATAATCTCATTACGACAATCATGTTTATTTCAGGTATCATTGTAATGGCAAGTTTATATACGGCTCTACCTCTTACAGCAACTTTCGCAGAAGACTTTCATGTTCCTGAATCTATAGCAACTTTAAACGGTGTTTTATTCTCATTAACATATTCAATCAGTTGTCTATTTTATGGAACGATTTCTGAAAAGTATGGCAGAATTAAAACTATTTTAGTAGGTATGAGTGCATTAGTTATCATCTGTCTTATGATAGGTATTGTTCATTCATTTACAGTGTTATTAATATTAAGAGCACTACAAGGCGTATTTGCTGCATCATTTTCTCCTGTAGTCATGACTTATACAACTGAAACTTATCCACGTGTGAAACGTGTAACAGCAATTAGTTTCATCAGTACAAGTTTTATGTTATCAGGTGTGTTAGGGCAAAATATGAGTGAATTAGTCGTAAGTTATTTGAATTGGCAGTGGGTATATTTTATTTTAACAATCTTATATTTAATTCTCGTATTAGTTATTTATAAAAATGTACCTGAGAGTCCACATAAAAATCCTGATATTCAACTCATTAAGTTTTTCAATAACTTTAAAGATTTCAAAGACAATCTTAAAGTTTTCTATTGTTTATTTATTTCACTAACATTACTGATTATGTTTATAAGTATGTATGATATTTTAAATGAATATGTCACATCACACCAAGTTGGGGGAGACATGTCTGTGTCCTCAATGATGAAATTGTTCGGTGTGATAGGCATGTTATTATCTCTATTAGCAGGGCGTGTAAGCAGTCGTATAGGTATAAAGCGCTTGCTAACTATCGCATTAACAACATGTATTGTGTCGATCATACTCATGGGTGTAACTACGAATATTATACTTATTACAACATTTAGTGTGTTGTTTGTTGCAGGTATCGCATTTGCGATTCCTACTGTTATTTCAAAAATAGGTGTAGTTGTTAAAAACAATCAAGGTTTCTTTTTATCTGTTAATACATTTGTATTATTCTTAGGAACAGCGATTGCACCTATTTTAATGTTATTTGTAGGCGAACTGTCTAACTTTTTCTTACAGTTTTTAATGATTGCTATTGTCGGACTGATTGCTTTAGTTGTATCAATATTTATGCCAGGTGACCAACGTTCTTGAAAATAGCTTCAAATGATAAAAGCAATATTGGTTGTTAAAAGTTTAAAATACTATTTATAACTTTTAACTATATTGAAATGATTGATAAATATTAGACAATGCTAAGTCAAGTCATGTAACCTTAAGTTGATAGAACGATTAACGATAGGAGTGGATATAAAATGAATTATTCACCAAAACAAGGTGTTAAAAGTCATGGATTGCCACATGATCCGTTCAAAAGTAGCACAGTACCTAGACCTATAGGTTGGATTTCTACAGTATCTAAAGAAGGTAAAGATAACTTGGCGCCGTACAGTCAATATCAAAATCTTACATGGGACCCCCAATGGTAATGTTTGCGGCTAATCAGTCAGTGCTTGGCGATCATGAAAGAAAAGATACAGTTAAAAATGCGGAAGAAACTGGTTGGTTTGTATGGAATATGGCAACATATGATTTGCGTGAAGCAGTGAATTTATCATCCAAAGCATTACCTCCAGAAGATGATGAATTTGACTTTGCTGGTGTGACGAAAGAATCGTGTATCGAAGCTCCTGGAAGTAGGGTAAAGGAATCACCTGTTCATTTTGAATGTGAATATGTTCAAACAGTAAGAATTCCCACTGGAGACCCTGTTTCAACTGTGGATATAGTCATCGGTCGTGTAGCACAAGTGCATATTGACGATAAAGTAATTATGGACAACGGAAAATTAGACATTAAGTCAATCAGACCTATAGCACGTCTCGGTTATTATGATTACACGGTTGTCGATGAAATATTTGAAATGAAAGCACCTGCAGCTTCGAAAGAAGAATTGGCTGGACTTGAAGGTCGAAATTTTGACAACACTAATAATGAATCATGATACATCAAAAAGAATGAAATCATATTCATATTAAATTCGTCGTTCAGATTCATTAATGAGAACTAAAAATTTAAAAACTTAATATAAGCGTATTTTAAATTTAGCTATCCAAAGCCAATAGCTAAGAGGCTGAGACATAATTCCTAGCAAAATAGCCAGTAAATGAGTTTTTTATAAATTCATTTACTGGCTTTTTATTTATAACACTTCGTATTGTTGGCTCGCTTTCTTATCGGACAGCTTCAGCCTGTAGTCTTCAGCTTGTCCTGTTCCCTCAAGAGTCTCGCCAAAATACTTTGTGCATATATGTAATTTTATATTAAAATACTTTGAAAAATAAGGACCTTTCGTATAATTTAATAAATACCAATAAACTAAATTAACGAGGTGTCTTATGTATAAAAATTATAAAATGACTAAACATACTCTACTAATGGAAACTTCAGTTCTTATCCCCACAAATGATATTTCACGACATGTAAATGTTATTGCAGAAACAATTCCCGAGACTGAATTCGATAAATTCAGACATTATCGTTGCTTAATATAATAAAGTAAAAGCTCAACGAGCTGAAAATCATCAAAAAAATTGTAAAAAAGACAATTTCTACATTATTTCAATAGAAATTGTCTTTATTTACTTATCCTGGAACTTTCTGTCCCAGCCACTCTTTTAATAATTACAAAATTTTTAAATACTATGTTTTGTTATAGAGATGTTGGTATGTTTTACAGTTTTGAAAAAAGATTATACGTAGCCATTAACAAAGTGACCGATTAAACTTAAGAGTCCTACTAAAAAAAGGCATACACCGGGTATAAACATTTTTTCCTTAGCATCTATCGGTTTTGAATGATAGATAATTTGACTTAAAACAATAAGCACAACACCAATAATCATAGCGATGATTGATATGGTAAACATAAATAGTCCTCCTTCGGTGATGAGCAACTTTACATTTTATGAAGAAAAAATCTACTTACTTATACTATTCCCATTTTAACCTTTTTATAGTTATTTTAAAGTGAAATTTTTTAAAAAGTATGAAATTTATTTAAAAAAAGATATTTTGTTTATGAAAAGTAAATTGAATGAGAGATTGGAAATGAAAAACAGAGACTGTGGAAGTATGAAAGTATATAAAAAGAGTAGAACAGAATTCAATTTGAATTCATTATTCTACTCTTTAATCTTGTATAGAAACATTTGCTAAGAATTAGTTGTACGATTACAAGTTTTATTGCGCTGTAACATCTAACTGAACGTCAATGTTACCACGTGTCGCTTTTGAGTATGGACAGAATTGATGTGCTTGCTCCACAAATTTCTCAGCATCTTGTTGGGACATATTTTCAAGTGTGACTTTAATATCTGCGCCAAGTTTAAAACCATTGTCAGTATCATCTTTAAGTAATTCAATAGTGATTTCAACTTCTGGGTTGGCATCACTTATTTTATTTTGAGATAAGATTAATGATAGCGCGCTATTAAAGCATGCACTATATCCAGCAGCAAATAATTGTTCAGGATTAGTATCGTTGCCTCCTTGACCACCCATTTCCTTAGGTGTTGCAAGGTTTTGAACAAATGTATTATCTGGACTAAAAACGCGACCATCACGTCCACCATTTGAAATCATTGTAGTTGAGTAAATAGAATTTGCCATTATAAAAACTCCTTGTTTTTGAATTACACTTAACTTAATATATTAATTAAATAATTAAGTGTGTAAAGAAGTGTAATACCAAATTACTAATAATTACAAGAAATTTGTTTTTTAAATTTGTTATTTTAGGTTCATTATCTACAAATCTATGAAATTATGTATTATAATGTGATATGTATATTTTTGATTAAATCATATAAATCTATTTAAAGAATAATACAGGTAACTTTATTAAAGGAGTATGTGTAAATGAAGAGAACAGATAAAATTGGTGTCTACCTCAAGCTGTCATGTTCTGCGTTGTTACTTAGTGGTTCGCTGGTTGGTTATGGCTTCACAAAAGATGCTTTTGCAGATTCAGAAAGTACATCATCAAATGTTGAAAATACTTCTAATAGTAACTCCATCGCTGACAAAATCCAACAAGCTAAAGATGATATTAAAGATTTGAAAGAACTTTCTGACGCAGATATCAAAAGTTTTGAAGAACGTTTAGATAAAGTCGATAATCAATCAAGTATTGACCGTATTATAAATGATGCAAAAGATAAAAATAATCATTTAAAATCGACAGACTCTAGTGCCACATCATCAAAAACTGAAGATGACGATACATCTGAAAAAGATAATGATGATATGACTAAAGACTTAGATAAAATACTGTCGGATTTAGATTCAATTGCTAAAAATGTTGATAACCGTCAACAAGGTGAAAATAGTGCTTCTAAACCTAGTGACTCAACAACCGATGAAAAAGATGATTCAAATAATAAAGTACACGATACAAATGCTAGTACACGCAATGCAACTACTGATGATTCTGAAGAGTCGGTTATTGATAAATTAGATAAAATCCAACAAGATTTTAAGTCTGACTCTAATAATAAGCTTTCTGAACAAAGCGATCAGCAAGCATCACCATCTAATAAAAACGAAAATAACAAAGAAGAATCTAGTACGACAACAAATCAATCCGATAGTGATAGTAAAGACGATAAAAGTAATGATGGTCGTCGCTCAACATTAGAACGTATAGCATCAGATACTGATCAAATTAGGGATTCAAAAGATCAACATGTCACAGATGAAAAACAAGATATACAAGCAATTACACGTTCACTACAAGGTAGTGATAAGATTGAAAAAGCACTTGCTAAGGTACAATCTGACAATCAATCACTAGATTCTAATTATATAAATAATAAATTAATGAATTTAAGATCACTAGATACAAAAGTAGAGGATAATAACACTTTATCTGATGATAAGAAACAAGCGCTTAAACAAGAAATTGATAAGACTAAGCAAAGTATTGACCGACAAAGAAATATTATTATAGATCAACTCAATGGTGCTAGTAATAAAAAACAAGCAACCGAAGATATCTTAAATAGTGTTTTCAGCAAAAATGAAGTAGAAGACATAATGAAACGTATTAAAACAAATGGCCGAAGTAATGAAGATATTGCTAATCAAATTGCCAAGCAAATTGATGGTCTTGCATTAACTTCTAGTGATGATATTTTAAAATCAATGTTAGATCAATCTAAAGATAAAGAAAGTTTAATTAAACAATTGTTGACGACACGACTTGGTAATGATGAAGCAGATCGTATTGCTAAAAAATTGTTAAGCCAAAACTTGTCGAATTCTCAAATCGTAGAACAATTAAAACGTCATTTCAATAGTCAAGGAACAGCTACAGCTGATGATATATTGAATGGTGTGATTAATGATGCTAAAGACAAAAGACAAGCGATTGAAACAATATTACAAACCCGTATCAATAAAGACAAAGCTAAAATTATCGCTGATGTTATTGCGCGTGTACAAAAGGACAAATCAGATATCATGGATCTCATTCACTCTGCGATTGAAGGCAAGGCAAATGATTTATTAGATATAGAAAAACGAGCAAAACAAGCTAAGAAAGATTTAGAATATATTTTAGATCCTATAAAGAATAGACCATCCTTGTTAGATCGTATTAACAAAGGTGTCGGTGATTCTAATTCAATATTTGATAGACCAAGTTTACTTGATAAACTTCACTCAAGAGGATCTATTCTTGATAAATTAGATCATTCGGCACCGGAGAATGGATTATCTTTAGATAATAAAGGTGGCCTTTTAAGTGATCTATTTGACGACGATGGTAATATCTCATTACCAGCGACAGGTGAAGTCATCAAACAACATTGGATACCAGTGGCTGTTGTACTCATGTCATTAGGTGGAGCGCTCATCTTTATGGCGCGTAGAAAAAAACACCAAAATTAATTTAAAAATTATATATAGTAATAGGCATCATCAATCTTATGTGTAGTTAAACTATTTCACAGTTAGTGATTGAGGTGGTGCAACGCTTACTCAAAGTTTATAACAAGAGTCAGTATAAAAGAGTAGGACTAAGAATTTAAAATCAATTCTGTCCTACTCTTTTTTGACATGCAATAATGATTGTTATATATAATGAATAATATACTTTTAGAAATCACTTGAGTAAATTATAAAAATGGACTTTTCAATGTAAAGTTACTCTAATATAGTTATTGAATATAAATAAGCACAAAGATGTATTATAAATTTGAATACATCTTTGTGCTATTATTTTGTGGATGGTACCTCAAATAATTTTAAATTTTTACTATTTACCTTTAATGTAATCTAAATCTTGAGCATCTTCTGCATCAATAGTTCTGAATGAAATGACACCTAATCCTTTAACATTTGATTCAGAAATAACAATTGAACCGTCGTCATTAACTTTTTCAACGAAAGCAACATGACCATACTGTGTATCAGCACCTAATTGTCCAGCTTCAAACACAACTGCAGTATGATTTTTAGGTGTGTGCGTTACCGTATAGCCTTCACTTTCAGCACGATTATTCCAATTATGAGCATCACCTAAGTCACCAGAAATGGATGCATCAAATTGATTCATACGGTGGTACACATACCAAGTACATTGGCCATGTGGGTAAGGTGATGTACCGGAAGTTTCAGTAAATGGTTTGAAGTCATTACCAGAGACATCCGTACCTATTGATTTGTTGTATTTCTTCATGTTAGGCATTTTTTCTTTGTCAAAAGATGTTAAATGATAATGTTTAATAATACTATTTAATTTTTTAGAATAATTAGGATCTGTGGCGTATGAGCGTGACAGATGTGAAGTAGCATCTTTATATGATAGAGCTTCACTCTTCCAAGTTGGTTTATAAATTGACGGATTACCATCGATACCATGTTTGATTAAATCTGCATAATCTTCAAGAGATTGTTTAGTACTTGGGTATTTACGGAAACCTGCTTGGATACTGAACATATGATTACTGCTATCAGCTTCTAAAGTATTAAAAGTTACAGATTGTCCTTTGTAGTCACCTTTGATTCCAAACAAGTTATGATTTGGTGATTGTGCAAGTGAACTTTTTCCAGAGTCAGATTCTAAAATAGCTTGAGCAATCATAACTGATGCATATATATCTTGGTCTTTTCCAATCTGATGCGCATCTTTAGCAATTGATTGAATGAAATCACGTGTGTCTTGACTGTCAACAACATTAAATGAATCAGAAGATAAGTCACCATTGTCTAATTCAGGTAGTTGTTGGAAAAGACTTGTTGAACGTGTATTTGAGCGTTTAATGTCATCCTCAAATGATTGTGCAGGTTTTGATTGATGTTTTAATTCATCATCTGTTGGTAATTGTGGATTCTTGTCGGCATTATCACTTTGAGATGTTTTAGTGTGACTTGTATTCTTGCTCTTATTGTAATCTTTTTCTGTTTTCTTAGCGTCCTGACTATATTCATCTAATATAGAGTCTAATGCTGAATCTGTAATACTAGAATATTTCTTGTTACGTTCTGAGCTATCATCATTCGCTTGAGTTTGTTGTTGCTCAGAAGAAGATTGATTTTTGTTTGTATCTACGTTTTCGCCTTCTTGATCTTCTTTATCCATTTCTCCAAGTAAATCACTGACGTCAGAATCGGCTTGATGGTTAGTTGTCTTTTCTTTTTCATCGTTTGATGATTCTTGATCTTGTTTAGCAGACGACTGTGATTGTTCTTGATGTTGTGATGGTTGTTTTGCCTGATCTGCTTGGTCTACTTGATCTTTTTCGTCATTAGAAGAATGGCTTGTCTTTTGTGGCTGTTCGTAATCTGTTATATCAGAATCAAAATCAAATAAATTTTGTATGAGTGACGTTAAACTAAAACTGTCTTCGTATTTATTCGGTTCCCAGTATTTAGAAAAATCTACTGACTGAGACTTAAAATTATCATAAAGTTGATCAACTAAATTATCATCTTTCATTTTATAGTTACGATG
This sequence comes from Staphylococcus epidermidis, assembly GCF_006742205.1. Lineage (NCBI taxonomy): Bacteria > Bacillati > Bacillota > Bacilli > Caryophanales > Staphylococcaceae > Staphylococcus > Staphylococcus epidermidis. Next base: position 286,073 of record NZ_AP019721.1, read on the forward strand.
TGTTGAGTCAGCTGATAATGGTTTATTAGAGTCTTTGTCCTTGCTGTCAGAAGTGCTTTTTTTATCATCAGAATCGTGTTTAGAATCATCGTTGTTAAATTCATCTTTTTCAGATTGTTTTGATGTTTCTTTTTGTGATTGATGTTGTTCCATTTTATCTGAATTTGTATTTTTATTAGATGAATCTTCAGCAAAAGCTGTTTGTGTAGCGAAGGTTGGCGTGATAAGCGCCGTCGATAGTAAATATACTAAAAATTTATTTTTCTTCATCTTATGTGTGCTCCCTTAAAAATTATTTTTAGTTATTGTCATAACAAATGAGAATTTGATATAATTTATCTTATGGTTTATAAAGTTGACAAGCATCAACAAAAATGAATTACGCCTTAATACAAATATTATACTAATCAACATTAGAAAAATAAATCCATTTAATCAAATTTTAATATAATATGTGTATCATCTTTACGTAAGCAAAAAAATATGCACATTTAAGTAATCATCTGTACGGAAATGTATTACAATAAAAAAGAATAATGATAATTAGGAGTGTGAAAATGAAAAACGCACTAAAACTTTTTATCACGGATTTAAAAAGAGTTGCTAAAACACCAGGTGTATGGGTCATCTTAGCTGGTTTAGCAATTCTTCCTTCATTCTATGCATGGTTTAACCTCTGGGCTATGTGGGATCCGTATGGTCATACAGGACATATCAAAGTTGCCGTAGTGAATGAAGACCAAGGTGAAAAAGTTCGTGGTAAGAATATTAATGTAGGAAATAAAATGGTCAAAACTTTAAAAAAGAATGATAGTTTTGACTGGCAATTTGTGAGTAGAGAAAAAGCCGACCATGAAATTAAGATGGGAAAATATTATGCAGGTATTTATATACCGAAGAAATTCACACATGAAATCACTGGTACTTTAAGAAAACATCCTCAAAAGGCGGATATAGATTTTAAAGTAAATCAGAAGATTAATGCTGTAGCAGCTAAGTTAACCGATACGGGATCGTCGTTTGTGATTGATAAAGCAAATAAACAATTTAACAAAACCGTAGCAACCGCTTTACTTTCTGAAGCTAATAAAGTCGGACTATCAATTGAAGATAATGTACCTACAATCAATAAAATTAAGAGTGCTGTATATCAAGCTAATAATTCATTGCCTAAAATTAATCAATTTGCAGACAAGATTATTGAACTAAATAAACATCAAGACGATTTGGATGCTTATGCTAATCAATTTAGAAGTTTAGGAAAGTATAAAGGGAATGTATTAGACGCTCAAGAAAAACTTAATGCTGTTAATTCGTCTATTCCGGCGCTTAATGAAAGGGCTAAATTGATACTTGCACTTGATAGCTACATGCCTAATATTGAAAGAATTTTAAATGTTGCTGCTAATGATGTTCCAGCACAATTTCCTAGAATTAATAGGGGTGTCGATATTGCAAGTGAAGGTATTGATGCAGCGAGTGGTCAGTTAAATGATGCAAAAGGTTATTTGACTCAAGCTAAAGCGAGAGTGGGAGACTATCAAGAAGCAGCTGGCCGCGCTCAAGATGTGAACAACCAAGCAAATCAAAATCTAAGAAATCAAACATCAACTACACCCCAAAGCGCTATAAAATCATCGCATTCGGAAGGGAAGAGTCATTCAAGCATTAAAACAGTACCTGTGAGTCAATCAGGTGAGAATCAACCCGTTTATGGTGATAACATTTTATCTAACAGTGATGTAAAATCAATGAATACAGCTTTAACAGAAGCTTTATTATCATTATCTAATCAAACAGATCAACAAGCACAAGCTACCCAACAAGACATTAAGTCATTAAAAAATATAGCATATGGTGTTATCGCTTCAGATAAACCATCAGAGTTTAAAGAACCATTAAAAAATATAAAATCACGCTTAGAAAACGCATCTAAGTATAATCAACAATTTATAGATATCTTGTCAGAGTTGGAAAAAAGTGAACATGTTGATCTATCTAATGAAATTAAGCAAGTGAAAGAAGCAAACAATAGCATTAATGATAATTTAAAAAGTACTAATCAATTAATAGATGCATTGTCAAATGGTAGCTCCGGACAATTAGAAGCAGTCAATGTATTACGTGACTTACCTAACTTAAATAAAAGGTTAGATACATTACGAAATTACATTAAAAAAGAACTTAATCGTAATTTACTAGCTGTTTCTAATGAGATTACTGATCAACTTAATAAAGGTCAAAATACATTATCGACAATCCAATCTAAATTAAATACTATTAACCGAGTGATTAACGCTGGTCAAGATATTTTAAATAGCGGTAAAAAGAGAATTGATACGATTCAAACTGCATTGCCAGCAATCGAAAACGCATATATAAATGCAATGCGAACTGCACAAGCTTACTTCCCAACAGCTAAAAAAGATGTCGCGAAAGCTGCAGACTTTGTACGTAATGACTTGCCTGGATTAGAGAGAGAATTAGCTAATGTAACACAGTCTGTAAACCAAAAAATACCATCTTTATTTAGTCGTTATGATAATGCTGTAGATTTATTAAACGAGAAACAGCCTCAAGCAAAAGAAGCACTTGCTTCGCTTGCCGATTTCTCAGAAAATAAATTGCCAGATGTTGAGAAAGACTTGAAAAAAGCAAATAAAATCTTCAAAAAGTTAGATAAAGATGATGCTGTAGATAAGCTAATAGATACATTGAAAAATGATTTGAAGAAACAGGCAGATATTGTTGCTAACCCTATTAATAAAAAAACGACAGATGTGTTCCCAGTAAAAGACTATGGTTCTGGTATGACGCCGTTCTATACTGCATTGTCTATTTGGGTTGGAGGATTATTAATGGTCAGCTTATTATCTGTAGATAACAAACATGAACACTTACAACCTATTATGACGAAGAGACAAGTGTATCTTGGTAAATCTGGTTTCTTTTTCTTATTAGGTATCATACAGGCATTAATAGTATCTATCGGTGTTTTAGTTATCCTTAAAGCATCGATAGAATCACCGATATTATTTGTCTCTATTGCCGTGTTTAGTTCTCTCGTATTTAATTCGATTATTTACACATCTGTATCATTGTTAGGTAACCCTGGTAAGGCTGTTGCTATTATCTTACTTGTGTTACAAATTGCTGGTGGAGGAGGTACATTCCCAATTCAAACAACGCCAGAATTCTTCCAAGCGATATCTCCATATTTACCATTCACGTATTCTATCGACGCATTACGTGAAACAGTTGGAGGTATAGTTCCAGAGATACTGATTACGAAAGTGATCATTTTAGGTTTATTCGGAATCGGATTCATGGTTGTAGGTTATTGCTTGAAACCTGTGACTGACCCTATTATCCGTAAAATTGCTGAAAAAGCTGATGAAAGTAAAGTAACTGAATAAGGATCAACGATTTTACTTAATTAATGTTAGAACAGTACGATTTAAAATGATACTTACAGGAAAACATGTTGTATTGTTCTTATCTTAGAAAGATAAATTAAAAAACGGTTATTCACCTTAACAAAAGGTGGATAACCGTTTTTGTTTATCCTAAATTTAACAGTGACAGATTTTATTGCTATAGAAACAGGCACTGTTGTAATTATCGATGCTTCTCTTATATGAAAGAAAAATATATGATTAAGTCAGTTCAAGCAACATGATGTTTTATTCAATTGATTTAAATTAAAAATTGATGCAACCTGTTTATTTAATATGCCTCATCTTTACTAAAACTGACTATTAAATCCATATTACCAACAAATTTAATATATTGATCTTCAGAAGTTAAAATAAAATGATCGCCCTTATCGATTTTATATACTTTGTTATTGATTGAAACTTGCCCGTGGCCGTTAATCATTGACACTAGGCAATAAGTGTGTGGTTTTTGAAAATCTAATATGTCTTTGATAGACCATTCTTCAACCGTAAAGAAATGATTGGCAACAAATTGAGTGTGACAATTGCCATTTATCATTTCAGTCTTAGGTGTTGTATTAGGTTCAGTTGTAGTGATATCAATAACATCTTTACTTTGGTTTAAATGTAATTCACGCGTATGACCATTTTTATCTTTTCTGTCATAATCGTATATACGATATGTTGTATCTGAAGATTGTTGAGTTTCCAAAATGAGGATTCCGGAACCAATAGCATGAACTGTACCGGCTGGTACATAAAAGAAATCACCCGGTTTAACAGGTACATGTTTAAATAAATAGTCGAATTGATGATGATCAATCATATGTTCAAGTTCATTTTTACTTGTAGCATTAACACCATAGATTATTTCAGCACCAGGTTGAGCGTCTAAAATATACCAACATTCAGTTTTACCGTATTCGCCTTCATGTTTAAGCGCATATTCATCATCAGGATGTACTTGTACTGACAAACAATCATGTGCATCTAAAATTTTAGTGAGAAGTGGAAAATCTTTACGTGAGTCATTTCCGAAAAGTGCTTTATCTTCGTCCCAAACTTGTTTTAAAGATTTCCCCTTATGTTTTCCGTTGAGAATTGTGTTAGGACCGTTTTTATGTGCGGAAATTGCCCAGCATTCGCCGGTAGAATTATTCGGAATATCGTAGCCAAATTGAGTGAGATTGGTGCCACCCCATAAACGTTCTTGAAATACGGGTTGAAGAAAAAGTACCATTTGTCATACGCTCCTTTATATCTCTTTTAAAATATTAAATATTTCATCACGACTTTGAGCATGAATTAACTCATCACGCGTATTATCTTTCATGAGCGTTCGTGATAACCGTTGTAGCAGTTTTAAATGTGTATCGTTATTATCATTGGGAACTGCAATAAGAAAAATGAGCTGAGGATTTGATTCATCTAGACTTTCCCACTCTACACCTGCTTTATGATTTAATACAGCGACGATAGGACGTTTAACTGCATGAGATTTAGCATGTGGTATTGCAACGTTCATTCCGATAGCAGTTGTTGACTCAGCCTCTCGTTTAAGGATTGCGGTTCTTACCTCTTCTATATTCGTAATGTAATGACGATGGCATAACTTAGTAAGTAATCTATCAATAGCTTGATCTCTTGTCATTGGTTCCTTGGTAATTTCAATGAGTGATTTATCGAACACCATATGATGTGAGAGTTGTTTGCTGTGATTAATAGATTGGTCATCAGAAAATACATTTTCAGTTCCAACAGAAGTATCATTTCCATTATTGCTTTTTGCTATAGCAGGGGTGTGACGCTTAAATAACAAGACTGTGAACATGGTTACTAAGCTTCCAACGACAACAGCTATAAAGAACCATAAAATATTACTTATTCCACCTAGTACAGCGACAATAGGACCTCCATGAGCAACTTTATCACCGACACCTCCAACCGCCGCTATTACTGAAGCAATCATCGCGCCAATCATATTGGCTGGAATGATTCTTAGAGGATCTTGTGCAGCAAAAGGGATTGCCCCTTCAGTAATACCAAATAATCCCATCGTAAATGATGCCTTACCCATTTCTTGTTCTGCTTTATTGAATTGGTGTTTACGAACAAATGTAGCTAAACCTAAACCAATCGGTGGTGTACATACTGCTACAGCAACCATTCCCATCACAGTGTAGTTGCCTTCAGCAATTAATGCAGAACCGAATAAGAATGCTACTTTGTTTACTGGACCTCCCATATCAAAAGCAATCATCGCGCCAATAATAAGAGCAAGAATAATGATGTTAGCACCTTGCATTCCTTTTAACCATGATGTTAATGCACCAAATATATTTGAAATTGGTGCGCCTATTACAAATATAAAAATGAGACCAACTATTAAAGAAGATAGAATAGGTATAATAATAATAGGCATAATAGGAGCCATAGCTTTAGGAACTTTAATCTGTTTAATCCATTTTGCAATATAGCCCGCTAAGAAACCTGCGACGATACCACCAAGGAAACCGGCTCCTGCTTCACTTCCATATAAACTACCATCAGCAGCAATGGCACCACCAATCATACCTGGAACAAGACCAGGCTTATCAGCAATACTCACCGCGATATAACCAGCAAGGATGGGAACCATGAATTTAAACGATAAACTACCAATATTTTCAATAGATTTCCAAAATGAATCTTCGGGGATAACTAATCCTTTTGGAGTGGTGTGTCCTCCAAGAGTTAAGGCAATAGCTATGAGTAAACCGCCAACGACGATAAATGGAACCATGAAGGAAACACCATTCATTAAATGCTGATATACCATTTGAATATTACTTTTATGAGATTCTTCCTGGTCTCTAGACATATTTGAAGAAATATTTTGATCATGGTAAATTTGTGCATCTTGGTCAATCACACGTTGTATTAATTCCTTGGGTCTATGAATACCTTCACGTACACTTTCATTGATGAGAGGTTTACCATTAAACCTTGATAAATCTACCTGTCTATCGGCAGCAATGATGATTCCATCAGCTTCTTTGATTTCTTTAGAAGTGAGCACGTTTTCTGCTCCGACGCCTCCTTGAGTTTCAACCTTAATATCAACGCCCATATCTTTTGCTGCTTGTTCTAATTTTTCTTGAGCCATATATGTATGAGCAATTCCATTTGGACATGATGTAATTGCAAGTATTTTCATAGTATGCACGCTCCTTTTCCTAACAATAATTGTAAACGCATACATTTAAGCATAAAAAAGAATAATTGCCGTCAATAGTGGCAATTATTCTTTAAAACGTGCATACAAAGTGTTTTTTAGTTGTAAATCATCTAAAAGACATAATTGATGGATGTCATCTTCTTCTAATTGAGCAATTGATTGTATAATTTTACGGTTAATATTTAAATCTTTTTTACTCATTGCTAAAAAGAAAACAAGTTTAACTTCATGTTGTTTCCATGTTATAGGTTGAGAAGGTTTAAATATAATCATGTGTGATTTCAGTACTTTTTCAGGGTTGCCGTGTGGGAGTGCTATCCCTTTACCTATATATGTTGAAGATTGTTTTTCGCGATCTATGGCACTTTCTATATAGCCATCTAGAGTTGCATGATGATAATCTAAAATTTCTTTGGATTTCTCAAAAATTGGAAGAATGTGATTTGAATGATTCAGTTTGAAATTGGACTCAACACTCAACTGAATTTTTGATAATATATCATCTTTTGATAATGGGTTTTGCATGGCTTTTACAAAGAATTCGATTTTTTTAGCATCTTCATCTGAAAATAAAGGTGATACTTGTATGACTTTAGGTATTTGTAAAAGTTGACTTGTATCAAAGTCGTGAGTAGTAATTAATAAGTCAATCCCTTCAAAATGATAGTTATTAATATCTTCAAGTTTTAATGTATCTACGATCTGTATTGCATGATTAAGTTGTTTGATTTTCTCAGCAAGCAACGTTGAAATGCCTAAGCCATAATAACAAGCAATTACAACATGAATATGTGATGACTTATGGCGTTCGATAGAAGACTGAAAATGTATAGTTAAAAAGGCAATCTCATCTTCGCTTAATTGGATATTGGTATCTTGTGATAATTGTCGAATACTATCATATAGTGTATTAAAGACAAAGGGATATAGTCGTTTGATTTGACTTGTTAATGGATTATTTAGATAAACATGACTCATTAATCGCAAATATGTACGACTAAAGTGGACGTTCATATTATCTTTTAAAATTGTATCTTGTGAAAAGGGAAAACCAATATGTTGCTCCATTAATTCAATGAGTCGATCGATATAACTTTGAATAAATAGTTGTTGGATCCCTAAATCAAACTTATTGAAATGGTAGCTAATAAAAAAGGAAAAGCATTCACTTGTTTTATTGTTAAGTTGATATCCAAGGGTTTCATTGATATCTTTTATACACTTTTTCGCAATAGTTAAAGATTCTGTATCAGTGCTCCAATCTTCTTCCTCTGGTTGAGAATGTTTGATAATTAAAATTAGATGCACAAGTAATTGTTGTATTTTATTTTCAGAAGTTGATAATTGATGATTATCTATATGCTTTGAGATAATTTGTTTTATTTTTCTAGTATGGGCTTGAGGTAACTCTTGTAAAATAAGGTTTTCAACTTTAAAGTCATCGTCTGTAAGTTGATTGATATGAAGTACAGCATTACTGATACTCGTTGTACTCGCATCGATCATGATACCTTGCTTCTTTTTAATTGATAAATAAATATCAAATTTTATAGCCCACGTTTGTATACGTGTTACATAATCAATCACTTTTGATTTTGTTAAATGGTAAGTTGAAGATAGCTCTTTGATAGTGAATGTATGCTTTTCCATAAATAACCTATAAGCAATTGTGATAAGCAATTTATTCTCTTTTACAATAACTGACTCTAAAGCAGATTGTATCTCATCAGGTGTATAAAGACATGTATTTAGCATATAACCTTTAGATTGTACACTTAAAATTAATTCATTTAAAAATGTAGTATGTATAGTTTTAATATCATTACGTATAGTTCTATTAGATACATTTAACTGTTTGGCAATATCATAGCCACTTATATACGTATCTGTATAATTTAATAACAATTTGATGAGTTTGATTTGTCTATCAATCACGATTAATCACTCTTCTCTATATAAACTTTGAGAAAACGCTTTAATAATTTACTTTAATTCTATTATTAAAATTGAGCACAATCAATATGGGGGAAGATGGTGAAGTATTAGAATAAATGATTTTGTCAGAGAAATAGAGGGCTAAAATGATAAATTCTAAAAAGGCTATAGAATTAGTATTTTAAGATGAATAGTATAGTCACTTGTTCAACTTAATTAGCATCTACAAATACAATAAAAAAAGGCTAGGACACGAATGTATCCCAGCCTTATTTTATTGTATTTAGAAACAATGAGGTTTCATATGCTATTTTGAATTAAACAAATTTTAAAACTTGGTCAACGATTTTTGCAACTGTATCTGCAATACCGAATCCCATGTCTACCCAATCTTGTTTTACGTGTAAACCAGCGTTTACAGCGTTATGTAATGATTCAACGATACCTGACATAATATAATCCTCCCTTGTTGTTGTTTGTGATACGCTTACATAACTATTTCTAACATACACATAGGTACATGTAAATGGAGTTGAGAAATTTTAACAAATTCTTTAAAAACAAAATAAAATTGAGTTCGATGAATTCGAAATATTGTGACTTCTTATAATTTGATTTATTGCAATAGATGAATATTGAAAATTAAATGTTAATAAAATTGTGCATTTATTCACAATATATTCACATCAAATTGCGCAAATTATGATAATTTAAATATATAATCTTAAGAAATATTGAGGAGTGGTTTTGTTGAGTAACTCAAAAAAAGTAGCCGTTGTCACAGGTGCAGCACAAGGTATTGGCTTGAAAATTGCTGAGCGTCTATTTGAAGACGGATATAGCATCGCGCTTGTAGACTTTAATGAAGAGGTAGCTAAAGAGTCAGCTGAAAAATTATCAAAAGAAGGGCAAGAGGCAGTTGCTTTTAAAGCAGACGTTTCAAATCGCGATCAAGTATTTAGTGTGTTAAATCAAGTCGTTGAACACTTTGGCGATTTAAATGTCCTAGTTAATAATGCTGGTCTTGGACCAATGACACCAATTGAATCAGTAACACCTGAACAATTTAATCAAGTTGTAGGTGTTAACGTAGGTGGTGTATTCTGGGGTATCCAAGCTGCAATTGAACAATTTGATAAATTAGGACATGGCGGTAAAATTATCAATGCCACATCTCAAGCAGGTGTTGAAGGTAATGCTGGCTTATCTCTATATAGCAGTACTAAGTTTGCTGTTAGAGGATTGACTCAAGTAGCAGCACGTGATTTAGCTGAGAAAAATATTACAGTCAACGCATTCGCACCTGGTATTGTTGAAACACCAATGATGAAAGGTATCGCTGAAAAGCTTGCTGAGGAAAATAACCAACCAATGGAATGGGGTTGGAAACAATTTACAGATCAAATTGCCTTAAAACGCTTATCTAAACCTGAAGATGTAGCTAATGTAGTAAGCTTCTTAGCAGGTAGCGATTCAGATTATATTACTGGCCAAACAATCATCGTTGACGGTGGTATGAGATTCCACTAAGATAAATATCAATGAGATATAAAAAAGTTGAGTAAAGTTAATTCTAGAGATTTTAAAATTTCTAGAATTAACTTTTTAATTATCAAACATTAACATTCTTCTATTCTGTAAAAATAACTTAAGCTATTTAAGGTATTAAGGTATGTTAACTGCTTAGTAAATGGTCAATATTTATAATTATCAATTAAATTTAAAATTGATGGCGTGATATATTGTGGCATATCTTTTACAAAAGGTATGCGCTTAGAAAAATATTCACTCTCAAATCCAGAAATGACATGAAATCTAGCAATTGCAAATATTGGATAATCTTTAGGTAAACAATGATTGATACTTTGATTTGTTCATTGCTTTATCATTTAAACAAACATAGTGATTTTAATTTTTATCATATAAAAGAATGAAGATAAAAAAGATGTATGTGAAAAGTGTGCTCACATACATCTTTTTATTAATATACATCTTAGTTAGCACCAACTGCTACTATAGAATTTGATGTGGATGCATCATCGTAAGAATCAATTACTTTGAATTTTTTACCGTTAACTGTAAATTGTTTGTTTTTAGTATTGTGATATACCCAAAAGCCATTTATTTCAGCTATATCCCTATCATTAATTTTTAAATCCGTCATGGTCGAACACCCTATACTCATTAATTTGATTGTTACTTATGTTTGGATCGTTGATTTTTAATTTGTTATTGCTAAATAATAAGTGGAATGTGAAATTATGTGGAATAGATGGCTCTTTTCTCATTTCTTTAGCCATGGATAAAGTATTTTTTCTAATGATTTTTTCGTCATATTCGTCCAGAGTACTGAAAAGTGTAGTCGTTATTTCTGTATTAATATACGTATCTTTTTTAGACTTTAATTGTTTCATATGCTTTTTAAAATCATCGTCACTTTCTTTAATTAAAGGTTCAAAATGTTTTCTATAATCTCGTAATTTCGTGGAACTAGTAGTAATGTAAAAGTAATTATTTTGATAACCTATATTTTGAGTTTTAGTTATTGCTTCATCGGTGAATCCAGTATAGTGATATTTATCTTCTTTATCTTTGAGGTATTTTTCTAAGTTATCCATTTTTTCCTTATTTGCTCTATACTCAAAACCGCTTAACACAGTTCCTACCATCATACTCATAGTATCTCCGTTATCATTGCTTCGCATGGAGCCTTCTTCATGGATTGATTCCATATCAAAAGGGATGCTTGCATTAAACACAATGTCATGATCATCGCAATGAACGTAAACTTCGGCGCCATCACCACTTCCTACAACATTTGTGGCTTTAACATTAAGGCTAAAATTATCTTTAAAAAATTGTTCGCCAAGTTTTTCGTATTCTTCACGATATTTTTTCGCATGTGCGATAGCACTTTTTTCAGCTAATGGTTGGAAATCTTGACCTTTGTATTGACTTGCAGGAACTTTTTCTATTTCGTCTTTCATTGTCGAACAACTTCCTAATATTAGTGTTGAAACGATAATTGTGGCGATTAATTTTATCATGATACACCTTTCTTTACTAATATTACATCTTAATTAATATGAAATACATTATTTAAATCAAGCCCAAAAGCTATTTAATTCAGCAATATCTCTATCATTGATTTTACTCATGTTTATGCACTCCATATTCTAATGGGTTGTTAGCATCATAAAATGCGCGTGTAGAATTAATTTTTGGCTCACTTAATTGTAAAGTTATGTTTGTGTTTTCAGGTTTTTCTTTGTAATGATATAAATCATCACTTAAGAATAATAAATCTTTCTTAGAGTTATTTTTAGTGAAATCAGATTTAGTACTGAATAATGTTGAAACAACTTCAATTTTGGCTTTGAAATTTGTTGCTTCATTTGCTTTTTTCATGCCTTCTTTGAAATTCTTAGAATCTTTTTTTATTAAAGGTTCATAATATTTTCTATAATTATTAATATTAGTAACGTTACCTGCTAAATAATAATACTCATTTTGATATCCAACATTCTGTGTCTTATGTATTGCTTCTTTAGTAAAACCGGTATATTGATATTTTTCTTCATTGTCTTTAAAGAACTTTGTTAAGTTATCATATTTTTCTTTTTGTGCTTTATATTCAAAACCACTTAACACCGTTCCAACCATATTACTCATGGTATCTCCGTTATCATTGCTTCGCATGGAGCCTTCTTCATGTATTGCTTCCTTATCAAAAGGGATGCTTGCATTAAACACAATGTCATGATCATCGCAATGAACGTAGACTTCGACGCCATCACCACTTCCTACAACATTTGTGGCTTTAACATTAAGGCTAAAATTATCTTTAAAAAATTGTTCGCCAAGTTTTTCGTATTCTTCACGATATTTTTTCGCATGTGCGATAGCACTTTTTTCAGCTACTGGTTGGAAACCTTGACCTTTGTATTGACTTGCAGGAACTTCTTCAGGAATTGATTGTGATGAATGTTTTGCTTCTTTATGCACTGTGGAACATCCTCCAATTAATAATGTTGAAACGATAATGGTAGATATCAGTTTTCTCATGATACACCTCAATATAAGATTAGTTACTTTAATTTTAACTTAATTTATAAATTATATAAAAAGAATTTATAAAAGTATTGAACAAATATAACATTTTTCACATATTAGTTATATTGATTTTATAGCAATTTCAAACATATTCGAATAAAAAAATAAAAAGCTTACACAATGTAATTTGATACATGCATAAGCTTTGTCATATGATTAACGATTTTTATTCTGTTTATCATTTGTTCCATGATTTTGATTGTTGGAATTATTATTTGAGTTGCCATTTTGTTGTGAATCAGATTGATTATTATGTTGTGACGACTGTTGTGGTGTTGATTGTGCTGGTTGATGATATGATTGATTAGTTTTGTTCTGATTCGGTTTCTGTTTGTTATTTTCTGAAGAGTTATTTTTATTTGAACCAGACTGTTGATTATTATTTGGGTATTGATGGTAGTTAGGTTGTTGTGCTGGTTGTTCAGTACCTGATTGATTATCGTTGTTATAGTCATTATTTGTTGGTTGAGTTTGGTCTTGGTGTTGATTAGTATCACGATTTTGATTTGAAGTATCATTTTGTTTGTTTTTGCGATTGTGTTCTATTTTTTTATCATTCTTATTAGAATTAGTATGGTGGTTAATAGCTGCATATAATGAAAAGCCTAATGCACATATAAGAATGATTACCACTATTGTAGCTAAAAATTTTTTCAAAGCGTATATCCTCCATCCTTTTTATCAATTATATTTTATTATAATCCTTTTTTTATTGTAAGTAGAATTATTCTATAAGTTACAAAAGAAATTCTATATTTATTCTTCTATTAGTAATATATTACAAGCTAGAATTATCGTTTAACGTCTAAGCATGATGTCATGATTGAACCATTATGCTTGTTATAATCATTTAATATAAAATATGACTTTAACAATGAATGGTATATAAGTATTGTAAGGTAAACAATATAGATAAATGAGATACATTATAGAATAAAAGTTATACTTACATTGTTAAATTAAAAGTTTTACAAATTAAGAAAGGTGGAATAACGATGAGCGTATTATCTAATGAAGAAAGAGTTAAAATCTTATCCGATATAGTCTCAATAAAAACTGTAAATAGCAATGAATTAGAGGTTGCACATTATTTTGAAAGACTATTTAGTCAGTATGGAATTCGTTCACATATTGATACAGTTACAGATGGTCGAGCAAATTTAATAGCAACTGTTGGTTCAAGTCAACCAGTTATAGGAATATCTGGTCATATGGATGTAGTATCTGAGGGGAATCATGATGATTGGACGTATGATCCTTTTACACTCACAGAGAATCAAGGATATTTATATGGTAGAGGTGCTGCGGATATGAAATCTGGATTAGCAGCTTTAGCCATTGCTCTTATTGAAATTAAAGAAAGTGGTAAGTTAACACAGGGAACTATTAAATTCATGGCAACAGTGGGTGAAGAAATGGAACAATCAGGTTCGCAACAGTTGTTTGAAAAAGGATATGCTGATGATTTAGATGCCTTACTCATAGCAGAACCATCATTCCCTAGTTTGGTGTATGCACATAAAGGCTCAATGGATTTTAGAATTAAATCTAAGGGACGTGCATCACACAGTTCAATACCATTTTTAGGACAAAATGCTATTAAACCATTACTAGAGTTTATTCAAAATATAAATCAAGAATATGAAAAAATAATGCAAACAGTAAAAGGTGAGTCCTTAGATTTTTCAAATATGATTAATAAATTAGAGAATCAATTACCTAGCCATATAACAAAAGAAAAAGCACAAGAGCTTATACAGGGACTTGTTATGACCAATAGTATCGTTCAAGGTGGCACACAAGTAAATTCAGTACCAGATTTTGCTACAGCTGAATTTAATGTACGCACAATACCAGAATATAATAATAACAAAGTAAAAGCGCTATTTAATAAATATGTAGAGCAAGCAAATCACAATGGTGCTAGTTTGACTCAAGAACTTTATCTTGATTTAGAACCTGTAGTAACAACAGGTCAAAATCGCTTGGTAGAGCTAGGATTTGATATTGCAAAAAGCCATTTTTCTAACGAAAGAGATTTAATCATTACTCCTACTGTAGCAGTTACTGATGCTTCCAACTTATTAAAAGGAAAAGATGAAAATTTTCCATTTTTAATGTTTGGCCCGGGAAATGGACCTCATCAAATAAATGAGTGCGTAGAAAAAGCCAATTATTTAGAATTTGTGGAATACTATATAGAGTTTATCACTTCATATTTAAATGAAGAGAATGAGTAATAAAGATGTGACGTTACACTCTCCAAGTAGAATTTAAAATATTCAACTTGGAGGGTGTTTTTAATATAACATCGTAAAACTAAACAGTATTTAAAAAATACGCCGTACCATATTGTTCTAGAATTGTTGATTCTTCAGAAAGTGACGACTTTTTAAATCTATTTCTCAAAATATAGCATTTGAAGTGAAACGTTTTAACTATTTGATATAAAAATTAATTTTATTTCATTTTAATTAACTTGAGTGTATTATAACATTAATTCTAAATTTAAATTTTAACATAAGTTTTTTAAGTATTGTACAAATTATTTATACAAAAAAATTATAAGTGATGATTATGTGAATTAAATGAAATTTTCATTTACTTTTCAGAAAATTTTAATTACTATTATATAGTAAGTTGTTTTTCATTAATTTATAGGAGGTAATAAAATGAAGAATTTTTCTAAATTCGCACTTACAAGTATTGCCGCATTAACTGTGGCAAGTCCTTTAGTCAATACGGAGGTTGACGCTAAGGATAAAGTATCAGCAACTCAAAACATCGATGCGAAAGTAACCCAAGAATCTCAAGCAACTAACGCATTGAAAGAGTTACCAAAATCTGAAAATATAAAAAAGCATTACAAAGATTATAAGGTCACTGATACTGAAAAAGATAACAAAGGATTTACGCATTACACATTGCAACCGAAAGTGGGCAACACGTATGCACCAGACAAAGAAGTAAAAGTTCATACGAATAAAGAGGGTAAGGTAGTTCTTGTCAATGGTGATACTGATGCTAAGAAAGTTCAACCTACGAATAAGGTAGCGATAAGTAAAGAAAGTGCCACAGATAAAGCTTTCGAAGCAATAAAAATTGACCGTCAAAAAGCTAAAAACTTAAAAAGTGATGTCATCAAAACCAATAAAGTTGAGATTGATGGAGAAAAAAATAAATATGTTTATAACATAGAAATTATTACAACTTCACCAAAAATCTCTCATTGGAATGTGAAAATTGACGCTGAAACTGGTCAAGTGGTTGATAAATTAAATATGATCAAAGAAGCAGCTACTACAGGTACAGGTAAAGGTGTACTAGGTGACACGAAACAAATTAATATTAATAGTGTCAGCGGTGGTTATGCACTACAAGATTTAACTCAACAAGGTACACTTTCAGCTTACAATTACGATGCGAATACTGGTCAAGCTTACTTAATGCAAGATAAAGATAAAAATTTTGTTGATGATGAACAACGTGCAGGTGTAGATGCAAATTATTATGCTAAAGAAACGTATGACTATTATAAAAATACTTTCGGCCGAGAATCATATGATAATCAAGGTAGCCCAATTATTTCAATCGCACATGTAAATAACTTCCAAGGTCAAGATAACAGAAACAATGCAGCTTGGATTGGTGATAAAATGATTTACGGTGACGGTGATGGACGTACATTTACAGCGTTGTCTGGTGCAAATGATGTTGTTGCACATGAAATTACACATGGTGTAACACAGCAAACTGCTAATCTTGTTTACCGTTCTCAATCAGGTGCATTAAATGAAAGTTTTTCAGATGTATTTGGTTACTTCATTGATGATGAAGATTTCTTAATGGGTGAAGATGTTTACACACCTGGTGTAGGCGGAGATGCCTTAAGAAGTATGTCTAATCCAGAGCGTTTTGGACAACCATCTCATATGAATGATTTTGTTTATACAAATTCTGACAACGGAGGCGTACATACGAATTCAGGTATTCCGAACAAAGCAGCTTACAACACAATTCGTAGTATTGGTAAACAACGTTCTGAACAAATTTATTATAGAGCGTTAACTGTTTATTTAACTTCAAATTCTGATTTCCAAGATGCCAAAGCATCATTACAACAAGCAGCATTTGATTTATATGGCGACGGTATTGCTCAACAAGTAGGTCAAGCATGGGACAGTGTTGGCGTGTAGGCGAACCGTTTTAAAATAAAAATATGTTAACAAGTATCTAAAAATGAATTTTTAAGAGCTTTAACAAAGAAGAAGTAATGTTAAATATTTACAATTTTTAAAGCCTTAATCGAAATGAGTGTTGACTTAATTTCGACTCAGCCTGAGACAAACTTAACTGTCTCAGGTTTTTTATTTCATCATAATAGTGAACTAAAATCTTCAGGAATTTTTAAACTAATACAAAGCCGCTTACTTTACCTTGAGGTAAGACTACGGTTTGTCTAGCGTAAGTGTGACTGCATAGTAATGAGTATAAAAAACCTAATAAGAATAAAAGGGGAAATATAGATAAAATGATAGTTAAATAAACAAATTAATTTTAAATTTGAATGTATGTTTACGTACTTTGTCACAAACGACATAAAAATTCTTATAATTATCAACAATAAAATGATAAAGTATAATTAAATAAAAAGAAATTTTAATTTATAAATTAAAATAAATTAGTTATCTATAGGAGTTGATCATTCAATGAAAAAGAGTAAACGACAAGATTTAGTAACTATGATTGTTAAGCAAAATCACATTTATAAAAAAGCAGATATTATTGATTACATTGATGATCACTTTGGTGTACGTTATAGCATGACTACTATTGCGAGAGATTTAAGAGAACTTCATATTTATCGCCTGCCTGTGAAGGCAAATCAATATGAATACAAATTACTTACGCAACAATCTCAATTAGACTCAAGAGTAAGACTAAATGATTATATAGAAACAGAAATTATTAACACTATGATTAAAGAATCGTATATACTAATAAAGACGACACCAGGATTTGCACAAAGCATAAATTATTATATTGATCAGTTACAACTGAAAGAGATTATAGGAACGATAAGTGGTAATGATACAATTATGATTCTTACACATTCCCAGTCTATAGCTGAATATGTCTATTACAAAATATTTAATCATAATTATTCATAAAAATTTATAAAGTTGTCCATTATAAATATAACCTGGTAAGCGTATACATCGTTTATCAGGTGTTTTTTTAATTCAATAAATATGAGTGTTGTTATTTGACTAAGTATTCAAATTTATGAATAAAAAACTTTTATTCATAAAGATGTAAAGGTTCATATTACTCAAATATTCATTTTTTCAACGAAAGTATGCAATAGTAATGTATATTCAAACACAATTATGTATTGAATAACCAAATGTTGCGAAACTTTTTACATTTAGCATGTGATAATCATCACGAACTAAGTTATTGATCAGTTTTATACTGATAATGTAGCGAAGAAAAGGAGGAAATGAGTATGACAAATGGACCTATTCAAGTTAACAGTGAAATCGGCAAATTAAAGACGGTATTACTTAAAAGACCAGGGAAGGAATTAGAAAACTTAGTGCCTGATTACTTAGATGGATTATTGTTTGATGATATTCCATTTTTAAAGGTAGCTCAACAAGAGCATGATCATTTTGCTCAAGTTCTTCAAGATGAAGGAATAGAAGTGCTTTATTTAGAAAAATTAGCAGCACAAAGTATAGAAGATTCAAATGTCAGAGAGCAATTTATAGATGACGTTTTAGCAGAATCTAGAAAAACTATCCTAGGTCATGAAAAAGAAATAAAAAAACTCTTTTCAACTTTGTCAAATCAAGCATTAATTAATAAGATTATGGCTGGCGTACGCAAAGAAGAAATACAACTTGAATCGACACATCTTGTAGAGTACATGGATGATAAATATCCGTTTTATCTTGACCCAATGCCTAATCTATATTTCACACGTGATCCTCAAGCTTCAATTGGTAGAGGTATGACAGTAAATCGTATGTTTTGGAGAGCGAGACGCAGAGAATCGATTTTCATTTCATATATTTTAAAACATCATCCTAGATTTAAAGATGAGAATATTCCTTTATGGGTGGATCGTGACTGTCCGTTCAACATCGAAGGTGGAGACGAACTGGTGTTATCTAAAGATGTACTTGCAATAGGGATATCTGAACGTACTTCTGCACAAGCAATTGAACGTTTAGCACGACGTATTTTTAAAGATCCGTTATCTACTTTTAAAAAGGTGGTGGCGATTGAGATTCCAACTAGTCGAACATTTATGCACTTAGATACTGTTTGTACAATGATTGATTACGACAAATTCACTACACATTCAGCAATTCTTAAATCAGAAGGAAACATGAATATCTTTATTATCGAATATGATGATAAAGCTGAAGATATCAAAATCCAACATTCTAGTCATCTTAAACAAACATTAGAAGAAGTGCTCGATGTTGATGAAATCACATTAATACCAACTGGAAATGGTGATATCATCGACGGTGCTCGTGAACAATGGAATGATGGTTCGAATACTTTATGCATACGTCCCGGTGTGGTTGTAACTTATGATCGTAATTATGTTTCTAATCAATTGTTACGTGAGCATGGTATCAAAGTTATTGAAATTCCTGGAAGTGAACTTGTACGTGGTCGAGGAGGCCCTCGATGTATGAGTCAACCTTTAATAAGAGAAGATCTATAGATATAAGATAGGGTGTTGAATAGATATAGCTTGAACATCACGAAATACATTCACTTATGCTATTAAATTTGATAGCGACTTATAAAATGAAAGGGGCGCATCCCATGAAAAACATCAAGAAACCCTTTGATTTAAAAGGTAAGTCATTGCTAAAAGAGTATGATCTTACAGGTGAAGAATTTGAAGGTCTAATCGATTTTGCTATGACATTAAAAAAATATAAACAACAAGGCACACCACATCGATATTTAGAGGGTAAGAATATTGCTTTACTCTTCGAAAAGACATCTACTCGGACGCGTGCCGCATTTACAGTTGCATCTATTGATCTAGGTGCACACCCTGAATTTTTAGGGAAAAATGATATTCAATTAGGAAAAAAAGAATCTGTTGAGGATACTGCTAAAGTTTTAGGCAGAATGTTTGATGGAATTGAATTTAGAGGTTTTTCCCAAAAAACTGTTGAACAATTGGCCGAATTCTCTGGAGTACCAGTATGGAATGGGTTAACTGATGATTGGCATCCTACACAAATGTTAGCTGATTATATGACAATTAAAGAAAATTTTGGATATTTAAAAGGCATCAACCTAACTTATGTAGGAAACGGACGTAATAATGTTGCACATTCGCTTATGGTGGCGGGTGCGATGCTTGGTGTAAATGTACGTATTTGTACACCCTCATCATTAACACCGAGAGATGTATATTTTAATATTGCTAAAGATCAAGCGTCTAATTATGGAGGTTCAGTTAAGATAACTGATAACATTCATACTGCCGTCAAAGATGCAGATGTTATTTATACTGATGTTTGGGTATCAATGGGTGAAGAAAGTGAATTCGAAACACGTATTCATTTATTGAAAGACTATCAAGTTAATAGAAAAATGCTTAATTTAACCGGTAAAGTAGATACGATATTTTTACATTGTTTACCAGCTTTTCATGATACACAAACAGAATATGGACAGGATATTTTTAAAAAATATGGCTTAACTGAAATGGAAGTGACAGACGAAATCTTTAGAAGTGAGCATTCTAGAGTTTTTGATCAAGCTGAAAATCGAATGCATACGATTAAAGCCGTGATGGCAGCAACTTTAGGCTAGATTTACTACAAGAAAAATAAATAGGGATAAGATCACGTGTATGCTTCATTAAATAAACGAATATTTAATTTTGCAAATTGTGTCACATAATAAAAATAATTTTTTCAAAATCATGTTGAGAGGATGATATAGAACTTTTGACAATGACTATCAAAGATGTGTCGTTACTCATCTATATCTTTCCGCTATACATCTATATATATGCATATGTATTTTAAAAGGCATATACGTTTTCAATCCCTCCTTCTAAAGGAGAAATGAATATGAATGACACAGGAGATAAAAAATTAAGTCGAACATCATTAATCGGTCTTGTTATAGGTTCGATGATTGGTGGCGGTGCTTTCAATATTCAATCTGATATGGGAGGCCACGCTGGAGGATTAGCAATTATAATTGGATGGTTGATTACTGCTATAGGAATGATTTCATTAGCACTTGTCTTTCAAAACCTAACTAATGAACGATCTGATTTAGATGGTGGTATTTATAGTTATGCTCAAGCAGGTTTTGGTGATTTTATAGGGTTTGCAAGTGCTTGGGGATATTGGTTCTCAGCTTTTTTAGGTAATGTCGCATATGCAACGTTATTAATGTCTTCTATAGGGAACTTCTTTCCAATATTTAAAGGGGGCAACACATTTCCTAGTATCATAGTGGCATCAATATTATTGTGGAGTGTGCACTTTTTAATATTAAAAGGAGTTGAGACGGCTGCTTTAATCAATAGTATTGTCACTATTACAAAATTAATTCCTATCTTATTAGTGATTATATGTATGATTGTAGCCTTTAATTTTAATACATTCAAGATAGGTTTCTTTGGAATGGATGGATATGGATCATTATCATTTCATTTCGCTAATACGATGTCACAAGTTAAAAGTACGATGTTAGTGACAGTTTGGGTATTTATTGGTATTGAAGGTGCTGTTGTATTCTCCGGAAGAGCTAAAAATAAAAAAGATGTTGGAACTGCCACTGTTATCGGACTTATTTCAGTATTGCTCATTTACTTCTTGCTGACTGTATTAGCACAAGGTATTGTAATTCAAAATCATATTTCTAAACTTGAGGCACCATCAATGGCACAAATTTTAGCTTATATTGTTGGTGATTGGGGAGCAACATTTGTCAATATTGGTCTTATTATTTCAGTATTAGGTGCATGGCTAGGTTGGACATTACTTGCCGGAGAGTTGCCTTTTATTGTAGCTAAAGATGGTTTGTTTCCTAAGTGGTTTGCAAAAGAAAATAAAAATGGGGCACCTATGAACGCCTTATTCATTACTAATGTGTTAGTTCAAATATTCCTTATTAGTATGCTGTTTACCAAAAGTGCTTATCATTTTGCATTTTCTCTCGCGGCAAGTGCTATACTTTATCCATACATGTTCAGTGCGTTTTATCAGGTGAAATATACAATAGAACACAAGTTAACTGCAACGCCTAAACAATGGATTATAGGAATTCTAGCATCTATTTATGCAATTTGGCTGGTATACGCGTCAGGTATAGATTACTTGTTACTTACCATGTTGCTCTATATTCCGGGGATTATCGTCTATGTTGTTGTTCAGAAAAATAATCAAAAGCGACTTACACAATTTGACTATATTTTCTTCAGTCTTATCGTTATTTTAGCATTGATAGGGTTATTACGATGATGTAATTCATATTTCTAAATGTTATAGATATTGATTAATCATGAGTTAAAAGGGAGTTTAATCGATAAAAATCAAACAAAGAAAATATTTGATATTTAAACTATTGGTATAATAAGAACAGTGGTCCATGGGTATATACAGAATTGTAATAAATTTTAAATCGGAGATATTTTAGCATCCTCTTTGACCATAGTCTAAGGCAGTAAGGAGTTATTTTTATGACTGGAAATCAAATGTTTTGTAGAGAAAATGAACTTGATGAAAGTTTTAAACAATTAGCATCTTATATCAATATTCCTGTAGGCGTATTACTGCCATTTAAAAGTCAATGTTTTGTGAGACATTACAACAAAGGACAAATTGTCTACTATTCGTCTGATGAAACCACGCATATTTACCTACTCTTAAAAGGTAATATTATGAGAGAAAATTTTAATTTGAATGGTGATGTATATCGATATCTGAATAGAGAAAAAGTGCTCTTTCCTTTAAATAACTTATTTCAAGATAAAGTTCCTAATGAAATGTGTACAGCCCTAACAGATTGCGAAATGATTGGAATACCAAGAGATTTAATAGAATATTTATGCAAAAATCATGAAGAGATTTTTGTGAAATTATTCTCCTTATTAAGCGAAACACAGTGTCAACATATTGAATACAATATGGCTTTAACGAGTAAATTAGCTAAAGAACGCGTGACTAAGATTTTACGTTACCTATGTCAAACAGTAGGTTATGATCATGACGAGTTTTATGAAATTAAGCATTTTATGACAATACAGTTATTGAGTGATATGGCAGGAATATCTAGAGAAACGACGAGTCATATCATAAATGAACTTAGAGAAGAGAAAATACTATTTAAAAACAGTAAAAATTGGTTGGTTAGTAAAGACTTATAATGAGTGCGTATCACTCATACATAATTAAAAACAAGCGATGGTCGAATAGATTTTTATGAAATCATTCACTATCGTTTTTTTTATTTCATGATTTATTGTTTTAGAAATACATCATATTTAAAGGTTAGACAATCGATACTAAATCAACTTGTTTAATATAGAGAATAAAATTTTAGTTCCTCATTGGAAAGTATAGAAATTTATATAATCTATAGTCAAAGTTGCGTTTTTTCTATAAATTAATAAAAAGAATAAGTAAAATAATAGATAATACAGTAGAGGAGTGACATATATGGCTTTAATAACAATGAATTACAATTCACCAACGATAGGAATGCATCAAAATTTAACGATTATTTTACCGGAGGATGTAACATTCTTTGATAGTTCAACAACAGCGAAACATTTGAAATCAATGTTGTTATTACATGGATTGTCTAGCGATGAAACAACTTACATAAGATATACAAGTATCGAGCGTTATGCAAATGAACATCAACTTGCGATTATAATGCCTAACGTCGATCATAGTGGCTATGCAAATATGGTATATGGACATAGTTACTATGATTACATATTAGAAATTTACGAATATGTACATCAAATTTTACCACTATCTAGAAAAAGAGAAGATAATTTTATTGCAGGACATTCAATGGGCGGTTATGGAACGATTAAATTTGCGCTAACTCAAAGTGATAAATTTGCTAAAGCTGCACCACTTTCAGCAGTTTTCGAAGCACAACGTTTCATTGACTTGGATTGGACTGATTTTTCCCCTCAATCTATCACAGGCAACAATACTCAAATTAAAGGTACAGAACTCGATACGTACTACTTACTTGATCAAGCCATCGATGCTAATGTAGATATTCCTGAATTGTTTATCATGTGTGGTAAAGAAGACTTTTTATATCATGATAACCTTCAATTTATTGAGACATTAAATAAAAAAGGGGTTTCTTATAAGTTTGAAGATGGTCCGGGAAATCATGATTATGCCTATTGGGATAGAGCTATTAAACGTGCGATTGAGTGGTTTGTTCAGTAATGATACAAAGGATTGAATTTGGATATATAGGCGGACATCTTATTAAACGAATATGAAAATGATTGTTACTCGTCTTAGTATTTTCACTTATTGATTTTGTGCGGTGTTACTGTTAATCCAGATGAAAGGTAAGTCAACTATAGTTATTTATTAAAATCGACATGTTCACATATCGTATATTGTTTATTAAAGTGTATAGCGATATGATGAAAATAAATACAAAGGTTTATAGAAGGAGAGAAAGTATTAGAAAATGAAAACAGTATCTAAATATTTTGTATATATGATGATATTAGTTACGTTTTTCATAGTTGTTAGTGGGTGTTCGATTAATCAATCTTTTAGCGATAAACAAAATACAAATAAAACAATACGTGTGGTTGCTGTAGGTGATAATTTAATTCACCCAGTTGTATATAAAGATGCACAAATTACGGGGAATAGTTTTGATTTTAAACCTATGTATCAACCAGTAAAAAAAGACATTCAAAACGCAGATATTTCTTTTGTTAATCAAGAATCACCATTAGGTGGGGATGATAGGCCTTATTCAGGATTTAAAAACTTTAATACACCGAGTAGTATTGCTCAGGATTTAGTAGATACTGGCTTTAATTTTGTAAACGGTGCAAACAATCATGCCTTAGATCAAGGAGAGCAAGGTGTAAGAAATCATATTCATACTTGGAACAAATTTAAAGATCAAGTTTTGTTCACGGGTGTATATGAATCAGAACAAGCACACCGTCAAATTCCTATTAAAACAATTAAAGGTGTGAAAGTTGCTTTATTAAGTTACACATTTGGTACAAACGATCATCAACCAACTCATGATTATACGGTAGATACGTTTGATGAAAATAAAATTAAGCAAGATGTTAAGAAAGCCAAACAACAAAGTGATGTAGTACTTGTTTCAGCACATTGGGGTAATGAAGGTAAGCATCAGCCTAACGCCACTCAAAAAAAATATGCACAAATTTTCGCTGATGCAGGTGTTGATGTAGTTTTAGGTACACATCCTCATGTGATTCAACCAGTAAAATGGGTTGACGGTAGAGAAGGGAATCGTACACTTGTAGCATATTCATTAGGGAATTTCTTGAACGGTCAGTCAACAGGGAATGAAAGTAATGATTTATTAGGACGGATAGATTTTAAAATTAGTAAGAAAGATAAACAGTTTCAAGTTCAAGATGTGAAGTGGAGAAGTATGGTGAATTATTACGAATTAACTCAACACCAAAACCAGTTCCTTAAGTCGAACTTTAAAGTGATGATGCTAGATGACTATAATGACAAAGATGCCACTCATCATGGTCGCAATCAAATGGATAGTTCTTCGATGAGCCCTGCACACTTACGAGATATCACACGTTCAGTTATTGATAAACAATATTTAGACAATCGGAGTTTATAGAGAATTCAAGTAAGCCTCACATTAAAGAATGTGCAGGCTTATTTGTATATTTGGAATTTTTAACTTGGAAGTTAAAACAAATTCTAAAACTATAGCAATGGCTAAAGATATGATTAAGTTCATTAAAAAAGGTGTCTTAAGAATGATTTATTAGAATCATAAATGTTTGTGATTATTCATACATGTTACTTTTAATCGATATAAAATATAACGTTAAATGAATGTTGTTTCACGGGAAACGTCATTTTTTAAGTTTCAACTTCTATAAAGATATATTTAACACCCGTATAACTAGAGAATTATACGGGTGTTTGAATTGCTTATATTATAGAATTTTAAAAAGATATTAAGATGATTTGTTTTGTGATGCGAATGCTTTAGCTATATTACTTAATTTAACTGGTGCATCTTCAACAGCCATTTTCACTTCTACAAAGTGCATGCGATCACTATTAGATTTAATATTTTCGAAGGTGAGCATGAGTTCTTCTGAAGTGTTTACATCATGAACTAAAACATTGTCACCACCAAATACAGAAGGTAATGATTTGTAATCCCACATGCGAATGTCATTGTAAGGTTCTTTCATACCATGAATCATTCTCTCAACTGTATAACCATCGTTATTAATTACAAATATCACAGGGTTTAAATTTTGACGAATCATTGTAGATAATGATTGAACAGTTAATTGTAGTGATCCATCACCAATTAATAGAATGTTTCGACGATATGGATTTGCAATTTGTGTTCCTAGCGTTGCTGGTAGTGTATAGCCGATAGATCCCCATAATGGTTGCCCGATAAAAGTATTATCTTTGTACAAGGCTAAGTCATAAGCACCAAAGAATGATGTACCTTGTTCAGCGATTAAAATATCATCTTGTTGTAAAAAATCTTGCATCATATTGAAATAAGTCTCTTGAGTTAATGGCTGATCACTAAGTTCGTAATTGTGTGATTGTGGTCTCTCATATTGTGGGAAATCATTAGTGTTTTTGTAGTGAATATACTTATTTAAACCATTTAATATATTTGGTAATGAAAATGCTTCGATGCATGTATCATTAATTTTAAATTCATTATGATTTAGCATAATCACTTCATTAATATCAAATTGATATGAGAACCCAGCTGTTGCAGAATCTGTTAATTTAGCACCAATATTCAAAATAGCATCACTTTGATTAACATAATCTTGAATATCTTGTTCTGCTATTGAACCATCAAAGATACCCATATAATAAGGATTTTCTTCATTAAATGCACCTTTACCTAAAGATAACTGAACAACTGGAATTTGAGTTTGATTAACGAATTGTTCGAGTTCTTTATGCAGATGGAAACTATTTATTTCATGTCCTGTAATAATGACAGGTTGTGATGCCGATTCAAGTTTGTCTTGAACCATATTGATATAACTTTGAACGTTTTTTTGTGGTTCGACTTCTGGTTTGAATGGGTTTGAAATTTCAATCTCTGTTAGTGCGACATCAATAGGTAAATGAATGTGAACTGGACGACGTTGTTGAAGCGCCGTATTGATTACTCTTGGAATTTCTGTGGTAGCATTATCAGGTGTAATATAAGCTTGCGCTGTTGTAATAGGCTCAAACATTTTTCTATAATCATCAAAAGTTCCTTCGCCAAGGGAATGGTGAACGTATTTGCCTTCTTGTTCTACAGCTCGAGTAGGTGCCCCAGTGATGGCAATAACTGGCACACGCTCAGCATAAGATCCAGCGATTCCGTTGACAGCACTTAATTCACCCACTCCAAATGTTGTTACCATTGCACCGATGCCATTAATACGTGCATATCCGTCGGCAGCATAACTTGCATTAAGCTCATTTGTATTACCAATCCATTTAATATCATTATGTGCAATAATATCGTCTAAAAAGGCTAGATTAAAATCTCCTGGGACACCAAAAACTTTGTCAGCACCTGCTGAATAAACCGCGTCCATTAAATATTGTCCTACGCGTTGTTTCATATATAATTCCACCTTTGATTTCTTTTATCTTACAAGTATCATATTAACGTCAATTTGAAATAAAGTCAACTAAGTTGACCTATTAAAAGTTTGAACAGTTTCTGAAATATATGACTATCAGTCAAAAGTTTATTATAATAACGATATTGAATAAAAAAAGGATAGTGTTAAATGTCTAAAAATAAAAATGATTACGAACATATGCTGTTTTACTTCGCGTATAAGACTTTTATTACTACAGCGGATGAAATTATTGAGCAATATGGCATGAGTCGCCAACATCATCGATTCTTATTTTTCATTAATAAATTACCGGGTATAACAATTAAAGAACTTTTGATTACGCTTGAAATATCTAAACAAGGATCGCATGCAACGTTACGTAAATTAAAAGAAGAAGGTTTAATCGTCGAACAAACATCTAAGCAGGATAGACGAGTAAAAAAACTTTTTACCACTGAAGCGGGTGATGATTTAATAGGTAAGTTAAACCAAGCACAAGATGAATTAATTCAACAGACACTACAAAAAGTAGGCCATGATTGGTACGCGATGATGGAAGAACTAGCTAATTATCGTGAAGGATTCAAAACAATTGAACATTTGAAAGAAGATTAACAAAGATTTTGTAACATAAAGGTCTTAGAAGAAGAAAAAGACAATTTCTATATTTATTCAATAGAAATTGTCTTTTTTATAATTGTATAAAGAAAACCATGCGCTATGCGTATGGTTCAGAAAAGGTTTTACCGTTATCTAAAAAAACATCTCATCATGCTAGAATATATATTGGTCAGCCAACCAAAATATTCAACACGAGGAGATGCTTTTTTATGTCATCTGACACAAACAGTTTAGCACATACAAAATGGAATTGTAAGTATCACATAGTCTTTGCACCAAAATATAGAAGACAAGTGATATACGGAAAAATCAAAAGAGATATTGGAGTTATTTTACGTCAATTATGTGAAAGAAAAGGCGTAGAAATAATAGAAGCAGAAGCATCTAAAAATCATATTCATATGTTAGTTAGTATTCCACCTAAATTAGGAGTATCCTCATTTGTTGGATATTTAAAAGGTAAAAGCAGTTTAATGATTTTTGATAGACATGCTAATTTAAAATATAGATATGGAAATAGAAAGTTTTGGTGTAAAGGATTTTATGTAGATACAGTAGGTAGAAATAAAAAGGTAATTGAAAATTACATTCGTAATCAATTACAAGAAGAGATCGTTGCAGATCAAATTTCAATGGAAGAATACCTAGATCCCTTTACAGGAGAAGAAATTAAAAAAAGACGAAAAAAATAGTACCCCTTTAGGGGTGCTGGGAAAGTAGTGCAGTTGGCTGACCTATCAGTGCCCTTTTAGGGCTGGCCAGTAAGAAAGGCTTATAGCCGTAGAACAAACCACCCGTTCATACGGGTGGTTTTGATTGAAAACTATAAAATCATATTCATTATCAAGAAGCCCCAAATCTTACAAAGGTTGAATATGGTGACCATTATGAACGCAGATTTATGAAGCCTAAGAAATTGAAGGCCAACATCGAATATACAACACCGCATGGACACGTGTATCGAACGGATCACAAAGGCCGTATTAAAGAAGTATATGCGGATGACCTATCACTTCTAGATGGCGGACGTAATTCATATGCGCAACGAACAGTAGGAAGAGAAGACCGATTACCAGATGATGACGGCGGTCATTTAATTGCGCGCGGATTCGGAGGTTCTAAAGATATAGATAATCTCGTCCCCCAAAGTAAATACATCAACCGCTCATTTAAAGAGAACGGAGAATGGTATAACATGAAGAAAGAATGGCAAAAAGCAATTAAAAAGGGAGAGAAGTAAAAAATATTAAAATTGAAGTGAAATATAGCGAGAATAGTCAAAGGCCTAATAAATTTGACGTTAGTTGTGAAATTAATGGAGAAGAGCGTTTGTATTCAATAGAAAATATTTAGGAGTGAGAAAATCTGAAACCATTGCTCATATATGAATGAATAGATTTTTCATAAATTTATCTAATAATGAATTGCCAATCTCATCATTCATCATAGGTATGCTAGTAATCATTAATTAAACTTATTTGTCTTTTAAATAATTAACTGTCTTGATCACTTCATCGTAATTAAGGCCTAAACGATCAAATGACTACACTACAACCTCATCTTCCACCCTCACAAAACTAAGAAATTATTGAAATAACAATCTATTTTTAATAGATTCCCCAGACTGTTTTTCTGTAAATGTTTTTCACACCAAACGTTTTCAAATTATCCAGTTGTCTTTTTAAATTTTGATCCATGGATAATATCCTCGCATAGCCGACATTTATTTTCACTCCATAATTAATATACACCCAAATCATACGTTTGAGTCATTATAAATTCAACTACTATATCAGTATGATTAGGGTGTACTCTAATCATTTATTTTGTAAACTTTCCATATATAAAAAACCAAATGGTATAAATAAATATTATTAAAAACATAGCCGTGAACATAAACTGAATAAAACAAATAATAATTTGATATATAACAGTAGGAATGGACCCTAATATTTCTACAGACGTATTATTCAGTTTAAATATTAAATAATCGAAGAGAAATGAACTTCCTATTATAGTTATGAGTCCAATAATAGGTAAAGTAAGAAATAATAGTTTTTCCTTTTCGTAGTTTCTATGTAATGCTAGAAATCTATCCTCATTTTTGTACATGTGATCCAATAGATTTTTAGCAATTTTATAAGAAACTGACACAGCTGTAATTATTAATATAAAAATTGCAAATGGATTGGAAAAACTTAAAAAATATGTAATATAAATTGAAATCAAGGGAATTATCTATAAAAAGAATATATCTAATATAAATTTTCTGTCTTCCCTTCCATTACTTTTCTTTTCAAGAAATTCTATATCTTTTTGATACTTTTCGTTGTTTTGAATGTCTTTTAAATATGATTTAACCTTTTCCATTTAATACTCCCACCTTGATTTTGTATTCAACTAATTAGCCTTAATGTTAGCAATTTTATAGTATCAAAGAAAATCAATAATTCTAATTATAGAATTGCACTTACTTTTCTTATGTTTTTGCATTCCTCTATTAATCAGTGTTATAATATGGTTAACAAGAATTCTAGTGTGAATACACCAATCCCCTCACTATTGCAGTAGTGAGGGGATTTTTTAGGTGTGGCTATAGTCGCCTATTTATTGTTGCGATTACGTAGCCAATGCGTAAATAACGCAACAATACAACCATTGATGACTGTGGTCGTGATGTGAACAAGAATTTCTAGCATGAATAACACCTCCTCTCTGCGTCTAAATATGACGCCTGAGAGATAGGCGACTATAGTATTATACCATCTGTAAATATACAAGCATATCTACTTCCGATAAGTTATTTTATGTAATGATAGTGAGGTTTATTTCTTTGATATTCAGAGACAAAAGAGATACTTTATAAGTATTCAAATCTCTGAGTCGCTATTTTTCTTAATATTAAGCACCATTAATAAAAATTTTTTCCCTTTGACTTTATTTATAGATCGAGCTGACACTTGAGTGAAACCCAAAATAACCTTCATAAATCCCCAAATAGGTTCTACAGCCAATTTTCTATGACTATAGTTTTTCATTTCTAGTTAAGAAAGGTTTTAATTAGTTTGAATTTTAAAGTATTTCTAATTATCATTTTTCATGATTTTCTTATTTATTATGAACACGGTTTTATGTATAGCCGTTTCAAAGAACATGCTGAACAATCATCACATTTATTTATATTAAAATCACATTTAAAGCCATTTCCACCATTTCGATATACATATGATTAAAATCTATTCTTTTACTATTAAGACATAGAGATTAGTTAAAATCACCATTGGGTTTCGTTCCAAAAATTTTATTAACATATCGCGATATATTTTTGAGCAGTTCTAACATAACTTCCCATTGATAGCATAAGCTTTTAAGTTGAGGCTTGTTATAATTTTTATATGTAAGCCCTCTGTTAATTTAATTTGGTGGTGTTTATTAAAATATATGAAGGTGTCTTATTTTTTAAGGATTTATATCTTAAACTCTTTGTTATTGTTTAAAAAATTTTTTTAGTGAAAATATTTAGTAATATCAATGTTTTAAAAATATTGATATAATATAAAAAAACATTCCGCGACTTAATAAAAATATTGTTTTTTTTCAAAAATAAGTTAGTATAATTTTTATATTAATAATTCATAAGGAGAATTGATATGAAAGTCAAAAGTATTTCACGGTTCTTTTCAATGAAGAAAGTGACGCTAAGTTTCGTTACTTTATTTATTGGAGTAGGGACAATAGGTTCATACAATCAGTTTGCTGATGCAAGTACGAAAACGCAACAAACACATGTAACTAAGACATCTCCAACTCAAAAGACGACGTCCAATTTTAAACGTTCAGTTAAAGATACGTCTGTTAAATCTAGAGCTACATCAACAAAAAGAGCTACATCAACCAAACGAGCTATATCACCCAAAACATCATCAACTAAAAAAACTACAATAGCAAAAAAATCTACCACAGTAAATAAAACGCGCACAACAACCAGGACTCAGCCTACCATTCGTAAGAGTTCAACAACTTCAACACGTTCAAAAACAATACCTACTTCTGTGAAACGCACAACTTCTCATAAAGCAACTACTGTGTCGCCAACTTCTAAAGCTAAAATATCAACAAAGACACAACAATCAACTAAAAGTCATACAACTTCAGTTAAGAAAAACACTACACAACTAAGTAAAACAAAATCTCCGTCAACGTCAACAAAATCTAAAACAGTTCAATCCTCTACGACAAAGGCACAACCTACTTTATCGACTCAAGTTAGTACAACTACTAAAGCAAAGCAACTTTCAACGCCAACTACTTCTAAAACTGATAGCAGTAAAGCTTTAGTAAGTTTAGCATCTACAGAACGTAAAATAGATAAATACCAATCGATGACTCAGTTAGAAAAAGAAACAACTGAAGGTGTAGATTGGAGAAAAGATACAAAAAACACAGGGAATCAAGTACTCATTGTGGCTCCACATGGCGGAAGTATTGAACAAGGTACAACAGAATTAACTAAAGCATTAGCAGATAAAGGTAATTATGATTATTATTCATTTGAAGGTATTCGACCTAAAAATAACTCTGAATTACATGTGACGTCTACACATTATGATGATCCGACATTAAATCAAATGATTAAAAACCGTACTGCAACTATTTCGATTCATGGCGCATCAGGTACTGAGGAGATTATCTATCTTGGTGGGCCCCGTTCAGATTTAAGAAATGCTATAGAGAAGCAACTTGTAGGACGTGGATTTACAGTTAAAGTTCCACCAGAGTATCTAGGTGGTCAAAATAATAAAAACTTCATTAATAAAGAAGACAATAACACTGGCGTTCAGTTAGAATTAACGACTGCTTTAAGAAAAGCATTCTTTAAAAATGGAGATACTAGTACAAAAAATCGTACCAATAAAGAAAATTGGACACCAACAATGGAAGCATTTATTAATGCATTATATGAAGGTATCAATCAAACGTATTCATAAAAAATTTTTAATAAATGATGAACAACAATATCTTACTTAAAAAATCTTGATAAGGACGAGATGTTTTAAGATTATGTTATATTTTATAGTTCTTAATTTATGGTGAAAGTAACAATTTGACTTAAAATAGTGTTTCTATGTTGACTACATTTAAGTGATTATGCGGTATGAATTTACGATATATATATAATTTGTAGTGAAATAGTATAAGAATAAATCGTAATTTAAGTTGTAAAATAAATCTATGTAGTTTCAAAATTAATAATGAATTTTAGAAAATAAGGAAAAAATTACGATAATTTGAAATTCAAGTTTTTAAAAACAACTATAAAACGTGTATAATAGTAACTAACTATTGAACATTTTGTTTGTTCAAGAACCGCATCTTTGAAAGGAGTGTTATTAAGATGAAAAAATTAGCAGTTATTTTAGCATTAGCTGGTGCAGCGTTCTATGGTTTCAAAAAATACCAAAATCATGTAAACCAAGCTCCAAACATTGAATATTAAGATTCACTAATGATAATTATATGAAGACACGACTAGGTCGATTGCGACCATGTCGTGTCTTTTTTATTTTTAAAATTCAAAATTATTTTAATTATATACAAGTAGATAAAATTCCAAATATTAAGTATAATATCTTTCGCGAGTTCTACATATTAAAGATGAAATAATTTAATGTATTTGGGAAGTGAGATATTAAATGAAGATTAACATATTTGGATATAATATCTTCGCCAAGGGCGGAACATCAAGAAGTAATATTAACTTAGTGAAAAGCTTATTAGAAATTGGACATGAGGTACACTACTTTAATTATCAGGACTATAATAAAAGTGATATCACAAAACTAATTATTTACGAAGGTTTGAGCACAAAGCATCTTCATATTCATCAATTTAATAGTGGAAAAGAACTTGCTCATGGAGACCTACTTATAATTACTAGAGAAACCTTTTTTAATCATGCATATCTAGTTAAAAAATTAAATAGCAAGATTAAGATTGTTGGTGAAATACATGGTCCATTGGAATATATTAATGAGAATATAGATTTAGCATTAGACTGTATTGATTGTGTTCGAGTGAGTACAGCTAGAATTAAAAATGAATTTATAGCTAAATATGACTATCATCGGGTTTTTAATCAATACGTAAATGCACAACATATCGATTTAAAATCAGAGCCGATAAATACTAAACGAAATTTTTTAATTAAAGCACGTTTTGAGGATGAAGTTAAAGATATTTCATATATTATTAAATTGTTTAATTACATCATTAAAAACCAAATTGTTGATGATGCTCAACTTTATTTAATAGGATATGGTCCTTCAGAAATGCTTTACAAAAATTTGATAAATTACTATCATCTTAATGATTATATTCATATTAATGAAAAAGAACCACAGAGTTATATTTATGTATCTAGTTCGCCATATGAAACGCTCGGCTATTCTATATTAGAAACGATTGCACAGGGTAATAAAGCTCTAGTTTACTATGGTGATGATAACGTGTTAAAGGATATCTATGCACCATATGAAGCGATACGTTTTTTAACCAAAGATATGATTAAAGATAGTAAAATAATTAAAGACTTTCTAAACTATAAATATAGTCACTGTGATCGACAAAAAGATTATCGACAGTTGAAAAGTACGTTTAAATGCATTAATTATGGACAGGAATTTTTAAATAATGTTGAAACTTTCTCTTCATCTCAACATGTAAAAGTGAAGAAAATTCATCGACATCTCGGTAGTGAAAAACAAATAGATATAGCAAGTCGTTTAAAAGAGAGTCGTTGGATGAATTTAATTAGAAAAAATAAATATTTATTTAATAAATGTAAAACGTACTATGAAAAAAGAACGCATATGAGCTATATCAAAAATTTAAATCAAATACCTGTAGACGACGATTCAATATTTATAGAGTCTTTCCATGGCAAGAATTTTAGTGGAGATCCTAAATATATTGCTCTTGCTATTAAGAGACAGTATGATCATAAAAAAATATATGTGAGTTCAACCAATTCACTTGTTGATATGGAAATCAAACGTTACGGTTTTACACCTGTTCGATTTGGAAGCGAGAAATATATTAAAACGTTTAGAAAGTGTAAGTATGTTTTTATCAATGGTAACTCGTGGGATAAAGTGTACAAGTCTTCAGATCAGATATTTATTCAAACATGGCACGGTTTTCCATTAAAGAAAATGGTTAATGATTTAAATGAACAACATGAAAGACAACAACAACTAGAGGCATTCATACCACGCATGAAAAAATGGGATTACATTTTGACATCATCAGATATTAATACGACGTTGTTGGAATCTGCTTTTATGCTAAATAAAAATCCAAATCTTAAAGTTCTAGAATACGGCGCACCTAAGAATGAATATTTAATAAATAATAATAATTTACAAGAGCGCCAGCAGTTACAGCTTAAATATATGTATAAGATAGATGATGATAAAAAATATATATTATATTGTCCCACTTGGAGGGAAAATCAAAGAAAAGAAGTCACTCAGATTAATTTAAAAGATTTACTTAAATATTTACCAGAGAATTATGAGATTATTGTGAAACTTCATCCTAATGAAAGTCATTTAAGAACCAGATATAATCAAATAGATAATCGAATTCACTGTTATTTCAATGAACTTGTTGATATTCAAGAACTGTATATTCTGAGTGAATGTATGATTACAGATTACTCGTCGACCATTTTTGACTATATACATTTAAACAAGCCAGTCTTTATTCTTCAAGAAGACGAGCAACAATATAAACAAAGTGTTGGTTTTTATTTTGATTTGTTTGAAGTGGGTGATTTTCTTAAAGCCTCTTTAAATGAACGCATGTTAGCTAAACAAATTTGTAGCACTGATTATATAAATTATTCAAAAGTGGTTCATCGTTTGATGAAACAAGATAGTTCGAAAAGCAGTGAAAAGTTAATGGCCGAAATTCTTGGGGAACCAGAATATCCAAGTTCATCAAACTGCAAACAACAGATTTCTTAAAGAAAGTTGTTATTTACCGGGAAATAATATAATTATGGGTACTTTGAGACAAGAATCATGTGACTCTTGTCTCAGTTTCATATTTTTGGGTAAACATTTAACATATAGCAATGATAACCAATACAAATTTAATAAGTATACAATCTAACTATTTTTATAGAACATTAAAACACATTCTAGGGGGGAGTGCATGTCTAAAATTTTACTAACTGGTGCATCAGGTTATATTGGTAGCCATCTCAAGAATAAATTAAAAAAAGATCATGAAGTGATAGCTATATCCAGAAATACTCATAATAAAACGGATGAAGAAAATGTCACGTGGAAGTCAGCAGACTTATTTGATTTGGACGAAATTACAAAAGTAATGAAAGATGTAGATACAGCGATATATTTAGTACACTCTATGATGCCATCAGCAAAATTAACGCAGGCTAGCTTTGAAGATATGGATGCATTGTTAGCAGATAATTTTGCGCGTGCGGCGCAAAAGCAGGGTGTTAAGCATATTGTCTACATGAGTGGTTTAATACCAGAAAATGATGAGCTATCTGCACATTTAAGAAGTCGACTTGAATGTGAAAAAATTCTTGGTGATTACGGTATACCAGTTAGCACATTACGTGCAGGTTTAATTATTGGTGCAAAAGGAAGTTCTTATCCAATTCTTAAACGACTAGTTAAGAGATTGCCAGCAATGGTTTTGCCTAGTTGGGCTTACAATAAAATTGCACCTGTTGCCATTGACGATGTGATAGATGGTTTAGCAGCATTGGTGAATCGAACACCCAAAGATAACGAAGCAATTGATATCACAGGTCCTGAAGTGATGAATTATAAAACGCTGATACAGCGCACAGCTAACGTACTTGATAAGCGACTGCCTATGCTTGATTTACCTATTATACCCATTATCGTAAGTCGGTATTGGGTACAACTGATTTCAAATGTACCGAAAGAAATGGTATATCCATTAATGAATAGTTTAACTCACGATATGGTACCACATCGAAAACGCGTTGTGTCTAACTTGTCCGTAGGAAATATCACCTTTGAAGATAGTGTGAAAAGAGCACTAAGAGAAGAACAAAAGACTTCTAAGAAAAAGTCGGATTCGAAAAATTCTCAATCATTTGGGCGTATGCATCAAGAAATTAAAGATGTACGAGCCATTACACGGTTTAAAATTCCGGAAGGTTATTCGATTAAAGATGTGACTAAAGAATATGCAAAATTCATCAATAATATCACACTACATCTCGTTAAAGGTACGATAAATGAACGAGAATTTAATATGAATTTGCCCTTCATTAATAAATTTATTTTAAAAATGGAACGTGATGAAGCTGACTCTACAGAAGATATGGTGGTATATAATATTGTGGGTGGCGATTTAGCACATTCAAATGATGGTGGAAATGCACGCTTTGAATTCCGAAGAATAAGAAACACCAATGAGGGTATTATTGCTTTACAAGAATATGAACCTACATTACCTTGGGTAGTATATAAACTAACTCAAGCTAAAGCACACAAGACTGTTATGAATATTTTTAAAAATAAAATGGCACGTTTATCGCAACAAAAAAATGTGAAAGATGAAACATATATGTCTAATCGTGTAACTATTGGAGTAACAGTAGCATCAGCGTTCGTTATTGGAAGCGCAGTAGGGTTCCAACTTTTTAAAAAGCATCAAATCAAAAAGAACACAATGTCGAATGCAGAATTATAAGCATTTTATATTTAATTGTTATTACATCTTATGTGTATAAAATATATCATTTACATGATAAAGGGACAGTGGTCATGACGACGACTGTCCCTTTCTTATTATATTAAATTTAAACTTTATAATTAATTTTGATTTGATGTTACATTGTTTCCGAAAAAGTCAAATAAGTTTTTAGCGCTTTGGGTATTTTCCATATTCCCTTTGAATTTGTTAGAACCTGGCCCATATGCATATGTGTTAACATCTACACCTGTATGGCCATTGGTTGTCCAACCTGTGTGTGAAGCATCGTTAATTGGTTTTTGAATTGCATTTTGTAATTTTGTTGTTTGTTCTACAACTTTTTCGTCTTTGTCATCTTTACCTTCTTTTTGTAATTTGTGAAGCTCGTCTGCTGCTTTTTTGACTTTATCGAGTTGTTTATTTGGGAAATCAATACCGTATCCATCTTTAATTACTTTTTCAGGATCTTTTCCATCAGCGATTTGTTTTGTCATATACATTCCAGAATGTTTCATCTTGTGAATAGCCTCTGGATTCCATTTATAATCTTTACCTTTTGCGGTTGATAGACCGCCAGTTGAGTGGTCTGCAGTTGCTACAACAAGTGTATCTTTATGTGTCTTTGCATAATTAATAGCATTATCAAAAGCAGTTTCGAAACCAGACATTTCAGACATCACACCAGTGATATCATTAGGGTGGGCAGCTTTATCAATTGAAGCACCCTCAACCATTAAAAAGAATCCTTTATTATTTTTACTTAATTTATTTAGTGCACTGTTTTGCATGTCTACTAGCAACGGATTAGATTGAGGTGCATCTATTTGTAATGGCATATCTTTTTCTGAGAAAGTACCTAAAACTTGCTTGCTTTGTGATTGATTTAATTCATCTTTATTAGAAACGATATCATAACCATCTTTTTTGAATTTTTTCGCTAAATTTTTATTTTCTTTACCGAAGTATTTTGCACCGCCACCTAACATCACATCGACTTTATGTTTACCATTTATTTTATCATTATAAAATTGCTGTGCAATTTCATCTTTTTTGTCGCGTGAATCTACATGAGCAGCATATACAGCAGGTGTTGCATCAGTAAGTTCAGCAGTAGTTACTAAACCAGTTGATTTTCCTTGTTCTTTAGCTTGTTCTAGCACAGATTTAATTGGTTTTTTATTTGTATCAACACTAATCGCACCGTTATATGTTTTGTGACCGGTACTAAAAGCTGTTCCTCCAGCAGCAGAGTCTGTAACATTTTCTTTAGGATCATTAGAATAAGTACGATTTGTTCCTTTTAGATATTTATCGAATGCAGTTGGAGTCATTTTCTTAGCACCAGGCTTATTTTTATAATAACGATATGCAGTGTTAAAAGAAGGTCCCATACCATCGCCAACCATGAAGATGACATTTTTTGGATTTTTTGTGTTGCCGAAAGCAATGGCATCGTTTTGTGTTTGCTTAGTTTGAGCACTTTGTTCTGAGCTACCTGAAGCATATGATACGTTTACCGTACTTAAAACGGATGCTGCTACGATTGATGAAGCAAGCGTCGTCTTACCCATTTTGTTCATAAATTTCATAAATAAATTGCCTCCCAATATGTATGATAATTTAAGTATAGAAGACAAACTTTGACTGAGAGTTAGTTTTTAGTAAATATAATGTAAAGTAATATTATTTTTACATATTATAAAATTTTATCACTTAAATAAAATGTATGACTCTATATTCGATGTTCGTTTATATCTCTCAAAGTTATAATATTGTTAAAATAATAGCATCATGACAATGTATTTCCTATTAATAAACATGTAAAATAATCTATAATAGGTATCATAATTATTGGGAGCTAGAGACCCTAAGAGAAGGTGAGACAATGATATTTGTAATGTTATCTCCAATATTAATTATTTTGTTTATTGTACTAAGCGTATTAGAAGAAAAACGTAGAAAGAAAAATTCAAAAGAACAAAATTCGAATCATGTAGATCAGCAACAACATGATTATATCGACAAAGAACAACAACAAAATAAAAATTCAAATGATGATAAATAAGAGTGAAAAGATAGTGAAAGGTGAACATATATGAAGATTTTCATTGTAGAAGACGATTTAGTGATTGCTGAAAGTTTAGCTAATGAGCTATCTAAATGGAATTATGAGGTGCATGTGGTTGATAATTTTGAAAAGATAATGGAAGATTTTCGCCGAGTAGAACCACAACTCGTATTATTAGATATCAATCTACCAACACTTAATGGCTTCCATTGGTGCCAAGAAATGC
The DNA here is from genome assembly GCF_006742205.1 of Staphylococcus epidermidis. Lineage (NCBI taxonomy): Bacteria > Bacillati > Bacillota > Bacilli > Caryophanales > Staphylococcaceae > Staphylococcus > Staphylococcus epidermidis. Next base: position 326,354 of record NZ_AP019721.1, read on the forward strand.
GAAAAGTATCTCATGTGCCTATTATGTTTATTAGTTCAAGAACAGATAATATGGATCAAATTCTGGCTATCCAAATGGGTGGCGATGATTTTATCGAGAAACCATTTAACTTGTCTTTAACAGTAGCTAAAATTCAGGCACTATTGCGTCGCACTTATGATTTATCAATAGCTCGTGATGAAATAGCTGTTAAAGGTTGTAAACTAATTGTTGATGAGGCCAAGCTTAGCAAGGATAATGAACATGTTCAACTTTCCTTAACAGAGCTACAGATATTAAAATTGTTATTTCAAAATGAAAATAAATATGTAAGTCGTACAGCTTTAATTGAGAAGTGTTGGGAGTCTGAGAATTTTATTGATGATAATACGCTCGCAGTAAATATGACACGATTACGAAAAAAATTACTTTCTATCGGTGTCGATGATTTAATTGAGACAAAGAAAAATGTAGGATACAGGGTTTGAGACATATGAAGTTTGCATATATTCAATCGATTCGTAATGAGATTTCAATTATTTTAATAATTCTATTATTTTTTGCACTTATATTTTATGTGTTTTCTTTACCTTTTGATGCATACGTACTAGCAATCAGTATAATATTACTATTGATGTGTGTACGTTGGTGGATAAAGTATTTAAGTTTTAAAAAGAATGAACATCTTAAAGATAAAGTAGCATATTTAGAACATGAGTTAGCACATGTTAAGAATCAGCAAATTGAATATCGTAACGATGTTGAAAGTTATTTTTTAACATGGGTACATCAAATTAAAACACCTATCACTGCCTCACAATTACTTTTGGAGAGAAACGAGGAGAATGTAGTTAATCGTGTTCGACAAGAAATTGTGCACATTGATAATTATACAAGTCTCGCATTAAGTTATTTAAAATTATTAAATGAAGAGTCAGATATGACAATTACCAAAGTGACAGTTGATGATTTGATTCGCCCGTTGATTTTAAAATATAGAATTCAGTTTATTGAACAAAAGACGCAAATCCATTATGAAAAAAGTGAGGACATTATTTTAACCGATGCACAATGGGCTTCTATAATGATAGAGCAACTTTTAAATAATGCTTTAAAATATGCTAAAGGTAAAGATATTTGGATAGATTTTGATGTTGCCAATCAAACTCTACAGATTAAAGATAATGGTATTGGGATTAGTAAAGCAGATATTCCTAAAATTTTTGATAAAGGATACTCAGGATTTAACGGTAGATTGAATGAACAATCAACTGGTATAGGTCTATTTATAGTGCAACACATTGCAAATCATTTAAATATACAAGTAACTGTACAATCAGAGTTGAATCATGGGACAGTATTTTTTATACATTTTACTAAAGAAAAATAATAAACTTTCAAAATTGTAAGTTTGCCAATGATATTTGTAAGATTTCATGAATGTTATTGGCATTCTTTTTATTTTATGATGTAGTAGAAGGGTAGAAAGGAGTTTGCATAGTGTTATTAGAGGTTAAAAATGTAAAAAAAGTCTATGGCAGAGGTATGAACACGACAATGGCTTTAAATCAAATGAACCTTGAAATTGATGAAAATGAATTTGTAGCAATCATGGGCGAGTCAGGTTCAGGTAAATCTACATTACTCAATTTAATTGCTACTTTTGATCGTACAACTGAAGGATTAATAAAGTTAGACGAGTTGCCGCTTAATCAATTGAAGAATAAAGACATTGCACGCTTTCGCAGAGAAATGATGGGATTTGTGTTTCAAGATTTTAATGTGTTGAATACGATGTCGAACAAAGATAATATTTTGATGCCTCTTGTACTTGCAAATGAACGTCCGAAAATAATGCAAAAACGCTTAATGGAAATAAGTGAACAATTAGGAATTGAAGACTTGCTTGAAAAATATCCGTCTGAAATATCTGGGGGACAAAAACAACGGATAGCTATAGCCCGTGCGTTGATAGCACGACCTAAATTATTATTAGCTGATGAACCCACTGGTGCACTTGATTCAAAAACCTCTAAAAACCTTATGTGTTTATTTCGAAAAATTAATCAAAAGCATCAAACTATATTAATGGTGACACATTCAAATATTGACGCGTCATATGCGAACCGTGTCATCTTCATCAAAGATGGTCGTTTGTATCATGAGATTTATCGTGGTGAAGAATCGCAAACAGATTATCAAAAGCGTATTGCCGATAGTTTGGCCATATTGAATGGAGTAGGTGACTAATATGACTTTCAAGATTTTGTGGAAAATGATTAAACAAAATTTTGTTAATCAACGTCATATCATTGTTCCATTTATTAGCGTAATAAGTATTTTATTCGGTATTGAATACATATTGTTATCGTTAACAACCAACATTTACTTTAATGAGCATCATCCTGAATTAAAAATATCTGCGATTATTGGAATAGTGTTTATGACGATGTTATTATTCATATTTTTAATTTATGCAAATCACTTTGTTATGAATCATAGGAAAAAGGAATTTGCCTTAAATATGGCTCTTGGTATGGAGAAAAAACATCTAAGACTCATCATCTTGATTGAACTTTTCATTCAATTTATTATATCTGCAATCTTGAGCATTGTTGGAGGTTACTTATTTGGTGAGCTCTTTTTTATGTTATTTAATAAAATAGTTAATACGCATCAACCTCAGTTGTCAGATTATCCATTTGATGTTTTGTCAATGAAAATCACATTAACCATGCTACTCAGTTTGATGATCATATTGTTTGTTATTAACAATTTTAAAATATCATTTAAAAACTCCTTACAGTTATTGATTAAAAATAAAAGTAAGACGCATGAAAAGTCACGTGTACGGTTAATAATATTTTTAATTTTAGGATTAATTTTTATAGGGATTGGCTATTATTTAGCTATAAAACCTAACACGGCTATCGGTTCCTTGGGGATTATATTTTTTGCGATTTTGTCAACGCTTATCGGTACCTATTTGCTCTTTGTTAGCTTAGGATCAATAGTTTTAGAAATGTTACAAAAATTAGATCATTATTATTATAAACCCAATCATTTTTTCTTTATTGCAGGACTCAAATCACGCGTAAAATCTAGTGCGATTGGTTTAGCTACGATTTCATTTATGTGTACATTTCTGATTGTTACGTTAAGTATGACAGTCTCAACTTATAGAAATATGGATCATAGGTTTGAATTTGCATTTAAAAATGATTACGCAGGTTATTATATTGGTGATTTTCATAAAGATAGCAAAATTCAACGTAAGATAGAAAATTTAAAAAAAGATATTCGCCAAGAAGTTCCAACTGGTCAATTTAAAATCTATGCACGAGGTATGGTTGGAGCGGAATTGCAGGGAGGCTTAAAACATAAAAAGCTAAAAAGACAAACTGTATCGAGTGGTTTATTTAATTTTGGAAATAAGCAAAAATTCAACTCTTTTATTTCTATATATAATAAAAGTGATTATAATAAAAACAATAAAAAAATAAAATTAGATGATGATGAAATTGCAATAAGTACAAGTGTGTCATTATTTAAAAAAATGAAAACGCTCAATATATTCGGGAAAACATACAGAGTTAAATATATTGAGTCGACAAATATAGATAACTTACTCTATGCAGATGGTATAACTTTAATTGTGAATCAACAACAACTGATGGATCGTATTGTTAATGAATATCGTAATCACAATGATGAAAATTTAATCATCACTCCTAATCAAGTCCAAACTGCGGTTGAATTTAATGTATTAAAAGAAAAGGATAAGTTGAATCATCGTATTAAGAAAATAGGTGTTCAACACGATATTGAATTTCAAGTGAAAAAACAAAACCTATTGATGTGGAAACAAGTCAACTCAAGTTTAATTTTTGTAGGAAGTGTTGTATCTCTAGTTTTATTAATAGGTATATTTCTTATGATGTATTATAAACAAGTTTCAGAAGGACATGAAGATAGAGATGCATATATAACGATGAAACAACTAGGATTAGATGAAATTTTAATCAAAAAAACAATTAATAAACAAGTAATATGGGTATTTCTTATTCCTGTAATTGTTGCAATTATACATACGCTAGCTGCTTTTCGTATCATATACTCTGTATTAGGAATCGTTGGTCAATATGATTTGGGACTGTATGCTACTAGTTACGTAGGTGTGATAGTTGTATTTATTATTTTTTATTCAATGATGTACTGGATTACTTCTAGAATTTATTATACGATGATAAATGATAAGCATTAATATTTATATATTTTAAGAAAGATAAATTACAATATATCTAATTTAATGCATATATTTTAAAAAAATAGGGAATTAAATGAATAGGTGAAAAGGAGGAACAAGAATGATACAACGTAAAGGTGAATTAATACTTTCATGGATTGGCAATGGATTACATCTGTTGTATGTATTTTTAATAGGCATATTTTTCATAATGACACAAACAAGTGATTTTAAAAATGGGATGATTCAAGGATTTATAGAAGAAAATCCGGGGGAATATGATTTAGCATACCAAACTTATAACTTGATGTTAGGTTTAGGTGTTGTCCTCATTATTATACTTCTCATTTTATTAATTGTATCAATAGTTGCCGCTATTTTAATTGGCAAAAATGCCAAAGTATCAGGAATATTACTTGTTATTACAGGAATCATTGGTCTCTTTTTAAGTTTTATTGCTGGTGCCTTATGGTTAATAGCAGGTATCATGCTTTTAGTACGTAAACCACAAACACAAAATGACCAAATCAATTCTCAATATAGTAATGACATACATTCACATGTTGTGCCAGAAGAAAAGAAACGTGAACAACAACAATATAATATGAATGAACCACATATTGGTCAAACATCAACATCTCATCATGATCACGCATTGAATGATCAAAATAAACGAGAAAACCATAATCATGATAATCAACCATACAAATAGTACAAATGTATTAAAGGTTGGATACTTATATCATATGTTTTAATGTTTGAAACTTTTATTATAAATAAATGAATTGAAAAATGCTTGTTGCTGACTGTTTCGAATCATAGTCAGTTGTAAGGGAGCGAGACGACGAATCTGAAAAGAATCGGTCTCGCTTTTTTAGTATAAAAATTTAATTATTATTTTAAAATGATAAAGTGATTTCTATAGTTAAATTTAGTGCGAGGATACTTTAAAAAATTATATTGAAAAAATGTCGCTATTACAAAATGTTCTAAAGTGCACAATTCAATTTAAAAACAAAAAAGAAGTTTTAAAATTTATATTTCTGTCTATATATGAGTTGTGCACGAAATGACAAACGCAATTCACATATGAAATATTTATCACTTTACAATAATATGTTGTTAAGTTGATGTAGATAAATTCATTGTTTTACGTATAAGTCACTATCATTGTTTTTTAGGATTCATTTTAATTATATCCAATCGACTAAAGTGAAAAGGAGGAACATATTAAATGAATTGGATATCGATTATTTTATTTATTATGGTCGTATGTGGCATTTCTTTTTATGCCTATTTGCAATCAAGAAAAATTAAAACGAATAGTTCAGATGGTTATTTTATGGGAGGAAATAGCCTTACTGGATTTACAGTTGCCTCTACAATTATCATGACCAATTTGTCGACAGAACAAATTGTTGGGCAAAATGGTCAAAGCTATGCACAAGGAATGGAAGTAATGGCTTGGGAGGTTACGGCTGCCGTAGCAGTTGTATTCTTGGCCTGGGTCTTTCTTCCTAAATATCTAAAATACGGTGTTAATACAATTTCTGAGTTTTTGGAATTACGTTATGATACATTTACTAAACGTTTTGTCTCCATTTTATTTATCTTTACCTATGTCGTATCTTTCTTGCCTGTAGTATTGTATTCTGGTTCCCTAGTGTTCAATAAAATGTTTAAAGTTGATGAATACTTAGGTGTAAGTAGTTCAACTGCTGTCATTATTATTTCATCTATTATTGGTATAATTGGCATTATTTACTTATTTATAGGTGGTTTATCGTTAAGTGCTTTTAGTGATTCGATTTATGGCATGGCTTTAATTATAGCTGGACTTGCGATTACAATATTAGGTCTAGGTCAATTAGGAGATGGCAACTTCCTACATGGTTTCGACAAAATCGTGCAAGACACGCCTGAGAAATTGAATGGTTTTGGTAAGGTGGACTCGGATGTTGTACCTTGGCCAACCCTATTCTTCGGTATGTTCTTTAACAATTTATTCTTCTGGTGCGCAAACCAGATGATAGTTCAAAAAGCACTCGCAGCTAAAAATTTAAAAGAATCTCAAAAAGGTGCAATATATTTAAGCTTATTTAAAGTGTTCGGACCTTTATTTACAGTCTTACCAGGCGTAGTAGCATTTAACTATTTTAATGGTAGTCTTGATAAATCAGATAACGCTTACCCTGCACTTGTAACTTCAGTATTACCAGAATGGGCATTCGGCTTATTTGGTGCGGTTATTTTTGGTGCAATATTGAGCTCATTTGTTGGCTCATTGAATAGTACAACTACACTATTAACACTCGATTTCTATAAACCTATTTTTGGAAAAAATAAATCAGATAAACATATTGCTCGAGTAGGCCATATTGCTACTGTAGTCATTGGAGTTATTGTTGTAGCACTTGCACCAGTCATCTCATTATTCCCTAGTGGTCTTTATGCAGTAGTTCAACAGTTTAATGGTGTGTATAGTATGCCAGTGCTAGCTTTAATTTTAATCGCTTTCTTTTCTAAACGCACATCTAAATTGGGCGCTAAAGTGACACTCTTCACACATATAATTTTATACGCTATAATCAGCTTTGTATTTACAGAAATTAATTATCTATACACATTTAGTGTATTATTCTTTGTAGATTTAATTATTATTTTGATTTTTAACAAAGTTAAACTATCTAGTGAGTTTGATTTAAGCACGCACCAACCGAAAGTAGATATGACGCCATGGAAATATCGTTACGTTGCAGGTATTATTGTTCTTGCTTTAGTAGTAGTAAGTTATATTATCTTCTCACCACTCGTGTTGGCAAAATAAATGTTACAATTAAAACTTAATGAGTAAGAAAATAAAAGTGTACGTTAAGGACGTTTATCAGCGTGATCACGTGCACTTTAACTATGAATAAAGTTGATTTAAAAATTAGAAAGGAGGGACAACGACGATGCAAACAGTCGGAATTATACCTTCGCCAGGTATAGCACATCAACATGCAAAAAAAATAATTCCAAATGTTAAACAGTTATTGTCAAAGCGTACTAAACATAGTCAATGGAATTTCGACATCAAAGTCGATCTCATGATAGGATCTGCAGAGGATGTACATGAAAGTGTTGAAAAAGCAGCACAAATTAAAGAGGAACATCAGTGGGATTACGTTGTTTGTCTGACAGATTTGCCTAGTATTTCAGATAATAAAGTGGTTGTCAGCGACTTTAATAGTGACAAACATGTTGCAATGCTATCATTACCGTCACTAGGTTTTATTGATTTGAAGCGCAAGCTAGTTAAAACGATGACTTCATTGATTGAACAATTATATTATAATCAACCGAAAGACAAAAATGCGCCACATCCTTTTGTACGCGTGAAGGCTGTAGAACCTGACGAAGACGCCACATCAAAACAACGATATATTAATATTTTATTTATCATAAGTTGGATTCAGTTAATTGGTGGACTGACACGAGCAAATCAGCCTTGGAAAAACATCTTTAATTTTAAGAAAATCATTTCAGTTGCCTTTGCAACAGGAACTTATGTCTCAATATTTTCAATGCCATGGGAATTAAGCGTGATTTATTCACCGCTTCGACTTATCATATTGATGGTGATTGCTATACTTGGGATGGCTGGATGGCTATTCTATGCGCATCAATTGATTGAAAAGAAAACTGCTAAATCTCAGCGTGTATATCGATATATTTATAATTCAACCACACTTGTTACACTAAGTTTGATTACACTCATAAATTATGTCATTTTATATTTATTGTTAATCATCAGTATTACACTCTTTGTCCCTGTGGAATTATTTAATAGTTGGACGAGTGCCCAATCACAATTTACGTTCTCAAATTATATGAGATTGATTTGGTTTGTATCATCATTAGGACTTTTAGCTGGAGCTATGGGATCAACTGTTGAAAATGAAGAGAAAATACGTCGTATTACTTATTCTTATAGACAATATCATCGTTATAAAGAAGCTGAGCAAGAACAAAAAGAACAAGAAACTTCTCGTGATGTATCACAACAAAATGTCGAACAACAAACTTCAAGTAAAGATGAAAATAATGAACAATATGAAGGTAAAAAACAAGGACATAGAGAGGAGGATGACGCATGACAAATCAAAAAACTGTGGGTCTAGTCGTCGCTCCAGGTGTTACTGAACGCCTTGCAGAAAATCTCATACAAGAAATGCCTAAAATGTTATCTACGCATTATGATCATCAGCAAGAATGGATTTTTGATTTAGTTACTGATCCGCTTACTGGTTTTGCTGAATCTGTAGATGAAATTTTTGAGAAAGTAGCCGATTATCACGATAAGAGACAATGGGATTATGTGATAGCAATTACAGATTTACCGATGTTTGCTGACAAACAAGTGATGGCATTAGATATTAATATGGAAAATGGTGCAGCTATATTCTCATATCCGGCATTTGGCTGGCGTCCAGTAAAAAAACGTTTCAAGCATGCGATTTATAATATTATTCAAGAATTAAATGAAGCTGAACAAGAAAGTCGTAATTATGATAATAATAATCAAATAGAAAATTCAGTAAAAAAACAATTTCCGCTCTCTAAAATAGACAAAGAAACAATATATATGAAAGAAACAGACTCTTATCACTTAAGATATTTATCAAGTTCACGTTCTAGAGGCATGTTTCGCCTTGTTAGTGGAATGACATTTGCGAATAATCCATTAAATATGATGGCAAGTTTAAGTAATATAGTAGCTATTGCATTTACTACAGGTGCATTTGGACTTGTATTTACAACGATGTGGCAAATGGCTTATAACTTTTCAATGTGGCGTTTATTTGGAATTTCAATTATTGCGATTATTGGAATGCTAATATGGATAATGATGTCACATGATTTATGGGAACCAGTTAATAAAAGCAACCATAAGCGTATTACTTGGTTATACAATCTTACAACAATAATGACATTGATTTTTGCCATTATAATTTATTATATTATTCTTTATTTACTATTCTTAATTGCTGAAATCGTATTATTGCCATCAGGATTTTTAGGTCAGCAAGTTGGATTAAAAGGTCCTGCAGGCATTGATTTATATTTAAGTATTCCATGGTTTGCAGCTTCAATTTCGACAGTTGCAGGTGCAATAGGTGCTGGTTTACTTAATGATGAACTCATTAAAGAAAGCACATATGGATATCGTCAGCGTGTAAGATACGAAGAACAACGTCGATAAAAGCAGTCGCTTTTATCGACATTTTATTTTTGCAATACGAAATTTAACAGTTTATCTGTCATAGAATATAGCGATTTTATGAGAATTAATTTAAAATATTGATAACAACTTTTTTATAGAGATAACTTGAAAGTAGGGATTGAATTGATTTGTTCTAATTGTGGGGCACATTTAGAGAAGGATGATAAATTTTGTGTTAATTGTGGGCAGAGTGTGTTCGATAATCCAAAGACAAAAACTGAACATAATTTTAATAGTCAAGATAGACAATGTCCAAAGTGTCACAAAGTAGTAAATGTCGATGATAAGTTTTGTATCAATTGTGGTCATTCTCTTCAGCAAACATTATCAAATTCAAATGACAACATAGCATCACATACATATTCAAATACAAAACCTGAAATTGAAAATGAAACTGCAGATCATATTCGATTGACAGAAGAAGCCAAGCATCTATTTAATAACACAACGAAATCAATAGGTAGGCTAGCAGGGAATGATGAAAGTTTAAAATTAAATTTGCGTGACATGTTTTCTGAGGTGTTTAAATCTCACACCAAAGATGAAGCGGATGATGTATTTATTGCTGGAACAAAACGTACGACGCCACATATTAATGAAGTTTCCGAGGAGTGGGGAAGACCTTGGGTGTTCTCACGTGTATTTTTAGCTTTAGGTATCACTTTCCTAGCGTTATGGATATTAACAAATATATTTGGTAATGCCAATGCCATACCAGGTATGATATTTATTGGCGCACTATTAGTTCCTATTTCAGGATTAATCTTCTTCTTCGAATCTAATGCATTTAAAAACATTAGTATCTTTGATGTAATGAGGATGTTCTTTATTGGTGGTGTATTATCACTCATTAGTACAATGATTTTATATCAATTTGTTACATTTAGTACTGAATCGCAATATTATGGAATTATGACTATAACAGATGCGTTCATAGTAGGATTTGTTGAAGAGCTTGGAAAAGCAACTGTTGTTATTTTATTTATTAATTATTTAAAAACAAATAAAATACTCAATGGATTACTTATCGGTGCTGCTGTTGGTGCAGGGTTCGCGGTGTTTGAATCAGCTGGTTATATCTTTAGGTTTGGATTTAATTTATTTGATGGAGTTAATAATATTACTGAAATCACTATACAAAGAGGTTGGACAGCTTTAGGTAGTCACCTCGTTTGGGCAGCTATTGTTGGTGCTGCGGCAGTAATAGTGAAAGAAACAAAGCATTTCGAATGGGCGAATATCATCGATAAACGTTTTATATTTTTCTTTTTTGTGGCAGTGACATTACACGGAATATGGGATACGGAAATAACACTTTTAAGTAGTGGTTATTTAAAATATATCTTATTAATTATGATTGCATGGCTATTTATATTTATACTTATGAAAGCAGGGCTAACTCAGGTGAATCAGTTGCGTGATGAATACAATCGTTTAGAGGAAAGGTGATATAAATGAAATTCTGCCCTCATTGTGGAAATCCGATAAAAAAGGAACAGTCATTTTGTAATAAATGTGGAAAACATTTAAAGACATCGACACAAAGAAAAAGTGAAAATCAAATTGAACATATGCGTGAACAGCAATCGTATATTTCTTGTGAGGAAAGACAACATCATGATTCAACATTTTATAAAGAACAAAAACATACTGGTTGGCTAATTGTATTATCAATTATATTTGTCTTGTTGATAGCAGCGCTATTGTATGGTGCGTACTATACTTACAATCATTATATTAGTGATGAGCAAAGTCATCAAACAACACAGTCTCAGCAATCAAATGAAAGTGGTCAAAATAAGGATCAATCCACTGGTCCAAGCATTGATGTTTTTAGTGATGACTTTGATCAAGGTTATATGAAGTCAGCTTCAACAAGTGGATATAGAGGTGTTTATAATGGAATGACACGTGAAGAAGTTGAAGATAAATTTGGAACATCCAATGGTTCTGTAGAAAGTTTGAAGTGGAGTTACGAAAAATATGGTGATTTAGCTGTAGCCTACGATGATAATGAAGTTGTTAGCGTAGGTGTAGCACCTAATCATATTTCAGAAGATCAATTTTTAAGTATGTATAATGAACCGGATGATAGAAATTCAAGCCAACTCATTTATGATAGTAACAAAGATAATGACTTCTCTGTGTTAGCTAATGTTAAAAATGGATATGTTACTGTCATTGAAAATGTAAATCAAATTTAAATATAACGCTTATGGAAAGCCTAAGACCTCACAGAGTGTCTTGGGCTTTTTCTATGATTAGTGGTCAGGGTAGATTGGATATAGTATTATTCCAAGTCGCTTTAACTTTATAGTTGATGGTTTAATGAGAAAATTTTAATTGTGAGCATATATATTATGAATATATGCGAGTCATTTTATACTATAATCAATCGCGCACGATTGAAAAGAGGTGGAGATGTGAAACAAGAACAAATGAGGTTAGCGAATCAGCTTTGTTTTTCAGCATATAATGTAAGTCGTTTATTTGCTCAATTTTATGAGAAAAAGTTAAAACAGTTTGGTATAACTTATTCTCAGTATTTAGTATTACTGACGTTATGGGAAGAGAATCCTCAAACATTAAATTCAATTGGTAGACATTTGGATTTATCTAGTAATACTTTAACCCCCTTACTAAAAAGACTTGAGCAATCTGGCTGGGTTAAAAGAGAACGTCAACAATCTGATAAACGACAGTTGATAATTACGTTAACTGACAATGGGCAACAACAACAAGAAGCTGTTTTTGAAGCAATTTCAAGTTGCTTACCACAAGAATTTGATACGACTGAGTATGATGAAACGAAATATGTGTTTGAAGAACTAGAGCAAACATTAAAACATCTCATAGAAAAATAAGAAAGGATGAGTGTTAATGAAACAATATGATGTAGTATTTTTAGGAAGTGGTCATGCAGCTTGGCATGCTGCGTTAACATTAAAGCAAAGTGGTAAGCAAGTAGCTGTAGTTGAAAAAGATACCATCGCCGGTACATGTACTAACTATGGTTGTAATGCGAAAATTTTATTAGAGGGACCTTATGAAGTGCTTGAAGAAGCCAAACAATATCCTAATATTATTGATAGTCACAATTTAGAAGTGAATTGGAAGAATTTAATGCATTACAAAGAACAAGTCATTAATCCTATGTCTGAAACCCTCACATCGATGTTTGAACAACAGGGAATTGATGTAATCATGGGGAAAGGTAAACTTGTAGATGCTCATACAATAGAGGTAAATAATACAACTTTACAATCAGATTATATTGTTATAGCAACTGGACAACATAGTCATCAATTAGATATTGAGGGTAAAGAATATACGCATGATAGTCGGGAATTTTTATCAATGCAATCTTTACCGGATAGTATCACTTTTATTGGAGCAGGTATTATCAGTATTGAATTCGCTTCTATCATGATCAAATCAGGTGTAGAGGTTAATGTGGTTCATCATACAAATCATGCACTTGAAGGGTTTAACGAATCACACGTCAATAAATTAATTCAAAAGTTAAAAGATGAAGGTGTTAAATTTTACTTTAGTGAGAATACCAAGTCAGTTAAACCGAATGCACAACGTTTTATAGTAGAAACTGAGTCTGGAAAGATGATTGAAACAGATTATGTACTGGATGCAACCGGTAGAAAGCCTAATGTTCAGCAAATAGGTTTGGAAAAAGTGGGTATACTATTTAGTGATAGAGGTATTGAGGTTGACGATTATTTAAGAACAAATGTGAAAAATATATACGCAAGTGGGGACGTTATCAATAAAATGATTCCTAAACTTACTCCTACAGCTACATTTGAGTCTAATTATATCGCTGCCCATATCCTTGGATTGAATACAGATGCCATTCAGTATCCACCAATACCTTCAGTGCTTTATTCATTGCCTCGTTTATCTCAAATAGGTGTCACAGTTAGCGAGGCTAAGAAAGATGATACGTATATGATTAAAGATATACCATTCGGAAGACAAATGGTATTTGAGTATCAAAACGAAACAGAGGCTGAAATGTCAATTGTATTAGATAGTCACAAACGTTTAGTAGGAGCAGAGATTTATGGTAATGACGCTGGTGATTTGGTTAATCTCCTAGTCTTTATCATTAATCAAAAACTTACTGCACAAGACTTAAATAAAAATATTTTTGCATTTCCTGGAGCTTCTAGTGGCGTTATAGATTTATTGAAATTGGCAATGATGTAGAGGTGTATCTAAATGAGTATTTATGATATTGCGGTAAAGAATTATGATGGCTCTACCTATTTACTAAAAAGATATAAAGGGAAAGTGCTCATTATCGTAAATACTGCAACGAATTGTACTCTGAATGATCAATTTAATAAATTAGAAATGCTTTATAAAAAATATCATAAGTATGGTCTTGAAATTTTGAGCTTCCCTTGCAATGATTTTAATAATCAGGAGCCAGAATTAATCAAAGATATTTATCGAGTATATAAATATAAGTTTGGTATTACTTTCCCCATCCATGCTAAGATTAATGTTAATGGAGAGCATGAACACCCTTTGTACACATTATTAAAATGTAAACAACCAGGATTATTTGGTTCGCAAATTAAATGGAATTTTACTAAATTTGTAGTAGATCAACAGGGAAATATTGTTAAACGATTTTTACCTTGTGATAATCCTAACCAAATGGAAAAATTAATAAGACAATTATTAAAATAAATGCCTATATTCTTCTTGGATTAAAGAATAAAATAATCTTGTTCCATTTGTAATATTTTGAATGAAGTCACTATAAACGAATGTAAAAGAAATTATTAAAGAGTCTGCCATATCATATGTGTAGGCTCTTTAAATTTTTTATGAGCATATAGGACAAAAAATTTAAATTAATCTTATCTTTATTTCGATAATTTCTCGAGTTACCTTGACTTTCGTTATAAAAGTAGTTAAAGTATTAAACATAATTATTCTGACAATTCTGATATGTTTTGTTGATTTGGATGGATTGATAAGGTGAGAGGGGGCTCCGCTAATGTCTATAGAAAGAATTACTTATGACAATTTTCAAAACGATCCATTTATAAATGAATTAGATATTAATGATGAGACAAAAGGTGCTTATGAGATTTTAAAATGGGCATATCAAACTTATGAAAATGATATTGTTTATTCTTGCAGTTTTGGTGCTGAGAGTATGGTTTTGATTGACTTGATTTCTCAAATTAAACCCGACGCACAAATTGTATTTTTAGACACTGATTTACATTTTCAAGAAACATATGACTTAATAGATAGGGTGAAAGATAAATATCCGCAATTACGCATTAAAATGAAAAAACCGGAACTTACGTTAGAGGAACAAGGTGAGAAATATAATCCTGCTTTATGGAAGAATGATCCTAACCAATGTTGCTACATACGCAAGATTAAACCACTAGAAGACGTATTATCTGGTGCTGTAGCTTGGATATCAGGTCTTAGACGAGCACAATCACCAACACGAGCACATACAAATTTCATTAACAAAGATGAAAGATTTAAGTCAATTAAAGTGTGTCCCTTAATCTATTGGACAGAAGAAGAAGTATGGTCTTATATACGTGATAAGGATTTACCATATAATGAATTACATGATCAAAATTATCCAAGTATTGGTTGTATTCCATGTACATCACCCGTATTTGATTCTAATGATTCACGTGCTGGTCGTTGGTCCAATTCTAGTAAGACTGAATGTGGATTACATGTAGCTGATAAACCATAAGAGATAGTCAAAAAATTTTAATTTCAAAACATAGTATTCCGATAAGAAATAAAGAGTTGTTTGTTAAAAGCTGATACAGCTTTATTTAGTAACGATAATTTTGAGTAATAAAAGTTTGTATTGCCCTTTGATATTATGAATTGTCTTTTCGATTTTAGTTATCAATTGAGTATTACATTTACTGAAAATAACAAATGGTACATACTAGAATTGAAGATATAATTAATAACTTTCAAAAATAGACATATATAAATAATGACAAATATCGGAATAACAAAGTATAAGAGGTGGATAAGATTGAACTTAAGTGTTACCAATAGTCCTTTTACGGAAGGGCAAGCTAAACAAATCAATGAATTGCTTCACACTTTATCATCTAACCAACAAGTATGGTTAAGTGGCTATCTGATGGCAAATCAACAATCAAATACATCTACAGATTCTGTAGAACAACATAACTCAGATGACAATACAGAAGCGATGCTACATGAAAAGGAACCTTCAGTTGAGCCGGAAGCTAGATCGATAACAATTTTATATGGATCTGAGTCTGGTAATGCGCAAGGACTTGCAGAAATATTTGAACAACGTTTATCTGATATTGGAAATGACGTTACGCTCAAATCAATGGATGACTTTAAACCTAAGAATTTGAAGAAAGTAGAAGATTTATTTATTATCACATCTACACATGGCGAAGGAGATCCACCAGATAACGCTGTTGAATTACATGAATACATCCACGGACGTAAAGCGCCAAAATTGGATGGGGTGAGATTTTCAGTATTAGCATTAGGAGATCAAACCTATGAATTCTTCTGTCAAACTGGTAAAGATTTTGATAACCGTTTGGCTGAATTAGGGGCAGAAAGACTTTATCATCGTACTGATTGCGATGTTGATTATGAAGAAGACGCTGAAAAGTGGATGGCCAATGTTATTAATACGATTGATTCAACACCGGCTGGTACTGAAAGTGAACAAGTTGTTAGCGAATCTATAAAATCAGCAAAAGAAAAGAAATATAGTAAGTCTAATCCTTACGATGCTGAAGTATTGACCAATATTAATTTGAATGGTAGAGGTTCAGACAAAGAGACGAGACATATTGAGTTATTACTTGATAATTTTGGTGAGGAATATGAACCGGGAGATTGTGTAGTTGTCTTGCCTCAAAATGATCCAGCTATCGTAGACTTACTTATTAGCACATTAGGTTGGAGTCCAGAAACACAAGTTTTAATTAACGAGGATGGAGATACTTTAAATCTTGAAGAGGCATTAACATCGCATTTTGAAATTACTAAATTAACAAAACCGTTAATAGAAAATGCTGCGATATTTTTTGATAATGAAGAGCTTTCTGAAAAAATTCAAGATAAAGAATGGATTCAAAACTACGTTGAGGGAAGGGATTTGATTGACTTATTAAATGACTTCGCAACGACAGAACTACAACCTGAAAATTTACATCAATTATTAAGAAAGTTACCACCTAGAGAGTACTCAATATCTAGTAGTTATAAAGCAACACCAGATGAAGTTCACATTACTGTTGGAGCAGTTAGATATCAAGCACACGGTCGGGAACGTTCAGGTGTTTGTTCAGTACAATTTGCAGAGAGAATACAAGAGGGCGATACAATTCCTATCTATTTAAAACGAAATCCGAATTTTAAGTTTCCGCAAGATGAATCAACACCTGTGATTATGATAGGTCCTGGGACAGGTGTTGCACCGTTTAGATCCTATATGCAAGAACGAGAGGAACTAGGTTTTGAAGGAAATACATGGTTATTCTTTGGAGATCAACACTTCACTACAGATTTTCTGTATCAAACGGAATGGCAAGAATGGCTTGAAGATGGAACTTTATCAAAATTAGATGTTGCTTTTTCTAGAGATACTGATAAAAAAGTGTATGTGCAACATAAAATTGCAGAAAATAGTGAACAATTTAATCGATGGATTGAAAATGGCGCTACTATTTATGTATGTGGTGATGAAAGTAAAATGGCAAAGGATGTTCATCAAGCGATTAAAAATGTGTTAATCAAAGAGCAAAACCTATCTGAAACAGATGCAGAAGAATACTTAAAACAAATGAAAAGAGATAAAAGATATCAAAGAGACGTGTATTAATAGAAGGGACGGGGGATACATGGTTAATACAAATAATCATATTTCGGAAGAATTAGATAAAAATCTTGATGAAATGGAATTTTTAAAAGCAAATAGTGACTTTTTGCGTGGAACTATTGAACAAAGTTTAGCTAATCCAATCACTGGATCCATTACACAAGATGATGCAAAACTGCTAAAGTTTCACGGAAGTTATATGCAAGATGACAGGGATTTAAGAGATGAGCGTCGTAAACAAAAACTTGAGCCTGCATATAGTTTTATGATTCGAGTTCGTGTACCTGGGGGGAAAGCGACTCCTGAACAGTGGATTGCTATGGATGATATCTCTAATCAATATGCAAATCATACGATTAAATTAACAACACGCCAAGCATTTCAATTTCATGGAATTCTTAAACGTAATTTGAAACAATCAATGAAAAATATTAATCATGCAGTACTTGATTCTATTGCTGCATGTGGAGATGTTAATCGTAATACGATGTGCAATCCTAATCCTTATCAATCTCAAGTACATAAGGAGATTAATGATTATGCAACGCGTATAAGTAATCACTTACTTCCAAGAACAAATGCATATCATGAAATTTGGCTTGATGGTGAAAAGGTTTTAGATTCGAGTGAGGAAAAGGAACCTATTTATGGGAATACGTATTTACCACGTAAATTCAAAATAGGTATTGCAGTACCACCATCTAATGATATTGACGTCTATTCTCAAGATATTGGTTTAATCGCTATCGTTGAACAAGATGAGTTAATTGGATTTAATGTGACTATCGGTGGCGGTATGGGTATGACTCATGGTAATACTGAAACATATCCTCAACTTGGACGTCTCATAGGTTTTATACCTAAGGAAAAGGTTGTAGATGTATGTGAGAAAATACTTACAATACAACGTGATTATGGTAATCGTGAAAATCGAAAAAATGCACGTTTTAAATATACAGTGGACCGTCTAGGAGAAACTTGGGTGACTGAAGAATTAAACCGACGATTAGGTTGGGAAATTAAAGCGCCACGTGATTTCGAATTTGAACATAATGGTGATCGATTAGGTTGGATTGAAGGTATTAATAATTGGAATTTCACTTTATTTATACAAAATGGGCGTGTGAAAGATACTGAAGACTATTTGTTAAAAACAGCCTTAAGAGAAATCGCAGAAATCCATACTGGAGATTTCAGATTATCACCTAATCAGAACTTAGTTATTGCAAATGTTTCTCCTGAGAAAAAGGAAGAAATACAAGCTATTATTGATAAATATAAATTAACAGATGGCAAAAATTATACAGGACTTAGAAGAAATTCTATGGCTTGTGTTGCTTTCCCAACGTGTGGTTTAGCTATGGCAGAATCTGAAAGATATCTTCCTTCACTAATTACAAAAATTGAAGATTTATTAGATGAGTCTGGTTTAAAAGAGGAAGAAATAACGATTCGTATGACAGGTTGTCCCAATGGATGTGCGAGACCAGCGCTAGCAGAAATAGCCTTTATCGGTAAAGCACCTGGTAAATATAATATGTACTTAGGTGGTAGTTTTAAAGGCGAACGTCTAAATAAAATATATAAAGAGAATATCGACGAAAATGAGATATTAGAAAGTCTACGTCCATTGTTGTTGCGTTATAGTAAAGAGCGTCTTGACGGAGAACACTTTGGGGACTTTGTAATTCGTGACGGTGTGATAGCCAAAGTTCATGATGGTCGCGATTTTCATAGTTAAACGAGAGGGGGAGTGGTTCATATGGGGAAAGTATATTTAGTTGGAGCTGGACCTGGTGATCCAGAATTAATAACGTTAAAAGGTTTAAAAGCCATTAAAGAAGCCGATGTCATCCTTTATGACCGACTTGTAAATAAAGAAATACTTAATTATGCTTCTCCTTCTACTAAGTTCTTCTATTGCGGTAAGGATCCTCACAGGCACTCCTTACCGCAGGAAGAAACAAATAAAATGATGGTAACCTTAGCCAAAAAAGGGCACATAGTTACACGTTTAAAGGGTGGCGATCCATTTGTTTTTGGACGTGGCGGAGAAGAAGCAGAGGAATTAGCATGTCATAATATCCACTTTGAAATTATACCTGGAATTACATCGGGAATTGCAGCACCAGCATATGCTGGAATTCCAGTAACACATCGTGATTATAGTTCTTCTGTAGCATTTGTAACTGCAGTGAATAAACCTGGTATGGATAAAGGCAAATACTGGCAACATTTGGCCAATGGTCCTGAAACTTTATGTATTTATATGGGGGTTAAGAGACTCAGTGAAATTTGTGAGTTGTTAATACAATATGGTCGTTCGTCAGAAACACCAGTAGCTCTCGTGCATATGGGAACGTCAAAACAGCAAATGACAGTGACTGGGACACTCGATACAATTCAAGAACGAGCACATCATATTCAGAATCCAGCAATGATTATTGTAGGCGAAGTGGTTAAGATGAGAGAAAAAATTAATTGGTTTGTAGAACAGGCAACTGTTCAAAATGAAACGTTAACGGAAATGTCATCAACTTAGCGCATACATTTAAAAAAACAGTAAAAATCACGTTTATAATGAGTATTAATTAAAGTGTATAGGAGGAAATCATCATGAATATGCCCTTAATGATTGATTTAAGTAACAAGAAAGTCGTCATTGTAGGTGGAGGTAAAGTGGCAACACGTCGTGCTAAAACTTTATTAGCTTATACAAAACATATTCATGTTGTAAGTCCAACAATTACCGATACATTACAAAAATATCTAGAAACGAAGCAAATCACTTATGAAAAGAAACACTTCGAACCACAAGATGTTGAGAATGCTGATGTGGTCATCGCGGCTACTAATCAATCTGATGTTAACAACGATGTGGGGGCAGCTTTGTCTAAGAACGTATTATTTAATCATGCAGGACAAGCAGACCTAGGTAATGTAACGTTCCCTAATTTCTTAAAAAGAGATAAATTAACAATAAGTGTATCAACTGATGGTGCAAGTCCTAAATTAGGTCAACGAATTATTAAAGATTTAAAAGATACATACAATGAAGACTATTCAATGTATATTCAGTTTTTATATGAAAGTAGACAATATATTAAATCACTTAAAATTGAGCCATCTGATAAACAAGCGTTACTCGAGCAAATTTTGTCAGACAAATATTTAGATGAGAAGAAGCAACAAGATTTCATCCGATGGCTAAAATCACAAGTCAAATGAAGAATGGGGGCATATGATATATGCGCAAAGTATTAATTTTCGCAATTGCGGGATTTTTAGCACAACTTGTTGATGGGTCATTAGGCATGGGATTTGGCGCTTCATCGTCATCAATATTATTAACTTACGGTATAGCACCGGCAGTAGTGTCAGCAACCGTTCATTTTTCTGAAATTGCAACAACAGCTGCATCTGGGACATCACATTGGAGATTTGATAATGTTCATAAACCAACAATGTTGAAGTTAGCTATACCTGGGTCAATAAGCGCCTTTATCGGTGCAGGTGTTTTGACATTTATTCATGGTGATTATATTAAACCATTCATTGCTTTATTCTTGTTAAGTATGGGATTTTATATTTTGTATCAATTTCTATTTAAACGTGCACATGAACATCATCATCATGTGGGAAATTTGAGTAGTTTTAAAGTAATTCCACAAGGTTTTGTGGCAGGATTTTTAGACGCAATCGGTGGTGGTGGTTGGGGACCGGTTAATACGCCGCTCCTGCTTTCAAGTAAAAAAATTCAACCACGATATGCGATTGGAACAGTCTCAGCAAGTGAATTTTTTGTTACGTCATCTGCCGCTTTAAGTTTCATTATCTTTTTAGGAGTCACTCAAATTAATTGGTTTGCTGTAATTGCTTTAAGTCTCGGTGGAATGGTAGCAGCACCTATTTCAGCGTATTTAGTTAAAGTGTTACCCATTAACATTCTTGCAATTTGTGTCGGTGGTTTAATTATTTTTACAAATAGTAATGCATTATTAAGCTATTTTGTAAAAGATAACACTATTTCAAATACAGTTCGATTCATTATTATTCTTGCAATTATTATTTTGCTTGTTTTTCAAGTCGTTCGAAACAAGAAATTGTCTTTTTCTTATAAGAAAAGCCGAGTAAACAAATATAATTAATTGGAAAAGGAGATTTGATTATAATGTCTAACAATGAAACAATAACCAATTATACAATTAAACCTCATGGAGGAGAACTCATCAATCGTGTTGTTGAAGGAAACGAACGTGAACGTTTGATTGAGGAAGCATTAAATTTTAAACCGATTACTTTAAATCCTTGGGGAATATCGGATCTAGAGCTCATAGGTATTGGCGGATTTAGTCCCCTTACAGGATTTATGAACAAGGAAGACTACACTAAGGTTATAGAGGAAACACATTTAAGCAATGGCTTAGTTTGGAGTATTCCTATCACTTTACCTGTAACAGAATCCGAAGCAGATAAACTTGAAATAGGTGATGATATTGCTTTATATGGTGAAGATGGTCAGTTATATGGAACGCTTAAATTAGAAGAAAAGTACACATATGATAAAGAAAAAGAAGCGCGTTTGGTGTACGGAACTACTGAAGAAGCTCATCCTGGAGTTAAAAAGGTTTATGAAAAAGGTAATATATATTTAGGTGGTCCTATTAAACTATTAAATCGTCCAAAACATGACGCGTTTTCAAATTATCATCTGGATCCTTCAGAGACGAGACAATTATTTCATGATTTAGGTTGGAAAACTGTCGTAGGTTTTCAAACGAGAAATCCAGTGCATCGAGCACATGAATATATTCAAAAATCAGCACTAGAAATTGTTGATGGTCTACTTTTAAATCCACTAGTTGGTGAAACAAAGTCAGACGATATTCCAGCGGATGTACGTATGGAAAGTTATGAAGTGATATTAAAAAACTATTATCCTGAAGATAGAGCACGTCTAGTCATTTATCCTGCTGCAATGCGCTATGCCGGACCACGTGAAGCGATACTTCATGCAACTGTCCGTAAAAATTATGGTTGTACACATTTTATTGTGGGAAGAGATCACGCTGGGGTAGGCGATTATTATGGTACTTATGAAGCACAAGAGCTGATTACTCAATTTGAAGATGAGTTAGGTATTCAAATTTTAAAATTTGAACATGCCTTTTATTGCGAAGCTTGTGGTAATATGGCAACTGCTAAAACATGTCCGCATGACGCTTCTCAACATTTACATTTAAGTGGTACTAAAGTAAGAGAAAAACTGCGTAATGGCGAATCATTGCCAACTAAATTTTCAAGACCAGAAGTTGCCGAAGTTCTAATTAAAGGTTTGCGAGAAAAATAAATCAGGAGTGTTAAAATGAGTGAATCAAATCATATTACATGGCATGACTCAGAAGTTACGAAGAAACAAAGACAGCATAAAAATGGACACAAAAGTGCTGTTATATGGTTTACAGGGCTATCTGGGTCAGGGAAATCAACGGTCTCTGTTGCCTTAGAAAAAGAATTATTTAATGAAGGAAAACAAACATACCGTTTAGATGGTGATAATGTGCGTCATGGTCTTAATAAAAATTTAGGGTTTAGTCCTGAAGATCGTTCAGAAAATATTCGACGCATTGGAGAAGTAGCAAAATTAATGGTAGACGCTGGAGCCTTAACAGTTACTGCTTTTATCTCCCCATATAAAGAAGACAGAGAAGGTGTTAGAGCATTACTAGAGGATAATGAGTTTATAGAAGTATATACAAAATGTAGTGTTGAGGAATGTGAAAAGAGAGATCCTAAAGGATTGTATAAAAAAGCACGATCTGGGGAAATACCTGAATTTACAGGTATAAGTGCACCTTATCAAGCACCTGAAAACCCTGAAATTACTATAGATACTGAACACGACACTATTGAACAATCAGTGGTACAAATTATACGTTATCTTAAAGAACACGAATATATTTAAATTGATATTTCATTATATAGAGTAGGAGAGAATTAAAGATTCTTAATCCTACTCTTTTTAATTTTAAAAGTATAATGGAAAGTTTTTAAAGAAAAGCATTTGGTCAGATATACTTACTTTTAATTAAGTAAGAAGATGTTAATTTTTAAATGTCATCAATAGTATACTTATGAGTCATGATTTATGCTTAGTTTGTGACAACTATAATTTAAATTTCTAAAAAGCTAATTATTGATGTGTGATTAAAGTGAAATAAAAAGGGAAAATATTTTTAAAGAGATATTGTGTGATTTATCAAAAAAATAAGAGGATGGTGATATAACATGTCATTTAATATTTGGATGTGGATTTTACTTGTATTATTTATTGTGGGGACAATAGCTGTAATTCTCATTTTAACAGTTGGCTCAGTGTTAGAAGAGCGCTCATATGACCGTCGATCAGAAGATGAAAAGCGCAAAAATTTAGAAAAAAATCTTGAGATGTCAAAGGGACATACAGATGTATCGCAAGAGTCGAGCAATGGGGAAGAACAAGTAACACAAGAGCATTCTCAACATGTCGTTCAAGATCATCAACAAACACATCAAAATATAAATCAATCAACACAAGATAATAGAAATAATTAGATAGGTGAAAGGGAAAAGGTAAATGCTTATTTCGGTTATTTATTCCCAATTTATACGAAGATAATTACTAGAATTACCAAAAATGAAGATATTATAAATTTTAACTGAATTAAAAACTAACTATATGTTATAGAAGCCTGAGAACATTGACGTCTCAGGTTTTTATATTGATTACAAAACTATCTTTATCTCACATAGAGTTCACTAAACGTTAATAATCTTTATGACATTTTAGTTAACGACTTAGTAATCGATTGTAATACTATATATAGTATTTTATTTTATTGATATACACTATATATAGCGAAGGGTGACGAAATGACTACTCTAGAAACATCATTAACTCGATTAATCACAAAAGATCCAACTATATTAAATGAAAATGCAAATAAAGATAGTAATACATTCTCAACAATGCGAGATTTAACAGCTGGAACGGTATCAAAGTCTTATGCACTCGATCATTTACTTCCAAAGCATGTTGCTCATGCACATCAATCGGGAGATATTCATTTTCACGACTTAGATTACCATCCATTTCAACCATTAACCAATTGTTGTCTCATAGATGCAAAAGATATGTTAGAGAATGGCTTTGAGATAGGCAATGCTAATGTTACAACACCTCAATCAATACAAACCGCTTCAGCACAACTTGTACAAATCATTGCAAACGTTTCAAGCAGTCAATATGGAGGTTGTACTGTCGATCGTGTTGACGAATTACTAAGTAAATATGCACAAATGAATGCACAACATCACAGGGAAGTAGCGAATGATTTCGTTCAACCTGACAAAATTGAGAATTATGTGGATACACAAGTAACTAAGGATATTGGTGATGCAATTGAAAGTTTAGAGTATGAGATTAACACACTCTATACTTCCAATGGACAAACGCCATTCGTTACTTTGGGATTTGGTTTAGGAACAGATCAATTAAGTCGAAAAATTCAACAAGCAATTTTACATACCCGTATTAAAGGTCTCGGTAAAGATAGGGTTACTGCAATTTTCCCTAAACTTGTATTTTCGATAAAAAAGGGGGTTAACTTTAGTCCAGAAGATCCTAACTATGATATTAAACAACTTGCATTGGAATGTTCAACAAAGCGCATGTATCCCGATATTTTAAATTACGATAAACTTGTGGAACTGCTTGGTGATTTTAAAGCACCGATGGGATGTCGTTCATTTTTACCAAGTTGGAAGAATGATGAAGGTCAATTGGAAAATAATGGACGATGTAACTTAGGTGTAGTGACGTTGAACGTACCGAGAATTGCAATCGAAGCAGATGGTGACATGCAGCAGTTTTGGGATATCTTTGAAAAACGCATGCAATTATTACATGATGCACTTGTGTATCGAATTCAAAGACTACAAGATGCTATTCCAGATAACGCGCCTATTTTATATAAAAGTGGTGCATTTAAAAATAAACTCACTTCAGAAGATACTGTCGATTCATTATTTACAAAACAACGCGCAACGATTTCAATGGGGTATATCGGTTTATACGAAGCGGCAACATTATTTTATGGACCGAATTGGGAACACAATCCTGAAGCTAAAACATTCACACTAGACATATTAAGAGAAATGAAACGTTATCAAGTAGAGTGGACGAAACAATATGATATTTGGTTCAGTATATACAGTACACCTAGTGAATCACTAACAGATAGATTTTGCCGATTGGACAAAGAAAAATTTGGATTTATTCCAGATGTTACTGATAAAGGATATTACCAAAATTCATTCCACTATGATGTGCGTAAAGATGTAACGCCGTTTGAAAAATTAGATTTTGAAAAAGACTATCCTTACTATGCAAGTGGTGGATTCATTCATTATTGTGAATATCCAAAGTTAAATCATAATCTGAAAGCTTTAGAAGCAGTATGGGATTATGCTTATGATAAGGTAGGTTATTTAGGTACGAATATTCCTATTGATCACTGTTATCGTTGTGGCTATGATGGAGATTTTGAAACTACTGCTAACGGATATAGATGCCCACATTGTGGTAACACTGATCCTAAAACGGTTGACGTTGTAAAAAGAACATGTGGTTATTTAGGAAATCCAGTTCAAAGACCTGTTATTGAAGGTCGACAAAAAGAGATATGTGCAAGAGTGAAACACATGAAGGAACCTCGTTCATGAATATTTTAAACATTAAAGAAGGTCAACACTATATAGCTAAAATAGAAAGTCATAGCTTTGTAGATGGTGAAGGTGTTCGATGCAGTGTATATGTTTCCGGATGTCCTTTTCAATGTAAAGGTTGTTATAACGTTAAAGCCCAAAATTTTAAATACGGAGAACCTTTCGAACTTGAAATGCTTGAAGAGATTTTAGATTATTGTGCGCCTTCTTATATCGAAGGCTTAAGCATACTTGGTGGAGAACCATTTTGTAATTTGTTTATCACACTCCAACTTGTTGAAGCTTTTAGACAACGATTCGGTCATACAAAAACAATTTGGGTATGGACTGGCTTTTTATTTGAATATTTGAAACAGCAAGACGATGCGCGCAAGTCATTACTCGAACATATTGATGTATTAGTTGATGGTATGTTTATTCAACATTTATATCGTCCGAATCTTCCATATAAAGGATCACTTAATCAACGTGTGATTGATGTTCAATCTTCCTTACAAAAAGAACAGGTCATTGAATATCTAACTAAATAGTTTATGATGATAATTGGAATTAATTTTTAAGATATCTCTTGGAAAAATAGCCCAAAATAAATGTTATGGTTCATTTGTTTTGGGCAATCTTTGTTATAAGTTTTCAATGGGATGAACATGAAAGTTATCCACATGTATAACGACAGTTTTAAAGAGTATAGTTAATTTTATTTTTAAAGTAAATTTATATCACTTTTTAGTAGGTAGATGTGATTTGTTGCAATTTATAGACTGAAAAGTGACAAACATTAAACATCTAAAAAGTAAAAGAAATAATCTTATACTTATATATATACTAATTACATATTAAAGTGATAAAATATTGAAGTGAAAATTGTTCGGCATAAGTTAGGAGATTCTTCCATGTTATTGTTTATCATAGAAATCATAATCATGATTCTAGCGATATTATTAGGATTAAGAACTGCTGGTGCACTGGGATGTGGCATCTTTGCTATAGTAGCGCAGCTTATCATGATATTTGGATTCCAGTTACCTCCAGGTTCAGCACCAGTGACGGCAGTGTTAATCATATTATCTATTGGTATAGCAGGTGGTACGTTACAAGCCACTGGTGGTATTGACTATTTAGTATACATTGCATCACGTGTGATTGAACGCTTTCCAAAATCAATTATATTTATAGCGCCAATGATTGTCTTTGTCTTTGTTTTTGGAATTGGTACTGCAAATATAGCTCTTTCACTTGAACCTATCATAGCGAAAACTGCACAAAAAGCACGAATTCAGCCTAAACGCGCATTAACTGCTTCGGTACTTACAGCCAATTTAGCCTTACTTTGTAGCCCGGCAGCTTCTGCTACAGCTTATATTATTTCTGTATTAGCAGGGTATGAAATATCGATGGGCAAGTATTTAAGTATTGTTTTACCTACAGCTTTAATTAGTATGTTAATGCTTAGTACATTTTGTACATTTGTAGGACGAAAAGAACACGTGCGTGATGAGTCAGAACGTTTAGTTCAGATGCCAGAAGTCGAAATCAAAAATGACTTTTCATTAAAAGTAAAAATAGGTGTTATCTCATTCCTATTATGTGTCATGGGTATTTTAACGTTTGGCATATTTCCTAATCTCATGCCGCAATTCAATGTGAATGGAGATGTAGTTAAAGTTGAGATGACTGAAATTGTTCAGTTCTTTATGTATCTCAGCGCTACAATCAATTTATTATTAATAAAAATCAATACTTCTGATATTCTGTCATCGAATATTACACAATCTGCAATGGGAGCACTTTTTGCAGTTCTTGGCCCAGGTTGGTTAGGTGCAACAATATTTAATGCTCCACATAACTTAAAAATATTGAAAAATGATATTGGGTCAATTATTAGTGAAGTACCTTGGCTTGTTATCATACTTGTTTCTGTAGTTGCAATGATTGTCATTTCTCAAACAGCTACAGCATCAATTATGGTGCCGATAGTTATGAGTTTAGGTATACCTCCCATCTATTTTGTTGCGATGGTACAAACATTAAATGTGAATTTCGTTATTCCAGCTCAACCGACACTATTATTTGCTGTAGAACTAGATGAAACAGGTAGAACAAGACCTACGAGCTTTATGATACCAGGATTTTTTGTTATAACAGTATCCGTCATTACAGGATTTGTTATTAAAACCATTTTAGGATATTAATCAATTTTTATAAGTTGGAATTTAATCGCCATATATATAGTGTTTTAAATACTTCATCTCATCGAGTAAGGTATTTGAATGACTAAATATTGGCGATTTTTTATTTATAGATTAAGAGTGAGTATCAGTGGAGAAAAAAATAAAATAAATATATATACGTTAAAAGTGTATAAAAATACGATATGAAATATTGTAAAGTTCGTTCATTTTGTTAAATTTTAACTTAACACTGTTGTCATAGCAATTTAAGATGAATATTTGAGAGGCTTAAATTATATAATTATTCAAATTAGATTTTGATGATACATGTATGTAATTTGCATTATTATTAAAAGTTCGTTATTGTCTTTTTTGTGAATCACTATCCATTGAACGTAATTTAAAGTAAAGATTCATAAATTAATATTAGGGGGATCACATTTGAAAAAGGAAAAAGTTATGGACTGGACGACCTTCATAGGCGTAGTCATTGTGTTACTTTTTGCTGTTATACCTATGATGGTTTTTCCGAAAGCAAGTGAAATAATCATTACCGATATCAATAGTGCCATTTCTAATTCAATTGGATCGGTATATCTCTTTATGGGACTGGCTATATTTTGTTTTGTTTTATACATAGCATTTGGTAAGTATGGGAATGTCACGTTAGGAAAAGCGACTGACAAACCTGAATTTAATAATTTCACATGGGCAGCCATGTTATTCTGTGCCGGTATTGGTTCAGATATTTTATATTGGGGTGTTATTGAGTGGGCATTTTATTATCAAGTACCTCCTAACGGTGCAAAATCAATGTCCGATCAAGCACTTCAATATGCAACTCAATATGGTATGTTTCACTGGGGACCTATAGCCTGGGCAATATATGTGCTACCAGCTTTGCCAATCGGTTATTTAGTTTTCGTTAAGAAGAAACCCGTCTATAAAATTAGTCAAGCTTGTCGACCAATTTTAAAAGGACATACGGATAAATTATTAGGAAAAATCGTAGATATTTTATTTATTTTCGGTTTGCTCGGTGGTGCTGCAACATCACTCGCTCTAGGCGTGCCGATGATCTCAGCTGGTATTGAACGATTGACTGGTTTAGATGGATCTAATATGATTTTACGTTCAATCATCTTACTAACTATTACAGTTATTTTCGCAATCAGTTCTTACACAGGTTTGAAAAAAGGTATTCAAAAATTAAGTGATGTTAACGTTTGGTTATCATTTTTATTATTAGCATTTGTATTCATCGTAGGTCCAACTGTGTTTATTATGGAAACTACAGTTACAGGGTTCGGTAATATGATAAAAGATTTCTTCCATATGGCGACATGGATGGAACCATTTGGTGGCATAAAAGGTCGTAAAGAAACGAATTTCCCTCAAGATTGGACAATATTCTACTGGTCATGGTGGCTCGTTTATGCACCGTTTATTGGATTGTTTATCGCGCGTATCTCAAAAGGACGTACACTTAAAGAAGTTGTATTAGGAACAATATGCTATGGAACATTAGGTTGTGTGTTATTTTTCGGTATTTTTGGTAACTATGCTGTATATCTACAAATTACTGAGCAATTTAATGTAATAAGCTATTTAAACAATTATGGTACAGAGGCAACAATCATAGAAATAATGCATCAACTACCATTCTCGACAATTACTATTATCTTATTCTTAATATCAGCTTTCTTATTCTTAGCAACAACATTCGATTCTGGTTCATATATTTTAGCAGCAGCGTCACAGAAAAAAGTGATAGGAGAACCGTTACGTGCTAATCGTTTGTTCTGGGCGTTTGCGTTATGTTTACTACCGTTCTCTTTAATGCTAGTTGGAGGAGAACGTGCATTAGAAGTATTGAAAACAGCATCATTACTTGCTAGTGTACCTTTAATTGTTATATTTACGCTAATGATGATTTCGTTCTTAATTATACTCGGACGAGATCGTATCAAGTTAGAAAGACGTGCAGATAAGCATAAAGAAATTGAAAGACGTTCTCTAAGAATAGTTCAGGTCAAAGACAAACCTGAAGACGATAACTTATAACAAAAAAAAGCCAAGCGAATGTTAAATCATTATCGCTTGGCTTTTTCTGATTGATCATGATGATGTTGTTCATCTGGAATTGGGAAATAGTTAAAAATTTCTCCTGACTCTAGAGCTTCACTTAATTGAGCGAGCCACTTGTAATATATTTTAGAGTGGTCTAACTGCGCTTTTACATTTATTGCTTGTTTTTTAACTTCCTCATCTATATCATTCTTTTCAAGAAGTGGGTGAATGATATTTTCTGCATCTTCAATTGCTTCCATATTAGTGTCAATTTCACGTTCCCATTTTTTAGTAAAAAAGTTGCGGAAGAAAGTGAAGAAATCTTTCTCTGCAATAAAATGTTGCTTTCGGCTACCACGCGTGAATTGTTGTTTGACGATATCGTATTCTTGTAGTTTTTTTACACCTGTACTCATACTAGGTTTACTCATTTGCAGTTGTTGTCGCATTTCATCAAGTGTCATACTTCCTTCAAAAACCATAATGCCATACAAGTTACCTACACTACGGTTGATACCATACAAATCCATGGTTTCACCGATTGAGTTGATAACTAAATCTTTAGCTTCTTCGATATATTGACTGTCATTGTTATTATAATCCATCATTGCACCTCCATTTTAATCCATTATTTAGCTTAGGTGGACGCACCAGATACTATGATTTTTATGATGATTTGCCTGTAAAGGATACATCTATTACTTTGAGTTGTAACTCGTTCATGAATATAAAGCATAATTACATTGAAATTTCATAATCAAATGTTAGTTATCGATTTGAATTGTTAATGTCTATACTACTTTTGACTAAATTCAATGCTGCAATCTATAAATGGCTATAAAAACCTATGCTATATGTCCCATTTCTAATAAATACACACGAGAATCATTATAAAGCCTTTTATGAAAAAAAGAAAAGTAATTTTCTGAACAAAAATTATTTCTTAAACATAGATAAGTTCGATTGTAAAATACAAACATTTTTAAAGAAATTGACACTTTTTCATCAATTATGATAACATAACTCTGTAAAATTCGTTAAATAAAAATTTAACAAACTTAACGGAGGTCGTTTGATGGAACTTGTAGATAAATTATCAAATCGTCAATATATTGATGGAGAATGGGTTGAAAGTTCAAATAAAAACACAAGAGATATTATAAATCCTTACAATCAAGAAACAATCTTCACTGTAGCTGAAGGAACTAAAGAAGATGTTGAAAGAGCAATTTTAGCTGCTAGAAGATCTTTCGAAGACGGTGAATGGTCACTTGAAACAAGTGAAGTCAGAGGTAAAAAAGTGAGAGCCGTTGCTGATAAAATTAAAGAAAATAGAGAAGAGTTAGCTAAATTAGAAACATTAGACACTGGTAAAACTTTAGAAGAATCCTATGCTGATATGGATGATATTCATAATGTGTTTATGTATTTTGCTGGTTTAGCTGATAAAGATGGCGGTGAAATTATCAATTCACCTATTCCTAATGCTGAAAGTAAAGTAGTTAAAGAACCTGTAGGTGTTGTTACTCAAATTACACCTTGGAACTATCCATTACTTCAAGCATCTTGGAAAATTGCGCCAGCTTTAGCAACAGGTTGCTCATTAGTTATGAAACCAAGTGAAATTACTCCGTTAACAACAATTCGTGTATTTGAATTGATGGAGGAAGTTGGTTTCCCTAAAGGAACAATTAATTTAGTACTTGGTGCTGGATCAGAAGTGGGCGACGTGATGTCAGGTCATGAAGAAGTCGATTTAGTTTCATTTACAGGTGGTATTGAAACAGGAAAACACATCATGAAACAAGCAGCTAATCACGTGACTGACGTTGCATTAGAATTAGGCGGCAAAAATCCTAATATTATTTTTGATGACGCTGATTTTGAATTAGCTGTAGACCAAGCACTTAATGGTGGATATTTCCACGCTGGTCAAGTGTGCTCTGCTGGTTCAAGAATCTTAGTTCACAATGATATTAAAGATAAATTCGAAAAAGCTCTTATCGATCGTGTAAGCAAAATCAAATTAGGTAACGGTTTTGATCAAGATACTGAAATGGGACCAGTTATCTCAACAGCACACCGCGATAAAATTGAAGGTTATATGGAAGTTGCGAAAAAAGATGGAGCAACAATTGCAATTGGTGGTAAACGCCCTGAACGTGAAGACTTACAAGCCGGATTATTCTTTGAACCTACTGTAATTACAGATTGTGATACATCAATGCGTATTGTTCAAGAGGAAGTCTTTGGACCAGTTGTGACTGTAGAAGGATTTGCTGACGAAGAAGAAGCTATTCGCTTAGCAAATGATTCAATTTACGGTTTAGCAGGTGCTATATTTACTAAAGATATTGGTAAAGCACAACGTGTTGCAAATAAATTGAAACTTGGTACGGTTTGGATTAACGATTTCCATCCATACTTTGCACAAGCGCCATGGGGCGGTTACAAACAATCAGGTATCGGTAGAGAATTAGGTAAAGAAGGATTAGAGGAATATTTAGTAAGTAAACACATTCTTACAAATACTAATCCAGAACCAGTGGATTGGTTCAGTAAATAATAATACATTGCTTATATACAGTAAATGACTTATAAATACAAAATGCTACATGAAGTGAGTACTAACTAAGGTATAGTGCTCACTTCAATAAATGAAACCTTTTAAGAAAGAGATGTTAACAAACAAAGAAAACAAATCAATTTTTGGAGGTCTTTAACGATGAGAAGAAAACGCGATTCATACGATTATGTCATCATTGGTGGCGGTAGTGCAGGTTCAGTTCTTGGTGCACGCCTTTCAGAGGATAAAGATAAAAATGTTTTGGTATTAGAAGCTGGACGTAGTGACTATTTCTGGGATTTATTTATTCAAATGCCAGCAGCATTGATGTTCCCATCAGGTAATCGTTTTTATGACTGGGAATATCAAACTGACGAAGAACCACATATGGGACGTAGAGTAGATCATGCGAGAGGTAAAGTATTAGGTGGCTCAAGTTCTATTAACGGTATGATTTATCAACGAGGTAACCCAATGGACTATGAAGGATGGGCAGAACCTGAAGGAATGGACACATGGGACTTTGCACATTGTCTACCATACTTCAAAAAGTTAGAAACAACATATGGTGCAGCGCCATACGATAAAGTTAGAGGCCATGATGGTCCAATCAAATTAAAACGTGGACCAGCTACTAATCCATTATTTAAATCATTCTTTAATGCAGGTGTTGAAGCGGGCTATCATAAAACTGCAGACGTTAATGGATACAGACAAGAAGGTTTTGGACCATTTGATAGCCAAGTACATCATGGACGTCGTATGTCTGCTTCAAGAGCGTATCTACGCCCAGCATTAAGACGTAGAAACTTAGATGTTGAAACACGTGCATTCGTTACAAAATTAATTTTTGATGAAAATAATAGTAAAAAAGTAACAGGCGTGACTTTCAAGAAAAATGGTAAAGAACATACTGTTCATGCAAACGAAGTTATTTTATCTGGCGGTGCTTTCAATACACCACAACTATTACAATTATCAGGTATTGGTGACTCAGAATTCTTAAAATCAAAAGGTATAGAGCCACGTATGCATTTACCAGGTGTTGGTGAGAACTTCGAAGATCACTTAGAAGTATATATTCAACATAAATGTAAACAACCGGTTTCACTACAACCTAGCCTTGATGTCAAACGTATGCCGTTCATCGGTTTACAATGGATTTTTGCACGTAAAGGTGCAGCGGCGTCTAACCACTTTGAAGGTGGTGGCTTTGTAAGATCAAATGATGATGTTGATTATCCAAACCTCATGTTCCATTTCTTACCAATTGCTGTAAGATATGATGGTCAAAAAGCACCAGTAGCACATGGTTACCAAGTACATGTTGGACCAATGTACTCCAACTCAAGAGGTAGTTTGAAAATCAAATCTAAGGATCCATTTGAAAAACCAAGTATCGTGTTTAATTACTTATCTACGAAAGAAGACGAAAGAGAATGGGTTGAAGCAATTAGAGTAGCAAGAAATATCCTAAAACAAAAAGCTATGGACCCATTTAATGGTGGCGAAATTTCACCAGGACCACAAGTTCAAACGGATGAAGAAATTCTAGATTGGGTACGTAAAGATGGAGAAACTGCATTACATCCATCTTGTAGCGCGAAAATGGGACCTGCATCTGACCCAATGGCAGTAGTCGATCCATTAACTATGAAAGTACATGGTATGGAAAATTTACGTGTCGTTGATGCTTCAGCAATGCCTAGAACAACAAATGGTAATATTCATGCACCTGTATTGATGTTAGCTGAGAAAGCAGCGGACATTATTCGTGGTAGAAAACCGCTTGAACCTCAATATGTTGACTATTATAAACATGGTATTGATGATGAAAAAGCAGGTGCAATGGAAGATGATCCATTCTACCAATATTAAAATAGTTTGATTCAAAATATAATCTTAAATTCTAACCAGAAATAGATTATAATAGCAATCATATTGAATTCAATCATCTGTTACGGTATATAAAGACTTAACTTTAAAAAATTGTTGTGTACACAATTGTAACTTATTCATTGGTTACTCATATAGAAGCCTGAGACAACTTGTTGTCTCAGGTTTTTTAGTGTGTAACATTACTGTGATAGATTTGTACGATGATTGTTTAAATATAAAAATTAAGATATGTATCTCTAAAACGTTGTGTAACAATATTTATAAATTAAAGTTTATAATAATCTTGAGGAGAGGATTAAGATGAATCAAACTTTAGTTCAACATCTACGTGAAAAAGAGCAAAGAATGAAAGAAATAAGACGTTACTTACATGAAAATCCTGAATTATCATTCGAAGAAAATGAAACATCTAAATATATTGCAAACTTTTATAAAGATAAGGATTGTTTAGTTGAGACGAATGTGGGTCCTAATGGAATTAAAGTTACCATCGCAGGTAAACATCCAGGAAAAACTATCGCTATTCGTGCTGACTTTGATGCGCTACCGATAAAAGAAGAAACAGAATTACCTTATGCTTCTAAAAATGAGGGAGTCATGCATGCTTGTGGTCATGATGCACATACTGCGTACATGCTAATACTTGGAGAAACATTAATTGAAATGAAAGATCAATTGAGAGGTAATGTCGTGATTATACATCAACCTGCAGAAGAAATGCCACCGGGCGGTGCGAAAGGTATGATAGATGACGGCGTATTAGAAGGGGTGGACCATGTTTTAGGTGCACATGTGATGAGTATGATGGAAACAGGTAAAATATACTATCGTGAAGGTTTTGTTCAAACGGGACGCGCTTATTTTAGACTTGTTGTGAAAGGTCAGGGTGGTCACGGCTCATCCCCACATACATCGAATGACGCTATTGTAGCAGGTGCGCATTTTGTAACGACCGCACAGACCATTGTTTCAAGACGCTTAAATCCGTTTGAAACGGGTGTAGTCACAATAGGTTCCTTCGACGGGAAAGGACAATTCAATGTGATTAAAGATACAATAACAATCGAAGGTGATGTACGTGCACTGACTGATGATACAAGAGACAATATTCAGAATGAAATGACACGACTAGTCAGAGGATTAGAAGAGATGTTCGGAGTGATTTGTGATTTTGAATTTAAAAAGGATTATCCAGCTCTTTACAATGATCCTGAATTTACTTCTTATGTAGCAACAACTTTAAAAAATGCTAAGCTGGATGACATAAAAGCAATAGATATTTGTGAGCCGCAGCCACCCTCAGAAGATTTCGCGTTTTATGCGTTAGAAAGACCTTCAACATTTATTTATTCGGGTGCAGCACCAGAAGATGGACCTATGTACCCTCACCATCATCCTAAGTTTAATATCAATGAAACATCTATGCTTGTAGTTGCAGAGGCAGTGGGTACAATTGTATTAGATTATTTGAAATAAAAGGTGTATGAAATATCAAGAATATAAAGGTATCTATACATTGTAATTAGGTACCGATTTTATAGTTATTACGATTTGTTAATTATCTAATTGATAATTAAATTTTGTTTTTACGATACAAGCTTCTTTTGGAAATTGAAAAGATACGATAAATATAGTGGTGAGTCTAACAACACTTCTTGTGGGTTATTTATAGTTGTTAAGGGAAGCTTAAAAGATACTTTTGGTAACGTCAAAATAAAAATTTAAGTTTTTTGTTTCAATCTATCAATGGTAATTTCAGCAGTCCTTATCATCCGGACTTTTCTTACCACGAAATGTCAGTAAGAATATATAAATAGTGTTGATATGTATAGGTGACGTGCATAGAGTGTCGGTTTGGATTTAATGTTTTATATATTAAATCATGGTAGTATGTATTTATATCATATTAAAGAGGTGATAAGGTGAGTTTTTATCATTTTATACAAAATTTCGTTGGTGATGAAACACCTCTAGGTAAACTAGCCACATGTATTAACCAAGATGAAGATTTACCTATGGAAGAAACAACAGCACATAATATATTAAACTATTTTAATCAGTTAAATTATTTTGATGACGATTGTATTGAAGCTGTAAAACGCTCACTATCACTATATGAACAAAGTAAAGTAGCCCTATAATCTTAAATTGAAATGAAGGGATGTCTTATGTTAATTAGCGATACAAATAAAACATATATAATAGAAGAAACTAGTAATTCATTCACAATTGAAAAGAATAATGATCAGCAGCACTACGAAGTATTAGAATCAATCAACAGCTTATCTAATGATTCATTTTGTGTGTTAAATCACTTATTCGTCAATGGAGGTAATGAAGAGGTTTTTGAGTCACGGTTTTTAAAGCGAAATCAACATTTGCAAGATGTGCCTGGTTTTAAAGCGTTAAGATTTCTTAGACCGGTAGTCAAAGGGAGACATTACATTATCATCACGCTATGGAACAGTAGACAAGCTTTCTATGATTGGCAAAATTCACAAGCATATGCGCAAACTCATAAAAAACGTGGAACTCAAAAAGGTGTTGATCATCGTATAGTCAATAGAGATTTATCCTATAATATAAGAATAGAGTTAGAAAGTCTTAATAACTAAATTTGTGTTGAATATATGAATGATAAAATATAAAAAAGTATAATATGCCATTGAATTTATTAAGAATAAAATTTTGTGGATGCTTTTAATGAATTGTACACACGTAAAAGTATATTTGACTTGTTCAAATAATATAAGATAAATGAATGTAGCAAAAAGTTATTGTCAACAATCAAAAAGTTAATGATAAACCTGTACATTAATTTATGTTTCAGGTTTTTCTTATTTGAAAATTTGTTAGTTGATGATGAATAATATGAATGTTTTTAAGAGGTTTGATAGATTATAAACCTTTGGTAATGTTTAGATGAAAGTGAATTGAAAGGAAGTACACTTATGAATAAATCAAATTTACTAGCACCTGAGAATTATAATATTGTTACAGAAATAGAAAAATATGCCTCAGAAGATCATAAAAAAGCCATTATTTACAAGGATAACGAGCATGAAAATATTTCTGTAAGTTATAAAGAACTTATCAGTAATGCTAATAAAGTAGGGAATGTATTCCTCAATCATGGGCTAAAAAAGGGAGATAAAGTTCTCATCATGATGCCACGTGCAATCGTTACATATGAATTATATATTGCAGCATTGAAACTAGGGATAGCGATTGTTCCAAGTTCGGAAATGTTACGAACAAAAGATTTACAATATCGAATTACTCACGGTGAGATTGATGCAGTTATTTCATTTGATTCTCTAACTAAAGAATTTGAAAACGTTAAAGAATATGACCAATTAAAAAAATTTATAGTAGCTGGTCACAAAGAAGATTGGGTTTCAATAGAAGATGAAAAAGAAAAAGTAAGTGATGACCTTAAAGGCGCAGATACAACACGAGATGATTTGGCGATTCTTTCTTATACATCAGGTACAACAGGCAATCCAAAAGCAGTAACGCATTCACATGGATGGGGGTATGCCCATTTACAAATGGCACCAAAACATTGGTTATGTATACAAGAGAATGATCTTGTATGGGCAACTGCAGCACCAGGGTGGCAAAAGTGGGTGTGGAGTCCATTTTTATCTGTATTAGGGATGGGAGCAACAGCATTTGTCTATAACGGTCGTTTCCACCCTGAAACATATCTCGAGTTACTTCAAAATTATCAAATTAATGTTCTATGTTGTACACCAACAGAATATCGTATGATGGCTAAACTTAGTCATTTAGAACAGTACAATTTAGAGTATTTACACAGTGCGGTGTCTGCGGGTGAACCTTTAAATCGAGAAGTTGTTGAACAATTTAAACGTCATTTTAATATTACTGTTCGAGATGGATATGGACAAACCGAAAGTACATTGTTGATCGGATTTCTAAAAGATACTGAACCACGTATGGGTTCTATGGGCAAAGGTATACCTGGTAGTTTTGTTACTGTCATTGACGATGATGGTAAAGAGGTTGGTCCAAATGTTAAAGGTAATATCGCCGTGCCTTTAGACTTACCGGCTTTATTTAAAGGTTACTTTAAAGATGAAGCACGCACAAAAGCAGCTTCAACAGGTGATTATTATGTTACTGGAGACCAAGCTCATATTGATAATGATGGTTATTTCTGGTTCGAAGGTCGCCGTGACGATATTATCATTAGTTCAGGATATACCATTGGACCTTTCGAGGTAGAAGATGCACTAACAAATCACGCAGCTGTTAAAGAATGTGCAGTTGTTGCAAGTCCTCATGACATTCGTGGAAATATTGTTAAAGCATTTATCATCTTGCAAGATGATTATGAAGCAAGTGATGAGTTAATCCAAGAATTACAAGTATTTTGTAAAAATGAAGTAGCACCGTATAAATATCCAAGAGCAATTGAATTTGTTGAACATCTACCAAAAACAAATTCAGGTAAGATACGTCGTGTTGAATTACGTGACGCAGAAATAAAAAAATATAAACAACAAGATTCATCACATTAAGCATGAATGAAAATATTTCCTGGGACACTTATACAATGTCTCAGGTTTTTTTATTTTGACTGTCAGAGACTAATATTAGAATATGCATTAGTTTAATTTAGTTAATGTGATGGGACAGGGAATTCAGTATGAATTTTGCCCTGCTTTTTAGATTGCATGAGTATAACCTAATCAATGATGAATTGAAAAATAAAATCATGAATAAAAAAGCATTAAATTAATACTTTTGACATATTTAGAGCAAATTTAATGAAAGCCTTTTCTTAAAAATGTTGTAATTCTCTTTTTATTATGACATACTTGTAAATAAATAGTATGACATAATAAAAAATAAGAGGTGGTCAAGAATGACACAATTCGTTTATGCATTTAATGAAGGAAATATAGCTATGAAAGACTTACTTGGTGGTAAAGGTGCCAATCTTTCAGAGATGAAGAGACTCGGACTACCAGTACCAGATGGTTTTACAATTACGACTGAAGCTTGTATTACATATTTAAAACAAAATGAAGAACTACCTACAGAAGTAAAGACACAATTAATTGATCATTTAGCAGCTTTTTCTAAACGAACAGGAAAAGCCTTTTCCTCTGATGATAACTTGTTATTAGTATCAGTACGTAGTGGTGCAAAAATTTCCATGCCAGGAATGATGGATACAATTCTTAATTTAGGACTTAATGATGATAATGTAAAAAAGCTTGTTGACAAAACAAATGATGCACGATTTGCATATGATTGTTACCGTCGTTTACTACAAATGTTTGGAGAGGTTGTTTATGGTATTCCAATGACAGCTTTCGATACATATTTTAATGATTTTAAAACAAAGCATCGTTATCAAAATGATGCTGAAATTCCGGCAGAAGGACTACAAACTATATGTGAAAAATATAAAGAAATCTATGTAGAAGAGGCATATAAACCTTTTCCCCAAGAACCGTTAAAGCAATTAGAAGAAGCAATTGAAGCAGTATTTAAATCTTGGGATAATGATCGTGCACGTGTATATAGAGATTTAAATGATATTCCACATGATATTGGTACAGCCGTAAATATTCAGGAAATGGTATTTGGTAATAGTGGTGAAAATAGTGGTACGGGTGTAGCATTTACAAGAAATCCAGTTACTGGAGAAAATCATTTATTCGGAGAGTACTTACTTAATGCTCAAGGTGAAGATGTTGTTGCAGGCATTCGTACCCCTAAGGATATTGACACTTTAAAACAACAAATGCCAGATGTACATCAAGAGTTTGTTGATGTAACCAAACAACTTGAAAAACATTACAAAGATATGCAAGACATAGAATTTACAATTGAAAATGGTAAACTTTATTTATTACAAACACGTAACGGAAAACGTACTGCTAAAGCTGCAATAAAAATTGCTGTGGATTTAGTTCACGAGCAATTAATTACACGTGAAGAAGCAGTATCAAAAGTAGAAGTAAAATCAATAGACCAATTATTACATCCTAATTTTAATGAAGAATCATTAAAGCAAGCGACAGTGGTTTCTAAAATGGGCTTACCAGCTAGTCCCGGTGCAGCAACAGGAAAAGTAGTCTTCTCTGCTGAAGAAGCAAAACTTCAAGCTGAAAATGGTAATAAAGTAGTGTTAATGCGACCGGAAACATCACCTGAAGATATTGAGGGGATGGTAGCAAGTGAAGCAATCGTAACAACTCATGGTGGTATGACATCACACGCTGCTGTTGTAGCAAGAGGAATGGGCAAATGTTGTGTGACAGGATGTTCGAATG
Source organism: Staphylococcus epidermidis (assembly GCF_006742205.1). Classification (NCBI taxonomy): domain Bacteria; kingdom Bacillati; phylum Bacillota; class Bacilli; order Caryophanales; family Staphylococcaceae; genus Staphylococcus; species Staphylococcus epidermidis. The sequence continues at coordinate 367,528 of NZ_AP019721.1, forward strand.
TAGAGATAGATACAGTGAACAAAACAGTATATTATCCTGAAGGTGAATTACATGAAGGGGATATCGTTTCTGTAGATGGTTCAGCTGGTGATTTATATTTAGGAGCAATTGAAACAGTCAATGCTGAACATAGTGAAGAGTTCGATCAATTTATGACTTGGTCTGAAGAGATTGCAAGACTGCAAGTTAGAATGAATGCTGAAACACCACAAGATATAAAAGCTGGATATAATTTTGGTTCTAAAGGAATAGGTTTAGTTCGTACTGAGCACATGTTCTTTGGCCCTGAACGTTTAATAGAAATGCGCCGTTTTATCTTAGCTTCAAATCATGACGAACGTGTACAAGCTTTAGAAAAAATTAAAACATACCAAGTAGAAGATTTTGAAACAATTTTCAGATTATCTCAAGATAGACCTACGATTGTTCGTTTACTTGATCCACCGTTACATGAGTTCTTACCATCATCTGAAGAAGATATAAACAATGTTTCTCAACAGCTGAATGTATCTTCAGAGTTCTTACGCAAGCGAATCGTTGACTTAAATGAGGTCAATCCAATGCTTGGTCATCGTGGTTGTCGTTTGGCTGTGACTTATCCAGAGTTATATGAGATGCAAGTTGAAGCTATCATTGAAAGTGTTATTAAGCTTCAAAAAGAGGGCATAACGTGCCTACCAGAAATTATGATTCCTCTCGTGTCAACAGTAGAAGAATTTACAACTTTAAAAGAACGATTAGTTAATACAATTACACATTTAGAAAAAGAATCACAACAAGATATACAATATATGATAGGTACTATGATTGAAACGCCTAGAGCATGCTTGATTGCGAATGACCTTGCGAAACATTGTGATTTCTTCAGTTTTGGTACTAATGATTTAACGCAATTGACATTTGGTTTCTCTAGAGATGATGCAGGAAAATTCATAAATGTGTATACTGAAAATAACATTTTACAGCTTGACCCATTCCAAACTTTAGATAGAGAAGGTGTAGGACGACTAATTCAATTAGCTGTTGAACAAGCTAAAAATACAAATCCAGAGATAAAAATTGGTGTATGTGGTGAGCTTGGTGGCGATGCAAAATCAATTCGTAAATTTAACCAATGGGAAATTGATTATGTTTCATGTTCACCATTTAGAGTTCCGGGTGCAATTTTAGCTACAGCTCAGAGTCAAGCGGAGGAAAGCGAGCGATAAGGTGAAGGATAATAATGAAGTATTAAAGTTATTTATAGTTTCAGATTCAATTGGAGAAACAGCGCAACGGATGATTCATGCGACGCTGACACAGTTTCCAGATTTAACTCAAGTAGAAATTAAGAAATTTCCATATATTAAGGACGAACAAGAATTTTTAAATGTCTTACAATTAGCTAAAGAACAGAATGCAATTGTTGCAACAACATTAGTGAGTGAGTCATTTAATGCATTAGGTCATCAGTTTGCAAATGAACATCAAATTCCCTATGTAGATTACATGTCTGAGTTAATTAGCATAATTAAACAACATACACACGCTAAACCATTAATGGAAAGTGGTGCGTTGCGTAAGCTTAATGATGAGTATTTTAAGCGTATAGAAGCAATTGAGTATTCAGTGAAATATGATGATGGTAAGCATTTTACAGATATTGGAGAAGCGGATGCTTTAATAGTAGGTGTATCACGTACCTCTAAAACGCCATTAAGTATGTACTTAGCTAATAAAGGATATAAGATTGCAAATATTCCTTTAGTCCCTGAAGTGGCTATTCCAGATAATGTATTTCAACAAAAGAATTTAAAGGTATTTGGATTAACAGCAAGTCCCAATTATATCGCAAATATACGACGTAATCGTGCAGAAACATTAGGGCTATCTTCAGAATCTAATTACAATAGTTTAGAGCGTATCAAAAAAGAATTATCTTATGCTGAAGAAGTTTTTAGAAAATTAAATGCAACGGTAATTAATACAGAATATAAATCGATAGAGGAATCGGCATTTTATATTGAAAAGTTTTTAGCTAAACGTTAAATGTTCATAAAAATATATATCATAAAATTGTCATAAATTTACTATTAACAATTTACTTTTCAAAGTGCTTGCTTTAACATAGATATGTAAAAGCTATTAGATTTGATTCTTTTCTAAGGTTTTGAGGTTATAAAGTAATATAACAAGAATGATGACGTCTAATTAGCTGGAAAGCAATATGATAACTACTACACAAGAGGTGAACATTATGGCTATGTCTGACAAAAAAGACGTCGTGTTAATCGGTGCTGGTGTACTAAGTACTACATTTGGTTCTATGTTGAAAACGATTGCACCTGATTGGGACATTCATTTATATGAACGTCTAGATCGTCCTGGTATTGAAAGTTCAAATGAACGTAACAATGCAGGAACAGGACATGCAGCTTTATGTGAATTGAACTATACTGTACAACAACCTGATGGTTCAATTGATATTGAAAAAGCTAAAGAAATTAATGAACAATTTGAAATTTCTAAACAATTCTGGGGTCATTTAGTTAAATCAGGAGAAATTCAAAATCCTAAAGAATTTATTAATCCATTACCTCATATTAGTTTTGTTCGTGGTAAAAATAACGTTAAATTCTTAAAAGATCGTTATGAAGCGATGAAGCAATTCCCTATGTTCGATAATATCGAATATACTGAAGATATTGAAGAAATGAGAAAATGGATTCCATTAATGATGAAAGGCCGTGAAGATAAGGGCTACATGGCAGCGAGTAAAATAGACGAAGGAACTGACGTAAACTACGGTGAATTAACTCGTAAAATGGCTCAAAATCTTAAAAACTCACCAAACGTTGAAGTGCAATACAAACATGAAGTTGTTGATTTTGAACGTTTGTCTAATGGTAAATGGTCAGTTAAAATTAAAAATCTAAATAATGGACAAGTATTCGAACATCAAACTGATTATGTGTTTATCGGTGCTGGTGGTGGCGCAATTCCATTATTACAAAAAACTGGCATTCCAGAAAGTAAACATTTAGGTGGATTCCCAATCAGTGGTCAATTTATTGCTTGTACAAATCCGCAAGTTATTGAACAACACGATGCCAAAGTTTATGGTAAAGAACCACCTGGTACACCACCAATGACGGTACCTCACTTAGATACACGTTACATTGATGGTGAAAGAACATTATTATTTGGACCATTTGCAAACGTGGGACCTAAATTCCTAAAACATGGTTCTAACTTGGATTTATTCAAATCAATTAAACCATATAACATTACGACTTTACTTGCTTCTGCAGTTAAAAACTTACCATTAATTAAGTATTCATTTGACCAAGTCATCATGACAAAAGAAGGTTGTATGAACCATTTACGTACGTTCTATCCTGAAGCACGTGATGAAGATTGGCAAGTTTATACAGCTGGTAAACGTGTACAAGTTATTAAAGATACTGAAGAGAATGGTAAAGGATTTATCCAATTTGGTACTGAAGTGGTTAATTCTGAAGACCACTCAGTTATTGCATTACTAGGCGAATCACCAGGAGCATCAACTTCAGTATCAGTAGCACTAGAAGTTTTAGAGAAAAACTTCCCTGAATACGCGAAAGACTGGGAACCTAAAATCAAGAAAATGATTCCTTCATATGGTGAATCACTTATTGATGATGTTCAATTAATGAGAAAAATACGTAAACAAACATCTAAAGATCTTGAATTAGGATTCTATAATAAAGCAAAATAAAAAGATATAGCGTTATCTATTAATCCATATTAGGTAAAGTTGCTGTATTTAATCTTATAAATGCCTGAGACAATGAGTGTCTCAGGCATTTTTATATATTAACAGTCAATGGTGTTAATTTGCAGATGGAAGGGATTCAAATCAAGATCGTTAACTATCATATCCTTTGATAAGGCAGCGAAAAATTCAATACAAAGTATATTTCATATCTTTTCTTTAATTGATAGATAATTAATGAAAATTCATTTTTTAAAATTAATAAATAAAAATATGTATAGATAACTATATATTCAAAAACTTAAATAGTGTATTATAAATTTATAAATAGCAATTTAAAACTAAGTAATATTTAATTGTTATTTCTCTGTATATAAAAATTAAAAGGAGATAGAATATGAAAAAATTTTGGGGAATTTTATTAATTGTGATGTCAATTGCTCTTGTGGGATGTTCGAATAGCAATGATTCAGATCAATCTTCTAATGAAAAGTCATCATCAAAAAGTTCGGAGAAAAAAACGGATGTGGCGACTGAATATACAAAAGAGGACGAATATAAAGAACTAGAAAAAGAAGCTAAGGATCTTAAACAAAAGCCAGTTCTTAATGAAATCGATGCACTTATTACAGAAAAAGGTTTTACAAACAAAACGGGATTGCAAGGCTGGGAAGACTATAAAAAATTAGTGGATAAGGTAACACTTGCAGATTATAAATACACAAAAGAATCTAAAGGGTCATCTATAGAAGAAGTTAATAAGTTCTTTAAAGATAAAAAAGGTGTAGAGATTAAACGAATGAAAAGTAAGGAAAAAAATATTAAGCATATCAATTATATGTATGTAGATCCAGATGGTAAAAAAACAGGTGAAAATAAGCAACCTATGTCCTACGCTCAAATACTTGCAACATTTAAAGAAGGTAAATTAGTAGCTACAAATATTCAACCTGGATTTTTTGCTTTAGACAAAAAGAAAATGGTTAAAGCTAAAGACTTAGAAAAAGTTAAGACATTGGAAGATTTAACGCGTTTGAAAGATCCTAAAGCGACATCATATGGTATTTTACAGACGAAATATAAAGGGAAACCATACACTCAAGTTTCAATATTAGGCAGTGATTCTGATGAAGAGAATGATATTTCCTCAGCCATCTTAGCTTATTATCTATTTTCACCAACGGAATTAGATAGTGACGATAATCATAAATACGTTGAAGTTGCATCAGCGCCATTCTTAAGTGCTCAAAACGATTTTTCATCTTATCAACTAGGCGTATTTAAAAAAATTATCGAAAGTAGTATGTCGTTCGATGAATAATCAAAGGACAATATGTGTGTAAAGTATAAAAAAACCGTGTGGTCAGATTAATCTACCACACGGTTTTAATATTTATCTAGACAATGTGATGTTGTTTAGATAAAACATTGTTCGTTATGAACTGATAAATGATTAGTTTTTATTTACTGACGCATCATAGATTGAATCTACAGCATCGCCTAATGCTTTATCGAATTCTTCTTGTGATTGGCTAGCACGTAAGTCACTTGCTAATGCACGTGAGAAGCTTGCAATTAATTCATCGTTATCTTTTAACAATTTGTTAGCTTCATCTCGGCTGTAACCACCTGATAATACTACTACACGTACAACATTAGGGTGGTCAGCTAAATCTTTATATAAGTTAGCTTCAGTAGGAATAGTTAATTTTAACATAACTAATTGATCATCGTTTAATGAATCTAAACCTTTTTTGATTTCAGCTTTTAAAACTTTCTCAATTTCAGATTTATCTTTAGCATTAATATTAACTTCTGGTTCGATAATAGGTACTAAACCTTTAGCGATGATTTTTTTAGCGAATTCAAATTGTTGTTCAACAACATCTTTGATTCCTTGTTCATTAAGTTCAAGGATGTTAGAACGCATTTTAGTACCGAAGATATGACGTTCATTTGCACGATCTAAAGTTTCATCTAAATCATCAATAGGTTTCATTAATTGTACGCCATTTTTCTCTTCAGCAAGACCTTTGTCGACTTTTAAGAAAGGAACAACGCCTTTGTCCGCTAAATAGTCTCCAGTGTATTTACCTTCAACTTCGCGATCCATAGTTTGTTCGAATAAAATCGCACCTAAAATTTTATCAGGTGAAAATGAAGGTGAAGTTACAACACGTGTACGCATATCGTGAACAAGTTGGAACATTTCGTCTTCATTACTGTATTGGTCTTCATTCACACCATATTCTTTAAGTGCTTTAGGTGTACTACCACCACTTTGGTCTAATGCAGCAATGAATCCTTTACCATGAGTCATTTTTTCTAATTGTTCTTTATTCATACTTTCCACTCCTTAATATAACTTTCATATACAGTATGATAAAAATTACTTTTTATCTCAAGTTTTTCTACTTGAAAATGATGAAAAATCACATAATTGTTGTAATTAACTATGATTTAGATGTGTGAAATGTAAATAAATCGTAACAGTGGTTTTCCTTAAATGCATCATATCGTCAGAAACACCGATGAATAGAATTGAAAAAGTTTAACTGGTATTTGCAATTTAACTATCAACTGATAAAGGTTAAATCAACCTAGGACAACAATAGATAATTACTTTTTCCTATATCAGATTAAGAGATTTAGAATAACATCTTATCGCTACCAAATGTATCTCCCAATGCTTGTTGGGCTAACACATTAAGATAATGCCAAGGTCTATCATAATCAGGTTGGAAGAAGAAATCTTGGACAGCGAGCTGTTCAAGTGTGAAACCAGCAGATATTACTACTGAAATTGTGTTAATAGAAGCAGTAATATCTTCTTTTGACATGACTTGACCACCAAGTATACGGTGAGTGTCTTTATCATAAATAATTTTCATATGAATTTTCGTATCATCTTGCATAAACTGAGGACGAATCAATTCTTCTACGTATGTTTGACCTAAATTGCCATCATAATTATCGATTTCTGTACCGTGAATGCCAGTTTGTCCAAATTTATAATCAAATAATTGTAAACCTGAAGTACCAGAAACGCGTGGCATTGTCATTTCTTTACCCAACATGTTTTTTGCTGCGACAACGCCTTGACGTCTTGAATTTGTTGCTAATGCAATATAACGATCCTCAGATACTGGTGCAAAAGGAACTAATGTCGCATCGCCACCCGCATAGACATCTTTAGCAGATGTTTGTTGTTGGTGGTTAATGTTTATAATTCCTTTCTTACCTAAATCAATTTTATCTTTTAGCCACTCGGTAGCTGGTTCGACACCTACAGCAAATAAGACAGTATCTGCGTCATATTCATTTTTGTCGGTAACTACAGTAGTTACTTCGCCATTTTGATTTCCTGAAATTGATTTTACTGTTTCGCCACCTTTAAAATGAAGACCATGTTGCTGTGCATTTGTTTCTAATATGTCTGTAAATTCTTTATCTAAGTAAGTGTTTAATATACGATCAGCGACATCTACGATTGTAGTATCTATGTCTGCTTTAGCAAAAGCTTCAGCAGCTTCAATACCGATATAGCCACCTCCGACTACAACAGCCTTTTTGGCATCTTTCATGCGTTCTTTAATTTGATTTGCCCAATCACGTCCACGCATAAATAATACATGTTTATATTTTTCAATTCCATCGACTGGAGGGGTAACAGGTTTGCCACCAGGACTTAGGAACAATTTATCATAAGAATAAGTTGCTGTTTGACCTTGGTGTTCAACTACAACAGTCTTATTGTCAGTATCTAAATCTGTGACTGTGCTATTCGTATGAATATTTACACCTTGTGCCTTATAAGAGTCAACTGATGCGTAATGTAAATCATCTAATGATGATGAGATGTCTTCAAGATAACTTTGAATACCACAAGATAAAAAGGACGGTTGATCTGCACTTTCAAAAACTTGAATATCAGCATTTTCATCTTCTTTAAGCAATGTTTGGATCACTTCATATCCTGAATGAGATGTACCTACCACAATATATTTCATTATGAGGTCCTCCTTTTATTTATAAAAACGTATTGATTACGTTAGTTTTAGCAATTACATTATGATATTTACCCAGGTAGTTAAATTCTATTCAACGTCATTGAAAAAGTGATATATTCTTCAAAATTTTGTAAAAGAATTGGGGATTCGTTCACGTTCGATTAATATGGAACTTAAGTCATTGACTCAAGGATTTTTACATATGGGTAGTCGATAGTGGATTGAAATACGATTTTATCAAGTTTGTTTCAATATTTATGTTATTGGTAAGAGGGGATAATGTGTTCAAAATGTTTTGCGAAACTGTAGTTTAGTTATGCTTTTAGTTACTTAGATATTTATTTTACAAATATTGAAATTAAAAGGAGAGGCTGGGACATAATTCCTAGCAAAATAGCCAGTAAATGGGTTTTTTATAAATTCATTTACTGGCTTTTTATTTATAATACCTCGTATTGTTGTCTCGCTTTCTTAGGGGACAGCTTCAGCTTGTCCTGTTCTCTCAAGGACTCGCCAAAATACTTTGTCTTTATATGTGAAATACTAAAAAAATAAGACCCTTTCGTATAATTTAATAAACATCACTAAACTAAATTAACGAGGTGCCTTATGTATAAAGATTATAATGTGACTCAACTTACGCTACCAATGAAAACTTCATTTTTTATCCCCGCAAATGATATTTCACGACATGCAAATGATATTGTAGAAACAATTCCCGAGACTGAATTCGATGAATTAAGACATCATCGGGGTGCAACATCATACCATTCAAAAATGATTTTAAAAGAACTATGACATTTTACGTAAAGGTTGATGGTAAAGTGTAATGAAACCAGCAGTGAGTAAAAATAGACTTATTATACCATTTGTATTGAAATTTTTATCTTTCATACCAGTATTCGGTAGCATATCAGATGAACTTTGTTGTGGTAAGTCAGAAGATTGAACTTGACCTACGTAGTATGAATTGAGCTCACGTGTACTATCCACTGCTTGTGTCTGTTGAGTAGAGTGTCGTTTTACTTGTGAAGATGTTGTAGCAATATCTTGTGCAACATAACATTGTCGTGTATTGAGTTGACTATATTCTCCATAATTTCCACTTTTATATAGCACCACTCCATTTTTGTATACTTTATAAGTACCGACACCTGCACCAGATTTATTATTTATATCAATTGTGAAATAATCCCCTTTATCCTTAACTTTTTTGAAATTTTGTAAGTCCGGATTGCCACCACTATTTTTCATAGCTTGAATTGCTACAGCTTGTGCATCATGAGATGTTACTTCGGCTGCATGTGTCGTTGTGTCATTGACACTTGGAAATAATAATAATCCTGTTAATACAGTCGTTGCAATTAGAGAAATCTTTTTCACATTGATAACCCCATTTCGAATTGATGATATATGATGTATTTAAATTACTTTACGATTATAGTTTAGCACCTTGATTGCGAGATGATAGTAGTTTAAAAGAATTCAAATACAAATTTTAAGATACGTTAAAAATCTTAATAATCATAAACCATTGCTAATGATATAGCAGTAAAACAGACGGCAAGTATTGCTTCGTAAATAGCGAATCTTTAAGAATTTGTTAAATTGTTGTACATTTTTAAAAATAGTTAGTTTATAATTATTTTATAAAGTGGTTTATTTTGTTGAGTTAAATATATTAGAATGTGAGGGAGTATTTGAATTGAAGAAATTAGCAGTGATATGTGTGTTTACAATATTAATATTAGCTGGTTGTGGTCTTGGTGATAGTGATAATAATGGAAGCTCAACGATAAATGATGATCAACAATCAGGATATAAAAGTAACAGAGATTCAAAATCAAGTATAAGTAGAAATCAAACAGAAGATAATCAGCAGGACACACAACAAGATACCCATTCGAATAGATACTATGCTCAAGTTTGGTTAACTGCTTTAGATAGTTATAGAGGTGAAAGTGACCTTCCTTTTGACGATTTAGAAATTGTACATCAAAATATTTCTAATAAAGTTTTAGATCCCTATCACCCAGACGAATCAGCCAAACTACCTGAAGGAACAGAATTGTTAACAGCAAGTGTTACTGCAGCAGGTTCAGTTTATTATAAAAGTAATGGAGATGGCACAATTACAATATATAGTGTACCATCACATTTCCAAGGGAGTTGGCGTGACGCTGATTACTCTAAAAGAGAATCTCAACGCATTATAGATGATGCTCGTACAGTTAAGTTATACAACGCTAGTGAAAGTGAAATCAATAAGATAAGTCAGATGATGAGGACTGAATTTTCAGTTGGTGATAATTTAACAGATGAAGATGATACTTCTGAATCTGAAGATCAATCAAGTAGTTCTGATGAAGCAACGGTGACACGAAGTAATGTTATCGATATAGTTGAAGACTACGAAGGGCATCAATTAGATACAGACACATATATTTACAAAGAACCAGAAAAAGATAGCGATGGTAGTTGGGGGTTCTCATTTACAGATAAAGAAGGCCATTTAGAAGGATCTTATATTATCGATAAAGATGGAGAAGTAACGAAGTATGATGAAGATGGAGAGCCAGAATAACTAATAAGGCAGTAGAGATATCATAGTCTAATTATCTATGATGTTTCTACTGCCAATATTTATTTTATAATGTGTAAAAGACATTGAGATATGAGTTTTAAAATCATAAAATTTTTTTCGAAATGATAGGTAGACAAGTCGCCATTAAAATGATGAAAAAAAGATGTGCAACTAACCACCATGCAAATTCGTTCCAACTAAAGGAAAAAAATGGACGTTGCGCAAGAAAAACGAGAAGTGGATACATCAAAGTAAATATCAATACTAAAGGTAAGTATGCTAGATGATACAAGGATTTTGAATAATGATAGATAATTAAAAAGGCGAGATAAATCAATATTCCAATACTTAAATGAATCAGTACTTCAATAATTGTTGGCACTTCATCAGGGTTGATTAAAAAATCAATATTGAGTAATAACTGAGTTAAATGTGTGTTTTGTAGTAACACATCCATTAATATAGTTATAATAAGTAATATCACGCTAATCGTGGTTGCGCATAATAAATGATAAAATATTTTTAACCAATTCATATTAATCTCCTCCGTAAAACATTTTATTCTAAATTCCCTTTAAACATATATTCTAAGCCTCAATGACATATATTTCTTTATCACAAAAGATTCGGAACGCAAATATTCTAAATTATCAGAAAATATTTACAAATCTGAAAATTATTAGTATATTGATTACTATCCTATTAATATTGATTTATTTTAAAACGATAGCAGTTGATAGTTTTATAGCTTCATATGTAGATAGCTATATTAAAAAGAGTCACTATTGGGAGGGAACTCAATGAGTAAGGTTAATCATTTGATAGATGAAGATGAACGTTATTTTGCACATTCTGGACGGATTAAATATTATCCTCTAGTTATTGATCATGGTTATGGAGCCACGTTAATCGATATAGACGGTAAGTCTTATATTGATTTATTAGCAAGTGCAAGTTCGCAAAATGTGGGTCACGCTCCGAAGCCAGTAGTCGAAGCAATTAAGAACCAAACTGAGAAATTTATTCATTATACACCAGCATATATGTATCATGAACCGTTAGTGCGATTATCAAAAAAATTATGTGACATTGCTCCTGGAAATTATGAGAAAAGAGTTACTTTCGGATTAAGTGGCTCTGATGCTAATGATGGGATTATAAAGTTTGCACGAGCGTATACAGGACGTCCATACATCATAAGTTTTACTAATGCATACCATGGTTCAACATTTGGTTCATTATCGATGTCTTCAATTAGTTTGAATATGCGTAAGCGTTACGGGCCATTACTTAATGGATTTTACCATATACCTTTTCCCGATAAGTATAGGGGGATGTTTGAGCAAGCTAAACCTAACACAGTTGAGGAATATTTAGCTCCTTTAAAAGAAATGTTTACAAAATATGTCCCTGCGGAGGAAGTTGCATGTATTGTGGTTGAAACAATTCAAGGTGACGGTGGCTTACTTGAACCCGTACCAGGTTATTTTGAAGCATTACAAGAGCTTTGCCACGCTCACAATATTCTTATTGCAGTCGATGATATCCAACAAGGATTAGGTCGTACAGGAAAGTGGAGTTCCGTAGATCATTATCATTTTACTCCAGATTTAATGACATTTGGAAAGTCATTAGCTGGAGGTTTACCAATGTCTGCGATTGTAGGTCGTAAAGAAATCATGGAAAGTCTTGAAGCACCTGCTCATTTATTTACAACTGGTGCAAATCCTGTAAGTTGTGAAGCAGCCTTAGCTACGATAAAGATGATTGAAGATGAAGATTTACTAAACGCTTCATGGAAAAAGGGGAGTTACGTTAGAAAAAGAATAGACCCATGGATAGAACGTTACCAATATGTAGGTGATGTTCGAGGTATTGGATTATCAATTGGAATAGACATAGTATCAAATAAAATTGAGAAAACTAGAGATTCTGAAGCAGCATTAAAGATATGTAATTACTGCTTTGAAAATGGTGTGATTATCATAGCAGTTGCGGGTAATGTTTTAAGATTTCAACCACCACTTGTGATTACCTATAAGCAACTTGATAAAGCATTAGATACAATAGAAGAGGCGCTTGAAAAGTTGGAAAGAGGAGAATTAAATCAATATGACATTAGTGGTCAAGGTTGGTAAGAAGCATGTAGATGAATAGCAATTCCTCGATAATAAATAACAATATTAATATAGGGAGTGGGACAGAATTCATAACGAGTTCATTGTCCTACTCCCTATATTTTAATTTAATCTATAAGTCTTTCATTTATTTTCTAGGTACTTGATACGCTTCTTCATCATTCTTTTTGGAATGTCTAATTCCATAAATTAAATAAATAATTATACCTACAATAAACCATATCAGTGTATACAACTTAGCTTCAAAACTTAATCCCCAAAATACTAGCAATACTAATATAAATGTAATTGCAGGCAATATAGGATATAAAGGTAATTTAAACTCTGGCTTAGGTAAATCTTTCCCTTCACGTTTTCTTAATCGATACATTGCTAGTGACACAAACATGAATGCAACAAGGGTACCTGCGGAAATCAATTGTGCTAAGAAAGCAAACGGGAACATTGATCCGATAACTACGCCAATGATTGTAAGTATGACAAGTGCTCGATTAGGTAAATGTTTGTGATTCAATTGACTTAACCAAGAAGGGAGTAAACCATCTCGTCCAAATGAATATAATAGACGTGAACCTGCAAGCATCATACCGATTAATGCAGTGAACATACCGATGACAGAAATTGCTTGAACAACTGCAGCAATAATACCATGACTACTTTCTCGTAATGCCCAACCTACTGGCTCTGCATTATCAGCGTATTGAGAGTAATGGAACATGCCAACAAGAACAAGTGCTACGGCCACAAACAATACAATTGCTACTATGAGTGACCCTAAGATTCCTCTAGGCATTGTCTTCTGTGGATTAATCGCTTCAGCTGAATTAGCAGCAATAGAGTCAAAACCAATATAAGCTAAAAAAATCATTGAAACTCCAGCATAAATACCTTGCCAACCTCCAAAGTCGCCAGTTTCAGTAACTTTATGTTCTGGAATAAAAGGTATATAGTTACTGAAATTAATCGCAGTTAGCCCAACAATCACAAATAAAATGATGGCCAACACCTTTAATATAACCAATACATTTTCCATACGAGCGGCTTCGTTCATTCCGCGTGATAATAGTAATGCAGTTAAAATAATCACTACAGCAGCAATGATATCAATGACACCACCGTTACTTCCAAATGGATTAGATAATGATTTAGGTAAAGAAATGCCCAATGGTGCAATAAGACCTCTTAAGTTAGCAGAAAAGCCTGAAGCAACGAAAGCAACAGCAATAAAGTATTCTGCTAAAAGCGCCCAACCGGCAACCCATCCGAATAATTCACCAAAAAGAACATTAATCCATGAATAAGCTGAACCAGCAAAAGGCATTGTAGATGCCATTTCTGCATAAGTAAAGGCTACAAGACCTGCCACAATAGCAGCTAATAAGAATGACAATGAAACAGCAGGTCCGGCATGCTCAGCCGCGACAACACCTGGTAAAGTGAAGATAGATGTAGAAACAATTGTACCAACACCTAGTGCAAGAAAGTCGCGTACACGTAATGTGCGTTTAAGATGCCCATCTTTACTTTGATAAATAGTAGGATTCTCTTTTCGAGTCATCCGATTAAAAAAACTTCCCATAACAAACCTCCATAACATCAACTTACTATTAACATGAGTCAGCAAACATTCCTTAACAATACGTATTAAAAAATCATCTACATGTAGATAAAATGAATTGGCTGATTCTGATAATTAATATAATAGCACAGAAGATAAATATTTTGTCTAAAAATTCTGAAAAATTAACAAAAATTATTTTCCTCAGTGATTAAGTTAATATAGTAAAATTTCAATAGGCTAAAAAGGATATAAATTGAATGTTAATATCACAGGAATTTTCATTTATGGTATTTGTCATGTATTTCTTCACATGATTTATAAATTAGTAAAGTAATTATATTTGTAAAACATGTTATCGTAAAAGAGAGCATCATGATAATGATGAAAAATAATCGGTATTAGTCAATTAAAACAATTATATACACGGAATTATTGTTCAATGAGTGTTAGTGTAAATGATTAATTGAAGAAGTTATGTTAAAAAAATGCTAGATATCAAACGATGGTTCTATGAGAGAAGATATCCATCAATCAAATGTTGATAATTAAGGATGAATGTAAATGGAAATTAAACAAATTAAATATTTCGTAGAAGTTGTACGACAAGGTGGTATGACGCAAGCATCTGAACACTTATACATTGCACAGTCAACGATTAGCAAAGCGATTAAAAATATTGAAAATGAATACGATATTACATTGTTTGACCGGTCACAAAAACAAATAAAACTAACAGATATAGGTCAAACATTTTATGATAATAGTTTAGAATTTTTAGCTTTATTCGAGAAATTATCTTTAGAAATGAATGACATTGTGAACGTTCAAAAAGGTCATATTAAAATAGGCTTATCACCAATGATGAATGTTCAAATGTTTACAAATGCATTGAATCAGTTTCACAGACTCTATCCTAATGTGACATATGAAGTGATTGAGGGTGGTGGTAAAATTGTTGAGAACTTAACATCTAATGATGATGTGGATATTGGTATTACTACATTACCTGTAGATCACACTGAATTTCATTCAACTTCTTTATATAATGAAGAATTATTATTAGTAGTAAGTAATGACCATCATTTAGCACATTTAAATAAAGTAGACATGGCAGATTTGAAAGATGAAGAGTTTGTTTTATTTCATGATGATTATTATTTAAAAGATCAAATTATAGAGAACTGTAAAAGGCTAGGCTATTACCCTAAAACTGTTGCTAATATTTCTCAAATTAGTTTTATCGCTAATATGATTCAACAAGGAATAGGAATTAGTATCGTTCCAGAAAGTTTAGTTAATTTAATGGGGAATAACGTAACGTCCATTCAATTAGAGAATGTTGAATTATCATGGCATCTTGGCGTGATATGGAGAAAAGATGCTTATCTCAATCATGTAACTCGCAAATGGATTGAATTTATTTCTGAGATGAAACCAACATAGGTCAATATTTAGTAAAAGATTTTATATCAAAGTCGATATTACAACTTGTCAATTTTTAATAACGCCAAAGATATGTAAGAGGCACAAACACATCTTTAATGTATTGTACATATGCACGTAAATTTCATTAAGGTACACCAATAGTTCTCACTCCACAATTTAAATATTAAAATGACTAGTACATAAATTGAAGTGTGCTTTTCAAGTAGGTGTTTATACTTAAATAACTGAGCCTGAGACATCGATATTTGTCTCAGGTGTTTTGTATATTGGAAGTTAATGGCTGAATTTAAAATGTGCCGAAGTAAATCTTTATATTATAAATTCTTTAAAAAGGTATACGACGGTAGATATTTTAATCAATTACTATTTTTTTGATGTTTTGACGTTATATTTATTGATAAATATTTGGAATTCACTGTATTTAATTGTTAGTTTATACATAGAGGTGGGTATGGCCTAGTAGGTAGTCTTTTAATAAAGGCATTGAATTGATGTCTTTATTGACGAAAAAGACCGCGATTAACTCATATTCGTTTATTTCATATATGAATAAACAAAGTATTACATTTTTCTATAGGAAACCTATTCCTTTTATGAATGGTTAACATCGTTATTATGTATTTTATTAATACTTTGTCACGTACTATAATAATAAACGTAATAAAGTTAGTCGCTGAATTGATTGCTTCAGAAAAGTGTTGAAAAATTGTCATTAAAATGAATTTTTTATATCTGAACTGAAGTAAAATTCTAGTTATTTTAATAGAAATATTATACAAATAAGCTAACACAGTTATTTGTGTAACTTTATTATGAAGGAGTTCGTTAAAATGAAAAAATTTGGGAAAAAAGTTGTTTTAGTAGGAGACGGTTCCGTAGGTTCAAGTTATGCATTTGCTATGGTGACTCAAGGAATTGCAGATGAATTTGTAATTATTGATATTGCAAAAGATAAAGTGGAAGCAGACGTTAAAGATTTAAACCATGGTGCACTTTACAGTTCTTCACCAGTGACTGTAAAAGCTGGAGAATATGAAGATTGTAAAGATGCAGATTTAGTTGTTATTACAGCAGGTGCACCTCAAAAACCGGGTGAAACTCGTTTACAACTTGTTGAGAAAAATACTAAAATCATGAAAAGTATCGTAACTAGTGTCATGGATAGTGGCTTTGATGGTTTCTTCCTAATTGCTGCAAACCCAGTTGATATCTTAACACGTTATGTTAAAGAAGTTACAGGTTTACCAGCTGAACGTGTTATTGGTTCTGGTACAGTGCTTGATAGTGCAAGATTCAGATATTTAATAAGTAAAGAATTAGGTGTTACATCAAGTAGTGTTCACGCTAGCATTATAGGTGAACATGGTGACTCTGAACTTGCAGTTTGGTCTCAAGCAAACGTTGGAGGTATTTCAGTGTATGATACATTGAAAGAAGAAACTGGTAGCGATGCTAAAGCGAATGAAATTTATATTAATACAAGAGATGCTGCTTACGATATCATTCAAGCTAAAGGATCTACGTATTATGGTATAGCTCTAGCACTATTACGTATTTCTAAAGCTTTACTAAATAATGAAAATAGTATTTTGACAGTTTCTAGTCAACTTAATGGTCAATATGGATTTAACGATGTTTATCTTGGCTTACCAACACTTATCAATCAAAATGGTGCAGTTAAAATTTATGAAACACCATTAAATGATAACGAACTACAATTACTAGAAAAATCAGTGAAAACTTTAGAAGACACTTATGATTCTATAAAACATTTAGTTTAAAACTTATGAGAATGACGAAGATGTTTTGAGTGAACTTAATTTTTGAAAGGAAATGAATATAAATGGCGGAAAAACAATATTCTGCAGCACAAATGGTAATTGATACTTTAAAAAATAATGGAGTTGAGTATGTATTTGGTATTCCAGGTGCGAAAATCGACTACTTATTTAATGCACTAGAGGATGACGATATTGAATTAGTCGTTACGCGTCATGAACAAAACGCAGCGATGATTGCACAAGGTATTGGTCGTTTAACAGGAAAACCAGGTGTGGCTATTACTACAAGTGGCCCAGGGGTAAGTAACTTAACTACTGGTTTATTAACTGCAACTTCTGAAGGTGACCCTGTATTAGCTATCGGTGGTCAAGTTAAAAGAAATGACTTATTACGTTTAACACATCAAAGTATTGATAACGCATCATTACTTAGATCCTCAACTAAATATAGTGCAGAAGTACAAGATCCAGAATCACTATCAGAGGTTATTACGAATGCAATGCGTACAGCCACTTCAGGTAAAAATGGAGCGAGCTTTATCAGTATTCCACAAGATGTTATTTCATCACCTGTCAAAGCTGATGCAATTTCATTATGTCAAAAACCACATCTTGGTGTACCTTCAGAACAAGAAATTAATGAAGTGATTGAGGCTATTAAAAATTCTAAATTCCCAGTATTATTAGCTGGAATGAGAAGTTCAAGCCAAGCTGAAACAGAAGCTATTCGCCGTTTAGTTCAAAAAACAAATTTACCTGTTGTTGAAACATTCCAAGGTGCCGGCGTAATTAGTCGCGAATTAGAAAATCACTTCTTCGGTCGTGTTGGTTTATTTAGAAACCAAGTGGGTGACGAATTACTTAGAAAAAGTGATTTAGTTATCACAATCGGTTATGACCCTATTGAATATGAAGCAAGTAACTGGAATAAAGAATTAGATACTAAAATCATCAATGTCGATGAAGAACATGCTGAAATCACTAATTACATGCAACCAGTTAAAGAGTTAATCGGAAACATTGCAGGTACAATAGATATGATTTCTGAACATGTAAATGAACCATTTATTAATCAAGATCATTTAGATGAACTTGAAAAATTAAGAGGCGAAATCACAGAAGCAACTGGAATTAAAGCAACTCACAAAGAAGGTGTGATGCACCCAGTTGAAATCATTGAAACAATGCAAAAAGTTTTAACTGATGATACTACTGTAACTGTAGATGTGGGAAGCCATTACATTTGGATGGCTCGTAAATACAGAAGTTACAATCCTAGACATTTACTATTTAGTAACGGTATGCAAACTCTAGGTGTTGCACTTCCATGGGCTATTTCAGCTGCACTTGTACGTCCAAATACACAAGTTGTTTCTGTAGCTGGAGACGGTGGTTTCCTATTCTCAGGACAAGAATTAGAAACTGCAGTACGTAAAAACTTAAATATCATTCAATTAATTTGGAATGATGGTCGTTATAACATGGTTGAATTCCAAGAAGAAATGAAATATAAACGCTCTTCAGGTGTAGAATTTGGACCAGTTGATTATGTAAAATATGCAGAATCATTTGGCGCTAAAGGATTACGTGTGACTAATCAAGAAGAATTAGAGGCAGCACTTAAAGAGGGTTACGAAACTGATGGACCAGTATTAATTGATATCCCAGTTAACTATGCAGATAATGTTAAATTATCTACAAATATGTTACCAAATGCTTTAAATTAATAAATTAACCAATGATACTAAGGTGAATTTTAATAAAACGCACTCTAAGGTTGAAAGGCTACCTTAGAATGCGTTTCTTCAAGTAATGAATATTAATAGGAGTGATTATGAATGACTAATGTATTATATCAACACGGAACATTAGGAACTTTAATGGCAGGTTTATTAGAAGGAACTGCTTCAATTAATGACTTATTAGAACATGGTGATTTAGGTATTGCTACGCTTACAGGTTCTGATGGAGAAGTAATTTTTGTTGATGGTAAAGCTTATCATGCAAATGAACATAAAGAATTTATAGAATTGACAGGCGACGAAATGACACCATATGCAACTGTTACAAAATTCAAAGCAGACTCAAGTTTTAAAACATCTAATAAAAATCAAGAAGAAGTATTCGATGAAGTTAAAAAACAAATGAAAAGTGAAAATATGTTCTCGGCAGTTAAAATTTCAGGAACGTTTAAAAAAATGCATGTACGTATGATGCCTGGTCAAGAACCTCCATACACACGTTTAATTGATTCAGCTCGTAGACAACCTGAAGAAACACGTGAAAATATCAAAGGTTCAATCGTAGGTTTCTTCACTCCAGAATTATTCCATGGTATTGGTTCTGCAGGTTTCCATATTCACTTTGCAAATGATGATCGTGATTTTGGTGGTCATATTTTAGACTTTGAAGTGGATGATGTGACTGTTGAAATACAAAACTTTGAAACATTTGAACAACACTTCCCAGTAGATGCTAAATCATTTACTGATGCTGACATTGACTATAAAGATATAGCCGATGAAATCAGAGAAGCTGAATAATTGTTAGCTAGATGTACCTTAACTCCAAACATTATAGACTACAATGATTTGTATACTAAATAGATGAGGATAAGATAAAATATGTATTGAATATATTGTCTTATCTCGGTAACGAACCCCGACATAGAGAATTTCTGAATGAAACTCTCTATGTTGGGGTTTCTTGTACTACTATTGAAAAAGTTTGATATAAACAACATCTTCAATTCAAGTATAAATTATCTATATGGTTAACAAAGCCTAGGACATGAATTTGTGTTCTAGGCTTTGTTATATGTTTATGGTGATTAGAATTTATAAAGTAAATGCATTTCAAATATGGGGTTGTTTATTTGTAGAATAAATATATTTTTTTTGAGAAAAGGTCATATTTTATAATGACTAATTTACCTAAGATATCAATCTGGTTGTGTGTATTCAAGGTGATAAGCGTATAAAAATGTATAAGCCATATCTAGATAGGGTGTCTCTAAATGATGTTTTTTTGCACATTTATATATATAACCCTGTATGGCCTCGACTTCAAGAGGATGCTTGTTAATGACATCGTAATACATACTTGTTCCCATTTCGTCTGGATAACCTTTATAAATATTTAAAATATCATCAACGATATGATCTTCAAAGTCAATTTGTTCAGCTCTAGCAACTTTAAGACCATCAACTAATATACGACGACACAACGACTCAATATGAGGAGATTTTAAAATTTTAGCTGGTTGTTGTCCAATAGCAGTGATGGTATTTATACCTAAATTCACTAATAATTTATACCAAATGCTTTTTTCAATATTTTCTTGTAAAACCACCTCTATTTTGGAAGGATGAACCATTTGCTTGAATTGACGAGTTAGTGTGCTATCTTGAATATATAGTTGGTAATCTCTGAAATGTTGAACATTGTTGTTAACTTTTTGTCCGCTAATATAGACGACTGCTTGAAAGACATGTTGATATGGAAGTTTATTAAGCTGTCCATAGCCATTTTGTGCTAAGATAATGAGCGAATCGTCATGAGTGATTTTAGGTAATTGTTTAATGACGTCATCCAATTGATGTGTTTTAACTGCTATGATAATGACATCAAAAGTTTGATTAATATGATTAAATGAAGTCACTTTAACATTACTTCCATTAGAAGTATTTTCTGGGAAATAGGTCATTAATTTATCTTGCCGGCCGATGAGTTCCGTATCTGGTAGAACTTTTTTTAATTCAAAAGCTAACGTTGTACCCACTGCACCTGGGCCTATAATGGCAATTGTCATAACTTTATTCTTTCCTTTCTTTTTACGATTCATTATACTATTGCTAATAATAAAGGAAATTGAGGGTGAAATGAATTGAAAACTTTAAATCATTTAAACAAAATGAAGGCATCACAGCAAAAGATTTCTATGGTTACAGCTTATGATTATCCTAGTGCTAAGCAAGCACAACAAGCTGAAATTGACATGATTTTGGTAGGAGATTCTTTAGGAATGACAGTGTTAGGATATGATAGTACTGTTCAAGTTACATTGAACGATATGATTCATCATGGTAAGGCTGTTAAAAGAGGTGCTTCAGATACATTTATAGTTGTTGATATGCCTATAGGGACTGTTGGTTTAAGTGATGAAGAAGATCTAAAAAATGCACTTAAGCTTTATCAAAACACGAATGCTAACGCTGTCAAAGTAGAAGGGGCTCATCTTACATCATTTATTCAAAAAGCAACTAAAATGGGTATACCTGTTGTTTCTCACTTAGGTCTTACACCTCAAAGTGTAGGTGTAATGGGGTATAAACTTCAAGGGGATACAAAGACAGCCGCTATGCAACTTATCAAAGATGCTAAAGCTATGGAAACTGCTGGTGCAGTAGTACTGGTTTTAGAAGCCATACCTAGTGATTTAGCTCGAGAAATTAGTCAGCAACTCACTATTCCAGTTATAGGTATAGGGGCAGGAAAAGATACTGATGGGCAAGTGTTAGTGTATCATGATATGTTAAATTATGGTGTTGATCGACACGCTAAGTTTGTTAAGCAATTTGCAGACTTTTCAAGTGGTATTGATGGATTAAGGCAATATAATGAAGAAGTTAAAGCAGGGACGTTTCCTTCTGAAAATCATACTTACAAAAAACGTATTATGGATGAGGTAGAGCAACATGACTAAAGTTATTACAACAATCAATGAAATGCAATCTATTGTTAAACAACATCAACGTGAAGGTAAAACAATAGGATTCGTTCCGACTATGGGAGCTTTACATGATGGTCATTTAACCATGATGAAGCAATCTGTAAGCGAAAATGATCTCACGGTTATTAGTATATTTGTGAATCCCTTGCAGTTTGGACCTAATGAGGATTTTGATGCTTATCCACGTCAACTCGATGATGATGTGGCTGCAGTAAAAAAGTTACAAGTGGATTATGTTTTCCATCCGAGTGTAGATGAAATGTATCCAGAAGAATTAGGTATTCATCTGAAAGTTGGACACTTGGCACAAGTATTAGAGGGAGCACAAAGACCTGGACACTTCGAAGGTGTTGTGACCGTGGTCAACAAACTATTTAATATTGTGCAACCAGATTATGCCTATTTTGGGAAAAAGGATGCACAACAATTAGCTATTGTTGAAAAGATGGTTAAAGACTTTAATCTTCCTGTACATGTTATCGGTATTGATATCGTAAGAGAAAAAGATGGTTTAGCCAAAAGCTCTAGAAATATTTACTTGACCTCTGAAGAACGAAAAGAGGCAAAACATTTATATCAAAGTCTACGCTTAGCAAAGAATTTGTATGAAGCGGGTGAACGAGATAGCAATGAGATTATAGGTCAAATCGCTGCGTATTTAAACAAAAATATTAGTGGACATATTGATGATTTGGGTATTTATAGTTATCCAAATCTTATACAACAATCAAAGATTCATGGACGAATATTCATATCATTGGCAGTTAAATTTTCTAAAGCAAGATTGATAGATAATATAATTATTGGAGATGACTATATTGATTAGAACATTTATGAACTCAAAAATCCATAGAGCTAGAGTTACAGAATCTAATTTAAATTACGTTGGAAGCATAACAATAGATGCCAATATATTAGATGCGGTTGATATTTTACCCAATGAAAAGGTTGCTATTGTTAATAATAATAATGGTGCTCGATTTGAAACATATGTCATTGCTGGAGAACGTGGTAGTGGAAAGATGTGTTTAAATGGCGCGGCTTCAAGACTAGTTGAAGTTGGAGACGTCATTATTATTATGACATATGCACAATTAAATGAAGATGAAATGGTAGATCACTCACCAAAAGTAGCTGTGTTAAATGAAAATAATGAAATTATAGAAATGATAAATGAGAAAGAAAATACGATATCAAATGTATAAGAAATGAGATGGAATTCGTTCTCAAGTGATAGTGTCATTATCGATTTTGAAATCAAAAAGGTTTGAAAAGATATAAATAAGATGATGATTGAATCAATAAAATACTATGAGCATGATTAAGAGTCTGGACACAAGGTAGATGGATGTCCAGACTCTTTTTTATTTCAATTATATTGTTTTGAAGTAAATGTCTAAATAATAATGAAGAGAAATACATACTATTACTATAAATCAATTTGAGAATATATGAGTTGAAAAAGTGGCGGAAAATATATACTCCTTTATATGGAATCTATATACCACAATTCACTATGTCCGATTAAATAAATAAGATTTTTAGGATTTTTGTAGAAAACAATATAAATAAAATGATATAATTTAAAAGATTACAAAATATTTATTATAGGAGGGTTTTATATGCATTGTCCGAATTGCGGTAATCCAATAGAAGATGATGATTTATTCTGTGGTGAATGTGGACATAAAATAAGTCGACATCCACAGTCAGTCAGAAATGCAGAAAGTGAAATAACAAAAGCTGAAAAGAATGATGAAGAACAAAACATAACATCAAATAATAAAGAAAACAACGCAGCGACTCATCAAAATGTTGATTCAACATCTCATGATGAGACTAGATCAAATGAAAATGACGTAGCAGATTCAACATTACAATCTAAGCAGTCACATAATGATACCCAACAATCAAATCTCTCTACATACCATCAAAGACCTCAACATCGAGAAATTCCTCAAAATCAACACAATCACGATCAACAGCAAAGTCAAATAGGTCAACAAGCTAAACAAGTAACAAATGAAAGTAAAGGTTTCTTTAAAAGTGCATTTACTGCACCTGATAAAATCATTCAAACTAATCATGTTTTCAGTTTTAAATTATTATTATCATTATTAATAATCGGTTTTATTGTATTAGCAATTTTACTCGCTTCCGTAATACCAGTTGAGATTGGTATTTTCGGTACTACAAGAGGAAGTTTGGTAACGAGTATCATTTTTGGTATTATTCTATTTTTGGTTGTCATAGTAGGTGCAATATTTGGGCTTACACGTTTAGTAGTTAGACAACCTATTGCATTTAAAAAAGTATTATCAGACTATGTGTTAATTAATAGTGTTTCGTTAGCAATTTTAATTATTTCTGTAATTTTAATATTAGCAGAATCATACAGCTTTGGCGGAAGTATAGCATTATTGTCTTTATTATTATTTATTGCTTCTGGTATTTATCTAATTGCGAAGTATAGCACTGGTAATCAAACAAGAATATCCAGCTTTTATGGTGTGATTATTTATATCATTATTTTGTTCTTATTTATTCGTATTTTTGGGGAGGCATTTTTCCATCAAATATTTGGTGATTTTATAGAAGAACTAGGGGATTTATTTGAAGGAGGAACTTATTAAAATATGAAATATTGCAGTAATTGTGGTCAACCTCTTCGAGAAGGTGTAAAGGTGTGTACAAATTGTGGTACGCCTGTGAGAAATGATGGACCTAATTATAAACATTCAGAACAACGTTATTCTCATCAACAACCACGTTCCAATAAGAGTAATAAAAAAACTTGGTTGATTGTTACTATAGTGTTAGCCATTATCATTGCTTTGGTAGTAATCTTTACTATAGCTAAAAATCAAATGTCTCCAGAAAAACAAGCGACTCACATTGCACATGCTATCAAAAAAGACGATGCTAAATCATTATCTAAGCAATTAACATCAAACGATCATCGTTTAAATGAAGAAGAAGCACGTGCGTACTTAAAGTATATTAAAGCAGAAAGTGATTTAAAGCATGTTGCTGACAAAGTTGAAGAAAACACCAAAGATATTAAAAATAATCACTATAACAATTTATCTGTAGATGCAAATGATAATAATATTTTAAATATATCTAAAGACGGGAAAAAATATGTTTTTTTTGATAACTATCAATTTAATGTTCCTCAAAAAACAATTACGATCGTTTCAAGTGATAGTGGTGAAATTACTTATGAATTTAACGGGGATAAACATCATATTTCTGTAGAAGAAGATGACGATAAAGAATTAGGAACATTTCCTATCGGTGATTATAATTTAAAAGCATCAAAAGACATGGAAGGTAAAAATTTTAAAGGCGCTATTACAATTGATATGAGTGAAAGTGATAGTATTGCATATGAATCGTTTAAACAAAAACGTTTTAATGTTGATACTGAAGGCGGATATATATTAGATAATGTAAAAATATATGCTAATGGTAAAGAAATAGGCGATGGTTTTTCATCAGAAACATATGGTCCTTATGATCCAGATGAAGAAGTTATCGTTCACGCTGAAGGTTCATACGAAGGAAAAACTTTTAAATCAAATTCGGTCAATGTAGCAAGTGCAAGCGAAAAAGATGGTGGTGTGACAGATGTCACAGTCAAATTCGATGAAGAAGCTATTGATCAGTATGTCGATAAAAAATTAGATGAAAAATACGATGATTCAGATGACGAGTCAGATAACGATTCAAGTAGTGGCGAAGTAACGCGTGAAAATGTAATTGATAAAGTAGAGTCATATGAAGGACATACACTAGATACTGATACGTATACGTATAAAGAACCTGAAAAAACCGGTGATGGTAAATGGGGTTTTTCATTCTTAGATAAAGATGGAGATTTAGCTGGATCGTACACGGTAGACATTGACGACGGTTATGTTACAGAATATGACGAAGATGGTGAAGAAGTTGGATCTGGTTATTAATATTTAATGTAAGAACCTGAGACAAAAATAATTGTCTCAGGTGTTTTATTGTAGTGGAAATTGATGACTAATTTTAAAGTAGCTATGTAACAAATTTTTATTTTTAGGACTTGTTGTTAAAATGTGGAAATACACGCAATTCAAATTCGGTCGCTTTTTTTAATTTTTTAAGAGTTAAAGTCGAATTGTCTTGTACATTCGATATTTCCTTTATATATTCGCTAATATATAATATTATTAAATAATGTGTTATGTAGATGAAAGAGAGGTCATATTGTGATTGAAGCGAATCAAATTTTAGCTAAAATGAAAAATCAAAAAATCAACTATGATAAAGTATTAAGAAAGATAATTTCTCAATGGGAACGTGATGGAGAACGCCCTAAAATCTTACTTCATAGTTGTTGTGCACCTTGTAGTACATATACGTTAGAGTTTTTAACACAATATGCGGATATAGCGATTTATTTTGCGAATCCTAATATACATCCCAAAAGTGAATATTTAAGACGTGCTAAAGTTCAAGAACAATTTGTAAATGATTTTAATAATAAAACAGGTGCAAATGTAAAGTATATTGAAGCCGAATATGAACCGCATAAATTTATGAAAATGGCAAAAGATAAAGGTTTAACTGAAGAGCCGGAAGGTGGACTAAGATGTACGGCTTGTTTCGAGATGCGATTAGAAATTGTTGCAAAAGCTGCTTTAGAACATGGTTACGATTATTTTGGTAGTGCAATCACACTCTCTCCAAAGAAAAATGCGCAATTAATCAATGAACTAGGTATGGATGTACAAAATATATATAATGTAAAATATTTACCAAGTGATTTTAAAAAGAATAAAGGGTATGAACGTTCTATCGAAATGTGTAATGATTATAATATTTTTAGACAATGTTATTGTGGTTGTGTATTTGCAGCGATGAAGCAAGGTATAGATTTTAAACAAATAAATAAAGATGCTCAAGCATTTTTACAACAATTTTAAAAATATAAAATGTGAGGCTCGGACATAATTCCTAGCAAAATAGCCAGTAAATGAGTTTTCATAAATTCATTTACTGGCATCTTTATTTAAAATACTTCGTATTGTTGGCTCGCTTTCTTAGGGGACAGCTTCAGCCTGTAGTCTTCAGCTTGTCCTGTTCCCTCAAGAGTCTCGCCAAAATACTTTGTGTTTATATGTAATTTTACATTAAAATACTTTAAAAAAATAAGCCCTTTCGTATAATTTAATAAACATCACTAAACTAAATTAACGAGGTGCCTTATGTATAAAGACTATAACATGACTCAACATACTCTACTAATGGAAACTTCAGTTCTTATCCCTACGAATGATATTTCACGACATGTAAATGATATTGCAGAAACAATTCCCGATACTGAATTCGATGAATTCAGACATTATCGTGGCTTAATATAAGAAAAGTAACAGCTCAACGAGGTGAAAATCATCAAAAAAATTATAAAAAAGACAATTTCTATATTATTTCAATAGAAATTGTCTTTATTTACTTATCTTGGACCTTTTTGTCCCAGGCTCATTTGTATATTTATATCGTTTTTTGGATGAATCGTATGATGGCTATCACTACAATGACAATCATTGAAACGAAAGATAAGATTTTGAAATGCTTACTTTTTGTTTCTTTATTAGATTCTCCATTTTCCATCATTTCCTGTAGTTCTCGTTCTATCTCAAGATCTAAATCAGTTTTTTGATAACCATTTAAACCTTGTCTATCTATATGGTCATTTTGATGTTTATAGTTGTTATTACTATCTTTTTTAGTATCGGTATCTTCTTTGTTTATTTTATCCATGATAGGACCTCCAATGAATAATAGCATTCTTAAACTTTTATACGTTATTTATTAAATTATTCATTATTTAAAAGGCAGCTTCATAATTGTAATTTATGCATCTAAACCAATAATATCACTTACATTAGCATAACCATGTCGAGTTAAATAATGCGCAATTTCTTTATTCATTTTCTTAGTCAAACCTGGTCCTTCAATGACTAATGAAGAGTATATTTGTAGTAATGATGCACCGTTTCTTAACATTTTGATAGCATCTTCAGAACTGAATATACCACCAGTTCCAATAATTAAGAAGTTACCTCGTGTTTGTTGATAGGCATATTTAACCAGTTGTAAGTTTCTTTGGAATAATGGTCTGCCACTCAAGCCACCTTTTTGTATTTTATTTTTTGAATTTAATCCATCGCGTTGTCGTGTCGTATTTGCCAACATAACCCCATCGAATGTATCTGTAATTGAAGGCAAGATTTTTTTAAAACCATCTAATTCCATATCAGATGTTAACTTTAAAAAGATAGGTACATTAATATTGTTCTTAGCTTTAAATGAATTTAAAGCATCACATAACATCGAAAATTCATCTTCGTCGTGAAAGTTTTGGAGATTTTCTGTATTTGGGGAGCTAATATTCACTGTAAAGAATGAGACGTCATTTTTAAATGTGTCAATCACTTTAATGTAATCTTGATAGCGATTTTCATAGGAAGTTGTTTTATTCACACCAACATTTAATCCTACTGGTATTGAGCATGAATGATTACGTAAATTACTTAGTGCTTTATTCATACCCTTATTATTGAATCCCATACGATTGATGAGTGCATCATCTTCTAGTAAACGATACATGCGTGGTTTTGGATTACCTGGTTGAGGCTTAGGTGTTATACCGCCGAGTTCAATTGCACCGAAGCCAATGTTTTCAAGTGCTTTTGGAACTTCACAAGATTTATCAAAACCTGCAGCTAACCCGATAGGATTATCAAAAGAAATACCGTGAATGTGTTGCGTTAATATTGGATTGTTATAAGTAAATAACTTATTAACGATAGGTAAAATGGGTGAACATTTTTGAACACACTTCAACGCATTGATGGTCAAACCATGTGCTCGTTCAGGATCTAATTTGAATAATAAAGGCTTAACTAATTTGTACATATAAATGCTCCTATTTCATTATATTTGAGGCTTACTATCCCCAGTTAATATGTTTGAAATTCATTCTTTTAATAGACTAGCATTTTCATGTAAAATTTCATAGTTAAATATTAGAAAGTTAAAAAATTGACTTAATTTAATAATATAAAGAATTTAAGATTAATGTTTTCATTATAGGTAATATAATAATGTAGATATAATATAAAGTTAAGAGGGTGAGAAAATGAATGAACAATGGATGAGCGCATTGCCACTTGACAATGTGAAAGACATTTCTCCAGTAAGTGGCGGAGATGTAAATGAAGCATTTAAAGTCACTACAGTTGAAGAAGATATTTTTTTTCTACTCGTTCAACGTCAACGATCAGAAGCCTTTTATGCCGCAGAAATTGCAGGACTAAATGAATTTGAAAATGCAGGTATAACAGCTCCAAGAGTAATTGCAAGTGGAGAGATAAATGGAGATGCATATTTATTATTAAGTTTTCTTGAAGAAGGTAGTCAAGGGAGTCAAAGAGAGCTTGCTCGATTAGTTGCTAGAATGCATAGCCAATACCAACAAGATAATAAATTTGGATTCCGTTTACCACATGAAGGTGCAGATATTTCCTTTGATAATTCATGGACTGAGACATGGAAAGAGATTTTTATAAATCGTAGAATGGATCACTTACAAGATGAGTTATTACGTGTAGGATTGTGGAAACAAGAAGATAAAAAAATGTATGAACGTGTAAGAAAAGTTATTGTTGATGAACTTTCAAATCATACTAGTAAGCCCTCTCTGTTACATGGTGATTTATGGGGAGGTAACTACATGTTCTTAACAAATGGCCAACCTGCTTTATTTGATCCTGCACCACTATATGGAGATAGAGAATTTGACATAGGAATCACTACAGTATTTGGTGGATTTACACAAGAGTTCTATGATGAATATAATCAACAGTTACCACTAGCCAAGGGATCACAAAAGCGTATAGAATTTTATAGATTATATTTACTTATGATACATTTACTTAAATTTGGAGGTATGTATGCTGATAGTGTACAACGCTCTATGAAAATCATTTTAGAATAAAGAACATCGACCTCACTAAAGATATCAACGGGCTTTAGTGAGGTTTTTAAACATAAGATTGATTGAAAATTTTAAAAATAGGGTATATTTAAATTTGTAATACGATTTTTCTGTGATTAAAAGAAATTTATTATAAAAAAAGGGGTATGACGTACGACATAATTTTCAGTCAGTGATTTACTCTATGAAATGGAGAAGAAAAGATTATGGCAGATAAACTGCAAAGAGAATTAAGCAATAGACATATACAATTAATTGCTATTGGCGGGGCTATTGGAACAGGTTTATTTCTTGGTGCTGGCCAATCTATTCATTTAGCAGGCCCATCTATCTTACTAACATACATAATAGTAGGTTTTGTTCTCTTTATGTTCATGAGAGCTATGGGAGAATTACTGTTATCCAATTTAGGATTTAAATCGTTTGGTGACATTGCTCATCATCATATTGGTTCTATGGCAGGTTTTATGGTGGGGTGGACATATTGGTTAACATGGATTATTTCAGGAATGGCAGAAGTGACTGCTGTTGCCAAGTATGTTTCCTTCTGGTATCCAACAATTCCAAACTGGTTAACAGCTGCAGCGACTATTTTAGTTTTAGTTGCTTTAAATCTATTCAGTGCTAAATTATTTGGAGAATTAGAATTTTGGCTATCTATTATTAAAGTTTTGACTATTTTAGCTTTGATAGCCGTTGGTGTTGTTATGATTGTATTTGGAATGAAGACAAGCTATGGCCCTGCAACGGTAACGAATATATGGAAAGACGGAGGCTTTTTCCCTAATGGTGCACAAGGTTTCTTCATGTCATTCCAAATGGCAATTTTCTCATTTATTGGTATTGAGTTGATTGGAATAACTGCAGGGGAGACTAAAGATCCTCACAAAACAATTCCTCAAGCAATTAATAATGTACCGTTTAGAATATTATTATTTTATATAGGATCGTTGGCAGTTATCATGTCTGTTGTACCATGGCAACAATTGAATCCTGCTGACAGTCCATACGTTAAAATGTTTGGATTAGTTGGAATCCCTTTTGCAGCAGGTATTATTAACTTTGTTGTACTTACAGCTGCAGCCTCTTCTTGTAATAGTGGTATATTTGCTAATAGCCGTACGATGTTTGGATTAGCTGGAAGAAAGCAAGGTCCAGCATTCTTACATAGAACCAATAAGCACGGCGTACCACATTATGCTATTTTAGTGACATGTGGCTTATTAAGTATTTCAGTCGTGTTAAATGCAATTTTTAAAGATGCGACTAAAGTGTTCGTACAAATTACAACATTTTCAACTGTTTTAAATATTATGATTTGGACAATTATTATGATCGCGTATCTAGGTTATTTAAGACATGAACCGAAACAGCATAAAGAAAGTAACTATAAAATGTGGGGCGGAAAATACATGGCTTACAGTATTTTAGGGTTCTTTGCATTTATTTTTATTATACTATTGATTAATAGTGCAACGCGTTATGCCGTACTTTCTGCACCCGTATGGTTTGTTATCATGCTATTGATGTATCAAAAATATAAAAAAGAATCTCGCAAAGCTAAAATTAAAAATGAGGAAGAGTAAAGCACTTATTATTTCAAATAGGACGAGTTAGCTAACACTTCATAACGTTAGTATTTAAACTAAAGGTTATGAAGTGTATTTTAATTAAAAAAATTAATGTTTTGAATTAAATGTCGAATAAGTTATCTTAATTTTCAGAAAAATATGATATACTATTGAGCATAGTCTTGAATGTCATATATGCATTTCACTAATTATCCCTCTAAGTTACAGCATCTAAGAAAGATTTAATTGAATCATATATGGGCTTCGAGACTCTTTTTATACATAATTTCACTTAGCACATTGGGAGGTTTAACTTATGTCGACGATAAAAAATATCGATGGACCAAAGGATTTTGTTTTTAGAGTGTTATCAGGGGTAGCAATTGGAATAGTAGCCGGACTCGTTCCAAATGCAATTTTGGGAGAAATTTTTAAATACTTTATGCAATATCATCCTATTTTCAAAACTTTATTAGGGGTCGTTCAAGCCATCCAATTTACAGTGCCAGCGCTTATTGGAGCATTGATAGCTATGAAGTTCAATATGACACCTTTAGCAATAGCTGTAGTAGCAAGTGCCTCATATGTTGGTAGTGGTGCAGCTCAATTTAAACAAGGTACATGGGTAATTGCGGGAATTGGGGATTTAATTAATACGATGTTAACTGCATCCATCGCCGTGTTACTTATTTTATTAATAGAAGAACGTGTTGGTAGTATGGCTTTAATTGTTTTTCCGACAGTTGTTGGTGGTTTAGCAGCTACAATCGGCGTATTTACTTTACCATATGTAAGGTTAATTACAACGGGAATTGGTAACATGGTTAATAGCTTTACTGAATTACAACCAGTGTTTATGAGTATGTTAATCTCTATGGTGTTTAGTTTTATAATCATATCACCATTGTCAACTGTAGCCATAGCTATTGCTATTGGATTATCAGGTATTGCTGCGGGATCTGCTTCAATAGGTATAGCAGCGACAGAAGCTGTATTATTGATTGGTACCAGCAAAGTTAATCATGTAGGTATTCCTTTATCAATATTTTTCGGTGGGGTGAAAATGATGATGCCAAATATGGTTAAATACCCTGTCATTATGATTCCGATTTTCTTGACAGCGGCAATATCTGGTATTGCTTCAGGGATTATTGGTATTTCAGGAACAAAAGAATCAGCAGGATTTGGTTTTATCGGAATGGTTGGGCCTATTAATGCCTTTAAATTTATGCATGTTGATTCTGCATGGTTAAGTTTATTACTTATTGTCATCGCCTTTTTTGTTGTGCCGTTTCTAGTTGCATGGATTTTAGATTTAATACTTAGAAGATTAATTCATTTGTATGAGAATGATATTTTTAAATTTATGGGATAAAGCTTCGTATCTCTTCGACGTTTAGAACGTTGAAGAGATTTTTCTATGTTAAAATATAACAATATAACATCTAACTTTAACATATATAGAGGGTGAAACGATGTCAGGGAAACTAGAAGAATTACAATTAAAAGTAGCTCGATTAAGTCGACGTACTCATGAATTAGGTATTCCAATTATGGTATTATTTGAGGGGATTCCTGCTTCGGGGAAGACACGTTTATCAAATGAATTACTATTGCACCTAGATGCCAAATATTCGCGATTTATAGCTACTAAATCGCCAGAGTCAAACGATTTACGTTACCAATTTTTACAAAAATATTGGAATACTTTACCACAAAAGGGCAATATAAATATTTATTTTAGAAGTTGGTATTCACACTTTTTAGATTATAAAGAAAATAAAATTAAGCATGATCAATATAAAAATTATGATGTTTTAGTCAATCAAATTTATCATTTTGAATCGATGTTAAAGAATGATAACTATGAAATTATAAAATTTTTCATAGAAATAAATGAAGAAAAACGCAATGAACATATTCAACAGACAAAAGATAATCCATTAACTAGATGGAAAGTTCAAGAATATGAAAATGTTATACCTCAAGAAAGTTATCTAAATCAAATGCATCAATTCATCAACAAAGATAAAGATTGGAAAGTGATCGATTACACAGAGCGCGAGCATGCTTTTGAAAAAATGTACTTACATTTAATAGATAGACTTGAGCAAGCTATAAAAAAAGTTGAACAACAAACAACTAAAGTCAACGGTAAGTTCACATCAAGCTTTACGACTTCTTTATTTAATAATAATCTTGAGAAAGTAGACAAAAAAACGTATAAAAATCTCATTGTTGAATTGCAACAGAGAATGAGAGAAATCCAATTTGCTTTATATGAAAGAAAGATTCCCCTTGTTTTGGTTTTCGAAGGTATGGATGCTGCTGGTAAAGGTGGCAATATTAAACGTATTAGAGAAAAATTAGATCCAACAGGATATGAAGTGAATGGTATTAGTGCACCTACGGATGTCGAACTTAAGCATCATTATTTGTGGAGATTTGCTAAAAAGATGCCAAAATCAGGTCATATAGAAATATTTGATCGGAGTTGGTATGGTCGTGTACTAGTTGAACGTGTAGAAGGTTTTGCAAGCCAGAATGAATGGCAACGAGCATCTGATGAAATCAATCAATTTGAAAAGATGTGGACAGATGAAGGTACAATCATATTAAAATTCTTCTTATGTTTAGATAAAGATGAGCAGCTTAAGCGTTTTAAAGACCGTGAAAATAATCCTGATAAACAATGGAAGATTACTGAAGAAGATTGGCGTAATAGAGAAAAATGGGATGAATATTTAGAAGCAAGTCATGATATGATTGAATCTACAAACACTTCATATGCCCCTTGGTATATTGTTCCGGCAGATCATAAAAAAACGAGTCGGATTGAAGTACTTAAAACAATTATTAGAAAATGTGAAGAAGTACTATGGGGAGTTAAGACGTATTAATTTTAAATAAAAATCTCGGGAGTGAGACCATGGATGAAGCATTATTCATTGGTCTCACTCTCTTTTTTAATATAATGAATGAAATGTTTATGAATGAGAACGATGTGTTTCTTCTATTATATAGTCTAAAATGATAACTCACCTATATAGAAAATGGTAACGTCGTTTAATATAAAAGATATTTTGAGTTCCAAATTGATATATAGAGTTACATTTTGTTTATTAAAGAATAAGAGTTAAAAAGTAACATCATTAAAATAAGCAAACCTTCATAAAAAATGATAATATTTAGAATCAAATAGTTAGAATTATTTCATTTATGTAACAACATTGCAATCTGTAATTTTACAGATAACTTAATATAATAGTATTTCAGCTTGAAACACAAGGTAATTACTTAAATTAAGGTGGAATATGAAACTAATATTAAGGAATTATATGTTACAAACTGAAATATATCTGTTTTAAGATTACAAAACAATGTTGATATTGTAACCTTTTGTAAGGAACGTGTAATATACAAAGGCGATTTTTATGTTATAGTGGGTAGCGTCAAAAGTTAACAAAAAACATTTTCAATATAGCACAACGAATTTAAAACATTTAAATAACAAAACAAACAAATTTTAAATTATATCTGGAGGATTTATATATCATGAAAAAAACAGTTATCGCTTCTACATTAGCAGTATCTTTAGGAATTGCAGGTTACGGTTTATCAGGACATGAAGCACACGCTTCAGAAACTACAAACGTTGATAAAGCACACTTAGTAGATTTAGCACAACATAATCCTGAAGAATTAAATGCTAAACCAGTTCAAGCTGGTGCTTACGATATTCATTTCGTAGACAATGGATACCAATACAACTTCACTTCAAATGGTTCTGAATGGTCATGGAGCTACGCTGTAGCTGGTTCAGATGCTGATTACACAGAATCATCATCAAACCAAGAAGTAAGTGCAAATACACAATCTAGTAACACAAATGTACAAGCTGTTTCAGCTCCAACTTCTTCAGAAAGTCGTAGCTACAGCACATCAACTACTTCATACTCAGCACCAAGCCATAACTACAGCTCTCACAGTAGTTCAGTAAGATTATCAAATGGTAATACTGCTGGTTCTGTAGGTTCATATGCTGCTGCTCAAATGGCTGCACGTACTGGTGTATCTGCTTCAACATGGGAACACATCATTGCTAGAGAATCAAATGGTCAATTACATGCACGTAATGCTTCAGGTGCTGCTGGATTATTCCAAACTATGCCAGGTTGGGGTTCAACTGGTTCAGTAAATGATCAAATCAATGCCGCTTATAAAGCATATAAAGCACAAGGTTTATCTGCTTGGGGTATGTAATCCAAATCTAATAATATAATTAGAAAGAGTGAGACAGCATTCGTTGTTCTCTCAGCAACGAGGACTAAAATTGACTCCTTGTATATAAGTAAGTTTTAATTTTAGTTATCGATGCAATACATTAAAAAGCCTAGGACACATTGCTTTGTGTTCTAGGCTCTTTTTTATTTGAAAGTCTAATTAAAATGATTTATATAACAAAGTGATGTTAACAAAGTGAAAATATAACATCTAGACTGAAAAAATATAATAAAATTAAATGATATTATGTTTGTATTTATTTAAAAGATATGGTTATATAAATGGTGTGTTTAATATCATATATAGATACATTTAAATTGCTTGCCTACACAACTTATATGAAGATGCTCTAATAAATGTATACCTATTTAATTTGTTAAAGTATAATATTAAAGTAAAAAGATGACATGTCAATGCAATTGAGGATGTAATTGTGATAATATTAAGAGCAAGTATTTTAAAAATTAAACGGAGTGTAATTGAATGAACGAGAACAATTATAGACGTCTCAACAAAACTTATAAACCGCACTATTTGCCTGGTTTAGATGGTTTGAGAGCTATAGCAGTCATTGGGATAATCATTTATCATTTAAATACGAAATGGTTATCTGGTGGATTCCTTGGAGTAGATACTTTTTTTGTCATTTCTGGTTATCTCATAACTAGTTTATTATTAAGTGAGTATTATAGAAATAATTCTATTAATTTAGTTAATTTTTGGCTTAGAAGATTTAAACGATTAATACCAGCAATGATGTTTGTTGTCACGGTTGTTTTAATATATACATTACTATTTAAACCCGAATTAATTATTAGTATAAAACATGATGCTATAGCAGCACTTTTCTATGTTTCTAACTGGTGGTATATCATACAAGACGTAGACTATTTTAATCAATTTGCTGTAGCGCCATTAAAGCATTTGTGGTCATTAGCTATTGAAGAACAATTCTATCTATTCTTTCCATTTATACTTTTAGGCTTATTAAAGTTTTTCAAAAAGAGAACTACAATGATTATTCTATTAATCATCTCTTTATTATCATTAACTGCAATGATAACGATACATATGTATACAGGTAACAATTCTAGAGTTTATTTCGGGACTGACACACGTTTACAAACGTTATTATTAGGATGCTTACTAGCATTTATTTGGCCACCGTTCTCTTTCAGAAAGGATATATCTAAAGGTGCTAAAGCAAGTATAAGTGCAATAGGCATAGTCGGAATGGCAGTGCTCATTTATTTGTTTGTAGTGGTTAGTGATCAAGATAAATGGATATATAGTGGAGGATTTTATGCCATCTCGTTCTTAACACTGTTTGTCATTGCAAGCGTTGTGCATCCATCAAGTGTTTTAAAGAAAATACTAAGTTTCAAGTTATTTATTTATATAGGTAAGAGATCGTATAGTTTATATTTATGGCACTATCCTATCATTATTTTTATGAATAGTTATTTCGTACAAGGTCAGATTCCTTGGTTTGTATATATTTGTGAAGTGATACTTATGTTTGTCATGGCTGAAGTATCTTATAAATTTATCGAAACACCTATTAGAAAAAATGGATTTAAAGCATTCACGGTGATACCGAAAAATTTAACAAGATTTTCAAGAACGATTATTGTGTTAATCTTGCTTGTTCCTTCTGCATTCATAGTATTTGGTGCCTATGATAGTTTGGGTAAAGAGCATGATAAACAACAAGCTGCGAAACAAAAATCTTTTAAAACGAACCAGAAAGCAAAACCTAAAAAGCCAGATGAAAATAATCAAGATAAGTCTTCACAACAACATTTTAATCCTAAAGAAGCGTCTCCATTATTGCTGGGAGATTCAGTAATGGTAGATATCGGTCAAGTCTTTAGTGAAAAAGTACCAAATGCTAATATTGATGGAAAAGTTGGCCGACAGTTAATTGAGGGTAAAGATTTAATCAATCAAAAGTACCAAGATTATACTAAAAAAGGTCAGAGTGTTGTGATAGAACTTGGTACAAACGGTGAGTTTACGAAAAATCAAATGAATGAATTAATTGATTCTTTAGGTGAAGCAGATATTTACTTAATTAAGGTAAGAGTACCGAGAGACTACGAGTCTACTAATAATAAAATTATGGAACAAGTAGCTAAGAAACATAAAAATGTTCATATTGTTGATTGGTATAAAACATCTGAAGGTCATTCTGAGTATTTTGCATATGATGGTATTCACTTGGAATACAGTGGTGTTAAGGCATTATCTAATGAAATCATTAAGAAAATGAAAGAAGTTAATGAAAAATAATATTCAAAAATAAAAATAAGAGAGCTATATATCACTAGAAATTAGAGTTAGATTCAATGTGTTTCCTTAGTCATGATTTAATGAGATGACAAAAACAATTAAGTCAAAAATGGGTATATGGTATTTATTATTATAGTTCACCATAGTGATGGGGTGGGATAACGAATTCGATACGAATTCTGTCTCACCTCATTTTTTATCAATTTTATGAACAATCTTAACGATATCTAAGATTAAATTTACATCAAGTAAATATTCTTTATTGGCTAAATATTTAAAAGATAGATTAAACTCATCAAAGCTAAAGTTGTAATAATAGCAAAATTTATTATTACAAGAATATAACAATTATAAAACGTTACATGAAACATTGTTAGTTACATGCTTTCGTTACGCTATTTACAGACTTCGTTTAACGAAATAACTCTATGTAAACATTACAAAATGATAACACCGCACACAAACGTACATTTTTCTGATAAAGTAATGCTTGTCGTTAAAAAAGAACGAAACCAAGGATAACAAAGTAAATATTTTAGTCACATGACTATTCATTATATGAAATTAATTATTTAAATTTTTAGGAGGATATTTAACAATGAAAAAAATCGCTACAGCTACAATTGCAACTGCAGGAATCGCTACTTTCGCATTTGCACACCATGACGCACAAGCAGCAGAACAAAATAATGATGGGTACAATCCAAACGACCCTTATTCATATAGCTACACTTACACAATCGATGCTGAAGGTAACTACCACTACACTTGGAAAGGTAACTGGAGTCCAGATCGTGTAAATACTTCATATAACTATAATAATTATAATAACTACAACTACTATGGTTACAATAACTATAGCAACTACAATAACTACAGTAATTACAACAATTACAACAACTATCAATCAAACAACACGCAATCACAAAGAACAACTCAACCGACTGGTGGTTTAGGCGCAAGCTATTCAACATCAAGTAGTAATGTTCACGTTACAACAACTTCTGCGCCATCATCAAACGGTGTATCTTTATCAAACGCTCGCTCAGCATCTGGTAACTTATACACTTCAGGTCAATGTACATATTATGTATTTGACAGAGTAGGTGGCAAAATCGGTTCAACGTGGGGTAACGCAAACAACTGGGCAAACGCTGCAGCACGTTCTGGTTACACAGTAAACAATTCGCCTGCTAAAGGTGCAATCTTACAAACGTCACAAGGTGCATACGGACACGTAGCATACGTTGAAGGTGTAAACAGCAATGGTTCAATCAGAGTTTCAGAAATGAACTACGGTCACGGTGCAGGTGTTGTCACTTCACGTACAATCTCTGCGAGCCAAGCTGCTTCATATAACTATATTCACTAATCATATGTGATTAATAATATACTGATATTTAAAGCATTAAACTAACATTGTATGATGTTGTTTAATGCTTTTTTTATTTCTAATAAGTTTAGTATCAATAAGTTTTGTAATTGCTGTGTATCAAATGTTAGAATTTCTAAAAAATGGAACGCAATATTATGCTGTTTGGACGACCGATACATTTTTTGATATGGTTCACTAGTGCTTTTTCAGGCTGCTTCAATAGTTTATGAGATATAATGCTGTTTTCTTATTTCAGAAAATTCTAACTATTGTTATAATATAAAGTACTTACTAATTAAATTATTTTAATGAGGAGGCATAGCATGGAAATGTCAGAAAGGCTAGCTTCAATTCCTGATAGCTACTTTGGCAAAACAATGGGCCGTATAGTTGAACATGGTCCTTTACCACTTATAAATATGGCAGTTGGAATTCCAGATGGAGAAACGCCAAAGGGTATTATCAATCATTTTTCAGAGGCGCTATGTATTCCAGAAAATCAAAAGTATGGTCCATTTCACGGCAAAGATGCCTTTAAACAAGCTATTGTTAACTTCTACCAAAGACATTACGATGTTGAATTAGACAAAGAAGATGAAGTTTGTATTTTATATGGGACTAAAAATGGTCTTGTTGCATTACCTACTTGTGTTGTTAATCCTGGTGAAATTGTACTTTTACCTGATCCGGGATATACAGATTATTTAGCGGGGGTCATGTTAGCTGATGCTAAACCACTCCCTTTAAAATTGTCGCCACCAAATTATTTGCCGAATTGGAATACTATAAGTGCTAAAGTTCTTGAGAAGACTAAGCTAATTTATTTAACATATCCCAATAATCCTACCGGTTCGACAGCGACACAAGATGATTTTGATGAAGCGATTCATCGTTTTAAAGGTACTCAAACAAAGATAGTTCATGACTTTGCATATAGTGCTTTTGGATTTGACGCCAAAAATCCAAGCATATTAGCTTCTAAAAATGCAAAAGATGTTGCTATCGAGATATTCTCTTTATCTAAAGGTTATAATATGTCAGGCTTTCGTGTTGGGTTTGCTGTTGGTAATAAAAAAATGATTCAAGCGTTAAAGAAGTATCAAACTCATACAAATGCAGGTATGTTTGGAGCACTTCAAGATGCTGCTACGTATGCACTCAATCATTATGATGAGTTTTTAGAAAAGCAAAATGAAATATTTAGACGTAGACGTGATAATTTTGAATCACAACTAAAACATGCACATTTACCGTTTGTTCACTCTAAGGGAGGTATTTACATTTGGTTACATACACCCCCGGGTTATGATAGTGAAGCATTCGAACAGTTGTTATTAAAAGAAAAGTCAATTTTAGTTGCACCTGGTAAACCATTTGGTGAAAATGGTAATCAATATGTGAGGGTTTCATTGGCGCTCGATGATAAACAATTAGAAGAAGCGGCGAATCGCTTAACACAATTACGGTATTTGTATGAAAGATAAAGGAGTTATAAAATGACTAAAATTAAATTAATGGGTGTCAGAGAAGAAGATGAACATTATATTGAAATGTGGTCACAACAACATGAAGTGGAAGTGGATATGTCGAAAGAACAGTTAACTGAAGACAATGTCCAATCTATTGAAGGATTTGATGGACTATCATTGTCTCAAACATTACCATTATCAGAAACAATTTATAATAAATTAAATCAACTTGGAATTCGGCAGATCGCTCAACGAAGTGCTGGATTTGATGGTTATAATTTAGAGTTAGCATCTAAATATGGTCTTATTATATCTAATGTGCCTTCCTATTCACCTCGAAGCATTGCTGAGTTTACCGTGACTCAAGCCATCAATATTGTACGTCACTTTAATCATATTCAAAGAAAAATGAGATTGCACGATTTTAGGTGGGAAGCATCAATTTTATCTCAATCAATCAAAGATTTAAAGGTAGCGGTTATTGGCACGGGACATATTGGTGGCATTGTTGCACAAATATTCTCAGAAGGATATCTATGTGACGTTGTAGCGTATGATCCTTTTCCAAGTGAACATGTGAAACCTTACGTTACCTATAAACAAAGTATAAATGAGGCAATTAAAGAGGCAGATATTGTCACAATACATATGCCGTCAACACAATATAACAATTACCTGTTTAATGAAAACATGTTTCAAATGTTTAAAAAGGGTGCTGTGTTTGTAAATTGTGCTAGAGGATCCTTAGTAGATACCAAGGCTTTGTTATCTGCAATAGAGCAAGGTCAAATTAAAGGTGCAGCACTTGATACTTATGAATATGAAATTGGAGTATATACGACAGATAGAAGTGAAGAAGGTTTGAA
Source organism: Staphylococcus epidermidis (assembly GCF_006742205.1). NCBI lineage: Bacteria > Bacillati > Bacillota > Bacilli > Caryophanales > Staphylococcaceae > Staphylococcus > Staphylococcus epidermidis. The sequence goes on from NZ_AP019721.1 coordinate 409,408, forward strand.
TGACCCACTTTTAGAGGAATTAATTACTAGAGAAGATATTATTGTTACACCGCATATAGCATTTTATACTGAAGAGGCAATCAAACATCTTATTTTTGATGCTTTAGATGCAACAATGGAAGTATTAAATACTGGCACGACGGAGTTAAGAGTAAATTAAAAAGCATAAAGGGTAATGAGAAGCATTCCCTTTATGCTTTTTAACGTTAGCAATTATTTAACATCATAACCTTGTTCTTCAATTGCTTCTTTCATATTTTCAAATGTAACTTTTGAATCATTATACTCAACGCGTACATGATTTTCATCTAAATTTACTTCAGCACTTGATACGCCATTTAGTTTAGCTAGTGCCGATTCTACGGCGTTTCTACAATGTTCGCAACTCATTCCTTCAACTTTTATGATTTTTTGTGTCATAATTATCACTCCTTTTTACTCCGCATATTACATATTATCATAAAGCTTAAATGTAAATTTTTAAAGCTTTATGTATAGATTGTTTAGAAAGTAAATCATTTTGTAAGATATTTATCATCATCTTATATATGCTATAGTTTCATTTTTTTCAGTCTTAATGCATTCATAACTACGCTAACAGAACTTAATGCCATAGCAGCACCGGCAATCCAAGGTGCTAATAAACCACAAGCAGCTATTGGGATGCCAGCTACGTTATATCCAAATGCCCAAAATAAATTTTGTCGAATATTTTTAATCGTAGCTTTACTTGCTTTGATAGCTTTTGGAACTAATAGCAAGTCACCACCAAGAATCGTAATATCTGCAGCTTCAATCGCTACCTCAGCTCCAGTGCCTATAGCCATTCCAATATCGGCTTTTACAAGTGCAGGCGCATCATTAATTCCATCACCGACCATGGCAACCTGTTTACCTTTGTCTTGTAATAAAGAGATTTGATGTGCCTTTTCTTCGGGCAACACTTCTGCAATTACATGTTCAATGCCAACTTGTTTGGCGATGGTTTGAGCTGTTCGATTGTTATCACCAGTCAGCATAACCACGTCGATATTCATATTTCTTAGTTCTTTTATCGCTTGTTTAGCATCATTTTTTACTGTATCAGCAACAGCAATGATTCCATTAATTTGATTATCCACGGCAATCATCATTGCCGTTTGACCTAAATGTTCATAGTGATTTAATTGGTCATTTAATTTATTACTAATAGATATATTGTAATCGTTCATTAATTTTCGATTGCCCACAAGGATTTGTTGTTGATGAATCGTAGCTTTAATACCATGTCCCGGAATTGATTTAAAAGTGTCATTATCAAGTAAATTAAGACCTTTATCTTTAGCATAAGTAACAATAGCATCAGCAAGAGGATGTTCTGAAGCATTTTCAGCACTTGCTAAAAGTTGTAATGTATCATTGTCACCAACATAATCAGTTACTACAGGTTGACCATTAGTAATTGTGCCTGTTTTATCTAGCACGATTGTATCAACATAATGTGCACGTTCTACAAATTGGCCTCCTTTGAATAATATGCCATTTTCTGCAGCACGTCCTGTACCTACCATAATAGATGTAGGCGTTGCTAAACCAAGTGCACAGGGACAAGCAATAACTAAAACAGATATTGCTGAAACAAGTGCAGGTTCAAATTGCCCGGGGTGAACGAATATAATCCATATGATAAAAGTAATAACCGCAATGCTAACTACAATCGGAACAAAATATCCAGAAATAATATCAGCTAAGCGTTGAATCGGTGCTTTAGAACTTTGAGCATCCTCAACCACTTTAATTATATGTGATAATGCAGTATCACCACCTACTTGAGTTGCTTCAATCATGATTGAACCATTTTTATTCATGGTAGAACCAATCACTGAATCGCCACTACTTTTTTCAACAGGTATAGACTCACCAGTTAGCATGGATTCGTCAATAGAAGTATCACCTTTAGTGACTTTGCCATCTACAGGTATCTTTTCGCCGGGTTTTATTAGTAAAGTATCTCCGACTTTAACTTTATCAAGTGGAAGCATAATTTCTTTATTTTCTTTAATTACTCGTGCTTCTTTCGCTTGTAAATTTAACAATTCGCTTAATGCATTGGTAGTCTGTGATTTGGCACGTGCTTCTAAATATTTACCAAGAAGAATTAACGTAATTAAAATAGCACTTGTTTCAAAATATAAATGCGGGTGATGTGTTTGATGTGTGAGCCACATCATCATTTCATAAATGCTATAAAAATATGCGGCACTGGTACCAACAGCAACCAATACATCCATGTTAGCTGAACCATTTCGCAAATTTTTATACGCGCCAACGTAAAATTGCCACCCAATAATAAATTGGACAGGTGTTGAAAGAATTAATTGTACCCAAGGATTGACCAAAATGGATGGAATGGAAATTGGTGAGATATGCACCACCATTACTAATAATAGTGGCAACGATAAAATAGCTGAAATGATTAATTTATTGCGTTTATGTTTTAACTCTTGTTTTTTACGATTTGATTGCGCTTTTGATGAAGTTTTAGTTTCAGCATCGTATCCAATATTTTGAATACGTTTAATTAATGCTTCCGTGTTCGTAGCACTAGGGTAATATTTGATGAGTGCTTGTTCGGTAGTTAAGTTTACTGTTGCCTGTTGTACACCTTGCGTTTGATTTAGAACCTTTTCTATACGATTAGAACATGCTGCACATGTCATACCATTTATATTTAATTCTACTTGCTCAACTGCAACATCATAGCCGAGACTTTGAATTTGCTCTACAAAATCTTCGAGATGATAATCGTCAGACTCATAGTCGATAGTTGCTTTTTCAGTAGTCAGATTCACTTTAGCTTGAACATGATTCATACGATTCAATTTCTTTTCAATACGATTTGAGCACGCAGCACATGTCATACCAATAATATCCAAAGTCAACGTTGTATTAGCCATCTAAATGCCTCCATTTCACATCTAATGTACCCCCTATAGGTATACAAGTCAACTACTTAGCTTATATATTATGGGATAGTATTATGTGTTACCTTTAAGAAAAATTAATCAATAAATCTATATAGGTATAAATATTTAATGGATAAAATAACAAAATACATCGTTTTAATTTATTAACAGGAAACATTTCATAACATCATGTTTTTATCTTTTTCTCAATTAGCATGACATAAATGTTAAAAAAAGTCAGAAGGATTTAGATCTTCAAAATTAATATTATGATAATTATTGAAATGATCGATTTTGATATCTTCAATTATTTTTCCACTTTTGATTTGTTCGAAATAATGATTTGCACAATGTATAACATCATATTCATTGAACGTTTTGATTAAGCCGATGATTATTAATGATAATATAATACCCTTAAGTATTTTTCTCATAGGATACAACTCCTTTATTGAATTATATATGAGTGTACATTTTTTTATGATGATAAACATGCGTCTATAGAATGGATATTGACTCATCCCTTAGTTTGATTAAACAATAGCATATTAGATTTTCTAATATAATTACTGTACGTGTTTGATGATAAAACTTTATGGGAATTTAAATGTAAAACATAAAGTGAGGTAATGAAAAGTGAATTTATTAAAATTTCACAACAAAATCAAAGGATATACTCAAAATAGACAACCAGGTATTGAAGCGGATATGGAACCTAAACCCATTGCAGAATTAGAAGAATATAAAGCAGCAGGAAAGTTAGAGAATAAAGTTGCTCTAATAACAGGAGGAGATTCAGGTATTGGACGTGCGATAGCAATACTATATGCTAAAGAAGGGGCAAATGTTGCTATTGGTTATTATGACGAACATCAAGATGCCGAAGACACAGTTAATCGACTTCAAGAAATGGGTGTAAAAGCTAAAGCTTATGCTCATGACTTAAAAGATGAAAAGCAATCTCAAAAGTTAATCAAAGATGTCATAAATGACTTCGGTAGTTTAAATATATTAGTAAATAATGGGGGCGTGCAATTTCCACGCGATCATTTTGAAGATATCACTCCACAACAAGTGAAAGAAACTTTTATGACGAATATTTTTGGTATGATGTTTTTATCCCAGGCAGCAGTACCTTACCTATCTGAAGGAGATACAATTATAAACACTACAAGTGTCACAGCATATAGAGGATCGGGGCATCTCATTGATTATTCAGCTACAAAAGGTGCCATAGTATCGTTTACCCGTTCTCTTGCTACTACTTTAATGGAAAAGGGAATTCGCGTTAACGCCGTTGCGCCCGGCCCAATCTATTCACCTTTAATTCCTGCGACATTTGATGAAGAAAAAGTAGAACATCAAGGTGACGAAACGCCGATGGGTCGTCGTGGACAACCAGCAGAACTTGCACCTTCTTATGTCTTCTTAGCAACACATGCAGATAGTTCCTATATTACTGCTCAAGTCATTCATGTCAATGGTGGCGATTTTATAACATCTTAATAAAATTAATAGCGCTACTTGGAGCTGATGTTTAGCATTCTAAGTAGTGCTAAATTTTTGAGAAAAGATTAGTTGAAATTAAACGACTTTATAGATGTAATATGACGAGAAGATGGGTGAAAAGAGTATCATTTTTAATAGATTTGATTCTATTAGACGTCTATACAATAATCGAATAAATGTTTACGTTCAATGATAGTAACGTAAGAATAAGGCCATGAAGCGATTAATTTTAAAAAATTCCCTTGATAAGCATAAGTTAAATGAGATATTTAAACATAGATAATGTTAAAACTGTAAATTTATTTATAGAAAGGGAGAGTTATACGGTTCTAAAAGTCACTTACTTTAAAATGAAAGCGTTTGCAAATATATAAGCTTACATAGTAAAATAAGACAAAGGTTATGGCGAAGAAAAATCTTTAAAATAAAAGAAGATGACAAGTCATACCTTTATGCATAAAGGATGGTAGAAATGATAAATTCATAGGGGGTAATTAGAATGGTAGTACCTTTCAAAAATGAACCTGGTATTGATTTTTCAGTACAGACAAATGTTGAGCGTTTTAATGAAGAATTAAGGAAAGTAAAAGCGCAACTAGGACAAGATATACCACTTGTGATTAACGGAGAAAAACTTACTAAAACTCATACTTTTAATTCAGTGAATCCTGCGAATACATCACAGCTCATTGCGAAAGTGTCTAAAGCAACGCAAGATGATATTGAAAAAGCTTTCGAATCAGCAAATCATGCGTATCAATCATGGAAGAAGTGGTCGCATAAGGACCGTGCAGAATTACTGTTACGTGTAGCCGCAATTATCCGTCGTCGAAAAGAGGAAATTTCCGCTATTATGGTTTATGAAGCCGGCAAGCCTTGGGATGAAGCAGTTGGAGATGCAGCTGAGGGTATTGATTTTATAGAATATTATGCAAGATCAATGATGGAACTTGCAGATGGTAAGCCAGTATTAGACAGAGAAGGTGAACATAATCGCTATTTTTATAAACCTATTGGTACAGGCGTGACAATTCCACCATGGAATTTTCCATTTGCAATTATGGCTGGTACAACCTTAGCCCCTGTTGTTGCAGGTAACACTGTATTATTAAAGCCTGCTGAGGATACAGTTTTGACTGCTTATAAATTAATGGAAATATTAGAAGAAGCAGGTTTACCACAAGGTGTTGTAAATTTTGTTCCTGGTGATCCAAAAGAAATTGGAGATTATTTAGTCGACCATAAAGATACACATTTTGTCACATTTACAGGATCCCGAGCTACAGGTACACGTATTTATGAACGTAGTGCTGTAGTGCAAGAAGGACAACAGTTTTTAAAACGTGTTATTGCAGAGATGGGTGGCAAAGATGCGATAGTTGTAGATAATAATGTAGATACAGATTTAGCGGCTGAAGCAATTGTTACATCTGCTTTTGGTTTCTCTGGTCAAAAATGCTCTGCGTGTTCTCGTGCCATAGTCCATCAAGACGTACATGATGAAATATTGGAAAAAGCAATTCAATTAACTCAAAAATTAACTTTAGGTAATACTGAAGAGAACACATTTATGGGGCCAGTAATTAATCAAAAACAATTTGATAAAATCAAAAATTATATTGAAATTGGTAAAAAAGAAGGCAAACTAGAGACTGGTGGTGGAACAGATGATTCTACCGGTTATTTCATTGAACCAACGATTTTCTCCGGACTACAATCTGCGGATCGTATCATGCAAGAAGAAATTTTTGGACCAGTCGTAGGCTTTATTAAGGTCAAGGATTTTGATGAGGCTATTGAAGTAGCTAATGATACTGACTATGGTTTGACAGGCGCTGTAATTACTAATCATCGTGAACATTGGATTAAGGCTGTGAATGAATTTGATGTAGGTAACCTTTACTTGAATAGAGGTTGTACAGCTGCAGTAGTGGGTTATCATCCATTTGGTGGATTCAAGATGTCTGGTACAGATGCTAAAACAGGAAGTCCAGATTACTTACTTAATTTCTTAGAACAAAAAGTTGTTTCTGAAATGTTTTAATTTATATATAACATGTCGTTGTAATGTGCGTGAATGAGGGAGATGACTTATAGCCACTTTACAACGACTTTTTAGTTTGGAAAGGAAATAATTATTGCAATTGATAGAAGAACGTTTATTCATATCGTTAATATTTTCATCAATATTAACGATATGAATAAACGTTTAAAATAATGTATTGTTCACAAAAAAGACATACATCCTGTTAATTGGTTATTGTAAAAAAGTAGTTTAAGGCATATTCTGTTGTTAAATGATAATGATAATGATTATTAATTAGAGAGTGTGAACAATATGATTAGTGTAAACAATGGGGTAAAAAATAAAAAATATAAAGTGAAGCATATAGGGATTTCAAATAAAAATATGTTGTATCGTTTAGGGGCATTAGGGTTAAACATTGGAAGTGAAATTAGCATCAAACAGAAATGTTTACTCAACGGTCCTAGCGTTGTTGAAGTAAATGGTCAACATTTAAGTTTACGACAACGTGATGCACGACTCATAACATTAGAGGAGTAGTTATAATGACTCAAAGCTACTGTATTCTTGGAAACCCTAATGTAGGCAAAACATCATTATTTAATGCGTTAACCGGTTCTTACGAATATATAGGTAACTGGAGTGGCGTAACCGTTGAAAAGAAAGTAGGAAAATTGAAAGATAATGTAGGTGATTTAGTTGATTTACCGGGCATTTATGATTTATCACCTATTTCTAAAGATGAGACGGTTGTCACAGATTATTTAATGTCAACGTCATTCACAGGAATGATTAACATTATTGACGCATGTCAGCTTAAAAGAAATCTTAATCTTACAATACAGTTGATGGAACTCAACAAACCTATGATTATTGGTTTAAATATGATAGATGTTGCAACACAAAGAGGTATTAAAATTAACTATCAAGCTTTGATGAGAAAATTAAAAGTACCGGTATTTCCAATTGTTGCTAGAAAGGCAAAGGGGACACATAGTCTTTTAGGAGAGCTTAATTATTTAGAACCACATCAACGTCGTGCATTTAAGATTAATTATGGAACTGAAATTGAAACTGCAATTCAACAAATTTGTTCAATTATCAAACAGGATAATATGTATCCAACAGAACGTTTACGTTTTATAGCCATACAGTATTTAATAGACAATGTTCAAATTTATCAAGAACTCGATGCCATGATTTTAGAACAGTTAGAACCCATTAAGCGAAAGTTAAGTAACGCGACAGAACAATCAACACGCCAAAGAATTGAAGCTGTGCGAAATGATTACATTAATCAGCTATTGGAAGATATCGTAGAATATCCCGAAGAGGATAAACAATTCTTTACTTCAAAAGTGGATCGATTATTATTAAATAGATATCTAGGTATACCTATATTTTTAGGTATTATGTGGCTTATTTTTCAAACAACCTTTACATGGATAGGAACACCATTATCTGATCAATTAGACGCTTTTATAAGTGGTCCTTTATCAGAATGGATTAAATCTGTTATGAATACATTACATATTACGTCGTTTCTTCAAGATCTTATTACAGATGGTATTATCGCTGGTGTGGGTTCTGTATTGGTATTTGTACCACAAATTGTTGTGTTATTCTTTTTTATTTCTTTATTAGAAGATTCAGGTTATATGGCAAGAATAGCTGTATTAATGGATAAAACAATGGAATCTATAGGTTTAAGTGGAAAATCATTTATTCCTATGATTATTGGATTTGGATGCAATGTACCAAGTATTATGGCAGCAAGAAGTATAGAGAATGAGAAAGAACGTTTGATTACAATATTGGTTGCACCCTTCATGTCATGTTCAGCACGCTTACCGGTTTATGCACTTTTTGTAGGAGCGTTCTTTTCAGCACATCAATCACTAGTTGTATTAAGCTTATATATTTTAGGTATAGTTGTCGCTTTACTAGTAAGTACGTTATTGAATAAATTGATATTAAAAGATAATCAGTCTGTTTTTATTGTGGAGTTACCGACATACCGTGTTCCATCATTTAAAACACTTTGGCGCAGTACTTGGGAAAAAGCAAAAGGTTTTGTCAAAAAAGCAGGTACCTTTATTTTTGGTGGTTCAGTCGTTATTTGGACACTCACATACATCGGTCCGCACGGTGTTAATGTCCCGATTAATCAAAGTTTTATGCATATGATTGGTCAAGGGTTCGCGAATTTAATTGCACCTTTAGGATTTGGCTCTTGGCAGGCAGGAGCAACTTTAATACCTGGCTTTCTTGCTAAAGAAGTGATTATCAGTTCTATGGCTATTTTATACTCTTCTAGCGAAAGTGGTTTAACACAAGTCATTCAACAGCAATTCACTCCACTTTCAGCTTATGCATTCATGATTTTTATTTTACTTTACGTTCCTTGTATTTCAACAGTCGCTACGATTCGTAAAGAGACAAGTTCTTGGAAATGGACATTACTAGCGGTTGTTTATCCAATAGCAACAGCATATATATTAACGTTCGTATTCTATCAAGTTAGTCAATTATTTATATAAAGGATGAATTCGTCATGTTTATTTTAGTCAATACAATATTGTTCATAGCGATTTTTGGTTATACAGCAATGACATTAGTAAAATTCTTTAAACGTTCAAAAGAAGGTGATTGTGGTGGGTGTAAATCTAATTGCAAATGCGATACGAATACTTCATCTCATAAAAATAAATTAAATATTCCACATATTAAGTCATAGATAATTACAATAACAAACCTCTTTCATTCAGAAATGTATTTACGAATGAAAGAGGTTATTTGTATTAATAAAAATTTTGACATGTTAGTTCGATACAATAATGATTAAAAGTTTTAAAAAGTGATATACTACATGTAAAATGTATGTATATAAGTTAATTGCTAATTGGGAGGAATAAATGTATGAAGGGTAGCAAAAAATTAAATGAGTTACTAGAAGATAATCAGAAGAAACTAAAAAAATTATTTAAGTACGATCATAAAAAGGCTTTGGCGTTTACACCAGAGGATAGAGAAAAAGTTAAGGATAAGTTTGGTGTCTATGTGATTTTCGATGAGAAAAAACCAGTGTTTGTAGGTCAAACTGGAGGATATTCATCCACACATCAACCTATAAATAGTGATTTGTATACAAAATTAGGACAATACAATTCACGTTCAGAAACAGGTACAACTAAATTTAGAAAAGCTTATGCTCAAAATAAGGACTTAAATCCAAATCATTTAAAAGACATTACTGCAGATAAATACGGCCTCACTTTTCAATATATAAAAGTAAAAGACGAACCTGCGTTCATTAATGTTTTAGAAATTCTCGCATTAGAATATGCAAAAAATAAAGGGTATGAACTTTATAATTTTCAATAAATATAATGACATCTAATCAAAAGGGTGAGTTGGACTTTAAATTCTATATCTTGACCAGTCTGGGACGTAAATCAAAGTTCCAGACTTTCTTAAAGTATGACCTGTCGATAATTGACTTAATATATAAATGATGACATTTTTCAATTTTAGTTATCGTTAATGGTGTATCACATTCTATTCGAATGTTTATCCAATTTCATAAATATAGCAATTATCTATATTATAAAATTATGTTCAGAATAGAATGCGTTAGTTTATAAGGATATGACTAGAATGATATACACATTTAAGGAGTTGGAGAAATATGTATCAATCAATGTATGACTCGCCCGTTGGCTTATTGCAATTAATTACAAACGATGGCATCTCGTTGTCACATGTCTTATACCCTAATCAACATTTGAAAGGAATTAAAACAAAGGATACGTTAGATGTTTTTAAAGATACTAAAGCGTGGTTAAGAGAGTATTTTAAAGGGAATTATCCTGAGATAAAAGTACCGTTAGCACCAAAAGGCACTGATTTTCAACAGAAGGTATGGAATGAACTTCAGACAATTCGTTATAGAGAACTTAAAACATATGGAGAGATTGCTAAAACAGTAGGACGAGCAATGAATAAGCCAGCAATGTCTGCTCAGGCTGTAGGAGGTGCTGTTGGGAGTAATCCTATTTCTATACTTATACCATGTCATCGAGTGGTTGGTAAAGATGGAAATTTAACAGGATACGGAGGTACTTTAGACAACAAAATAAAATTATTAAAATTGGAAGAAATAGATATGACACATTTATACAGACCTAAAAAAACAACGAAACCTTGAGATACGTTATTGTATAGAATTGCTTTAGTTATTTGTCAATGTTGATCTATGGATAGGATTCGTTTTTATCTATGAATAGTAGGTAAACAGTATATAAATAGTAGAGGTCTATAATAGATGAAATGCACTATCTTGGGATTAAAAACCCCCTAAAAACAGCTATATGACGTTGTTTTTAGGGGGCAAGTATGAATAGTAAATTCGTTTCTTTCATTTTAAAAAATTAAAAAAGCAAAAGAATTGAGTTTAGATTATTCTGCTATATGATATTCACGAATATTGTTATCAATAGATTTTAAATAGAAAATGTCACGATCTGCATTTGATTTTTCAAGTTCATGATTCAATTCTAATTGGTCAAAGCGTTTGAAGAAATGTTCATATTCATCAACAGAAACCTCTATTCTATTATTTAATAAAGATTTGTGGCGCTCAACATCTAATTGCTCCTTGAATCCATCTACTAATGTTCCACTAAAGAACTCGCCTACAGAACCAGAACCATAACTAAAGAGACCAATCGTTTGTCCGCCTTTTAAATCACGTGTTTCTAATAAAGAGATGAGACTTAAATATAAGGCCCCTGTGTAAATATTACCGACATAACGATTATAATCAACTGCATCTTGGTAACTAGAGTTAAGACGGTCTTGTGTAGTTTCATCGGCATGATTAATAATAGAATCTAAAGCTTTTTGTCCCATTTTGGTGAATGGTACATGGAAACATAGTGAAGCGAAATCAGCGAGTGTTTTATTATGGCGACGTGCATATTCATTCCAACTTTCTTGGAATGACTTGATATAGGCATCTTTCGACAATGCACCAGCAACTAAGGGATATTGATGACCCGTTGGACGCCAGAAATCATAAACGTCTTCAGTATATGCTACGGCATCATCATTAAGTTTTAAAATACTTGGGTTATGTGAAATCATCATTGCAACTGCACCGGCACCTTGAGTAGGCTCACCACCAGAATGAATACCATAACGAGCTGTGTCACTAGCAATGACAAGAACCTTTTCGTTAGGGCGTTGAGCAAGATAATCTTTGGCAAGTTGAATTGCAGGTGTTGCTGCATAACAAGCCTCTTTCATTTCAAAGCATCTTGCAAAGGGTTGAATACCTAAAAGATGGTGAATTTGAACGGCTGCTGCTTTGGCATTATCAATCGCAGACTCAGTTGCTACTATAACCATACCAATATTCTTTTTATCTTCTTCTGTTATAATATCTTTAGCAGCATTGGCTCCCATAGATACGATATCTTGATTCACTGGGCTCACAGTCATTTCAGTTTGACCAATTCCAATTAAAAATTTATTAGGATCGACTTGGCGCGCTTCTGCAAGTTTAGCCATGTCTACATAATATTTGGGTACATAGAAACTTATTTTATCTATACCTATATTCATAAGGTGTGACATCCTTTCATTTTTTGAAGTAGCACTAGTATCATACCAAAGAAAATTCGTTTTATACAATGAAATATAACAGACATGACCAGGAATATATAATAAATATGTAAGCGCTTTACAAAAATTGTGAAAAGTTTTGAATTATTTGAGTGCAAGACAATGTTAGCAGTTGATATTTAAAGCGAAAGTTAAAAGGTTACATTACTACAGTAATATAAAGATATTTTAAAGGAGTACATAAATGAAAAGTTTAGATAAAGGATTTAGACATTTAACACGAAAAGATAAATTAAAAAAACTTGTTGAATACGGTTGGCTAGATGATGAAAACTATGAAATATTACTTAATCATCCGTTAATTAATGAGGAAGTCGCAAACAGTTTAATTGAAAATGTCATTGGTCAAGGTGCACTACCAGTAGGGTTATTACCTCGAATTATAGTTGATGATAAAGAATATGTAGTACCTATGATGGTAGAGGAACCTTCTGTCGTAGCAGCAGCAAGTTATGGCGCAAAACTCGTTAATCAAAGTGGTGGATTTAAGACAATTTCAAGTGAACGTCTAATGATTGGACAAATTGTCTTTGATGATGTTGAAGACACAGGCACATTAGCTAACTCAATATATCAAATAGAATCACAAATTCATCAAATCGCTGATGAAGCTTACCCTTCTATTAAAGCAAGAGGTGGAGGATATCAACGTATTGAAATAGATACATTCCCTAATCATCGATTATTATCTTTGAAGGTTTTTGTTGATACTAAAGATGCTATGGGTGCTAATATGTTAAATACAATATTAGAAGCAATCACTGCACATCTAAAAGTTAAATTTTCAAATCAAAATGTTTTAATGAGTATTTTATCTAATCATGCGACAGCATCAGTAGTAAAAGTACAAGGGGAAATAGATATTGAAGATTTACATAGAGGAGAGAGAAGTGGCGAAGAGGTAGCACAACGTATGGAACGAGCGTCAGTTCTTGCACAAGTAGATATACATCGTGCTGCAACACATAACAAAGGTGTGATGAATGGTATACACGCTGTAGTATTGGCTACAGGCAATGATACAAGAGGAGTTGAAGCAAGTGCTCATGCATATGCAAGCAAAGATGGTCATTATAGAGGGATAGCTACTTGGGAATATGATCGCTCACGTAATAAATTGGTTGGAACTATTGAAGTTCCTATGACTTTAGCGACAGTAGGTGGAGGTACGAAAGTTTTACCTATTGCTAAAGCCTCATTAAATTTGCTTAATGTTGAAAATGCACAGGAACTAGGGCAAGTTGTTGCTGCTGTTGGATTAGCACAAAATTTCTCTGCATGTAGAGCGCTAGTGTCTGAGGGGATACAACAAGGACATATGAGTTTACAATATAAATCATTAGCGATTGTTGTAGGTGCAAAAGGCGAAGAAATTGCGCAAGTAGCTGAAGCGCTCAAATATGAATCACAAGCTAATACTGCCAAAGCTCAAGAAATCTTGATGAATATAAGAAAGTCATAATTAAAAAGCCGTCAAACGGGTATATCTTGATATATAGCTTCAAGGATATACTTATTTGACGGTTTGTTTGATTTGATTAATAAATATAATTATAGTTTCGTGCAGACGATTTACTAATAATGCGTGTGCCGTAGCCTAATGGCACATTATAATTATATTCAGAAATTTTGATTTTTCCATTCTTATATACTTTTTCAACCACTGCTACGTGCCCATAATAGCCTCTCGTTGATTGCATAACAGCGTATTTTCGAGGCTTATGTCCAGTTGCATAACCAGATCGACGTGCATTGCTATACCAATTCTTAGCATTACCCCATCGATTTGATACAGGTTTACCTAATTGAGCACGACGTTTAAATGCCCACCAAGTGCATTGTTTTTTACCATAATAATTATGTGCAGCATGGGAAATATGCGTTTGTTCAATAGCTTGATATGAGAGTGTTCCAGTAAATGTAATCATTGTAGCGATAATAATACGAGATAATAATTTTTTGAATTTCATTTCTTTCTCCCAAAAAATGTATTTATTTAATGACAGTAATAATAATAGTATTTAAAAATGCGCTATACAATATAAGAAATGAATTATCAAAGTAAATGTAACATTAATGAAATATACATATTTTTATCGTAATAATCGTTTGAGTAAAAAAAGAGTGAGACTACATTCAAATAAAATGTAATCTCACTCAGGTACGAGATGATTAACTCCATGTATATAAGTATGCGTAAATGTTAAAGTCATGTCATAACATCAATTTATACTTTAGTGAATTGGTTGAAAACAGCTAGTGCCCGTTTGATACTCGTCACTGGTATGTTTTCCGGACATGGATGATTTCGAAAATATGTCAAGATTTCTTTTTGGCTCGTCACGTCTTTAGGGAAATTGATATCTTGATTAATCCAATCAACCAATTCACCTAATGGCGTGTCATCACCTAGGAAATTTTGCATAAATTCGTAAAAGCTCAATATCTCACCTCATAATATATTTTATGAGCCGACTTTTATTTTAACATATTTTCGTTTTTTAAAATACTTGAAAAACTAAATAAAATGTTTTGAATTATAGTTTTTAAATATATTAATCGCTAGAAAGGTCAATTTTGTTGTATAATTAAACTTACTATTGAATTATATCAAAACTAGGGGGATATGCATGGATATAAAACACATGAAATACTTTGTTGAAGTTGTCAAACAAGGTGGTATGACAAACGCTTCAAAATCCTTGTATATTGCGCAACCAACTATCAGTAAAGCAATTAAGGATATTGAAGCAGAGATGGCTGTCCCTTTATTTGACCGGAGTAAAAGAAGTTTAGTACTTACTGATGCAGGTAAAATTTTTTTCAAGAAATGTCAAGAAATCATCGCACTATATGATAATTTGCCCACTGAAATTAATAGTTTGTATGGTTTAGAAACAGGTCATATCACTATTAGTATGTCTGCAGTGATGAGCATGCGTAAATTTATTGGCGTATTAGGAGACTTTCATCAACTTTATCCGAATATCACGTACAACTTAATCGAAAGTGGTGGTAAGACGACTGAAAACCTTATACTTAATGATGAAGTGGATATTGGTGTGACAACATTGCCAGTAGATCATCAAAAATTTGAATGTATATCTTTAAACAAAGAAGAACTGACTGTAGTTTTAAATAAAGAACATCCTTTAGCACAAAAATCTTCTATTAAAATGGAAGAATTAGCTGATGAGAACTTCATTTTATTTAATGAAGATTTCTATCTCAACGATAAAATTATTGAAAATGCGAAGAATGCTGGATTCGTGCCGAACATGGCCTCACAAATCTCACAATGGAATGTGATTGAAAATCTTGTCATTAATCAATTAGGTATTTCCATATTGCCAGCCACTATAGCACAATTACTTAATGATGACGTCAAAATTGTACATTTGGAAAATGCACATACAACTTGGGAGCTTGGTGTCGTTTGGAAAAAAGATAAACGTTTAAGTCATGCTACAAATAAATGGATAGAATTTTTGAAAGAAAGATTATCCGAAGAATAATATAAATATAATAACAAACAATGCATTTAATAAAAGAGCGAAGTTGTTAAAGATGTGAAATAATATGTTTTTACAAAGTCATATTACAACGAAAACGTAGGGTTTTGAATTATAAATTAATTCTGCCCTACGTTTTTTTACTATCAATTAGTTCTCAGCACTATTAATTTGCTAGCGTTTTCATAGATTTAAGGAATATAAAATATCATGAATAAATATTTTTAATATATAATAGCAAACACTATAATAGAAAATGTCACTAAAAAAATACAGTAACAATTTGGACACATTTTTAGAAAGGGGTGTTGTTGATGGAAAAAGCAAAATTTGTCATTAAGTTAATACTTCAACTTGCCCTTATCATGCTTATTACTTTTATAGGCACAGAAGTTCAAAAATTACTTCATATACCTCTAGCAGGTAGTATCGTAGGGCTTATGCTTTTTTTCCTATTGTTACAATTTAAAATTGTACCTGAATCATGGATTAATGTAGGAGCAGACTTTTTACTTAAAACAATGGTTTTCTTCTTTATCCCATCAGTGGTAGGAATTATGGATGTTGCATCTAATATCACGATGAATTATATATTATTCTTTATTGTTATTATAATTGGTACATGCCTTGTAGCACTATCATCAGGTTATATCGCTGAAAAAATGCTAGAAAAAAGCAATACACGTAAAGGAACTGATCACTCATGAATGAATACTTACAAGCAGTTCTAATGATTTTGTTAACTATTGTTCTGTACTATGTTTCCAAAAAGATTCAAGATAAATACAATAATCCACTATTAAATCCAGCTCTTATTGCATCAATTGCAATAATTATTGTTTTATTGGTTTGCGGAGTAAGCTATAAGGGGTATATGAAAGGTGGTACCTGGATTAACCATGTTTTAAACGCTACAGTTGTATGTCTTGCATACCCACTTTATCAAAATAAAAAGAAAATAAAAAAATATTTAACAATTATTTTCACAAGCGTGTTGACTGGTGTAGTTCTCAATTTTGTGTTAGTATTTACAACGTTGAAAATCTTTGGTTATTCTAAAGACACAATTGTTACCCTGTTACCTAGATCAATTACAGCAGCAGTAGGTATAGAGGTTTCTCAAGAATTGGGAGGAACAGATACAATTACTGTGCTCTTTATCATAACTACAGGTTTAATCGGCAGTATTTTAGGTTCAATGCTTTTACGTATGGGAGGTTTTAAATCTTCCATTGCGCGAGGACTAACTTATGGGAATGCTTCTCACGCATTTGGTACCGCAAAAGCATTAGAGCTTGATATTGAATCAGGAGCGTTCAGTTCAATTGGTATGATTTTAACAGCAGTCATTAGTTCTGTTCTCATACCAGTACTGATTTTATTGTTTTACTAAAGGGAAAAAGATTTACTCATATTAATAGAAAGGGAGGCTATTTGTAAAAATGGCACAAATTAAAGCAAATGAAGCATTAGTTAAGGCATTACAAACCTGGAATATTGATCATTTATATGGTATTCCTGGCGACTCAGTAGATGCTGTTGTTGATAGCTTACGTACGGTCAGAGATCAATTTAAATTCTATCACGTACGTCATGAAGAGGTAGCGAGTTTAGCTGCTGCAAGTTACACAAAAATGACAGGGAAAATTGGTGTAGCTTTAAGTATCGGAGGACCTGGTATTGTACACTTATTAAATGGTATGTACGATGCTAAAATGGATAATGTACCTCAACTTATTATTGCTGGACAAACAAATAGTACATTATTAGGTACAAAATTCTTCCAAGAGACAAACATTTCTAAAATGGTTGATGATGTTGCTGTATATCACCACCAAATTCAAAAAGGTGATAACGTATTTGAAATTACAAATGAAGCAATTCGTACGGCATACGAGAAAAAAGGTGTCTCTGTTATCATTTGTCCAAATGACTTATTAACTCAAAAAATTAAAGACACTACAAATCGTGCAGTTGATACAACTAAACCAAAACCAGCTTCACCAAAATTCAAAAGTATTAAAAAAGCAGCTAAATTAATTGATAAAGCTAAAAAACCAGTAATGCTTATTGGTTTAGGTACACAACACGCTAAAGATGAATTACGTGAATTTATTGAAGCTGCAAAAATTCCAGTTATTCACACATTACCTGCAAAAACAATCTTACCTGACGATCATCCTTATAGTATTGGTAACTTAGGTAAAATTGGTACTAAAACATCTTATCAAACAATTCAAGATGCAGACTTATTAATTATGGCTGGTACGAACTATCCGTATGTTAACTATTTACCTAAGAAAAACATTAAAGCTATTCAAATCGATACGAACGAAGAAAATATTGGTGCACGCTTTAAAATTAATGTAGGTATTTTAGGTGATAGTAAAGTTGCTTTCCATCAACTAACTGAAAACATTAAGCATGTTGCAAAACGTCCATTCTTAGATAAGACATTAGAACGTAAAGCAGTTTGGGATAAATGGATGAAACAAGATTTGAATAATGACAATTCACCATTACGTCCAGAACGTTTAATGAAAGCAATCAATGCTAACTTAAAAGATGATGCAATTATCTCAGCAGATGTTGGTACTTCTACAGTATGGTCTACGCGTTACTTAAACTTATCTGTAAATAATAAATTCATTATTTCTAGTTGGTTAGGTACTATGGGCTGTGGTTTACCAGGTGCGATGGCAGCTAAAATTGCTTATCCAAACCGTCAAGCAGTAGCTATCACAGGTGACGGTGCGTTCCAAATGGTAATGCAAGACTTTGCTACAGCTGTTCAATATAACTTACCAATGACAATCTTCGTATTAAATAACAAACAATTGTCATTCATTAAATATGAACAACAAGCTGCTGGTGAATTAGAGTATGCCATTGATTTCTCTGATATGGATCATGCTAAATTTGCTGAAGCTGCTGGTGGTAAAGGCTATGTTGTGAGAGATGTAAGTCGTCTTGACGACATCGTTGAAGAGGCAATGGCTCAAGATGTTCCAACAATCGTTGATGTTCATGTTGATCCTAATGCTGCACCATTACCAGGTAAAATTGTAAACGAAGAAGCATTTGGTTACAGTAAATGGGCTTATAGATCAATTACTGAAGATAAAAACTTAGACTTTGATCAAATCCCACCAATCTCTGTAGCAGCTAAACGTTTCTTATAATAATACATTTTTAGAAACTCGACTCTAAGTAGTCGAGTTTTTTTATGTAAAATTTTCAAAAAGTATTGTAAACGCTTTATTGAATGTGTATACTAGATGTAAATAAAATCATTGCGTGTTACTGGTTATGCAGGCATGAGCAAATAAGAGTGTCTATCTTTCGTGATATGAAATTGATAGTCTTATTTGTTCATGCTTTTTTTGTGGCACGTAAATAAGAAGATAGAGAGGAATGAATTGATTATGTTTAAAAAGCTATTTGGTCAAATGCAACGTATCGGTAAAGCTTTAATGTTACCAGTTGCGATTTTACCGGCTGCAGGGTTGCTATTAGCAATTGGGACTGCGTTTCAAGGCGAAGCGTTACAACATTATCTTCCATTTATAAAAAATGATATTGTTCAACAAATCGCTAATATGCTTACAGGTGCTGGTGGTATTATATTTGATAATCTACCTATTATCTTTGCTTTAGGTGTAGCAATTGGTCTTGCAGGTGGAGATGGTGTAGCTGCTATTGCTGCATTTGTTGGTTTTATCATTTTAAATAAAACAATGGGGGCTTTCTTGCATGTAACTCCAGATAAATTATCTGATCCAACTAATGGATATGCAAATGTATTAGGGATTCCTACACTTCAAACAGGTGTGTTCGGAGGTATTATTATTGGTGCACTAGCAGCCTGGTGTTATAACAAATTCTATAATATTACCTTACCATCATATTTAGGATTCTTTGCAGGTAAACGTTTTGTACCAATTATGATGGCAACAACATCTTTCATTTTAGCCTTTCCGATGGCAATTATTTGGCCAACGATTCAAAACGGTTTAAATGCATTTAGTGAGGGGTTATTAGATTCAAATACAGGTTTAGCTGTATTTTTATTTGGATTTATTAAGCGATTATTAATACCATTTGGTTTACATCACATTTTCCATGCACCATTCTGGTTTGAATTTGGTTCTTGGAAAAATGCTGCTGGAGAGATAATTAGAGGCGACCAACGTATTTTTATTGAACAAATCCGTGAAGGTGCTCATTTAACTTCTGGTAAATTCATGCAAGGGGAATTCCCAGTCATGATGTTTGGATTACCAGCTGCAGCATTGGCTATTTATCAAACAGCAAAACCTGAGAATAAGAAAGTAGTTGCAGGTTTAATGATTTCTGCTGCATTAACATCATTTTTAACTGGTATTACTGAACCATTAGAATTCTCATTCTTATTTGTAGCACCATTCTTATTCGTAATTCACGCAGTATTAGATGGTTTATCATTCTTGACACTATACTTGTTAAATGTACATTTAGGATATACTTTCTCTGGAGGATTTATAGATTATGTTTTATTAGGTATTCTACCTAATAAAACAGCATGGTGGCTTGTCATCCCAGTAGGTATTATTTATGCAGTGATTTACTACTTTGTATTTAGATTCCTTATTGTTAAATTTAACTATAAAACACCAGGTCGTGAAGATAAAAAATCATCTGTAACAACTACATCGGCTAGTCAACTGCCATTCGATGTTTTGAAAGCAATGGGTGGTAAAGAAAATATTAAACATCTAGATGCTTGTATTACTAGACTAAGAGTAGAAGTAAATGAAAAATCAAAAGTTGATGTTGCCGGCCTTAAATCATTAGGTGCTTCAGGAGTACTTGAAGTCGGTAACAATATGCAAGCTATTTTCGGTCCTAAATCTGATCAAATCAAACATGATATGGCTAAGATAATAAGTGGAGAAATTACAAAACCAAGTGAAACAACAATTGATGAAGAAGTGTCAGATGATCCTGTACATGTGGAAGATATTGTAGAAACAGAAATTTACGCACCTGGACATGGTGAGATAATACCGTTATCTGAAGTACCTGATAAAGTTTTCTCTGAAAAGATGATGGGTGATGGTATCGGATTTGTACCAGATTCAGGAGAAATTGTAGCACCATTTGATGGTACAGTTAAAACAATTTTCCCTACAAAACATGCGATAGGATTGGAGTCTGATAGTGGTGTTGAAGTGTTAATTCACATTGGTATCGATACAGTTAAATTAAATGGTGAAGGTTTTGAAAGTTTGGTAAATACTGATGAACCAGTAACACAAGGTCAACCATTAATGAAGATTGATTTAGAATACTTAAAGGAACATGCTCCAAGTATTATTACACCAGTAATCATAACAAACCAAGAAGACAAAACATTAACAATTGAAGATGTAAAACAAGTCGATCCTGGTAAAGCGATTATGACAATTAAATAAAGCCTATAAGAATAACTTAATGGCTAAAACAAATAAGTCTGGGACAAGGATATATTATGTCCCAGACTTTCTTTATGTATATACAGATTCTTATGAGATGAGTCCAACACAGAGAATTTCCGAAGTAATACCATGGACAAAGCAAGTTGGGGTTGGGGCCCCAACACAGAGAATTTCTGAAGAAATACCATGGACAAAGCAAGTTGGGGTTGAGGCCCCAACAGAGAGAATTTCCGAAGAAATTCCACGGACAAAGCAAGTTGGGGTTGGGGCCCCAACAGAGAGAATTTTCGAAGAAATTCCACGGACAAAGCAAGTTGGGGTTGGGGAGAAGACAGGGGACAATGAATTCTATCCTAGTTTAGCGTTCATTTTAATAAGGGGAATTTTACAAAGTTGACAAGCGTGATAATTATAGGCAATGTTGATATTGGACATATCATTTTAAAGAGAAAGGAAAGATGGTAATCATGGATGACTTGAAACAAAATCAATCTTCTAACGAAAAACCTAAAGGTAATAAAATAATTAATATTTTGATATTCATCGGAATGATTTTATTAATTCAAATACCTATTGGCGTGTCACTAATAGCTTTACCTTTTTCAGTGAAATTCAGTAAGTTAACATCCATCGCATTAAGTATGCTAATAACTGGTACAGCACTATTAATCATATGGTTAGTTAGGAATTATTATTTGAGTCATACATATGAAAGACAATATCAATCAATGAGGGGAAAAGATATCTTTATTAATATTGGTTTTCTGGTATTATCAATGGTTTTTAGTATTCTAAGTAGTGTATTAATGGTCATATTTACTGGCAACGATACTACAGCGAATGAGAAAGAAATCAATGAAAGTTTAGATTTACTTTTACAAAAAGACCATTTACCACATATTTCAATTGTTGCAACTGTTGTTTTAATGATATGTATTATAGGTCCGTATTTAGAGGAATTACTCTTCCGAGGAATTTTTAAAGAAACATTATTTATGAAATATCGATTTTGGCTACCATTCATTATATCTTCTATTATTTTTAGTTCACAACATTTATCAACAAATATATTTTCATATGCAATTTATTTTCTAATGGGTTGTGTATTATACCTTGCCTATAACAGAAGACGTAATATCAAAGATAGTATGATGGTTCACATGTTGAATAATTCTGTTTCAACATTACCGGTATTTGTTGGTTATTTATGGCTATATTTTAGATAGTAAACATAACAATAAAGACCTGATTAAAAGTAGATTTATCTTTTAATCAGGTCAATTTTATATGTTAAATTGTGATATCATTCTCTATGATTAATTTAATCGCTTTATGATCTGTTGCATTTCTAAATAAATCATAGGCACTTTCGATTTCACTCAGTTTACTATAATGTGTCACGAGTTGTTCTGGTTGTATTATTTTGCTTTTTAACGCTTCAAGTAATTCTTCAGTTGTATTTCCTGAAACTAAACCAGTAGTTACGTTAATATTTTTAATCCATAATTTATCTATATCAAGTTGTACAGGTAACCCATGCACACCAACATTAGCAATCGTACCATCGACACCAATTAAATTTTGACATAAATCAAAGGTTTGTGGAATTCCGACAGCTTCAATAGCAACATCAACACCACGTGGATTTAACGATTTTACCTTTTTAATTGCGGTTTCAGTCTCTTTAGAGTTAATTAAATGCGTAGCACCTATTTCTTTAGCGGTTTCTAATCTATTATCATCTAAATCAATCATAATAATTTTTGAAGGTGAATAGAATTGTGCTGTAAGTAATGCTGCTAAACCTACAGGACCAGCACCTACAATGGCTACTGTACAGCCAGGTTTAACTTTACCTTTTAAAACACCAATTTCATAACCTGTTGGAAGTATATCTGATAACATTACAAGGGCGTCTTCTTTTAAATTTGAAGGGGCGTGATATAAAGAATTATCTGCAAAAGGAACTTTAACATATTCTGCTTGAGTACCATTCACTAAATGTCCTAATATCCATCCTCCTCCGTTTTCACAATGTGCATAGATACCTTTTTTGCAATAGTAGCATTTGCCACATGATGAAATGCAAGAGATAATCACTTTATCTCCAACTTTGAAGTTGTTAACGTTGTCACCAATTTCTTCAATGATTCCAATACCTTCGTGACCTAGTGTCGTATGTGATTTAACTTCAGGTGTATCTCCTTTTATGATATGAAGATCTGTACCACATATTGTCGTCTTAACTATGCGAATAATAGCGTCAGTACTGCTCGTAATGGTTGGCTTCTCTTTATCCGTAAGTTGTGCATGACCAGGTTTTAAGTATTCATAAGCTTTCATATCAATACCTCCATTCATTATGTGAAATTTTTCGCAATAATTATACCACGTTTTTTGAATGGATATATATAATTTTTGTGAAAAAATACATTTTACTCAGTGTGTTCAGTTTTTTATGAAATTAAATAGAGTATTTAAAATAGTGAAGTGCGATACATTGTTCATTTACACTTAAATCATTTATGATTGAGTTAAGTCTTTGAAAGATAGTAGGTGTATATCATGTATGAGAATATACAAAATATTGAAGATTTTTACCGATTTATAAATGCACACGCTTTAGCTGTTGTTCATATTATGAGAGATAATTGTACAGTATGTCATGCAGTATTACCCCAAATTCAAGATTTACTAAAGGACTATCCGAAAGCACAATTAGGTGTGATTAATCAATCTAATGTTGAAGAGATTGCCGGAGAACTTTCTATTTTTACAGTACCTGTTGATTTAATTTTTTTGAAAGGGAAAGAAATGCATAGACAAGCACGTTTTATCGATATGCAATCGTTTGAAAAACAATTGTATATGATGCAAAATGCCATCGATTAAGCTATTCTAAAATAATAATTGAAAATCAAATAGCAAATTTAAAAATGCCTGGGAAATTAATTCGGTAGATTTCACAGGCATTTATTTTTTTGTATTTTTAATCATTGGGCTGTATCTTCATTCGTGTTATGATTAATCTCGTATATTTTAAATTAAACAGTCAATAGATGAAGGAGGCCAAAATGAAGAAGCAACAAAATAAAGTCCATATGATTAATATATCTTTATGCCTTATAGGGACATTACTTATTGCAATCGCAGTAAATAGTTTTGTTATACCGGGCAATTTAGGTGAGGGTGGTTCTATAGGCCTTTCATTAATTCTGAATTATACTCTAGGTATTTCACCCGCACTCAGTTCCTTCATCATTAACGCAATATTAATTATTGTAGGTTGGAAATTTCTCAGTAGAACGACAGCGATTTACACTGCTATAACAATCACCGCAAGTTCAATTTTTCTTGATTTAACTCACACATTCGGATTAGGTATTCATGATAATTTTATTAATTCAATTTTTGCAGGTTTAATGTTGGGAATCGGTTCTGGGTTAGTAATTACTGCTCATAGTACATTGGGTGGTACATCTGTCATTGCACGTATCATTTCAAAATATAGTGAGATGAAGACGTCACAAGCACTACTTATATTAGATGCAATCATCGTGTTATCATTTATCGTTGTTTTACCTATAACGAATGTATTATATACTATTGTGATGCTATTTATTGTTGAAAAATCAATGTCTTTTGTTGTTGAAGGATTTAATCCTAAAAAAGCTGTGACAGTTATTTCAAAATATAATAAAGAAATCAGTGCTGATATATATGAAATGACTGGAAGAGGGGCAACCTTATTAAGTGGTAAAGGTGCTTACCAAAAAAGTGATACAGAAGTTCTATATGCCGTGGTATCCCAAAATCAAGTTGGAGCAATAAAAAAGATTGTTAATCAATATGATGAAAATGCCTTTTTAGTGATTCATGATGTGCGTGATGTCTTAGGTAATGGATTTATTAATATTAAATAAGATTTAATAAATTGAGCCAATTACTCAATGTTTAGACGCTGATGGTTTAAAATGGTTATAGATTGAGGAGGTTGGCACATTCATGTTTAAAAAGATTGCTACTATACTAGGTTCGACATTATTTGGTACAGTTTTATTCGCAAAAGTGAAAGAAAAGCGTAGTTATAAAAGTTTTTTACAAGAGAAAATGATTAGAATATCAGGAATGAAAAAGACATTTGAAAGTATAGATGACGCGAAAAAAGCTTTGAATGAGACTAAATATCAAACTGCAGGTAAATATAATGGAACAACATATGAATTTAAGCATAAAGTTCAAATAAGAGATTATTATGGTTCTTTAGTCTATGTTGTTAATGATCATGGTCTTCCAGATCAACGCACGGTCTTATATGTACATGGAGGCGCATGGTTCCAAGATCCTTTGGAAAATCATTTTGAATATTTAGACTTACTCGTTGATGCGCTCGATGCTAGGGTGATTATGCCCGTATATCCTAAAATACCACACAGAGATTATCGTACGACATTTGAATTATTAACAAAAATATATAAGCGATTACTGACTAAAATTGATGAACCTGAAAACTTGGTCATCATTGGAGATTCAGCCGGGGGACAAATTGCATTAGCTTTTGCACAAATGTTAAAAAAAGAGCAACTGAGTCAACCTGGCCATATTGTTCTTATTTCACCGGTGCTTGATGCGACATTTAAGAATCCAGAAGCAAGAAAATATGAAAAAGAAGATCCAATGCTTGGAATTGATGGCAGTAAATATCTTGTAGAGTTATGGGCTGGTGATGCACCACTAGATGACTATAAGATGTCTCCAATGAATGGTGATTTAGAAGGCCTAGGACATATTACACTTACTGTAGGAACCAAAGAAACATTATATCCTGATGCAGTTAAGTTCTCTCACATGTTAAATGATAAAGGAATAAAGCATCAGTTTATCCCAGGTTACAATTTATTTCATATTTATCCCTTATTCCCTATCCCAGAACGCCAACGCTTTTTAGAACAGCTAAAAAAAATCATTGTCACAAAAGAGTTATAATCAAATGAGATGCGGATACTTAATGAAAAGTTATAATTATGTATTCCCAAAAATAAAGCGAACTCTTGTTATCAATAGTATTGATAACTCGAATTCGCTTTTTTAATATGTTTATTATTTTTATATGCTTCGTTTATATTTACAGCTTTATATTCAGAGTTTGAAAATGAGTGTGCTTTTGTATTGTTTGACTCATTATTTGATGACGTAACATCTTCGTTACTGTTTCTTGAAGTATTGTTGATACGAGAGTGATCAGTATCTAGAACAGAATTACTCATGTCTTTACCACTTAAACTTCCAATAAGTATAAATGCGAGGTAAATACTACAAATAATTAAAATAATTGCTAGATAGATGCCAACAGCAAGTTTAACTGACTTCTCCATACCTCTCCTCCTAAAGTCGTAATATCTTTCATATATAATGTAACATCGTTGTTTTAATCTAATGTAAATTATAAGTAAATTTATTATGACCCAACTATGATAAGCTATAATTATTGTGATTAGCGTAATTTAATTCTGTGAAATTTAATTTGTATTCACAAAAAATTGTTATTATGGTATGAATTTACATAAATTTACGTTAACATAACATTGATTTAAAGTTTTTAAAACTGAATCAATATCGAAGTGATAGTCTACTACTAGCAAAAGATTAAGCCATTTATAGTAGATGTCTTAAATATGTAGAATATTAAATTAACAAATGGTTAATTTATTTATATTTGATGATTTAAGGTTATTTAACTATCTTTAAAATTTACAATTTAATATTAAAAAGATTTATAAGTATCATGATTTACATACATAAGAAAAGAGAGGTAAAGCAGATTGTTACTCATTATAGCGTGTGTTGCGCTTATTCTCTGGCTAGGAATTAAAGAGAAGAAGCGTCATGCAAATCGACTTGAAAAAATTCCATTACGTATTAACATAAATGGAATTCGTGGGAAATCTACGATTACTCGGATGGCTTACAGTGTTCTACGTGAGGATAAGTATAGAGTTATTGGTAAGACAACAGGAACAGATGCACGAATGCTTTATTGGTTTACTGAAAAGGAATATCCAGTAATCAGAAAACCACAAGGCGCCAACATTGGAGAACAACGAGATATTATTCGTAAGGTGGTTAAACAAAAAGCAAATGCCCTAGTTAATGAGTGTATGGCTGTAAATCCAGATTATCAAATTACCTTTCAAAATGATTTAGTAAAAGCAAATATCGGTGTAATTGTTAATGTGATGGAAGACCATATGGATGTCTTAGGACCGACACTTAAAGATGTAGCGCAAGCTTTTACTGCAACAATTCCATATAACGGGAAATTAGTTGTAATGAAAGATAACTATACTAGTTTCTTTGCAAAGGAAGCTAAAAAGCGTAATTCAGAACTCATTGTTGTAGATAAAGACGTCATACCAGAATCATATTTACGGAAGTTCGATTATTTAGTATTTCCTGATAATGTAGCTATTGTGTTAGGAATAGCGCAAGCAGTTGGTGTAGATGAAGAAACTGCATTACAAGGTATGTTAAATGCACCAGCCGATCCAGGTGCTGTTAGAATTAAATATTTCCATGCAAATCGCACAAAAAATGTATTTGTTAATGCATTCGCTGCTAATGAACCGCAGTCTACAAAAGCGATTTTGAATAAAGTGGAATCATATAATTATCCATACGATAAGAAAATAATCATTCTCAATTGTCGTTCAGATAGGGTTGATAGAACACAACTGTTTGTTGATAACTTTTTAGGTGAAGTCGATTACGATGTTCTCATTTGTACAGGAAAAAGTACACAAATGGTGACACAGTTTATGGAAACAATGCCAGAAAAAACATATATCAATTATGAAGGACGAGACTTTGTAGAGATTGAAAAAGGTATTCTACATGAAGCTGAGAATGCACTTGTATTTTGTGTAGGAAACATCCACGGCCCGGGTGGTAGAATAGCGGAATTCATAGAAGGGATAGAATAAAATGATAGGTTCAGAATTATATTTCTCCTTATTCGTAGGTGTCGTACTCAGTTTGATATTTGCTGAGAAATTTGGGATTAATCCAGCAGGGTTAGTCGTTCCAGGTTATTTAGCTTTGATTTTTGATCAACCGATCATGTTGTTATCAGTATTAATCATTAGTTGCTTAACTTATTTTATCGTAAGCAACGGTATTAGTAAGTGGGTTATTTTATATGGTAGAAGAAAATTCGCTGCCATGATACTGACAGGAATGGTGATTAAATTTATATTTGATCTCTTGTACCCATTGACCCCATTTGAAATGGTTGAAGTTTCAGGTATAGGTGTTGTCATTCCTGGTATTATTGCGAATACAATTCAAAAACAAGGTGTAGTCA
This sequence comes from Staphylococcus epidermidis, assembly GCF_006742205.1. NCBI lineage: Bacteria > Bacillati > Bacillota > Bacilli > Caryophanales > Staphylococcaceae > Staphylococcus > Staphylococcus epidermidis. Next base: position 437,901 of record NZ_AP019721.1, read on the forward strand.
TTACACTTTCTACAACAATGTTATTAACATGTATTACATATATCATCTTATTTTTATATAGTTTTATTAATTAATCACGAACAAGGAGCGCGTACTAATGACAAAGAAAAAACGTTTATCGCCTAGTGAGTGGTTGCTTAAACAATCTAAAAGACATAAAAGGAAAAATACACTTTACACGGCAATTGTACTTTTAGTAGCGTTAGTTCTACTCATATTTGCTGTTAAATCAATACAAGTAGAACCTGTAAAAAGTGATACGAGAGACAAAGATAGCATTCGTATCACCTATTTAGGTAACGTCACTTTAAATAAACATATTCGACAAACTAACTTGAATGATGTTTTTAAAGGTATTCAAGATACTTTAGATCATAGTGATTTTTCAACAGGTTCATTAATAGTAAATGATTTTTCACGAAATCAAAAAGATAACATAAATAAAAATATTGAAAATATCATGTTTCTACGCAAGCATAATGTTAAAAGTGTTAACTTAATCAACGAATCTATGGATAATATTCAAGCGACAGCAATGATGAGAAAAATAGATTCCCAAGCAGGTTATAATTTTTTAACAGGTAATGGTTCAAATCCAATTAATAGTAAAACTGTACAACAAGACATTAAAGGTAAAAAAATAGCTAATGTTTCATTTACCGATATCGAATCTAACTATACTAACTCTTTAAAAAACACGACGTCAATTAGTTTAGATCCAGATATATTTTATCCTTTAATAAAAAAATTAAAGGAAAATAATGATTACGTCGTAGTCAATGTAGATTGGGGGATACCTAATGAACGAAATGTGACTACACGTCAAAAAGAATATGCACATGCGTTAGCGAATGCTGGTGCAGATGTCATTATTGGTCATAATACAGTTATTCAAAAAGTTGAAAATTATAAGCGAACGCCTATTTTTTATAGTTTAGGTAACACAACGTCTGATAACTTCTTATCAAAAAATCAGAAAGGAATGATTGTACAACAAGACTGGAAAGGTTCGCATAATCAGTTCCATATCACACCAATTCAATCAAAAGATGGAAAAATCTCTAAAGATAATATGAATAAAATGGATCATATTCGATTCAAAAATAACATTAAAGATAAATCAATTGATTTAAAATCTGATCAAAATGGAGGTTATACTTTTGAATATTAAAAAGCATTGGTTACAAATTGTTGTAGTCATTCTTGTAGTTGTTATCTTTTTATTAGTTACTTTCGCTAGGGCAAATGAAGGTTTAGATAATTATGAGCAACATGAATTAAATAATGGTGAACAGCAATATCTTTCAAAAGGGGCAAGCTAATTATGAATATATATAATAAAGTGACATTATCTGTCATTTTAGTTATAACAATTATCATTTCGTTCCTCTTTTATTTTTATACAACAGAGAAAAAAGTGGACAAAGATAAATTGTATGAAAACAAAATTACAAATCATAAACAAGCAGGTAAACCTAAAAATTATGGTGTCGCATCTAATAATAAAATAGCTACGAAAGTCGGAAATAAGATTATTGAAGATGGTGGAAATGCGGTTGATGCGGCAATAGGTGTTTCTTATGCACTAGCAGTGACAGAACCTCATTCATCAGGACTAGGAGGTGGCGGTGCGACACTTACATATAATGGTAAAGAGAATGAAACGCCTAAAGCTTATGAATATAAAACAATGTCCTCATATGAATATAAAGAAGGCGACAAAATTGGAGTTCCTGGCTTCGTGAGAGGATTACATGATATGCACGCGAAAGAAGGAAAAATGGATGAGAAAAAGATTTTAGATTACGTTATTCCGCTTGCTAAAGATGGTTTTGAGGTAGATTCAGAACTAGAAAGAAGTTTGAAATTATATGGTCGTGATATTGATCACAACTCACCATTCTATAAAGGAAATAAAAGTGTTCGCGAAGGAGATATTGTAAAACAAGATAAACTCGCTAATACATTAACTAAAATCAAAGATAAAGGTCCTGATTACTTCTATGAAGATATTGGTAAAAGTGTTTCAAAACAATTAGATAATAAATTAACTGAAAGAGATTTCAAAGAATTTAAAACAGAAGAAAAAGAAGCGGTAAGTACTGATTATAAGAATAATCAAGTGTATTCAGCACCTAATCCTTTAGGAGGCACATTAATGCTTCAAGGATTGAAAATTGATGAAAAAGAAAATGTAGACAATATGGATCGCAATAATTTTATCACAGCAATGATTAAATCACGTGATGTTATGTATAAGAATAGAGACATTGTTAATGGTAATGAGCCTAGTAATGAACAACATCTGACTGATGATTATTTACTTGGTGAACTTAACAAAGTTAATATTGGTGAAAACACAGATAATGGCAGTGATTTTGATCAAATTAGAACGGATAATACAAGTACAACCCATTTTGTAGTTATTGATAAGAATGGTAAGTTAGCAAGTACGACTAATACACTATCCAGTTACTTTGGGACAGGAGACTATATGAAAGAGGGCTTCTATATGAATAACTCTTTAGGCGACTTTAGTAAGGATAAATCAAGTCCTAATCATGGTGAACCTCACAAGGCGCCTAGATCATTTATTTCTCCGTCAGTAATTGTTGGCCCTAATTTCTATATGGGTATTGGTACACCAGGTGGGAACAAGATTCCAACAATTCTTAATGAAGTGATTGTCGATTATTTAAACAGTGATGGTTCATTACAAGAATCTATTAATAAACCAAGATTTTATAATGACGGCGGCACGATATTTTACGAAAATGCTATGACTGATGAAGATATAAATATCTTTAAAAGTCTTGGTTATGGTGTTGAAGAAAAGCATAATGATCCAAACTTTGGCAGTGTCCAAGGTGCTGTTTATGATAAAGATAAAAATACTGTAGATGTCGGTCATGATGTAGGTAACCGTTAAAATAAATACTTAATTTAATAAGCACCTTAAATGAGTAATGAAAACATTTAAGGTGCTTTTTTGTGTGTATTAAATTATAAATTTTATATACATATTTATTTGTTTTCAAGTTTAACGATAAAAATAACTTAAATATGAATATAATTTAAGACAATTTTTTGACAAAGAGTGTAAGCGTATACAATGAATGAAAGAAGTAGTATGATGATTGAGTGGAAGAATTACATATAAAAATGAAATATATAGAGGTGTCTTATGGACTTTATAGCTATTTTAATCGGATTAGGGCCACTATTAGGCTGGGGATTATTTCCAACTATCGCTTCTAAGTTTGGTGGACGTCCAGTCAATCAAATCTTTGGTGCTACTGTTGGTACTTTGATCTTCGCAATTGTTCTAGCACTATTTAAAGGTATAGGTTTACCAGGAGGTATGGCATTAGTATTTTCGCTCATATCAGGTGCAGGATGGGCATTTGGTCAAATTATTACTTTTAAAGCGTTCGAATTAGTAGGTTCATCAAGAGCGATGCCAATTACTACTGCATTTCAATTACTTGGTGCATCTTTATGGGGCGTTTTTGCGCTTGGCAACTGGCCCGGTATAACAAACAAAATCATTGGATTTCTAGCTTTACTCGTAATTCTTATAGGTGCACGTATGACTGTATGGACTGAAACAAAACAACAAGAATATAGTAAAAATCTACGAAGTGCAGTGCTCTTATTACTTGTAGGTGAAATTGGCTATTGGATATATTCTGCTGCACCTCAAGCAACAGATATTGGTGGATTTAAAGCTTTTTTACCTCAAGCTATAGGGATGGTCATTGTGGCTGTCATCTATGCGTTGATGAATATGTCTAAAGGTAATGCTTTTAAAGAGAAAGTAAGTTGGCAACAAATAATATCCGGATTTTTCTTTGCGTTTGCTGCTTTAACTTATTTAATTTCAGCACAACCTAATATGAATGGTTTAGCAACAGGATTTGTTCTATCTCAAACATCTGTAGTATTAGCAACGCTAACAGGCATTTTTTTCTTAAATCAGAAAAAAACATCAAAAGAATTAATGATTACAATTGTGGGATTAGTTCTTATTTTAGTTGCAGCATCAATTACAGTGTTTATTAAATAATATTAAGAAGGGACGAATAAGATGAAGAAAACAGCAGTATTAAATAGTCACATTTCAAGCGCAATCTCCACACTAGGTCACTATGATTTATTAACGATTAATGATGCGGGTATGCCTATACCTAATGATGACAAACGTATAGATTTAGCAGTGACTAAGTCATTGCCACGTTTCATTGATGTGTTGGAGACAGTGTTAACTGAAATGGAAATACAAAAAGTATATTTAGCAGAAGAAATTAAAACTGCGAATGCACAGCAATTAAAAGCAATTAAGAAATTAATCAATGATGATGTAGAAATTAAATTTATTGCGCATTCTGAGATGAAAGAAATGTTAAAATCTCCTTTAAATAAAGGGAATATACGTACTGGTGAAATCACTCCTTTTTCTAACATTATCCTAGAATCTAATGTGACTTTTTAAGCTTAATAGTCATGTGATTGTGCTTTTAAAAAGATAAAGTAGGTGAAGTTGAAATGAATAAAAATAAAGTGATTGTAATTGGATCAACAAATGTAGATAAATTTCTTAATGTTAAAAGGTTTCCAAAACCCGGTGAGACATTACATATTAATCAAGCTCAAAAGGAGTTTGGTGGGGGCAAGGGAGCCAATCAAGCCATAGCAGCTAGTAGATTAGCAGCAGATACAACATTTATCAGTAAAGTTGGTAAAGATGGCAATGCCAACTTTATATTGGAAGATTTCAAAAAAGCAGGTATTCATACACAATATATTTTAACTTCAGAAAGTGAAGAAACTGGGCAAGCATTTATCACTGTTGATGAAGCAGGACAAAATACGATTCTTGTTTACGGTGGTGCGAATATGACATTAAGTGCAACTGATGTTGAGATGAGTGCGGATGCGTTTATTGGTGCAGACTTTGTTGTAGCGCAGCTTGAAGTTCCATTTGAGGCGATAGAACAAGCATTTAAAATTGCTCGTAAACAAAATATCACTACTGTATTAAATCCTGCACCGGCAATTGAATTGCCTAAGTCACTTTTAGAGTTAACTGATATAATTATTCCAAACGAAACGGAAGCAGAATTATTAACAGGTATTTCAATCAATAATGAAAGTGATATGAAAGAAACAGCAACATATTTTCTCGATTTAGGTATATCTGCAGTATTAATTACTTTAGGGGAGCAAGGCACGTATTGTGCATATCAAGAACAATACAAAATGATTCCTGCGTGTAATGTAAAAGCAATAGATACGACAGCAGCAGGAGATACATTTATAGGTGCTTTTTTAAGTGAGTTAAATAAAGATTTGAGTAATATAGAATCGGCTATTCGACTTGCAAATCAAGCGTCGTCTCTAACGGTACAACGAAAAGGAGCACAAGCTTCTATACCAACACGTAAAGAAGTAGAGGCAGAATATAATTAATGAAATAAGAGTCTGTGACATGGAATAATGTCGCAGACTTTCCTCACTTATAAAGAGGGAATCTCTAAATTTTATAACTGTTTAAATAATGTCAAAGGCCCAATAAAAAGAGATTATAGAAAAATCGAACAGATTAAGCCAGTTGCACGACGATGACGAAATTTAACACGAATTCTTCTCCACACCCTCATATAGTGTAATGAATACCTTTTAATTTTAAGTTTTAATTCTCGTTCTAACTATTTATGATATATTTATACTTAATTAACTTTTTAAACAAAGGGTGAACGATGGTGAAAGAAGTAGTTCTAGGAATTGATTTAGGCACAAGCGCAATAAAAATTATTGCTGTTGATCAACTAGGAAATGTCATTGAATCAGTAAGCGAAACATTAAAGTTATACCAAGAGCATCCTGGTTATAGCGAACAAGACCCTAATGAATGGTTTGAGGCTACTAAGAAAGGGATAAAAGAATTAATTCAATCAACAGAAATGTCAGATAAGATAGTAAAGGGGATTTCTTTTTCAGGTCAAATGCATGGGTTGGTCATAGTTGATGATAATGGCATTCCTTTGAGAAAAGCGATTTTATGGAATGATACTAGAAATTCAATACAATGTAGACAAATTGAAGATATATATGGTGAAAGATTGAATTACAATCCGATATTAGAAGGATTTACACTTCCTAAAATGTTATGGGTACAACAACATGAACCTGAAATTTGGAATCGAGTTGATGTTTTTATGTTGCCTAAAGATTATTTACGTTATTGCTTAACGCAGACAATTCATATGGAATATAGTGATGCATGTAGTACATTATTATTCAATCCTGAGAATTATGAATGGACAAAAGATGTTGGAGATACATTTAACATTGGTGATATCTATCCACCCTTAGTAAAATCACATTCGTATGTTGGAAATGTAACTTCATCACTGGCTAAAGAATTAGGATTATCTAGTGATGTTGCTGTATATGCTGGGGGTGGTGATAATGCATGTGGTGCAATTGGTGCTGGTGTCATCCATGATAAAAGTGCATTATGTAGCATAGGTACTTCAGGTGTTGTATTAAATGTTGAATACCAACGTGTGACCTCATATGATAGTAATTTACACTTATTCAATCATAGTGTTCCAGATACTTATTACGCAATGGGAGTAACGTTGGCAGCAGGCTATAGTTTAAACTGGTTAAAACAAACTTTTTTTGAAAATGAATCTTTTGAAGAGATTTTAAATTTAGCTGCATCTTCAAAGATAGGTGCCAATGGACTACTATTTACACCTTACTTAGCTGGAGAACGTACGCCACATGGTGATGCTCAAATACGTGGAAGTTTTATAGGTATCAGTGGGCAACATACTAAAGCTGACTTTGCGAGAGCAGTAATCGAAGGCATAACGTATTCTTTATATGATTCTATAAAGATTATGAGACGAGCTGGTCATGAAATGAACTCTATCACTTCAATCGGTGGTGGTGCTAAGAGTAGATTTTGGTTACAACTTCAAGCTGATATTTTTAATGTGCAAATAAAAAGATTGAAGCATGAAGAAGGCCCAAGCATGGGAGCGGCAATTTTAGCGGCATACGGTCTAGGATGGTTTAAAACAATTGAGTCTTGTGTAGAGGCATTTATTAAAGTAGACGAGGTGTTTGAGCCGAATAATGAAAATCATGACCTTTATGAACAATACTATTCAGTTTATGAAGCTATATATAAACAAACGAAACAGCTTACTGCTGATTTGTTAACGATAACGAATTAAATATTAAAGACTTATCGCTCACTTTTAATGGCGATGAGTCTTTTTATTATAGTCAATTATAAGGAAATGAAAAAAATAATTATATTTATTAACAGTAAATACAATTATGTCGAAGAAAAGTTCAAAAATTGAAAAACTGTCTACTAAAAATGATAAGTAAAAATTTAATTATTAAAATGAATATTGACATTGATTTAAATTATACGTTTAATATAGGTATCATTTTTAAGATTTGAGCAATCAAGACTATATAAGCATCGAGAGGATGATACTATGTTTATTTCAAAACAAGAATTATATGAAAAGTTACAATATGTTACGCCAAGAACGTTTGCCTACTTGAATGAAATAGATTATTATAACTTATTAATGATAATTGAAGAGCATCAAATATCTATTCCACCGATTCATCAACTTCGAAAAACATTGCGAGGAAGTAAAATTATGAAGCCTAAGAATCGCGTAGACAATTGTTATATTCATTTAAAGGATGAAATTCCGACCCCTATTAACAATGAACAATTAAGTTTCCTGCATTTTTATCCACGTCAGCAAATACATTTAATTTTGAGTGCTTATTCTAGAATGAAAAGTCTAAAGTTACAATCTCAAAAACATTGTTTAAAGCTCAAATTCCCCTTAGATCAGCATTCTATTCGTAAAGAAATTACACCACCTCAAAGCTCTGATAAAGACAATGATATTTTAATTTGTCTATTACAAAAATTAATCAACGAAATTACCAAATGTCAAGTTCCTGTTTCTCTAAAGAATAATTCTTTCGAAATAAAACTACCAAACTATATCATAAAGGTTGATTTAAACTATCACGAACAGCAAGACCATTTATATCCATTACAATATAGCATCCACGCATGGCATAGAGATTTCCAATATCTCGAAATCTCAAATACCTTCACAATACCGTCTTTGAATGATCTTATTTTCCATATACAAAAGCTTTTTTTACTTATATTTCAATTACCTGAACATCTCGCGAGACAAGAATATTCATTGAGTCAATATTATTTTTACTCGCAATGCCATACAAAAAATTAAATAGACACTTAAAATATTTGATAGTGAGATGTCGAGCACCACCATAAAAGGTACGAAAGGTAAGTTATAAGAAGGTTAAAGTATGATAAAATTCGTTTCATTTATTTGATATTAAGTCATTAAAACACATTATTTAACATAAACATTCATATTGCTTAGAATCTATACCATAAAATTACGTGTAGATTCTCAATCTTTTCGCAATCATTGATTGAAATGGAATTTTTGGTTCATAAAGTTTTTTATAAACTCAGTCAATAAGAGCGATAGAGCGGGACATAGAATTTTTAGATGAATTCAGTTCCGCTCCTTTTTTAATTGTGACTAATTTTTTACAAACATGACTTTTAGCGTTAGAATACATGGAGTCATCTTAGTTATGCATTGACAAAATATTGAATCATTGTGATTAACTTTTTACTTTTACAGTATTTAAAGTAGATAAATAAAACCAATTAACTAAAAAAAGTAATTTGAAACTATCGTAAAATATAAAATTCGTGTATATAAATGTTTTAGGAAGACTATTAAAACGATTTTGTGAATTAATTCACAATATAGACTTAATTGTGTTCAATAAATTGTTGAAATCGCTTTCTTTAGGGTGTACGATAACTATGGCCTAAAAATAAAGAAAGAAGGTTTTGGGGAAATGGATATTATTTTAGGAGTAGGGACTTTAGTACTCGTTCTTATTATCATGACGCTTTTCTTAAATTTTGCGCCATATGGTAAACAAGGTTTACAAGCTTTATCAGGGGCTGCTTGTGCCACGTTTTTACCACAGGCGTTCTTAAGTTACGCAATTGGTGGCGTATTCCATGTTAAATTTTTCCAAGAAATTGGTGATCTAGCAGGGAGTTTAAGTGGTATAGCTGTTGGTATATTAACTTGTCTAAAGTTAGAAGTGTCTCCAGTATTTGCAGTCATTGTAGGTTTAGTATTACATGACTCAAAATTATTACCTGCGTTTATCGCAGCGTATGTTGTTGCATTTGGAATCAAGTTTGTTGAGAAAAAAGTTCCAGAGGGACTAGATTTAATTGTTGTTATTTTATTGGCTCCAGCAGTTACATTTGGTCTTGCAAACTTAATTTCTCCAGGGGTTATTGCAGTACTTAAACAAATTGGTAGTGCAATCACTTCAGTAGGTGATAACAACCCATATGCATTAGCAGTCATTTTAGGACTTGTTATTCCTGTAACTGGTATGACGCCATTAAGCTCAATGGTGCTTACAAGCTTATTAGGTTTAACTGGTATTCCAATGGCAATTGGTGCATTAACATGTACAGGAGCATCTTTTGTTAATGGAATCTTATTTAGCAAATTAAAAATTGGTAATAAAGGTAATGCCTTCGCGGTATTTGTAGAACCGTTAACTCAAATTGACTTAATTGCCAAATATCCACTACAACTGTTTGGTGCGAATGCCATTATTGGTGTTGTAAATGCTTGTATTGTCACATACAGTGGACTAATTATTGATATTAAAGGTATGGCAACACCTATAGCAGGTGCTATTGTACTTTATGGCTTTAACGACGCTGTAAGATCTACAATTACAATTATCGCAGTAGCAATTGCAAGTGTGATATTAGCGTACGTTATTAGTGCTATTATTAATAAATTTAACTTGATGAATGTCGGATTCAAGTTACCACGTAGAAAAAACCAAGTTAAGGAGAGTGTTTAATGATGGCTAAAAGCTATGATTATCAAAGTGCTTTCGATATTATTGGACCAGTAATGATGGGACCTTCAAGTTCTCATACAGCAGGTGCAGTAAAAATTGGTAATTCAGCGAGAGCTGTGTTAGGAGATATGCCTAAGCATATAGAAATTCGTTATTATGAATCTTTTGCTAAAACGCATCAAGGGCATGGTACAGACGTTGCTATTGTCGGTGGTGCTATGGGCTACAGCACTTTCGATAGTAGAATTAAATCATCCTTAGACATAGCAAAAGATGAAAATATTACAATTGATATTATTGAAGATGAAGGAGAAAGTATTGGTCAACATCCTAACTGTGCTTATATCAAAGCAAATACGAAAGACGGACGTTATATAGAAGTGATAGGTATTTCTATTGGTGGCGGTACAATCAAACTAAAAGGTATCAATGTAAATGGTTTAAATGTGGAACTAAATCATGGGCTTCCAATGTTAGTTATAGATGGAAATATGAATAAAGCTAAAATAAATCATCTTATTAATGATTTATCAGATATGGACTTAGACTTAGGTGAAGAATTAATAGAAACAAATGATAATGAAGGTTTAGTTGTATTTCCTTTAAATAAAGCAATCTCAGAATCAGCATTAAATATTATTAAAGATAAACATAGTGATTTAAACGTTTCCTATATCAAATAGAGGGGGATTAACATGTTTGATTCAATTAGAGAGACAATAGATTATTCAGTTGAAAATAACATCAGTTTTGCTGATATGATGATTAATGATGAAATGGAAAGAGAAGGTAAATCTCGCGAAGAAGTGCGTGATTTAATGAGACAAAACTTAAATGTTATGCGTGAGGCAGTTGAAAAAGGTACGACTGGCGATGGTGTGGAAAGTGTAACAGGTTATACAGGTCATGATGCTGCTAAACTTCGAGATTACAACGAGAATAATCATGCATTATCAGGTCATGAAATGATTGATGCAGTCAAAGGTGCAGTTGCAACGAACGAAGTCAATGCAGCAATGGGTATTATTTGTGCTACTCCGACAGCTGGTTCCTCGGGAACGATTCCCGGCGTAATATTTAAATTAGAAAAAACTCATAATATTACTGAAGATCAAATGATAGATTTTCTATTCACATCAGCTTTATTCGGGCGAGTAGTTGCAAACAACGCGAGCGTTGCCGGTGCAACTGGTGGTTGTCAAGCCGAAGTGGGTTCGGCATCTGCAATGGCTGCAGCTGCTGCAGTATCAATTTTTAACGGGTCACCAGAACAATCAGGACATGCCATGGCATTGGCAATTAGTAACTTATTAGGCTTAGTTTGCGATCCAGTTGCTGGTTTAGTTGAAATTCCATGTGTAATGCGTAATGCTATTGGTTCAGGAAATGCATTAATATCTGCAGACCTTGCACTAGCTGGAGTTGAAAGTCAAATTCCAGTTGATGAAGTCATAGGTGCTATGGATAGAGTAGGTCGTAATTTACCTGCATCATTAAGAGAAACAGGTTTAGGCGGTTTAGCAGGTACACCTACTGGCGAAAAAATTAAACGTAAAATATTCGGCGAAGCAGACAACATGGTTAAAAATAAATAATTAAGATTCAAATGCTCAGGCTTTGTAAATTATAAAGCTTGAGCATTTTTGTAATAAAAGCTGTTAAAAATTAAGAAAAAAATTATAAAAGACAAAGTTTTTATATTAAGAAGAGGCTGGGACAAAAAGGTTCAAGATAAGTAAAAAAAGACAATTTCTATTGAAATAATATAGGAATTGTCTTTTTTATAATTTTTTTGATGATTTTTAGTTCGTTGAGCTGTTACTTTTCTTATATTAAGCCACGATGATGTCTGAATTCATCGAATTTAGTATCGGGAATTGTTTCTACAATATCATTTACATGTCGTGAAATATTATTTGTGGGGATAAGAACTGAACTTTCTATTGGTAGAGTATGTTGAGTCATGTTATATTCTTTATACATAAGGCACCTCGTTAAATTAGTTTATTGGTATTTATTAAATTATACGAAAGGGCCATATTTTTTAAAGTATTTTAATATAAAATTACATATAAGCACAAAGTATTTTGGCGAGACTCTTGAGGGAACAGGACAAGTTGAAGACTACAGGCTGAAGCTGTCCCCTAGGAAAGCGAGCCAACAATACGTAGTATTATAAATAAAGAAGCCAGTAAATGAATTTATGAAAACTCATTTACTGGCTATTTTGCTAGGAATTATGTCCCAGTCTTTGTATATTGCAAATTTTCTGACAACGACATAAAATAGCTAAAAAGGGGTTGATGAAATGCTGAGATTATTTTTGATTTTCATCGCATTCATCATTAACACGACGATAACTTATTTATGGACTATCGAGGGAACATGGCCCAACTTGCTATTTAAATCATTATCATTGAGCATGATAATTGTTTTTATGTTCTATTACATTCGTTTTGTTATTGAAAATAAAAAAGAAGACTGAAGAAATAAAAAATAAAGAGTATCTTTTTGGATTAACTTATTTAATAATAACTCTACACTTTTTTTATGAATCAGATAAATCATATTGATAAAATGATAAATCGAGCCATCGATCAAATTTATAACCTACATTTTTAATTGTACCTGCATGTGAGAAGTCAAACTTCTTATGCAATGCGATACTATCCATGTTCGATGCATCAATCCCAGCAACAATAGTGCGATAACCTTGTTCTTTAGCGTAACGAATTAAATTCTCTAATAATTGAGAAGCGATACCTAGTCCTCTGTACTGTTGATGAACATATATAGAATGTTCAATAGTATATAAATAGGCCGGCCATTGTCTAAAGGAACCATAAGTGGCAAAACCAACTACTTTCCCTTCTTTTTCATAAACCCATATAGGTTCGTTTATTTTTGCTTTAGATTGATACCATTGAAGACGTTCATCTAATTGTTGTGGCTTATACGTATAAACAGCTGTTGTATTAAGGATGGCATCATTATAAATTGTCAAAATACCTTGAAGATCTTCTAGTCGCGCAAATCTAATCATCTCAATTCCTCAAATCTTTAAAATTATTATTCTCATTCAATAGATAGTGCGTCATTTTCAGAGGTTAATATGCATTCTCATCTATTTCATATCATGTAATGTTGAATTTTTAATTTAATGCTATACTAAACTAAAATTATATAATTTGCGAAATAAATATAAAGGAGTAACATAAATGAAGCAGTGGATGAATAGATTAATCACCTTAATAGGCGTATTGTTAATCATTTTAGCTATTTATTTATTCTCAAAGCCATATATCGATAATTATCTACATGAAAAAGATAACGATTATAAAATTGAAAATTATGATAAAAAGGAAAAAGAACAGACAAAGACATCTAAATCGACGCCAAAGATACCTTCCGATAAATCTAAAATGGCTGGTTATATAGAAGTTCCAGATGCACAAATAAAAGAACCAGTATACCCTGGTCCAGCAACACCAGAACAACTCAATAGAGGTGTTAGTTTTGCAGAAGGTGACGAATCTCTTAATCAACAGAATATTTCAATTGCTGGTCATACGTTTACAGATCGTTCGCACTATCAATTTACAAATTTAAAATCAGCCAAAATCGGTAGTAAAGTGTATTTTAAAACTGGAAATCAAACTAGAAAGTATAAAATAACTAAAATACGTGATGTTAAGCCTACAGAGGTTAAGGTATTAGACGAACATCCTAATAAGAAAAATCAATTAACATTAATTACTTGCGATGACTATAACGAAGAAACGGGTGTTTGGGAAACAAGGAAAATATTCATAGCTACACAAATTAACTAATATTCTTATAAGTGAAAGATACGTAATAAACTGTATTAATTATGTTCTTCTTCGAGAAGATGCTTTGTTAAAATAAATTTTAATAACTTATTGATTAGAGGGTCGAGGACAAAGTGAATGTCCTTGGCTCTTTTTAATATTTTTGATTCAAGTTATATAAATGAAAATAAGAGATTTATCTTATATATTAAGCGATAGTGTGAATGACAAAGGTAATTATTTTTTATGTTGAAAACAATTTCAATATATGAATATGTTTTCACTATATTTGATATTGCTTCAATACCAAATCCAACAGCTATATAATGATTATGAATTTTAATCTATAGATAGGGGGATTAACGATGATTAAAGCCATTGCGGTAGATATGGATGGAACATTTCTTGACACAAATAAACAGTTTGATCGAAATCGTTTTGAAACTATTTTTAAAGAATTAATAGATAAAAATATTAAGTTTATAGCTGCGAGTGGGAATCAATTTGCAAAGCTAAAATCAATTTTTGGAGATAGGGAAATGTTCTTTATATCTGAAAATGGAGCAGTCATCTATAAAGGTAATCAACTTTACAATTATCGAAGTTTTGATCAGTATATTTTTCAAAAAGTTGTAAATTATTTAAATTTGAATCAAAAGATAAACAATTTGATTATTTGTGGTGTAAAAAGTGCATATATTTTAAAAGAAACAAGCGAAGCATTTAAGCAAGATGCACGTACATATTATCACCAACTAATAGAGGTTGACTCCTTACAAACATTACCTGATGATGATTATGTGAAAATTGCTTTCAATATAAATCGTCAGACTCATCCAGACTTAGATGAGAAATTAGCTCTTAAGTTTAAAGACGATATTAAACTAGTATCAAGTGGGAGAGATAGTATAGATGTTATTATGCCAAATATGACTAAGGGTCAAGCTTTGTCTAGATTATTAAAAGAATGGCAAATGCCTGCTTCACATTTAATGGCATTTGGAGATGCAAATAACGATAAAGATATGTTGGAGCTTGCCGAACATAGTTATGTTATGGCTAATAGTGAAGATCAATCATTATTTGATATAGCGAGTCATGTGGCACCTTCCAATGATGAACAAGGCGTACTATCAACAATCGAAAATGTTGTTCTCGGTTATTCCAATAAATAATAAAATGGTTAAATGTCTGAAACGTTAACATGTACAGACACTTAACCATTTTTTTAGAAAAGTAAAGTCTTTTTTATTTTATTCGCAACAATACCAAGTGATATTGTGATGTAATGATATAGGTTAAGTAAAT
The DNA here is from genome assembly GCF_006742205.1 of Staphylococcus epidermidis. Classification (NCBI taxonomy): domain Bacteria; kingdom Bacillati; phylum Bacillota; class Bacilli; order Caryophanales; family Staphylococcaceae; genus Staphylococcus; species Staphylococcus epidermidis. The sequence goes on from NZ_AP019721.1 coordinate 453,023, forward strand.
TGAAATAATGATAAATAATATCTTGATTACAGTGATTACTGACTTTATTCGTATTAGTTTAATCGCGTATCACATGTGCCAGTATTAATTACTGATAATGCTGCATTCAAACCACCCTCTACTAAATTTTGTACTGCTTCATCGGAGAAAAAGGCAATATGAGGTGTAACTAAAATATTTTCATTTCTAATTAGGTCTAATAATATTGGGTCGTCAATCGTTTGATTTGAACAATCAAATGTGAAATAATTAGCTTCATTTTCATATGTGTCAATGGCAGCACCTGATAATGTACCATTATTTACTGCTTCAATTAAATCAGGCGTGTTTATCACAGCTCCTCTTGCGGCATTGACTAAAACGGCACCTTTTTTAACATTTTTAAACATATTGTTATCAAATAAATGGAAACTATCTTTATTAGCGGGTACATGTAATGAGATAATATCAGCATCTTTAATTGCATCCTCTACTGTTTCTTTATATTCTAAGAAAGATAAAGAATGATTAGGATATGCATCATAACCAACTACTCTCGCACCAAAACCAGCATAGATTTTACCAGTTGCAGCACCAATACGCCCTGTACCGATGATTGCTACAGTCATATTTTTTACTGGACGAGACATAATAGGGGACGCCCATGTGAAATTATGTGCTTGCACACGTTTTTCAATTGTTGGGAATTTTCGTACGAGTTGCAGAGCGATAGATACCGAATATTCAGCAATTGTTTCAGGTGAATAACTAGGTATATTCGAGATAATAATTTCATGTTTTTTTGCAAGTTCTAAGTCATACATATCAAATCCAGCCGTACGTTGTGCAATTTGTTTAATACCATAGGACTCTAATTTAGGGTAAACTTCAGGTTCTAATTTACCGAACTGCATTGTTGTAACACCGTCATAATCTTTTAATTGATCGACAGTATCTACACTTAAAAGTTCTGTTGATGTAGTGACATCGATATTATTTTTCTTTCCCCAACGTAATGCCATGTCCTTCTCATATGCTCTTGTGCCGAAAAACATAATTTTTGTCATTAAAAATTACCCCATTTCTAAAATTTGTAATTAATAAATAGTAAAAACATTCACAAGTCAGTACTTATGATTTTTTAATTATATGTGATTTAATTCACTAAACAAGTTACTTCATAGGTCTTTTAAATTTCTAAATTATACTAACTATATAAGTGAGTTGAAGAGATTAGAAATCAATTACTTTAGTTACTTTTTGAAGTCGTATATAATTTGTATCAACAGAAGTAAAGAGAGGAAGGTATGATTATGAATCAGATGAATCAAACGATTATTGATGCATTCCATTTTAGACATGCGACAAAAGAATTTGACCCTACGAAAAAAATTAGTGATGAAGATTTTAATACGATTTTAGAAACAGGTAGATTATCTCCAAGTTCACTAGGTTTAGAACCTTGGCACTTTGTAGTGGTTCAAAATAAAGAATTGAGAGAAAAATTGAAAGCCTATAGTTGGGGAGCACAAAAGCAACTTGATACAGCAAGTCACTTTGTATTAATTTTTGCTCGTAAGAATGTGACGGCTCATACAGATTACGTGCAACATTTACTTCGTGGCGTCAAAAAATATGAAGAAAGTACAATTCCAGCAGTTGAAAATAAATTTGATGATTTCCAAGAAAGTTTCCATATTGCCGATAATGAACGAACATTATATGATTGGGCGAGTAAACAAACATATATTGCATTAGCAAACATGATGACAAGTGCTGCATTACTAGGTATCAACTCATGTCCAATTGAAGGATTTGATTTAGATAAAGTGACTGAAATTCTTTCAGATGAGGGTGTTTTAGATACGGAACAATTTGGTATTTCAGTTATGGTAGGCTTTGGTTACAGAGCACAAGAACCTAAACACGGCAAAGTTAGACAAAACGAAGACGACATCATTAGTTGGATTGAATAAAGAAATTCTATGAAACCCAGGGTATAACATGGGTTTATGTTAAATATCATAGTTAACTCACGATAGTGAGAACTTTAATCTAGTACGATTATACGAATGTAAGATTAAGTGAGTTATCAATAATTAATATATAAGCAACCTGAGACTTTTACTTGAAGTCTCAGGTTGTTTTGTTGAATATAATAGAATTTTTATACGTTGAATAATAAAACTCAAAGCGGGTACAACATACAATAGTCGCTTTTAATGATGATGCAAACAGATAATTTTGCATTATTTACAAAAGAGGTTAAAATAGGTATTACATTAAGTAAACGCTTACATTTTATTAGGGATAAGCGATTACTTCAAATATCACTAAAAAAGGATGGGTTTTAATGACAAATATTAACGTAAGAAATTATATAGATGAAAGTTACGGCTTGTTTATTAACAATGAATTCCAAGCTAGTGATAGTGGGGAAACATTAACTGTTTCTAATCCAGCTAATGGTGAAGATTTAGCTAAAGTTGCACGCGCTGGTAAAAAAGATGTAGATAAAGCTGTTCAAGCAGCTCATGATGCATTTGATAGTTGGAGTAAGATTTCTAAAGAAGAACGTGCAGATTATTTATTAGAAATTAGTCGACGTATTCATGAGAAAACTGAACATTTAGCGACGGTTGAATCACTGCAAAATGGTAAACCCTATCGTGAAACATCAACAATTGATGTACCACAAGCAGCCAATCAATTTAAATATTTTGCTAGCGTTTTAACAACTGACGAAGGTTCAGTTAATGAAATTGATCAAAACACAATGAGTTTAGTTGTTAATGAACCTGTTGGAGTTGTTGGTGCAGTAGTAGCATGGAACTTCCCAATTTTATTAGCATCATGGAAATTAGGACCAGCTTTAGCAGCAGGTAATACAGTAGTAATTCAACCATCATCTTCAACGCCTTTATCATTAATTGAACTTGCTAAAATTTTCCAAGAAGTTCTTCCTAAAGGAGTAGTTAATGTCTTAACTGGTAAAGGGTCTGAATCAGGAGACGCTATTTTCCATCATGAAGGTGTAGATAAGTTATCATTTACAGGTTCTACTGACGTGGGTTACGGTGTAGCACAAGCAGGTGCTGAACGTATCGTTCCTACAACATTAGAACTAGGTGGTAAAAGTGCTAATATTATCTTTGATGATGCTAATTTAGAGCAAGTGATTGAAGGTGTTCAACTTGGTATATTATTTAACCAAGGTGAAGTATGTAGTGCAGGTTCAAGATTATTAGTACAATCATCTATTTACGATGAATTGTTGCCAAAATTGAAAGAAGCATTTGAAAATATTAAAGTTGGCGATCCATTTGATGAAGATACTAAAATGAGTGCGCAAACTGGACCAGAACAATTAGATAAAATTGAAAGTTATATAAAAATTGCTGAAGAAGATGACAAAGCGAACATCTTAACTGGTGGTCATCGAATCACAGATAACGGCTTAGACAAAGGTTACTTCTTTGAGCCTACAATTATTGAGATTAACGATAACAAACATCAACTTGCTCAAGAAGAAATCTTCGGTCCAGTTGTAGTAGTTGAAAAATTCGATGATGAGCAAGAAGCTATCGAAATTGCAAATGATTCTGAGTATGGTTTAGCTGGAGGTATCTTTACTACAGATATTCATCGTGCATTAAATGTAGCTAAAGCTATGAGAACAGGTCGTATTTGGATTAATACTTATAATCAAATTCCTGCTGGTGCGCCATTCGGAGGATATAAAAAATCAGGTATTGGGCGCGAAGTATATAAAGATGCTATCAAAAACTATCAACAAGTTAAAAATATCTTTATTGATACAAGCAACCAAACTAAAGGTTTATATTAATAAAACGAGACACTTTACAGGATGCATGCGTATGCGTGCGTCCTGTTTTTTGTTGAAATTTTACTTCAATTAAAAGCCGAAAATATTTTTGATTATTACACTAAAATTTATTTATCTGGTGAAAAATAATAAATTAATATTCGCATTTATATTTTGTATGGTACAATCATTTTAAATATGAAAATGTTGTGAGAGATTTTATGAATCTAGAAAAAAGTTATATTGAACAACAAGTAACAAATCGTGGAAAATCTACTGCTGTATCTTAAGTACTTTGGTTCTTTTTAGGAGGATTTGGAGCACACAGAATTTAACATGGTAAAGTAGGAAGTGGAGTTGGATTATTAGTCTTAACATTATTAACTGTTTGGTTTACTTTTGGAATTCCTACTTTAATTTGGGCTATTATTGATGCTTTTTTAATTCCAAACTGGGTTAAAGAAGATGAAGATAGAATACGTCAGCAAGCTTTAAGCGAAATAAAATTAATGAAAAATAAATAAAATTATAAAAACCTGAGACATTGAGTGCAACGCAAAGTTAGATTAAATTCTAACATTGTGAGGTATAGTACACATCAATCTTGTCTCAGGTTTTCTTAATATATAGACAAACCATTAGAAAATACACCTGCCATATATCAAACACTTTCACCCCCCATAAAGACGAAGTACATGTTGAAATTCAACGGACAAGGCTAGTTGGGGTTCGGGGCCCCGACAAAGAGAATTTCACCGAGAAATTCAACGGGCAGGGCAAGTTGGGGTTCGGGGCCCCAACAAAGAGAATTTCACCGAGAAATTCCACGGACAAGGCAAGTTGGGGTTCGGGGCCTCAACAAAGAGAATTTCACCGAGAAATTCCACGGACAAGGCAAGTTGTCGGTAACTTGGATAACTTATTCAAAATAAGGTGTGTATTCAACTACGATAAGTTATTATAGTTATTTTATTTCGTTACCATGAATTGTAATGTCAAAGCCTTCAGGTGAAGTAACATGAGTAGTATTTGCATTAGGTTGATATATGTCAAAGTGACATAAACCATAAGTTTGTTCATTTTGAGTTCTAATCTTATTTGACTGCCAAGTATTTGTAGCTATATGATGATGATACTTTTGAGTGGACATAAATAGTGCTTGTGGGAAATTAGATATATGTTCGAACCCTAACTTTTCAACATAAAATTCATAAGCAGATTCTAAATTGTGTGTTTTGAGATGTAAATGCCCGATTTTTCCTTCTTCCGGCCAACTTTGCCAACCTTCATTTGACCGTTGAGTCATTAAATCATTGACATCAACTTCCAATGTATCCATTTTGACAAAACCGTCTCGCCACAACCAGTCTTCTGAAGGGCGATCATAATAGACTTCAATACCATTGCCTTCAGGATCAGTGAAATATAGCGCTTCACTGACAAGGTGATCTCCACCACCCATTGCGATGTTGAGATTGTTAGCATGATAAAGGAAGTCTGCTAAATCGCTACGAGTCGGTAAAAGATAAGCAACATGGAATAACCCTGCTTCTCTAAATTCCGGTTGTCGACCGTTGTTAAGTTCATTTAAAGTTAAAGTATAACCAAGATTTCCGATGTTGAATACGGTTTGTTGATTCGTTTGTTTTTCAATAGAAAAACCTAATACATTAGAATAGAAATCAGTTAATTTATTTAAATCTTTAACATTTAAAGTGACGTTTGTTACTTGTGTAGCATCTATAGAATGAAAATTTGTCATAGTTTCGTGTTCCTTTCAATTTTAAAATAAGTATAATTAATATACTTAAAAGATATTAAAATAGCTAATATATTGAATTAATATAAAATCTAAATAAAAGAGTAGAACTAAATTATTTTGAAATTAGTTCTACTCTTACATAGTTGACTATATGTGTGGCCATTTGATAAACGTATTGTATATTTAGTCAACTGCTATAAATTTTCGGTGAAATAAGCGAATGACGTATATCTCAAATTGATATGAGTACATTCACATAAACTATCCTAGATAAACATCTTGTGCATGATCATCTTTTTCTAATACGTTTTTTGCGAATGGACAAGAAGCGATAATTTTTAGATTGTTTTCTCGTGCATGTTCAACAACACGATTAACTAATTTTTTACCTAGACCTTGTCCACCGAGTTCATCAGAAACTCCAGTATGATCAATGTCTATTTCATTGTTATCAACCTCTTTAAATGTAATAACAGCTTTTGGGTTATTTTCGTCATTACCTACATAGAATTTATGATCGCCTTGTTTAATTTCTGCAGCCATCGACGTTCACTCCTTTAAAATTGTATATAGTTATATTTATCACGCTTTGACGTTTTCAAACATAATTAGTTTACAGTTTACATTTATATTGATAACTATTGCTTTTTTATAATGTAACAGATATAGTGATAAGCGTATAAATTGGTCATAGCAGGGAGCACTTATATTGAAGAAATTAATTATAGTGTCAATCATCATTTTAATGTTAAGCGGATGCAGTAGCTTTGATCATCGTAAACGCGAAAGTATTAATGACAAGAATAAAATGAAAGTATACACGACTGTATACGCATTTCAAAGTTTGACACAACAGATTGGTGGAAAATATGTTGACACGCAATCAATCTATCCTGCTGGTGCTGATTTACACTCATATGAACCAACACAAAAAGATATGATTGATATTGCCAAAAGTGATCTGTTTGTCTATTCAAGTCATCAATTAGATCCTGTCGCTGCAAAGATTACGAATTCGATGACCAATAATAGCATGAAATTAGCGCTTGCCGAAGGACTCAAACAAAGTGATTTTATTCACTCTAAAGACCATGATGAAAATCATGAGCATCATTCACATCATGAAGAATCGAATCAAGATCCTCATGTTTGGTTAGATCCTGTTCTAAATCAAAAATTCGCTTTCATGATTAAAGAGAAATTAATAGAGAAAGACCCTAAACATCAAGCTTATTACAATAAAAATTATAAAATAGTAAATAAAGATATTGTGCATATTGATTAACAACTACAATCAATAACGAAGCATTCTAAAAGAGATAAAGTTGTGATATCACACGATTCGCTTGGATATTTAGCGCATCGTTATGGTTTTAAACAACAAGGTGTTAAAGGTATGAATGATGAAGAACCTAGTCAAAAAGAGATTTTGAATATCGTTAAAGATATACAGCATTCGCATGCGCCTTATGTTTTATATGAACAAAATATTACCTCCAAAATTACAGATGTTATTAAGAAAGAAACAGATACTAAACCATTAAGTTTTCATAATTTAGCTGTATTGACTAAAGAGGAGCAAAATGATGATTCAATTTCATACCAATCATTAATGAAAAAGAACATTTACGTATTAAATCGCGCACTCAATAATTAAAAACGGGGTGGGTCTAACGTTCTAAATAAAACGTTAAACCCATCCCGTTAGTTATATGATAATGATTACATTAGTATCTGATATAACTTACTGTGGTATTGTAGTACTCTTCAAAACCGTGAATACCGTCAGCGCCACCTAAGCCTGATTCACGCCAACCTGCGTGATAGCCATTAACGACTTCTTCAGCCTCACAATTTGCATATACTTCACCAAATTTTAGACGTTCGGTTGCTGTCATTACTTCTGTTAAATTTTCAGAGAAGATATAAGAAGATAAGCCAGCGTTTGTATCATTAGCGTCTTCAATCACTTGTTCAAAATCGCGGTATGTTGTTATCGCAAGAACTGGACCAAAAATTTCATCTTTAAACACATTATCGTCTTTTCTAACGCTATCTAATACCGTTGGTGCGTAGAAGAAACCATGGCGTTTTAATTGATGTCCACCAGTCATCAATGTTGCACCATTTTTAATAGCATCTTGAACCTTTTCATGAATACTATCAAGTTGTTTTTGGTTAATAATTGCGCCGTAATCGGTGTTTTCATCAAATGGATCTCCAACAGTTAAGCTTTTCATTTTGGAAGTTACTTTATTTAAAAAGTCATCGTGAACATCTTCATGTACAAAGATACGTTCAGGGCACGTACAAACTTGACCTGCATTATTTATACGGGCTGTCACGATATAGTCAACTGCTTTATCTAAATCGGCATTTGATGTGACAATGACTGGTGCGTTTCCACCTAATTCTAAATTTACTTTCTTTACAGTTTGAGCAGCATTTTCGTAAACAGATTTACCAGCTCTCATACTTCCAGTTAAAGAAATAAGTTGAATGTCTTTATGCGAAGCTAATTGTGTACCTACTGTTTCTCCAGTGCCAGGAACAATTTGAATCAATCCTGCTGGTATAGTTGATGCTCTGAATAATTCAGCTAATCGAAGAGTGAGTAACGTTGTCTCTTCACTAGGTTTAATCACTACTGAACAACCAGTTACTATAGCTGGAATGACTTTTCGCATAAGGACAAGTATCGGTGCGTTCCATGGCACAATACCAGCAGTAACTCCGATAGGTTTATTGATAATTTGAATCGTTTCATTTGCAATACTATTTTGTAGAATACGTCCTTTATCTGACATACTCAGACTTGTCATATAATCGATAAATGAGATTGATTTGTCAATTTCTCCATAAGCTTGCGTTAAAGTTTTACCTTGTTCTTTTACGTATAATTGAGCTATTTCATCGCGATTTTTTTCTAATAAAGGTATAAGTAATTTAACATGTTCCGCACGTGTAGGTTGAGGCACGCGCTCCCATTCAAGTTGTGCTTGTTGCGATTTTTCAATGGCGTCGTTTACTTCCTCTTCAGTTGCAAGAGTGATAGTATCAAATGCCTCGCCAGTAGCTGGATTAATGACATCCATTGTCTCTTTAGACTGACTTTCTATAAATTCATTGTTAATAAATAATTGATTTGTCATGTTAAACACCTCCATTAGAAGTATTCCCTGAAAGATCAGTTTTAAATTTAAATTGCATTATTTTATATTAAAATTCTCCTGAACTTCAAGAAAATGAGCAACCAATAAGAAGGTGGAATAGTGTTTAAATAGATTCGTTAACTCACACAGGAAGTGTTAATAGAATTAAAATTTGTTTAGTATATGTTTAACTCTTTACCTTATTGACAATATAAAAGCCTAAGACAATTTGTCCTAGGCTAAGATTATTATTTTCGTAAAATTCCTTTGTATATCACAGGAATCAATAAGATAAAACCAAAAAGTCCCATAATAGGGAACACTTTACCAATGAGAGAAATGAATCCCACAAAAGTACAAGCAAATGTTATTATCGCCATCATAACTATAAGAATATAATAACGTTTCGTAAACGGTCGACTAAAGCGTGATGCAAAGGCGTACATTAAACCTACTACTGTATTGTATATGACTAAAACCATAATGACAGACATGATAATACCAATGGATGGAGAAATCTGCTTAGCAAGTAGCAATGATGGTAATGCTGCCTCTTTAATTTGATTAAATTCTGTAACAAGACCAAAATTAATCAAAAGTAATAGTAAAGTCACAATAATACCACCGATAAGTCCACCATAAATTGTGGACGATTGATATCGTAGCTTACCGCCCATTACAGTTAAAAAGCTAAATGCAGCAGCAATTTGTAAGCTAGCATAATTAATTGCGTCAAACCACCAACCAGGTGAAATCGACTTATTTTGATTTGAATATTGACTGACATCACTAAAGTTTAAATCACCGGTAATAAAGTAATACACTGCAATCATTACTACGACTGCCACAAGAAATGGTGTTACCCCTCCTAAAACAGCGATAAGACGATCGAACTTTAGAAATAATGTTATCAAAATAAGTATCACTAAAATGAAAGAACTTAACCAAAAAGGTAAGCCGAAACTTTCATTTATAGTCGATGCTCCGCCGGCTGTCATAATAATTGCTAGAGAAAATAAAAATACTGTAAGTATAATATCAAATAATTTAGCTATTGTTGGATGTAAATAATAACGAATAGATTCGGAGTGATTTTGAGATTTAAGACGAAAGCCAGTATTTAATACGAATATTCCTCCAAGAGTTAAGATAAGTCCAGTAATAAAAATACCGCCAATACTGTAAATACCATGACTAGTGAAGAACTGAAAGATTTCCTGACCTGTTGCAAATCCTGCTCCAACTACAACGCCTACAAAGGCGAAGGCAACAATGATGGATTCTTTAACATTGTTCATTTAATAAACAAATCCCTTCAAGCGCTATCCAAGTTAGATTAATTTTTCTGACAAAAATTTTAAAAATTACATTAATCTATTTTAGATGATTTTACCGAAAAAATAAACAGTAAAGTTCGCCACATATGTACTATTGTATAAATAGGGTGCACGTTTAAGTGTGGTATGATTAAATAAGATGGCAGATAAATGCGTATAGTCAAGTGCCATCTAACTTAAATTCATATATTTCATTTAAATGTTTACATTATCTTTAAGCAAATCATAATGCAATTGCAAAGCATTTTTGGTAGTATAGGTCAATATTAAGTATATAAATCGAATTAGAAATAAAGAAGGTGTTTAATATGTCATTGGAATTGCCCGTGATGCTAACGATTGTATTGTTCTTAGCACTAGGCATTTTTAGTCAATGGTTAGCGAGTAGAATAAAATGGCCATCGATTGTTGTCATGGCCATCGTAGGTTTGCTTGTAGGACCTATTTTTGGACTAGCAAACCCAAAAGAGGCACTTGGACCTGAGGCATTTAGTTCAATTGTATCTCTTGCTGTAGCAATTATATTATTTGAAGGTAGTAGTAATCTAGATTTTAGAGAATTAAAAGGCATTTCTAAAGCTGTTATAAGAATTATTACAATAGGAGCGGGAATTGCATGGATTTTAGGAGCAATCGCTTTACATGTCACTATGAATTTCCCTCTGTCTATTTCATTTGTTATCGGAGGACTATTCCTAATCACTGGTCCAACCGTGATTCAACCCTTGCTGAAGCAAGCGAAAGTAAAAAGAAATGTCGATTCAGTATTAAGATGGGAAAGTATTATCTTAGATCCTATTGGACCTATTATTGCACTCACTGCATTTTATGTATTCCAGATTTTTGAGGAAGGGATAGGCTTTGTCGTTATTATTCTCTTTATCTTGAAACTCTTAGCTGCAATTTTAATAGGTTTTGGTGCAGCCTTTCTATTTAATTGGCTTATAGGTCAAGATAAAATTCCTCAAAGTTTAATGCCACCCATTCAGCTTGTATTTATTCTTTTAACATTTAGTATCTGCGATGAGATATTATCAGAATCAGGTTTACTAGCTGTAACAATTTTTGGCTTAATGATGGCGCGTAAAAAACGTCACGATCTCATCTTTAAAGAATCAGACCACTTTATAGATAATGCATCATCTATACTTGTGAGTACTGTATTTATTTTAATTACGTCTTCTCTCACTAAAGATGTGTTGCTCAATGTGTTATCTTGGCAGCTCATACTCTTTAGTTTGGTTATGATTGTATTAGTAAGACCAATTTCAGTGCTTCTTTCAACATTAGGTACTGAAATAACTAAAAAGGAACGTGTAGTAGTAGCACTAATGGCGCCTAGAGGTATTGTGGTTTTAACAGTGGCACAATTCTTCTCAAGTTTATTTATGGACGATAAAATTCCTATGGCTCAATATATTACACCAGTAACTTTTGGTCTTGTATTTATCACTGTAGTCATTTATGGATTTGGTTTTACACCTTTAAGTAAACTGTTCGGTGTAGCAAGTACGGAGCCACCAGGCGTGATCATTGTCGGAGAAAGTGAATTTTCGTTCCATCTTGGTATTAATCTAAGGGATCATGGTATACCCGTCATGATGTTCAACTTATTTGAAAACACATCAGAAAAAGCCCACGAAGCTGGGTTCGAAGTATTTAAAGGTAATCTTTTATCTAGCAATGATAGAATTTATTCTGATTTATTACGTTATAATAAATGTATTTTGATGACACAATCGTTTATCTTTAACAGTTTAGCATTTAATGAATTGGTGCCTGAATTTGGCTTGAATAATGTAGATATGATGCCAGTATCTTTTAATGATGAGCAAGCACGAAACAATTTAAATGGTCCAATCAGAAATCATATATTATTTGATGAAAATCATACCCCACGTTGGTTTAATCAATTTATTACACAACATAATATTGTTGAAGTACCGGCAGAAGATTATGAAAAAATTACAGAAAATGATATGTTAATCTATCATATCAATGAAGATAAAGAAGTGACGTTTAAACGAAGCAATAGAGATATACCTGAACATGAAACAGGTGTTTATGGTATTTTAAAAAATGCTTATTTAACTTAATGTGTTGCGTAAGTTACAAAAAGCCATACTTCAAAAATTAATTTGTTTTATGAAAAGATAATCAATGACGTGACCATTAATTAATTCAAAATAAAACAAAGTATACTTCAGCACATGAATTAAGCGCCTGTACATGAGTGTATGTACGGGCGCTTTCAATTTAAGTTATTAGGAGATAAGATATGTTATTACACATCAACTTACAAAATATGTTTGAAGATATTATGTTAAATATCGGTCGTGCATTAAAATTTTGAGGATATCAATTTGATCTTGAAGTTGTTTACCGATATTGGTATCTCTAATTTTTTTACGTTGCAATTCTTCATCTACAACGCGTTTCACTGACAATTCATCTGCCCCCATTGATAACACTTTTTCTTTTCTATTGAACTCTTTATGTGCAACCAATTGCATACCAAATGAATTATATAAAAGTGTGTATCCGGCAATACCAGTTGTTGATTGATAAGCTTTTGAAAATCCTCCATCTATGACTAACATTTTACCATTAGCTTTAATTGGATCTTCACCATCAATTTCTTTAACAGGCGTATGACCATTTATGATACGTCCTTCATCTGGATTAAGACCAAAATCCTTTAACATTTTACGTATCATATCAACATCTTCACGTAAGTAATAATAAGGATTTTTCTCCTCTTTATGAGATGCTTTATCTTCTATAAAATAACGTTCAAACGTTGTCATGGCACGTTTACCAAATAAAGATGAATATTTACCTGTCCAAAGATACCATACTAAATCTGTAGAAATGTCTTCGGTAGATTCTTTATGGTCAAAAGCTCTTCTTACATGATATTCAAAAACATCGAGTAGTTCACGACCACTTAAACGTTCACCTTCAATTTCAAATGATTCCATTTCTCCATTTTCATCGACGGGAATACAACCGTGAATTAAAAGGTTGCCATTATATGGAAGATATAATTTTCCTTTTCGCATAAGGAAAGACATATGACGTCTTAATTTTTCAGATTGTTGGAATGAAAGTAATAGCTTATCCATAACTTCTTTTTCCTCTGCTAGTAACTCAGCGGGATTGTTAGGGTTTACAGTTTGGAAACAAGTATCTTTAAGCGGATATGTTTTATTATATATAGTGATTTCATTATTATCATAATCTATTTTTTCTAAAACTAAACGTTCTTCCATCTCAAAAGAAGGACGGCGCTTAATAATAGGCATTTCAAGTTTAAATTGAATCATCGCAATTGCTTGATGAATTTTTGTGATTTGACTTTCTTCGCGTTTTGTAAGACTGACGTCTTTATCTGGTCGTTTCTTAGGTTTAAACGCTGGGTTTTCAGCATCGTAATACTTTTCAGCAAGCGTAAGTAAAGGACGTAGATTGATGCCATATGCATCTTCGATAATATCTAAATTATCATAACGTGCACAGATTCGTAGTAGGTTAGCAAGACATACTTTTGAACCAGCATAGGCGCCAATCCATAATACATCATGATTTCCCCATTGGATATCTACAGAATGATAATTTATTAATGTATCCATAATTTTATCAGGTTTAGGACCACGGTCATAGATATCGCCCACGACATGAAGATGGTCTACGACTAGACGTTGTACAGTATAGGAAAGGCCAATGATCAAATCATCTGATTGTTCTAATTCAATAATTTGGTTAACTAATGTTTCATAATAAGGCTTTTTATTATGAAATTCATTGCTCTTGTAAAGTAGCTCTTCAATAATATAAACGTATTGTTCAGGTAATGCTTTGCGTAATTTTGAACGTGTATATTTTGATGAGCAATATGTAATTAAATCAATTAATCGTTGAATGGTTGTAATATACCAAATATTTAATGTTCCGATTGAATCGAAATTATTTTTAACTAATTTTAGTTTTTCTTCCGGATAGTATACTAATGCTGCTAAGTCGTTGATTTCTTGCTGGGATAATTTATCTTTGAAGATATCATTAATTTTAGCACGCACATTTCCAGATCCGTTTCTTAAAACATGTTGGAAAGATTCGTATTCACCATGAAGGTCACTAACAAAATGTTCAGTCCCTTTAGGTAATTCTAAGATTGACTCTAAGTTAATAATTTCAGTAGCAAGTTTTTCTGCACTGTCAAATTTTTGTGAGAGTAAATCTAGATATTTTTGTTTCATTTCACTTTCTGTAATATGGGTCATGCATAGTCACCTCTAATTATATTTTCCGACCTAACGATACGATTATTTATAATAATGCGCTTACATAGATTATCTTGAAAAATCAATTAATTTTCAATAATTGCGTATCATAAAATTAAAATTAATAAAAAAGCTAAGTTAACCGTTAAGAAACGGAAAACTTAGCATAACATTTATTTAACACTCCGACGACGTTTCATTAAATAACGTATAACAAAATATATGACTGCAATAATAATAATGACATACATGATACGTGAATATGTATGAATACCATTCATCAAAGCGTCAAAACTGTCACTGAGCAAACGACCGAGCAGTATTAAAGCAAAATTCCAAATTGTAGTACCTATTAAAGATAAAGTTGTAAACTGTATAACGTTCATTCGATTAATGCCAGCAGGTATTGTAATTAATACTCGAAGTACTGGGACAAAACGACATAAAAATACAGCCCATGCACCATACTTTTTAAACCAATCATTTGCCCGTTTCAAATCTTTACTTTTTAACTTCATCCACTTACCATGTCGATCAACGAAACGATATAATTTCTCTTCTGAGATAAGTCTACAAATATAATACAAAATGAGTAAACCAATGAATGAAGCAATTGTTGCTATGATTAATAATGTCCAAATAGATAAGTGTGATTTCACAGATAATAAGCCTGCAAAAGTTAAAATAATCTCAGATGGAACGACAGGTAATACGTTCTCTAATAAGATTAAAATGAATATCGCTGTATAACCCCACTTACTAATAAAATCAGTGATAATTTGTTCCATACAACGTTAGTTTCTCCTTTTAAATTAATCGAGTTGTCGTAAACTTGATGTTAAGTATAAGTCATTTTAACAAGAAACAGGTTGAAAGGGTAACAATCTTACTTTAATTAGCGTATGGATTTTAACAACGTATTGTATAGGTGATGTGCTTCTTCATCATTGTGTATACCATATGCATTCATACGACCATCTTTAAACAAGGTGAATTCATAAGTTTGATATTGAATTAATTTGGCAAAGGAAGTAGATTTCACCATATTCCCAGGGAAATGGGCAGCGTGTTTAAAAGCTTTAGGTGGGAATCTAAATAAATAAGCATTCCCACACAAGTCCTCAATAGTACGTTCTTGTTGGCTTTCTAGTAACGTATATTCATGTTTTTCACACACTGGGCAATCTTTATTTTTGAGTGCATCTACATTCATTGACTTATAATTGATATTAAATGCATCAATAGTGATTAATTGCTTTGAAAATCCTTTTCCTGAAAGATAACGTACGGCCTCTGCTACTTCATAGCTTGCAATCATTGATATAACAGGGGGAATTACGCCATTAATAGCGCAACTTTCCCCTGTGTCAGGAATTGTTTGCAATAAACATTTTAGACATGGTCCTTGGTGATCTATTCCATATACTGATCCTTTACTACCAACAGCTGCACCATAAACCCATGGGATTTGATACTTGTGACAAACCTCATTAATCAGGTATCGTATTTTGAAGTTATCCATGCCATCAATGATGATGTCTGGTTCGACATTTTTTATCAAATTTTCGATATTTGATGAAGTAACTTCTAAATCATAAGTTGTTAGATTGACATTTATATTAATTTGATTAACCTTATGCTTGATTGCTTCAACTTTGGATATTAAAGTATGTGCGTCTTCTTCATCGAAGAGTGTTTGTCGATGTAAATTTGAAATTTCAACAATATCCATATCGACGATTGCAATATGATGAGCCCCCATGCGTGCGAGTTGATCTACAATATGGCTTCCTAAAGCACCAGCGCCAAAAATAAGTATTTGAGAGGAGGATAGCTTTTGCTGACCCTCTTCTCCAAATGGTGCAAAGCGTGTTTGACGTTCATAACGCGACATTTTACAAGAACCCTAAACCTTCTGATGGACTAGATGCTTGTGCAGTATACTTAACAGGAATGCGTCCAGCTTCATATGAAAGTCTGCCAGCATTTATACCTAATTTCATTGCTTCAGCCATTTTCACAGGATCTTTTGCCGCTGAAATGGCTGTGTTGAGTAAAATACCATCTGCGCCAAGCTCCATGGCATGACACGCATCTTTAGGGGAACCAATACCAGCATCTACGATTACAGGTACACTAGCATTTTCGATAATATAACTTAAATTTAATGGGTTATTAATACCTCTTCCTGTACCAATAGGGGATGCAAGTGGCATAACTGCGTGTACACCCAATTCTTCTAAACGTTGAGCTAAAACTAAATCGTTAGAGATGTAAGGACAAACAGTGTAACCTTTTTCTAACAATACTTTGCATGCCTCGTATGTTTCGAATGGATCAGGTAATAATGTTTCGTCATCACCAATGACTTCGACTTTAATCATGTCACATACACCTGCGTGATTAGCAATTTCAGCAATTCTGATAGCTTCTTGAGCTGTTTTGGCACCTGCAGTATTTGGAAAAGTGATAAAATCTTTTAAATTAACGTTTGCAAGTGGGTTAGGTAGGTTACGATCATATAAATTCATACGTCTTACTGCAAATGTAAGTACATTTGTTTCAGATGCCTCAATTGCTTTTGACTGAACCTCTTCATTTTCAAATTTTCCAGTACCTAAAAGTAAACGAGATTGTAATTCTAAATTTCCTATTTTAAACATATTAACCGCCTCCAACAATTTCTAGTAATTCTAATCTGTCGTCTTCTCTTACAGTATATTCTTCATATTTGTCTTGCTTGATAAGTTCTTTGTTTAGTTCAACAATCACTCGTTTTGGGTCTAATTCAAGTGAATGTAAAACCTCTTGTATCGATTGATTCTGATCGAAAGTGAAGAGGTCGCCATTAATGATACACTTCATGATTATTCCTCCTTGTAACTGTAAAACTTGAATAACGTGATGGTTTAATACCAGAAAGTAGCCAATTGGCAATGTCACGACCGATAATAGGTGACAATAATATTCCGTTTCGATAATGACCACTTATCACGTATAAGCCATCATCAATTTGATCCATGACTGGCATTTCTTTTTCTGTGTATGGTCTTACTCCTGACCATTTCTTCAGTATATGACTGTCTTTTAGTTGAGGGACACGATGATATGCATGGCGAAGAAGCCAATCCATACCTTCATCTGTAGTACCGACAGAATAATTATTAAATTCACTCGTCGCACCAATTAAAAAACGATTGGGTTGTTTTGGAACGATGTAACAACCATTAGTCATAAATAATGTCTCAGTAAGTGAAAGATCGTTATTTTCTAATAAGATAACTTCACCTTTAACGCCAATCACTTGTCGTTGTAGATGATATTGTGTTAATAATTGCGAAGACCATGCGCCACCTGCAACGATAATTTTGTGCGCTTCAATTGTTGAAGATTGATCGGTTTTCACTGAATAATAGCCATTATGCCGTTCTATTGAAGTGACCTCTGTAGACTCATAACGCTTAATCTCTCTTAACTTCATTGATTCTACTAATGCCAGTGTGTAATGATGTGCATTAATTTGACCATCGTGTGGTATGTGAATGGCCGCGTATGAAGGTTTAACTTCACCATGTGTAAGTTGTAGCAAATCATCATCTGATAATTGTTTGACACTACGGTCTTGACTATTCAGAAATTGATATTGTCGTTTTATAGATGAGATATCATCGTGTTCATTAGCAATTTTGATAAGTCCTGAATTTTTAAATTGAATGTCTATGCCTGTTTCATCTAATAATGATTTACTTAATTGTGGAAACATAGCACGAGATTCGATGGCTAATTGAAACAAGTCACTATCCTCTGTAAATTCATTTTGTGCACCAAGCATACCTCCAGCTTTATATGACGCATGCTTTCCAGGTACATCTCTATCTATGACTGCAACATCTAAGTGTGTTGCACTGAGGTGTCTAGCAATTGACATACCAATAACTCCTGAACCAATGATTAGTACATCATGCATGAGTAGACCACTCCTTTCTTAATTGTTTAATTTCTTCTAGTGAAGCATTGTTAAAATATGATATGGCACATATACCTTTAAATCCAGGTGGCATCTTTTGAAGTGAATGTTCATTAATACCACCAATAGCATAAATAGGGATAGGAACATTTAATGCCTGTTGGATAGCTTCTTTAGAACGCGGTGGTACATTTGGATGTGAAGAGGTAGGAAAAATATGTCCAAAAAAGACAGAATCCAAACCATTTTCGTAACATCGTTTTACTGTTTCAACGTCATGTGTAGACATACTTACACAAATATCAGGATGAGCTTCTTTATATGTGAAAGCAGTTGTGTCATTTTCTTTAAAATGGATACGTTTAAGGTGTAAATCCTCTAACAGTGTCACATCGCTATGAATAATTATTTTATCTTTACTAAAACCCAATTGAAGTAAAGATTGAATCATGTCCTTGTTTTCTTCGTTATTCATGGAAGTGCGAAATAACAAGCCATCAATAGCTTCTTCGATATGTTTATAATGCTGTAAATCGTCCCTAGTCAGTTGTTTATGATATGTAATCGCAATAAATATAAATATCCCCCCCAATTTCTACAATAAAAAACGCCATTTCCCTTATATTGGGAAATAGCGTTGAGCTTTAGTATGACTTCATAAAATTGAGCGTCGCCACTTCCCTACGCCAGTATGAACTGGATCAGGTTCCAGGAATTATAAAGTCAGTTCTTTACTCTCAGCCTTAAACAAAGGCACTTCCAGTGGTTAAATATGAAATTAATTTACAAGATATTAAATGTTTCGTTTACAATATTTTACTACCTTTAATAAAAGACTTCAAATTTCTTTACAATTTCTATTAAGAAGATTGTAGATATCGTATTCATTTAAAAGTTATTATTATCATTTGCAAATCATTTTTAACTTTTATTGGTCAATTACATATTTAGAAACCATTTTTAAAAAATCAATAACTAATGATTGCTAATATATTGTGAGAATAGGGTGTAAGGGGCGCGGTAAAAGATATAAAAGTGTATGATGCATCTAAAATGCACAAAAAATATTAAAAAGTTCAAAAAAAATTCACAAAAAGTATTGTAACCGTTTACACTACGTGCTATATTAATAAAAAATTGTAGCGCTACAACTTAACAGTTGTTTTAAAAATTGAAGTTAAAACAGTCACCAGAGGGGATTTCTGAAACATAACGACATCATAATAAGAAACAACATAATACAAATGGAAGTAGGAAACAAATATGAAAGAAAAACGTAGTAATGTTCGTTGGTATTTTGCAATAGGGTTCTTCTTTATTGGGGTTATTGCTTACATGGATCGATCTAACATATCTTATATTGCAGTACCGATGATGAAAGATTTGGGGTTAACTAAGACACAATTTGGTTTATTAGCATCATTTTTCTCCCTAGGATATGCATTAATGCAAGTACCTTCGGGGATGTTAGCAGAGAAGTTTGGACCACGTAAAATGATTACTGTCGCTTTAGTTTGGTGGAGTGCATTTACCATCTTAACAGGGATGATTAAACATCATGGTTTACTTTACTTTATTAGATTCTTATTTGGTGTTGGTGAAGCGCCAATGTATCCATCCAATGCAGTTTTTAACTCTTTTTGGTTCGCTAAAAATGAAAAAGGTCGTGCATCTAGTGCGTTGTTAGCAGGATCTTATTTTGGTCCAGTTTTAGCACCTATCATCACGATAGCCATTGTCAATGCTTTTAACTGGCAAGCCGTTTTCTATATTTTCGGGGTTGTAGGAATTTTAATGGCAGTTCTTTGGGCAATTATTGCTAAAGACTTACCAGAACAACATAAAATGGTAAACGATGCCGAGAAAAGATTTATTACTCAAAATCGTGATATTGTCGCAACTGAGAAATCTTTACCACCGTGGAAACGTTTTTTAAGTCATTTCAGTTTCTACGCAATCGCATTGCAATACTTTGTAGTTCAGTTTGTTATCGCGTTGTTCCTAATATGGTTACCAACATATTTAACTGAACAATATCATGTGAATTTCAAAGAAATGACTATCAGTGCATTACCTTGGTTATTTATGTTCTTCTTAATTTTATTTGCTGGAGCTATTTCAGACAAGATTTTGAATACAGGTCAATCACGTTTTGTTGCACGTGGCGTAATTGCGATTGCGGGATTTGTGGTATTCTCAATTTCAATTTTCTTAGCAGTACATACAGACAACTTATATGTAACCATTTTCTGGTTATCACTTTGTTTAGGTGGCGTAGGTATTTCTATGGGAATGAGTTGGGCTGCAGCCACTGACTTAGGTCGTAATTTCTCTGGAACTGTGTCAGGTTGGATGAACTTATGGGGAAATGTTGGCGCACTTATTAGTCCTTTACTTGCAGGAATTGTTGTAGATCATTTAGGATGGTCAATGACATTACAACTCTTAATCGTTCCGGCTATTATAGCAGCAATTCTATGGTTCTTCGTTAAACCAGATAAACCTCTTATTGTTAGTGAAGAACACGTTAATAAATAATATTTTTCAAACACATGCAATGACATTCGTATCATTGCGTGTGTTTATTCTTTTATTATGTGGTATAGAGCATGGAAGCGATAAGCGAATTGTTTTTTTTATCAGTTATAAACTGCTAAACTTATAATTAATATGTATAGGAGTTGACTAAAATGATTATAATTAATGCTAAATTAAAAATCGATGCTAATAAACGCGAGGATTATCTAAAACTTATGAAAGAATTAGTCATAAATTCTAGAAAAGAAGATGGTAATTTATTCTATCATCATTACGAAGATGTAACTGAGAAAAATGTCTTTGTCGTAGTTGAAAACTATAAAGACGAACAAGCGGTTCAAGCACACAATCAATCAGATCACTTTAAAGTTTTTAGTGATAATATTAGTCAATATTTAATTGAAGAACCTCAAATTGATGTAAGTCAACCTATTCAATTATAATCACAATCTGTACTTACTCTAAAGTGAAAATGTGATAAAATAATAACTAAATATCATAATTCTCAACAATGTTGATGAAGGGCAGAACAATAAATGTATGAAGTATATGTTCTGTCCTTTTTTAATTGAATTTGTGGGATGTTAGAGAAAGGAAGATTGGGATGCAACAAATCATTAACTCTTTGATACACTTCGACCGTTCAAAAATTGATATAGCTAAAGGAATACGACAAGGATTTTTAATGATACTACCAGCATTGATAGGTTACTTATTAGGATTCCCTATGTTTGGTATTTTAATATCAACAGGTACGCTAGCACATGTCTACGTTTTTAGTGGATCACCGCAATCTATGTTAAAAACAGTCATCACCTGTTCACTATCATTTACTATTTGCATGATTCTTGGCACCTTAACAGTATCTCAGCCTATTTTATTTGGATTACTATTACTGGTTGTTGTTACAATCCCATATTATACGTTTAATGCACTAAAAATCGCTGGTCCATCATCGACATTCTTTTTAGTAACGTTTTGCTTATCTATAAACTTACCGATAGCCCCAGAAGAAGCGCTTTTACGTGGATCTGCAATTCTCATTGGTGGTATATTGGCTACCATAACAGTAATTTTAACAATCATATTTGCTAAAGAGAAAGCAGAAGACAGAGCAATTCATGCGGATTTTAAAACATTACATAACTTGCTACATCATTTTGATGAGCCAGAGGATTTCAAAGCATATGCTCGAAACGCTGTTACAGAATTTAGAAATTCTGAAAAACTTTTAATTACCTCAACATCAGGTGGTAATGGAAAATTAAGTAAAAGGTTTCAGAAATTAATTTTATTACACACATCAGCACAAGGGATATATTCAGAATTACTAGAACTCAATGAAAATCATATTCGTCCATTACCAAGTGACTTAGTTGAAATGATGGATCATATCATTAATAGTGTTCAACAACCTAAACAACAATATCGACCGTGGTCAAAAGTTGTTGATGTGGCACCAGAATTTCAAAATTTAATGGATCATATTTTGAAAATAGATGAAATGATTCACGCAAACGATAATCAAATTAAATATGAAGCAGATATTCGCAAGCCTTTATATAGTAAGCGAATATATCAAAATCTAACTTTCGACTCAATTGTATTTAGAAATGCTTTGCAATATACAGTTATTATGGCAGTAGCTATATTTATTGCTCTAGCGTTTAACATTCAAAAAGCGTATTGGGTGCCATTGTCAGCGCATACCATCATGTTAGGTAATGTGACAACGATTCGTACGTTAGACAGGTCACTTGCTAGAGGTATTGGAACGATAATCGGGACTATTGTTTTGTCGGGAATCTTGGCATTTCATATCGATCCTATTTTCGCTATTATCATTATGGGATTTTCTGCCATGATGACGGAAGCGTTTGTGGCATCTAACTATGCATTTGCAGTCATTTTTATTACGACACAAGTCATTATGCTCAATGGTCTAGCCTCTCAAAATTTAAATATTGAGATAGCGTACACCCGAATTATTGACGTTCTGATAGGTATAGCTATTGCAGTTATTGGTATATTCATACTCGCGCGTAAAACTGCATCCTCAATGTTATCTGATGCTATTGCCGAATTGGTACGTAAAGAAGGTATTTTATTTCATTATTTATTTTCAAAAAATAAACAGGAAACGAATGAACGTGATAGGGTAGAAAGTTTAAATTTAAACGTCAAAATCAGTAATGTGACACAGATTTACAATTCAGCGAATGGTGAATTGTTTAGTAATAAAGAAGCGGTAAGGGATTACTATCCAAGCATATTTGCTCTAGAGGAAATAAGTTTTATGCTAGAGCGTGCCATGAATAATAAACATCGACAAACAATAAATGATGATTTAATGGGTGAATATTTAGTCGTATTTGAAAATATAGCTAAGCATTTCCAATTTCAAGCAGATTTAAATCTCAGAGACATGCAACCATTACCTCAATACAATTACATCCGTGCTTCCCTTATGAATATACAACGTAATTGTGTTGAACAACGTCAGGCCATCACAAAAGATTAATTAATACAGATGTCTCGTATTGTTTAATTAAACAAATTTAGTGGTAAGGTTTAGTAAATTATTGAGGAGGTAAGACGATGCCTTGGACGATGGAAGATTATCCTCAAAGTTGGAAAAACTTTGAAGAACTCGAACGGAAAAAAGCGATTGATATTGGTAATGCGATGCTCAAAGATGGCTATAAAGAATCTGATGTGATACCTATTGCTACAAATCAAGCTGAAAAATGGTATGAACATGCTTCAAAAGAAGAATTAGAGACGTTAAAAAACAAACATATCACGCAACATCAAGAAGATGAATCAGCTAATCCTAAACTTAACGAAGAAAATGTTCATGTATATTATGAAGATCAGCTATGGAAAGTAAAATCTACAGAGGCTAGACGAGCTTCAGATACATTTGACACAAAATCTGAAGCAGTTAACCGTGCACAACATATCGCAGAGAATAAAGGTACCAAAGTGATTGAGCATCGAAAAGATGAGTGATTTTAAACAAAGTAATGGCGATGGATGTATGTTGAAGTGATAACTTCATATAAACATTTGGTATTGGAACATAAAATCTAATAAATATATGAAATTGAATTATCAATTATTAAAAATATGTACGTTACCTGAGACAATTATTGTTGTCTCAGGTTTTTTTATCTATAAATGATATATGATAAAACTGTAATATGACATAAAGTTTCTATATTAAATTTTAATTCGCTATAATGGGTTTGAAGAGAAATCGGAGGTTGAGAAAGATGTATGTAGAGAGAAAGCCTGCACTTTATATCGAAGATTTACGAGACGAATTCAAAAATAGCTTAAAACATTTTAAAGATGATGATGAAGCATTTAATACATTAGTTGGATTTGTGGAACTGGACCACCTATATTCTTCAGCACTTAAAGAAATAAGTACAAAATTAAGTATTTTAGATGATAACTTTAACTATCAATATAAACACAATCCAATTCATCATATGGAACGACGAGTAAAAGAGATGCACAGTTTAGTTAAAAAGTTGAATCGTAAAGGATTTGAAGTAAGTGCACAAAGTGCTAAAGATAACATTATGGATATTGCTGGTATACGGGTCGTATGTAACTATTTAGACGATGTTTATGTCATTGAAAAAATGTTATTAAGACAAGAAGATGTTAAATTATTAAAACGTAAAGATTATATCACACATCCTAAAGAAAACGGCTATCGAAGTTTACATATCGTCGTATCTATTCCAGTGTTTTTAGCAGATTCGGTAGAAGTAACACCAGTAGAAATACAAATTCGTACAATCGGCATGGATATGTGGGCAAGTTTAGAACACAAAATTCGTTATAAAAATGATACAGACACTGAAAAATATAAAGGACTATTAGAACAATGTGCATCAGAAATTACAAATGTAGAAAGTAAAATGCAACAAATACATTCAGAAATTTCAAATCGAGAGAAGTAGTGTGATTTTTTGTTTTAAATCATATAGGAGGAATTAAAAAACGGTAATTTTCTTGTTAATACAAAGAAAATTACCGTTTACTATATTATTTCATTTAAATTATGATTAATATTTTAATTCTAGACTTTACTTAGATTGTTTTTATATCTAGATATGATTTGATTAATGATAAAATCTGCAATAACCATGAGTGAAAACATAATAAGCAAGCTCATTGTTACATCACTAGTGAAATGTGCACCAATACGAATTCTGCTCAATGCCATTAAAATGCTATAACATAATCCGATACTAAACACTATTTTTTGAGTGCGTAATTTTTTAAAGTAAAATGCGATAAACATTAGAAATGCACCATTTCCAGTGTGTCCTGAAGGGAAGGAACTATGTCCAGTGTTTCCATTTATTGTAAGCCAGTGAGTGAAATGTCCAGCTTTGTCAGTGATTTCATATGGTCTAAAACGTCCCCATAAATGTTTCAAGCTATCAACGAGTTCTAATCCAATAAATAAAATCATAAAGCTAATAAGTGAAACTTTGAATAAATGATCAAGTTCTTGGTTATTTGTATGTTTTAACCAAAACTGATAACAAATAATAGTGATAATTATAATGATAATCAAAGAAATAAAAAAACTCATTCCTAAAGATAAAGCATTTCCAGCGTTTCCTTCATTATTTGCCATACCCATTGGCTTATGATTTTTGATGTTTTCTGATGTAGATAACATATATTGAGCGGTTTCTGACACGAATTCATTGGTTTTTATCAACGTAAAGATAAAAGATAAAATCAAAGTTAACGTTTTTGCTAATTTATTTTGAAATGTAGTTAAAATATAATAATTTAAAATTACAGTTGAAATAATTAATATGAGCGTAGGTGGAAATAAACCGTAGTTTTGAAATAAAGTACCGAAAATTGAATCTTGATTCATGAAATAATTTGAAATCTGTTGATCGATCAGAGGTGAACTTAAAAGAATACATATTAAGATACCTATAGTGATAAATGCTAATTTCTTTGAAATAACCATGAAATGCCTCCCTAGATGATGAAAATGTAAATGATGTTGTGCAAAACGTATAAATTATTTATAAGCAACGGTCGTTTCCTAATATTAAGAATAGTAATAAAATGTTAATTAATTATGAGGATAATATTAATTTTTTATTAAGACTATTGGTATGATTCAAATTGTTTAAATCTATTTAAATAGAAAAATCAGTTTTAAATATGTAGTAACATAAAGAGGATGGACATATGATTAGTATAATTATAAAAAATTAAATTATATGATATTATTATATTAATTAATGTATTAAGAATAAGAGGATGTATATGATTAAGCAAAATTTTACAACTAAAGTTTATCCACTTAAACAATTTGAGGGAGAATATAGTGAAGTTGCCTACGCAGGAGATAGCCAAGCTGATGATGTGATTGTATTTATTCATGGTGCACTTTTAACATATAAAATTATGACGATGTTCGAACCTTACTTCAGAGATTACAAATTAATATTTATTAATTGTCCAAGTCGTGGTAGAAGTTCAGATTTAGATCGTGACACACATACATTAGATGATTACGCTGCACGTATATATGATGTATTAACGCAAATTGTTAAGGAGCAACAAATAAAAGAACTGAGTATTGTCGGTTATTCAATGGGAGGAATGATTGCGACACGGTTACTTAAGTATAATACATTACCAGTCTCTCATCTTATTTATTTACATAGCGCAGCGAAAATTAGTCCAGATGCAAGTATGTTAGCACGATTATTTACTAGTGAGAGTAAGAGAGCAGTATTAAAAGATGAAATTAAGGCAGTGAAAAATCTTCCTCAATATATACTAGATAAAACGATTTATGCACAAAAGGAAAACGCACTTGATTTGGTGCAATTTATTGCACCTATTAAAACTATAATTACGGATATGATTTACACGATTAATACAGATTATTTACCAGATATCGATGAGATTAAACAATTTCCGAAAATCTTATTTATGTCTGGAAAAGAAGATCAAATTATTCCTTATACGGATTCTCAAGCTACGTTAGAAAAATATAAGGCGTTAGGTGGAGAAACTAAAGAAGTTATTTATCCAGGAATTGGCCATATAGATTTCCCGAGTGTTTTAGAAACCCAATCGGATGGACAAACTGGCGTGGTAGATGAAATTAAAGCGTGGATTTCCAAAAAATAAGACGTCCGGACGTCTAGAAATGAATAAAGTTATTGATAATGACGTAACGTTATCGAGTACACTTTGACTAGGAGGTGAGATGTCTATGTCGATTTATACTTCAGGAGATATAGCTCATAAATGTCATGTGTCAACACGCACTATTCAGTACTACGATAAACAAGGAATCTTATCGCCAAACTATACTTCTGAAACTAACAGACGCTTTTACACTGATAAGGAAGTGAAGAAACTTGAACTGATTTTACTACTTAAGGAAATAGGTTGCACAATTAAAGAAATTAAAGTGTTATTAAAAGATGATTCATCAATGAAATCTCTTTACACTCTTCTTCAAATCAAAAAGCATGAGATACAACAGTCAATAACAGATAAAGAAAACAAGGTACGAAAAATAGAGCAAATTCAACGCTATGTTCATCAAAATTCAATTTCTCCAATTCATTATTTACAAGATATAGCTATTTATATGGAAGAATCTCATAGACTCAAAGGTGTCAGAAAGAAATTATGGTTAAGTATAGCTCTGATTGGTTCATTACAATATGGTGGTTTGATCACCTCAATTGTAACTCAAAGGAAAAAGCCTTTCTTGTCGATGATGCCTGTGGTAGCTATGTATTCACTTTGGTTAACGAAAAAGTATAAAAAGAATGTTTCATATGTCTGTCCTAATTGCCACCATGTGTTTAATCCTAGTGTCATTCATTTTGTAACAGCATCACATACACCTAAAACTAGAAAGCTTCAATGTCCTGATTGTCACGAAATGCATTACTGTGTAGAAATTGCTAAGCAATGAATGTAATTTGGATATATTAATAAGAATTCATATATGCAACATGACGCAAAGCACAAAAATAGCCTGAGACGAATAGTCTTAGGCTATTTTAATATATAGTACATGGCTGAATAGGACATATGCGCATCGTAATCAATGATTAAGCGTACTCAGGATACTAGTCGATTTGTTCTTGACCACGTTTATTCCAAGTTAAAATGAAACATAACATAGCGAGTATGCTGATGACTGTTAATAACACAAAGCCAATATGCCATCCAAAATGTTGAACTACAAACCCCAATACAATATTAGCCATAACTGCACCGAATAAGTATCCAAATAGACCAGTTAGACCAGCCGCAGTGCCAGCTGCTTTTTTAGGAACATAATCTAACGCTTGTAAACCAATTAACATGACTGGACCATAAATTAAGAAACCAATACCAATTAATGAAAGATTATCTAACCATGCGTGACCTGGTGGATTTAACCAATATATAAGGATAAAGATTGTTACGCCTAACATAAAGAAGAAGCCTGCTGGACCACGACGACCTTTAAATAGTTTGTCAGATAGATAACCACAGAGTAGCGTGCCCGGAATTCCTGCCCATTCGTATAAGAAGTAAGCCCAACCTGAAGCGCTTAAATCAAAATGCTTTTCCTCACTTAAGTATGTCGGAGCCCAGTCCAAAACACCATAACGCACAAAATAAACGAAAATGTTTGTAAAAGCAATCGCCCATACCCATTTGTTATTAAGTACATATTTAAATAATATTTCTTTAGTAGTTAGTTCTGTTTCAATTGTTTGTTTAGTTGAAGTGGCATAATCATTTTTATACTGCTCAATTGGTGGTAAACCCTGAGATTGTGGTGTATCTCTAATTAGTATGTAAGACAAGATGGCAATAATGATAGCCAATAGTGCAGGGTATATAAAGACGCCTTCAAACCCTTTTAAATAACCGAAGTTGTATAATGCAGTCATGGAAATACCCCACGTAGCAATAGGTGCCATTAAACCTCCGCCTACATTATGTGCTACATTCCATATTGACGTTTTGCTTCCGCGTTCGCTGACACTAAACCAATGAACTAACACACGTCCAGATGGTGGCCAGCCCATTCCTTGGAACCAACCAACTAAAAACAGCATGATAAACATAATAGTTATGCTTGAAGTAAAGAATGGAATAAATCCTAATAATAAGTTAATAATTGCTGTCAATACTAAACCTAAAGTTAAGAACATCCGAGCATTACTTCGATCGCTGACAGTTCCCATTACAAATTTACTAAAGCCATATGCGATAGATACTGCAGATAATGCAATACCTAATTCACCTTTACTAAAGCCTTGCTCAATTAATGAGGGCATTGCTAAAGAGAAGTTCTTTCTTAATAAATAGTAACCAGCATAACCGATAAATATTCCTAAAAAGACTTGAAAACGTAGTCTTTTATACGTATCATCTACTTTTTCTGATGGCAATGATTTGATATGTCTAGCTGGTTTTAAGAAATTAAACATGTTGTAACCTCCTAATCGTATGATGATGTATAAAACTGAAAAATAATTACGAGTAAATTTTAAGTATCCAAGTAAGCGTTGTCAATATAATTATGTTTTTTTATGAAATACAAAATATATAATTGAATAATAAGAAACAAACAATAAGTAAGTATGGTTTAAGTGTATTTTACATTATTTTATAAACTGTATTGATAGGATGAAAAGTGAACGAATAAAAGATGGATGTAAATGATTCTAAGAAATAGTTTGTTAAATTGTGTTTAAAATGTCAAAACACCTAAAAGAAAGCGCTTGCACAACAAATTTTTGTATATTAACATACTTGTATACAAGTAGAAGTGCATTGAATTGAGGTGGATAGAACGTGACGTATGGTTATCCGAAAAAGTGGAAGGAAAACATGACTTCAGGACAAGTAATAGCTGCTGAGTTACGTTTAGGAATAGTGAGTGGTGAGATTGAATCCCATATACAACTAAGTGAAAATCAAGTTGCACAACAATTTAATGTTAGTCGTTCACCAGTCAGAGATGCATTTAAGTTACTTCAAACAGATCAACTGATTCAATTAGAACGTATGGGCGCTCAGGTACTTCCTTTTGGTGATCAAGAGAAAAAGGAAATGTATGATTTGCGTTTGATGCTCGAATCATTCGCCTTTTCAAAATTAAGTGGAACAGATACACAACATATTGGTAAGGAAATGAAAAAGCAATTAGAAATGATGAAGGTTGCAGTCCAATTTGAGGATGCTGAAGCATTTACACAACATGATTTTGAGTTTCATGAGGTGATGATTCAAGCAACAAACCATCAGTATCTTAAAGTGTTTTGGAATCACCTTAAACCTGTTATGGAATCACTCATACTCATTTCAATGAGACAAAGAATGGCAAATGACCCCAAAGATTTCGAGAGAATTCATAAAAATCATCAAGTTTTTATAGATGCTGTTGAGAACGATGATGCCTCCATATTGAGAAAAGCATTCCATTTAAATTTTGATGATGTAGGAGAAAATATTGAAGCATTTTGGTTACGTTAATTTATAGAAAAGAGGGATGAAATATGAAATATATGATTGGTGTAGATATGGGGACAACGAGTACGAAGGCTGTGCTATATGATGAAAATGGTAAGTTTATAATGAAACATAATATTGGCTATGACTTACATACACCAAACGTAGATGTGTCTGAAGAAAATCCTGATGAAATATTTGATGCTGTGCTTATGACGGTTAAATATATTGTAAGAGAATCTGGCATCGCAAAAGAAGATATTAAGTTTATTTCCTTGAGTGCACAAATGCATAGTTTGATTGCTATGAACGAGAATAATCAACGTTTAACTGAAAATATCACTTGGGCTGACAATCGTGCGAATGATTATGCTGATTTAATAGAAAAATCATATGGCGGTTTTGAATTGTATCAACGAACTGGTACACCGATTCATCCTATGTCACCATTATCTAAAATCTTTTGGATGAGACATGAGGAACCGAAAATATTTAAACAAACAGCTATGTTTGCAGATTTAAAAACATACGTACTGTTTCAATTATATGAAAGATTCGTCATTGATTATTCTTTAGGATCAGCTACAGGTATGATGAACTTAGAACAATTAGATTGGGATAATAAAGCTTTAGAATTGTTAGGTATTGAAAGAAATCAGTTACCACAACTTGTTCCAACTACACATGTTTTAACTGGAATGAAAAAACGCTACGCAACGTTGATGGGGATTGATGAGCAAACGCCTGTGATTGTCGGAGCGAGCGATGGCGTATTATCTAACTTAGGTGTAAATAGTTATCAAAAAGGTGAAGTTGCTGTAACTATTGGCACATCGGGCGCAATTCGTACGGTAATTAATCAGCCAAAAACAGACGAGAAGGGGCGTATTTTCTGTTATATTCTCGATAAAGATCAATATGTGATTGGCGGTCCCGTCAATAATGGTGGTGTCGTCTTGAGATGGTTACGAGATGAAATTTTAGCGAGTGAAGTTGAAACGGCTAAAAGGTTGGGGGTCGATCCTTATGATGTGTTAACTCAGATTGCCAGCAGAGTAAAACCAGGTGCAGAAGGATTAATTTTTCATCCCTATTTAGCTGGAGAGCGCGCACCATTGTGGAACGCTGACGCTAGGGGTTCATTCTTCGGATTGACATTATCTCACAAGAAAGAGCATATGATTCGTGCAGCATTGGAAGGTGTATTGTATAACTTATATACAGTTTATCTTGCATTAATTGAAGTGATGAATGAAACACCGACAACAATTAAAGCAACGGGTGGTTTTGCTAAAAGTGAAATTTGGCGACAAATGATGGCAGATATTTTTGATACAGACTTAATCGTACCTGAAAGCTACGAAAGTTCATGTCTAGGTGCATGTGTACTTGGAATGAAAGCTCTGGGAGAAATAGATGATTTTTCAGTCATTAAAGATATGGTTGGTACAACACATGCCCATGAACCTAACCAAGAAACAGTTGCCATCTACCAACAACTTGTTACCATTTTCATTAACATTAGTCGTTCTATGACTGAGAATTACAGTGATATTGCGAATTTCCAACGAGAACATTTAAGTGATTAATTGATTATATATTATATGAATAATAAACGAGAGAAAGAAGGGGAATGCGATGTTTGGAGAGATTTGGCCACTCATCAGTGTTGTATTAGGAATTATTATCTTATTAACATTAATTATTGGATTGAAGCTTAATACGTTTATTTCATTAATCATTACCTCAATGATAACGGCGTTATTATTAGGTATGCCACTTAACAAAGTTATGGAAACCATTGAAAATGGTATGGGTAGTACGTTAGGTCATATTGCTTTAATCTTTGGCTTAGGTGCGATATTAGGTGAATTATTAGCCGACGGTGGTGGCGCAACACGTATTGCTGATACACTTATTGCAAAGTTTGGTCAGAAACATGTTCAATGGGCTATGTTGATAGCAGCATTTATCGTTGGTATTGCGCTATTTTTTGAAGTAGGTCTTGTACTATTAATACCACTCGTATTTACAGTAGCTAAACGCGCAAATGTATCAATATTAAAATTGGGACTACCAATGGTTACAGCGTTATCTGTTACACACGGATTCTTACCACCACATCCTGGACCCGTTGTCATCGCTAAGGAGCTTAAAGCAAATATAGGTGAAGTTTTGTTATATGGTATGATTATTGCTATCCCTGTAACACTTATTGCAGGTCCAATCTTTAATCGATTTGCACAAAAGATGGTTCCAACAGCCTATACGAGAGAAGGGGATATTTCTTCTTTAGGTACTCAAAAGGAATTTAAAGAAGAAGAGATGCCTGGTTTCGGAATAAGTTTATTGACTGCTATTTTACCTGTTATTCTTATGTTGATTTCTACAATTGTGCAACTGATTACAGGACACGAAGAAGCAACAAATGTATTCGAACAAATTGTTTACTTCATAGGAACTGCTGGTACTGCAATGCTTATCGCAGTGATATTTGCAATCTTTACAATGGGAATGAAGCAACAACGAAAAATGGAAGACATTATGAAATCAGTTACGCATGCTATTTATCCAATCGGCATGATGTTACTCATCATCGGTGGTGGTGGTACATTTAAACAAGTGCTCATCGATGGTGGCGTAGGTGATACAATCGCTAAGATGTTTGAAGGAACAAGCATGTCGCCCATTTTATTAGCATGGATTGTAGCTGCAGTCTTAAGGATTTCATTAGGATCAGCTACAGTTGCTGCCGTATCAACAACAGGCATTGTGTTACCACTTTTAGAACATTCAGATGTTAATGTAGCTTTGGTCGTTCTTGCAATAGGTGCAGGTAGCGTAATTCTCTCTCACGTCAATGATGCTGGATTCTGGATGTTTAAAGAATATTTCGGGCTGACAGTCAAAGAAACATTTTTAACATGGTCGTTATTAGAGACAATTATTTCAGTATCTGGTATTTTATTTATTTTATTTATCAGTTTATTTGTATAGAGAAAAAATTCCTGAAGCTCTCATTTTAAAAATATAGCGAGTGTTTTTCAGTAGATGTCTGTCACCGATATATTTAAAATAAAGTTAATTTCTATTCGAGTATTTTTAATTTCTAACTCAATTCTTGATTAAGTTAATGTTAATATTGAAAAAGATTGTGGTGAAAAAACACTACTATGAAAGCATTTTAAATAGTGATACACTTTATTAAGAGTTTAATTACGTAAATAGGTAAAGGAGTTTATAGATTGAAAAAGATAAAAAAAGCAATAATTCCTGCCGCTGGTTTAGGTACTCGTTTTTTACCAGCAACTAAGGCGATGCCAAAAGAAATGTTACCAATATTAGATAAACCAACAATCCAATATATAGTAGAAGAAGCTTCTAAAGCAGGGATTGAAGATATTATTATAGTGACTGGCAAGCATAAACGTGCAATTGAAGATCACTTTGATAATCAAAGAGAATTAGAAATGGTTCTTGAAAATAAAGGAAAAGCAGACCTGCTTGAAAAAGTACAATATTCAACAGATTTAGCTAATATTTTTTACGTACGACAAAAAGAACAAAAAGGGCTAGGACATGCAATACATACTGCAAAACAGTTTATCGGTAACGAACCATTTGCAGTGTTATTAGGAGATGACATTGTAGAATCTGATACACCAGCTATTAAACAATTAATGGACGTTTATGAAGAAACAGGCCATTCAGTAATAGGTGTTCAAGAAGTGCCAGAATCTGATACACATCGTTATGGTGTGATTGATCCTTCTGCTAAAGAGGGAAGTCGATATGAAGTACGTCAATTTGTAGAAAAGCCGAAACAAGGTACTGCCCCTTCTAATTTAGCAATCATGGGTCGTTATGTATTAACACCAGAAATTTTTGATTATCTTGAAACACAACAAGAAGGTGCTGGAAATGAAATTCAATTAACTGATGCGATTGAACGAATGAATAGCAAACAACAAGTATATGCATATGATTTTGAGGGTAATCGTTATGATGTTGGAGAAAAATTAGGATTTGTTAAAACAACGATTGAATATGCTTTAAAAGATCCAGAAATGAGTCAAGACTTAAAAGCATTCATTAAACAACTAGATATTTAAATTCAATAAAAAATGCCTGGGACAACTATTTTGTCCTAGGCATTTTACGTATTTATAGTGGATGATTGGATTGAGTATTCACTGTCATCAAGTTTTAATTACTAGAAAGGATGGTCCCCAATATCGTGAGTACCACCTAGCAATTTTACTAACCATGTTAATTCTATTTCTTTCGATTTTAAGATTGCAAAGAGAATACATTTCCATCTTATTCTACTTAAGAGTTAAATATAGCATCATTCATTTTTTGTGCAACTACGTCAAAATGGTCACAAGAAAGTGATACATAAAGTTTAATTTTAGGCTCTGTACCAGAAGGACGCAAAGCAATAAATCCTTCATTAAAGTATATCTTTATTACATTCGCTTTAGGTAAAGTTATATCGCTGACTTCATCATTTTGTAAGTCAGTCTTTTTACCTGTTTCAAAATCTTCGATTGCAATGACTTTAAGACCACACATTTCCGAAGGTGTTTCACTTCTAAATTGAGTCATAATATTTTCGATTTTTGCCTTGCCTTGAGTACCTTCAAATGTATGTGAGAAAAGCTTGTCATTAAAGTTACCGACATTTCGAGTAATGTCTTCTAATTCATCTTTAAGCATGCGTCCTTTGTTTTTTAATTCAGCTGCATACTTAATCATTAATGGCACAATTTGAATCGCATCTTTATCTCTCACGAAAGGACGGGCTAAGAAGCCATAACTTTCCTCGTAGCCAAAAATAAAGTTTTGTTCAGGAGACAGATGTCTTATTTCAGCTGCGATATATTTAAAACCTGTCAAAACTTCTTTGAAATTGACATTATGATATTGAGCAAGAGATTTAGCTAAGCCACCACTGACAATTGATTGGAACATAATTCTGTTAGGTAATTCTTCTGTTTGTTTGATACGATAATTTAACAAAAGTGCACCAATCTGATTTCCATTGTAATAGTGGATGTTACCTTCAGCATCACGTTCAACTATTCCTAAACGGTCTGCATCGGGATCTGTACCAATAAGTAAATCAGCATCAATCTTATTAGCGAGCTCTATCGATTGATCAAAGGCTTTATGATCCTCTGGATTTGCACTGGCTACAGAGCTGAAATCTGAATCAGGTTCACATTGTGATGCAACTAACTCAAATTGATTAAAGTTAAGGGAAGATAAGATGTCAGGTACAACTGGCACACTCGTACCATGCAAGCTTGTAAAGACAACTTTTAAATTAGACTGTGGAATCGTTCCAACTAAGTCTTGTACGTTTCTGAAATAATCTTCTCTGACTTCGCTCGGGACTGAATGAATTAATGATTGTTGTTCAGTAGTTAAACTAGGTAAATTAATATGAAGCGGATGACCTAACTTATCGATATATGTGCTTAGTCGTGCGGAATCGTCGGTTGATAATTGAGCACCATCTTTTCCATAAACTTTAATTCCATTGTAATCTTTAGGGTTATGGCTAGCTGTAATCATAACACCCGCATCAGCCTGTAAGTATCTGACTGCAAATGATAAATCAGGTGTTGTTCTGTATGTATCAGCAAGATAAACTTTAATATCATGACTTGCTAGAATATTAGCGATAATTTGAGCAAATTCAGGTGATAAGTGTCTTGTGTCATAATGTATGACGACGACAGGATGCACGATACTTGATGTTAAATAATGGGCAAAGCCTAACGCTACTTTAGATACTGTGAACTTATTTAATCGGCCTTCACCTAAACCGAATTTCCCTCTAATACCAGCCGTGCCAAAAGACAGTGTAGTATTAAGTCCTTCTTGTTGCTCTTCGGAAGTTTGATTATTATAAAAATCTTTGACTAAACTTTCATCTAATACATCTATCCAATTATTTTTCATATTTACAAATTCCTCTTTATTAAAATTAAAATATACATTATACTATATTTTTAGTTTATGTTTATTTTCGAAAACATAAAAAGTTCTTAGCTTATTTTAAAACAACATATAAAATACTTCTTAAATCACATTATAAAATTTCTAGCTTCAAAATGCATCAATATTTTTATAATTAACTATAAAATAGCATACATCTTAAAAGGTGGGGATTAAAACAATGATATATACAGTAACAAGCACATTACCCTTAGTGCACGGAGGAAGAACTAAATCATTATTAACAAGAATTCGATTTCTTGATAAAGAAATGGGCATTCACAATAAAATATTAACAACGAATTATAACGCTAATTATAATGAAGTTTATCAAAAGTTCGAAGAGAATCAACTCATAACGAAAAATACGCAAATCGAAAACATATATGATTGGTTATCTGATTTCAAATTACTTTCAATACCTAAAACAAGATTTAAGAAAAAAACGCTTTACTCTGAAAAAGATAGAGACATAGAAGGTTTAACTTCTAAAGCATTCAATGATGGCAATGTGATGAGATATTATGATCAAAAAACTTATGTTTTATATCGGAAATTTTATGAAGATACAAATATCATAGAATTTGAAGACGTGATGTCACCAATTTCTAAGAAAAAAATTGAACGTAGAGAATATAATCACTTCGGTCAATTACATAGAAAGATTTACTTCTCAAGCCGCACATATCACAAAATTTTGGAAGAATATTTTGACACAGAGGGAAGTATTTACTGTAAAAAATTCTTCAATTCACAAAAGGCAAATGAATTAGATTTTATTCAAATTTTTAAAAATCAACGTATCATGAAGGCTTTTAAAAACGAAAAAGATCTCTTTAAATATTATTTCGAACATCGCTTTAAACAAAATGATATTGTGTTTAATGATGCTAGACTTCTAGATAAACCACTTTTAAATAATTGTATGAACACAAAAAATGTGCTTGTATTTCATAATAGCCACATCGATGGCGATAATATTAAATCTTCATACAAAATTGCACTGGAAAATTCTGATAAAGTAGCTCAATACCTCTTGCTCACACATATGCAAAAAGACGATATACAACATGCATATGGTATCAGCGATGAAAAAATATCGATTGTACCTCACTTTATTAAAAGCTATGGACAAAAATATACTCATGATAAAGAGGATAGATTCGTATTTATTGGTAGACTAGGCAAACAGAAACAAGTGGACCATTTAATCAAATCTTATAATCAATTCTTAAAATATGGACATCAAACGAAATTAGCTATTTATGGTGCAGATGAACAAAATCAAAAACAAGTCATACTAGATTTAGTTAAAGAATATCAAATTGAAGATAAAGTTGATTTAAATGATTTTACCAAGCATCCACTTGAAGAATTTAAAAAATCTAAAGCCTCACTATTAACCAGTGAATACGAAGGTTTTGGTTTAACCGTTATGGAAAGTATTGAAGTAGGTTGCCCAGTCATTGCTTATGACGTAAGATACGGTCCTGGTGAAATCATAGAGCCCGGTGAAAATGGCTATCTTGTTGAGCCGGATAACATTGAAGCATTCGCTGCCTATATGGATAAAATAATTAAAAATCCACTAACAAAAGTTGAAACAAAAAATGCACTCAAGTATGAACAAGCAAAGAATAACTATCAAAAGTTGTTTGAGAGAGTAAAGTAATTTAAATAAGGTTCATATTATAAGAAAATATTAATAACAATAAGACTAAATTACAATTTATTTTGAACTACACGCTGTTAATAATCAAAAACAGCGTGTATTTTTAGATTATTAAGATAAATTAATTTAATAATTTATCTAATATTTTCTCATATATTCACTAATAATAGAGAAGGAATAGTATGGTTGGAACAATTAAAAGTGATATTGTTTGTCTAATAAATTCGATATAATATTAAAGAAAAGGAATCTATTTTCAAAGAATAATAATTTTATTGTTTTAGAATATATATCTTTGAAAGATAATTATGTCATAGAATTTTAGTATCGCATGATAATTAAATAAGGATGATGGAATATGGAATTTTTAACTAAACAAGAAGTTCATAATAGAGCAAAGGAAGCTGTAGGTAAGACAATAAAAGAATTAAATGATGGCTTTTCTGTTTCAGAAACTAAAAGTTCTGTGGGGGATGCTTTTGAAAATTGGTTTGGGAAAAGTAAAGATAGTGAGAGTAGACCTGATATGGAAGAGGCAGGTGTTGAATTAAAGGCAACACCTTTTAAAAAATTAAAAAGTGGTAAATATAGTGCCAAAGAAAGATTGGTTTTAAATATTATTAATTATGAAAAAGTAGTACATGAAAAATTCGAGACTAGTTCATTTTTAAATAAAAATAATACTATAGAGCTAGCGTTTTATGAGTATAAAAAAGATGTATCTAGAGATGACTGGATTATACATGAGGCTGTTTTATATGAAATGAAAAAAAATCCAATTGATTATGAAGTAATAAAAAATGATTGGGAATTAATACATAATTATATTAATGATGGTAAAGCACATGAATTAAGTGAGAGCTTAACAACTTATTTATCCCCTTGTACGAAAGGAGCAAGTGCTAAATCTGTTAGAACTCAACCATATTCAAACATAAAAGCTAAACAGAGAGCATTTTCTTTGAAGTCTGGATACATGACATCGATATTGAGAAAGTATATTTTAGGCAATGAAGAGATTGATTCTATTGTTAAATCACCGTTTGAGCTAAAAAATAAATCTATTGAAGATATAGTGCTTGAAAAATTCAAACCATATTATAATCAAACTATAGATTCCATAGGAGAAAAATTTAATGTAGATAGAGGTGGGAAAAATTACCATAATCGCATTGCTTCTGCTATTTTAAATTTAAAAGGCAAAATTAAAGGAAATGAGACTTTTCCAAAGGTAGACGAATTTGAAAAAGCATCTATAGTTGTTAAAACAGTAAAATTTAATAAAAATAATATTAATAAAGAAAGTATGTCATTCCCTGCTTTCAGATTTAAAGATTTAATTAAAGAAAAATGGGAAGATGAAGATGGTAATCCACTAGCTCAATGGCATAATTTTCTTCTGGAAACGAGATTTCTCTTTTTTATCGTCAAAGAAGAAGAAGGTACTGAGGTGTTTAAAGGCGTTAAATTCTTTTCAATGCCAGAAGACGATATCGAAGGTCCTGTAAAAAAAGTATGGGAAGACACAAAAAATAAGTTATTAAAAGGGGTGTGTCTCAAAGCAACTTATAAAAAGGATGGTAACGTATATAGAATTGAAAATAATTTTATTAATAAATCAGATGAAATGATATGTCATATACGACCCCATGAAAGCTACTCTGACTATAGGGTGAACGGTAAATATGCAGATGAATTGCCATCTCGTGCAAATTGGATTAATCGACCTAATGATACATTAAAATATTCAGATAAATGGATGACGAAACAATGTTTTTGGATAAATAATACTTATATTAAAGAACAAGTCAAAGAATTTCTTTAGGCTATTTATGTTACAATTAATTTTGTTATCTTTTAAGTAGAACGATCGTTCGGTTTTATGGTATAATTATTGATATTCAAAAGTGAGGAGGTTGCCAATTGAA
Source organism: Staphylococcus epidermidis (assembly GCF_006742205.1). NCBI lineage: Bacteria > Bacillati > Bacillota > Bacilli > Caryophanales > Staphylococcaceae > Staphylococcus > Staphylococcus epidermidis. The sequence continues at coordinate 493,010 of NZ_AP019721.1, forward strand.
TAATTTAAAAGTAGCAGAATTATTTGCAGGGGTAGGTGGATTTCGTTTAGGTTTAGAGAGAACAAAAAATAAAATGTTTGAAATTACTTGGGCTAATCAATGGGAACCTTCAAGGAAAGTACAACATGCCTTTGATTGTTATAATAAAAGGTTTAAAAACGGTGTACATATTAATCAAGATATAGCAACAATAAGTAATGAAGAAATGGCTAATACGAGAGCTGACATGATAGTAGGTGGATTTCCCTGCCAAGACTACTCTGTAGCTAGAAGTCTTAGTGGAGAACTAGGTATACAAGGAAAAAAAGGCGTGTTATTTTGGGAAATTATAAGATTTATTCAAAATACTTATCCAAAATATTTATTATTAGAAAATGTAGATAGGTTATTAAAATCACCTTCAAGACAAAGAGGAAGAGATTTTGCAGTAATGTTATCAACTCTGAATGAATTGGGATATTCAGTTGAATGGAGAGTGATTAATGCTGCTGACTATGGAAATGCGCAAAGACGAAGACGAGTATTTATTTTTGGTTACAAAAAAGATCTTGAATATGGTAGAAAAATGAGTAAATTTAGCTTAGAGAATATTATTTATGATGAAGGATTGTTCGCTTCAGGGTTTCCAGTAGAAAAAGTACCTAATAAAGAAAGAATAAATAATATAAAAATTGATAATGATATAGTAGAAATTTCTAATAATTTTAGTTTCGGTTTTTTTAATAGTGGAGTAATGAGAAATGGAGAAATACTTACCATTGATACTATACCTAAATATGAAAAACCCACTCCACTAAAAGATGTTATTCAAGGTGAAGTAACTGATAATTATGAATTGAACATAGATCAAATAAATAAGTTTAAGTATTTAAGAGGTCCAAAAAAAATTAAAAGAACATCTAAGGATGGTCATGAATATTACTTTTCAGAAGGAGGAATGTCTGAAACTGATTCTTTAGACTTGCCTGCAAGAACCATGTTAACTAGTGAAGCTTCTGTAAATAGAAGTAGCCATCTATTAAAGGTTAATGATACCTATAGAACACTGACTCCGATAGAAGCAGAAAGACTGAATGGATTCCCGGATAATTGGACTGATACAATGCCGGATAGAATGAGATTCTTTTGTATGGGAAATGCTTTGGTTGTACCAATAATTACTAGAATTGCTAATCAGATAGAAATTATTGAAATAAATAATAATGATAAATATAGCCAATTAGAATTATTTTAACAGAGGTGTGTAGTCCTCTGTTTTTTTGTTTTATTTAATATAATAAATATATATTACAGATAAATAATAAGGAGGCGTAGATATGAAAGAGCCAGAGTGGAATAAAGATTTACAGAATTAAAAAGAAGTAGCTAAATTCTTAGATAATTATTTTTCTTTATAAACAAATAAGTGATACTTTTGTGAAATGTATCACAAAATGCTTTTAATTTACATAAAATGATGTAATATATGAAGTGTAAGGAAAGAGTAAATTATTGAGGTGATGACTATGAGAAATGCTATAGAAGAATTAATCTTCTCCGATGTAAGTAGTTATGACATCTATGTAAACACAGGCGTTAACCAAGGGTTGGTTGGAGACATTAAAGATGGATATTTGACGATTGATTCTATCCCGTATATTGATGCTGAAAGATTATATTATTATAGTTTAGAGCGCAAAGCCCTCGTTACAAGTTGATTTTTAACGAACTCCCACAATGTTGAACTCGCTTGCTCTCAAAGAGTAATTGAGGGCAAAATTGACACTCTATATACCCCTAAAATCTAAATTAATGTGTTAGGAGACCGTAACTTACTACCCCTGTGAGTTATGGTCTTCATTTTTGATCTGTGATTCAACGATGATTTACATTAATTTTAATGTGTCATATTTTCTCACACAAAATATCCAATGATTCCATCAAATATTTTATTTCTCAACATATTTTAGTCATCACAATGCAACCTGTCTTGATAATTATTAAACGTTTCGACCTCTAGGATTTCTAGAGTCTTCAGCCTGTTTAAAGTTTTTTACGGCATTGTAAGCATAAATAATATTAAACAACTTATTTTTAGCATCGTTTTCACGTGAAAATGTCATACGTATATACTCTCGCTTGTTCACTTCGCATCAAAATGCTTTTTCTTGTTTCTGACGTTCTGCTAGCGATAATGCGCACCATTATTCATTTGAAAATAACTCTTCAAAACGAAATTCAAAAGCAGTACGATGATTATTTTCACCTAGTTTTAATACCCGTTCATAAAACGACATTACTGTTTCTCCTAAAGTTTGACTTTTATTCTTTAGTTACTATGTTTTCTTTATAATGAAAATGACTAAATATATGTTTGATTCTTTTGTTTAAAGTTGATTTCTAAATCACATTAATGTCCTATTCTCTAACAAAACGTTATGATAAAGATGTTCAAAATAATTCTATGATAAGGAGTAATGATGTATGGCAAAAGTTAAAGAGAAAGTTGCAGTCGTTACAGGTGCGAGTAGCGGTATAGGAGAGTCGATTGCCAAAAAGTTAAGTCAACAAGGTGCATCAATAGTTCTGGTTGGTCGTAACGAACAACGTTTAAACGAAATAGCCCAGCAATTAAATACCCCGACTAAAGTTGTTTCAGCAGATGTCACTGTAAAATCGAACATAGATGATATGTTAAAAGCTGTAATAGACCATTTTGGTCATATCGATATTGTTGTGAATAGCGCAGGTCAAAGTTTATCATCTAAAATTACAGACTATAATGTTGAGCAGTGGGATACTATGATAGATGTAAATATTAAAGGTACACTCCATGTTTTACAAGCAACATTGCCTTATTTGTTAAAACAATCTAGTGGGCATATCATCAATCTTGCATCAGTATCAGGATTTGAACCAACAAAGACGAACGCCGTTTATGGTGCAACAAAAGCAGCAATACATGCAATCACACAGTCTCTTGAAAAAGAATTAGCACGTACAGGTGTTAAAGTGACTAGTATTTCACCAGGAATGGTTGATACCCCTATGACGGAAGGTACTGATTTTGGGGAACGCAAAAAACTTGAAGCACAGAATATTGCTGATGCTGTAGTATATGCTTTAACACAACCTAGTCACGTTAATGTTAATGAAGTAACGATAAGACCTGTTTAAATGATGACATTTCTCTATTTAAAATAGCATTTTTGTTTCATGTTACACTTAAATTGTTACGTTTGAATTCAACCACTTTACACAAAGGATGGGATATCAATTGGATAAACGTCAATTTGAAATTTTAGATATGCTAGTGAGATTTAATACTGAAAGTCCACCTGGACGTAATACAGATCCATTGCAAGATGAAATCGAAACGTTACTTAAACAACTGGATTTTTCAATACAGAGAGAACAGTTATACGACAATGATAGTGTGATAGTAGCTACCTTAAAAGGGCACAATCCTAAAGCGCCAAAACTGATATTGAATGGACATGTTGATGTAGCTTCTGTAGATGACGATCAATATTGGCAGTATCCACCTTTTAAACTTACCAACAAAGATGAATGGTTATACGGTCGTGGCGTTAGCGATATGAAAGGTGGTATGTCTTCATTATTCTACGTCTTGGAGCAATTACATCAAGAGGGGCAACGTCCAGAAGGTGATATTATTGTTCAATCAGTAGTCGGTGAAGAAGTAGGTGAAGCAGGAACTAAACGTGCATGTGAAATAGGACCTAAAGGTGACTTAGCCCTTGTCTTAGATACGAGTGAGAATCAAGCACTTGGGCAAGGTGGTGTGATTACCGGATGGATTACAGTTAAAAGTAAAAATACAATACATGATGGTGCGCGTAGTCAAACGATACATGCTGGTGGGGGCTTGTTTGGTGCAAGTGCCATTGAAAAAATGACAAAGGTGATTCAATCGCTTAATGAACTTGAAAGGCATTGGGCTGTCATGAAGAAGAGCCCTGGAATGCCTCCAGGTGCGAATACAATTAACCCAGCTGTCATAGAAGGTGGACGTCACCCTGCATTTATTGCAGATGAATGTCGATTATGGATTACTGTTCATTACTTACCGAACGAAAGTTATGAATCTGTAGTTAATGAAATAGAGCAATATTTAAATAAGGTTGCAGAAGCAGATGTATGGCTCAGAGAGAATCCACTTGAATTTGAATGGGGTGGTACATCCATGATTGAGGATAAAGGAGAAATCTTCCCAAGTTTCACTGTTCCGACACATCATCCAGGTTTTAAGCAATTAGAAGAAGCACATGAACATGTTCATAATAAAAAGCTTGAACATGGTATGAGTACAACTGTAACTGATGGAGGTTGGACAGCACATTTTGGCATTCCCACGATATTATATGGCCCAGGTAGTTTAGAAGAGGCACATAGCGTAGATGAGAAAATAAAAGCAAAGGAATTAGCTCAATATAGTGATGTTTTATATACATTTTTAAAAGAGTGGTATGCACACCCACAATCCTATAAATCATAATAGATAAAAAAGAGGTACAAGCACGACTTTTATACTCACAAAATGTTGAGTTAAAGTGATGTGTTCTGTACCTCTTAATTATTATAAAGAATAACAAGTTGTATATTTATAAAAAGATATTTATTAATTTCATGTTCATTTCATATAAAATACAATTGTCAAGGTGAGTTTATCTTTTAAATGTGTTTTTTAATTTTCGCATCCAACTACCACCACGTCTAGAATGAACGGGTTGTCCAGAAGGTTGTACCGATTGTTTTTTTAGTTCTTCTCCATACTTAATTGCTTCTTGCATCAAGTAAGATTGAGAGTTTAAAGGAGATGAATTGTTTTCGACATAATGATAAACGCCTTGTGCATCTTGGTAACGACCTTTTTGGTTGTCAGATAATTGTAAATTCATATAGTTAACTAATCGTTGTCCTATTGATTTATCTTCAACAGGGAATAATATTTCGACACGTTTAATCATATTACGTGTCATAACGTCAGCTGAAGATAAATAAATATGCGCCTCACCATTATTATGGAAGTAGTAAATACGTGAATGTTCAAGTAAACGACCCACAATACTAACAACCTCTATATTTTCGCTAATACCTGGAATGCCTGGTTTAAGACAACATATACCACGAATAATGAGTTGGATTTTAACGCCTGCTTGGGATGCTTCGAAGAGCTTTTCGATAATCGTTTTATCGGTTAAAGAGTTCATTTTCATCATAATTTTACCGTTACCATGTTGTAAATGACTACGTATTTCTTTATCGATACGATCAATGAAGACGTCTCGAATATCGTATGGTGCTACAATCAATTTATTGTATTCTGGTTTTGTTGAGTAACCACTCAAGTAATTAAAGAAGTTAATTGCATCCTCAGCGATATCTTTATTTGTCGTGATGATACCCATATCTGTGTATAATTTAGCAGTTTTATCGTTATAGTTACCTGTGCCTAAATGAACAAATGACGTAAGTTCATTGTTGATGCGTTTAACGACTAGCGCAATTTTACTATGCGTTTTTAGATGTGTCATACCATAAATAACGTGACAGCCAGCATCTTCTAACATACGTGCCCAATGTACGTTATTTTCTTCATCAAAGCGTGCTTTTAATTCTACGAGCACCGTTACTTGCTTGCCGTTTTCAGCGGCTTCTTTTAAGCTGTTAATAATCGGCGAATCCTTACTCACTCGATACAAGGTTTGTTTGATAGCGATTGTATTTGGGTCATCTGCTGCTTGTCGAATAAAGTCAACTATTGGTTCAAATGATTCATACGGATGGTGGAAGAATATATCTCTTTCTAATGATAATTGATAGATATTCTTGTTGCCTAATGATCTAGGTGGTTGAGGGGTATATTTCTCATACGTTAAATATTTGAGCTTATGAGATAGATGATCAACCAATCCAAATAAGAATGTTAAATCAAGTGGACCATCTAAATAATAAATATCATTATCTTCAATTTCTAATTGATCGATTAACCATTCTACGTTCTCTTTTTCAGAAGTGCGACAATCTAATTCTAAACGTACAGCCGAACCACTCTTACGTTCTTTTAAGAAACGTTCAATTTCTATAAGCAAGTCCTCAGCGCCATCTTCATGAATGGTTAAATCTGCATTACGTGTGATTCGGAAAGTAAAAGTATTTAGTACTTCGTATCCTGTAAATAAATAATTGATGAAATACGTAATCACATCTTCTACCATGACAACGTATTGTTTTGTACCCTCATTTAAAGTTAAAAAGCGTGGAATTAATGAAGGAATTTGAACGATAGCTGAATTAATGGCATCTTCCGTATCGATATCAACAAAAATATTTAAACTTTTATTATTTAACTTTGGAAATGGATGATACGCATCAATGCCTAACGGAGTGAGTGTCGGCAGGACACTTAACTTGAACTCTTTTTCTAATTTTTCTATCAATGCATCTGATAAGTCTTCAGGTTTTACCATCTCAATATCGTAATTGGCTAATTCTTTAATTAATTCGTTATAACGTTGATATTGAGTGTTCACATAGTCTGTATTTTTAATTTTAATAGCATCAAGTTGTTCTTGAGGCGTCATTTGTGCTTTATTTTCAGGTTTGTCATATCCCATTTTGACTTGGTCTTTTAACCCAGCCACTCGAACCATAAAGAATTCATCTAAATTTGAACTGAAGATAGAAATAAAATTAAGTTTTTCAAGCAACGGATTATTTTTATCATATGATTCTTGTAATACCCTATAGTTAAAATCTAGCCAACTTAACTCCCTATTGTTGTAATACTGCGGTAAATTAATATCTTTTTCTCCCAATCGAGTTTGCATACTATACATACACCTCATTAATTTATCTTTATTATGCACCAATCTAAAATATCATAATAATTTTAAGATTTTGTAAATATAATAGAAACCTTACCTTTTAATATTTTTTCAATATGCTTTTTCTGACGATTTGCTTGGTATTCTTCTGCAATAGGTGAACCTTTGTAATAAACTAATAAATCGTATTTGTCATCTTTCTTTGCTTTTAGTTTAACTTCCTCTACAAAACTAGTATGTGAGATATTCAAGGTGTTTGCAAATTTAATAATCCCCCCTAAAGCTTGTATTGTATCTATTTCTTTATTACTAAACCACTGTGTTTCTTTGCAATAGAATTTAAGTAAAGATTTGTTTTTAAAACTAGCTAACAAAGCTAATTTCACACGATCTTTATGCGAAAAGCCGTTAATCATTGAATTTGCGATTAAGTAATACGTATGTGGTGAACTTGAGTCTGAATCAATGAAACTACCTAGGTAATAAATGTAGGCACCTTCAATAAATAATTCTTTTTCCATTGCTGAAATATTAAGTGATCGTTCACTTATAATTTGATTCAATAAGGATTGAGCTAATTTCACACGACGATTAGCACTCGTTTCTTCAATATGATATTCATTCGCTAAATGACGTAATGCATCTTTACGTACGTTACTTTTATTAAACTCATCAGGATATCGTTTGCTGATGTGGTTCATAATAAATCCTTCACGAATTCCTTTTCTTGAGAAGGTGAATTGTGTGGCGTCAATTTTTTTGAAAAGTGTTTTAAAGACGGAGATAGCTGGCAGAATAATATCGACGCGATCGCGGCTTAAACCGTCTAAATTTGTAAGTTCATCGCGAGAACTTTTACGGATTAAATCATAAACATTGTTAATATCTTTCGAAGTCATCTTATAGTTATGAACGCCACCGATAGGGTATGCATGTGCTGATTGATGAATGCGTGCAACATTACGTGCAGAACCACCTACTCCTACAAGCGCAATATGTTGGTTGGATAGCCAGTCTAACTGACTAAATTGCTCACGTAAAAACTGTTCCATATTTTTAATGGCTGTTTTGTCATTGTGTGCTTTATCACCAAAAAACTGACGCTTAAGTGATACCACGCCGAATGGAAAGCTATGAGCCTCTTTAAGTTGTTTGTCTTTGAAAAGGGTAACTTCGGTAGAACCGCCACCGATATCGACAGAAATTCCATTTTCAATATCAGTAGTATGTGTAATCGCATAGTAACCGTAAAATGCTTCATCTTCTTCAGGTACAATTTGAATTTCTATATGAATATCTTGTTTAATTTCTTTAATGATAGCTTCACGATTTTTTGATTGACGGATAGCAGCTGTTGCGATGGGATATAATGCATCAACGTTAAATTTATCCGCAACTTTTCTAAAACTGCTTAATGTTTCTTTTAAAACATGAATACCTTCATCATTCATTTCATTGGACTTAGTGAGATATTGACTTAATCGTGCAGGTGTCTTTATATTCAGTATTTCATTGAGCCCAGTTTTTTTATTGTAGCCAAATATAACAAGTCGAATCGTGTTGGAACCAATGTCTATCAAACCAATTCTTTCTTCCATGTTTGCCTCCTATAATTGAAACAATGCGTTTAAAATAATCCCTATTTAATTTTATTGTACATGATATAGATAAATTGAAAAGAACTTACAGTTAATTTTTCTGAAATATTTAAGATGATTGATAAGTAATTATATTTAAAAATTAATATTAGAAGTTAAGTGGTTTTCGGAAGTGTATTGACTCCCTAAAAAATAATAGGTTTTCCGTCTTATTCTTATCACTGTTTAAGGTGATTCACATCGTGGAAAACTAAAAACTAACATGATACTTAATTATATTAAGTATGTACAAGTGATAGGAGAGTGAGTTTGGATGGAACGTTTAGAAAACAAAATCGCAGTGATTACTGGTGCGAGTACTGGTATTGGACAAGCATCAGCCGTGGCGTTAGCAAAAGAAGGAGCACATGTGTTAGCGCTTGATATATCAGATCAATTAGAAGAAACTGTGCAGTCTATTAATGATAATGGTGGGAAAGCAACTGCATATCGCGTAGACATTTCAGATGATAAACAAGTCAAACAATTCTCAGAAAAAATAGCACAAGAATTTGGACATGTAGATGTTATTTTTAATAATGCGGGTGTAGATAATGGCGCCGGACGTATTCATGAGTATCCAGTTGAAGTGTTTGATAAAATTATGGCTGTTGATATGAGAGGAACGTTTTTAGTAACTAAATTTTTATTACCTTTAATGATGAAACAAGGTGGTTCTATTATTAATACAGCTTCATTCTCTGGACAAGCTGCCGATTTATACCGTTCAGGGTATAATGCTGCAAAGGGCGGTGTCATTAATTTCACAAAATCTATCGCTATAGAATACGGACGTGAAAATATTCGTGCTAATGCCATAGCACCTGGAACAATCGAAACACCACTTGTTGATAATTTAGCAGGTACATCAGATGAAGAAGCCGGACAAACATTCCGAGAAAATCAAAAATGGGTAACACCATTAGGTCGACTAGGAACACCGGAAGAAGTCGGCAAACTTGTAGCCTTTTTAGCTTCCGATGATAGTTCATTTATAACTGGTGAAACTATTCGTATTGATGGTGGCGTGATGGCTTATACATGGCCTGGAGAAATGTTAAGTGATGAAAGTTGGAAAAACTCTACTAAATAAAATTATAGAAAATAAAGCATGCCTAAGACATCACTTCTTGTCTCAGGCATGTTTTAATATATTGTCGGGTAATCAATGAAATAAATATAATTTTTGTTATTGAGATTTGGCAGTAAATTCTAGTATGATGTTAACTTAAATTATTTGTGCTCTAGTAATGATTATTCTGAGCAGTTTTCACACAATTTATACTGTGCATCAGCCCAACTTGATAAGTGAGTATAACCTTTTAATTCTTTAGTATTGATTTTGATGGTAATGTTTTCATCATTATTGAGTGTCTTACCACATTTTGAACAAGTCATAGCTCCAAATATAGTCTTTTTAGCTTTATTACTAGAAGAAAACATGATACGCCTCCTTCATTTACCACATAAGTGCTTGATATCTGTCATCATTTAATGAGCGAACAATCTCAGTAATTAAGCGCACTGAATTTGTATAATCATCAATGTTGAGCACAGATACATTAGAGTGCATATATCTTAATGGTACGCCGATTGTAATCGTTGGGATACCTTCATTGGCTACATGAATGCTACCTGCATCTGTACCACCACCAGGTGTTGTTGCCCACTGTACTGGAATATTATGATGCTCAGCAACGTCTTTAATATGTTTGCGCAAACCATCGTGAGCGATACTAGTAGCATCCATTAATATTGCTAATGGACCATCGCCCAACTTACCTTCATTTTTTTCACTCGTCATACCTGGAACATCGTATGCAACCCCGACGTCCACCGCGATTGCTAAATCAGGTTTAATCAAATTTGCTGCAACTTTAGCACCACGTAAACCTACTTCTTCTTGTACAGTTGCACCGGCATATAAATTGATGTCTATGTTTTCATCTTTTAGTTGTTGAAGTACTTCAACAGCGAGTGCACATCCATAGCGATTATCAAAAGCTTTAGCAGTTAAGTATTTATCATTCGCTAAAGATTCAAATTCACTATAAGGTGTAATCATATTACCTAATTCGATTCCCGCTTCTTTCGCTTCTTCTTTATTACGCACACCAATATCGATGTACATATTTTTAATATCAACTGGTTTTTTGCGTTCTTCCGGCGAGAGGGCGTGTGGAGGTTTAGAACCAATAATTCCACGTATCTCTTTGCCACTTTCAGTAGTAATCGTCACTTTTTGAGATAACATGACTTGATTCCACCATCCACCAATTGGCGTGAAATAAATGTATCCTTGTTCATCAATTTGTGTAACGATAAAGCCAATTTCATCTAAATGGCCAGAAATCATTAAAGATTTAGTTCCATGAGTAGCATTCTTTTTACCAAAAATACCACCTAATTGGTCTTCAACGATATCATCGCTCACAGGTGTTAAATAATCTTTCATTAAAGATTTAACTTGCATTTCATGTCCAGAAATACCATTAACATCTGTTAAAGATTTAAGTAACGCTTTAGATTCTGGCATAGTCATTCCTCCATTAATAAGTCTTTAAGATTAGTATAACATTCTAAATAGTGAAATTCTGAATACCATGTTTATAGATGTTTAAATTTTCGAAATAAAAAGATATTTATCTTCATATAAGTAACATATTCAAATTAAAGATGATATAATTAACATGATTAAAGATGAGAGAAGGCGACTACTATGAAAAAAGTCATATCGCTTTTAGTAGTATTAGTTATAAGTGCTGTATCTCTTTCGGCATGTGGGAAAGAACGCACAAAAACTTATGAAGGCGAAGTAAACGGAAAGCAAGTGATTACATCTTTGACATACAAAGATGATGAAGTTCTCAAACAATCTACTATAGCAACAGTTAAATATGATGATTTAGGCATCGGTAAAGATGAAGCTAAACAAATGTTTAAAAATGATGAACAAGCATTCAAAGGGATAGACGGGGTTACATATAAAACAGATTATAAAGAGCGAAAGGCCATCGAACATATCGATATTGATTATAAAGATGCCGATATAGATCAGCTTAAGAAAAATTTAGGTTTCATATCATCCGATGCAAAAAAGGGTGACCATGTTAGTATGGATAGGGTTGTCAAACAACTTAAACGTAATGGTTTAAAAGATAAAAGTAAAATGAATGAAGATAATTAAATTGAAAAGGAGTGAGACAGCATTTTGTCTCGCTCCTTTTCGATGTTGTGATTTAAGAAATTAATTTAAGTTTATAATCCTGAATGGACGTTGTAGTGCCATCTAATTGTCTATAGATAATATGGTCGGAAGTAATCTCCGTTGGACTATGAACGCCTACAGCTGCAGCGATGTTAAATAAACCTTCATGCAAACTTGTAACATAATTTGTAACACGGTATTGTTTTTCATCAACAATAAGTCCCTTTTCCTTTTTAGGATCGGTTGTTGCTACTCCAACTGGACATGTATTTAAATGACATTGTTGGCTCATGATGCAACCTACACTTATCATCATACCTCTAGCAATATTGACGAGATCCGCACCTAATCCTAATGCAATAGCGATTTTATCTGGAGTCACTAATTTACCGGACGCAAAAATTTTAACCTTGTTTCTTATGCCATACTTTTCTAACATACTTGAAACGATAGGAAGTGCTGTAAATAACGGTAAACCAACACCATCTTCAAGCTCTTGGAAGGTAGCGCCTGTACCACCTTCACCACCATCAACAGTAATAAAGCTTGGATAGGTGTCTATCTCTACCATTGTTTTAACTAACGCCTCTATTTCTTCAACTTTACTGACAACAATTTTGAAGCCGACAGGTTTTTGACCTATCGATTGTAAATGATTAACGAAATTCAGTAAATCTGTTGGATTTTTAATAAAATCAAAACGATTAGGTGAATTAATAGTTTCATATGGTTTCACATTTCTAATGCGTGCAATCTCTTCTGTGACTTTGTTTCCCTCCATATGCCCACCACGTGTTTTAGCACCTTGAGCTAACTTAATTTCAAATGCGCGTACATTATTGTGTTCGGCAAGATTGATAAACATGTCTCTATTAAAATTGCCATCATGATCTCTTACTCCAAAGAGTCCTGGACCAATTTGATAGATGATGTCACCATTACCTTTCAAATGATATTCAGATAATCCACCTTCACCTGTATTCATCCATGTACCAGCTTTAGCTAACCCCATTGACAGTGCAGTAATTGCATTTTTACCTAAAGCGCCATAACTCATCCCAGATTGACCAACTAAGCGTTTGATTTTAAAGGGATGCTTAAGGTTAGAGCCCAATACTACTGCATGTTCATCAGTTAAGAAAAACGGATCAACCTGAGCGCTTTTTCTGTATTCTTCTCTACTAAATAGGCGCTCATTCTCAATATGATATAAGAATGTAGAAATGAATTCAGTATGATCGATATGTAATTCAGTTGCTTGAAGTGGGAACATCGTATTTTGAATATAAAATCCCTCTAAGTAATCTTTCCCTGTACCAAAACTGGTCATTCTTGATTTATATTTTCCAGCTAAAACGATGTTTTTATAATCACTTCGTGAAAAAGGTTTTCCTTCATTATCGTTAGCGAAGAAATATTGTCTTAATTCGGGACCGATTTTTTCAGAAATATAACGGATTCGACCCAAAACAGGAAAATTTCTTAGTACACTGTGTTGATTTTGACCTTTATCTTTAAATAACCAAATAACCCCAAGAATCATAATCGTTAATAACACAATCATGATGATAATATTGACTATGAATTGCATGACAGTTAAAACTGACATAAACAATACCCCCTAAAAACGTTTTCAATATTATGATACAACAATGTATGCGTTTTACAATGAAAGTCTAATAGAAAAACATTAAAATTATTGTACGGCTATATTAAGATGAAAATAAATGTTTTATGCGAGAAGAGGGACAATATGGATATTAAACAATCTTCAGAGAAACAAGGTCGACCGCATCATTTATCAGACAGTAGGACAGTTTTAAAAAGAAATTTTATATTAATACCAACTTATATTTTATTACAAAGTATCATACCAATCATTGTTGTTTTCGGCTCATTAGGGATCACTGCCATGATAACACAACAGGCACCACCACAATGGTTGTATCATTTTTCATTAAGTTTAAGTTTTGTGATTGCTCAAGGTCTAATATTAATTATCTTTTATAAAATGCATCAATCTGTAATAAATGATGTGATGAAGCAACAATGGATAATTGCAAAGAATAAAATAATTAAAATTGTAATAGTTGCGATTGTCGTATATTTATTATTACTTATAATTCGGGTGATTGGAACATCATTACCTAATCATTTAAGTTATCATCTCACGCAATACGAACAACGTACGCTAGGGCTATTTAAATCACCATATGTGTTGTTAGTTACTTTTATATCCATGGTATTCTTACGTCCAATGGTAGAACAAATCATTTATAGATATCTCATCATCCATGAATTAGGAAAAGTATGGAATAGACAATTTGTAATTGGTTTGTCTATTCTTATTGAAACGATCGTACATGTTTACGACATGGCATCGATTTTTGAAATTTTTCCATATATCGTTATTGCTTCAGCAGCTACAATACTATATATTAAATCGCGGGATAATTTAATTGTCGCTTATATATTTCAAGTGATTTTGCAATGTATCCTTTTTATAGAAATTTTATGTAAGTATACCAACTTTTAAGAAGAAAAGTTTGGAATAGGAGTTTATTATGTCAAAGGAAGTACAACATTGTTATTGTCAAACTCAAACTACCGTTGAGGAAAAATTTAAATTAAAGAAAATAGTCAAAAGGGATTTTTTGCTTGTTCCTCTATATGTTTTGGCAATTTTTATTTTACCTGATTTGTTCGCTAATATTACAACGTGGATATTAGCTATAGTTAATGGTTATTTATCTGAAGATTATTTAAATAGCTTTTATAATGATGCAAGTACTGTATATGCATTTGTCGGAGAGGCAATTGTTATTCTTATTTTTTATTTATTGCATAAAAGAACGATGATAACGACTGCAATGACTAAAATTAAAGAATTAAAAAAATATATACCATTACTTATTATTTGTGCGTTAAGCACAGAGGTTTTTACAAGTCTTTGGGAATATTCAATTGATTTTTTACCTGAACAATATCAATATTATGAGACAGTTAATGAAGAAGGAATTGAAGAGTTATTTACACATACGTGGATAACACCCATACTATTTATAGATATTGTTATTTTTACACCAATCATTGAAGAACTTTTATTTCGTCATTTAATCATTCATGAACTAGGTAAAAAATTAACTTATGGTTTGATGTATATTGTGTCAATAGTGGGATTTACATATTTTCATTGTACTGATGCAGTTTCACCATTTGAAGCAGGACCTTACTTTATTGCAGCAGTCGTATTTGTTATAGGTTACCATTTTAGCCACCGTAATTTAGCAGTACCCATTGCTTTGCATATGATTACAAATTTAATAGCATTTTAAACAGTACTGCTACTTATACGATTGCGTTTAAGTAAACTATTACTTCGTATTAGAACCTAACAACCGCAAATAAACTATTTCAGATAAAAATTATTAACATAGAAAAATTAGTTATGTCATTGATGAATTAAAGGAGTATTTAATGAAGGATAACACGTTCACAACAAGAAAAATAATTAAAAAAGACTTTTTGCTTGTTCCATTATATTACATATTTTATATATTCATCCCTTTACTTATGGGGCATACCCTCATTAAAATTTTATCATTTGTGGGTTTCAATTTAACTAAAAACGAGACGGATATACTTTTTTTAGATATAACCTCTTTAACAACATTAGTCGGGGAAATAATTATTCTTTTATCATTCTATTTAATGCATAGAAAATCTATTATACCTATAGCAATTGCAAGGATTAAGGAATTAAAAAAACATGTAGCTCTTATAGTGATTTGTTTAAGTTTTATTTTTTTAATGAGTGATATCTACGATAATGTAATATATTCATTACCAGAAAAATTTCAGTATGATGAAACTGTAAATCAAATGGAAATTAATAAGATGTTTACTCATAAATGGATGTTACCGTTTTTGTTTTTAGATATTACAATACTCACACCTTTCATTGAAGAGTTACTAATGAGACATTTATTAATCCATGAATTAGGGAAAAAATTGACATATGGATTAATGAACATTGTATCTGTAATTATTTTTGCTTATCTTCACTGCACGCAAGCAAAGTCGCCTTTTGAAATAGGGCCCTACTTAATTATAGCTATAGGATTAGTAAGCGCATATCATTTTAGTGGTAGAAATTTAGCAGTTGCTATACTAGTGCATATGATTTTAAGTGTGGTTGCATTTATAAGTATGTATACATCTATAATATAAGTGAGTGATTGAGTACAATAATTTAACAGGTACAAACTTAAATTTAATAATATTAAAATAGTCAAAATAGGGAATAGAGTTTAGTAATGTCGATATAAGGATGTGTTTAAATTGCTACTTAAGGTTGAACATCTTACATACAAGGTTGATAATCGTACGATTTTAGATGATATTAATTTGAATATTAATAAAGGAGACACGATTGCTATTGTAGGACCTTCTGGAAGCGGTAAGAGTACTTTACTCAAACAATTGAATCATTTAATTAGTCCCACGAGTGGAGATTTATATTTGAATGATCAATCTTACTTTAATTATAAGCCGGAAGAGATAAGAACACGTGTGAGTTATTTAATGCAACAAAGTGAGTTAATCGGTTATACAATTGAAGATAATATGAAATTTCCTGCTGAGGCTAGAAGTGAAGCTTTTGACCGTGATAAAGCGAAACAACTCATCTCTCAAGTAGGATTAGGTAATTATCAGTTAGATGCTCAAATTGAGCACATGTCTGGGGGAGAGCAACAACGTATTACCATCGCTAGACAACTCATGTATGAACCTGAAGTTTTATTATTAGACGAAGCTACTAGCGCTTTAGATACACATAATAAAAAGAAAATTGAAGAAATTATATTTAAACTAGCAGATAAAGGGATTGCCATTTTGTGGATTACGCATAGTGATGACCAAAGTATGCGTCATTTTAAGCGTAGAATCACAATTACTGACGGTAAGATATCGAGTGATGAGGAGTTGAATGGTAATGAGTAATACAGCACTTTGTCTGACAGCACTTTTATTACTAATCCCTATCTTTATTTCTTATAAAGAAGGATTACATATTATCAAAGATTTAGTTATTGCTACAATTAGAGCAACCATACAACTATTGATTTTAGGCTTTTTATTACATTATATTTTCGAAATTAATGAAAAATGGTTATTAGTGCTATGTGTGTTAGTCATTATTATCAATGCATCTTGGAATACAATAAGTCGTGCTTCACCTGTCATGCATCATGTTTTTTGGATATCATTTGTGGCTATATTTGTGGGAACAGCGCTACCATTGGCAGCAACTGTTGCTACAGGTGCAATTAAATTTACAGCGAATGAAGTGATTCCAATTGGAGGTATGTTAGCTAATAATGGTTTAATCGCGATTAATCTCGCTTATCAGAATTTAGAAAGAGCATTTGTTCAAGATGTTTCTGATATTGAATCCAAACTTACGTTAGCAGCGACACCTAAGCTCGCATCAAAATCATCTATTAGAGAAAGTATACGCTTAGCGATTGTTCCTACAATTGATTCTGTAAAAACATATGGTCTAGTTTCAATTCCAGGTATGATGACAGGATTGATTATCGGAGGCGTTGACCCACTTCAAGCAATTAAATTTCAATTGCTTGTCGTGTTTATTCATACAACAGCGACGATTATGTCTGCACTCATTGCAACGTATATGAGTTACGGTCAATTCTTTAATGCTCGTCATCAACTCATTGCTAGAACGCAACGCACAAGACAAAGTAGTTAAATATAGTTGTTAACCTACACAGTACAGCTTTAAATATTATATAATAAAACAGTTATAAACAATGATAAGTTTGTAGCTGTTTTATTTTAGTCAAAATCAATAGTTACGTTATTACTTTGAAAGGGGCATCTAGTTGTTATGACTGTCGCACGCACAACAACATTTATATTAAGTGTTTTCATCGTAGGTATGGTTGAGATGATGGTTGCAGGTATTATGAATTTAATGAGTCAAGATCTTCATGTTTCTGAAGCGGTGGTTGGGCAACTGGTAACGTTGTACGCGCTTACCTTTGCGATATGTGGTCCGTTATTAGTGAAGTTGACTCATCGGTTTTCTTCGCGATCAGTATTATTATGGACGTTAATTGTCTTTATCTTCGGGAATGGTATGATTGCCATTGCGCCTCATTTTGGAATAATAGTTGTAGGACGTATTTTATCTTCTGCCGCAGCTTCACTCATTATTGTGAAAGTTTTAGCACTCACAGCGATGCTCACATCAGCAAAAAACAGAGGTAAAATGATTGGTATTGTTTATACAGGTTTTAGTGGGGCGAATGTCTTTGGTGTTCCCATCGGTACAGTGATTGGCGACTGGGTAGGATGGCGATTTACATTTTTATTCATTATTATTGTAAGTGTATTTGTTGGTGTTTTAATGTTAATTTATCTACCAAAAGAAGATGAATTGTCACATCCAAATCAAACACCTCGTTCATCTAGTATTGAATCACAAACTGGCTCAAGCGTCATAAGACCTCGTGAGGTTTTTAAATATCTGATGATTACATTTTTAGTGCTGGTTGCTAATTCTGTAACTTTCGTGTTTATTAATCCATTAATTTTATCAAATGGACATGAAATGTCTTTTGTGTCTTTAGCACTACTTGTTAATGGTGTAGCAGGTGTGATTGGTACTTCATTAGGCGGTGTTTTATCTGATAAGTTTACTAGTAAGCGTTGGTTAATAATTTCGATTTCAATATTTATAATAATGATGATAATTCTTAACTTATTATTACCAGGAACAGGATTATTATTAGTTGGCTTATTTATGTGGAATTTAATGCAGTGGAGTACAAATCCAGCTATTCAAAGTGGTATTATTGAACACGTCGAAGGAGATACAAGCCAAGTGATGAGTTGGAATATGTCGAGTCTCAATGCCGGTATTGGCGTTGGCGGAATCGTAGGTGGACTCGTTATGACACATTTATCAGTGGAATATGTTACTTATACTAGTGCATTGATAGGTTTAATTAGTCTTATCATTGTATTCACTTTAAAAAATAGACATTATGCTAAAAATTTATGACTGGAAAAGGTGTGCACGATAGCACATAGAAGTATCTTTATGATATTAGATTTGTGTATGCTATCAGTGCCTTTTTCAGTCTTTATTTATAGATATGTAACGCTTGATGTTGAGGTTCATAACATTTCCATGGCAGCTTACCTTTTCTGGCAAAATAAGCTAAGTCAGATATCATGTTACGACTTAAATTCATATCATGTTGGGTTACAGAATAATGATTTTTAGTCAAAATAGAGAGATGACCAAACCAAAATACTAAATCCAATATATGATATGCACTTTTAAAGTAGGAGGTATGGGGTTGGTGCCAATCAAAACGTGCTAGCCAAGTGTCGCAACTATTCATTTGATTTAAAAATAGATAA
Source organism: Staphylococcus epidermidis (assembly GCF_006742205.1). Taxonomy (NCBI): domain Bacteria; kingdom Bacillati; phylum Bacillota; class Bacilli; order Caryophanales; family Staphylococcaceae; genus Staphylococcus; species Staphylococcus epidermidis. Next base: position 512,140 of record NZ_AP019721.1, read on the forward strand.
ATCGGACGAACAAAACAATACTCTGTTATTACATTTCTTTGTTGTTTCATTGTGAGGGCATCATTTTTTTCGACGTGTGTACCATATTGAGACATCAAGTGAATAAAACGTTCAGAAGGTAAGGTGCGTGTTGCGTCTTCAATATAAATATCACCTTCATCGTGTGTATAACTCATGAATGTCGGTTTGGGAAATTTTTTAATGGATCGTGACATATGATGATCTTTAATAGGTTGATAAATCAAATCAAGTCCACGAGATCTTCCACGCTCTATTTTTTGAGACTCCATTAGATATAAAATGTCATCACTGTTAAGTGTCTTAAGTGTTTTATTAGGAAAATAATGCCTCATGAGTTGTGAAAAATGTTGTACTTTAGTATGTGCATTGAGTGGTGTATCAGTAGTTAACGTTCCACTTAGTAACATCACTTTATGATAATAATCATCAAGTTCGGGCATTTGCATTAATGTCATGATACTCATACTACCTGCAGATTGACCCATTAGTGTCACGTTATTTGGATCACCGCCAAAATGTTCGATATATTGATGTACCCATCTTAAAACGTTAATTTGATCAGAAATCCCATTATTATAGTTCAAATGTTGATTAAAATAAGACCAATCTAGGTAGCCGAGTGCACCTAAGCGATAATTAAAAGTAACTACTATTATATTTTCTTGTTCTACTATGTGTTCAGGACAATATAGTTCAGCTGTGCCATGTCCTTGAAGAAAACTACCACCATAAAAGTAAATCACTACAGGTAAATGATTTTGATTGGATGATGGTTTCCAAATATTTAAAAACAGGCAATAATCATTTTGTTTAAAAGAATTAAACGATGAATCTGTCATCGAAAAAAAGTCTTCAAGTGAATTGTAGGGTTGTGGTGGGATGGATTGAATATGAGTTGCATCAATCATTGGTTTGCTTAGTTCCATAAGCTTTGAATGTTGGAATCGAGATATCTTATTGAACGATTTGGCATACGGGATACCTAAGAATACATCAATATTCTTTTTGTGTATGCCATTGATGGTACAGTTACCTATCTTGACTTGAACCATGTTTGAACACACCTTTACATATAAAGTCGTAGCTTAACTATAACATGAAAAATTATATTTAGATGAAATGTGAGCAAGTAACAAAGTGAAAAGAATTGTTGATGATTGACTTGAACAATGTGTTAAAAAATTAAATTTTACAAACGAAATAAAAATGATATTAAGTGTTTAACTGAATATTTAACGAATGATATCAGATAGAATTAAATGAATTTTTGAGTTTAATTCATAATTACTGGTATATTAAAAAGCTTGAGACAATAATGATAGTCCCAAGCTTTTATTATAAATATTTTATATTCTATAAGCTGTCGTCTTATTGATTTTGCTCTTGTCGATCGCGTTCTTTCCAATCTTTATGACGCGCTTTTTTGCGTGTTTTACGCAATTTATCGCCCATTTTCTTATTCAACTTGTTTGCACGTTTGAAATAAATACTTTCAAAGTAACTTGTTGTACCAAGTTGATAGAAGATTAAAGCAACGATTACAATGACTAAGAAATCCCATGGATAGTGAATCCAATTTAAGCCTTTGAACTCTTTACTTCCAATAAATGATAAAAATGCGAGAACAATAAGGTAGATAATAATCCATAAGCTTCCGCCAATTTGTTTTTTAGTATTCTTCCAATTCATTTTATATTCATAGAAGAAATAAATAGGTAAACCTAAAATAATAATTAAAATAACTTCTGCTGTTGTTGGCCACATTGCCCAATAGATAGCTAATGATGCTAAAACAAAGGATAAAGGTGCCATAAATTTTAAAATATTAGCTTTGAATGGACGAGTCATTTTTGGTGCCATTTTACGTAATGAAATAACCGTAGTTGGACCAGTTAAATATGCAACTAATGTTGCAGTAGAAATAACCGCAGCTAGTGTACCCCAGTCACGGAACAATGTCACCATAACCATGCTGATAATTGCATTAAATGCAATGGCAACACGTGGGATATTATACTTTTTATTAATTTTACCTAAGAATTTAGGAATATGCCCATTTTCTTCCATAGCGCGTAACACACGTCCAGTAACGGCAACAAAAGAAACCCCAGTACCAAACGGTGACACAACTGCTTCCATATAAAGTAATATTGCTAACCAGTTAAGACCTAATAAAATTGCCATATCTGCAAATGGAGAATTGAAATTGATACCGCTCCATCCATGCTCGTGCAACATTGAGCTTGGCATAGATGTAATGAACGTACTTTGTAAAACTATATATAATATAGCACTTAATGTAAGTGAGATAACAATCCCACGTGCGATGTTTTTCTCTGGATTTTTAATCTCTGATCCCATGTTAATAATTGTCTGGAATGCATTAAATGAGAAGATAATTCCAGATGTTGTTGTTGCAGCAAAAATAGGTGCACTTCCGTAAGGCATAAATGTACCGATAGAGTGTCCATAATTACCTGTATCAAAACCGGAAACTAATAACATAATTATGGTTAAAATAGGGACACCTAATTTGAATACAGAAATTAAACTTGTAAATGATGTTAATAACTTTACTGACCAATAGTTTAATAATGAAAAGATTGCAATAATGATGTAAACAGCAATCAAACCGTAAGTACTGATTGAGCCATCTTTCATTAAAGATCCCATTGGTTTAGCCCAATCCCAAGGCCAAGAACTCATATATTGAACAGCAGACACAGCTTCAATGGGAATAATTGTTACTAATGATACCCAGTTCGCCCATGCTGCAATAAAACCAAGTAATGAGCCGTGAGTATACTGTGCATAGTTGCTCATACCGCCTGATTGAGGGAACATAGTTCCTATTTCAATATAGTTATAGGCAATCGTTCCAATTACTAAGAAACCGATAACCCAGGAAATAATGGCGGCTGGACCGGCCATTGAAGATGCCTCCCACGCTCCAAATAACCAACCTGATCCTATTAGTGAACCAAGACCAAGGAGGACGAGTTGAGAAAGACTTATCTTATTACTTTTTGATTTGCTATTATTTTTCATAAATACTCCTTTGTATATGTTGAATAATCAACAAAAATATTACGATATAATTATACGCTAGTTAAAACATTAGTCAAACTAAATTTTTGTAATAATACAATTAATATTGTTTAATTAAATATCAATAAAAAACAAATATATAATATAAGAAGGTAATGCTTATTTAAAAGAGGTGTAGTAATGAATAAACAAAAAATGAGCAAGTTGAGCAATTTTTAGCTAAAGAAAGCCAATGGCAAGATTGTTATAAATTTTTGAGAAATTTAATTTTTAATGAAACTGAACTTGAAGAAAATTATAAATGGATGCATCCTTGTTATACGATAAACAATAAAAATGCTGTGCTAATACATGGATTTAAAGGTTATGTAGCGTTGCTTTTTCAAAAAGGAGCAATACTTGAAGAAAAGTATCATACATTGATTCAACAAACTGAAAGACTACAGGCTGAAGCTGTCCCCTAAGAAAGCGAGCCAACAATACGAAGTATTGTAAATAAAGAAGCCAGTAAATAAATTTATGAAAACTCATTTACTGGCTATTTTGCTAGGAATTATGTCCCAACCTTTCGTATAAAATGAACGATATTCTGTTTAGAATTATTTTTGGTCACCATTTAAACGGACTAAAATTTTAGCTTGAGATTTATCGTTTACAAGTTGATTGAAGCCACTTTCAACAATATTATCTAATTCAATTTGATCTGTTACGACGTCTTTAACATTTAAGCTACCGTTAGCGATTAAATCTATTGTTTGTTGGAATGTAGTTGGTGTATAAGCAATTGTAGTTGTTAACTTGACACCTTTATTCATTTGTAATAATGGATTGAATTCTACGGGATGACCGAAGATTGATACGATGACAGCAGTACCACGTGGACGTGTTACTTCAATAGATTGTTGTAAAGTAATACCTACACCAGCAACTTCAAATGACACATCTACACCGTTGTCAGTATGTTCATAAACCGTTTGTACTGGATCGACGTTACCTGAGTTATACACGTGAGTCGCACCGACACTTTTAGCTTTCGCTAAACGTTCTTCTGATAAGTCAAAGACAAATATTTTACTTGCACCAGCAGCTTTTGCTGCAACAATAGTTAACAAACCAATTGGCCCAGCGCCAAATACTGCTACAGTATCACCGAATAATAATTCGCCTTCTTTAACTGCTTGGACAGCAACGGCTGTTGGTTCTACAAGAGCACCTTCTCGTGCTGAAACATTATCTGGTAGATGATAAACATTTGTTTCAGGAGCATTAGTAAACTCGGCAAATGCACCATCAGAACCTAGTCCTATAAATGAATAACCATCATACAAGTCAACATTTTCCGGCTTTTCTCTTTTAGACACTGTTGGATTAACTACCACACGATCCCCTTTTTTAAAACGTGATACGTCTTTACCAACATTTTCTACGACACCTGAAAATTCATGACCTAAAGTCACAGGTGCAGTTTGACCAAGTAGTGGGTCCGGTTGATCAGTTGAAATAAAGATAGGTCCTTCCAAATATTCATGTAAATCAGTACCACAGATACCGGCCCAAGAGACTTTAACTTGCACTTCATTGTCTTTTATTGCTTTGGGTTCGCGATCTTCAACGCGTACATCCTTTTGTCCATACCATACTGCTGCTTTCATAATAAAAACCCCTTAAATATAAATTTGACTGTAAAATATGAATATCAGTCTTTAATGTGATGTAATAATTCTTATTACATTTTGAGCATAATACTAAACTGCTCTATTTTCAAGAGGACACTGACATATAATGTGATATTTTTCACAATATTATAAAAATTAAACTTTTAATTCATAGATAGTGAATCATTTGCATAAATAACCGTAGATTTCTTAATTTATAATTTTTTTAACATAGAAAAAATTATAAAAATTCTGTGAAAAGTGTTTATTTTCAACTCATTGGGTATATATTAATATCTGTCTCTGTTTTCATGTATAGCAAATTTATGGTTAATGTTTAAGACTATTAATTTAACGTAAAAATATATAAGCAAAGGCCTTTGTCTTTTGTTTAACTTTAGTCATTATTTGTTTAACAATTGCATCAGAGGTCTTTTTTTAGGTCATGGAACAAGACATTCTTTATATAGGAAGGGGAAAACAATTATGTTAAGTATTAAAAACTTAACCAAGATTTATTCAGGGAATAAAAAAGCGGTAGATAATATTTCTTTGGATATTCAATCTGGTGAATTTATCGCTTTTATTGGGACGAGTGGTAGTGGTAAAACAACTGCACTACGCATGATTAATCGTATGATTGAGGCGACAGATGGACAGATTATGATGAATGGAAAAGATGTCCGTAATATGAATCCTGTTGAATTGCGGAGAAGTATCGGTTATGTCATTCAACAAATTGGTTTGATGCCACATATGACTATTCGAGAAAATATTGTTTTAGTACCTAAACTTTTAAAATGGTCTAAAGAGAAGAAAGATGAAAAAGCTAAAGAACTTATTAAACTGGTAGATTTACCTGAAGAATATTTGGATCGTTATCCAGCTGAATTGTCAGGAGGGCAACAACAACGAATTGGTGTTGTGCGCGCTTTAGCAGCTGAACAAGATATTATATTAATGGATGAACCTTTCGGTGCATTAGATCCTATTACACGCGATACATTACAAGATTTAGTAAAGGAATTACAACAAAAATTAGGAAAAACATTTATTTTTGTCACTCATGATATGGATGAGGCTATTAAATTAGCAGACAAAATATGTATTATGTCTAAGGGAAAAGTCGTTCAATACGATACACCTGACAATATTTTACGATATCCTGCAAATGACTTTGTTAGAGATTTTATTGGGCAAAATCGCTTGATTCAGGATCGTCCTAATATGAAATCTGTGGAAAGTGCTATGATCAAACCCGTCACTGTTAAAGCAGATGATTCATTGAATGATGCAGTAAATATTATGAGAACACGTCGAGTAGACACTATTTTTGTAGTCAATAATCAAAATAAATTATTAGGATTTTTAGATATTGAAGATATCAATCAAGGATTACGTGCGCGTAAAGAATTAATTGATACCATGCAAAGGGATGTCTACAAAGTACATATCAATTCAAAGTTACAAGACTCAGTGCGTACTATTCTAAAACGTAATGTTAGAAATGTACCTGTGGTCGATAATGATGAACATCTCATTGGTTTAATTACACGTGCAAACTTAGTCGATATTGTGTATGACTCAATTTGGGGCGAAGAAGATTCTGATAGTTATGAGATCCCAAATGAAAGCTTAGATGAGAATAATCACGATTTACCACAAAATCAAACTGATACACGAACAAATATAAATGAAGATGTGAATGATTATCATGATGCTCAACATAGAGGTGAGGATTAATAATGAAAGCATTCTTACAAGAATACGGTAGTCAACTTTTATCAAAAGCAGTAGAACATTTTTATATTTCTATGTTTGCATTATTGTTAGCGATTGTAGTAGCTGTCCCTTTAGGTATTTTATTATCAAAAACGCAACGCACAGCTAATGTGGTATTAACAGTTGCTGGCGTGCTTCAAACCATTCCTACTTTGGCTGTGTTAGCTATCATGATTCCAATATTTGGGGTAGGAAAAACACCAGCTATTGTTGCATTATTTATCTATGTATTATTACCAATTTTAAATAATACAGTATTAGGTGTTAAAAATATCGATAAAAATGTCATTCAAGCTGGTCAAAGTATGGGAATGACTAAATTTCAATTAATGAAAGATGTAGAAATGCCTTTAGCTTTACCACTTATTATTAGTGGTATTCGTCTATCAAGTGTATACGTCATTAGTTGGGCAACACTCGCAAGTTATGTAGGTGCAGGTGGACTTGGGGATCTTGTATTTAATGGATTAAATCTCTATCAACCACCTATGATTATTAGTGCAGCGATTGTTGTTACTTTATTAGCATTAGTTATTGACTTTATACTTTCATTAGTTGAAAAATGGGTTGTACCTAAAGGATTAAAAGTATCTAGATAAATGGGAGGAATTGACATTGAAGAAGTATCTTAACTATACACTGATTCTGATTGCATTATCTCTCATCGTGTTATCTGGATGCAGTTTACCAGGCTTAGGTGATGGAAATGCTAAAGATGATGTGAAAATTACAACGACTGAAACAAGTGAAACTAAGATTATAGGTCATATGGAAAAATTATTAATTGAACATGAAACTGATGGAAAAATCAAACCGACGTTAATTGGTAACCTAGGGTCTAGCATTATTCAACATAATGCGTTACAACGTGGAGATGCAAATATGTCAGCGGTACGTTACACAGGTACTGAATTGACGAGTGTATTAGCAGCTAAACCTACTAAAGATCCTGATAAGGCCATGTCTGAAACACAACGCTTATTTAAAAAGAAATATGATGAAAAGTATTATCATTCACTTGGGTTTGCGAATACATACGCATTCATGGTGACAAAAGAAACGGCTAAAAAGTATCACTTAAAAAAAGTATCAGACTTAGAGAAATATAAAGATGAACTACGTCTTGGAATGGATACCCAATGGATGAACCGTGCAGGTGATGGATATCCTGCTTTTGTTAAAGATTATGGATTTAAATTTGATAGTGCGCGTCCAATGCAAATTGGTTTAGTATATGATGCATTAAAAAATAATAAATTAGATGTAGCAGTTGGGTATTCAACAGATGGACGTATTGCAGCTTATGATTTGAAAATATTGGAAGATGATCGCAAATTCTTCCCGCCTTATGACGGTAGTCCACTTGCAAATGAACAATTAATAAAGGATAATCCAGAAATCGATAAGGCACTAAAAAAATTAGAAGGTAAAATCTCAACAGAAGAAATGCAGAAGTTAAATTATGAAGCGGATGGAAAAGGTAAGGAACCTGCAGTGATAGCTGAAGAATATTTAAAGAAACATCATTACTTTGAAGAAAAGAAAGGTGGTCATAAGTAATGAAAGGTAATTTGTTACATTCAATCATCGAATATTACTCACTGAACTGGGCCTTTCTTCTAGAACTGTTCTTCAAACATCTATTAATGTCGGTATATGGTGTGTTGTTTGCATGTATAATTGGAATTCCTATTGGTATTTTCATAGCCAAGTATAAACGTTTATCGTGGCCGGTAATTACAATTGCAAATATTATACAAACTGTTCCAGCAATCGCTATGTTAGCCATACTTATGTTGGCTATGGGATTAGGACCAACAACTGTTGTTGTAACTGTATTCCTATATTCGTTATTACCTATTATTAAAAATACTTATACTGGTATTGTAGAAGTTGATGAAAATATTAAAGACGCTGGTAAAGGTATGGGAATGACGGGGAATCAAATATTAAGAATGATAGAGTTACCATTATCTTTATCTGTTATTATTGGTGGTGTTAGAATTGCACTTGTTGTTGCTATCGGAATAGTAGCGATTGGGTCATTTATCGGTGCTCCAACACTAGGTGATATTATTATTCGTGGTACAAATTCAACAGATGGAACAACATTCATCTTAGCAGGTGCCATACCAATTGCTTTAATAGCAATTATCATAGATATAGGATTACGTTATCTAGAAAAACGTTTAGATCCTACTCGTAAAAACAAAAAAGATTCAATGCAAAAACATCAAGTACAAAAATTACATTAATAGATATCAATAAACTTAATTAATATAAAAAGCATAGACAGTGACTAAAACAGAGATTATTTTAGTCAACAGTTGCTTATACATTAACAATGCCTGGAACATTATTTTGTGTTCCAGGCATTGTTTGTTTAACATATTAAGTTTTCAGGGGTATTTTAGATATATTTATAGTTTTGGGTAATTATAATAAGATTGGAGCAAGTATAGGAACTACTGCTACAACAATAACGCCAACGATGACAACTGCAATACTTCCCATTGATTCTTCAGTCTCACCCAATTCTTTAGCTGCCGCGACACCTAAAGTGTGTCCACTTGTCCCTAGTGCAAGTCCTCTGGCAATAGGGTTAGATATTTTAAATAATTTAACTATTTTAGCACCTAAAGCAGAAATGACAACTGCATTTAAAATAACTGCGAGTGAGGTTAATTCTTTGACACCACCGATACCGTCAGATACAGGTAATGCAATTGCTGTCGTTGCAGCTTGAGGTAGCATAGATGCTATAATTTGATTGCCAAATTGGAATGTTATTGCAACAAGATAAATTAATAACAAGGCAATAATTGTACCAACAGCTATACCACCAAATATTTGTAACCAATATTTTTTTAATACTTCGCGCTTGCGATATAAAGGAATCGCAAAGCATATTGTAGCTGGTTCTAGGAAGAAATTAATAATGTCGCCACCGATTTTATAATTCTCATAACTAATTCCTGTCAATTTCAAAAAAGCAATACCTGCAACCATACTTACGAATAAAGGTGCTAGTAAAAAGAAACCATTCGTTTTTTTATAAAAATAAGTCGCTATGACAAATGGTATTAATGATACTAATATCCCAAAATAAGGTGTATTAATTCCTAAATGTTCAATCATTGCTTACCCTCCTACGTGACTTGTTTCTTCATTTTTCTCTTTAGAAGGGAAAAGTGATTTCGTCACTAATAATTGTGACGCAAAGCCAGTACAAATTAATAATAAAAGTGTTGAAATAATAATAAGTAAAATAATTAAAATAGGGCTTTGCTTAAGGATTGGTAAAGAGTTAATGACTGAAATACCAGCTGGTACGAATAGGAATCCAATATTATTGGTTAATGCAGTTCCCACAGTCTCAACTTGACCTAATTTCACAATGCCTGTACACAATGCGATAAATAATAGTACAAGTCCAATTACTGAAGCTGGCATTGGAATAGGCATAAATGATTCAATAATTTTTGATATAAGTAAAATCACTGCAATCGTTAATGCTTGTTGAAAAATACTGTATTTCATTGACTTCTTGTTATCAACCGTTTTGTTTTTAACGAGATGCGTTTGTTCCAAAATAACCATTCCCCTCTGTTTTCTTCATGGTTACATTATAGAATGAAAGCGGTTACTATAGATGTTTTCATAGCTCACTTACAAATATTTTAGGTTGAGGTGCACCATTTTAAAGGTGAAACTCATAAAGCATGATTTAAATTTTATTGAAGACCGAGTTGTTGTTTAAAAGTCTTCATATAAGAACGACTAACTTGATATTTAAATTCATGTGTTAACGTCAGCTGATACGTATAATTAAACCAATGCTCTATTGTTTGGATATGTTCTTTATTAACGATAGTAGCGCGATGTATTTTAATAAATAGAGAGGAAGGTAGTTTTTTCTCGTAATGATTAAGTGTTTCGGTCGTTTCATAACTTTGTTTTGTTGTATCTATCGTTGTAATCCCATTATTAACAGATAATGCGATAATGTCTGTGAAATTTAAGATGTGAATACGTTCATCCACTTCAATTGGAAGTACATGTGTTTGAGCGCGCTCATCATCACTATAATCAATATATTTAGGTGTGATAGTTTTATCTTTGTTTTTTGGTTTATCTTTAGCCATGTCAACTTTATTTACAGCTTGATTAATACGTTCTTTTTCAAAAGGTTTTAATATATAATCGGTTGCATTTAATTCAAAGGCTTTGACTGCAAATTTCTCGTGAGCGGTTGCAAAGATAATATGTGGTGATCGCTTCATTTTATTAATTTTTTGAGCTAAATCAATACCACTTTCATCCATTAAATTTATATCTAAGAATATTAAGTCAAATGTGTTGTAGAGTAACTTCTCCAATGTTTCTTCTATGTTTTCTGCTTCTTCAATTTCATCTATAGCATCATTAAGATTTAAAAGATATTGTAATTCATTTCTTGCAAGTGGTTCATCATCAACGATTAACGCTTTCATTAAAGTGTTCCTCCTTAGAAGATTTATATGGAATTAAACAACTTACAGTCGTGCCTGATTGAGAAGATTGAATGTTCAGTGCCGATGTTGTTCCAAATAGTCCAGTAAGTCTTTTATTAAGATTGACTAAGGCATTACCAGTACCAGTGGTAGACGTTACTGTCGTATATCCAATAGTATCTAATTGATCAGCTGGTATGCCTTGACCATTATCTTGAACAGATATACTTAAGTAGTCTTGCTTCATGCTAACATCCACATCAATATGATTATTCTTTTTACGATTTTTAAATGCATGTTTAATAGAATTTTCCACTAATATTTGAATTATAAAAGGTGGGATGAGCGCATCTTGACACTGATCATCAATTCGATAGTGTATGTTAAATCTATTTGGATAGCGCGCTTGCTCTAAGGATAAATATGCTGCTACTTGTTGTAATTCCTTTTGTAAAGTAATCGTATTATTACGTGCACCATTAAGATTAGAGCGGAAGAACTGACTGAGTTGAATCAGTAAACGTCGTGCTTTTTCGCTATCAATTCTTACTAGTGCTGATATAGTGTTAATAGCATTAAAAAAGAAATGTGGATTGACTTGTGCTTGTAATGATTTAATTTCAGCGTCTTTCAACAATTGTCCCTGCATTTCAGCTTGACCTAGTTCTAGTTGTGAAGAAAATATATTGGCGAGACCTTTTGCGAGCTGTTGGTCTGAAGTTGAAATAATATTGTTATCTGTGAAATAAAATTTTAAAGTCCCTGCGACTTCATTATGTATATAAAGAGGGACGACAATGGCTCCTTCAAGAGGGCAATTAGGATGGTGACATCCAATTCCTTCTCTCGTATGAGCGACTTTTAATTTTCCAGATTGAATCACTTCTTTAGATAAATCAGTAATTATCTCTTTACGTGCTACGTGATGGTCACTGCCTGCACCAATATGTGTTAAAATATCTTTTTTATTTGTAATAGCGACCGCCGACACTTGCATTAATTTTAAAATAATTTCAGCAGCTTGTTGGGCTGATTTTTCATTAAGTCCAGATCGAAAGTAAGGTAGTGTTTCGTTAGCGAGTTGTAATACATCATGCGTCTGGACTGCACGCATTTGTTCTTCTTGCTTGATGGTCGACAAAATGATGGTTAAAAATATGGCTGTACCTAAACTATTAATGATAATCATCGGTAGTGCTATAAAACTGACTAATGTAATTGCGTGATGTAGGTTATTTGTAAATAATAATATACAGCCCATTTGAATAATTTCAGTTATTGCACCGATAATAGCACCTTTTTTAATGGACGGATATGTATTTTGTTTTATTGTTTGATGACCAAAGTAACCAGATATGATAGCGATAACTATGGATGAAATAAGATAGGTATATGCGTCAGCCCCGCCAATATATAAACGACATAATCCTGAAATAATGCCTACAATTATAGCTACCCACGGTCCACCTATTAGACCAGAAACACCGATTGTTAATACACGGGTATTGGCCATTGAGGCGTCTTTGCTTAAGTGGTAATAAATATCACCAGATACGATATGGCCATTTTCTATTTCAATTCCTGTAAAATTTGAAATCATAGAGAATATACCAAAAATAATGATTAGTTGGAATTTTGAACGCCATTTGTCACGTTCGCTCATCATTGTTTTAAAATGATTAATATTCATGAGTATATATGCGAGTAAAATAATTAATCCCACGCGTTCAAGTAATAAAATAAATAAATTAAGCATAACGTCAATCCTCATTTAATTTTTAATATCATAAAAAGAAATATATTTTTTTATTAAAAATAAAAGCACTTACATTGGCTTGTTTCATATATTTATAGTTTATATTAAAACACGATTAAATCAATTATAGTATGGAAAATTGAAACTAGATAGTGTAGAATATGTTTCTATATTTACAAATTTTCTAAAAATTACAAGAAATTAAAAAAGAAACATATCTAGGATGAATGAATATTAAAATGATAAACGATTTAGTCATATTTTTATTTCAGTTAAAAAATTGTTCTAAATATGATAAAGTTTCTTAATGTAAAAATGATATTAGAAGAAAGCAAATAAAAGATTTGTAAAATAAGAAATAGATATCGTAATTAAATAAGTCTTATTAGAGATTTCTAATTAATTGTGAAGGAGTAAGTGATAGATGAATACATCACAAAAGTTTAGGGGAGATAATCGCTTATTATTAGGGATTATTTTAGGGGTTATTACATTTTGGTTATTTGCACAATCACTTGTAAATCTAGTCGTGCCATTACAATCATCATACAATAGTGATATTGGTACTATTAATATAGCAGTTAGCTTATCGGCACTATTTTCTGGTCTGTTTATTGTAGGTGCAGGAGATATTGCAGATAAAATTGGTAGAGTAAAAGTGACATACATAGGCTTAGCACTTAATATTGTTGGGTCGGTTTTAATCATTATTACGCCATTACCAAGTCTATTGATTATTGGACGTGCTATTCAAGGATTGTCAGCGGCATGTATAATGCCAGCGACACTCGCAATCATTAATGAATATTATATCGGGACAGCACGACAACGTGCATTAAGCTACTGGTCCATCGGTTCATGGGGAGGTAGTGGTGTTTGTACTTTGTTTGGTGGTTTAATGGCAACTAACCTTGGATGGCGCTCAATCTTTATTGTTTCAATTATTCTGACAATATTATCCATGTTTCTCATTAAACATACACCCGAAACAAAAGCAGAGCCTATAGGAGATCAACCGACAGAGACAAAGAAATTTGATGTTGTTGGTTTAATCATCTTAGTGGTTAGTATGTTAAGTATTAATGTGATAATAACTCAAACCTCTCAATTTGGTTTGTTCTCACCATTTATTTTGGGACTTATTGCAATTTTTGTTATATCGTTAATTATATTCGTGATTTACGAAAATAAAATCAAACAACCACTTGTCGATTTTGATATCTTTAAAAACAAAGGTTATACAGGTGCAACGATTTCAAACTTTATGTTGAATGGTGTAGCTGGTGGTACATTGATTGTAGTAAATACTTTTTATCAGCAAAAATTAGATTTTAACTCTCAGGAAACAGGATATATTTCACTTACATACCTAATTGCAGTATTAATTATGATACGTGTGGGTGAAATGATATTACAATCGTTAGGACCTAAAAGACCTTTGTTACTCGGAAGTGCCTTGACCGTCATAGGATTAATATTATTATCTTTGACGTTTTTACCTAATGCTTGGTATATAGCGTCAAGTGTCATTGGTTATTTATTATTTGGTACCGGTTTAGGTGTTTATGCAACACCATCCACGGATACAGCTGTTGCACAAGCACCAGATGATAAAGTAGGCGTCGCATCCGGTGTATATAAGATGGCATCATCCTTAGGAAATGCATTTGGTGTGGCCATCTCAAGTACAGTTTACAGCGTACTTGCAGCCCAACTTAATCTGACTTTAGGTGGTTTTACTGGAGTAATGTTTAATGCGCTTATAGCATTATTAGCATTCCTTTCTATTTTGTTCTTAATACCGAAAAAACAGTCTAATGTATAAGAGTATAGTCAACAACTTTTAATTTCATCTTTAATGTTGAAATGGAAAATATAAATTTATGTCTGGGACATCATCGGTGTCTCAGACATTTTGATATATTGATATAGAGAACTAAGCAAAAATGTAAGTATGAAGAAGTCTATAAATTTTAATTCTTGTTAAAGAGAAAAGAGATAATCAAGTCAATATGAAGTTAGTTCTACTCATATTTTAAAAACGCAACTGAAATAGAATAATAAATTAACAAAGAAACGATTCACTGTGCAAATTGGTAATAAAATGTCGAATGAGCAATGTACGTTTGAGAGATAATACTTATTCTTAATTAACAGAAAATTCTTACAAATTAACCGTATTATATTGACTGGTATGTAGTAAAGTAGTATTTTAAAAACAATATAGAATTGTAAGGAGATGGAATATATGAAAATAGCAATTGCAGGTTCTGGCGCATTAGGTAGTGGATTTGGTGCTAAGTTGTTTCAACATGGTTATGACGTCACTTTAATTGATAATTGGGAACCTCAAGTTACTACAATACAACAGGACGGTCTACATATCGATATTAATGGTGAAGCGCATCATTTCAGGCTACCTATGTATAGACTAACGGAAATTCCTAAAGCAACGTCCTATGATATTGTTTTTCTATTTCCTAAATCTATGCAATTAGAAGAGGTGCTTAGTCATATTCAACCCCATCTTCATGATAATACAATTGTTGTGTGCACTATGAATGGTTTGAAACATGAACGTCTTATACAACAATATGTTTCTATAGATAGAATTGTACGTGGAGTAACAACGTGGACTGCCGGTATTGATCAACCTGGTCACACGCACTTAATGGGGCAAGGTCCTGTTGAAATTGGGTGTCTCGTGCCCGAGGGAAAAGAAAGCGTAGATATCATTGTTAATCTGCTACAAAATGCAGAATTAAAAGGTGTAAAAAGTGAACATTTACATCAATCAATTTGGAAGAAAATATGTGTTAATGGAACAGCTAATTCATTATGTACTATACTTGAATGTAATTTGGCAGCACTGAATAATAGTGATGACGCTAAAAATTTGATATATAAAATTACACAAGAAATTGTTCATGTTGCAACAGTTGATGATGTTCATCTTAATGTTGATGAGATTTTTGATTACTTAATTGCTTTAAATGATAAAGTAGGCCCACACTATCCTTCTATGTACCAAGACTTAATTAAAGATAATCGAACAACTGAAATAGATTATATTAATGGAGCAGTTAGTAAATTAGGGAAAGAGAATCATATTGCTACACCTGTAAATGATTTTGTAACAAATCTTGTACATGCTAAAGAAAATCAACGTGGTGCACAATGATAAAATAATATGAATCGTTTGAGTTATAAGCTCTTTTTAAATTATTAACATGGCATATTTAATAGTGGAGAACGAAAAGCACGCTATAAACAATTTTGCAAGATTGTTTATAGCGTGCTTTTTTATGACTCTTCGGTTAATAACTCACTATTGTCTTTATTTTGCTCTAATTTTTGTTTGAGTTTTTTAGCTTCATGTAGTGCCACTTTCTTATAATGAGAGTGAGCAAAATGCATTTGCACTATTAGAAAAGCAGCGCTTATACTCCAATATAAGCCCAAAGCTGCAGCAGAATGTAGAGACGCATATGTTATGAATATCGGTGAAAATACCATCATAAAGTAATATGTTTTTCTTTGATCTTTTGGATAATGGATTGAGTTTACAAGTGGCTGAACAAAATACATGATTGCTGCGATTATTGTCATAATCAAATCAGGTTGCGTTAAATCAAACCATAAGAAATGTGGGTATTCAGTAATTCCGTGACTCGAAGGGTACTTCAAACTCATATAAAGCCCCATTAATATAGGCATTTGTATAAGAACAGGAAGACACCCTAACATATTTTTTAATGGATTAATTCCATACGATTGATACTTTTTCATAAGCAATTGATTGGCTGCATTACGTTCTTCTTGTGATGTTGCGTGTTTCATTTTATCTCTTATAGCATCCAATTCTGGTTGGACGACTTTTGTTTTTTCGCGCATCATATGCATATTCTTAACTTGTATTAACATGAAAGGTAATAGGATGAAACGAACTATGAGTACAATAGAAATAATAGCAAAGCCATAGTTATCCTGAAAGACTCTGCCAAGAAAATGAAGAAATCCATCCATAGATTTTACAAAAACGTTATAAAATATACCAGTTTGGTTCTCTTCTTTAGAATAATCGCATCCAGCTAGTAAAATGATAAAACCTAATAAAGTGATGAAAAGTCGTTTATGCATAGTGATACTTCCTTTTTGTTAATAATTCTATTAATTTTATGATAAATGATGTTCAAGTTCATCAAAATAGTATAATATTGCATGATTCAAAAATAACAAAGTCATTCTTAGGTGTGTATCGCATGTCTTAAATGTGGCTTTTTAATGCTTAGGTGTTATTTTAATGTTTTTTCCTTTCATCAGAACGGTAAGTTATACTTATTAAAGATAACCAAACCAGTAACATGGTTATGGCTAGATAGACACTTACAACTAAATATTTCGAATGTAAAGGTAACCATGATAAAACAAACCCCCAAGTTGCATCTCCTAATATTATCAAGGGAAGTAGATAAAAAAGAATATTCATTGCTACAAATCCCAACAAAATGATGCTGAACATGATTGAAGTTCGTAAACATTTACGGATGAAGATGTGGCCTTCACGTAATTTTAAGGTTTTACTAAAAACTAAGATACTAAATATGACCATGAATATATCGGCCAATGTGGAAATGATAAGTTGCATATTTTTCGTTTGGTTCACTTTTTCTTCTATAGTTGTGTAATGACGATTATTCATAATTTGAGTATTTAAATGTTCCGCTAAACGAGTCACTTGATTTGAATTTGTATTGGCTAATACGACAATGCCATAAGATTTACGAATATTTAATAAAATTTGTGAAGAGAAATTATCTAAAACGCCGGTATGAAATACGAGATGGTCATCAGTATTTATAAACCATCCCGAACCGTAGCTATCTGCGTTAGGCTCACTATTTAATGAGTTAGATAATACCTGATGTGATTGACGAATTAACTTGGCTTGTGATTTTGAAGTAGGGTGGATCTGTAGTTGGACCCATTTTGCTAAATCACTTGTACTTGACATCATATATGCCGCAGAAGTATCCCCAATGTTAAACTCTGGTTGTGCAACTTTATTTTCATTATCTTCCCATATATAACCTAATGCTTCGTTATTAGATTTGGTATTATTTACTTTAAAAGTGGTATGTTTCATCTTTAAAGGGGCTAAAACATGCTTTTGGATGTATGATGTATAGGATTGATGGGTAACATTTTGAATAATAATACCTAAAATATCATAATTCATATTCGAATATTCAAAAGTTTCTCCAGGTACATGGTTCAGACGTTTTCCTTTTGCAAAATTAACGATATTTTCAATACTATCGTACTGTTTAGAGTAACGATTTTCTTCAGTGATATCTCCAGGTATACCACTAGTTTGAGCTAATAGCTGTTCAATAGTAATATCTCTTTCTTTGTCTTCATACTTCATTTTAAATCCGGGTATAAATGTACTTACTTTGTCATTTAAATTTATTTTTCCTTCTTGAGCTAGTTGTAGAATTGCATAACCTGTAAAAGCTTTAGTATTGGATGCAATTTCAAATTGAGTATGTGGATTTACCTTTGCTTTTTTTTCAATATTGGCATAACCATACCCTTTATTTAAAAAGATTTTATTGTCTTTGATGATCAATATTGCTAGTCCGGGGATATCTCCTTTCTTCATTGCTGTCTCAACCATTTTATCAATATGTTTTTGAGAAGCATGTGTCAATATCGTCTCATTCTTACTATGTGCGATTTCTCGTGTTGTTATTGAAATTATCGATAAAATAGTCATCAAAAAAATGACAACAATGACAAACAGTTTTATCTTCATTGAGCATCCTCTACTTTAAACTTAAAAATTTATTGCCTACGTTATGGCAACAATGAGTGAATTTATTATAACAGTTTTGGTGTATAAAGTTACAGATAACGAATAGATATTGGGTTAACTATATCTTAATCAAGTAGTCTTTTTTTGAGAGAAACAATAAATTCTAAAGTGTAATATAACGCTAATAGAGTAAATGTAATGATTAAAGATCTGTGAAGTAGCTATACAATTTTGATTTATGGGAGTATAGTTTTATCCATCAAAATGAGTTAAAGAGGTAGGAGTCATGTTCATTCAATTTAAAAGACTTTTGATTGGTAGACCTAAAAGAAACAGAGACTTAAAAAACGAGAAAATTTCAAAATTTAAAGGATTAGCTATCCTATCATCCGATGCATTGTCATCAGTTGCATATGGTCCTGAGCAGATATTAATTACATTATCGGTGATAGGAGCTGTGGCATCTTGGTATACGCTGCCTATTGCCGGAGCAGTTTTAATATTATTAACAGCTCTAATTTTATCTTATAGACAAATTATTTATGCTTATCCAAAAGGTGGGGGAGCGTATATTGTTTCTAAAACAAATCTTGGTGAGAAATGGGGATTGCTAGCTGGAGGGTCTTTATTAGTCGACTATATATTAACGGTGGCAGTGAGTATTTCTTCAGGAGCAGATGCTTTTGTTGCTGCATTTCCCCACTTATATCATTTTAAAGTGCTTATTGCATGTTTATTAGTACTCTTTATTTTAATGATGAATTTAAGAGGTTTGACTGAATCAGCAACTGTATTATCATATCCAGTCTACTTATTTATTATAGGTTTAATTGTTTTGATAGTCGTTGGGACATTTCGCGTAGCTACTGGACAAATCGCACCACATATTCATTCCACTGTAGGGAGTACTGTGCCCGGTGTTACGTTATTTTTACTTTTGAAAGCATTTTCATCTGGAGCATCATCACTTACAGGTGTAGAGGCAATATCCAATGCAGTAACAAATTTTAAAAATCCAGCACCTAAGAATGCAGTCAAAACTTTAGTCACTATGGGTACAATTTTAGCAGTGTTATTAGTAGGTATTGTTGTACTCTCATATATATATGGAATTATGCCTCAAACTGAAACGACCGTGCTTTCACAACTTGCGTCCCAAATATTTGGTGAAAATGTAGCGTTTTATTTTATACAAGCTACTACAGTTATGATTTTGGTATTGGCTGCTAATACTGGTTTTACAGCATTTCCTATGCTAGCTGCATCAATGTCTAAAGACAAATATATGCCACGTATGTTTACTGTTCGTGGTGATCGTCTCGGTTATTCAAACTCGATTATTATATTAGGTGTATTAGCCATCATTTTAATTATCCTATTTGAAGGAATGACAGAGAACCTCATTCCATTATATGCAGTAGGTGTTTTTATTCCATTTACACTTGCTCAGTTTGGTATGGTTTTAAAATGGCTTCGAGAACGACCTGAACGATGGGGAATAAAGCTTACTATCAATTTAATTGGTGGTACGATTACGTTTATCGTATTCATGATTTTACTCATTACCAAACTTAATCAAGTATGGCCAATTCTTTTATTTTTACCTTTTGTTGTATTTATTTTTATTAGAATTCATGTACATTATGAGAATATAGCATGTGAATTACGATCTGAAATTGATATACACGATATTCCTGTTGTAGATCGTAATTTAGCTATTGTACCTATTCAAAGTATTACAACTGTAGTTGATAAATCTATTTATTATGCCAAATTATTAGCTAATGATGATGTTATTGCAGTGCATGTGACATTTGGTGATGAAGATGAGCAGGCTTTTATGACTAAATGGAAAAAACATTTTCCTGATGTAAGACTTGTGATTTTACATTCAGAGTACAGAAGTATTATTCGTCCGATTTCACGATTTATAGATAAAATTCGTAAAAAAGCGAATGATAAAAATTATTTAATTACAGTAGTCGTTCCAGAATTTATCCCTAAAAAGGCTTGGCAGCACTTGTTACACAATCAAACGAGTTTACGTTTAAAATTGCATTTAATTTATCAAAAAAACGTTACTCTGTGTACTATTCCATTCAAATTAATGAAATAACAAAAGGACCAAATACACTTGATTAAAGTGAGATTTTGGTCCTTATTATAATGAGTATATTCGCTTTGAGATAATATATATTTTATAAATATTGATTATTAATATTTTAGAGTTATAGCTTATAATTAAGTTTAATCACAATTTACTTTAATGTCGCTGTCTATCGGCTAAAGATTCAGCATTATTCTTGTATTTCTTATAATAAAAGAACAAGAAGATAAACCATAACGGTGAAATAAAAATAGCTACTCTAGTATCTTTGCTAAAGAATAGCAAAATAAAGATAAATATGAAAAAAGATAACACAATATAGGCAATAATTTTTCCGCCCCATAATTTAAATGCACTTGATTGATGTTGTTCAGGATTCTTCTTTACGTATGCGATGTAAGAAACGATAATCATTCCCCATACTACAAGGAATAGGACGGTAGATAGTGTCGTTACATAAATAAATAATTTAATAGCATCTGGGAAAACAAAATTTAATAAAGCTGCGATTAACAATGTTATTGAAGATACTAACATTGAGAGATAAGGTACACCATTAGAATTAGTTTTTGTCAATACTTTAGGACCTAAACCTTGTTTCGCTAAACCAAATAAAATTCTACTATTAGAATATATTCCGCTATTTGTTGCAGATGCTGCTGCTGTTAAAACAACAAAATTAACTATGCCAGCAGCAAAGGGAACACCAATTAGTGTGAATAATTTAACAAACGGACTACTATCAGGATCAACTTTAAACCATGGAATGACAGACATGATTACAAGTAAACCACCTATATAAAATAATAAAATTCGTATAGGAACGTTATTTATTGCTTTAGGAATTGTTTTTTCTGGATTTTTTGTTTCGCCAGCTGTGACTCCTATAAGTTCTATACCGATAAATGAATATACAGCAATTTGGAAGGACATTAAAAATCCAGCTGCACCATGTGGAAACATCCCGCCATGATGTATCAAATTACCAAAAGAAGCATGTCCATATTCTGTTTTAAATGATAAAAAAATCAGAACTAAACCTACAATAACCATCGTAATAATTGTAACGACTTTAATTATAGAAAACCAAAATTCAAGTTCTCCAAATAATCTGGCGCCAAGCAAATTAAATGATATAAGTAGGAGTACAATAAATAGTACTGTCAACCAGTGTGGGACTTGTGGATACCAATAAGCAAAATATTGTCCCATCGCAGTGAGGTCCGACATGCTAGAGACAATCCAACAAACCCAATAGGTCCACCCAATTACAAATCCACCAAATGGACCAAGGTATTCATTTGCAATATCTACGAATGAATTAAATTTAGAGTTACTTAATAATAATTCACCAAGAGCTCTCATAAAAGCAAATAACACTATACCTATCAACATGTAAGTAAAGAGTAATGAAGGTCCGGTTAGAGAAATTGTTTGTCCTGAACCTAAAAATAAACCAGTTCCTATAGCGCCACCTATAGCAATTAATTGAATATGCCTATTATTCAACTCTCTTTGTAGTTGTTTTGCCATCAACTTCCTCCTTAGGGATACGAATATGAAAGCGTTTACTTAAAATTTATCTTATCCAACATATTTTAAAAAAGCAAGAATTTTCAGAAATATAAGTGGATATATGTATTAATATGGTATCTTACATTAATAGTTATAACCTTGTAATAAAAAATTATGAAATACGATAAATGTAAACTTTATATTAAAAATTATGCTTAATTATAGACATTATTTTACAAATAGCAAGTATAATGATAAATAATCACATGAATTAACTTTCATTTATCTCTGTGTAATAATGTAAGTTATTATAAAGAGAAATGAGGATTGAGAAGATGAAAATAGGTACTATTTCTGACCTACACATTGACCGTCATCCACACTTAAATCCTGAAATATATTTAGAAAAGCTTTGTCAGGTGATTAAACAAAGGTCTATTGAGTTACTTATCATAGCAGGGGATATATCTAATGACTATAGGATAAGTTACGATTTTATTCAAAGCATTCAAGAATTAAGCGGGATACCTACTTATTTTGTTCCGGGAAACCATGATTTATGGTCTGACCAAGCAGATAAAACTTCAACAGAAATACTATCATTCTTTCGCTCAAAAGAGGAATGCTTGATCGGCAATCCAATCATTATTAATGATCAATATGCAATTGTAGGCCATGTCGGTTGGTATGATTATAGCTATGCAGATCATCGTTTTTCTCAGCAAAAAATAGCAAGTGGTAAACATTATGGTGCAACTTGGCAAGATAAAGTAAGAACAGATTGGTCATTATCAGACCCGCAACTATCCCTTTTAGCTGCTCAAGAGGTGGAAAAAGACATTAACAATGTAAGCCCACGTCAAATTATTTTAGTTACGCACGTTGTAACACATCCTCAATTCGTAGTACCAACGTCTCATCGTATTTTTGACTTTTTTAATGCATTTATTGGTACTCATGATTTTGATACTATTTATAGAAATTACCCTATTCGATTTAGTATAATGGGGCATGTTCATTTTAGAAAAAAACTTGTTGAAAATAACATATTATATATATGTCCGTGCTTAGGATATCAAAGACAATGGATGACAGATGATATAGCATATGAAATAAATCATGCTTTAGTCGATTTTGATATTTAGTATCAACTTATTTAATAAAGCCTCTAGAAACTGAATTTAAACAGTCTCTAGAGGCTTTATTATTAATTATCGATATATATGCATTTTTTTCCTGGGGCATTATAACTATTTTCCAAAGTGTGCTTTTTAATTTTAATGATTTGTTTAGAGTTAGGAATAATAGATGGGAAAATAACAAATTTTGATAAACGACTCCATAACGGATCAATATAATAATAATAGTCATCATCATACCCTATCAATAAAGTAACGTGAATATTTGAGACTAGTTTTGTTGGTTGATTGTCGAAATGAAATACACGTCGAAGCGGTTTAGAACCCAAACTAGTATGATAAATGATCGCCGGCTGACCTTTGTCGATAAATTTTTCAAGTTGATTTAATGATGTACCTGTACCATCTACAATTCGAGAATCATATTGTTTAAGAAATGGCGCAAAAGCATCAGGAAATATTGTTTGATGATGGCCAAATTTAACTAACAAAGGATGACCAACATAGCCTTTGTAGGGATTGGTTGGATGTTTAGGCCAATGACTCATAATTTGTGTTGCTTTAATATCGTAATGATTAAATTGTAATAGCATCGCTGCGGACACTCCCTCACACCCCATTACAAAAGGGATAGGGAATAGCTGACTTATAGGCTTTACTGGTAAAATTATCTTCATAATATGTATCCTCTAATAACTTTGATAAATTATATTATATAACGTGCGATTTATTTAGTATACAAAATTGATTTAGACAAACTTGAAATGAGCGTTTTCATCAGATATTCAGAGTAGAAAGGGAAGAATTAGTATTAAAATTGTCAAGGGAATGAAAATTGAAGTGAAAATAGGAGTGCTCATTTAAACATTACAAAATGTAAATTTAGAATCATAAGTCTATGGGTCCTATTAAAATAGAAAATAGGAGTGGAACTTAATTATACTACATTGTCAGTTCACTCCTATATTTTGGTTTACGAATAACTATGTGTTTTTCATAAATAATTTGAAATAAATAATTTGTAGTGCAATAAGTAAAACAGCTGTCGCACTAATAATAATTAGATACGGGGACATATCATGTTGACCGTTCAAACCAACTAGGGGAGAAATGAGGCCTCCTAAAATAAATTGGAATAGGCCAAGTAAACTTGAAGCATTGCCACTTCCACCTGTGCGTTCAGCCATTGCCATAGAAAAACAAAGTGGTGCTATAGAAGTGACTGGACATATATTAATAAAAAAGCCAATAAGTAAAACATACAATGGAAGATGTAATGTTAAAGTAAATATTAAAATTACAACACCTGACATTTGAATGATTGTTAAATATATGAGCATCGCATATCGGCTTACCTTTTCTACTATAATAGCGGTTATCTGACTGACGACTATCAAACCCACTCCATTAATAGCAAACATTGCACTGTATTGAAGTGGTGTCATATGATACATCTTTTGTGAAATAAAAGGTGCGGCTGACGAATAACTGAATAACATGACATAAGTTAATCCTTGCAATAACATCGGAATAACGAAGGTGGGTTTTGTTAATAACAGACCAAAATCTTTAAATATTGCTTTAAAATTTAACTGAGATTGTTCTTGATGGAGCCCAACTGGCATCTTTAATAAGATGCCTAAGATGACTATTAAGGTAATGATTGTTAAAAATATAAAAATCATTCTCCAACTTGCAATAGATAAAGCGAGGCCACCTAACAGTGGAGCAATGATGGTGATTATACCGTTTATGACCATAAGAGAAGTTAAAAATTTTGCTAATTCGTCTCCGTCATAGTTATCTCCAATAGAAGCTTTGGCTATGACGATTGCACCACCTCCTGCTAAACCTTGAATTAAACGGATAATTAAAAATATTGTTAAATGAACTGTAAAAACTGATAATAATGAGGCTATTAAATATCCAATCAATAAAATGAGTGCCATTTTTTTACGACCTAATACATCTGATAGTGGCCCGAACACAAATTGACCAATAGCTAAACCTATCATAGCAAAGGATAATGTAAGTTGTATTTCTGAAATTGATGAACCAAACGCATGCTGAACTTTAGGTAAAGATGGTCCGTACATATCAATAGTCAAAGGACCAAATGCAGTCATAACGCCAAGTATAACGATTAATATTTTAGATAAGTGTTTGGAACTTGTAGTCATCATCATTATTCTCCTAGAAAAGTTATAGCATCTATTATATACGTTTTACATAAAAAAGTAATCAGCTTACACAAATAAAAAAAGAAGAGTATTATCAAATAGGCATTGATAGTTTTGTCAACGTAATGTTGATCAATGAAAAAATGGTAAATATGTATATACGTCATTCAATCACCGACTGTCTTTGATAAAAAAGAACCCGAGACAAGCATTTATGTCTCAGATTCTTAAGGGTTTGTAGATATTTAGTTTGAAGTCTCATGCCTTTAGTTTCCTGAATTTGATCCATTCAAGATATTTTCTAGTTTAGCTTTAATACTATCAAATTTTGTATTGATGTCTTCAAGCATGTTGTTAACTTTACTTTGATTTTCGTTATTAAGTTGAGCGTTATTTGCATTTTTCAGTTTGTCGATTTGGTTTTGATAAAATTTTGTGAATTTAGAATCCGCATTAGTTTCTTCATTTTGTTTTAATTGATCAATTTGATTTTGTAGTTTATCAATTTGGGATTGGGTGTCCTTTTTATTTTTTATATCGCTTTTGGCTGAATCAACTTGTCGATTAATGTCGTCGTTTTGATTTTCAACTTCCTTTTTATAGTTTTGTGAAACGTTAGGGTCATTACTTACTTTATCATTATTATGATTGATAATTGCACGCGTGATAAAGATAGCTACAATAATGAGTAAAATAACTATGATTGCAATCAGCCATTTTTTAGTTTTGCTTGATTTTTCATTTTCTTCTTCCAATTGCTGCTCACGTCGATAGTCTCTTCCATTGTAATAACGTTCAGGATGATTTTCATACTCTCTATCATTTTCACTTTGTGTTGCACGATTTGAATTTGCTCTCTGTTGGGACTCTTGATGTTGTCGATACATATCTTCTTCTGAACGTTTACGATGATTTTGATATTGGTCATCATATTTGTATGAATCTCTATATTTATCTGTTCTTTTCATATTGTCACCTCATTTAATAATTACGCTCAATCAGTTTTCAATTTTTACTTGTAAAAGTCGTGCGATATTTGTTGTTGTATGTTTAACATGAAGTGCGCCTTCTTTCAAAGCTTCGTCAAGGTGGCATGGACGTTCCATGATACTAAACACGCTATCGATACCGTGGTGATAAATTGCTTCGTAATCTTTTCCTAAACTACCACAAATAGCAATGACGGGTATATCATATGATTTTGCAACTTTAGCTATGCCAATGGGTGTTTTGCCATAGATTGTTTGTTTATCCATTTTACCTTCGCCAGTAACAACTAAATTCGCATCTTTTATTCTTTGTTTAAATTGAGTCTCTTCAAGAACTACATCAATTCCAGGACGTAATTCAGCGTTTAGAAACGCAATTAACGCTGTTCCCATGCCTCCTGCAGCACCAGCGCCCGGGATATCTTTTACATTCATATTTAATTCTCTTTCAATTTTATCATGATAGTGACGTAATGCGGAATCCAACTTTGGTATCATCTTTTGCTGAGCGCCTTTTTGTGGACCATAAACTATAGTTGCTCCATTGTCTCCTAATAATGGATTAGTTACATCACAGGCTACTTTAATATTCACATCTTTCAATCGTGGGTTTATACGAGTAATATCAATGTATTCTATTTGAGATAGGGCTAAACCTCCATCGCGAATCTCTTGATTGTTTTTATCTTTAAAAGAGACACCTAAAGCCTTTAACATTCCTACACCACCATCATTCGTGGCACTTCCACCTATTCCTAAAATAATTTTATTAACATCGTGATTAAGTGCATCATTAATGAGTTGGCCGGTACCGTACGAAGTTGTAATAGATGGATCTCTTTCATCTTTACTCAATAATGCTAGTCCTGAAGCAGCTGCCATTTCAATGATAGCTGTTTGGTGTTCGTTGCTTCTCTCATAACTAGCCATGATATTTCTATTAAGTGGATCTTTTACTTCTACGCAATAAGAGGTAGCATTTAAGGCTTCTTTCAATACTTCGGTTGTTCCCTCGCCACCATCAGCCATAGGAATAATGTCATATATAGTACTGGAATCGAACACCTCTTGGAATCCATCTTTAATAGCTAAAGCAGCTTCCTTTGCCGACATACTTTCTTTAAAAGAATCAGGTGCAATGATAACTTTATATGGTGACATTTATATCACTTCCTAAACAATTGGTTTATATTTATTCTATCCAAAAATGAAATTAAACTAAAGAAATCTTGATAATTAAAATGGAAATCATACGTGAATTGTATAATAATAAGAATATAAAATTGACGATGAGCAATATGTATATATTAATATGATTAAAGCTTCAATAAATGTCTATATATTTTCAGTAGATAATTGAATGAATCACATAAAAAGAGAATAAACATGATAATCGTTTAAATGTTAGTTTTGAATTACATCATGAAGAACAGAGAGGTCAACAATGAATTACTTAAAACAATATGAATCATTTTTTTGGTTAATAGGAATTTTTATCTTTTATCTTATAATGGCAATTCTAACACCATTATCAACTACGGATTGGCATGCATATAAAGTTAATCTAAGTCAATATTTGACTCAAGAAAATGGTCGTTATTTAGGACATTTATTTGAATGGGTTGCCGTACATAATATCATAATAAGAGCTTTAATATATGCGATAACTTCGTTTTTAGTTATCTATTTAGTTGCTTATATGGTTCAATTACATACGAATCGTTTTTATTTTATTTTGAGTTTTGTGTTAATGGTTACTGTACCTAATACAATTTATAGCGAAACTTACGGGTGGTTTACTGGATTTTTTAGTTATATACCTGCTACAGTCCTATCACTTTTTATTCTTTTTACTGTAGTTAAAATGATTGAGTCGCACGATACAGTTTCTGAAATGCAATTATGGGTATTTTTATTAGTAAGTTTGTTTGGACAATTCTTCTTGGAGAATCTTTCCATCGCTAATAGCTTAATTATTTTAATAGGAATGGTAGTCTATTTCTTTGTTAAAAAAAGACTCAGTTATTTCTTAATTGTAGGATTTATGCTTAGTTGTATAGGTAACATTATAATGTTTTTAAACTTCAATTATTTTTTAATTAAGGATGGATTAAATACGCATTATTCAATTTCCGATAGTCATGGAATGATACATAAAGCAGGTGTGACGTTATTTAAGCTTGTACCAGAATATATGTTTATTAATCAAATGATTATTCTTACCGTGATATCAATAGTAAGTATAGTTTTACTTAAGCAAAATAAAAGCCTGAAGCATATGAGAGTTTATATTAAAATACCACTACTCTTAGGTTTAATTACTTTACCTGTTTATAAGATCTTCGTTTACAATCAATTTCATTTTGAATTATATAAAGCTTCATTTTCTATAGCCGTTTTGAATACAACGATTTGCTTCATTTACATGATAAGTGTGATATACGTTGTGTTTAAAATGATACAGCAAAGATACATAAGAATGATTGTGATGGGGAGTTTTATAGCTATGGCTTCATCTGTTTTGCCACTTTTATTTGTGACGCCTATAAGTTATAGAAATTTTTATTTTATTTATACTTTATGGATCGTGATATTACTTTGTTTAATTCAGCAATGTGATGTGCTATTTAAACAACTTGAACATATAATTAAAATATTTGCGATTATCATCAGCATCATTATGATGATTGGATTTACTTTTATACATATTAGTAGTGTGCACAGAATAGACTTCATTAAAGAACAAATAACACAACATCATCGCCATCAGAAAATAACATTGGAAAGATTACCATTTGAGCGATATACTCATATGACTACACCAAAGTCGAAGGAACAACTTCAAGATTTCAAACACTATTATGATTTGCCCAAAGACATCACATTTAAAGTAGTCCCATATGGTACAAAACAATAACTGTTCAAAGGGGAAATATTATGAAGTTAACCCGAATACATTATGAGATTATAAAGTTTATCATAGTTGGTGGAATTAATACCTTTAACTACTATATAACATACTTATTTTTGTTAAAGGTGTTACATGTGAATTATATGGTTAGTCACATTGCTGGATTTATTGTAAGTTTTATTATTTCATATTATTTAAATTGTTATTTTGTATATAAAGTAAAACCTACAATAGAAAAGTTTTTAAGATTTCCTATCACTCAGATAGTTAATATGGGAATGCAAACGTTATTATTATATATATTCGTAAAGTGGTTGAATATCGCTTCGGAAATTGCACCTTTTGCGGGTCTAATCATTACAATCCCAGTGACATTCATACTTTCTAAGTGGTTACTTAGAGATAAAGTTTAACGTAATCATAAGCACTATTTTTTCCTTTGAGATGAATTGAATTTCTTTTTCAAATATCTACCAATTCGTATTTAGAAAAATTTAATGTATATAAGTCTTTACATATTCATATATGTACAAGGCTTATTTTTAAATGAATAAATAATGAAGTGAAGGAAAGTATTTTTTTAGGGATATCTAATGAAATAATTAGATGGGGAATATAAAAAATGTAGAAATAAAAAAACGTTGTCATTGTGGAACTGATAATTCATACTAATATTAGCAAAAAATAAAGGTGGTAAGTGAAGGTGACTCAAAATGAAAATTTGAAGTTAGCGCAACGAGGTGCATTTCTTAGTTTAGTCATCTATATTATACTTTCTATTGCGAAATATATGACTGGATATGTTTATGATTCGGCGGCAGTTAGAGCGGATGCTTTAAATAACATGACAGACATTTTAGTTTCAGTAGCAGTTATTGTCGGACTTAAAATCTCTATTAAACCTGCTGATCAAAACCACCCATATGGGCACTTAAAATCTGAAAATATTTCCACATTGCTAGTATCATTCATTATCATGTTTGTGGGAATACAAGTTATTATAGAAAACTTTCCGAGATTGTTTACACATGATTCACATATTCCTAACTTTATTACTATTATTATAAGTATGATCAGTGGACTTGTGATGTTATGTGTCTTTGCTATTAATTATCGATTATCTAAAAGAACGAAAAGTAGCTCATTAAAATCAGCAGCTAAAGATAATTTATCTGATAGTTTAGTCAGTATTGGCACTGCCATTGGTCTAATGTTCACACAAATTGGATTTCCAATTATCGATATTATATTGGCAAATATTTTAGGTTTATTAATCGTGTATACAGGTTTTGGAATTTTTAAAGAGTCGATTTTTACTCTAAGTGATGGTTTCAATGAACAAGATTTAGAAGAATACAGATTAGACATATTAGAAGTTGAAGATGTAATTGATGTTAATAATATTAAAGGTAGATATCATGGAAGTAGTATCTTTATTGATGTGACCATTGTAGTAGATCCTTATCTTTCACTTTATGAAGCACATCAGATTTGTGATAAAGTTGAAATTCATTTGCATAATAAAGGAATTTCGTCTGTATATGTACATCCAGAACCCTATACTACAAAAGACGAAGTAAAATAAAATATATAAGAAGTCAATAATTACCTGACCATAAGGTAGTGGTTGACTTTTTTATTTTAAACCAGAATCATTACTGGGAAATTAAGAATTATAGTTCTATAATAAAAATAAGGAGAGAAAAAAAGAAACAATTTATTACTTGTACTATTTTAATGGAATTACTACATTGACTGATATTTAAATGGATTTGTAGTTAATTCATTGTAACTACATTTAGATTATAGAAAGGAAGTTTTGATTTATGCCAAAATTAATACTATGTCGGCACGGACAAAGTGAATGGAATGCGAAAAATTTATTTACAGGTTGGGCCGATGTCAAACTATCAAAACAAGGAATTGAAGAGGCGCAATCAGCAGGTAAAAAAATTTACGGCAATCAAATTGAAATTGATATTGCGTTTACCTCTTTACTCACTAGAGCTTTAGAAACAACACAATATATTTTAGCAGGTTCTGACCAACAGTGGATTCCTGTTTATAAAAGTTGGCGTTTAAATGAACGACATTATGGTGGTTTACAAGGTTTAAATAAAGATGATGCGAGAAAAAAATGGGGGGAAGATCAGGTGCATCAATGGAGACGCTCATATGATGTACGTCCGCCTAGAGAAAGTGAAGAACAACGAGAAGCATATTTAAAAAATCGTCGTTATCAACATATTGATCACCGTATGATGCCTTATTGTGAAAGTTTGAAAGATACATTAGAACGAGTTGTTCCGTTCTGGACTGATCATATTTCACAACACCTATTAGATGATAAAACTGTACTTGTTTCGGCCCACGGAAATTCCATTCGCGCATTAATTAAGTATTTGGAAGGTTTATCAGAAGAAGATATCGTCGGATATGAAATTAAAACGGGTGCACCGCTAGTATATGAACTCACAGATGATTTAGTTGTTAAGGATAAATATTATTTATAACAAGATGTATATAGTTTAAAATATTTTCATATCATAATAAATAAACCATTCAATGGTCAGTATTGATTTCATTGAATGGCTTGTTTTTTGTGTGAAGTGATATTTAAAACAATTAAATTATAGATAAATTTATGAAACCTAGGTTATTGAGCGAATTAAATTAAAATAATTGACGAATGTTACATTTATTTCGAACGTTGATGCTGTTTTATTATTTTTAAAGCACGTTTTCGTGTTTTGATATTAGGACTATTGAGGTTGCGTCTTGCTGTTTGTAAATTCTGTTTCATTTTATCTTCCTCCTTGTATAACACTATTATGAAAGAAATTAAGTTATTTGTAAATAGTAATTATTACGATTTGTAAATCGTTTAAAATAATAGTTAATAGAGTTTGAACTTTCTGAACACTTATTAGCAAGTAACTCTTTATTGACTATTATGTAATAACGGGATAAAATATTTTTATTCCGATTAGAATAATAAGAATAAGGGGTTTGATTAAATGAAAAGACTTTTACTTTGCATTGTTGCACTTGTTTTTGTTTTAGCAGCCTGTGGCAACAATTCATCTAACAATAAAGATAATCAATCAAGCAGTAAAGACAAGGATACGTTAAGAGTTGGTACGGAAGGTACATATGCGCCCTTTACTTACCATAATAAAAATGATCAATTAACAGGTTATGATATTGATGTGATTAAAGCAGTTGCAAAAGAAGAAAATCTTAAACTTAAGTTTAATGAAACGTCATGGGATTCAATGTTTGCAGGATTAGATGCTGGTCGTTTTGATGTTATTGCAAATCAAGTGGGTGTGAATAAAGATAGAGAGAAAAAATATAAATTCTCTGAACCTTACACATATTCAAGTGCTGTACTTGTTGTTCGTGAAAATGAAAAAGATATTACATCATTCAATGATGTAAAAGGTAAAAAGTTAGCACAAACGTTTACGTCTAATTATGGTCAATTGGCTAAAGATAAGGGTGCGGACGTTACTAAGGTAGATGGATTTAATCAATCAATGGACTTACTATTATCTAAACGTGTAGATGGTACATTTAACGACAGTTTATCTTACTTAGATTACAGAAAACAAAAGCCTAATGCTAAAATTAAAGCAATCAAAGGACATGCAGAGCAAAATAAATCAGCATTTGCATTCTCTAAGAAGGTTGATGAAAAAACGATTGAGAAATTTAATAAAGGCCTAGAAAAAATTAGAGATAATGGTGAATTAGCTAAAATTGGTAAGAAATGGTTTGGTCAAGATGTTTCTAAACCTGAATAATGAACAACAACATGCATTAGATGCAGCCAAACAAGCATTTGGTCCAATGTTAGAGGGATTGGTGAAATACTCAATCCCTATTACTTTGGTCACTTTCATTCTAGGTTTAATCATTGCATTGTTTACTGCACTTATGCGTATATCAACCAGTAAATTGCTTAGAGGTATTGCGCGTGTCTATGTATCAATTATTCGTGGTACACCTATGATTGTACAGTTATTTATTATTTTTTACGGTATACCGGAGCTTGGAAGATTGGTAACTAACAATGCTGATAATCAATGGACACTTGCACCTGTTATTGCTGCAGTCATTGGTTTATCTTTAAATGTTGGTGCTTATGCTTCTGAAATTATACGAGGAGGTATATTGTCTATTCCTAAAGGACAAACAGAAGCGGCTTATTCTATAGGTATGAACTATAGACAAACTGTGCAACGTATTATCTTACCACAAGCTATTCGTGTATCTATACCAGCACTAGGAAACACATTTTTAAGTTTAATTAAAGATACATCATTACTTGGATTTATTCTTGTTGCAGAAATGTTTAGAAAGGCACAAGAAGTTGCTTCGACAACGTATGAGTATCTAACTATTTATT
Source organism: Staphylococcus epidermidis (assembly GCF_006742205.1). Classification (NCBI taxonomy): domain Bacteria; kingdom Bacillati; phylum Bacillota; class Bacilli; order Caryophanales; family Staphylococcaceae; genus Staphylococcus; species Staphylococcus epidermidis. Next base: position 545,965 of record NZ_AP019721.1, read on the forward strand.
TGTTAGTAGCTTTAATGTATTGGGTCGTATGTTTTGTCATCTCAATTATCCAAGGATGGTATGAATCACGCATTGAAAGAGGGTATCGCTCATGATTGAATTGTCTCATATCCATAAGTCTTTTAATGAAACTGAAGTGATTAAAGGTATTGATTTGAAAGTTAATCAAGGTGAAGTTGTGACACTAATTGGACGTTCAGGTTCAGGTAAAACGACTTTACTTAGAATGATTAATGCTTTAGAGATACCTACTGAAGGTACAGTGTATGTCAATGGCATGACATATAATGCTAAAGATAAGAAATCTCAAATTAAAGTAAGACAACAATCAGGAATGGTTTTTCAAAATTATAATTTATTTCCACATAAATCTGCATTAGAAAACGTTATGGAAGGTCTTATAACAGTTAAAAAGATGAATAAAGCAACGGCTAATGAAGAAGCAATGAATTTATTGGCTAAGGTTGGATTGGTACATGTTAAAGATCAACGGCCACATGCTTTATCAGGTGGGCAACAACAACGTGTCGCAATTGCACGTGCATTAGCCATGAATCCTAAAGTGATGTTATTTGATGAGCCAACATCTGCACTTGATCCTGAATTGGTCAATGATGTATTAAAAGTCATTAAAGAATTGGCTGACGAAGGTATGACAATGGTCATTGTGACTCACGAGATGCGTTTTGCCAAAGAAGTTTCCAATCAAATTGCTTTTATTCATGAGGGCGTCATTGCAGAACAAGGTACGCCTGAAGATATATTTAATCACCCCAAAACAGAAGAGCTTCAGCGATTTTTAAATGTGATTAATGAAAAATAGAATAGTAATATTATAGAAATGGAGAGGCTGGGACAAAAAGGTCCAAGATAAGTAAATAAAGACAATTTCTATTGAAATAATATAGAAATTGTCTTTTTTATAATTTTTTTGATTATTTTCAGTTCGTTGAGCTGTTACTTTTCTTATATTAAGCCACGGGGATGTCTGAATTCATCGAATTCAGTATCGGGAATTGTTTCTACAATATCATTTACATGTCGTGAAATATTATTTGTGGGGATATGAATTGAAGGTAGAGTATGTTGAATCATGTTATAATCTTTATACATAAGGCACCTCGTTAATTTAGTTTATTGCTATTTATTAAATTTTACGGAAGGGCCTTATTTTCAAAGTATTTTAATGTAAAATTACATATGAATACAAAGTATTTTGGCGAGACTCTTGAGGGAACAGGACAAGCTGAAGACTATAGGCTGAATCTGTCCCCTAAGAAAGCGAGCCAACAATACGTAGTATTGTAAATAAAGAAGCCAGTAAATGAATTTATGAAAACTCATTTACTGGCTATTTCACTAGGAATTATGTCCCAGCCTCTCCTTTAAGTGTATAGAAAGTCAATGACTTAAACTCATGTGCATTAATATTTAGTTTTTTATCTATGTTGAAGGAATCGAATTGATTAGAATTCGATTCCTATTTGCTAATGAATAATTATCTACGACTTTCTAATTCTTGTTTTACTTTATAAAATAGTGGTTTAATTGGTTTGATAAAATCACCAATATATTCATAAATTTTAGCGTTAAATCCTTCTTTAAATTTTTGAACGCCAGCATCTTCAGCATTTTCACTAAAGTCTCCGGTAACACCGTAGAAATTATATCTATCGATATTATGTTCTTTTGCAAATTGAATCATATCCCATTGTAATCGATATGCTCCCATATAAGCATTATATTTAGGGTTAGAGCCACTTGATAAGTAATACACTTCGTGATCATTATATATATATAATGCTGCAGCAAGATGAAGAACTTGACCTTCTTCTGCTATTTTCTCTTTAGTTTGTCTGATTTTACGCGCATTACTATCGAATTGTTGTTTGACTTGTGTATGTTTCGTTTTATTTTTCTTAGAATTTGGATTTTCTTCTAATGTTTTTTCAACATCTTTTAGTTGTTGATTAAGGTTTTGATGTTTAGTTTGCAACGTATCTAAATAATCTTGTAAATCGATGTAAGCAAGTTTTAACATAGCATGATCTTCATAAGTTTTTTGCATCTCAACAAAGTAAGGCTCTTCACGGAATTTAAAGCCATGTTTTTCTTCAGCCATTTTGAATAATTCAAAAAATGTATTTGTTTCTTCAATGGGTAATGTTTTAACTTTAACACCCATTTCATAAGTCTTTTTAATATTTCGACGTGTTTGGTAATCCATTTCTTTTAATAATTGATCTTCAGATTTATCTTTAAGGTTAAGTACTGATAACCAGCGGATTTGACTCATTGTATCATAACCTACAGTGTATCCTTGGTGTTTGTAACCTAATTCTTCCATTGTTTTAATCAATGCGCGATTATCAAAGGATTCAATGATTTCTCCATTAGGTTGACGTAAATTTTCTAATACATAAGGGTCAACGAGTACATATAAACAATTGTGTTTTTTTAAATAAGCAGTAAGTGATTTAAAAAAGAAGCGAACTAAAACTAAATTGTTAAAGTCCATGACTGGTCCTCTATGTGTGTAAAAATACTTAAAGAATTTTAAAGAACGTGCCTCTGTTAATAAGCACGCAGCAATGACATCTTCTTGATCATCTTTAACTCCCACTAAATGTACGTCACCTTTTGTTTTCGATCTATTATTATAATGTATACTGGATTGTGTATAATGCGAGAAATTTTCTGAAGTAAATTGCTCGAATTCTTCAGAAGTTAAATTTACAAATTTCATTATATTTCTTCACCTCTAAGTCAATTTCCATGTTTTATCGTCATGATATATATTACCAAACCCTAAACATCCTTACACATCATAACATAAAAAATTGTGTCATACTTTCGTATGAGGCCGTTTTATTTAAAAGAGAATAGATTTAAAAAGTAAGAGGTATAAAAAATTAAGTTAATGAAGATCGTACCTCTAAAGAGAATGTGATAAAATTTAAGTTGAAAGAATTGCTTAGATTAAATAACATGCTAATTGTAAACGTAGAGCTAAAGAAATATTGACATCGTTTGATATGTTAAGTGTAAAAAGAGATTAACTTGAAGTTCTATGACATAGATATAGATAGAGTGAGTAGGAGTGAGTATGTTGAAGAAGTTATTAGTCGGGGTTAGTGTACTAACTTTATTATTAGCAGGTTGCATGAGTCACGAGTACGCAGACAAAATAGATAAAGCGGTTAAACTACAAGAGAAAAAGCAACAAAAAATTGCTAAAAACGATTCAGGTGATGAAGTTAAACATTTTGATAAAAAAGATGCCAATATTTATGTGTTTGACAAAGGAAAATATGTTGTATTGGAGTATAAACCACTTAGTGATGATGCTGAAGCGCGTTACTATACTTATGAATTTAAAGATAAAAAAGCATATTATAATAAAGACTTTAATGCAAAAGCATACTACCAATCTCATGAGCCTGACTATAAAGAAGAGAATATGTATTAATCGTTTTAGGAAAAGGAGAAACGATGAAAAAATTAATCGGATTATTGATGATTTTATGTATGGTTTTGCTATACAGTTGCTCAGGTCCAATGGACTCTCCAAAGCATTCTAATAATAGCAAACCTGTAGTGGTAATATACGGTGATTATAAGTGTCCTTATTGTAAAAAAACAGAAGATCGCGTGATGCCAAAGCTTAAGAAGAAGTATATTGATACAAACAAAATTAAATATCAATATGTGAATTTGGCATTCTTAGGAAAAGATTCAATTGTAGGTTCAAGAGCGCAGCATGCGGTAAATCATTATGCTCCCAAGAAGTCACTTGAATTTCAGAAATTAATGTTTAATCAACAAAAAGATGAACATAAGCAATGGATTACAACACGTCTTGTTGATAAGCAAATTGATAAATTAAGTATCAGTGATGACAAAAAGAAAAAAATAAAGACTGATTATAAAACTAAAGGTTCCATCTCGTGGAAAAAAGCCAAGGAAGATCAACAAATTGCGAAGAAAAATCACATCAAGCAAACACCTACAGCGTTTGTTAATGATAACAAGGTTGAAGATCCATATGACTTTTCTAGCTACGAGATGTTGCTAGAAAACGAAAAGTGAAAGTATCTGTAATAGTAGTTAATATATATAAATCTTTATTTATTTAAAATGCCTGAGACTAATCATTGTCTCGGGTGTTTTTTAATTTTGACAGTCACTTGCTAATTCAAAAATGGGTGTGTATTAACCATATTTAATTTGTTTTTAGCAACGAGAACTATAAATTAAGCGTGATGTTTTCCTGAAATTTCTTCGATATTTTAGAATTAATGAAATTATCTTAAGCGTATTATTTTTGTTAATATTGAGGCAATCGATTCTTTAAAATGTGAGGTACATATATGACGATAGAAAAAAAGAAAAATAAGATTATTTTTACTAGAACTTTTAGTGCACCAATTAATAAGGTATTTGATGCTTATACAAAGCGGGAACTATTTGAACAATGGTTTCATCCTCAAGACGCATCTGTCACAGTTTATGATTTTAATGCTACGAAAGGAGGAAACGCTTTTTATGCTATTCAAGCTCCTCAGATGACAAGTTATACTATTGCTGAATATCTGCAAGTGGATGCACCATATTATATAGAGTATTTAGACTATTTTGCTACGTCAAAAGGGGAAAAAGACACAAGTATGCCTGGTATGCATATCACTTTGAATTTTGAAGAAGTAAAAGGAAAGACTACTGTAACATCGACATCGACTTTTCCAACTGAAAGTGCCGCTCAGCAAGCGATAGACATGGGTGTAGAAACAGGTATGAATTCAACACTTAATCAGTTAGAGAAATTACTAAATCAAAAGTGATATAAACCTCGATCGTATACCTAACCAAAGAAACGTGAAAAAATTTGAGTAAATCATTACACTTTGATGAAATGTCATAAAGTTTTCAGTTATATTGTTTAAATATTGAAAATGCTAGGTATATAAACTTTTTTGAAAATTTCTATATCCTATAAATAAAATTTAATATACACATATGTCATTCTTACTTATATAATAAGTGTGAAAATATTAATGTGGATAGGATGAGAAGACATGTTCAAGAACAACAAAAGTATTGAAGATACTTATGCAACAAAACCTATTATTCAGAATATCGTTGGTCAGGCACAAATCAAACAAGTGATGGCGAAACAAACACCCATGAGATATACGTTGAAAGCTATCATGGCTGGTTTTCTATTATCAATAGTTACAGTTTTTATGTTAGCAATTAAAACACAATTCGCTTCAACGCATAATGACGGGTTAATCAATTTGATGGGAGCTATTGCGTTTAGTTTAGGTCTCGTATTAGTTGTGTTAACCAATTCTGAATTATTAACTAGTAATTTTATGTATCTGACTGTTGGTTGGTATTATAAAGCAATTAGTGTAAGTAAAATGATATGGATTTTTATTTTCTGTTTTATAGGTAATATCTTAGGTGGATTTATTTTATTTTTCCTCATGAAATATGCACATGTTATGACGCCAGAAATGACAGATAGTTTAACAGCATTAGTACATAAAAAAACAGTAGAATCGACTTGGTTAAATATTTTGATTAAAGGTATATTTTGTAATTTCTTTATTAATATCGGTATTTTTATTTCAATGCAGTTTAAAGAGGGACTAGCCAAAGCATTCTTTATAGCTTGTGGAGTGATTGTCTTTGTATTTATGGGTTACGAACACGTTGTTTTTAACGCTGGATTATATGCAGGTATGATGTTCTTTAATATGGATGGATTATCTTGGTTGGGTGTGCTAAAAAATATTGTTTTTGCATTCCTTGGAAACTATATCGGTGGAGGTATCTTTATTGGATTAGTGTATGCATATTTGAACGGTAAACGTGACAGCCTCCAACCATAGAGAACTATTAAGTAATTGAGATTTAATCACTAGTCTTTATCATATTGACATCTTCATGTGCTAGAAATGGATGTCTTGCTTCATGTTGAAAGTGTTTAAATTACAAAGTATTATTGCATCATTGAAATGATATATAGATTAAAGAGATGAAATCATGAAATAGAGAAGATGAGTGGGGCTTTAGTCCTGTAGTTACGTTGCCTTACTTCAAACTCGAAATCCATTTTAGAATTTAAAAAATAAAGTTAGTATATTTAGAATTCTGTCTTATGCTTCTATACGTTAATAAAACCTGGGATATTTACAGATATCCTAGGTTTTGTTTATCAGTAATAGAATCTTGACACTTTATAAAAATGATAATAAACATTTATTGACGAGCACTTATAAAAAATTTAATCTATAGTTCATGTGGATGTTCAGTACTTAAGGAGTGAAAAATATGTCGAATATTAATATTAGAGTGGCACATGAACAAGATGCTGAAGAATTACATAGCATCATGCAAATTGCTTTTACACCTTTAAGAGAACTAGGTATTGATTGGCCATCAGTTCACGCTGATCTTGAAATGGTAAAGGATAATTTAAGACAAAATACTACATTTGTACTTGAAAATGAAAAAGAAATTATTTCAACGATTACGGTTTGCTATGCATGGAGTAGTGTAAAACCCATTTCAGGTTATCCGTTCGTTTGGTGGTTTGCAACACGACCAACTTATGATGGACAAGGGTATGGGAGTCAACTTTTAAAATATGTAGAGGAGACATTTTTACGCGATACTTTAAAAGCTGCTGCGGTAACCTTAGGAACATCAGCACGTTTGCACCCTTGGTTATTAAACATTTACGAAAAGCGGGGTTATGAAATATACGCTAAACATGAAAATGATGATGGTGATTTAGGAGTCATAATGCGTAAAATTTTAATACCAGAACAATTTAATGATGACATTTTGGGCCGACCGCCATTTTAGAAATATTTTTGTGTTCTAGAATGATAATTTAGTGAGATAGAATTCTTAGTCCTTAATGACCCCAATTCTATAATTTGTAAAATATTTGATAACAATCTATATTTTGAATTCTATACTAGAGTTCAAAAATGAATAATTACATTTTTATTTCAGTCATTGACTGAGCATACTGTAAGAAAGAGGCTGGGACAAAAAGGTCCAAGATAAGTAAATAAAGACAATTTCTATTGAAATAATATAGAAATTGTCTTTTTTATAATTTTTTTGATGATTTTCAGCTCGTTGAGCTGTTACTTTTCTTATATTAAGCCACGAGGATGTCTGAACTCATCGAATTCAGTATAGTGAATTGTTTCTGCAATATCATTTACATGTCGTGAAATATCATTTGTGGAGATAAGAACTGAAGTTTCCATTAGTAGAGTATGTTGAGTCATGTTATAGTCTTTATACATAAGGCACCTCGTTAATTTTGTTTATTGGTATTTATTAAATTTTACGGAAAGGCCTTATTTTCAAAGTATTTTAATGTAAAATGACATATAAACACAAAGTATTTTGGCGAGACTCTTGAGGGAACAGGACAAGTTGAAGACTACAGGCTGAAGCTGTCCCCTAAGAAAGCGAGCCAACAATACGTAGTATTGTAAATAAAGAAGCCAGTAAATGAATTTATAAAAACTCATTTACTGGCTATTTTGTTAGGAATTATGTCCCAGCTTCCCGTATCAATTATTATTCTTTTTTACTTAATTTATAATCAATTAAATAGATAGATTCTGGTGTAACATTAAAATGTCTTACTTTATTATTCACACCATCTATTTGAGAGTTGTATGTGATATAGCTGTTAGGAATATCTTTTTTAGATTCATTTAGTATTTCATTAGTCACTTGACCACGTTGCTTGTCACCGAAAGTAGTATTTAATTCTTTAATTAACTGAGTGACTTTAGTATTACTATAATTACCTTTATTTAATGCTCCATCAGGTAAGTATGCAGTGTTAAAGAAATAACCTGTATCACCACGTGGCACACTTAAATAACTATACATTGAAACATCCCAACTCTGTTTGTTTTTGAGATATCCTTCGATATCATCTACATTGCGTAATTGTATATCAACATTTGCCTTTTTAGCTTCAGATTGTATCACCTGTCCAATTTTAGGCAATTCTGGTCTGCCATCGTATGTGACCATGTTTAATTTAAGAGGATGCGATTTGGAATAACCTTCTTGAGCTAAAAGTTCTTTTGCACGCTTGATGTCTTGTGATTGAATTTCCTCTTTTTCTAATGATTTTAATCGATGGTTAAAAGGACCTGATGCTGGCTCAGCATAATTTTTAGAAACATTTTTAGCAATGTCTTTTCGATTAATAATCATATCTAGTGCTTCTCTTACTTTTTTATTAACTTTTTTACTATCATGATTGTATAACATTAAATGCGTTCTAAAGCCTGATGTACTTTGAATGTTTGCTTTGTTAGATTTTTTTACATCATCAACGCGTTCAATTGGAACATCAGTAGTCAAATCTGATTTGCCTGATAATAAGTGATCAACACGAGTATTACCATCTTCATGATAAGTGACATTAATTCTTTTTAATTTTGGCGTACCTTGCCAGTAGTCTTTGAATTGTTTTAGTACGATTTTTTGCGAACGTTTATACTGATCAATTTTATAAGGACCCGTACCAACAGGTTGATCAGTTACTTTGTTTTTAGCTTTTGTGTCGTAAATAGCAGCAAATGGGCTTGCGAGTTCAGACATTAATTCTGGATAAGGTTCTTTAGTAGTGATTGTGACTTTTTGTCCATGAGCATTGATTGATTTAATAGGAAGTGATCCTTTTAACAAATCACTTTTTTTCATTCCTTCTTCGAGACTGCGTTTTACAGCTTCGCCTGTTAAATGATGACCGTTTTGAAATTTAATATTATCTTTTAAAGTGAGTTCTAGTTGATTGTCAGATACTTGATGATAATTTTTGACTAATAAAGGTTTTACTTTACCATTCTTCGACATTTTAAAAAGCGATTCCAAGGCACCTGTTTTAACTGGGATATCAGTTTCGTAAGGTGCAATTGATTTAGTTTTCAAAGGTATTTCAACATTGAGGGTGTCTTTGTCTGTACTTGATGTGCCCCCACAGCTCGCTAAAACAAAAGATATCATGACAATAAGAGTAATCAATTTTTTCATAAATGAAATCCTCTCTAAATATGAATTATTTGAGATATTTAAAAATGTAATTATGTAGTAAATATAAATACATTTGGCATGATTATATTTGTAAACTCTCAACGAATTTTATTATATAACTTATAATTAAAAAAATAAAATTTTTGACAACTATGTTAGCATATTTATTTAAGATGCTACATTATACATTAGTACACAAATGTGATTTAATTATTCGTAATAATGATAATACAAAAGGGTGGGATAATTATGATAGGTAATATTCTAGTCGCTCACGGCATGAGAAAAGGAAATCAGAATGAAGCTTTAGAAGAATTTATCGGAACTTTATTAAAAGATGAGCAATATTATTATGAGTTAGCATTTTTAGAAAGTGAAACACAAAATCTTGAAATCATAATGGAGAAGATGATTAAGCAAGGAATTACAAAATTTCGTATTGTACCTTTACTCATTTTTAGTGCAATGCATTATATCAGTGATATTCCACAAATACTTAAAGAGATGAAAGCTCGATATCCACAAATTGATAGTAAAATGAGTGCGCCTCTTGGTACACATCCATATATGAAAACATTAGTAGAAAATAGAATTGCTGATGAAAAAGTCAGTGAAGGTTCAACCAAAGCAACTATAGTAATTGCCCATGGAAATGGAAGTGGACGTTTTACGAAAGCACATGATGAATTAAAAGCATTTGTTAAAACGCTTGATAGTCATCATCCTGTTTATGCAAGAGCTTTATATGGGACATTAGCATTTAAAAATGATTTAGATAAAATCTCAGAGCAATATGACGAGTTAGTCATTGTCCCATTATTTTTATTTGATGGTAGATTGGTGAATAAAGTAAAACGTCTTTTAGGTGAAATGACATTGCATAGTCAATTACACATTACGCCATCGATTAACTTTGATCCAATTTTAAGATTAATTATTAGAGAAAGACTTGAAGCGTTAGATATTTAATATATTTCAATTATTTTAAACGAATTTACAAAAAATAAATGATATGATTCGTTAAGGTTGGGGAATGTAACACAATTCATTGTTACATTCCCCTTAATATTTGATGATATTATTTCTATAATGAATGCAGCTCATTATAAAATAGTTTGTGGTTTAAAATGACAGCGTAAAGTGTAATTTCAATTGCAACATATATTATAAAATAGTTAATAATATATTTTAATTTTGGCCTCAATTTCATCCTAGAAAACCATATCCATGCCATTAGGGAAATCCCCGATTTTAATTTTAAATGTGAATTACATCACAAAAAACTGAAGTTTTGTTATAAGATGAACTTGAAAAGAGAAATACAAAATGATTAAATTTCTGACCTTTTATAAAGTTACATTGTGTTTTGTATTAAAAATTTATATTGATAAAAGGGGCATTAAAGTATGGCAAAACAAAAACTTGTAATGATTGGTAATGGTATGGCAGGTTTAAGAACGATAGAAGAGATTTTAGAACGTTCACAATCACAATTTGATATTACTATTATTGGGAAAGAACCTTATCCGAACTATAACAGAATTATGTTATCCAATATTTTACAGAAGAAAATGACCGTCGAAGATACAATTATGAATCCTTATGATTGGTATCAAGAGAATAATATTGAACTTATAAATAATGATCCAGTGGAAAAAGTTGATAAAGAAAACAAAATAGTTACTACTTCTAAAGGTATTGAAGTAGAGTATGACATTTGTATTTTCGCTACTGGATCAAAAGCTTTTGTATTACCTATACCAGGTTCAAATCTTCCTAGTGTCATTGGATGGCGAACAATTGATGATACAAATAAAATGATTGAAATTGCCCAAACGAAAAAACGCGCAGTTGTCATTGGTGGAGGTCTTCTAGGCTTAGAGTGTGCCAGAGGACTTCTAGATCAAGGAATGGAAGTGACAGTTCTTCATTTAGCTGATTGGCTCATGGAAATGCAATTGGATCGTAAAGCCGGAGAAATGCTTAAAGCGGATTTAGAAAAGCAAGGTATGAAGATTGAACTTCAAGCAAATTCTAAAGAAATCATTGGTGATAAAGATGTTGAAGCTATTAAATTAGCTGACGGTCGGGTGATTGAAACAGATTTAGTAGTTATGGCTGTTGGTATCAGACCTTATACTGAAGTTGCTAAAGATAGTGGATTAGATGTCAATAGAGGTATTGTTGTAAATGATTATATGCAAACATCTGATTCTCATATTTATGCAGTCGGTGAATGTGCCGAACATGATGGGAAAGTTTATGGATTGGTGGCGCCACTTTATGAACAAGGCAAAGTGCTAGCAGATTATTTAACTGGTAAAGAAACAAAAGGTTATAAAGGATCTACTACTTTCACTTCACTTAAAGTATCTGGTTGTGATTTATATAGTGCAGGGCAAATTGTTGAAGATGAAGATGTCCATGGTGTGGAAATTTTTAATAGTGTCGACAATATCTACAAAAAAGTGTATTTAAGTCAGGGTCAAGTCGTTGGTGCTGTCTTGTATGGTGATACTGATGATGGATCACGATTTTATAATATGATGAAAAAACATGAAACGCTTGAAGATTATACACTTGTTTCTTTATTGCATAAAGGTGATGAAGATGCGGGGACATCTATTGCTGATATGTCTGATGATGAAACGATTTGTGGATGTAATGGTGTTGATAAAGGAACAATCGTCAATGCTATTACAAGTAAAGGTTTAACGTCTGTAGATGAAGTGACTAAAGCAACAAAAGCAGGTAATTCATGTGGTAAGTGTAAAGGTCAAATCGGTGAGTTATTACAATATACATTAGGTGACGACTTTATTGCTGCAAAACCAACAGGTATTTGTCCATGTACTGATTTAACAAGAGACCAAATTGTAACTCAAATCAGGGCTAAAAATCTCAAATCATCAAAAGAAGTACGACACGTTCTTGATTTCAAAGATAAAGATGGTTGTCCTAAATGTCGACCTGCAATTAATTATTATTTAAATATGGTTTATCCTTTTGAACATCGAGACGAAAAAGATTCTCGCTTCGCTAATGAAAGATATCATGCAAATATACAAAATGATGGTACTTTCTCAGTGATTCCTCAAATGCGCGGTGGTGTTACAGATGCTGACCAACTCATTCGATTAGGAGAAGTTGCTAAAAAGTATAACGTACCACTTGTTAAAGTAACAGGTTCGCAACGTGTAGGTTTATATGGATTGAAGAAAGAAGAATTACCACAAGTTTGGAAAGATTTAGGAATGCGTTCTGCTTCTGCTTATGGTAAAAAGACGCGTTCTGTTAAAAGTTGCGTTGGTAAAGAGTTTTGTCGTTTTGGTACACAATACACAACTCGACTAGGAATAAGACTTGAAAAAACATTTGAATATATTGATACACCTCATAAATTTAAAATGGGAGTATCAGGTTGTCCGAGAAGTTGTGTAGAGTCTGGTGTTAAAGATTTTGGCGTCATATCTGTTGAAAATGGCTACCAAATATTTATCGGAGGTAATGGTGGTACTGATGTTACTGTAGGTAAATTGTTAACGACAGTTGAAACCGAAGATGAAGTGATTCAATTATGTGGTGCCCTCATGCAGTATTACAGAGAAACAGGTGTTTACGCTGAAAGAACAGCACCATGGTTAGAACGTATGGGCTTTGAAAATGTCAAGAATGTCTTATTAAATCAAGAAAAGCAAAAAGAACTGTATTTAAGAATTATGGAAGCCAAAAAAGCTGTTGAGAATGAACCATGGGAAACTATTGTTGAAAATAAAGAAGCACAAAAAATCTTTGAAGTTGAGAAGGTGTAAGAATGAAAGCTAAAGAAAAGATTAAAGTTACAACAATGAATGAAATGATTCCTCAAATAGGCAAAAAAGTAGTTGTAAACGAAAAAGAAATAGGTATTTTTCTCACAGATAATGGTGATTTATATGCCATTGGAAATATATGTCCACATAAAGAAGGACCGTTGTCTGAAGGGACTGTAAGTGGTGATTATGTTTACTGTCCGTTACACGATCAAAAAATAGCTTTAAAAACTGGAGAAGTACAACAACCTGATACAGGATGTGTAGAGACATACGAAGTAGAAGTTATTGATGGAGATATTTACTTATGTCTATAACTTATCCTGGCACAGTATATCTAATCGGTGCAGGACCAGGCAATCCAAACTTATTAACTAAAAAAGCTGAACGGTTAATTAGATCAGCTGACGTGATTTTATTTGATCGTCTCGTAAATCCTTTCATCTTACAGTATGCTTCTTCTCAAACAAAAGTGATCAATGTGGGAAAGAAACCTTATTGTAAACACATTCAACAAGAGGAGATTAATCAAAAAATTGTTGAAGCAGCTAATCAATATCAATGTGTGGTGAGACTAAAGGGAGGAGATCCTGCGATTTTTGGTAGAATTACAGAAGAAGTACAAACATTAGAAAATCATCATATTCATTACGAGATTGTCCCTGGTGTGACATCAGCAAGTGCTGCCGTAGCAACTATGAATATGGGATTAACGATGCGTTCTATCGCACCGAGTGTGACTTTCTCAACTGGTCATTTTAAAGATTCGGTTAATCACGATACGGATATTAGGAACTTGATTAATGGAGGCACTTTAGCTATTTATATGGGTGTGAAAAGATTAGGTCAAATTATTAAACAAATTGAATCATATACGAATGAAGACTACCCCATTGCAATAGTGTTTAATGCTTCCTGCTACAATGAAAAGATTGTTATAGGTCATTTAAGTACGATTGAAGAACAATTGGTTTCTCAACAACTAGAAGGTCATCCAGGCATATGCATTTTAGGTAATATACTTGATGACATTAATCGTACGTTATTGAATAATAATAAGAATGACAAGGGAAATCTATATTTAATCAAGGGAGATAAAGAACGTGCAATTGCAAAGGCTGAAACTTTATATGATGAAGGAATCCAATGTCTGATTGATTTTGACCATAGCTACCACATTTCTCAACAAAACGTGTATAACGAAATGATTAAACACAAGAGTATTAAAACAATATATGTATAAACATTTGGGTCTACAAGTTCATTATGAATTTGTAGGCCTTATTTTTTAGGGAATCTCTAACATCAATTAGGACATTCCCTAATATAATGGCTTTGTGAAAAAATGTACAATAAAGATAAGACACAATACCTATGCATTGAGAAAGGATATAACCTTGTATGGTGGGAGGATTAATAAAATGGGAAAATTTGGATTGAATTTCTTTAAACCGACAGAAAAGTTTAATGGAAATTGGTCGGTATTAGAGCATAAAAGTCGAGAATGGGAAAAGATGTATAGAGAAAGATGGAGCCACGACAAAGTTGTGAGAACGACGCATGGTGTTAACTGTACTGGATCATGTTCATGGAAAGTATTTGTCAAAAATGGCGTAATTACATGGGAAAATCAACAAATTGATTATCCAAGTTGTGGACCTGATATGCCAGAATTTGAGCCAAGAGGTTGTCCGAGAGGTGCATCATTTTCTTGGTATGAGTATAGTCCGTTAAGAGTTAAATATCCTTATATTAGAGGTAAATTATTAGATTTATGGACCGAAGCGCTTGAAGAACAAAAAGGAAACCGAATTGCGGCATGGGCATCCATCGTAGAAAATGAAAAAAAAGCCAAACAATATAAAGAAGCAAGAGGTAAAGGTGGACACGTCAGAGCAAATTGGAAAGATGCCACAGATATCATTGCAGCTCAAATTTTATACACCATAAAAAAAGATGGACCGGATCGTATTGCTGGATTTACTCCTATTCCTGCTATGTCGATGATTAGTTATGCTTCAGGAGCAAGATTTATTAATTTGTTAGGTGGAGAAATGTTAAGTTTTTACGATTGGTATGCTGATTTACCACCTGCATCTCCACAAATTTGGGGTGAGCAAACAGACGTGCCAGAATCCAGTGATTGGTACAACGCCTCATACATAATGATGTGGGGATCAAACGTTCCATTAACACGTACACCTGACGCACATTTTATGACTGAAGTTAGATATAAAGGGGCGAAAGTTATTTCAGTAGCACCTGATTATGCTGAGAATGTTAAGTTCGCCGATCATTGGCTTGCACCACATCCGGGGACAGATGCAGCGGTTGCACAAGCAATGACACATGTTATTTTACAGGAATATTATGAAAATCAACCGAATGATATGTTTATTAACTATGCTAAGCAATATTCTGATATGCCGTTTGTCATTATGTTAGATGAAGATGAGAATGGCTATAAAGCAGGTAGATTCTTGCGTGCTTCTGATTTAGGGATGTCAGGTGAAAATAATGAATGGAAGCCAGTTATTCAAGACAAATTGAGCCAACAATTACTTGTTCCTAATGGCACAATGGGGCAACGCTGGGAAGAAGGGAAAAAATGGAATTTGAAACTTGAAACAGAGGATGGTACACCAATTGATCCAATGTTATCAATGGTTGAAAGTGACTATCATGTTGAAACGATTCAATTTCCATATTTTGATAGCAGTGGTGATGGTATCTTTGAGAGACCTATTGCAACGAGAACTATTCAGTTAGCTAACGGAGAAGAAGTTAAAATTGCTACGGTTTATGATTTAATGACGAGTCAATATGGTGTTCAACGTTTTGAACACGAACTAGAAGCTACATCTTATGATGACGCATCTTCTAAATATACTCCCGCTTGGCAAGAACAAATTACAGGTATCAAAAAAGAATTAGTGACGAAAGTGGCAAAAGAATTTGCACAAAATGCTATTGATACTGGTGGACGCTCAATGATTATTATGGGGGCTGGTATCAACCATTGGTTTAACTCCGATACTATTTATCGTTCAATTCTTAACTTAGTACTATTGTGTGGTTGTCAAGGCGTTAACGGTGGTGGTTGGGCACACTATGTAGGACAAGAAAAATGTCGACCAATTGAAGGATGGAATACTATTGCATTCGCTAAAGATTGGCAAGGTCCTCCACGTTTACAAAATGGTACAAGTTGGTTCTATTTCGCTACAGATCAATGGAAGTATGAAGAATCAAATGTAGATAAATTAAAATCACCATTAGCTGAAAATATTAAGCATCAACATCCAGCTGATTACAATGTAACAGCTGCTCGTATGGGCTGGTTGCCTTCATATCCACAGTTTAATAAAAACAGTCTATTATTTGGTGAAGAGGCTAAAGATGAAGGTGATGATTCAAATGAAGCCATCTTACAAAAAGCGATTGAATCAGTTAAAAATAAAGATACACAATTTGCGATAGAAGATCCAGATTTAAGAAAAAACCATCCTAAAACATTATTTGTATGGAGATCTAATTTAATTTCTAGTTCAGCTAAAGGACAAGAATACTTTATGAAGCACTTGTTAGGTGCGCGCTCTGGTTTAATGGCAGAGCCAAATGAAGATGATAAACCAGAGGAAATTAAATGGCGCGAGGATACAGAAGGGAAACTTGATTTATTAGTATCACTTGATTTCAGAATGACTGCGACGCCATTATATTCAGATATCGTTTTACCTGCTGCAACTTGGTATGAAAAACATGATTTATCTTCTACAGACATGCATCCATTTATTCATCCATTTAACCCAGCGATTGACCCATTATGGGAATCGCGTTCGGACTGGGATATTTATAAAACTCTAAGTAAAGCTGTTTCAGAAATGGCGAAAGATTATCTTCCAGGTAAATTTAAAGATGTCGTAACTACACCATTAGGACATGATTCAAAACAAGAAATTTCAACTGAATACGGTATTGTAAAAGATTGGTCTAAAGGAGAAATTGAAGGTGTGCCAGGTAAAACAATGCCTAATTTTTCTATCGTAGAGCGAGACTATACACAAATTTACGATAAATTCGTTACTGTTGGTCCAAAACTAGAAAAAGGGAAAATAGGTGCTCATGGTGTGAGTTATAGCGTTAGTGAAGAGTACGAAGAACTTAAAAGTATAGTTGGAACTTGGAATGATGATAATACTATTTCAGTTAAAAATGATAGACCGAGAATAGATACAGCGAGAAAAGTAGCAGATGTCATTTTGAATATATCCTCTGCTACAAACGGCAAATTATCACAAAAGTCATATGAAGATTTAGAAAATCAAACAGGTATGGAACTTAAAGATATTTCTAAAGAACGTGCTTCTGAAAAGATATCATTCTTAAACATTACTTCTCAACCAAGAGAAGTGATTCCAACTGCAGTATTCCCTGGCTCTAATAAAGATGGAAGACGCTACTCACCGTTTACAACTAATGTTGAACGTTTAGTGCCATTTAGAACACTAACTGGACGTCAAAGTTATTATATAGATCATGAGGTATTCCAACAGTTTGGCGAAAGTTTACCGGTATATAAACCTACTTTACCTCCAATGGTATTTGGTGCTCGTGATAAAAAAGTTAAAGGTGGACAAGATACATTAGTGCTTCGATACCTTACACCTCATGGAAAATGGAATATTCATTCAACTTATCAAGATAATGAACGCATGTTGACGTTGTTTAGAGGTGGACCAGTTGTATGGATTTCAAATGAAGACGCAGCTGACCATGGTATTAATGATAACGACTGGTTAGAAGTATACAACAGAAACGGAGTTGTTACTGCCAGAGCTGTAACATCTCATCGTATGCCTAGAGGCACAATGTTTATGTATCATGCACAAGATAAACATATAGAGACACCTGGTTCTGAAATTACTGATACTCGTGGAGGTTCTCATAATGCACCTACTCGTATTCACTTGAAACCTACTCAATTAGTAGGAGGATATGCACAAATTAGTTATCACTTTAACTATTATGGACCAATTGGAAATCAAAGAGATGAGTATGTAGCTGTTAGAAAAATGAAGGAGGTCAATTGGCTTGAAGATTAAAGCGCAAGTTGCAATGGTATTGAATCTAGACAAATGTATTGGTTGTCATACTTGCAGTGTGACATGTAAAAACACATGGACAAATCGACCTGGTGCAGAATATATGTGGTTTAATAACGTAGAAACAAAACCGGGTGTAGGATATCCAAAAAGATGGGAAGACCAAGGACAATATAAAGGTGGTTGGGTGCTAAATAAAAAAGGAAAGCTTGAATTAAAATCTGGTAACAGATGGTCAAAAATTGCTTTAGGTAAAATCTTCTATAATCCAGACATGCCACTCATTCAAGATTATTATGAACCGTGGACATATAACTATGAACACTTAACCAATGCTAAACAAGGACAGCACTCTCCCGTGGCGACAGCTCACTCTTTAATTTCAGGTGATAGATTGAATCTTAAATGGGGGCCAAACTGGGAAGATGATTTAGCTGGAGGTCACATTACAGGACCAGAGGATCCAAATATTCAGAAAATAGAAGAAGATATTAAATTCCAATTCGATGAGACATTTATGATGTATTTACCAAGACTATGTGAACACTGTTTAAATCCAAGTTGCGTAGCATCTTGTCCATCAGGAGCTATGTATAAACGAGATGAGGATGGTATCGTACTCGTCGATCAAGAAGCCTGTCGAGGTTGGAGATACTGTATGACTGGATGTCCGTATAAAAAAGTATATTTTAACTGGAAAACGAATAAAGCTGAAAAATGTACATTTTGTTTCCCACGAATCGAAGCTGGTATGCCAACTGTTTGTTCCGAAACTTGTACAGGACGTATGAGATATTTAGGTGTTTTATTATATGACGCAGATCGCGTTCAAGAAGCGGCTTCAGCTAAAGATGAAAAAGACTTATACGAAAAACAATTAGACCTATTCCTTGATCCATTTGATGAGGAAGTCATTGCACAAGCTGAAAAAGATGGAATAAATCAAGAATGGATTACAGCAGCTCAAAACTCACCAGTGTATAAATTGGCAATAGAATATAAAATGGCCTTTCCATTGCATCCTGAATTTAGAACTATGCCGATGGTGTGGTATTGTCCACCTTTAAGTCCTATTATGAGTTATTTCGAAGGTGAAAATGCAGGTCAAAATCCAGATATGATTTTCCCAGCTATTGAGGAAATGCGTTTACCTATTCAATACTTAGCAAATTTATTAACTGCTGGCGACACAAAACCTGTTAAAGAGGGCTTACAAAAAATGGCGATGATGAGAAGTTATATGCGTTCTCAAATAACAAACCAACCTTTCGATACTTCTAAATTAGAACGATTAGGACTTACTGAAAGACAGATGACTGAAATGTATCGCTTACTAGGTATTGCTAAATATGAAGATCGTTTTGTTGTGCCTTCTTCCCATAAAGAAACATATTTAGATACTTATAAAGCGCAAGGAAGTCAAGGTTACGGTGGAGAGTACTTTGGCTCTAATTGTGAAGGTTGTGGTGTTGCAGTTCAATCAGGTAAAACTGGACAAGAAATTTATAATGAAAATTTCTATGGAGGGATCTTCCGTGATTAACCTTGAACAATTAAGTCTATACCAAGATAGCTTAGGCTATCTTGGTCAACAAATGAATTTTCCAGAAAAAATGACATTTCATCCAAAAATATTTGAAGAAACTATTTCTAAGTCTCACCCCGGCTACGAAGATTTGCTTGCATATAGAGAAGTCATGATGAATTATACTTTGTCAGAAATTAAAGCTATCTATACAGATACATTTGATTTTAGTAAAAAACACCCACTCTATATGACATTTAATAAATTTGACACGCAAAAGGAACGGGGTCAAATGCTAGCTAAATTAAAGGTTTTATACGAAATGTTTGGACTAAAAATGGTTGATAATGAATTATCTGATTTTCTCCCATTGATGCTACAGTTTTTGCAAGTTGCTGATTTTAAAAATGATAGTCGAGCACAGGAAAACCTTCAACTTGTCATTATGATTATTGAAGATGGTACGTATGAAATGGCAAATACCCTAGCTGAAAACAATAATCCCTATGCATATGTTGTCAGTGCATTAAGAAAAACGTTAAAAGCGTGTATCGTGCCTTTGAAAGAGGTGGAAAATCATGCTTAATCAATTTGTATGGGTTATTTATCCATATTTATGTTTAGCAATATTTGTTATTGGACATATCGCAAGATATAAATATGATCAATTTTCATGGACAGCAAAGTCGAGTGAAATGATTGAAAAGAAACGATTAAAATGGGGAAGTTTACTTTTTCATTTAGGTATTATTCCGGTATTCTTTGGTCATGTTGTGGGATTATTGATTCCCGCTAATTGGTTAGAGGCGATAGGAGTAAATAATCATATCTATCATATAGGTGCAGTTTATATAGGTAGTGTTTTTGGTATAATAACATTAATAGGAATGTTGTTGCTAACTTTAAGACGACTATCCATCAAAAACGTTAGACGATTAAGTTCATTTTCAGATATATTTGTGAATATCGTTTTGTTGATTATTTTAATAATGGGTTGTTATTCTACGCTTGTAACCAATGCGATTCAACCTGAATTTGATTATCGTCAAACCATTGCGATATGGTTTAGACATTTATTCATGTTTTCTCCAAATGCTGACTTAATGTTAAACGTGCCTTGGTCGTTTAAACTGCACATATTATTAGGGTTTACAGTGTTTGCGTGTTGGCCATTTACTCGTTTAGTACATGTTTGGAGTGTACCACTGTCATATATGAACAGAAGATATATTGTTTATCGCAAAAACAAAATTTAATTTATTATGAGGTGAAAGTGTGGAACCAGAATCTTTAAAACATAATCAACATTTACAAATGAATTTAGATAAGTTGAGAGCACAAGAGGGTTATGATTTTGGTGGTATCGCTTTATATGATTATCATCACACTTCATCACCAATTAAATGGCAATATGTTTCAGGTAACACAAATGATAGATATAAACTTATCATTTTGAGAAAGGGTAGAGGGCTTGCTGGAATGGTGATGAAAACCGGTAAGCGTATGGTTATTGCTGATGTAGATACAGCTTTATCTCCAGAAGAGAAAGTTAAATTTCCAATCATTCTTAGTGAGTCATTGACAGCTGTAGTTGCAGTCCCTTTATGGTTAGAAAATTCAATGTATGGCGTTTTATTATTAGGTCAAAGAAATCATCAGCCGTTACCTCAGTCATTGGACCAACTTAATATTGAAAAACAAATCGGTATTTTTACAGAAATAAACTAGGTGGTAAATATGTTGGAGCAAACTGATTTAAGTTTAGAGCAATTACTTAAGAATTATTATGAAACCACGAACGAGAAAATTGTATTTGTTAATAGACAAGGCAAAATTATTGCTATGAATGACGCAGCAAAAGATATTTTAACTGAGGAAGATAATTATAATGCTATGACAAATGCGATTTGTCATCGATGCGAAGGATACTCTAATGAATATGATGTACAATCGTGTAAAGATTGTTTTTTAGAGACAACGCAATTACAACATTCCAATTTCCAAGTATTTATGAAGACAAAAGATAATGAAATTAAGCCTTTTACAGCTATGTATCAAAATATTGATGAACAAAGAGGTATTAGTGCATTTACCTTACAGAATGTGGCGCCTCAGATTGAAAGGCAAGAAAAAATGTATCAACAAAAAATGTTACATCGTTCAATTCAAGCACAAGAAAATGAACGAAAGCGTATTTCTAGAGAATTACATGATAGTGTAATACAGGATATGCTCAATATAGATGTTGAACTAAGGCTTTTGAAGTATAAGCACAGGGATAAGGTGTTAGCTGAAACATCTCAACGTATAGAAGGCTTATTATCACAGCTTATTGATGATATTAGAAATATGTCTGTTGAATTAAGACCTTCTTCTCTCGACGATTTAGGCATTGAAGCAGCTTTTAAATCATATTTTAAACAGTTTGAAGAAAATTATGGTATGCATATTAAATATGATTCGAACATTAAAGGCATGCGTTTTGATAATGAAATTGAAACAGTTGTGTATCGTGTAGTTCAAGAGGGTGTATTTAATGCTCTAAAATATGCTGAGGTTAATGAAATTGAGGTAAGTACGCATAGTGATGGCAAGCAGCTTGTAGCAGAGGTTGTGGATCGAGGTAAAGGGTTTAGTTTAGATCATCACCCTAAAGGCTCTGGACTTGGATTGTACGGAATGAGAGAACGTGCAGAATTAGTTAACGGTCATGTTAATATAGAGACACATATTAATAGAGGTACTATAATTACATTAGATATACCGATTTAAGTTGATGATGTAAGTTGGGGGAATTGAAGTGAAAATAGTTATAGCGGATGACCATGCAGTTGTTAGGACAGGATTTTCAATGATATTAAATTATCAAGAAGATATGGAAGTTGTTGCAACTGCAGCTGACGGGGTTGAAGCTTATCAAAAAGTGTTAGAACATCGACCAGATGTTTTAATTTTAGATTTGAGCATGCCGCCAGGAGAGTCAGGCTTAATCGCAACCAGTAAAATTTCTGAAAGTTTTCCTGATACTAAAATTTTAATACTTACGATGTTTGATGACGAAGAATATTTATTTCATGTGTTAAAAAGTGGTGCTAAAGGATACATTTTAAAAAATTCACCTGATGAGCAATTAATATTGGCCGTACGTACAGTATATCAAGGTGAAACTTATGTTGATATGAAATTGACGACGTCTTTAGTCAATGAGTTTGTCAATCAATCACAAACGGATGAAGTGTCATCATCTTCAGATCCATTTAAAATTTTATCGAAACGAGAGTTAGAAATATTACCTCTTATAGCAAAAGGCTATGGCAATAAAGATATTGCAGAAAAGTTGTTTGTATCGGTGAAAACGGTAGAGGCACATAAAACGCATATTATGACGAAACTAAATTTAAAGAGTAAACCTGAATTAGTTGAATATGCCTTAAAGAAAAAATTATTAGAATTTTAAATGTATATCATGATTGATTATTAGGGCTTACTTAGTCTATGACTAAGTAGTCCTTTTTTTGTACCTTTATATAGGGAAAAATAAAAGTAAAATCAGGGTATGTCCTTATGTTCATATTTTCACAAACATATTAAAATGAATTTGTGATTGGTACTTTGTTTATAATTTTGTTTTATATTATTAATTTTGACCTCTTATTAAGCTCTCACAAAGTACCAATACACCTTATAATTAAATCAGATGAAGGTGAATTAAAATGAACATGAAAAAGGGTGTTTCTCAGCTTACGTTACAGACATTGAGTTTGGTCGCAGGCTTTATGGCATGGAGTATCATTTCTCCATTAATGCCATTTATTTCACAAGATGTTGATATTTCTCCAGGACAAATATCTGTCATTTTAGCTATTCCTGTTATTTTAGGTTCTGTACTACGTGTACCATTTGGGTACTTAACTAACATTGTAGGAGCGAAATGGGTGTTTTTCTGGAGTTTTATTGTACTATTACTTCCAATTTTTCTTTTAGGTCAAGCTCAATCACCCGGTATGCTAATGTTATCAGGATTCTTTCTAGGAATTGGTGGCGCAATTTTTTCAGTAGGTGTTACTTCAGTACCTAAATACTTTTCAAAAGACAAAGTTGGTTTAGCAAATGGTATATATGGTGTAGGTAATATTGGTACTGCAGTTTCATCATTTTGTGCCCCAGTGTTAGCAGGTGCAATTGGCTGGCAAAATACAGTTCGTAGTTATTTAATTATTCTAAGTATATTTGCAATTTTAATGTTTTTTTTAGGAGATAAAAATGAGCCGAAAGTGAAGATTCCTTTGATGGCTCAAGTCAAAGACCTATCTAAGAATTATAAGTTGTATTATTTAAGTTTGTGGTATTTTATTACTTTTGGAGCTTTTGTGGCTTTTGGGATTTTTTTACCGAACTTTCTAGTTGATCATTTTAGTATTGATAAAGTGGATGCAGGTATTCGTTCAGGTATATTTATAGCACTAGCGACGTTCTTAAGACCGGTTGGTGGTGTTATAGGTGATAAATTTAATGCAGTACAAGCGCTTATCATCGACTTCGTGATAATGATTATTGGTGCGCTTATATTAAGCTTATCTAGTCATATTGTTCTGTTTACGATAGGCTGTTTAGCAATTAGTATCTGTGCAGGTATAGGTAATGGTTTAATATTTAAATTAGTACCTTCATACTTTTCTAAAGAAGCAGGTTCAGCGAATGGTATTGTATCCATGATGGGAGGACTAGGCGGTTTCTTCCCACCACTGGTGATTACTTTTGTAACGAGTATCACTGGTTCAAGTCATCTCGCTTTCTTCTTCTTGGCTATATTTGGTGTAATTGCTCTTATTACAATGATTCATTTAAATAAAAAAGAAAAAGCTATTCGTATATAAATAAAAATTGTGTCCTAAGGTGAGCATTAAAGTGTGTTCAAATTAGGGCACATTTTTGTTTAATATCAAAATAAAATATTCAAAAAATTTTGCTATTTTTCGTTTCATTAAAATGAAATAACTAACAGTCAGTTTTCATACACATACTGAACCAAAGACTATCAATGAATTAGGAAACAATCATCCTTTCAAGACATTGGCAGTCGATAGATCATTTTAAAAAATACGTATATCTTAATGTTTTAACATAATTCCATGTTGTCATATATGTGAATAACTGATTTTACAATCACACCCTCTACTTTCATTAAAATAGCTATACAATTGCTTCTTTCAACCTCCATTATATGAAGGGAAACAAACAACACACATCTTGATAGTCTATTTAAATACCACCTTAATTCACATTTTTAGATGTTAAAATGGATAATTATTAAAATATCTATAATCATTCATTAATGGTCTTTACAATGCTTGTAATTAATAGAGTATAGATAAAGTGATGTAACTTGCAAAAAAAGAGGTATTTAGATAAGTTTAGTAGGAATTAGGTGCAAAAAAATATACTGACTGTACGAGAGAATAAGACAAAAGCTTACTTTAGACATACTATTACTATTAAATTGTATCGCTATTGCTAAAGTTGAAAGTTTTGTTGTATTTGTATTTAAAAAGCTTACTTTTGTCTCTAGTCTCTATAAGTATCACTTTTCCACTGTTTTATCAAAATTTTTCGTTACAAAATTTTGCAAGTCTTCAACTAAATTTTGGGTTTCTTCTTGAGTAATATTAAATTCATTAAAAACACTTTGTGAAATATCAGATAGAACATTTTGAATATCCTTGCCACGTTCTGTTAAAGAAATTTGAAGGTTCCGTTCATCTTGTTCTTCACGAGTTCGAATGACATAATTCTTTTTCTCTAATTTTTTTAATAATGGTGTCAGCGTGCCAGAATCCAAGAAGACTCTTTCGCCTAGTTTTTTAATGTTAAGTTTCTCATCATCTTCTATCGCCATTAATACAATATAACCTGTGTATGTAAGACCATACTCTTTTAGGTAATCTGTATATTTTTTGATGATTTCTTTAGAGGAAACATAAAATAAAAAACATAATTGTTTGCTCAAATAACTATTCTCTACATACATTTAATCACTCCTTGTTAAGGTAACAATATTATGAAGCGTATCACTTGTCAAGTATTGATCTCATCACTATAATTCAAATTGCTTTAAATTAAATTTATCAAATATTTGAATGAGTTTAATTTGATAATAAAACAATTTTTTAAAAAATGGAGGAGTACGAAAATTGACACGTATAAATGATTTTAACGAAGTGCTTAACAGTAGAAAATCAGTAAAGGTATTTGATGAGAATTATAAAATTCCTCGAGAAGAAATGGATGAAATCATTACTAAAGCAACTAAAGCACCATCATCGGTTAATATGCAACCATGGAGAATTGCTGTTGTAGAAAGTGATGAAATGAAAGAAAAAGTTAAAGAATCATTTGGATTCAATTCCAGACAGTTAACAACATCCTCAGCTATGTTAATTATTTTTGGAGATTTACAAAACTACGAAAAAGCTGAACAGATTTATGGCGATGCTGTAGAACAACAATTGATGACAGAAGATATCAAAGCACAACTGTTAGATTGGATATTACCCTATTATAAAAACTTATCTAGAGAAGGCATGAAAGATATTGTGAATATAGATAGTAGTTTAATGGCAATGCAATTAATGCTTACAGCGAAAGCTCATGGATACGATACAAACCCTATTGGCGGCTTCGATAAAGAAAATATTGCGGATATTATCGGTTATGATTCTGACAGATATCTGCCAGTTTTAGCGATTGCTATAGGTAAAAAAGCACAAGATGCACACGATTCAGTGAGACTTCGAATTGATGATGTAAGGGAGTTTTTATAAAACTTCTCAAAATTTTCACATTTACAAACGAACATTTTGTTACAATTTAACTAAATCTTTCTTTTCTATACGAATTAATCGTTTATAATTGTGTGTGATAAGATAAAAGGAGTTTCTATAATAATGAGTAAGAAACAGGTTATTTTTAGGGTAATCATTATTTTGATTATCTCTCTAATATTAGCAATTGCATTTTTCTTTGGACTCAAAGCTTATCAAGGTCATAAAAATCTTGAACTGATTGATAGCTATATGAGCGACCATCATCTTAATGATAAAGTGAAAAAAGACAAAACATCATATAGCACTAAAAAGGGGCTATACTATAAAGAAGTCGTTTTCAAAGATGAACCTAACGTGACATATGTGATTCAACCTATCAGTACTTCAAAAGGAATATTCATTGAAGGTTTTGATAGCGAAACGAAGAAAAGTATTAAAAAAGCAAAACATAGTGATTTTGATCAAAAATATAAACCTTCTAAATAAAGGATTAACACACAGTTTTATTTAAACATAGAACTGTGTGTTTTTAGTGTTGTTTTTAATAGGAAGAAATGCAGCATGCATGTATTTTTAATAAAAAAATTATATAGCTATTTTGATATTATCTGATATAATTAAGTGATGTCAGATGAAGGGGAGTTTGCATAATGGCTCTATTCAAGAAAAAAATAAGTCTACCAACGCAAGTAATTATTGCTTTGGTACTCGGTGTCATCGCTGGTCTATTACTATATGGACAAGATGATGTTGCAAATTATATTAAGCCATTTGGTGATGTGTTCTTAAATTTAATTAAGATGATCATCATTCCGATTGTATTTTGTTCATTAGCCTTATCTATTTCAAATTTAGGGGATTCTAAAAAGGTAGGAAGCTATGGATGGAAAGCAATCCTTTATTTTGAGATTATTACAACTATCGCTATAGGTTTAGGTCTTATCATTGGTAATCTATTCAAACCAGGTTCAGGTCTAGATCCAGATAAATTACCTAAAGGCGATATTACTAAATATCAATCATCTGCACATTCAGCAGAACAAGCGACTACTTATGGTAATCATCTTATAGATACATTAGTTCATATTGTGCCAACGAATTTATTTGAATCTATGGCAAAAGGTGAGTTATTACCGATTATCTTTTTCGCAGTATTTTTTGGATTAGGATTAGCTGCGATAGGAGAAAAAGCAGAACCCGTTAAAGGATTCTTAAATGGTACTTTAGAAGCTGTATTTTGGATGATCAATAAAATTTTAAAATTAGCTCCAATTGGAGTATTTGCATTTATCTGTACGACAGTAATGACTTTTGGTGCTTCTGCATTAATTCCATTATTTAAATTATTAGTTGTTGTAGTATTTGCTATGGTTTTCTTTGTTATTGTAGTATTAGGAATTGTTGCAAGAATGGTTGGAATAAGTATTTTTTCAATCATGAAGATACTTAAAAGTGAATTGTTACTTGCCTTTTCTACTTCAAGTTCAGAAGCAGTATTGCCGATTATGATGAAGAAAATGGAACGCTTTGGTTCGCCAAAAGATGTTACTTCATTTGTTATTCCTATCGGTTATTCATTTAATTTAGATGGCTCAGCTTTATATCAATCTATAGCTGCTTTATTTGTTGCTCAAATGTATGATATACATTTATCATTAACTGAACAACTTGTATTAATGGCCACACTTATGATTGCTTCAAAAGGTATGGCTGGGGTGCCAGGCGTATCTATTGTAGTTTTATTAACAACATTAACTTCTATGAACATAACAGCACAAGGTCTTGCTTTAATTATTGGTATTGATCGTTTATTAGATATGGTTCGTACATGTGTTAATGTTATTGGTAATGCACTATCAACAGTTGTTATTGCTAAGTGGGAAAACGTCTATGATAAAGAGAAAGGTCAAAACTACTTAAATTCAATTTAAAAAATTTATATATCTGACATTTTAGAGCCACTTACAATCTATGATTGTTAGTGGCTCTTATGCATTTTTGAAAAAATGTAAATTTAAAAAGCACAAAAATGATTTTTTAGTTTAAAATCATCTTTGTGCTAAATTGTTCTAATTTAAATGCAAGTTTTAATACTTCTACATTCCGTGTTTCATATTACCCATATCATGGATTTTTGACATTAAACCATGAGGTACGTCATCGTGATTAACTTTCTTAACTTTAGTAATTTTTCCAGTTTTTTCATCTTTAAAGAGCATCACAAAATCTTCTTTTTTAACTGATACATTAGCATCTTTAGGTAATTCTACGTTTTTTTCAATTTTTTCATTTTTAGTATTTATCATTTTATCAATAGTCGTGCTATCTTTCATAATACCGTAGTATGATTCTTTCTTACCACCCACGAACATCATGATTACTAGTACAATACAAACGATAATCATAATTGTGATAAGACCTATGCCTAATCCTTTTTTATTTTTCATTATTGAAAACTCCTTTATCTATATTAATTCATTTATACATAATTTTAAGTCATTTTGCAATTATATATTGTAGTATAAAGAAAATAAAGTTTATAAAATAGAGCTTGATGATATGAATGACAATAAATAGACAATAAATAACCGCATCATAATCTAAAATGATTATAATACGGTAAATTTTGATATTATTTTATAACTCAATTGTAGCTGGCGTATCTAGTTCATCATCATTCATTAATTTAATTGAACGAGGTATAAATTTGAGTACACATAATTCAGGATCTTCTTTTGAATTGAAAAATGTTTTGTCTTGAGTTTCCCATAACCAATCAATAACTTTTTGATTTTTGACAACTTCTATAGTGGCATCTATTTCAACAAAGCTATTGTTTGTTGTTTCGTTATAGCCTAATAAAATATGAGCATCAGGATTATTTTCTATTTCTTCGACTTTTAGTGAATTGATATTCGTTTTTGTATATAAGTTTAAGTCATCGTTGTAAAAGACCATATATCTGCTATTAGGTTTATTATGATGTGCTGTTGATAGGACACCAATTTTTGAAGAATTTAATACTTTTTCTATTGCTTTTGTCACTTGTTGTTTATTCAAAATTATCATCTCCTTATTATTGTATATATCCTTATCACACATAATTTAAACGAAACAACCTTATGATGATTTTTAAGAAGGTTTAAAACAAATATATTTGACTTCATCGTGTTTTAAGGTGACTTGGAAAGGAAGATGATGGTCATGTTGTATAGCTAATTCTGTTTTTGGTTGATTTGATTTATCAAGTTCATCAAGAATACTACGTTCAATATAAAATTGTTGTTTAGTTTGTGGTAGAAGGTTTTGAATTGCGCCATGCTCATGATTTAACGTTTTAATAATAATTAATGAGTTGGTTGATAATGTATTTTTAAAAACGTAGCGCTGTTGACTATCAGATAGATAACGATCATTTATTTTATTAAATAATAAAAAGTGATAGTTACCATCTTTGCGACTCATTAAAAAATTGTTAGCTATCTCTAAAGGTTCATTTAAAAATGGTTCGATTAATTTATAGAGGTGCATGAGAGGTAGGGGACTACCATAACGATTAAATAAGGCAATAAAAGGACTCTCATCTTCTATCAGTTGATAACTTACACCACCCCCGTAACGCATTAATGCGACTAAATGACAAACAAGGTCAGATAATTGAAGTGGATAAGTACCATTGTTTGTATATTTAAAACACTTTAAAGATAAATTATTGTAAACAAATTTAGTTGAAGGTATACCGGAATCTAATATAAATTGTTTATAATTTTCAAAGTG
Organism: Staphylococcus epidermidis; assembly: GCF_006742205.1. NCBI lineage: Bacteria > Bacillati > Bacillota > Bacilli > Caryophanales > Staphylococcaceae > Staphylococcus > Staphylococcus epidermidis. The sequence goes on from NZ_AP019721.1 coordinate 576,095, forward strand.
TGTGGACGAATGTAAGTACGATTTACGTTTGGTAATTAATGAGTTTTTGGTTTCTAGATTTTCAATGTCTATAAAATAGTAATCGAAATTTAATCGCTTCATCATATCATAAGTTCGATCAATAGAAGAATTTTGGTGTAGTAATCCTTCAACAGTTATACTATAACGGATAGCTTTATTTTTATTTTTAATTTTTAAATGGCATAAATGTATATCGTTCACTGACATATTCTTAGTTTCAAAGACTAACATAAATTTAACCATTTTTTTGTTCATTTTATAATCTTGGTGGCTATTAAGAAATAATAAAATTATTTCTTTGATAGATTCAAATTCATTTGTAGATGTTAATCTCATGGCTAAACCTATATTTTTTTCGAATAATTTTTCAAAGCATCGATTTAATAAATTAAAGTTCACCTCTCGCGTCGAAATATCAGTGATATCATTGATAAAAATTACAGCTTGTGGCAGGGAGGTAAAATCAATGTTGTAATATTCATTAAAAACAAATTGAAATAATTCGTTGAAATTTTGAAAACGTATAAACGCTTTAGAGTTTTTAGTCTGATCTTGAGGATAAAATTCATTGATATCTCTTTCAGTCGTTTCAGTAGCCAAATGATCACTAAACTCAAATTGATTAATTAAATCAATATATTGTGAAAAGTCAGTATCACTAAAACTTATCGAAGGTAAGGAGTCTAACTTAGAGATAATCGTTCGGTATTGTTTTGGGCTACAACCTAAATAATTTTTAAATTGATTTGTAAAATTGGTATGACTACTAAATCCAGATTGTTCTGAAATAGCGTTAATTGAGTCCTCAGATGAAAGTAGCCTTTTTATAGAGTCAATCACTTTTAAGCTTGTAAAATAATCTTTAAAATTCATATTAAGATATCTTGCAAATAGGTTAGAACAATAAGATTCAGATATATTACAATGTTGAGCTACTTCTCGTAGTGAAAGTGACTGTGATACTTTTGAATGAATAAATGTTAATCCTTCAGTAAACACTGAATGATTAACTGCAATTTGAGGAATATATTTTTTCTTATATCGAATGACTGCTTCTTTTAGTAGCGTTTGTATTATTTTAGAGATGGATTGCTCATCTTGATTTTCTCCTTTTATTAAATGTTGAATAGCTTGTAAAATAATTGTTTTAACAAAACTGCTTGATTGTAATAAATGTCTGTCAAAATAACATTTAAAAAATTTATTATCTTTACTATAAAAATAAATAACTGGAATAGAGAGTAATACGAGATTTGAAGCACTATTAATAAAATAGATGTCAGATTGATTAATGATAGCTATATGATTACCTAAATCTTTTGTTTCACCATTAATAGTGATTTTTAAGTCATTTGTAAGTGAAAACATCAGAATAATTCTATTAATATTGCGTTCAGGGGGAGAATGATATTCTTTATATATATTTAAAAAACATGTCATTGTATATTACATTAGCTCCTTGAATGAATTGAATAACTAAATTTAAATGTGACCGTGTATATCTATTTCGCTCAATTATTTAGTTGTTTTGATAGAATAATAAATGTAATTATAAGCGATTGATAAAGAAATAGTAATAGTAAAAAATAAAATTTTTCTTGGCTAAATACAGAAAATTGTTAGAAATTATAAGTTTTGCGCAATATAAAAGTTGATTTAGGAATATAGGGTCATTATTTTGGAAAATTTAGATAGAGTCAAAAAGAGAATTTTACTACATAATTAATGTTAGATTTCGTTTCCTTTTAAAAATCTAAAAGAGCAATTTAGAGGTTTAGGAGAAGTTCGAATGAATTATAAAACGAAGTCACTGTAACTAAATGTACGCTGCTCATTTCAACGTTAATTGAAAGAACAATAAAAGAGATATCGACCATAACAAGACTCAACATGTTTGATGTGTCATTATTCAGCACTTATTATCAATTGAGCAAAAATGTTTCATACCTATGTAATCTCTTAAAACTTTTCCAATTACATCAATGAATTCAACAGCAAGAAAACACAAGCACTATGATCCGAAAATAACTCCATTAAAATTCTATTTTTTGATTATTAATTTTTAAATTAAGATGAATAAACATTAGCATATGGGTAGTTTTGATGAAAGTTAAACATTTTATTTCAACATCAAGAATCAACATCTATGCACGTTTTAAATGTACCATAAGTTTATGTTCAATATTGAAGTAGCAACAATTAGAATTTTGAATTAAAATGACTCTCCCCCAAAGTAACATTTAATTTAAATTTTAAGCATTGTCATGGTGCTCGCCGTAAAGTTTTAGATTTCATTAAGTATTCATATCGCTTTTAATTCTTTTCAACAAATAGTTTAAAGACTCTCAATCATACTTATAAACTATAAATGTGAGTGGTTTGATGAGTAGAATTTTCATATAGATGTCATCATCTATAGGCGTACATTTTCGCAAGATTTTCTGTATAAAGGATATGTACAGATTTTAAACTGCCTGCAAAGTATCAAACCACTGTGCCGGCAGTTTTTTATTTTAAAACCAAAATTGACATATAAATAAAGATCTGTTTTACGTATTCGTGCTTGCCTGACGAAATATAATTGTTAAATGATTTTGTCACTTCATTTTGTAATATTGAGTATGGTACTTTGTTGTAAGTACTCGACAGCATATTTATCTGCTAAATTTTTTAAAAAAGACAACAGCTCAAAATAGTCAATTTGATTTTCAATATACAACGCTTTTAATTCTCGGCTATGTTGCTTTTCATATTGTGTACATTGTTTTTTGAAATACCCCCACATATGTTCAAAAGCATTGATAACTGAGCCTTTTGTAGGTGTAATGGTTAAAGCGTGCGTTATATGTTCTTTCACTTCACCCAATGTGGTAGGCGATTTTAATAACGTTCTTATCGAATGATATGCATTCTGATCATGAAATAGCACACGATATTTTTCTTCACGCCACAATTTTTCTATTTTTCCGCGTTCTTTCAACTAAATCCCCTCCAAAGTGATATTGATTTAACTGCAGATGTTAAAGCTAGTTTAATATTTTTTAAGAAAAATGAATAGGAGTATTGTGTAAATGATTGGAACCGGTTACAATATAATTAAGTAATTGGAATCGGTTCTAAAAGGAGGATGAATATGAGTTATAAAAAATCTGCTGAAGAAATACTTAAAGCAATTGGCGGTGAAGAAAATTTAGATGCAATGGCACATTGTGCAACTCGATTACGTTTAGTATTGAACGATGAGAGTAAAGTAGACGAAGATACCTTGTCTAATATGGACGTCGTCAAAGGAACATTCTCTACAGGTGGTCAATACCAAATTATTATAGGTTCAGGGACAGTAAATAAAGTATTTAATGAATTAGAAAAAATAACTGGAAAAGAAGCATCTACGACTTCAGAAGTTAAAGATAAATCATCTAAGCATATGAATCCATTCCAAAAATTTGTGAAAATGTTATCTGATATCTTTGTTCCTATTATTCCGGCTATTGTAGCTGGTGGTTTGTTAATGGGATTAAATAATATTTTCACAGCTAAAGATTTGTTTTATGATGGTAAATCTATCATAGATGTACATAGTCAATTTTCTGGCTTGGCTGATATGATTAATATATTTGCAAATGCACCTTTTACATTATTACCAATACTTATTGGTTTTAGTGCAGCTAAGCGATTTGGTGGTAATCCTTATTTAGGTGCAGCTCTAGGTATGATACTTGTTCATCCTGGATTGATGAGTGCATATGATTTTCCAAAAGCTTTAGAAGAAGGAAAAGCTATTCCACACTGGGATGTCTTTGGGCTACATATTAATGAAGTAGGTTATCAGGGACAAGTATTACCTATGCTCGTAGCAACATATATTTTAGCTACGATTGAAAAATGGTTACGTAAAGTTATTCCAACTGTGTTAGATAATTTATTGACGCCATTATTATCAATTTTTATTACAGCATTTATAACATTTTTATTTGTAGGGCCTGTCACTCGTCAATTAGGTTATTGGTTATCTGATGGATTGACTTGGTTATATGAATTTGGTGGAGCTATTGGTGGACTTATATTTGGTTTATTATATGCGCCAATCGTCATTACAGGAATGCACCATAGCTTTATTGCAGTTGAAACGACATTAATTGCTGATGCGACTAAAACAGGTGGTTCATTTATCTTCCCAATCGCAACGATGTCAAATATTGCACAAGGTGGTGCAGCTTTAGCTGCATTCTTTATCATTAAGCAAAATAAAAAATTAAAAGGTGTTGCTTCCGCGGCGGGTATTTCAGCTTTACTAGGAATTACAGAACCAGCAATGTTTGGTGTCAATCTTAAATTGAGATATCCATTTATAGGTGCTGTTGCAGGATCAGGTATAGGTGCGGCTTATATTTCATTCTTCAAAGTAAAAGCGATAGCGCTTGGTACAGCTGGATTACCTGGATTTATATCTATAAATCCTACACACGCTGGTTGGTTACATTACTTAATAGGAATGCTAATTGCATTTGTTGTTTCAGTTGTCGTCACTTTAGTACTTTCTCGAAGAAAAACAAATAAGACAGCTGTTGAATCATAGTAGAGACTTAAAATTTTGACACAATTTTAAACATATAATAATACCCTTAGTTAGATTGAGTGCTAATCTATAACTAAGGGTATTTGTTGTTATAATTTTTGTTTTTTCCATAAAAAGATACTAACGATAGCTACTAGAATAAGTGAAATTCCCACAACAATAATCCAAGACACGTAACTATGATCATCAATTGGTAAGGGTACATTCATACCAAAGAAACTAAAGACGAGTGTAGGAAGGGTCAAAAGAACCGTAAACAACGTTAATGTTTTCATGATGTTATTCATATCATTAGATAATAATGAAGCATACGAAGAAGTGATACTCTCAAGTATTCGTTGATGTAATTCAGTCGTTTCAATAGCTTGGTTGTTTTCTATCACCAAGTCTTCAAGTAGCTCTTCATCCTCTTCAAAACGTTTGATTGCAGGAAGACGAAAGAGTTTTTTAATAATTGTGTCGTTACCTTTTAGTGCAGCTAAGAAGTATACTAAACTTTTTTCTACTTCCATTAGTTTAAAAAGCTGCTTGTTAGTAATGTTATTTTTGAGTTCTCTTTCAATACGAATCCTAGATTTATTAAGCAATCTTAAATTTCTATTGTAGTGATTTGCTATTGTTGTTAGTATTTCAAGTGCAAATCGACTGTGAAATTTCAAGTTAATATCTTCTTGTTTAGCAAAGTTTTCTAAAAATTCATTTTCAGCATCGCAAACAGTCATAACGATACCATTTCCAATAATAATGCCTAATGGGATGGTCACAAACGACAAGACACGCCGATTGGTAGAATTGACGATAGGTAAGTCAATAATAATTAGCGAGTATCCCGTATCTTCGTCATATTCAATACGTGCACTCTCTTCAGAGTCTAACGGATCTCGAATAAAATCCTCAGGTATATTGTAAAATTCCATCAAACCTTCAATTTCTTCTCTATCTGGTTCTACTACATTTATCCATGAAGCACTATGATTGATTTCAGTTTCAATAATTTGTGAAGGATGATGAAGTGCGTGTTTATAAGCTGTAATCATAATTAATAGTTCCTTTCAGCGTCCACTAGAATAAGGATGATACTAAAGTTAATTAAATAAATTTTAAACTTCTAAATTTGTGGCATCAAGCTTCTTAAACTTCGGACATAATTTTTAAATATCATACTCTCTTGGCCTAAATATGATATATAAAGTTGAATCACATTCCTATTGTATAGTTAGGTATAAGAAAAAGTAGATGAATTTTGCTATATTATCAATCCAGCTACTAATAACTTTAGATTGTACATTAATCATTAAATATATAATTTATCTTTAAGGCATATGCAGATTACTTATGATTTAATAGTATGGTTAATTATAATAAACTTTATACAACTTATTCAATCTTCGAAATTTTGTTGATCACTTAGTAAGGTGATTCTAAAATGAATAAACTTTATTTTATATTACAAATTGCCATTTTGCTACATACTTAATTGATTTATTAACTTTATGATTTATATATACTTGTATTTAATTTACTAGATAAAATTTCTATTTTTATATTTGTGTCTAATTCGAAAAAATTAGAATAGTTATTGTTAAGATGAGTGATAATGTCTAATATGAAAAACGGAGCAAAATTTTTATATGAAAGGAGGGGTGTTGGTTTTAAAAATAATGTCTAAACATAGTGCTACGTTAGTTATTATGTTTTTAATAACTTTATTGCCTATTTTTCAATATCAAGCTTCTGCACATGCGACTTTAGAAAAATCAACACCACAACAGCAAGGGGTTATTAAAGACAAACCAGAAGCAATCAAGTTAGAGTTTAATGAACCTGTGAACACCAAATACTCGAGTGTGACCTTATTTGATGATAAAGGTAAAAAGATTAAAGACCTTAAACCAATAACAACTGGATGGTCTCAGACAGTTGTATTTTCATCTGAGCAAATTGTTAATGGCACGAATACTATTGAATGGCATACGGTATCTGCGGATGGACATGAAGTCGGAGATACGTTTGAATTTTCAGTTGGAAAAGTGAGGCTAAAGATGTAGATACATCTTCACCTTTTTATGAAAAGTCTAAATTTTGGTTTGGATTATTAAGATATGTTACTGAAGGTGCAAACTTTCTACTTATTGGCTTGTTTTGGTTAAATGGTATTGCTAGGAAACGAGGATTAAGACAATTTAATGTGTTACCCAAGCAATCAGGAATTGCATGGATTATGGCTATGTCATTACTCGTGAGTCTTGTGGTTTATATGATGACACTCACATCTGATATATTAGAAGATATTCTATCATTTAAATTAGAAGTGATAATGCAATTTCCGTATATATTAAGCTCTATTTCACTAATCATTTTGTTTATACTTTTCATTTTAAAAGATATGGAAAAAATATGGTACTGGCTCATTTCAATAGTTATGATTGCTGTGATAAGTATGTCTGGACACGTGTGGTCACAACAAGTGCCATTATGGTCAATTATCATAAGAACAATTCATCTTATAGGGCTAACGTTATGGTTAGGTTCACTCGTTTATCTCATTTGTTATGCTATTAAAGTGAAAATTAATCAGTTGACGAGTGTAAGACGTATGCTTTTAAAAGTTAATATCATTGCTGTGATTATGCTCGTTTTTACAGGGATTTTAATGGCTATTGATGAAACGAATACTTTAACACTTTGGAATAATGTGAGCGCTTGGTCTATTTATCTTGTCATAAAAATCGCAGGAATTATTGCTATGATGCTATTAGGTTTCTATCAAACGATGCGTGCTTTGAGACAACGACAACAGGTCCATCGTTTTGCACTGATGACTGAATTGTTAATTGGTATGATATTAATTTTTGCAGGTATCATGATGAGTCAAATAAATATACCTAGTTGAGGAGGGAAATGACGTTACGCAAATTACTGTTGTTAACTTTTATAGTATTTTGGGAGATCGGATTTTTTTAGTATGCTGATGCACATGTCACACTTAATCCTAATGAAAGTGAACCTGAATCATATGATAAGTATGATGTAAGGGTGCCTGTTGAGCAAAATGATCATACAATGAAAGTAGAATTAGATGTGCCAAAGGGATTAAACGTTGAGAGTGTTAAAACTATTGAAGGTTTTAAACATCATTTTTTAAAGATAAAAAGGGAACATTACTAAAATAACATGGACTGCTACAGATAAAGGTATTGGTCCCCATGAGTTTATTGAATTTCCTATTGTAGTGGCTAATCCTAAAAAGGAAGGCACATTCAAATGGAACACTACTCAAACTTATGATAATGGAGATGTTGTTAAGTGGACTGGGAAGGAAGATAGTGCGCACCCTGCACCAACTACAACTGTAAAAAAAGGTGCAAATCCAAATGACACTCATTCTGACTCGAGTCAAGGTGATTCAATCGCTTTATGGATAGTTGCTATCGTGGCAATTGTGATTTCGTTGATTGCTCTTTTTAAACAAGCGCATCCAAAAAAATTTAATTGAATCGTTTTGAATATGAATAGTATTTTCTGATGTAAAGGTTCTACGTCTTTAGATAATAATTCAATATACATTTCTATTAATTTACAAAAACAAATAAGAGTGAGGCTAAGAATTTACCTAAATTTCTGGCTAGCGTTTTATTTTATAGTCGTGATTTTGTCACTTTAATAAAAATGAATATGTTTTATAATATAATCTTAAGGAGGATTTTTTATGCGTAGATTATTATACTCTTTTTTATTTTATATGGTCATAGGTTTATTAAGTGGCTTTTACTACAGAGAATTAACTAAAGCGCATGACTTTGTGGGTGACACGCAATTGTCTTTAGTGCATACACATACACTTATCTTAGGCATGTTTATGTTTTTACTCTTATTACCACTTGAAAAAGTATTTAAATTAAGTAGTTATTACTTATTTAATTGGTTCTTTTTCGTGTATCATTTAGGTGTGTTAATCACGATTTCAATGATGACAGTTAAAGGTACATTCCAAGTTATTGGTAAAAAATTTTCACCCGAAATGTTTGCGGGATTTGCAGGCATAGGTCATACAGGTATGCTTGCAGGTTTACTGTTACTGTTTTTCTTATTAAGACAGGCTATTCTTACAGAACCCAAAAAATAAAGTCGAAATACTAAAAAATGTTTGGTAGAGTGGATTTAGATTTTCAATAACTAGACAGGTGATAGATAATGACTAAGATTCACTTTGAAGCACCCAGTCCCGAAGATTACTGTAATTTAAGAGCTAATGCTGGAATGAGTAGTAAATCGATTGAAGCGGCAATAAAGGGGCTTCCTCATGCATGTTTTAATGTGACCCTTTATGAGAATGATATGTTGATTGGTATGGGGCGAGTGATTGGGGATGGTGGTACAGTTTTCCAAATCGTCGATATTGCTGTGAAAGATATATATCAAGGTTTGGGTCATGGAATGACAATTATGCATGAAATAATGAAGTATATTGAGAGTGTTGCTGAAGAAGGTACATATGTGAGCTTGATAGCAGATTATCCGGCAGATCAATTATACGAGAAGTTTGGGTTTAAAAGTACTGAGCCTTATTCAAAAGGTATGTATATCAAATATTAAAGTAAAAACGTCATAAAATGCATTTGCTTTTGCATCCAATGACGTTTTTTAGTTATTTAAACATTGAAATCAATGACAATACGTCCAGTATTATTATGATTGATGACTTGATCGATGGCTTTTGGGATTTCATCGAATGAAATAACATGTTTGATGTCATGTAATTGTTGTGGTTTTAAGTCTTTTGCAAGTCTTCTCCAAACACGTTTTCTTAGTTTAATTGGAGTAAATACTGAATCGATACCAATTATACTTGCTCCTCTTAAAATGAAAGGAAAGACGGTTGTTTCAAAATTGTTACCACCAGTCATGCCAATTAATGCAACACTTCCGTTGTTATCCAATCGTTTGACGATGTACGGTAAGTTTTCACCACCAACTGGATCAATGGCTGCCTGCCATGTTCTCTTCTCTAATGGTTTACTATTATCTTCTGGTAAACGGCCAATTACTTCTTTAGCACCAAGCTTTTTAAGTTTTTCTTCGGCGTCATCTCTACCCGTACTTGCAATAACATCATACCCTAAGTTATTTAACATGAGTAATGAAATCGTTCCGACGCCTCCAGTGGCACCTCGTACAAGCACTTCTTTACCTTCAATAGACATACCTGATTTTTCAAGTTGTTCTATAGCTAAACCTGCTGTATAGCCAGCAGTACCGTAAATCATAGCTTCTTCCAATGTTAAATCTTCAGGTAATTCAATCACCCATTCTGATTTAACACGTGCGTATTCACTGAAGCCTCCGTAATGACTTACACCTAAATCATAGCTTGTTACGATGACTTTATCTCCAACCTCAAAGCCTGGAGCATTTGTTTCCTCAATGGTACCTGCTAAATCTATACCAGGGACCATCGGATATTGTTTTACTATTTTGTTATGGTCCTGAGTGGCTAGTGCGTCTTTATAATTTATGCCAGAATAATGTACTTTTATTAAAACGTCACCCTCAGGTAAGTCATCTTTAGTTAGTTCTTTATAACTATTTGAAACAATACCGTTGTCATCTTGATCGACTACAAAAGCTTTGAATTTTTCTACCATATTTCTACACTCCTCTAATGATGAATTGAATCAATATTAAATTTTAAAGATATTATTTAATGATTCGCTTGATATTACCCTGTTTTTATTTTTAATATAAGGAAACTGCTTTTCTAACAAACTTTATATCATTCATTGTATAATTTAATTTGAAAATTTAAAACTTATTAATAGCAAAAATGTCAATGTACACATCTAATTCACAAAATTAACTTTTTAAGGTTTTAGAGGGGGATTTAAATGGGGGAAAGGATAAGAAGTGTTCAAATAACTGAGGTAGAGCAACTACAACTAATTGCTAAAAGAACATTTTTTACAACGTTTAGAGAATCTTATAGTGATGAGGACTTCAAGCAATTTTTTAGTGATGCATATGATATAGATGTGTTGAGAAAAGAATTGGAACAAAGTAATTCTTTTCATTATTTTTATGAAGTTGATCAAAATATAGTAGGTTTCTTGAAATTGAACATTAATGATGCTCAGACTGAAAACAAAGGTCATGCATATTTGGAAATACAACGCATTTACTTTGATGAAGCATTTCAAGGGAGTGGAAGAGGACAATTATTTATCAATCTAGCTATTGATCAAGCTATCAAATTTGGGAAATCGAAAATATGGCTTGGTGTTTGGGAGCATAATCCTAAAGCGCTTAGCTTTTATAAAAACAGAGGATTTAGAGTTACAGGGTCGCATCAATTTTATACTGGAAGTGTAGTAGATAATGATTTGATTATGGAGTTGGATCTTACAACAAACTATAAACAAAGTTTATAGTTCAATCATAAAATATAAATGAGCTAGGGTTATGTTTAATATTGTTCGCATTTAGCATTAATATTAGATATAATTGTAGCGTTGAATTTTAGTACAATATCTATGTAATTGTATTCAAAGTGAAGTCATCGAAATTAAAAATGCAATCAATATATACAGATTAGGTTTATATTTTTAATAGGTAATGATAGTTATTATAGTGACATTCAAACATACAACCTAAATTTTATAAGATGTTGTCGATTTAATATAAAGAGAAAGGACGTATAGTATGAATAAACTGACAATTATTGTCACGTATTATAATGCGGAGGAATACATCACAGGTTGCTTAGAGAGTATTAAGCAACAACGTACACAAGATTTTAATTTGATTATTGTGAATGATGGGTCGACAGACCAAAGTAAAAAATTAATGGATGAAGCTATTAAAGACTATGATAAAAACATTCGATTTATCGATTTAGATGAAAATAGTGGTCATGCACATGCGCGTAATATTGCATTAGAAGAAGTAGAAACACCTTACTTTATGTTTTTAGATGCAGATGATGAATTAGCTTCTTATGCAATCACGTTTTACTTAGAAAAGTTTAATAATACTGATGGTTTAATTGCTCCAATACATTCTTTTACTACACAACGTCCGCAATTTGTTGATTTAGATCGAGTAAGGGTTGAATACTTTAATGCCAAAGAGAATATTAATTCATTTTTAAGAAAACAGTCAGCTTGTAACATTATTTTTAGAACAGCTATTGTCAGGGCGCATCATATTCGATTTAATGAAAATTTAAATACATATGTGGATTGGTCATTTGTTCTTGAATATATGAAGTATGTAAATAAGTTTGTACGTATTTTTAACTTCCCATTTTATTTCCGTGGGGAAGTCTATGATCCATTTGAAACACTTACATTAAGTGAACAAAATTTTGATATTTTATTTAAAGATTACGTCAACAGCTTTTATGATGCCATTAAACGAGCAACAAATCCAAAAGTTAGAGAATTTATTGTCACTAAAATGGGAAATAAAATTGCTAATGAATTTGAACCAACTCGATATGATATTAATGAACGCTATCAAACACATAAGGATACGCTTGTTGAATTATCGAAATTTTTACATGTACATTTAGTTAAAAACCAAAAGCTAATAAATAAAATTGAAACAATTTTGTTAATGAATAATGAAACTGATAAAGCTTTTAAAGTTAATCAATTTAGAAAAACGTTGCGACATGTTAAAAATATTGTTCTAAGAAGAAAAAATAAAGAACGTTCATTGTATGATTTAACAGATAAAGAAGATAATGTTAAACCGAAAACGATTGTCTTTGAATCGTTCGGTGGTAAGAATTACAGTGATAGTCCAAAGTATATTTATGAATATATGCAAAAGTATTATCCTAATTATCGCTATATATGGTCATTTAAGAATCCCGATAAAAATGTCGTACCGGGTAGTGCTGAAAAGGTTAAGCGTAATTCAGCAGAGTATTATCAAGCATACTCGGAAGCAAGTCATTGGGTATCAAATGCGCGTACACCACTTTATTTAAATAAAAAAGAAAATCAAACGTACATTCAAACTTGGCACGGTACACCATTAAAACGTTTAGCGAATGATATGAAAGTGGTACGTATGCCGGGTACTACGACACCAAAGTATAAGCGTAATTTTAATCGTGAAACATCACGTTGGGATTATTTAATTTCGCCAAATAGATATTCAACTGAAATATTTAGAAGTGCTTTTTGGATGGATGAAGAAAGAATATTAGAGATAGGTTATCCAAGAAATGATGTATTAGTTAATAGAGCCAATGATCAAGAGTATTTAGATGAAATTAGAACTCACTTAAATTTACCTAGTGATAAAAAGGTTATTATGTATGCTCCGACATGGAGAGACGATGAATTTGTGAGTAAAGGAAAATATTTGTTTGAATTAAAAATTGATTTAGACAACCTTTATAAAGAACTCGGAGATGATTATGTGATTTTATTACGCATGCATTATCTCATTTCTAACGCACTTGATTTATCTGGTTATGAAAATTTTGCAATTGATGTTTCAAACTATAATGACGTCTCTGAATTATTTTTAATAAGTGATTGTTTAATTACAGACTATTCATCAGTAATGTTTGATTATGGTATTTTAAAACGCCCTCAATTTTTCTTTGCATATGATATAGACAAATATGATAAGGGATTACGAGGATTCTATATGAATTATATGGAAGATTTACCAGGACCTATTTATACAGAACCATATGGCCTAGCTAAAGAACTAAAGAATTTAGATAAAGTGCAACAGCAATATCAAGAAAAAATAGATGCATTTTATGATAGATTTTGCTCTGTAGATAATGGTAAGGCATCTCAATATATTGGGGATTTAATTCATAAGGATATCAAGGAACAATGATAAATTTCATACTTAATTAATAATTATAGGGTATAATATTAATGAGCAATTAATATTATGCCCTTTTTAATATTTTAATTGAAATTCAATTCAACATGATAAAGAGACAAAGTAGGAGGCGGTTTCAAATGAAAAAAGTATTAGCAAGTGCAACGATTTTATCATTAATGTTAGTAGGTTGTTCCAATGGTGGAAATGATGAATCAAGTCATAAAGATGATAGTTCTAAAACAGAACAAAAGGATAAATCATCATCTCAACATGACTCAAAAAAAGATTCGAAACGTAATGATACAAATAATAAGCAAGACAATCAGGAAAATAACACTAATAAAGAACAAACAAATAATCAAAATCCAAATGATGGAGAACAACGAACAAGCGAAAGACCAACAACAAATTCAAACGGAAATTCATCGGATAATCAAAATAAACAACAGCAATCAGTACAAGATAACCAGAATAAATATGTAGCACCATACCAAAGTGAAAATGCGACACGTGTTGCTCGATGTCTTTCTCCATTTGAGGGCGACCGCAGTCAAGCTTTGCAACAATTACCAAATTTTGAAACTGCACTTTCCATTGCTAAAAACGAAGCTAATATGTATGGAAGCGAAAATAAATCATATAATGATTATTCAATAGAACAAACAGAAGATGGATTTAGATATGTGTTTAGCTTTAAAGATCCATCAAAAAGTAATACTTACTCAATTGTAACGCTTAATCGACAAGGTCAACCTACTGTTGTAGATCCTAACTTCCAACCTTAATTGTAAGTATAGTGAAATTCAACAAGAATGAGTCATACTAAGCTAACAATAAAAAGCGAGCAAAATCATTTCTGTATTGCATAATGACTTTGCTCACTTTTATTTTGAAAATCATCAATAAGATGAAGCACTTATTTCAATTGATTTGAAATAAGTTTACTAATATATTCAAATGACTGATTATTTTTATTTGTATATTTATTGTTTAATTGTGGGATGCTATCAGTAATTAAATCATTTATTAATAGTTCAGCATCGGTATACCAAATAGGTTTTAAGGTGTCCATTACGTCTTGATAGACGCCACGTTCTTCGACATATTGAGAGTGATTGGGTGTGTATAAGCAACCTTTTTTATCTACGGTTAAAGCATCAAAAATAATTGATGAGTAGTCTGTTAAAACAACATCTGAAATAATAATTAAGTCTTGCGTTTCAATATTATTAGGCGGATTTATTACGCCTTCAGGAACCAAGTCATTTTTACTCTCGACGTGTCCTTTATAGATCACATTATAATGTTTTAATAACTGTTCATTAATAGGAAATATATCATCATCAGATGAATTTGTTTTCCATGTTGGGGCATATAATAATACTCGCTTAGTAGGATCTATATTTATCTCACTAAATATACGTTTATGTAAACCTACATCATTGATACGATTTAATAAATAATTATTTCTAGGATATCCTACAGGTAATATATCAATTTTTTGACTAGGAAACGCTGATTCAAAGTATGTTTTTGATTCTTCTGAATCTACAATTAAATAATCTTGTTGTGTCCATTTATTATATTTTCGAGCTCGGTAGTTATATATATTTAAATTTTGGTGTGGCTCTTTACTATCTAAAAATAGTTTTTTAATAGGTGTCCCATGCCATAATTGGATGATTTTACCATTAGGGTGAATGTCGTCAGGAATATAGCTTTCCGTAATGACAAAAGTAGCTGTTTCAATCAAATTCTTCACATTTTCATCGTTAGTTGAAATAAAATGTGGTCCTGTTCTCTCATCTGTTATAAAGTAAGACTCTATCATAGGATTGTGTTTAACAAAGTAATTAAATAAATACTTAGAGTTTCCTCGATAGCCGAAATCAAATCCTAGAAAAACGACGTGGTTCTTAAGTTTTGATGAATCCTTTTTATAAATATAGCTAATCTCTTTGTGTTTTTTAACTGAATAATTCTTAATAGGAGTCACTAACCATCTTGGAGCTTTAAATTTAGTACTAAGTAGTACTGAATCATAATATCTAATACTATCGTGATCGTTAAATGGTACACGCGTAAATGGGATTCTTTGTTTATGTGCATAAGCGATGGTGTTTAAGAAGAATTTATCTCTATAAGTTAAATCATTACGGTCAAATGAGCGCCAAAATCCCTTGCTCGTTTTTAATGGTCCTTTAAAGTCTAATACGACATGACCTTCAACTGCGATATGCCCTTTAAGAATTGTTAATAATGCTAAATCAAAGATATTTTCAACTTCAAATTTATCAATAAGTTCTAATGTTGAATTAATTTCATAAATAACATTTGGATATAAATTAATATTTTTAACCCAGTCCTCAAAATCAACAAAGTCCAACCCGAAGTATTTACAATCGTTTAAATAATAATTGTTAATTGTATAGTCAACTATAAATGAAGTCTTAGGTAAAGTGATAGCTTTAATCATGGACTGATGAATTTGAATTTCATTTGAATAGGGGATGACATGCGTATAGCCGTCGCTAAGTGCACGTTCCATTTGCTCTTTTAATTTGTCCATATTTGAAATATTTATTTGCTTTATCATAAATCTTCCTTCAATCTCTTAACGATATTTGTTAGCTTTTATTTTATCATGGTGCATAATATAATTCATGTAAACATAACATAAAAATTAATATATATGTTTTTAACCTGAGAAATTAAAGCGCTTAACTACTATAAATATTAAGGTTTATTAATTGTTAACACCCCTTTACATTCATGTCACACCATTGTAAATTATATAAGAAAATGTTATATTTTTCTTGTGAAAATGGTCACGATATGCTTGTGGGGATCGTACTGATTTAATAGGTATTTATCACATATTAATAAGGGGACAGTATGCGTCTACCTAGTCTTCATGACTAAAGATTTAATGAGGAGAGTTCAATATGTTAGTAGAATCTTTTAATCCATTTGGTAATTTACTATTATCATCTTTAATTGCGGCAATCCCTATCATTTTATTTTTACTGTGTCTTACAGTATTTAAAATGAAAGGAATTTATGCTGCTATCACAACCCTTGTGGTTACATTATTAATTGCAATTCCATTCTTTAAATTACCAGTAGGAATTGCCTCTGGAGCAGTTGTTGAAGGTTTCTTCCAAGGTATCTTCCCAATCGGATATATTGTTATTATGGCAGTATTATTATATAAGATTACTTTGAAATCGGGGCAATTCGCAACTATTCAAGACAGTATTACAAGTATTTCACAAGACCAAAGAATTCAGCTTCTTTTAATTGGTTTTTCATTTAATGCATTCTTAGAAGGCGCTGCAGGATTTGGTGTTCCAATTGCAATTTGTGCACTTTTATTAGCGCAACTTGGCTTTAGACCATTACAAGCAGCTATGTTATGTTTAGTAGCTAACGCTGCATCTGGTGCATTTGGTGCAATTGGTATTCCGGTTGGTGTTGTAGATACACTTAACTTACCTGGTCATGTAGAAGCGATGGGAGTTTCACAAACATCAACATTAACTTTAGCAATTATTAACTTCTTTATTCCTTTCTTACTTATCTTTATCGTAGATGGTTTCAAAGGAATTAAAGAAACTTTACCTTCAATTCTTGTTGTTTCTGTCACTTATACAGTTTTACAAGGATTACTTACAGTGTTTAATGGTCCAGAATTAGCTGATATCATTCCATCACTTGCTTCTATGTTAGCATTAGCTTTATTCTCTAAGAAATTCCAACCTAAGAATATCTTTAGAGTTCAAAAAGATGTTAAACCAGAAGCACCGAAAAAACTTAAAGGTAAAGAAGTCTTATTTGCTTGGAGTCCATTCATTATCTTAACTGTCATTGTTATGATTTGGAGTGCACCTTCATTTAAAGCATTATTTGCACCAAAAGGTAAATTATCTGCTTTAGTTGCAAACTTTGACTTACCTGGTACTTTCAGTAATATTTCACACAAACCAATTACTTTATCATTAAACTTAATTGGTCAAACAGGTACAGCAATTCTAATTACAATTATTATTACTGTTTTAATGGCTAAAAAAGTCAACTTTGGTGATGCTGGTCGCTTATTTGTTGAAGCATTTAAAGAATTATGGTTACCAATCATAACAATTTGTTTCATCTTAGCAATTTCAAAAATCACAACATATGGTGGTTTAAGTAATGCTATGGGACAAGGCATCTCAAAAGCAGGAAGCGTATTCCCAATATTATCACCAATCCTTGGTTGGATCGGCGTATTTATGACTGGTTCAGTTGTTAATAACAACTCTTTATTCGCGCCAATTCAAGCTTCTGTAGCACAACAAATTGGTACAAGTGGTTCACTACTTGTAGCTTCAAATACAGCAGGTGGGGTTGCGGCGAAACTTATTTCTCCACAATCTATTGCCATTGCAACAGCAGCTGTTAAAGAAGTAGGTAAAGAATCTGAACTACTTAAAATGACATTACGTTATAGTATTGGATTACTTGTATTTATCTGTATCTGGACATTTATCTTGTCATTCATTCTGTAAATCAAAATTTATTGAAATGTATTTTTCATATACAAAGCCCGAAATGAAGCTATAAAGTCATTCATTTCGGGCTTTCAATATTTTGCTTTTGGATGTCGAGAGTTTAGGTAATCTTTTAAAATGATGTAATTGTTATATAAATTCTCATTTGAAAAATAGGAGTGAGACAGTTCGTTTTAAATGAACTAAGTCTCACTCCTATTTTTATTTAAACATAGACATAAATAATTGATATATATGATCCGGACTAAATTGTTTCAACGTATCTTTACTATTTTCAATGATGTGATCTAACTCATTATAATGTTGTGTTGTTAAATCGATACGTTTTGCAAGTTCAGACACATTTTCATAGTTTACTAAATAACCATTATCTCCGTTGTTAATGATTGAATCTGGCCCTACATTGCCTTCAAAACTTATTACTATATTATCTTGCACCATTGCCTCTAAAATAATCATTCCGAAACCTTCATTGCGTGAAGGTACAACAACGATTTTACTTTGTGCAAGTTTATTATTTAATTCTTGCGTTGGCTCATATATTTTAATCAAATCATTTAAATGATATTGATTAATAAAGTCAACAAGTGATGTTTTCTTACTACCAGAACCATAGATGTGAACGTCATAATTCAATTGACGCAAGTCTTCTTGTATTAAACGAATACTCTCTAATAATAAATCATACCCTTTTTCATATTCTAAACGTCCGGCGCTAATAATACGATTTTTCTTTGGAGCAGCAATTCTTTTTTCGGTAACCATATTAGGTATAACGTATACAGGAGTTTTAAGTTGTGATTGATATTTTTGCTGGTCTGCGACAGTTAACGTTGTAATCTTATTGATATTACGGTACGCAGCAATAATTTCCTTTTGATACTGATCAGGGTGAGCATCAAAATTCATATGTTCCATTGCGATGGTCACTATTTCAGCTTTAGCATATTTAGAAATGAGAATATTAAAGCTAGCTCTTGTTCCAACGAGTACATCAGTTTTAGTATGCCTGATTGCTTTAATCATTTTTTTCTCTACATAACTCGAAAACTGACTTTTACCTGGCTCAAATTGAGAAATCACTTTTGTATTTAAAAAGGGGGTATACTTTTTGATACGATTTGCCGTAATAGCTCTAGTATTTTTAAGCTTTAAGCGATAGTCCACTACGACTTTAACTTTTATTGCTGAATGTAATTCAAAATATGGAGAGTCTGCGCCTCTAAAAACTGAAATAATTGTTACAGGATGTCCTTTTTCTGCCAGTGTATTTGCAAGTTGTGTCACCGACTTTACCGTTCCGCCCATTGCATAAATATTATGCATAAAAAATGTGAACGACTTCATTGCGTAAAACACCTCATTGTTTTCTATGATATTTAAGTCATTATAACATTAGTTCGTATATAAGGGGTAACATGTAAACAATTGTAATTTGAATTGTGTAATGAAGCTATTCTCATAATGTTGACTTTTATTCTTTTGTGTAACACAATTTATATATATAATTAAATTAGTTCAATTAATGGTTATGATAAGGAAGAAATGAGCACTTCCTTGAAAGACGCTTAGATTTTTTTGCAATATAGAGAAAGCGCTTTAATTTTATTAAAGACATCGACATCTATGAGTGTCAATCGTTCCATTTATTTAATAAAAAAGGGGGACTGTGTTTGTTATGAATACTCAACATAGCAAAACAGATGTCATCTTAATAGGTGGCGGAATTATGAGCGCAACATTAGGAACTTTACTAAAAGAATTAACACCAGAAAAAGATATCCAATTGTTCGAAAGATTGAGTCAACCCGGCGAAGAAAGTTCAAATGTTTGGAATAATGCGGGAACAGGTCATTCAGCATTGTGTGAATTGAACTATACGAAAGAAGGTAAAGATGGTTCAGTAGATATTACTAAAGCAATTCATATTAACGAGCAATTTCAAATATCTAAACAGTTTTGGGCTTATTTAATACGTGAAGGTCATATTGAAAGTCCAGATAAATTTATTCAATCAGTGCCACATATGAGCTTTGTTAAAGGGGAAGAAAATGTTAAATTTTTAAAAAGTCGAGTGGCGAGTTTACAGAAAAATGTATTATTTGAAAAAATGAAAATTTCTCAAGATCCAGAAAAAATTAACTCATGGGTTCCTTTAATGATGGAAGGACGCCAATCAGATGAAGCAATTGCCATCACGTATGACGAGACAGGTACAGATGTTAACTTTGGTGCTTTGACTAAAAAGTTAATAGCTAATTTACAACAAAAAAATGTTGGCATTAATTATAAACATGAAGTTTTAGATATAAAAAAATTAAATAATGGTAACTGGCAAGTTGTGGTTAAAGATTTAAATACATCAAATGTAATGAATTATGAATCTAAGTTCGTCTTCATCGGAGCTGGTGGTGCAAGTTTACCTTTATTACAAAAAACAAAGATTAAGGAATCTAAACACATTGGTGGTTTCCCAGTAAGTGGATTATTTTTACGATGTAAAAATCCAGATGTCATACATAGACATCATGCAAAAGTCTACGGTAAAGCCGAGGTTGGTGCACCTCCAATGTCAGTTCCACATTTAGATACACGATTTGTTAATGGTGAAAAATCATTACTATTTGGACCTTTTGCAGGGTTTTCGCCAAAATTCTTAAAAAACGGTTCATATTTAGATTTAGTTAAATCTGTGAAACCCAATAATATGATAACAATGTTAAGTGCTGGCGTAAAAGAATTTAATTTGACGAAATATTTAGTTTCTCAATTAATGCTTTCAAATGAAGAACGGATCAATGATTTGCGTGTATTCTTACCAGAAGCGAAAGATGAAGATTGGGAAGTAATTACTGCAGGTCAACGTGTTCAAGTAATTAAAGATACAGATAAGTCTAAAGGTCAATTACAATTTGGTACGGAAGTAATAACATCAGAAGATGGTTCACTTGCTGCATTATTAGGTGCTTCACCTGGTGCTTCGACTGCTGTTGATATCATGTTTGATGTCTTGCAACGTTGTTACAAATCAGAGTTTAAGTCATGGGAACCAAAAATTAAAGAAATGGTCCCATCATTTGGTTTAAAATTGTCAGAGCATGAAGATATGTACCATTCAATAAACGAAGAAGTAAAAAAATACTTGAATGTAAAGTAGTATTTAAAAAACCACCATTAAATGATTAAAAATAAGTTATCATTTAATGGTGGTTTTATATGTGGTGTATAGTTTATTTAATGAAATGTTTTAAATTCATCATATTTTGTTATGAATCCAATTGATAGTTTAAAGAATACTTACTAAATAAATAGTTTTACAATAAATTGTGTTTTATCATCTGAAGTGAGAGTAATGCTACCATGATGAAGATGAATGATTGATTGGGTAATGGCTAGACCTAGACCATTACTACTAGATTCGTCACTCAGTTTATAAAAACGATCGAAGATATGTTTCGCATCTTCTTCTGCAATCGATCCATCATTTTCAATATTAAATATAATCAAGTGATTTGTACTAGTTAGAGTGATATTAATCATGCTATTTTGAGGAGCATAATTCATTGCATTAATGATGAGGTTATTGAAAGCTTGATGTAATAGTCTTTCATTTCCTCGGAAATACAAATCTTCTAATTCAGTAAACATAACTAAATCTTTTTCATCAGTTCGAAATTGTTCATGTCTAATAATATCCTTTATTAAAGTATTTAAATGAACATTATCGTTAAAAGTAAGGTGGGAAGCATTATCTAATTCAGATAAAAGTAGCAATTCCTTAGTTAGTTCACTTACTTGATTAGTGATTTCAAACATTTCATTGATACATAGTTGTTTCTCTTCTTCATTTTGCGTCAATTCAAGTTGTGTAAGCAATCGTTGTAAATGTGTAAGCGGTGTTTTAACTTCATGAGATACATTTTGGACAAAATGTTGTCTCATTTGATCTACTTGTCCTAAATTTTGACGCATTGTATTGAAACGTGATTGCAGTGTTCCGATTTCATCGTGACGTGTTTGTTTGATAGGCGTACTGAAATCACCTTTCATAATTCGAGTTGTTGCATTTTTTAATGCGGTCACTGGTTTAATAATAGAATATGTTGATGCAATGACTAGTGAAATTGAAATAATAAGTAAAAGTGTTATCAACACAGCTAAGAAAATTCTAAATTCGCTAAAAGTTTCCCCGATATCTGGGCGCATAAAAACTGCTAATGCCCCATCATCTGTTTTAAATTGAATACCTACTGTATTATCCGTTTCATTATCGAAGAACCCTGTTACAAAAAATGCATAAGGTTTATTTTTAATACCATGATAATCTTCACCGTTGAGCACTTTTTTGATTGCAGACTGACTTATAGTATTTTTACGAAAAGTTTCCCCATAAAAATGTTTGGTTCCATGTTCGTTGACAGTCATAATTTGATAATTCATTTGACCTAAATGTTTCAAATACGTATCTAGAGGTTTAGGTTTTTGTGTTCTTTCATATTCACGAGCTTCTTTGAGTGTGCGCATAATTTTTGCATCATTAGAAGCTTTCAAATGAAAGTGATAATAAATATTCGTAAAAAGAAAACTCATTAATGCACTAAACAAAATGACTGTAATTGCATATATAGCAATTCTCGAATATAATGTTTTAAACATTTTGGTCCACCCTATATCCTTGACCTCTTACAGTTTGAATTGATACTGATGATTTCAATTTAGATAAACGTTGACGTAATCTTTTAATATGAACATCAACAGTACGATCATCTCCTTCATAATCGAAGCCCCAAATTTTTTCAATAATATCATCTCGAGTGAAAATATGTTTAGGATTAGAGGCTAATAAAAATAACAACTGAAATTCTTTGTTTGGAAGATTCATCGTTTTTGAACCCACAGTAATTTCCATGTAAGACTGATTTAATATTAAGTTGCCAAGTTGTAACTCGTTATCAGCATTAATTTGATATCGTCTTAAGACAGCTTTAATTCTAAATAATAATTCTTTAACCTCAAAAGGTTTAGTGACATAATCGTCAGTCCCACTTAGAAATGCACGTTCTTTATCACTTAATGCATCTCTAGCTGTTAACATTATGACAGGAATATGATAATCATCTTTCAAAGTCTGACAAAGCTCAAAACCATCCATTCCACTCATCATAATATCTACTATCGCAATATCAACATTTTTATTTTCAAGAAAATCTAGTGATGCTTCTCCACTTGTGAAAGTATGTGTTTGAATACTTTCTCTTTCTAAATGACTTGAAACATATTGCAATAACTTTTTATCATCGTCTACGATTAAGCAATTAATCATATGTTTACGCTCCTATACTTTTTAATGATTATACTACGTTAAAACAAATTATGAACAAAATCACACTTGTTCATATTGAGTTCATATTTTCCTCTTAAACTTAACATATAAAGAAATGGGAGAGGATATCAATGAATCTAGCTTGGAAAGAGATTAAATTTTATAAGTTCAGATTTATATTAATCATGTTCATTATTTTTCTAATGGCGATTATGGTTTTATTTATCAGTGGACTTGCTCAAGGCCTAGCACGAGAAAATATATCAATATTTGATCAAATTAAAGGTAATCAATTTGTTGTTCAAAAAATGAAAGAACCACAATTAGAAAAATCTATTCTATCACGAAGTAAACAAGACAATATTTCAAAAATTATTGATGAAAAACCTTTTAAAATGGCAGGTAAAACTTTCAAAATCAATGGAAACGAAGAAAACGTGATGGCTATAAATAGCGTGAAAAATCATCAGCCAAATTTGAAATCTGGTCATTATCCTAAAAATGGAAATCAGATAGCAATAAATGAAAAACTAACTGCAGAAGGTCTTTATTTAGACGATAAAGTTAAAGTCAAAGGTGACGATACAACTTATAAAGTTGTAGGTATATTAAAAAACACGATGTATTCTCATAGTAACATTGTTATGATGGACCAATCCAAAATAGAACAAAGTAGTAATGTCGCAACATTTTATGTTACGAACCAATTATCTAAATCGGATAAAAATAAAATAAATCACATCAAAGGCGTTCAAACAGCAACTACAGACAATATAACAAGTAATATCGCAAGTTATAAAGCAGAGCAAACACCATTGGATATGATGATTATTAGTTTATATATTATAACTGCAATTGTATTGAGTGCATTCTTTTATGTAATGACGATACAAAAGACATCTGAAATCGGTATTTTAAAAGCAATTGGTATAACTACAAAGCACTTATTGACATCATTGATTTTACAAATTTCAATGATTACATTTATAGGTGTAGCTATAGCAGAAGTAGTTATTTTGCTCATCAGTCAAATTTTACCTGTATCTATGCCATTCCATATAGATATGCATAATATAATCATTGTACTTGTCATATTTATGATAGTTGGATTAATCGGTACATCATTATCATTTATTAAGTTAATTAAAATTGATCCTATTGAAGCTATTGGAGGTGGCCAATAATGGGTTTAGTTGTTAAAGATATAAGTAAAACTTTTGGAGAAAAAACCTCAAAAACAGAGGTGTTAAAAGATATTAACTTTGAAGTGAAAGATGGAGAATTCATCATTTTAAATGGTGCTTCAGGATCAGGAAAAACAACCTTATTAACTATTTTAGGTGGTTTGTTATCTCAAACATCAGGTGATGTAGTATACGAGGGGAAATCCTTATTTGAACGACATACTAATAAAGCGCACTTAAGACTAAATGATATTGGTTTTATCTTTCAAGCCTCTCATTTAGTTCCATACTTAAAAGTTTTAGACCAACTTACCTTAATAGGTAAAGAAACTGGAATGTCTAGCAAAGAAGCTCAAGCAAGAGCTAAAGAATTATTAACAAAAATTGGATTAGAAGAGCAACTTAATAGCTACCCACATATGCTTTCAGGTGGACAACAACAACGTGTAGCGATTATGAGAGCACTTATGAATCATCCGAAAATTGTTTTAGCAGATGAACCCACAGCAAGTCTTGATGCTAGTCGTGCTCAAGAGGTTGTTGAAATGATCAGAAAACAAATAAAAGCTAACCAAATGATAGGTATCATGATTACTCATGATGAAAGCTTGTTCAAATACGCTGATCGTATTGTTCAATTGTACGATGGTAAAATAAAAAACAGTTAAAAGGGAAGTAGGATAGAATAGATAGAACAAATGATATTTCACTCTAGAACCCCAACTTGCCTTGTCCGAGGAATTTCGTACTGAAATTCTCTGTGTTGGGGCCCCGAACCCCAACTTGCTTTGTCCGAGGAATTTCGTACTGAAATTCTCTGTGTTGGGGCCTCGAACCCCAACTATGGAATTGTTGTATATCACATTTAATTTACTATAATTTAAAGAAGCTTGCGACATGTTTGTGTCGCAAGCTTCTTTAAATATATTCAATTTTGCTAAGAGGGATTTATATGGTTTGTAGTATTGCAAGCCAAAACAACATAGCGAAATAAATAGTAAGTATTGTTTTATATTGATACATTAAACCCAAAAAGTCTATAATCATAGATTGTGCCAAAAAGTGGTATGGTGTACGACTTCCAATACCATCGAAAGAAAGATGAGCTTTTTTAGCAAATTTAAGCGCTCTTAAAACATGAAATTGACTTGTTACACACAACATCTGACTTGAAGTAGGCATCATCGAATGAATGATAGATTTAGAGTATAAGAAATTGGTTCGTGTATTCGTGGATTGATTCTCCATAAATATATGGTTTTCCGGAACGTTGTGAGCTATAAGGTATCTTTTCATCGCAAGTGCTTCTGAAATTGGTTCGTCAGGACCTTGGCCACCACTTACAATGATGATAGGTTTAGTCCGTTGTGAATGATAAACAGATAAAGCTTTATCAAGTCTTGCAGCAAGAAGCGTAGTCACTTCTTCAGAGAAAATTCCAGCTCCAAGCACCATAATTAACTTTACGTGTTTATAATATTGATGATTTTCAAAAGCTGTAGACCAAGATAAGTATCCGATAAATGAATAAATTGTACTAAATGCAATGGTAGCGGCCCATAAAGCTAAGCTATTAATGATAATTAGGGGAATAGTACTTATATATAAACAACTCACAGCAAATAGCCCCACAGTATAAAAATGATGACTAAGTTGTAAAATAAAAAAACGTCCTGTTTGCAACTTGAAAATATAACGATGTTTAATCAACAACAGTATCATTGCTACAATTACAATGATAAACATATCATATGGTATTGATACAGTTACCATATGATAAGTCATCATAACAAAACCAATGATGTTATATAAGATGAAACTAAATAAATTAAGAGTAAACGATTGCTTCGTATATAATAAAACAATAAGTAATAATTCGATTAGAAAACATAAAAAAAGTAACATTGTTTTGATACCTCAGTAGTTATATTACTTATAAATTTAGCTTATGAAATTATAATTAGCAATGTTTATGAATATGGTAATTTTAATACATATTTATGGTTTAAATTTTAAGGTATTATTGCTATGATTTAAAAGGATTAAACATAATTTTTTTATATAAATCGTTTAGATTAATTAGGAGATAAAAATGGTAAGAAGAATAGAAGATCACATCTCATTTTTAGAAAAATTTATTAATGATGTTAATACATTAACGGCAAAGTTACTTAAAGACTTGCAAACTGAGTATGGCATATCAGCTGAGCAATCTCATGTGTTAAATATGCTTAGTATAGAGGCGTTAACTGTGGGGCAAATTACAGAGAAACAAGGTGTTAATAAAGCTGCTGTTAGTCGAAGAGTCAAAAAGTTGCTCAATGCTGAATTAGTTAAATTAGAAAAACCTGATTCCAATACTGACCAACGTCTTAAAATAATTAAATTATCTAATAAAGGAAAAAAATATATTAAAGAGAGAAAAGCGATTATGAGCCATATTGCTAGTGATATGACGAGTGACTTTGACAGTAAGGAAATTGAAAAAGTTAGACAGGTTTTAGAAATTATCGACTATCGTATACAATCTTATACTTCTAAACTTTGATAGAATCAGTGAAAGAGTCTATACAGTTAGAGACGAATAGGAATATAATAATATGAGTGAGAAAATAAAAAAATGAGACTAAATCTGTATGTTTTTGATTAGCGTTTATTTATATAATTTAGATAAGTCTGTAACTTTCTTTTAATGGAATTACAATGAAAACTACATGTAATGGAAATTGTATTTTATTATTGCTAAATGTAAAATATATCGAGTAGGTAATGTGTTTATGAAATGTAAATATAATCATAATGTAGTGAGATGAGTAGAGGTGATAAAATGAGTCAATGCCCAAATTGTGGTCATCAAGTGAAAGATGATACATCGCAATGTCCAAACTGTGGGCAACTATTAACTAAGAAGAAAAAAAGAAAGATTAAAGACCAATCATCTCAATCGAGTAATGAGAATTCTACCAATATACGTCTTCGTAAAATTGTGCCGATAGGTATTAGTGTATTTATCTTAATACTTATTATCGTGTTATTTTTCCTTTTAAGAAATTATAATTCGCCTAATGCACAAGCTAAGATATTAGTTAATGCTGTAGATAATAATGATTCACAAAAAGTTGCTACATTATTGAGTACTAAAAATAAAAAAGTAGACGATGTTGAAGCGCAACAATATATTAATTATGTAAAAAAAGAAGTAGGTATTAAGAAGTATATTCAAGATATCAATAATACTGTAGATAAATTGAATAAAAGTAATTCAAGCGTGGCATCTTATATACAAACGAAAAGTGGACAAGATGTACTTAAGATAAGTAAAAATGGTACAAAGTATTTAATTTTTGATAATATGAGTTTCACAGCTCCGACTAAAAAGCCAATTATTAAACCTAAAGTAGAAACTAAATATGAATTTAGAACAAGTGGTAAAAAGAAAACTGTCATTGCTGAAGCAAATAAAAATACACCTTTGGGTGAATTTATTCCTGGTACATATCATTTACCAGCTAAGAAAATTACAGAAAACGGTACATTCAATGGGCATTTAAATTTTGACTTTAGAGAAAGCCACTCTGAAACCGTAGATGTAGCTGAAGATTATGATCAATCATTTATCAATATCAAATTTAAGGGTGCGAATAAATTAAGTGATAAATCAGAAAAAGTTCAAATCAATGACCGTACATTCACTTATTCTCATTCTAAAGAATTTGGTCCTTATCCAAAAACAAAAGATATAACGATTTCTGCAACTGGTAAGGCAAAAGGTAAGACGTTTAGTTCTGAGACGAAAACAATTAGTGCAGACGATTTGAAAGATAATACGAAAGTTACATTGGAATTTGATAGTGATAAAATAAATAGCTATGTTGAGAAGAAAGAAAAAGAAGAAAATAGTTTGAAAAATAAATTAACTGAATTTTTTACTGGTTATGCAACGGCTATGAATTCAGCATTTAATATGAATGATTTTAACTTTATATCGAGTTATTTTAAAAAGAATTCGTCTATATACACATCAATGAAAAGTAATTTCCAAAATCGAACGAACGTGACTATGATATCTCCGCAAGTGTTAAGTGTTCATCGAAACGGACATACTGTAAGAACAACTATTCAACATATCGATCATATTGGTAATTATATAAATAAAGATTATGAATTAGAAATAGATAATGATGATAGTAATATGCAGTTGGTTAAAGAATTATAAAAATAGACTGGATTTTATCAAACATTCAAAATATTTTATTAAAAGGGAGGAGTAAGCTTGAAAAGAGTGTATCAGTCAGAAAATCAATCATTACTTTTTATTGTTATTTTAGGTTCATTAACAGCATTTGGCCCATTGGCTATTGATATGTTTTTACCTGGACTACCTAATATTAGTCATGATTTTGATATTTCTGCATCTACAACTCAGCTTACTATCTCCTTTTTTATGATTGGATTAGCGTTAGGAAATTTTTTGGCTGGCCCCATATCTGATATTACTGGTAGAAAAAAACCATTAATTTTCTCACTGATTATTTTTACTATTGCGAGTTTAGGTATTATATTCGTCACAAATATATGGATTATGATTATTTTACGATTTATTCAAGGATTAACTGGTGGTGCAGGTGCAGTCATCTCAAGAGCCATTGCTAGTGATATGTACTCAGGTAATGCGCTAACTAAATTTTTATCATTATTAATGCTTGTCAATGGCATTGCGCCAATTATCGCACCTGCGCTTGGCGGTATCATTTTAAATTATGGGCCATGGCGAATTGTATTTGTAATACTAACAATGTTTGGGATTGTCATGTTAATAGGAACTTTATTTAAAGTTCCTGAGTCGCTTGAAAAGAGCCTAAGGGAAAGTAGTAACATAGGTACGATGCTAATTAATTTCAAAGAACTTTTTAAAACACCCCGTTTTGTATTACCCATGTTGATACAAGGGGTGTCATTTGTATTACTATTTACTTATATTTCTGCATCTCCTTTTATAGTTCAAACAATTTATGGTTTAACGCCATTAAACTTCAGTATTATGTTTGCTTTTATAGGCGTTACACTCATTATTTCAAGCCAATTAACCGGAAAACTTGTTGACTATATAGATAGATTACTGTTGCTGAGAATCATGTCTACTATACAAGTTATTGGTGTTATAATCGTATCACTAACTTTACTCAACCATTGGACTTTTTGGATACTTTCTTGTGGCTTTGTGATTTTAGTGGCACCAGTTACAGGGATTGCAACGTTAGGATTTTCGATAGCAATGGATGAGAGTAAAGGGGCCAAAGGTAGTTCTTCAAGTTTGTTGGGATTGTTTCAAACTTTACTTGGTGGCGTCATCTCTCCACTTGTTGGTATTAAGGGAGACAGTAATGCGATACCTTATATAATCGTTATCGTTATTACAGCAATAATTCTTATGGTTTTACAGTTGATTAATGTGAAGATATTTAAAAAAGCTAAAATTCATTGATAAAATTGAGTGATTTTTCAATGAGTTTTAGCTTTTTTATCGTTGTAATTTAATTGTATTAGCTAAAAGAACTTGAGCGACCTCTTGAGGAGATTCGATGCATCCATTACGTAACCAATCGATAAATACACCTGCTTGACCACCGACTGAATAAATGATAAACATACGTTTATTATTTATTGAGGTTTCATATCTATTCATGACTTTTTCATAACATGTTTTAGTGGCGTTAATGTAATCTAATGCAATATCTTTATTAGGATATGTTACAAGTGTTGCTCTGTAGAACGCTTCTTTACGTTTAATATATTTGGCTATCAATAAGAAAAATTTATATAATTTTTTTTGATCTGTTTTAATATGATGAAAATCGTTATAGAAAGATTGTAGTAAAGATATATATTTGTTTAAATGATAATTTTGGATCTTATCTAGTAATTGATATTTATCTTGAAAATGATCATAAAAAGTAGAGCGATTCACGCCACTATATGCACATATCATTTTAATGGTTATTTCATCAAAAGGATAGTATTCTAAAAGTTCGATTAAACTTTTTATTATTTTATATTTCGCACGTTGTTTCATATATTCACCTAAATCAAAAAGAAAATTTAAATAAATAAACTCTAAACCAACACAATTATTAAAAATGTTGGTGTATTTTTTATTTACACATCTTTATAATAGATAAAGTGAATTTTAAAAGCAAATAGGAGGGTATATTCATGAAAAAAATGATATTAATCAATGTGATTACTATCATTGTCCTAGTTGTTATTGGTGTGTTAGGCTTTTGGTTCTGGCATAACACAACAAGTTATGTGACAACTGACAATGCAAAAGTTGATGGAGATCAAATAAAAATCTCAAGTCCTGCATCTGGACAAATTAAATCTCTTAATGTTAAGCAAGGAGACAAACTTGATAAAGGTGATAAAGTAGCAGAAGTTTTAGCACAAGGCCAAGATGGGCAATCAAAAGATATGAACATCAAAATGCCACAAAAAGGTACTATTGTTAAAACAGATGGTATCGAAGGTTCTATGACTCAAGCAGGGAACCCAATTGCATATGCATATAATTTAGATGATCTATATATAACTGCTAATGTAGATGAAAAAGATATTTCTGACGTGGAAAAAGGCAACGACGTTGATGTAGATATCGACGGTCAAAAAGCATCAATCAAAGGTAAGGTTGAAGAAGTAGGCCAAGCAACTGCAGCTAGCTTTTCATTGATGCCTTCATCAAATAGCGACGGTAACTATACGAAAGTTTCTCAGGTAGTACCCGTAAAAATCTCTTTAGATTCTAATCCATCTAAAAATGTTGTCCTAGGTATGAACGCTGAAGTTAAAATTCATAAAAATTAAGGGGGTCATTTTATGACAGCGACCTTCATTATTATATATATTGTAGTAGCGCTCATACTCATTGGTTTTATTAATTTCTTTTTAATTAAGCGTAAAAGAAAAAATAAAGACAAAAGAGTGGAACAACGTTCGACAATAGATTCTAAGAGAGAAAGCAATCAATCTAAATTTAAAGCAAGCGATTTAGAACAAACAACTAAGTCAAATACTGATCCAACGCAATCAAACGATATTGAAGATGAAAAACGAAAAAATCACTTTGACTCAGAAATAGATAATGCATCTCAATTTATCAATACAGATAGTAAAGAGGATAGAAACGCGTTAAGCCATAAGAACCAAGAGGAAGATGACGCATCGAACGATGTGTTGAACCCTATCGATCCAAATTCTACTGAAGGTAGAGTTAATGAAAGAATTAAAAATCAAGAGTCTAACTTTATTTTTGGTAAAGGTATAACTAGAGGTAAAATTTTAGCGGCAATGTTATTTGGTATGTTTATCGCGATTCTAAACCAAACTCTATTAAATGTGGCATTGCCTAAAATAAATACAGAGTTTAATATTTCTGCTTCAACTGGTCAATGGTTAATGACTGGTTTTATGTTAGTGAACGGTATATTAATACCTATTAGTGCTTTTTTATTTAATAAATATTCTTATAGAAAATTATTTATTATAGGTTTAGCACTATTTACATTAGGTTCCTTAGTTTGTGCAATCTCATTTAATTTCCCAATTATGATGAGTGGACGTGTATTACAAGCCATAGGCGCAGGTATATTGATGCCGTTAGGTTCTAACGTTATTGTTACCATTTTCCCACCTGAAAAACGCGGTGTGGCAATGGGGACAATGGGTATTGCAATGATATTAGCACCTGCAATCGGTCCAACACTTTCAGGTTATATTGTGCAAAATTATGATTGGAATGTAATGTTTTACGGTATGTTCTTTATAGGTATTATTGCTATCGTAATTGGTCTATTTTGGTTTAAGTTGTATCAAAGTACAACAAATCCGAAAGCAGATATTCCTGGAATTATTTATAGTACGATTGGATTCGGTTCCTTATTATATGGTTTCTCAGAAGCTGGTAATAAAGGATGGGGCTCAACTGAGATTGTAACAATGTTTATTGTTGGTACGGTTTTCATTATTTTCTTTATTTTAAGAGAACTAAGAATGAAAGCGCCAATGTTGAGCTTGGAAGTATTAAAATATCCAACTTATACACTTACAACTATTATCAATATGATTGTGATGATGAGTTTATACGGAGGAATGATTTTACTTCCATTATATTTACAAAATCTTAGAGGATTTTCAGCATTAGACTCTGGATTATTACTATTGCCAGGTGCATTAGTCATGGGAGCATTAGGTCCGGTGGCAGGTAAATTGTTAGATACAATCGGTATTAAACCATTAGCAATATTTGGTATTGGCATTATGACATATGCGACATGGGAATTAAGTAAATTAAACATGGATACAACATATCTCCATATTATGTGGATATATATTGTGCGTTCATTTGGTATGGCATTTGTAATGATGCCGATTATAACTGCAGGTATGAACGCTTTACCACCACGTTTAATTTCTCATGGTAATGCGTTTGTTAATACAATGAGACAATTAGCTGGTTCAATTGGTACAGCTATTTTGGTTACGGTCATGACGACACAACAAACAAATCATCTTTCTGCTTTTGGTGAAGAGTTAGATAAAACGAATCCTGTCATTCAAGACCATATGCGTGAACTTGCCCAACAGTATGGTGGTGAGTCAGCAGCAATGAAATTATTACTCGAACATGTCAATAAACTTGCATCTGTAGAAGGTGTAAATGATGCATTTATTGTTGCTACAATTATTAGTGCGATTGCACTGATATTAAGCTTGTTCTTACAGGGCAAGAAAAAGGCTCAATTATCAGCTGAAAAAGCAAATGCTGAAGATTATCCTTCGCAACAAGATAAATAATTAAGAGATGTAATAACCACCTACGACGTTAAGAGCGTCTAGGTGGTTATTTTTATAAAAAAGACAAATTCTATATTATTTCAATAGAATTTGTCTTTTTCACTTATACAGAAACTTTATGTCTCGGAATCATAAACAAAAGAGATGATTCTCGTATTAAAAGAACATTAAAATCATCTTTATTTAATACGTGGTAAACGATTACGGAAAAACAAACTTACAATCAATAACGCAATACTACATCCAATGAGTATCAGTGCATTGTGAATCGCATCTGCTTCAGTTAATACTTGTTCAGGTGATACTGTTAAATAATATTGTTTTAGAGATTCGGAAATTTTCTGAGCAATTGTATGTATGATATAACTGAAATACAATGTAATGACTAGCATAATAGCTAAAAGTAATATATTGACTACTTTGAGTGCTGTGCGATTAAAAATAATTGTAATTACGGTTATAAACAAACTAATCAGACATAGGACAAAGAAAATATTAAATATAATGATGAGATTATCGACAGACTGTTGTAATTGATCAATATTACCTAAATTTAAATTACCGATTTGCGTAACTGTATCTTGAAAATTTCTTAATTGATGGAAATTTATAGTTTCATTTACAAATGAAATTTTAAATATAGGTTGTTTAAGCATACTATAGCCAGTAATAGCAGTTAATACTAAAACGAAAACTTGAATAATGAGACTTACCCATGAGCGTTTCTTTTTACCATATCTTTTTCCACGATGGATCTCTTGATGTTCAAATTGAGAGTTGAATTGTCTTTGGTTTTGTAATGTTTCAGACATTTAAATGCCTCCTTTAGATGCAAATTTACTAAGTTTATCTTTTTAATTTTATGTCTGTTATAATTGGGTTTAATCTAGTATCCTAAGTATTGATTAAAAAATATTTCTTTAAAATGACATACTTATCATTATATCTTTTTTTAGCAAAGGTATATAGATATTTAAACAAATTATTTCTTAAATTTAAAATTTTAAATAGAGGTAGGTTGATTGATTAATGAAAAATAGAATGATGAATCGCGTGGTTAATAAATATATACTTCATAATAGATCGATATTTTTTAGTAATGATGATGAAGTTAAACATTTTTTAGAAAAGAGAAGTATCGAAAATAGTAAAAAACATCAGCAACCTGCGACACTTAATGTAAAGTCAAATTTAGATAAACTTACTCTTAATAATATGCAAGTGTTTAGATTTAATTTTAGACATGAGAAAAATCAAAAGATACTCTATCTGCATGGTGGATATAATACTTTGCAACCTTCTCCATTTCATTGGAGACTTTTAGATAAACTAACTTTAAATACATTGCATGAGGTCGTTTTACCTATCTATCCAAAGTCACCAGATTATCACTACTTAGAAACGTTCAAAGCGATTCGTGACGTTTATAATCAATTAGTTGAAGAAGTTGGTGCGAGCAACATTGTTATGATGGGGGATGGTTCTGGTGGAGGACTAGCATTAAGTTTTGTTCAATCACTTATCAATGATAATCAAGAAGTGCCTAGAAAGTTATTTTTACTTTCACCGCTTTTAGATGCCACTTTGACTAATCCTAATATTACGAAAACGTTGGAAGAAAATGATATCTTAGTTAGTCGATTTGGCGTTCATCAACTCATGAAATCTTGGACGAATGATTTACCTTTATCAGACGCGCGTATATCACCATTATACGGTACTCTAAAAGGGTTGCCACCTATATATATGTATGGAGGTGGCAGAGAAATATTAAGCCCAGACATGCATGCATTTACTCATGCTCTAGAGGAATGTGGGAACGATGTTGAGTTTAAAGAGTATCCTAAAATGGTGCATGATTTTCCTATCTATCCCATACGCCAATCTCACAAGGTGTTAAAACACATCACTAAATCAATCTTAGAGTAAGAATTGAATAGATTTTTAACTGTATTTTAAAAGTGATGTGAATGTTGTTCTAAAAGGAAGGATGAAGTCAATTACCAATGCTATGCTTATCAGCTAGTGATGTATGAGATAATCATTTTATTTAAACAATAGTATTTATTCAAGTAATGTTTTTATTTTGCTGGTGATATCATATTTACCTTTATTTACATAATAAGTTGATAAAAATGATTCGAATTCCTTTGACTGATTTATTTGGTGAATAATATCTTCTTGTAAAGAGAATTGTTTATGTTGAATTTGTTTTTGATAGTCTTGGCAGTTATCTAGTAAGACATTCTCATGGCAAGTGTCGATGAGTAATAGAAAGTGATCAATCGCTTCTTTTTGGCCTAGAATATAGCTCATTTTCATGGCACGCTTCATCAACTGAGGTGCTGGGCCGTTCATAAACAAATATTGTTGTTCATTTAATTCTGACAATTCGTATTTTACAGTGTCTTTTAAATTCATGAGCTCTATTACTAATTTTTCTTTTATAGACATTATTATTCTCCTTTATATGGTATTCCAATTGAGTGGCCTAATTGTGGTGGCCATTCAATTTTTTCTTGCTTATGAGCATAATCTTGTATAGCATTCAGATAATGTTTTGGAAATGGTGCAGCACGACGTTGTGTCCTATCTATTCCTAACATCATGACCTCATTGGTTGCAACAACTTCTTGATTATCAATTAACATTCTCAGAAAGAAATGAGTTCGTTTGTCATCGTAATTATAAAGGAATAGCTCTATATTGAATTCTTGACCAAGTGTTAATTCATGTAAAAAAGTAGTGTGTGTTTCAACAGTAAAAACTGTATATTGTAGACGGTCTCTCTCTGACCATGATAAACCATGAACCTCATTGAATTTATTAATGACCTCGCTAAAAATAATATTATAATATGCGTCATGCATATGATTATTATTATCTATAGCATCTTCTGTCACAGTTCGGGTTACGGTAAATGTCTTGTTCATTTATTTAACCTCCTTAGTTATAACACTATACTAACCGAAAAGAGCACATACATGTAACATAATTCATGATAAAATGTAATTTATAAAGTATGAGGGGGTAAGAAAGATGACGGTGACCGTTAGATTTCAATCTTTATCGCAACCTCTTACATTAGTTTCAAATGTGAAAGAGATTCCTAAAGATGCAACGATTATATGGTATGATTTTGAAAATGCCACTGATGAAGAAAATGAGTATTTAAAAAATCATTTTGATTTCAATTACTTAGAAATAGATGATGCTATCAATGGTGACCCACGAGTTAAATATAAAGAATATGACGCGTATCAATATATGATATTTCATAGTATTATTAATGATGATTACTCACCAATCTCACTAAGTGTATTTTTAGAAGGTAATGTTTTAGTGACATACCATCACAAACATTTTCCATCATTAAAGCGTGTGGCTCAATACAATGCAGAAAATCATGATAGTGAATTAGATTGTGCAGACATCGTCATTCATATTCTGGATTGTATGGTGGATAAATATTTTAACTTTGTTTATGGTATTGAAGATAAAGTGTATAATTTTGAAGCTAAGCATGTCGATGACCGCTATAGTAAGAGCGTTATGGAAAATGTCTTTCAATTACGTTCGGATTTAATTAAAATCAAACGCGTATTATTTCCGATGCAAGAAGTTGTAGATACAATGAAACAAGAAGGAAATATAATTAAAGATGCCAAACATAGAATGTATATTCAACATATTGATGATCATCTTATTAAACAAAGAAGTGTTATTCGGACTTCTCAAGAAATGACGAATGAGATTCGTGAAAATTATGAATCATTCACCTCATTTAGGATGAATAGTATAATGCAGATACTTACGCTTGTATCTGTTATATTCTCACCACTCACTTTTATTGCTGGTGTATATGGAATGAACTTTGAATTTATGCCTGAGTTGAAATGGCATTATGCTTATTTCGTGTGCTTAACTTTAATGCTAATTATAACAATAATATTAATCATATTCTTTAAAAAGAAAAAATGGTTTTAAAACTATATATAAATAATTTAACAAAGGTAGGGTGTTTTAATGAGTGACTCACAAAGAGAACAGAGGAAAAATGAACATGTAGAAATCGCAATGTCACAAAAAGATGCGCTGGTTTCAGATTTTGATAAAGTGAGATTTGTTCATCATTCCATCCCCAGTATTGATGTTAGTCAAGTCGATATGACAAGTCATACTACGAAATTCGATTTGGCATATCCAATCTATATAAATGCAATGACTGGTGGAAGTGATTGGACAAAACAAATTAATGAAAAATTAGCAATTGTTGCTAGAGAAACTGGAATTGCAATGGCGGTGGGATCAACACATGCAGCTTTGCGCAATCCTAATATGATTGAAACATTTAGCATTGTGCGTAAAACAAATCCCAAAGGAACAATTTTCAGCAATGTGGGTGCCGATGTACCAGTGGATAAAGCTCTACAAGCGGTTGAATTATTAGATGCTCAAGCGCTACAAATTCATGTGAACTCACCTCAAGAATTAGTCATGCCTGAAGGGAACCGTGAATTTGCTTCATGGATGTCAAATATTGAATCTATTGTTAAACGCGTTGATGTTCCAGTTATTATTAAAGAAGTTGGTTTCGGAATGAGTAAAGAAACATTACAAGCGTTATATGATATTGGTGTTAACTATGTTGATGTCAGTGGGCGCGGTGGAACTAATTTCGTTGATATTGAAAATGAAAGACGTTCGAATAAAGATATGAATTATTTATCTCAGTGGGGACAATCTACCGTAGAATCCTTACTTGAGAGTACTGAATTTCAAGATCGATTAAATATTTTTGCTAGCGGTGGCTTACGTACACCACTCGATGCTGTAAAATGTTTAGCATTAGGTGCAAAAGCAATAGGGATGTCTCGACCGTTTTTAAATCAAGTAGAACAATCAGGTATCACAAATACCGTAGACTATGTAGAGTCTTTTATTCAACATATGAAAAAAATTATGACGATGTTAGATGCGCCGAACATTGAGCGTTTACGACAAGCAGATATCGTAATGAGCCCGGAGTTAATATCATGGATCAATCAACGTGGCCTTCATTTAAATAGAAAATAAAAAATGAGATAGTATATTGTAATAATTTCGACATACAAATAAAACGATAATTCCCAAGTGAGATTTATAGGAATTATCGTTTTTTTATTGTTATGCCGAAATATAATGGATTTTTATTATAAAGCTTGTACTTATAATAAAAAAGGTTAATTATTTAACTGAAAAGTTGAATAAAACTCATAACAATAATTACACCGATTAAGTCGATGAGGAAAGCACCAACAATAGGAACTACTAGATATGCTTTAGGGGAGTTGCCAAACTTTTTAGTGATAACATCTAAATTAGCCATCGCATTTGGTGTTGCTCCCAGACCATGGCCAATAAATCCTCCTACCATAACAGCAGCGTCATAATCTTTACCGAGTCCTTTAAATAATATGAAAATCGAGAATAGTACCATAAATACGACTTGTACAAGAACAATTATGATTAGTGGGATAGCTAAAGAATATATTTGAGTTAATTGGATACTCATTAAAGCTAATGATAAAAAGATGCCTAATGAAATATCACCTATTTGTTCGCTCATTTTTAAATCAACGATATCCCAACCAATAAAGTCTGTAGCATTTCTAATAATTACTGCTACAAACATTGAACCAACATACATTGGAATATTAACTCCGGTTAAATCGGTAAAAGTATTGCCAATATATGTTCCTAATGCCATGCAAAATACGAGTATAGAAAATTGTATAAAAAAGACTTGAATAGGTTTATATTTTGTATGTAATGATTGATTGTATTCAACGACACCATAATTTTTAAATGAATCGTCACGATGCTCTGGCTTAAGATCATAGCGTTTTATTAAATATTTAACGATGGGACCGCCAATGAGTCCACCGAATACAAGGCCTAGTGTAGCGGCTGCTAAAGCAGCTGCAACTGCAGAATCTACACCCATATCTTGTAAGGTTTTACCATAAGCTGCAGCATTACCGTGACCACCTTCCATTGACATTGAACCTGCTGTAAGACCTAATAAAGGTTTAATGTTTAAGAGTTTAGCGAGTGATACACCAATAATATTCTGACAAATAGCCATGATTCCACAAAAAGTGAAATAAATCAACATGACTTTTCCGCCAATTTTGAATAGTTTTAATGATGCGCCAAGTCCAATTGTAGTAAAGAAAGCGAGCATAAAGAAATTCTGAATGAACGCCGAATCAAGTTTTATTTTAACGATATTAAATGAATCTAATATAGCCACTAATATTGCAAATAAAAGACCACCAATGACAGGTGCTGGAATACAGATTCGCCTTAAAATAGAAACATGGTTGATTATTGTTTGACCAATTAAATATAAAACACATGCCAAACATAATGTGGTAATTGCATCAAATTCTATCATTTAAAAGCCCCCTTTGTATGAAACCCTTTATAACTAGTTATATTAAAGTAAATCAATGTAAACCTTATAAAGTCCCATAATACACATTATACATACACAAATGAAATAAATCCAGTTTACCAAATAATGATATAAGTATATTAAAAAT
Organism: Staphylococcus epidermidis; assembly: GCF_006742205.1. Classification (NCBI taxonomy): domain Bacteria; kingdom Bacillati; phylum Bacillota; class Bacilli; order Caryophanales; family Staphylococcaceae; genus Staphylococcus; species Staphylococcus epidermidis. Next base: position 616,042 of record NZ_AP019721.1, read on the forward strand.
ATTGATTTTTATAATTTGTCAATAAAAGATGGTGTAATTTGAATAAAGACGTGTGTATTAATAAATTAAACTCAGTACCTTGCAATGTATAGTAGTGGATGCTATAGTTAATTTGAATCACTACTGTGTATAGTTTAATACTGTTTATACGACTGAGGAGGTAGATATATGAATGTACAGTTTAAGAAAGGTGCTTTAGAATTAATTGTTCTGCTAATTATTAAAAAAGAAGATCAGTATGGTTATTCACTTGTACAAAATATCTCCAGATATATGACCATAGCTGAAGGTACAGTTTATCCTCTGCTAAGGCGTTTGGTTAAAAGTGGGGAACTGAGTACGTATTATCAACCTTCAACTGAAGGTCCGTCTCGAAAGTATTATCAATTAACTCAACAGGGGGCTGCGAGAGTTAATCAATTAGAGGAGGATTGGAAATTGTTTACGGAAGCTGTAGAACATTTCATTGAGGAGAGTGAGAATGAATGAATAAAAATGATTATTTAAAAGAACTTAAAAAGCATTTGAAACATATGAATAAAGAAGAAAAAGAAGATATTTTGAATGAATACGATACGCATTTTTATAGCGGACAGCAAGAGGGAAAGTCTGAATCAGACGTGTGTAAAGAATTAGGTAATCCAAAATTAATAGGTAAGGAACTTACAGCTACTTCCAGTGTAGAAAATGCACATCAAAAAGTGTCGTTAATGAATATTTCATCCGCAATTGTAGCAGTAATGGGGCTAAGTTTGCTTAACTTTTTTATTGTTATAATACCAGCTTTTTTATGCATTTTGCTCGTATTAACCTTCATCATTTTTACTCTAGCTTCACTAGCTGCACCATTGATGTTGCTCATTAAAGGAATTATGGATGGTTTTCATTCCATTATCTTATATGACGCATTTATGACTGGTTTAATGTTTGGTGTTGGACTCGTACTTGCAGTGGTGACTTACTATCTCATTAAGTGGCTATTTGATGTGACTATGAAATATCTAAAATGGAATATCTCTATTGTCAAAGGAAGTGTACAATCATGAAAAAAATTGCAGCGATAATATTTTTAATAGGCTTGTCACTAATTATTATTTGTAGCGTGGGAGTTTATGCACAAAATAAAAAATTGAGTAAAGACAATCAATATAATAATCAAACAACAAATTTAATGAAAAACTATGATGATAATACTGTGAAAAGTATTTACGTTGATGGAAAAGTAAGTGATATAACTGTGAAAAAAGGTAAACATTTTTCGGTTAAGTCCAAAGGGAATGACAAAAATTTAAACGTAACTAGCAAGGTGAACAATCAACGTTGGGTAATTACAGAGCGTCAAACAAGTCCACATATTAATTTTAGAATACAAGGTAAAGTTAGTAATCACATTACGATTACAGTACCTAAATATATTAAAAACATAGATATTAAAACTAATGCCGGGGATTTAAATATTGTTGGAGTAAATAGTGGCACAGGAAGATTTGATGCTGAATCTGGAGACATTAAAGTTCAAAAAGGACGATATAAAAAGGTGACACTTCATAATGAGGATGGGGATATTCATACGAAAGATATTCATTTTAATCAAGCTAATATTCAAAATGACAATGGGGATATTCAAATGAAACAATTAGACCCTGATATTCCTTTACGTATTAAAAATGAAGAAGGGGATATAAACTTGAATTATAAAAAAGAACTTCATCACACCCAAATCATCACTCGTAATGAAGAAGGGGAAACAGACATCGATCATCGTGTGTTATATAATAGTAAAGTTGAAAATGGAAATAATAAAGTGAAATTAATCAATGAAAATGGAGATATTAAAGTAAAATAAAGGTATTTTTCTAACATTAGCTCAAAATTGAGGAAAGAAGTATTTTCAATAAATAATGAATGGTGTATTTTAATATGCACTTTTTTGCAGATTTTAATTTGAATAAATTTAGAGAAAGGAAGTAGGACTCATGATAATATCCTGCTCCCTTTTTTTATTTCCATGTATCGTCGGGATTTTGAAAATCTGATTTGCGCATTCTAGAGACATATGGATTGCCTTTAACAGTGAAACGTAGTGGTTTATTTGTCCATTCTCCTTTATTAGGAATACCGATACGACCACTTTCTATAATAGTTTTTGGATATTTGCGATGATTGGTATCTATAGATAATTTGCAGTCATTTAAGGTTGAGCCATCAATTGATCGTGGAATATTGAAAGCTTTAGTCCACTTTCCTGGACCATTAGTGAGCTCGTATCCAGATTTTCCACGATTGACGTTCATAGCGCCGATACCTTCATCTGGTTCAATAGCACGAATAAGTACACCTTCTGGTATGCCCTCAGTCCGTGTAACAAAATTGATTAATAAGTGCGTATGCATCACATGTGCATATATCGTGCCACCTTTTTTATATAAAGAAGTCACTTTTGGTGTTATTTTGCCACCAAAACCATGTGCAGCTTTATCTTGTATACCTAAATAAGCTTCAGTTTCTACAATATATCCAGTATATGTTTGATAGTCATCTTGGTAAATAATTTTAACACCTAATAAAGCTTTTGCAGTTTGGGTTGTCTGCTGATTTATAAAGTCCAAATATATCACCTCTCTTTTTTATTAAAAGTATTTACTAAAAAATGTAAAATGTAATATTATGTTTCATATTACTATTTTTATTTAAAATACGTTTTGTTATACTTTTAATATGAGTTTTAATAGAAATAAACTCTTATTAATGTAACAAATAATGTGTTGATTTAAAACACTTGTTTTAATGACAAAATGAAAAGGAGTATATCTAATGAGAGAAAAAGTTAGATTTACACAAGCTTTTAAATTATTTTGGACTAACTATTTTAATTTTAAAGGACGCTCACGTAGAAGTGAGTATTGATTTGCCATGTTATGGCATTTAATTTTTATGATTCCTACAATTATTGGTTACTCTTTTGGAATGTTCTGTTTAATATCAAGTGAAACTTTTAAAAGTAAAGGATTTCTCTTGTTGGGGGTAGGAATTTTTATCTTTTCTTTAATTTATATTTTGATTTATAGTTTAGTTACATTAATACCTAATGTTGCGATATTATCAAGAAGATTCCATGATCGCTCAATGACGATGACTCTTCCGATTATTTTTTATGTTTTCACTGTCATTGTATCAGGTTTTAATTATTTACCAAATATAGATAATTCAGCGGTATTAATATTTATGGGAATTATCTGCTTAATCTACTGGATTGGGTCGATATTAATATTAGTATTGACTTGCTTAGATAGTAAAACAGAGTCTAATAAATATGGACCAAGTCCAAAGTACAATCGTAACGAGACAAATTTCCATGGTGATAATGCTAATCCAGTTGATAAATAAAATTTAAACAATAATATAGCCCGAGACAATCATGATTGTCTCGGGTACTTTAATTGTATTGATAGTTTGTGATTGAATTGAAAATGCCCATGCATTATGCGTGAGCGTTATCAAGTTTAGTTATTATCCTTGTATGGCTTTATATGTATTTCAGCTCTTTTGTTGTCCTCCCTCTGATAACAAAATCTCAAGTTAAGATTTAATTATCAAGTTTACTTATTTTAGTGATACCTAGTTTGTTCTTCATGCTATATGATGATAGAAAAATACATGTTTATAGCAAACCGGAATTTATTAAACGTCATCAAGTCAATAAAAACCAATGAATTTAAGCTTAATATTAATTTCGCAATATCTATTTGCTGCTTCATATCAAAAAACATAATTGAAATTGTGTATGCTAAAAATTTTATATGTTAGCACCTACGTTAATAATTATCTCAATGATTCATATCACTGTGGAACTTCATATGCAGCGATGTACGATTGTATCAACGCTGACATGTTTATTCATTTCAACTTTAATCACGGTATCGTTGATTCAAATTAAACGTCTTAAAAAGGATAACAACTTAAATCAAATATGATAATTCAGGATATTGACGACCTAATAAATCATGTAGTTCACAATATTTATGGTAGAGTGGTTTATAAGCTTGAACTTTTTGGATTTCAGGTTCTTGTATATAAGCTATAGGTTGCTTCATAGATAATGCCGCCTCTTTTAATGTACTATATGCATTCCCAACATTTGCACCTAACATCGCTGCACCTAATGCTGAAGCATTAGATGAATCTATGACGACAACCCTTTTATTTAAAACATTTGCATAAATTTCAACGAGTAATTTACTCTTTTGTGGGATACCACCAGACGCATACACTGTATGAACAGGAATATGATTATCTTCAAATTGTTTCATAATTAATTTTGTTCCAAATGCTGTAGCTTCAATATATGCTCGATGAATCATTTCATACGGTGTTTGAAGTGTAAGACCAAAGATACTTCCAGTTAGATGACTATTACTAAGTATACTACGATTTCCATTCAACCAATCTAAAACAACAACATGTTGTTCTTCTATTCTAATGTGACTTGCTAATTCCTCTAAATAGTTAAGCACAGGCATATGATGTTCATTTGCTTGATCTACAATATGTTTAGGTGCTTGGTTCTTTGAGTATTCAAACAAATCACCGACAGCTGGTTGACCAGCTTCATAGGCATATAATCCAGGTATAATAGCATTTTTAACTGAGCCAGTTATTGAAGAAATGGGTACTTGTCTTGAATCTAGCATGAGATGACAAGTACTTGTACCAATGACTGCAGTGAATTCTCCAGCTTCTATTGCCCCAACACCTAAGACGCCAGAATGTGCATCTATGATAAAAGGTGAAACCTGGACATCTTGAGAAAGCCCCCATATTTGTTGATAGTCTTTACATAAACGACCTGCACTTTCTCCAATTGATATGATTGGCGCTTCACATTTTTCTTTGACGATTTTAGGTAAATCAGGATCCACGCTATGGAAGAAGTCGTAATTAAATCCAGCTTCATTGTCCCAAAAACCTTTAAAACCAATACCACAATTTGATCGTATATTTGAATTTGTTAGTATACTAGTGATGTAATCTCCAGCTTCCATTATATACCGTGCTCTTCTAAGTATTTCTGGTGCTTCATGTTTAACTTCCAGGATTTTCGGTATCATCCATTCGCTATTTACGCTTGAGCCATAATAATCTAACCAATTTTTATTCTTACTCATCTGAATCATATAGTTTGCCTCATCTTGAGCTCCATGATGTTTCCATAATTTTACGTACGCGTGTGGATTTGTCTTTAAATCTTCATGACGATGAAGCGGTTCAAATTGTTCATCGAGAAAGATAATTGTACTGCTTGTAAAGTCGACTCCAATTCCAACCACATCGTTTTTATTAACTTTACTATCTTCTAATACAAATTGAACGCCTTGTTCAAGAATTTGTAAATAGTCGTCAGCATTTTGTAAGAAGTAGTTTTCAGGTAACGGTTTATCATATAATGAGTTCATATAAGTTCCGTTCGCATAGTCTTCCTCATATCTTGATATGATATGTCCGTTGGATGTGTCAGCTAATATCACTCTTCCAGAAGCGGTTCCAAAATCAATTCCTATACTATAACTCATGTGTATGCCTCCTATATATAGCGTAATTGTAATAAATCATATTGTTCTGAGTCGACGATTTGATGTTTAAGTATAGTTTACATGAATGTAAGTGTTTACAAAAATGATAATTATATTTTCGAATCATCTTACATACAATTTATTTACGTTAATTGCCGAAATCTATGGAATATTACAAGAAAAAGTGTAACAATATGTAAGTGAAACACTGCTGATAAAAGTTGAATTTAAAAAGTCTTATATTGCTATTTTCAAGTATAAAGTGTTTGATATGTTTAGCCAAAAAGCTACCCCTTTATGGCAGACATCTTAAAAAATCAGGGGATTGAAAGTAATTTAAGACTTTAAACGTTCTTCTATTTAAAAATTTGTCCAATTAAAAGCAGATGTTCTTATATCATTATTAACTTTTAAATCAATCGCGAGGCTGGCGATTATAAATACAACTTAAATTGATATAAGTAAGTTATTATAAACACTGTTAAATAAGGTGATGAGGGAATTAGGACAGGTGTGGTAGAGGTTTTAGTCATTGAAATATAGTTAGAGGAGCGTTAATTTTACAAGGTTGAAAGGGAGATTATGTAATGATATCTAAAGTTGAACATCAAAGACACGGTTTAGATTTAATTAAAATTGATAATGACGATACGAAAATTGTATTTACAAACTATGGTGCAAGAATTGTTTCTTGGAAATACCATGATAACAATATCGTTTTAGGGAATGTAGTAGAAGCGGATGAATTTTATTTTGAAGAACCTTTTAATTTTGGTGCTACGATAGGTCGCTATGCGGGTAGAATTGAAAATGCATCATTTAAATTAGATGATGATACTTTTCAATTAGAATCAAATGATGGTCAACATCATTTGCATGGGGGCAGTCATGGATTAAATAGACGTATTTTTGATTATGAAATAGTTGATGATATTGGACAAGTAAAGATTATATTCACAACAACGATTAAAGAAGAAGAGGACAATTATCCTGGAGATATGATGGTAAAGGTTATTCACACTTATGATGCCAATCATCGATGGTCCGTACAATATGAGGCAAAATCAACAAAAAAAACAGTATTTAATCCTTCAAATCATGTTTATTTTAATTTGAATCGTGATAACAATGTTGTCTATAACCACTGTATAAATAGTTCAGCATTAAAAATGTATATGTTAAATAATAAACATATTGTTAAAGAGGGGCAATCTCTTGATTTACATCGATTATTGGATACAAATAAAGTCTATTTAAAAGATATTTTTGAAAGTGACAATGAAACTTTGCAACAACAAATTAATCATTATAATGGCATTGATCATCCTTTCGAATTTGGTGGAAATGAGCTTACCATTGATAATTCTGAATTTGAACTTAATATTAAGACTGATATGCCTCATTTTGTAATGTTTACGTTTAATGATCCACAAGTTTGGAACAATGATTTTAATATTTATAAGGCGCATTCTGGATTTTCCATCGAAACTCAATATATGCCTAATGATATAAATATGTACGGCGCCAAAGCTCAGTCTATTTTAGAGGCAGATACATTATTTACATCTAAAACAAGTTTTCAAATTCATGAAAAGTAGTATTGATGATTATCATCATTCATTGCAATACATATGAGAGTCTGAGCTTAAAAGTTTCAGACTCTTTTTAAACTATTTATCGTCAGATTTAATGAATTTTCTATTTTCGGCACGCGTTTTCATTTTCTGTAGTTTTTTCTTTCGATCAGGTGAAAGATAAGGATTTCGAAGTGCATGATAGATTAATCTTAAATTATTTCGCTCATTATAGAATAGATGATTTAAGTCTTTCACAGATAGACGTGTGTTTGATTCTGCCTTTTTAATGAGTTTTAAATTATCACTCTGATGTACATATCCTTCTTTTATAACTCTAAAATAAAATCCAGTTTTACCAGATTGCGACATTTTTTGAACTAAATTAGGTATTGCATATTTAGCTTGAATTTTCCAACAAGGTTCTCGTATATCTGATACTTCTATGATTGTATCGCCTAGTTGATACTGATTACCAAAATAAACATCTGCTTCATCTAGATGTTCAACTGTCAAATTCTCTCCAAACATTGCAAATTCAGGTAATTGATCTAAGTCATCTTTAAATAATTGATAATTAGATTTACTAAAACAACATATCGCTTTATGTATACCACCATGGTTATGATAGGCTTGTTCATCGTCCACGAACCCAAGTCGATTGAGCCACATTTGACCTTTAAAAGGAATTTTGTTTAACGCTGATTGCATTGGTTTATAGTTTCCATAAGACAATGTTTCTATTTTGCCAATAGATATGGCATTCACTTTAATCATGTATATCACGACCTTTTAATTTATAAGTTATTATCAAGTGTTGATATAAATAGTTTAACAATAAAATGAAATGATTAATATGAAATAAAAAATGAGGTATGTTAAAAATTTGAATCTCATGTAGAATATAATTAGATACTTTTATGAAGAGGAGAGCAACGACACATGAAAGATGCAAAAGAGCTAAAATTGATGACCTTAGAAGATGTACTTAGTCAAATTGAAAATGGTATGACAATCGGAATAGGAACAGGGAGCACAATTGAATTATTAATTCCCCAAATTGCTGAATTAATTCAGCAAAAGAATTATACAATTACCGGCGTCTGTACTTCTAATAAAACAGCATTTTTAGCTAAAGAATTAGCTATGAATATAGTTGATGTAAATGATGTTGAGAAAATCGACTTAGCAATAGATGGCGCTGATGAAGTAGACAGTGCGCTTAACCTTATTAAAGGCGGTGGTGGAGCCTTATTTAGGGAAAAGGTCATAGATGAAATGGCTGACCGATTTGTCGTTGTTGTAGATGAAAGTAAACTCGTCAACTATTTAGGAGAAACATTTGCATTACCAGTTGAAGTCGATAAATTTAATTGGTACCAAGTTGCCAAAAAAATTGAGCGTACTTATGATATTCATGTAAGCAGAAGAGTTAATGAAGATGTACCGTTTATAACCGACAATGGTAATTACATATTAGATTGTTCATTGCAAAATAGAATTCCTGCTTATGAGCTACACGAATTTTTAATTCATTTAACTGGCGTTCTTGAAACAGGATATTTCCTCGATATTGCCGATCAAGTAATAGTAGGAACACAAGAAGGCGTAAAAATATTAAATAAAGAAACTTAGCAATTATATTAAGCTAAAATATTAAACTGAGATAAAGCATTTGTGTGTTTAAGTGATTAAGTTACACAAACAATACATATTAGAGTTGTAAAGACATGAATGACATACAATCTTATCATATTCATTGAGTCCTCCAATTTGTAATAAAGTTAGTTCAATAACTGATTTGTGCTGAACTCCGAAAATGTAAGATTGTATGTTAATTTTTGTTTTCTGTGTTATTGATTGAGGCAAGCATTTATATTTTGTTTAAATTCAATTTTGTTATAAACGTTAATATCAATTTATCTAATTGATGTAAGACATTAACTAATTTTTTAAGCAAAAGTTTACTTAGTGTTTTAGTAATAATTTTTGAAAAAATAGCTAGGTCTTTAGCTGGGGTAAAAGGAGGTTTTATTTTGAAAGTTGTTTTATATTTCATTTACTTTTTCGTTGCGTTTTTTGTTGTAGATTCTTTAATTAGTTTGGTATTTCCAATTGAATTTGATGTGTATACAAATTTAATTACTGCATTCATTTTTGCAGTTTTTATGACACCACTATTATTTGTATTAAAACAAGACAAAAACAAAAAATAAAATAAACATGTATAATGGAAAAATTGATAGATATTGAGAAGAATATTTAAACGTAAAAATGTTATGGTGTTTGAATATTACGATTAATAAAGTAATATGGAAAAATTAATATCCTGTTAATGCAAACCCTAATAAGTAAATTAAGATTTTAAATGCAAAAGCAGTTATCATCTCAATAGTTCTAATGAAACGCAATAAATTATTTTTAATCAATATAGCGAATTTATATTGATTATTATTTAAATTGATAGATATGAAAAAGCCAGTCCAATGATTAAGGTGTCGAACGTAATCACTGGACTGGCTTATTTATACATTTTAATACTAAAAATAAAGAGTAATACTAAAATCAAACTTTTAGAATGCGAATCATTAACACAGGATTTATTTTAAAGTATCAATTATTAATGTGATTTATCTGTGTCGGCTTTATGATCTTCAACTTCGTGAATTTCATCTTTAACATCGTTGACAACAGATGAGTGTCTATCTTCGGTATAAGTTGAATGATCTTTAATGTTATCATTGTGAGTTGTATCCGTTTCTTTATTAACTGAAGAGGCGTCTTCTTTATAATTAGAAGTAGTAAGTGCATCGTCACTCTTATTAGGTTTCTTTGATTGATGTTTGTCATTATCAATATCTTGTTGCTTTGTTTCATCTTTAGATGATACATCATGATTTGAAGTTGAAGAGGCGTCTTCTTGACTTGGTTCTTCATCTTGAATATGAGATAAATAATTATTAGGATCAACTTCGTCTAAACTTTGTTTCGTCGTTTTATAAACAATAGCACGAATGATTAGACTAATAATAATAAATGAAACACCCACAATTGTTGTAGAAAGTGCGATGACTTTCATTGAGAAAAGGTCGCCTGTTTCTTCACTAAATAAAAAGACGAGAGCAAAAGTCATGGATGCGTGAAAAGCAGTTGCAATATAAATTGTACGACCATTAGTAGCTCTAATTAATTCACCAATAATCATTGAAAACATGAATGTATATAAGAAATGGTATCCGGCGTATTCTACACCATATGTCGTGTTAGCTGTAAATACTGAATAAATAAGACCAACGACAATACTCGCAAAAAATGTGTTCATTCTTGTTTCAAGAATATTTTGTAAGTAAGAACGGAAACCAAACTCCACTACAAAAGCCATTAAAATATGACCAATTAATATAGTTAATAATGATACTGATAAATCTGAAGTTTGTAATAGGATGAAACTATCAGCATAAGTATTAAAGCTAAACAAGCCAATCATTAAAATGATAAGTGGTAGAATGAGTGCTAAAAGTAGACGCTCAATCACTTTTAAACTGATAGAAAATTTCAATCCTGCTAATTGTTCTTTTCTGTGCTTAAATACTAATATGCACACAATTGCAGCTATGAAAGGAGCTAAATCTTTAATACTAAAGACAAAACGTTTCACTCCGATAGTCGCTTGAAAATCTCTGAGTATCACGGACAATGCCATTGTGATAACGAAAAATACAAAGACCATCATAGCCCATTGGAACCCAGAAAATCTAGAGTTTTTCATTGTATGTAACCTCCATTAGGTAACAAGCTTAAATTGATTTATTTACAATTATACATCTTACAAGCATATGTTTAAATTGTCTATTTTAATTATAATCAAAATGTAATAGTCTTGAATCATTTTGTTAGCTAATCGTAAATAATTTTATCATTATATGGGTATGTTAAAAGAGCAAGCATTGATTAAGAAAAAGTCAATAGTTATACTTTAATTAACTTAACTGATAAAAAATCAAGGGGGATATATCATGTATCAACTTGCACAATCTAATCTATGGACAGGTCGTTTAGATAGTGAAACTGATCCTACACAATTTAGACACTTCCAAACTGTTAAATTCGGTGATTTAAGTCAATTAGATTTTTCGGATGAACACAAAGGCGTGGGCTTATTAGGATATGCAATTGATAAAGGAGTAGAATTAAACAAAGGACGTGTAGGTGCAAAAGAAGGTCCCAATGCCATTAAGCGAGCTTTTGCTGGATTGCCAGATTTGAATCAATGTGAAGAGATTATAGATTATGGTAATGTAGAACACAATCATGAGTTGCTAATAGATACACAGCGCGAATTCGCAGATCTTGCTGCTAAGTCTATCAAACGACATAAACAAACATTTTTACTTGGTGGCGGTCATGATATAGCATATGCACAATATTTAGCTACTCGTAAAGTTTATCCTGAGTCGTCAATAGGTGTGATTAATATAGATGCGCACTTTGACACACGCGATGAGGGTTATTCAACCTCTGGTACTAGTTTTAGACAGATTCTAGAAGAAGATGATAATGCAGATTATTTAGTGTTAGGTATATCTCAAGGTGGTAATACACAAGCTTTATTTAATTATGCTAAAGAAAAAGATATTCAATTTGTATATGCAGATGAATTACTACATCAGGTATCTCCCCCCATTAAAGATATGATAGAACGTTTTATCCATAATCATGATACGGTTATGTTCACAATTTGCATGGATGTAGTAGATAGTGCATTTGCACCAGGAGTCAGTGCACCAGCTGTCCTAGGAATATATCCACATACAGTTTTCGAACTTGCTAAACGGGTCATTCCAAGTGAAAAAGTAAAATCTATAAGTATAGCTGAAATGAATCCGACGTATGATTCAGATCAAAGAACTGCTAAATTAGTTGCTAATTTAGTACATCATTGTTTAATTTAAAGTTAGAAGTCGTCATGTAAAAATTTAATAATTTTAGATATATTTAGTTTCAAAATGCCTGTGATATTCGTTGATGTCTCGGGCATTTTAACATGTTGACAGTTTATGACTGAATGAGAAATAGCGTGTTAATCACTAATTAAAATGTCACACTTGTTGTCGTAATCGTACTAACCATTTATTGTGAAGATTGTTCATTTTAATATGAAAGAGAATTTTTAATGCATTTTTATCATATATTCCGATAAGCTAGGCAGTAATTAATGATAAATGTGACTGTTTAAAAATGTTTTCGCTTTTTTAAATAATTTTAATAAACTAGCTCTCAAAAATGTTGAATATTTAGAATTTTCCGATAAAATGTTAAGATACTCTTAATAAAATTGACAATTAAGTTAATTAAAAGAATGATAAATCACTAGTTAAGTATATGAATAAATTTGAAGTGTGAGAAAGGGCTGAGCGATATATGACAAATTATTCTACTTATGTAGATTGGAGAAGAACGTTTCATCAATATCCTGAACTTTCAGATGAAGAATATGAAACTACAGAAAAGTTACGAAAAATACTCAAAAGTTATGGTATACGTATACTGGAGGTACCTTTAAAAACAGGTTTAGTAGCAGAAATTGGGCAAGGAGAGGAAATGATAGCAGTAAGAACAGATATTGATGCTTTGCCTATAGAAGAACAAGTGAAGCATGAATTTACATCAAAGTATCAAGGTGCAATGCATGCATGTGGTCATGATATTCATATGGCAAGTATATTAGCTACTGGTATTCAACTAAAAGAGATTGAAGATGAATTAAATGGACGCGTTCGATTAATATTTCAACCTGCTGAAGAATTAGGACATGGTGCATTTGAAATCATAAATACTGGAGTACTTAAAGGAGCTAAAGCAGTACTTGGTTTTCATAATTATCCCACTTTAAAAGTTGGTGAATTTGCTATTAAATCGGGTGCAATTACCTCTGCTGTCGATCGTTTTGAGTTTAATGTTAAAGGTAAAGGTGCGCATGCTGCAAAACCTGAGCAAGGAAATGATCCAGTCATCGTCGTAGGACAACTTATCAATAGTTTACAAACTATTGTGAGTCGAAATTTATCAGCTTTTGATAGTGCAGTTGTAACAATCGGTGAAATTTCTTGTGGTAACACATGGAATGTTATAGCTGACAAAGCTTATATACAGGGCACTGTTCGTTCATTCGATGAGGATATACGTCATTATATTGAAAATAGGATGAAAAATATTGCTGATGGTTTAAGTCGTGTTTTTAATGTGGATATTGATTTAACTTATTCAAGACTACCTGGTGCAGTAGTAAATGATGCACATCTAACACAAGAAGCAATCGAGGTCGCTAAAAATGTTGGCTATCATGTATCAATGCTCGATGAACCGGTTACTATTGGAGAGGATTTTTCAGGTTATACAGAAGAATACCCCGGTGTTTTCGCATTTATTGGCTCCGACAGTAAATATGATTTACATCATCCTAAATATCATCCAGATGAGCGTATTTTGGAAAAAGTTCCTCAATATTTCGTTCAGCTCGTTCAACGTTTATTGACATAATTTTATAAATTGAAGTGATTTCAGATTTTCTATGATTAAACGTACATGATAACTGGGTATACAGAAAGCATTAAATGAATTAGGAGATGATTTGAAATGTCAGCTCAAGATCCGCGCAATAAATTTAAAACTGATAATTATGAAAAACAAGAACAAGAAGTTCCAGGTATACAAGCTAAAATGTCACCACAACCAGATTGTGGGGAAGATTCTTATCATGGCCACCATCGATTAGATGGCTTTAAAATACTAGTGACTGGTGGCGATTCAGCAATTGGACGTGCGGCAGCAATTGCTTATGCTAAAGAAGGTGCAGATGTAGCGATTAATTATTTACCAAGTGAACAACAAGATGCCGATGATGTAAAACAGATTATTGAAAATGTTGGGCAAAAAGCTATCTTAATTCCTGGTGATATTAGAGATGAACAATTCAACTATGACATGGTTGAAAAGGCTTATCAGCAATTAGGTGGTTTAGACAATGTAACGTTGGTTGCTGGTCATCAACTTTATCAAGATGAATTATCGGAGTTTAAAACTCAAGATTTTACCGAAACGTTTGAAACGAATGTCTATCCGGTATTTTGGACAGTCCAAAAAGCGCTTGAGTATTTACAACCAGGAGGCTCGATTACAACAACATCTTCAGTTCAAGGTTATAATCCTAGTCCAATTCTTCATGATTATGCTGCAACGAAAGCTGCAATTATATCTTTAACAAAGAGTTTTTCAGCCGAACTTGGCCCTAAAGGTATTCGTGTTAACTGTGTTGCACCTGGACCGTTTTGGTCACCACTTCAAATTGTCGGTGGACAACCACAAAGCGCTATACCTACTTTTGGACAAAACACACCGTTAGGACGTGCCGGCCAGCCAGTTGAATGTGCTGGGACATATGTGTTATTAGCCTCTGATGATGCAAGTTATATTACCGGTCAAGTATATGGTGTGACTGGTGGGACTCAAATAGATTAACTTAACTATAGCATGTTGATTAGTATATATTTTTCGAAGTGAAAGCACGACGAAGGTGCTAAACATCATACAAACCTATACAGTTTAATATAAGATTTGTTTATGATAATAAGCGCCTAGGACAAATATCAATGTCCTAGGCTTTCTTATCTTATAGGCTAACAGTGATTCAATTGAATATACGATCTTCTTTAACTTTTTATTTATAATTATGTCTGCAAAGGGACAACAATAGTTAAATAGTAAATTTTATATTTTTAATAAAAATTGATTGGATTGATTGATAGTGAAAAAAATAAAAGCTGAAACACTTTCAGATATGCAAAATTATAAATTACTTAGTGGAAGTATTATACCTAGGCCGATAGCATTTGTAACTACTCAAAATTTAAAAGGGGATATCAACGCAGCCCCGTTTAGTTTTTTTAATGTAGTTAATCATACACCACCTATGATTGCAATTGCTGTTCAACGTACAAAGGGAAATAGAAAAGACACCTCAATAAATATAGAACAATCAGGTGAGTTTGTAGTGCATATTACTGATGAGGCTATTGTTAATGATGTGAATGAAACTGCTGCCCCGTTAGAATATGGTGTTAATGAACTTAAAAGAACCTCTCTAAGTATGATTGATTCAGATTTAATTAAAGTTCCAGCAATCAAAGAAGCAAAAGTAAGGTTTGAGTGTAAGCTTCATCAAATAGTACAATTGGGCAACAAAGATAACGGGAGTGATTTGATAATTGGTGAAATTGTCGTGTACCATATCGATGAAGAAGTTTATTTTGAAGATAGTAAAATTGATGCAAATCAATTAAATCCGGTAGCTAGGTTAGCTGGAAATGATTACTCTTTGTTAGGTCAAACATTTACGGTTAATCGGCCTACCTCATAAAAATAAAAATACATATGTAAATCTCATTTTAAGGGTGTCATTGATGAAAGCATATCTATATAAATTCATGCCATTGCTCATTTTCGTCATAGGACTGATTATCTTTTACGTTTTTAATGATTATCCCACATTGATACATGTCATAGTGATTATTGCTTTTATAACGAATGGATTGAAAAATGTATATTTTGTTAATAATAATATTAGAAATCATATGATATGGGTGAGCCCTAAACTCGATCGTATCCTTGGTATGATTTCGGGCATACTATATTTTGGTATTTACGTGGTTGGCTTTATAAAGCAACAGCCTTTATGGATAGTGATGCTTATTCTAGTATCAACAGTGGGTACTGCGGTTTTATTAGAAACAAAATTACATATTACATCACTTCAATTAGAGGAGACGTTATCATCTGAACGGATAAAACGTAAAGTAATATCAAGACATAAAGCACAACGTCTTAAGTGTATATTTTTTACTGTGATTGTTGTAGTAATCATTTCAATGCTCATATCATTATATTTAAAGTTGATGGTTATTTTTGGACTTGCAGTAACGATTTTTATCTTAGCATCAATAAGTGTGGCTATTTTCGAAAAATACTTTACTATTATTGAAAATATGTAAACTATTATTAAAATATTTAAAATAATAAGTGTTGACGTTATTGCAAATATCTTGTAACGTTAAACACAATTCAATAACTTATCAAGAGAAGTGGAGGGACTGGCCCAAAGAAGCTTCGGCAACATTGTATCATGTGCCAATTCCAGTAACCGAGAAGGTTAGAAGATAAGGTTAAACACGACGTTAACTGAGACTGGGGCATGATTACGTGTCCTGGTTTTTTATTTTTGAGTTATTGATTAAATAGATAGGAATTTTTTAGTATAAAATCTATCAATCCATTATACGGGAAAGTAGGTTAGATTATGAAAGAGATGAAGAATGGCAATGCTTGGGCATTAATTCCTTTATTGTTATTTGTCTTACTATTTCTAGGTGTTGGTATTATTTCTGGTGATTTTACCACTATGCCATTAAATGTTGCTATTACAATTACTGTTATTGTTGCCTTACTTATGAACCGCAAGGAAACTTTTGCAAAAAAAGTAGAGGTATTTACAAAAGGTGCAGGTCACTCTAATATCATTTTGATGATGCTTATTTTTATCCTTGCTGGAGCTTTTTCGACGACTGCTGAAAAAATGGGAGGCGTGTCATCTACAGTTAATTTAGGCTTATCACTTATTCCTCAAAATCTAATAATTGTTGGGCTATTTATTATTTGTATGTTTGTATCAATTTCAATGGGGACTTCTGTTGGCACAGTTGCAGCTATTGCACCAGTAGGTTTTGGATTTGCACAAGCAACAGATGTACCAGCTGCATTAGCCATGGCAACAGTTGTTGGGGGAGCGATGTTTGGTGATAATCTATCTATGATTTCTGATACCACTATTGCAGCAGTAAGAACACAAAAAACAAAAATGAGTGATAAATTTAAAGTCAATTTTAAAATTGTACTACCAGGTGCGATTATTACAATCATCATTTTATTCTTTTTAACAAATGGTATTTCTATAGATCATACTAAAAACTATGATTATAATTTAATTAAAGTCATACCATACTTATTAGTTTTGATTCTTGCGTTAGTTGGTATTAATGTAATTATTGTATTAATAGGAGGTACTGTATTAGCCGGTATAATTGGACTGATTGATGGTTCTTTTGGTTGGAATGGCCTTTTAAATGCTATTTCTAAAGGTATTATCGGAATGGAAGATATTGCTATGATTGCATTGCTTATAGGTGGTCTAGTAGGAATTATCCAACATAATGGTGGTATTGATTGGTTGCTTAATTTTGTAAGGTCAAAAGTAAAATCAAAGCGTGGTGCAGAACTAGGTATAGCGAGTTTAGTGAGTGCAGCTGACATTTCAACAGCAAATAATACAATTTCTATTATTATGGCTGGACCATTAGCTAAAAATATTGCTGATGAATATGATGTCGATCCAAGGAAATCAGCAAGTATATTAGATATCTTTGGTGGGTGTTTTCAAGGATTATTACCATACAGTCCACAAGTGATTTCAGCAGCAGGTGTAGCCGGAATTTCCCCATTCCTAATGTTACAATATAGTATTTATCCAATATTATTAGGTGTTTGTGGATTAGTAGCAATTATTTTAAGAGTACCTCGTTTAAATCAATCGTCAAAGAAATAAAATATGCCCCATAGTATATATTGACTGTCAACAATCTTATGATTGTTGACAGTTTTATAATGACTCTTTGATACACACCATCTGTATTTTATTTTTAAGTTGAGTATCAAACAATTTAGAATAACAGTAAAATATTGATAAAGACAAGACTATACACTCAATCTTGAATTTAAAAAGTTAAAAATCACTAAAATTATAAGTTTTATTTAATATAATTTAATTTTATAGAGCTCAAAGTTTGTGACCTAGCTCAAATACGTTAAAATAGTATTAAGAGTGAAAGTAGGTGAAATGAAATGGCAAAATATAATGTGGAAAATGAATATGTAGAAATCGACATTGAGAGATTACTCAAATATACACCAGAGGTCGTTTATGAGGCATGGACAAAAACAGATATCTTAAAAAAATGGTTTATGACCACTCAACGCACGAATAAATCATTTGATGCAGATATTCAAGAGGGAGGAAAGTATCGCATCATTGATAGTAGAAACGGTAAACAAAACATCATTGAAGGTACATATGAAGAGTTAGTTTTAGATGAATATATCAAGATGACGATTGGAATGCCAGGACTAAGTGAGGAAGAGGATGTCATTGAAGTAGAGTTCTTTGAAAGAGAGAATGGCGGAACTCAAATGTTCTTTTACTATCGCTCTTTTGTTGAAAAGGAAAGACGTTTAACAACATTAGAATATAAGCAAAAGAAAAAAGAATATCATGATTCAACAGCACATGGATTTGAATTGATGATTGATCAAATGCAAAATGTGATAGATGAAATTGAGGAACAGCGTCATAACTAAACTGAAAACATACTAAGATTAGCTATGAAGAAATCTATGACGATAGATTTTTTCATAGCTATTTTTTATAGTTATAGAGAGAAGTAGACTGTCCAGACTCTTGGATTTTAAATCCGTATAAAAAACAAGTCAGCTTTACTCTCGCCTTTTGAAATTCGTTTGTAGTATGTTGGGTTCTTGAAACCGTGTATAGGAAAATGAAATGAGAAAGGTTAAGTAAAGTTTTTAGCTTCTCAATTATTCAAAGGAGGTTTTTTTATCGATTACTTAGGTGTTGATATTAGTAAAAGAAGTAGTGTAGTTGCACATTATAAAAATGAAAAATTCCAAAAAGAGTTTTTCATCCAAAATAATAAAAATGGTTACAACTATTTACTCAAGTATTTGAATGACTTAGACCACCCACAACTCATTTTTGAATCTACAGGTATCTATTCAAGAAGTATGGAACGATTTTGTTGTGTAAATCAAATTAACTATATTCAAATGAATCCGTTAGAAGCCAAATTTAAAACGAGCGCTCTAAGATCATGGAAAACTGATCAGGCAGATGCTCATAAGCTTGCTTGTTTAGGACCGACGCTTAAACAAACAGACAACTTACCTATACATGAGTTAATATTCTTTGAATTAAGAGAACGCGTCCGTTTTCATCTAGAAATCGAGAATGAACAAAATCGACTTAAATTTCAGATCCTTGAATTACTCCATCAAACATTCCCTGGTTTAGAAAGATTATTTAGTAGTCGATATTCAATCATTGCACTCAACATCGCAGAAATCTTTACTCATCCAGACATGGTTCTTGATATCGACAAGGAGGTACTGATTACACATATATTCAATTCTACAGATAAGGGAATGTCAATGGATAAAGCTACAAAATATGCACTTCAATTAAGGGTGATTGCTCAAGAAAGCTATCCTAATGTCGATAGACATTCCTTTCTAGTCGAAAAATTACGCTTACTTATTCAACAATTAAAACAATCTATTCATCATCTCAAACAATTAGATGATGCCATGATTCAATTAGCACAACAACTCGATTATTTTGAAAATATTCATTCGATACCTGGTATTGGTAAGCTAAGCACAGCTATGATTATTGGGGAGATTGGTGATATTAAGCGATTTAAATCAAATAAACAACTCAATGCTTTTGTTGGCATTGATATCAAACGATATCAATCAGGTCATACACACTGTAGAGATACCATCAACAAGCGTGGTAATAAAAAAGCGAGAAAACTTTTATTTTGGGTGATTATGAATATAATAAGAGGGCAGCATCATTATGACAATCATGTCGTCGATTATTACTACAAACTAAGAAAGCAGCCTAATGAGAAACCTCATAAGACTGCCATCATTGCTTGTATAAATCGATTATTAAAAACAATTCATTATCTTGTAATGAATCATAAATTGTACGATTATCAAATGTCACCACATTAGCCAAACGTACAATCAAATATAGTTTAACACCTTATTCAAAAAAATTAAAATGAACGGTTTAGTTAAGTAATGCTTATTTTAATTATAAGTACTTGACTAATCGTAGGAAAGAGGCTGGGACATAATTCCCTAGCATAATAGCCAGTAAATGAGTTTTCATAAATTCATTTACTGGCTATTTATTTACAATACTTCGTATTGTTGGCTCGCTTTCTTATCGGACAGCTTCAGCCTGTAGTCTTCAGCTTGTCCTGTTCCCTCAAGAGTCTCGCCAAAATACTTTGTGCTTATATGTAATTTTATATTAAAATACTTTAAAAAATATGGCCCTTTCGTATAATTTAATAAATACCAATAAACTAATTTAACGAGGTGCCTTATGTATAAAGACTATAACATGACTCAACATACTCTACTAATGGAAACTTCAGTTCTTATCCCCACAAATGATATTTCACGACATGTAAATGATATTGCAGAAACAATTCCCGATACTGAATTCGATGAATTCAGATATCATCGTGGCTTAATATAAGAAAAGTAACAGCTCAACGAGTTGAAAATCATCAAAAAATTATAAAAAAGACAATTCCTATATTATTTCAATAGAAATTGTCTTTATTTACTTATCTTGGAACTTTTTGTCCCAGCCTTTTTTTAATAATTTAATTGTCAGTGTCTAAGTTGAAAATGAACCTGACAAATAGTATTTATAAATAGAGTTAGAATTGAATTCAATGATATGATGACTCACTTTCCTATGTTAATTCATGATTCTCTTTATATTCGTTATATTTTCTTAGTAGTGTTTCAAAGAAAATGTGATAGCTAATAAAACTGGAATAATCAGTACCATCGTTTAAATAGAAGGTATTGCTTGAAACATAGACATTGTAATCAGCTTGTTGTGCCAATGTATTGTCTTTCATTGTTGTTACGGAAATAAAATATTTTTGTCTCAGTTGAAGCAATTGTGTGACTTCTTTAAGTTGATGTGTTTCGCCAGAAAGTGAAATGATGAAAAACAAATCTTCTGGAATTGTCTTGTTTAACACCATCTTTAGTTCATGAACATCATGTAACAATATAATATTTTTATGCATAGTCAACAGTATACGTTGTGCTTCTTCAGCGACATTCATCTGTGCACGTCCAGTACCATATAAGTATATTGTTGTAGCATGATGCATTTTGTGAGTTAATAAACGATAATCAATACGTTCTAAATAGTTGAATGTATTTTCAATTTCTTGTTTAAATTGCTCCATAGAATCAGAAGGAAGTTGATGATTCTTACTATCTTCAAATTTTAAAAAGGATTTAAAGTCACTATAACCATCAAAACCTAGTTTACGAGTGAAGCGATGAATCGTAGCATTTGAAGCATGTGTCTGTGAGGCTAAATCTTGTA
Source organism: Staphylococcus epidermidis (assembly GCF_006742205.1). Lineage (NCBI taxonomy): Bacteria > Bacillati > Bacillota > Bacilli > Caryophanales > Staphylococcaceae > Staphylococcus > Staphylococcus epidermidis. Next base: position 637,518 of record NZ_AP019721.1, read on the forward strand.
TTTTCATATTTTTGCAAACATCTATATGTGTATTAACATAATGTGCAATTTGTATATCATTATCATTTAATTGATCGAAATTAGAGTTTACACGTTCATCTAAAATCATCTTAACACCTCATCACTGAAAATATTTTCTTTATATGAAAATATAATCTAATTATACAAAAATGTTTCAAAGTGCGTCAACGTCATTGTCATTATGTAAGCGTTTACTATATATTGGTAATAACTTATTAAATAAAGAGCAATAAAGATAAACATATATTAGTTATCATAATTAAGGGAAGTGGGAGGTATTCAAAAATGAATGCAATTAAACGATTTGGTAGTGCAATGATAGTACCTGTTTTAATGTTTGCTTTTTTCGGTATTGTTTTGGGATTCGCTACATTATTTAAAAATCCAACCATTATGGGAGGATTAGCTGATCAGCAAACATTTTGGTTTAAATTTTGGTCTGTTATTGAATCAGGTGGTTGGGTAATATTTACACATATGGAAATTGTCTTTGTAGTTGGCTTACCATTATCTCTTGCTAAAAAAGCACCAGGACATGCAGCTTTAGCAGCTCTAATGGGATATTTAATGTTTAATACTTTTATCAATGCAATTTTAACTCAATGGCCACATACTTTTGGCGCTAATTTAAAAAAAGGTGTAGAAAACACAACAGGATTAAAATCGATTGCAGGTATTGAAACGTTAGATACCAATATTTTAGGTGCAATCATTATCTCAGGAATAATAACGTGGATACATAATAGATATTACAGTAAGCGTTTACCTGAAATGTTAGGTGTATTTCAAGGATTAACATTCGTTGTAACAATCTCTTTCTTTGTCATGCTACCAGTGGCAGCAATCACTTGTGTTGTTTGGCCAACGATTCAACACGGTATTGCTTCAATTCAATATTTTATTGTTGCATCAGGTTATATAGGTGTTTGGTTATATCATTTCTTAGAGCGTGTACTAATACCTACAGGATTGCATCATTTTATCTATGCACCAATCGAAGTAGGTCCAGTAGTTGTTAATCATGGTTTGAAAGCAGAATGGCTTCAACACTTAAACCAGTTTGCCGAAAGTAATAAACCACTTAAAGAACAATTCCCATATGGATTTATGTTGCAAGGAAATGGAAAGGTTTTTGGTTGTCTAGGTATAGCATTGGCAATGTATGCAACTACACCAAAAGAAAATCGTAAAAAAGTTGCTGCATTATTAATACCAGCAACACTTACGGCAGTAGTAGCTGGTATTACAGAACCACTTGAATTTACATTCTTATTTATTGCGCCATTTTTATTCGTATTACATGCACTACTAGCAGCAACTATGGATACACTGATGTATGGATTTGGTGTTGTAGGTAATATGGGTGGCGGTGTACTAGATTTTATTGCAACTAACTGGATACCATTAGGAAAAGCACATTGGATGACATATGTCTTTCAAGTAGTAATTGGTTTAATCTTTGTTGCAATTTACTACTTCTTATTTAAATATTTAATTTTAAAATTTGATATTCCATTACCAGGACGTAAGAAAGGTGAAGAAGAAGTTAAATTATTTTCCAAACAAGATTATAAAGATAAAAAAGGAGATTCAACTCGCAATCATTCACCTAATAGTGAATATGAAGAAAAGGCGATGTACTACCTAGAAGGTCTTGGAGGAAAAGAAAATATTAAAGACGTTACAAATTGTACGACACGTCTACGTTTAACTGTTAAAGACGAAAGTAAAGTTCAAGAAAGTGCCTATTTTACACATAATCAAATGTCTCATGGTTTAGTAAAAAGTGGCAAAAGTGTTCAAGTCGTCGTTGGAATGTCTGTACCTCAGGTAAGAGAAGCATTTGAAAATATTGTAAATGATGATCTATCTTAGATATAAAGTAACTCCCAAAATAATTCAAATAGAGATTATTTTGGGAGTTTTTGTATTTATATGTGTAAATAAGTTATTCTTGCTCATATATTCTATCTTTCTATTCATGAAATGCGTGCTTTATGTAGCATTTTTGCTCTATAACTTGCTGATAGGATATCAATATTACGCGTTGCAATAGTTTGAAGCAGCTTTGTGAAAATCTCAGGAGGACATGTGACGCTCGCGCAATTATTATTTAATGTATAATTCACATTATGATGATTCGCAAACATATTCATAATATCGATGACTTTATCTTTAATGAAGGCATCTTGTAAACCATCGATCGCTAAATCAAAGCGTTTAATAGATTGGTAAAGTTGTTCTGAATCAAGAAGTTCATTTACACGGTTGGGTAAAAGTATTTGATAAATAGCATAATTGTGGAAACTTAAGAAACTTATCAGATAAGGTAGTTGTAGCTTGGGGAGGCTAACTTCCAATGCGAACACATTGTTTTGCTTAATGATAGAATACTGAAAAGATTCACAAAAAGTAATTTCTTTACATAAATGTATTAATTTTTTTCGCGTTGAGCGAGATTTCAAACCTGCAACATTAATGATGTAGGTTTCAAATTTATCAATCAACATATGGGGACCTCCAATCGTTAACAATATATGTATGAAAATGATATGAATGCTTATATTTTATACGCTGTTCGTTTAAATAAATTGTACCACTCTTTTTTTTTAGAATCACTAAGACTTTTGATTGAAGTTGAAAGATTATAGTTATCTTATTTCGAATGAGTAATCATTGAAAGAAAAGTTTTATTCATTGCATAGTTAAGAACCAGATTTTATATTATTTGATGCTTAGTTATTTAGAAGCAAGCTTAAATCAAATTATGTTAGTATGAAAAATAATAAATATTGAAAGGAGATGACAATATGTATAAAGCTGTAGTGTTTGATTTTGATGGTACTGTCATTGATACCGAAAAGCATTTGTTCGATTTAATAAATACACATTTAAAAATCCATCAAGTAGCGCCGATTTCTTTAGAATTCTATAAACAATTTATTGGCGGTGAAGCTACTGAATTACATACATATTTAGAAGATGCTATTGGTTTCAAAAATAAAGAAAAAATTTATGATCAATATTATCAAACAAGTGTTGAATTGCCGGTAAATTCTACAATCATTCAATTGATGCAATATTTAAAAAAACGTCATATCCCAATGGCGATTACTACAAGTAGTTATAAAAAGAATATATATCCTATATTTAAACAATTAGGACTAGATACATATATTGATGTTGTTGTTGGTCGTGAAAATGTCGATAGTGTTCAACCTAATCCGGAAATTTATTTAAAAGCCGTACAAGAGCTTAATTATAATCCTACAACCTGCTTAGCAATTGAAGATTCTGTCAATGGTGCTACTGCAGCGATGCTAGCAGGATTAGATGTTGTCGTTAATACGAATATAATAACGAAGGATCAAGATTTTTCGACAGTTCAATGTGTTGGACAGGATATGGAATTTGAAGATATAAAGAATTCTTTATTTAAAGAATAAATTGGAGGTATTCAAAAATGGGCTATATTATCCTATTTTTCATAGCAGGTCCAGTAATTATAGGAGTGGGTAATCTTATATTGGGACCGATATTTAATAAACGTACACCTTTACATGTTCAATTTCGATCGTTTATTATTGGTTCTCTTGTGTACCTTATTCTCGCCACGATTTGCTATTTTTTGTTTCTTCAAGGCAAATTATAAGGCTATTTACAGTCTGAGTTGATTTAGAACAATGGTAAAGTTAACTTAACTAAAATAAGTTTGTTATTTATATTATAGAAAAGAAATCTAAAATTAATATTAATGATTTATACTAGTTTGAATATAAATATTAAATGAGGGACTCAAAATTCGTATAAATATCTTAGTTGTTCACTAATAACGAGATTTGAAAATCATGATAGATTGAGGTATATGTTTAAATCAATCATCGAGCGCACTTACTAAACATACTAAGATTAGCTATGAAGAAATCTATGACGATAGATTTTTTCATAGCTATTTTTTATAGTTATAGAGAGAAGTAGACTGTCCAGACTCTTGGATTTTAAATCCGTATAAAAAACAAGTCAGCTTTACTCTCGCCTTTTGAAATTCGTTTGTAGTATGTTGGGTTCTTGAAACCGTGTATAGGAAAATGAAATGAGAAAGGTTAAGTAAAGTTTTTAGCTTCTCAATTATTCAAAGGAGGTTTTTTTATCGATTACTTAGGTGTTGATATTAGTAAAAGAAGTAGTGTAGTTGCACATTATAAAAATGGAAAATTCCAAAAAGAGTTTTTCATCCAGAATAATAAAAATGGTTACAATTATTTACTCAAGTATTTGAATGACTTAGACCACCCACAACTCATTTTTGAATCTACAGGTATCTATTCAAGAGGTATGGAACGATTTTGTTGTGTAAATCAAATTAACTATATTCAAATGAATCCGTTAGAAGCCAAATTTAAAACGAGCGCTCTAAGATCATGGAAAACTGATCAGGCAGATGCTCATAAGCTTGCTTGTTTAGGACCGACGCTTAAACAAACAGACAACTTACCTATACATGAGTTAATATTCTTTGAATTAAGAGAACGCGTCCGTTTTCATCTAGAAATCGAGAATGAACAAAATCGACTTAAATTTCAGATCCTTGAATTACTCCATCAAACATTCCCTGGTTTAGAAAGATTGTTTAGTAGTCGATATTCAATCATTGCACTCAACATCGCAGAAATCTTTACTCATTCAGACATGGTTCTTGATATCGACAAGGAGGTACTGATTACACATATATTCAATTCTACAGATAAGGGAATGTCAATGGATAAAGCTACAAAATATGCACTTCAATTAAGGGTGATTGCTCAAGAAAGCTATCCTAATGTCGATAGACATTCCTTTCTAGTCGAAAAATTACGCTTACTTATTCAACAATTAAAACAATCTATTCATCATCTCAAACAATTAGATGATGCCATGATTCAATTAGCACAACAACTCGATTATTTTGAAAATATTCATTCGATACCTGGTATTGGTAAGCTAAGCACAGCTATGATTATTGGGGAGATTGGTGATATTAAGCGATTTAAATCAAATAAACAACTCAATGCTTTTGTTGGCATTGATATCAAACGATATCAATCAGGTCATACACACTGTAGAGATACCATCAACAAGCGTGGTAATAAAAAAGCGAGAAAACTTTTATTTTGGGTGATTATGAATATAATAAGAGGGCAGCATCATTATGACAATCATGTCGTCGATTATTACTACAAACTAAGAAAGCAGCCTAATGAGAAACCTCATAAGACTGCCATCATTGCTTGTATAAATCGATTATTAAAAACAATTCATTATCTTGTAATGAATCATAAATTGTACGATTATCAAATGTCACCACATTAGCCAAACGTACAATCAAATATAGTTTAACACCTTATTCAAAAAAATTAAAATGAACGGTTTAGTTAAGTAATGCTTATTTTAATTATAAGTACTTGACTAATCGTAGGAAAAAGTCTGGGACATAAATCATAATGTCCCAGACTTTTTTACTGTCTATTAAACAGTAATTTTGTTGAACTTACATAATCAATTTTAATACTAATGTTACTATAATAAGTATAATTAATAATAAATCAATGCCTACCATAATAGTATATCGTGTAGGTTTTTGGCCTTGCTGCTTAGCTAATACCATTGCTTTATAATTTGGAAGTAAACTAATGATTAACAAAATAATTACAATGAGTCCGATAATAATAGTCAAGATGAGCGACCTCCATTTTTTCTATTTAAGAACTCCCATATGACACCAGCAAACACACCTATAATTAGTCCGGCAATGATACCTATACGCGGAGTGAAAAAAATTGCTCCGAATATAAGGCATATAAAAAGCGCAATAGGCAAAGTTGTACCATAAATAAGTTTACGTTCTGACGAACTTAAAATTGTAAATACAATGATATAAATGACAAAGAAAACAATAGCTGCAATGACAGTTCGTACAATAATAGACGATATTGAAGCCTCTTTCATAGTCAATAAATTAAGAATTAAAAATGCAGTCATAAATATTAAAGAAAATTTGATTGCACGTATAACAAGCGCTTTATTCATATGAGCACTCCTTTACTATTTAAAAAAAGTATATCATATTTAAATAATTATTAAGAGCAAAGACATAGGTAAAATGGTAATGTGATTTAAGTTAAATTTGAAATGACATTGTATATAGTTTTAACAATCATTTTGTGTTATATAGCTAGGTGGTAAGCTGTTAATATTTTAAATCAACTATAAGAGTGTGTACTGAACTATTTCGTTTGCTCTATAATCTCTATTATCAAAAAGATTTTAATATGAGTGTTATCAAAAAGCAAGAAAACATCTTAGCAGGATAGGTAAGCGCTTTTACAGAATTGTAAAAATATTGTTTCAATTTTGTCAATTTGTAGTATAATTACGGAAATAAGATTATCAAAAATTCAATCTAGATTTAGAGATGGGGTCAAGTTATGGAAAATAATGAGTTGCAAAGGGGATTGAATGCACGTCAGATGCAGATGATTGCTCTTGGTGGAACAATTGGTGTTGGTCTTTTTATGGGAGCAACAAGCACAATTAAGTGGACAGGTCCATCAGTTATTCTTGCATATTTAATTGCTGGTATTTTTTTATTTTTAATCATGAGAGCCATGGGTGAAATGATATATATTAATCCAACCACTGGTTCTTTTGCGACGTTTGCTAGTGACTATATTCATCCAGCAGCTGGCTACATGACTGCTTGGAGCAATGTATTTCAATGGGTTGTCGTCGGCATGAGTGAAGTGATTGCAGTAGGAGAATATATGAACTACTGGTTCCCAAGCCTTCCTAATTGGATACCAGGAGTGATAGCAGTTCTCTTTTTGATGGCTGCTAACCTAGTTTCAGTAAAAGCGTTTGGAGAGTTTGAATTTTGGTTTGCCTTAATTAAAGTTGTAACTATTGTATTAATGATTATTGCAGGATTAGGATTAATTTTATTTGGTATAGGCAATGGAGGGAATCCAATAGGGATTTCTAACTTATGGTCACATGGTGGATTTATGCCAAATGGATTCATTGGATTTTTCTTTGCTTTATCTATTGTGATTGGATCATACCAAGGTGTTGAATTGATTGGCATCTCAGCAGGTGAAACCAAAAATCCTCAAACAAATATTGTAAAGGCAGTCAACGGAGTGATATGGAGAATTTTAATTTTCTATATTGGTGCAATTTTTGTCATTGTATCAGTATATCCTTGGAACCAATTAGGTAGTATTGGTAGTCCTTTTGTTGCAACGTTTGCTAAAGTGGGCATTACGTTTGCTGCTGGTTTAATAAACTTTGTAGTCTTAACAGCAGCATTGTCTGGTTGTAATTCAGGTATTTTTAGTGCAAGTCGAATGATTTATACTTTGGCAAAAAAAGGACAAATGCCTAAAGTATTTACTAAAGTAATGAAAAATGGCGTACCTTTCTACACTGTATTTGCAGTATCTATGGGAATATTAATTGGTGCTTTATTAAATGTTATACTTCCATTAATTATTGATGGAGCTGATAGTATCTTTGTATATGTATATAGTGCCTCTATTTTACCGGGAATGATACCTTGGTTTATGATTTTATTTAGTCATCTAAGATTTAGAAGGTTACATCCTGAAAAGGTTCACAATCATCCTTTTAAAATGCCGGGAGGGGCAATTGCCAATTATTTAACTATCATGTTTTTACTCCTAGTATTAGTCGGTATGTTACTTAACAAAGAAACTGTAGTATCGGTTGTTATTGGTATCGTGTTTTTAACAGCTGTGACACTTTATTATCTTATTAGATATCACAAAAAGGAACGACAAATATAATAAAAGATGAAATGAAGATTGATTGTTAAAATCAGTAATTTTTAAGAGTTAGTATAAATTAAAGCGATTCTTTCATACATTATCTTTTCTAGGATAAGTATAAAGAATCGCTTTTTATTATTTTAATGTTTAAAATCTATATTCGAGAGATGTTTACGGTAATTATCTAATGCAATTTTTGATTGAGTAATAAAATCTAAAGATGATTGATAATTTAGCGCAATATATCGATAGTACAATATATCAATAGTAAACATTTGTGCAAATAACGAAGTTGTGGCTCCCATACGCATCTCATTTTCATCGGTTTGTCCATAGGTTAAAACAATATTAGATTGCTTTGCAACTGGATTATCAGAAGTGCTTGAAATAGTCGCAATGGGAATGTGATAGTCTGCAATGACTTTAGCAATAGATTGCATTTCACTTTGAGTACCATTGTTAGATATAAATATAACACAATCATTAGAGTTACGTGTTGCTAACATAGTGGTGAAAATATGAGTTTCATGCACTAGTTGAATATTTAGACCGATGCGAGATAATTTTTGATATAAATCTGTTGCTACAACAAATGAGGCACCATAGCCGTAAATAAATATGGTTTCAGAATTTTTAATTAGATCACAAATTTCATCGATGATAGCAACGTTAATGGTTTCATTAGCATTACTTAACGCTGCCTTAGAGCGAGAATGCAATTTGTTTTTAAGTGAAATTGTACTTTCGTTATCAACTAACTCAACATTATATTGTGTGACTTCTTTAGGTAAAAATTTAGACAAACGTGTTTTAAGTTCATTAAAGCCACCGGGTGTTACCTTTTTACTTAGACGTATGATAGAAGTAGAACTAGTTTCTAATTGATTTGCAATTTCTTGAGAAGTCATATTAACAACTTTATGAGGATAGTTGAGAATAAATTGCGCAATTTTTTTCTCGTTTTTAGTGAAATAGGGATACTGGTTGTCAATCTTATACAAAATGTTTGGCAATTAAATCACCCATTTATTCAGGATTTCTCATTTCTTTAGTTGTGCCGAAGAAATAAGTAAAGATAAAGCCACCCGCATAAGCAGCTAGTAAACCTACGATGTAACCGAGATACATATTATTAGCAATCAATGGTAATAATGAAATACCACTTGGTCCTACAGCTGTCGCCCCAATATGACCGATACCACCAATGACAGCACCACCAACACCGCCACCTATACACGCAGTGAAGAAAGGGCGACCTAATGGAAGTGTTACACCATAAATTAAAGGTTCACCTATACCTAAGAACCCTACAGGAAGGGCACCTTTGAGCGTATTACGTAATTCTTTATTTTTACCGCATCTCACCCACAATGCAATCGCCGCACCGACTTGTCCAGCACCAGCCATAGCGGCAATAGGTAACAAGTAAGTGGAGCCAGTTTGATTGATTAATTCGATATGGATTGGGGTGAAGATATGATGTAATCCTAGCATGACTAAAGGTAAAAAGAATGCTCCTATAATGAATCCACTGAAAATGCCTCCTACTCCAATAATCCAGTTAATTACATAAACAAGACCATCGGAGACAAAGCCAGCTAGTGGCATGATTATAAATATAGTTAACAAACCAATAAGTAGTAAGGTTATTGTGGGCGTTACGATGATATCAATAGAGTTAGGTATTATTTTATGTAGTCGTTTCTCAACCATGCTTAATAACCAAACTGCGAAGATAACACCAATAATACCACCTTGTCCAGCAGCTAGATGTTCTCCAGTGAAAATATTTTTAATTGGATTTTCATCCGTGATACCGGTTAGTAATGTAGTACCACCGATTACTCCACCTAAACCTGGTGTAGCACCGAATACTTTCGCTGAGTTAATACCAGTGAAAATAGCTAAGTAAAATAACATACCATCTTTAATAACATTTAAGACAGTAACAATTTGTTGAATCCATTGACCTGAAATGGAACCTGCTGTAAGCAAGTTACTAAGTATTGCTGCAATCCCACCGATTAATCCTGCACCTATAAATGCTGGTATTAAAGGTATAAAGATATTAGCAATAGATTTTAACACTTTATTCCATTTACTTTGTTTTCGTTGACTTTGGAATTGTTTTTTATGTTCATACGCACGTTTTTCTGCCTGTGATTTATAACTTTGATTTTCAGTCGTCTCTTCAGCTAGAGTTGCTCCTGACTGGTCAGCCATAAGTTTAGCAACTTTATTAACAATCCCCGGTCCAACAACAACTTGAATTCTTTCATCTTCAACAACGCCTAATACGCCATTGATTGATTTTAATTCATCATAATTAACTTTTGCATCATTGTGTACTTTAATACGAACTCGAGTCATACAATGGATGATATTGCTTATGTTTTGAGAACCGCCTAATGCGTGGGTAATGTCTTTGGCAAGACGTTCTTCTTTACTCATGGAATCTCCTCCTTAAGTGTTGATAGCTTGCTTAATCACTCCATTATTTTGTTTTAAACGAAGTCTTGCATCTTGTTGAGTTGTGGAACATAAGTGCATTACGATAGCTATTTTGATATTGTGGTCTGATTTTTCATATAATTCTATAGCCTCTTGATGATTTAAATCACACACATCTTGAATTATGCGAATAGAACGATGGATTAACTTTTGATTTGTAGGTCGTAAATCAACCATTAAATTATCATAAACTTTACCCACGCCAATCATTGTCATTGTAGAAATCATATTTAAAACTAATTTTTGAGCAGTACCTGATTTTAATCTCGTAGAGCCTGTTAATACTTCAGGTCCCACATTGATTTCTAATACGTGATTTGAATTTTTACTTATATCACTGTGAACGTTACAAGAGAGTGCGACTGTTTCTGCATTCATTTTATTTGCATAAACTAGTGCACCTTTTACATATGGTGTACGTCCACTAGCAGAAATACCCACAACAATATCTTTGGATTGAAGATGGATGTTCTTTAAATCCTGTGCACCTTGTTCAGCATCATCTTCTGCACCTTCAATAGCTACCGTCATAGCTTTTTGTCCACCAGCGATGATTCCAATAATATCATTTGGTGAAACGTTAAAAGTTGGAACACATTCTGCTGCATCTAGTACGCCAAGTCTTCCACTTGTACCTGCACCAATATAAATAATTCGTCCTCCATTATTAAAGCGTTGAATTGCACTCTCTATCACTTTTGTTAAATTAGGAATAACAGGTTCTATCGCTTTAGGTACTAATTGATCTTCTTGATTCATAGTTTTTAATGCATCACTTAGATTCATTTCATCCAGATGCATCGTTTGTATATTTCTCGTTTCAGTAGTTAAATGATTCATTTGTTATTCTCCTTCGTATATACAAATTTAAAAGTATCTCCAGGTTGAATCAGTGATAACAATGGAACATCTTTATCACAAACATGACCAATACAATTGATGTGGGAATGACCTGGCATAGGAGCTTTTATAACTTGAATTTCTCCTTCATAACGACCATTCAAGTGATTATCAATTGTGATATCTCCTTGATCTCTATGTGCCGATCCTATCATTGGGACAGTCTGTTGATTATCTGTACGAGAATATTGAGATCGAATTACATGTTCAGGTGAATCTAATCTTGATGTGTGTATCTTTAAAACTTGTGATGTAAATGAGGAGTCTAGTTGATCTAAGTGTAAAATAAAGTGTCGATATAGCCACATATTAGATAATTGTTCCGCATAAATGTGTGATAATAGCGTATCACTAATTATAATGTCAGATATACCCGTTAATTGAAGGTCTTGTGCAGCAATAAGAGGGTGTTCAAAACGATGTTTTTCAACTGTAGGAAGACCTTTGAATAAGGGGCCTCTCTTCTGCGTGCCAGGTATAAAAGCACAAATTTTTGCATGCGCATCGTATTTTCTTATGAGTTGATTTTTTTCTTCAATAAATGAGATAGATAAACCAGTATCAGGTCTAGGATAATAATTATGACAGTATAAAAGTTGATTATTAAAATCAGTACAATATATGTGCGCTAACATGCTATCAGTTAATGTACTAGCATTAAGACAGCATTTGAAGCCGTGACTGATAATGTCTTTGATAAGGTCAATATTTAATTGATTATCTATACGAATATAAAAATCCCCATGAGGTAATTGGTTCAAATAACTGTAAATAGTTTGATTAAGTAATGAAGGGGTTACATCGATAATATAAGTGATTTGATAGGCTGATAATAGTTGGCATAAGTCTCCCAAATAAGCCATTTGATTTTTCTTGTCTTCCTCAGGTATCTGTAGTGAAGTAAAAACTACATCATAGCCTAAGTCAGCCATATTTAAAATATAATCTCGATCTAAATTCTGTCCTAGATAGACTGAGAAACCAAGCATTTTAAACACTCCTTCTTGATACCTAATCATGGCTAATTATAACCTTATTGCAACAAGTTTACAATTTAGTAAATAGAATAAATAATTTAATGTTTTAATTATAAGAGATTGATATTTATAATTATTTTTAACGTTAATATATAATTAATAGTATAGTAGTATAGAAACATTTGAATATACTAAAGAGCTTGTTTATGTTTGAGTAACTGTCGGTGAATGAGTGTTTGTTGTGTATTAATGTAATAAATTATATGTCCTTGGTTTAAAGTTAAAAGTGGAGAATCGTTTAACCTTCGAATCAATTGGCAGTACGATACAAGCGTATCATTAGAATTCAACAACAATTGATGAGACATTGCCCATTTCATCTCTTGATTTACAGTAAGGTTGAAATCATCTATAAAAGATTCAAATTTGTTATGATGTATGAGTGCATAGTATTTCGCATTTTCACTCAGAGAGAGTAATTTAACAAGTTGTTGTTCAATATGTAGTGAAATTTCTAAATAATTCATAAAGCCTCCCATATGATTGAATAATTATTGGTGAGTGGAAAGGATACAATGATGAAAAAAGATAAAAAAAGGCAAAGTTATAGGTTTAAAGATATAGTATGGCGTGATTTCAGTTTAATTGCGATAGGCTTTCTATGTATATTTATATTTAGCTTTATAGGTTTAACAATTGCTGCTATAGCTTTTCAAAGTATTAATGAATTACAACTTACTATGATTGGAACTCTAGGACAATTTATGTCATATATTTTAGTGATATTAGCTTTTTATTTTTTACATATCAATTCATTTGTAGATAGAGTTAAGAGTGGTTTTGATTATTTGAAAAAGCATTGGTTGTTTATAATTATCGTCATGTGTGCATCTTTTATTATTTCTAATGTTTATGACAAATTAATTGAACTATTACCTAAATATTTGCAATATAGTGAAACGCAAAATGAACTTGAACTCAATGAATTATTTAAAAGTGGTATATTTATTCCTTTTGCATTTGTACTTATTGTAATTGTAGGACCTATTGTTGAAGAATTGGTATTTAGACATTTGTTAATAGGTGAACTAGGTAAAAAGTTTAACTTTATTGTGATGGGGGTTATATCAGCATTGTCTTTTACATATATACATGTGAGTGATGCTAAGTCCCCATTTGAATTTGGAGCATATTTAATACTGGCAATAGCATTAGTATATGTTTACTTAAAATCGAATAGAAACTTAGCTTCATCAATTAGCTTACATATGTTAAATAATTTCATATCATTCATTTGGACAATTATAGTTGTATTCAGTAAATGATTTAAAAATATATTTCCGAGCAGTAGTTATAACGGGAAATTACTAAAGAGAGGTATAGTTTTGTCACTGGGACGAAAATGAAAGTTTAAAAATAGAAGTGTACATTAATAACTCTATAGACAGCTACTAGTGTGTTAAAATGCCTGGGGCCATTCGGCTATCCCAGGCTTTATTTTTATCATTCAGAAGGCGCTAAAAACTGTCGATAATTTTCAATTGAGATATCTTGGGTTTGTATCGTTTTTTCAAAAGAATATGAGATATCTTGAATATCCAGGATAGATAATTCACGAGTGTAACCTCTACCGATTTCAAATACAACAGCATGCCAAACAGCATTTTTGCATATTAAGCCTATAAAAATCACATTTTCAGCTTGAATTTGATTATTTTCATTTAAATCTACTAACATCACATTACGCTCCGTGCAATAAATTAAAATATCAGAAAATAATTGAGGTAGTGTGACATGATTAGAATCTTCAAATTTAATATAATAATCCATTTTTTTTAGCAATTTACGTAATCGTGTTTGAGGTAAATTTAAACATTGCTTGATTATTGCTCGAATTTCATTTTGATAAGGTAAAGTGGAATTGGACTGACTTTCATTTAGTGTTAAAAATAATGCCGAAAGTTGCTGTTCAGTTAACGATAAGGTGATTTTAGCATGTGCATCTTTGATTTGATAACCGCCTAATTTGCCATGACGAGCATATACTTTTACCCCTTGATCTTCTAATTCATCAATATCACGTAAAATAGTTCTCTTAGATACGTTAAATTGTTTTGCAAGCTGGGATGCAGTAATTTTGTCAGAACTTTGAATAGTTTGAATAATTCGATTTTGACGTTCTAATTTATTCAATGAAAGTCACCTCCATAAACATTACATATTACAATTATTATAACATATAAGCGACAATGATGACATTTTGATTGTTTCAACTCCGCGATAGTGTAAAATTATACAAAAAAACTTTTAGAAAACGCTTACAAAAATAAAGGCAATATGATACTATAATATTTGTAACAGGGGGAGCGATTAGACAAAGGGGTAGAGCTACATATTAGATAGCTGTATAATCGTTCAAGTTACATCAAAACATCTTCAATATTTATTACTTACTTTCCTTTCTATTTGTCGGCTAGTTATTGACTAGCCGATTTTTTAATTTTTATTGATACAAATTCTCATTTTATAACACTATGATTTACAATAGATTTTACATATAACTATAATGATTTTAAATGAAAGCACGATAGTCTTTGAAACAATGAAATGAAGGTGAAATTATGACAGAACTTTATTTAAAAAAATTAGATGAATACATATGTCAATGGATACGTGGTTTAGACGATATCATTCCACGTTTGGTTGAGAAAATGGAAACATCAACAAAAAAAGATAGGTTTGATTTAGTTACTAATGTTGATAAACAAATTCAGAATCATTTTCAAAACTTTCTTCAGGAACATTATCCTACACATCAATTACTAGCTGAAGAGAAAGATAACTCAGATATAACACCTTACGAGGGTCACCTCTGGATTATGGATCCTATAGATGGAACAAGTAATTTAGTGAAACAACAAGAAGATTACTGTATCATAATAGGATATTTTATTGATGGGGAACCTAAACTTTCATATATTTATGATTATCCACATCAAAGATTATATAGAGCAATTGCTGGTATAGGAGCCTACGAAAACAATCAATTAATGACAATGCCAAAAAGAATTGGTTTAAGAGAGGCAATTATTTCATTTAAACCACAAGTGTTAAAAGAAGAGACGGTTCAATCTTTATTTCAATCAGCCTTTGATTTTAGAAGTATTGGGTCTTGTGGTCTTGATTCTATTCGAGTGATAAAAGGTCAGTTTGGGGCACACATTAATACGAATCCTAAGCCATGGGATATTTCAGCACAATTTCTTTTTGCAAGAGAACTAGGTTTGATTATGACACAAATAAATGGTGAACCTCTTGATTTTAGTAAGGCGGGCCCATTTATTATTAGTAATCCTGGTTGTTACGATGATATGATACGTATCTTAAATGAAGGCGGAGGCTATTCAAAGAGTAGTCATCATATCGAGCGTGGTTAATGTATATTTTTATAAATTATATCAAATTAGCTCTATAGAGATTTTATACATTTAAACTATACGATTTCTTAAAGAAAATTTAAAATAATTAATGAATAGGTCTATAGATGTATACCAAATAAATTTATTTATAATATAATGACCTATGTATCATAAAACAACAAAATTATTGAATAGGAGTGGTAGGGATGCAAAGATCAGATAAAAGAAAAATGAGCCTGCCGATGAAAATACTACTATGGGTAGTGGGAATTTTATTTCTATTAGCAATCATTGCAGTTATTTATGTTAGTGCAAAAATATTTATTACAGGAGACAAAATACATAATCCGTTAAATAGAAATCATTCTGAATTACGTTCTGGAAAAGTAAATTTAAAAAATGGTGATCCATTTACTATTGCACTTTTTGGCGTAGATTCTGATGAAAAGCGAAAGCAACAAGGCGGTGGGGAACGAAGTGATACAATCATGGTACTTTCCATTAATCCGAAAGAAAAGAAAACTGAGCTAGTAAGTATTCCACGTGATACCAAAGCAGAAATAGCAGGTCGAGGTACTGAAGAAAAGATTAACCATGCATACGCTTATGGCGGTCCTAACATGGCTGTTAAAACAATTGAAAAATTAATGAATGTTCCAATTGACCATTACGCTACGATTGACATGGATGGACTACATGACATGATTGATACATTAGGTGGCGTTGATGTCGTAAGTAATAGTACATTTACAATGGGGGCTAATCACTTTGTTAAAGGTGAAAAAACACACGTAGATGGTGATGCTGCCATGGACTTTATTAGAAGTCGTAAAGAAGATGGGGCAGGAGGCGATTTTGGTAGACAAGAGCGTCAGCAACTTATCTTAGAAGCGATGGCAGATAAGTTGACAAGCGCTTCTTCAATCACTCATTTTAATACATTAATGAATCAAATTCAGAAAAATGTTAAAACAGATTTAAAATTAGGTGATCTTAATACAATTAGAACTAAGTATAAAGATGCTAATGACCAAGTTAATCGACATCAGTTAGAGGGTGAAGGTGGTATACAAAATGACGGTTTGTACTATTTCATACCAAGTGATGCATCTAAAAATGAAAATACACAATTACTAAGAGACAATTTAAATTTATAAAAAAGAAAAATTTTTAAAATCACATATAGTGTAATGCTTGAGTTAAAAGAGTGTGGGACATAAAGTCCCAGGATAAGTAAAAAAAGACAATTTCTATTGAAATAATATAGAAATTGTCTTTTTTATTATTTTTTTGATTATTTTCAGCTCGTTGAGCTGTTACTTTTCTTATATTAAGTGCCATTAGCACAAATCCTAATTCTCTTTTGGCTTTATCTATCCCTCGAACGGACATTCTAGTGAAACCCAAAATAGCCTTCATAAATCCAAAAACAGGCTCCACATCAATTTTTCTTTGACTGTAGATGGTTTTTGTTTTTGGTTCTGAAAGCTTTTTATTAATTTGGGCTTTAAAATATTCCCAATTATAATTTTTCATTATTTTTTTATTTGTTTTTGAATTGAAGTTCATACATTGTTGTTTCAGAGGGCATTCTGAACAATCATCACATTCATATAATTTAAAGTCTCGTTTAAAACCATATTTATCATGACGATAGGCATATCTTTTAAATCCTAGTCTTTTATTATTCGGACAAATGAATTCATCGTTAATTTCGTCATAATCCCAATTTTGAGTATTAAAGATGTCACTTTTATATTTTTTAGTTTTATCTTTTATAAACATTCCATAAGTTATGAGTGGCGTTCGATTAAAATTATCTATAATTGCCATATAATTGGCTTCGCTACCATAACCTGCGTCAGCTACAATATATTCAGGTAAATGACCGTAGGTCTCTTGTATTGTATTTAAAAAAGGTATCATTGTTCTTGTATCAGTCGGATTTTGATACACATCATAAAATAAAACAAATTGAGAATTTGTCGCTATTTGTAAATTATACCCCGGTTTAAGTTGTCCATTTTTCATATGATCTTCTTTCATTCTCATAAATGTGGCATCGTGATCTGTTTTAGAATAACTATTTCTATCCTTTAAAATAGATTTTTGGACTTCGTATTTATGCTTTCGCTGAGAGTAATCATTAATTTGCTTTTTGTATTTTTTAATTTTAGTTCTTTTGAGCCGTATTTGTTTTCTTATTTTAGTACATTTTTCATTATCGATATGTTGGTTTAAATCTTCGATTTCTTTATCTAAATGACTACCAATCAAATCTATTTCTTCTTTTGTTAAGTCATTATCATGATCTTTTTTAATCTCAGGTATGATTTTATTTATCACCAATTCATGATAGAGTGCTTTAGAGTTTTCATTCATTCTTGACTCATGGTTTTGAATACTCTTTTTCCATACAAATGTATATCGATTGGCATTTGCCTCAACTTTCGTACCATCAATAAAAATGGCCTGATCATCAATAAGATTTTGTTTCAAACACTGACTATGAAATTGAATAAATAATGATTCTAATAAAGCGTCTACTTTGGGATTTACTCTAAATCGATTAATCGTTTTATAAGAAGGCTTTTGATTTTGTGATAGCCACATCATTCGGATACTATCATTGAGTAATTTTTCTATCTTACGTCCTGAAAACACAGATTGGGTGTAGGCATATAAAACTACTTTTAACATCATTTTTGGATGGTATGATGTTGCACCTCGATGATGTCTGAATTCATCGAATTCAGTCTCGGGAATTGTTTCTACAATATCATTTACATGTCGTGAAATATCATTTGTGGGGATAAGAACTGAAGTTTCCATTGGTAGAGTAAGTTGAGTCATGTTATAATCTTTATACATAAGGCACCTCGTTAATTTAGTTTAGTGATGTTTATTAAATTATACGAAAGGGCCTTATTTTTTTAAAGTATTTTAATGTAAAATTACATATGAATACAAAGTATTTTGGCGAGACTCTTGAGGGAACAGGACAAGCTGAAGACTACAGGCTGAAGCTGTCCCCTAAGAAAGCGAGCCAACAATACGAAGTATTGTAAATAAAGAAGCCAGTAAATGAATTTATGAAAACTCATTTACTGTCTATTTTGATAGGAATTATGTCCCAGGCTCTTTTTGCAAATTAAAGATGGCTGAGTTAAATATTCTCTTATTTTAGTTTTAAACATTTTTGCTAAATTTTTAAGGATTATATTGCATTATATATCATTTTCTTTTAACTAATACTTAAATAAACTGAGCTAATATGTAATTCAATGTCTATTAAACAAAAGGTTATGATATTCAATGCTAATGGCTTGAAATAAAGATATATATATTCAGACGTTTTAACAAATATCGCACAACTTGTCTTTTTGCTAGAAGAATTAGATGTTGAAAACTTAAGTGAATTATTATCACGTTTAAACAGTGGATACATTCTACAAATCTAACCAAACCTGGTGACAAAACAACAATTAACATTCTTGTTGGATTTTTACGTGATGATGATATCAATCGTAGTATGATATATGTTAAATCTGCTTAGAGGAATGTCTCGTAATAACTAAATCTAGTACGGTTTAATATATTTTTAAACTAACATCTATCACTTAAATTTCTAGTACATTTGATATAAAAACTTTTTACCGTATTATGAGTCGACATTTATTCTTCTAATCATGTATGATTAGTAATGTTATTAAATATCATAGAAGGAGTGACGCATATCAATCCTAAAGTATTAAAAGCTCTAGCAATCACATCTAATGTACTATTAGTTATTGGAATCATCTGTTTAATTATGCTAAAGCTCATGTTAGCTATTGCATTTTTTGTTGTATCATTAACAATTAGTCTCGTCATTTTTAATGTTATGTTCAGACACCGTACAGGTATGAAAATTGCAATTAATGTCTCGTTCTTTATAGTGATGATTGCTATCGTAATAGCCTATTTTGTATTATCTTAAAATTTTTAGGAGTTAGTTGAAATGTTAAAGAATACTCGGCTTCGAATGACGACATTGTTCATAATTAGCATACTCGTCATTTTAGCAATACTTTTTCTTATATTTGATACAAACCTTTTTAAAAATGATGTTAAACATACATTTAAAGAAGCGGTGTCTCTTCAAACAAGTGAGGGAAATATCCATACTAAAGAAGTTAATGGTAAGTTTATATATGCTTCCAAACAAGATATAGAGAAAGCTATGCAAATAAAACATAGTGATAATGATTTGAAGTACATGGATATATCAGAAAAAGTACCTATGTCAGAGAAGGAAGTTAACCATATCTTAAAAGGAAAAGGTATTTTAGAAAATAAGGGATCAACGTTTATTAAAGCCCAAGATAAATATGAAGTGAATATCCTATATCTCATCAGTCATGCACTAGTTGAGACAGGAAATGGTCAATCAGATTTATCAAAAGGAATTAAAGAAGGTAACCATCACTATTATAACTTTTTTGGTATTGGTGCTTTTGATGAAGATGCTGTAAAGACTGGTAAGAGTTTTGCTAAACAGAAGAAGTGGACCACTCCTGAAAAAGCGATAATGGGTGGCGCGTGGTTTGTGAGATACCATTACTTTAAAAATAATCAATTGAGCTTATATCAAATGCGGTGGAACCCACAAAATCCAGGCCAACATCAATATGCTAGTGATATTCAGTGGGCCAATAATATAGCTGATTTAATGGAGAAATACTATGATAAATATGGAATAAAAAAAGATCATATAAGAAAAAAATATTACAAATAAATAAAATTAGAGAATGAGTTAGCAATCAACTAAGTGTTTCATTCTATTTTGGCAATTTATATATGAATAGCTTCAAACAGAGTAGTTTTAACTTTGTCAATGATTAGCTATATGATAAAAAACTTGGGACAATAAAAGATGTCTCAGGTTTTTTAGGTTTAAAAGAATATTCGTAAGCATATACCCCTTTTGAATTTTTAAATATTTCTTTTACAATAGAGTGAAAATTTAAAGTAAGCATTAACAATAGAAAGATTAGATATATATTCATTATTTTTAATTAGAGAATTGTATTTATTGACAATTAAAATAGAAGGGTTTGCTTTTCAACATGTGTGTGTATGCTAAAATAATAAAGAATGATAAATTTGAGGTGTAAAACATGAAAATAGCAATAGTAGGCGCAGGTATAGGTGGTTTAACTGCTGCTGCGTTATTAGAAGAACAAGGTCATCAAGTTAAAGTGTTTGAAAAAAATACTTCTATAAACGAATTAAGCGCTGGTATTGGGATAGGAGATAATGTTTTAAAAAAATTAGGGCATCATGACCTTGCTAAAGGCATTAAAAATGCTGGTCAAAATCTTACCGCAATGAATATTTATGATGAGCAAGGCACCCCATTAATGAGCGCTAAATTGAAGTCTCATTCCCTAAATGTCGCATTATCTAGACAAACTTTAATTGAGATCATACAGTCATATGTCGAAGAATCATCTATTCACACAGGATTTAAAGTTACTAAAATTGAACAAACGAGTTGTAAGGTTACCCTACATTTTACCAAACAGGAAAGTGAATCATTTGATTTGTGTATTGGTGCTGATGGGTTACATTCTGTAGTAAGAGAGTCTGTAGGTGCACGAACTAAAATTCGTTACAATGGTTACACATGTTTTAGAGGCATGGTTGAAGATGTACAATTTAATGACCAACATGTTGCGAATGAATATTGGGGTGTTAAAGGGCGAGTAGGTATAGTCCCATTAATTAATCAACGTGCTTATTGGTTTATTACTGTTCATGCTAAAGAAGGAGATCCAAAATATCAATCTTTTGGAAAACCCCATCTTCAAGCATATTTTAATCACTTTCCAAATGAAGTGAGAAATGTGTTAGAAAGACAAAGTGAAACAGGTATATTACTTCATGACATATATGATTTAAAACCACTGAAGACATTCGTTTATGGACGTACTATTTTAATGGGCGATGCTGCGCATGCCACTACGCCTAATATGGGACAAGGTGCTAGTCAAGCTATGGAAGATGCAATTGTATTAGTGAATTGTTTAGAAAAATATGATTTTAATAAAGCGATTGAGCGTTATGATAAACTTAGAGTTAAACATACCGCAAAAGTGATTAGGCGTTCGAAAAAGATAGGTAAAATGGCTCAAAAGCATCATAAATTAACTGTTAAACTTAGAAATACCGCGATGAAATTAATACCAAATGCTTTGGCATCAGCTCAAACAAAATTTTTATACAAATCCAAAGAAAAGTAATATATGATGACATACATTGTTAAATGATAAAGTTAAATATTAAAAATGCAGTCATTTTAATAAATAAAGAGCTATGAAGATAGAGACTCAACTCAATATCTTCATAGCTCTTTTTGTGTTTATGTTGTTGAATGCACCAGTTAATTGACAATAAACTGAGGTTCATCACCATTTAATTTTTTTATTGTATCATTCGCAACAATTTTAGCCATCATATCTCTAGCTTCAAATGTTGCATTACCAATGTGAGGTGTAAGCACAACGTTTTTAAATGATTTTAATGCATCAGTGATTTCTGGCTCAAATTCATATACATCCAATGCAGCACCTTCAATAGCTTTATTATCAAGGGCTTCAACTAAAGATTGTTCATTTACTATTGGACCACGTCCTGCATTAATTAAATAGGCAGTAGATTTCATTTTATTAAATTGTTCAGTATCAATCATATGATGCAGTGATGGATTATATGCCGCATTGATTGTAATAAAATCTGCATTTTTAAGTAAAGTATCTAAATCTACATATTTCGCACCGATATCTCGTTCTTTTTCTTCCTTACGATGAGGACCAGTGTACAGAACATCCATATCAAATGCGCGTGCGCGTTTAGCTACTGCACCTCCAATTTCACCTAAGCCTATAATACCAATAGTTTTTCCTGATACCTCTCTGCCTCGGAAGAATAAGGGTGCCCAACCATCAAAACCTGTTGTTCTGGATAAATGATCTCCTTCTACAATTCTACGCGCTACTGATAAAATTAAACCGATTGTTAAATCAGCAGTAGCATTTGTCGAAGCGTGTGGTGTATTTGTAACATCTATATTTTGTTGTCTTGCATATTCGACATCAATATTATTAAAACCTGCACCATAATTCGCTATAATTTTAAGGTTATTAGCACTATCAATAATATCTTTATCAACAGAAGTTGATAGTAAACTAATTAATGCATCTGCATGTTCTACCCCTTTTTTTAAGGTTTCTTTATCAATAAGCCCCTCGCCATCATACATGTCTACCTCAAAATGTTCTTTCAATAAGTTAAGTCCCACTTCAGGTATTGCGCCTGCAATATAAACTTTTGTCATAACCATCACTCCTTCTTTTATGAATAGTATAGTAAAACAAGAAAGCGCAAACAATCATTAAACCTTAATGATTGATATTAATAACTTATTAAACGTAATCCAACAACTGAAATGATGATTAATAAAATACATAAAATTCTACTTAAACGTGTAGATTCTCTATAAAAAATCATTCCAATTAATGTACCACCAGCTGTACCAATTCCTGTCCATATAGCGTATGCAGTACCCATAGGAATAGATACCATTGCAAATTTTAATGTACTAAAACTTAATATAAATGCTAATCCTAAAAAAATGACATAAATTTTATTCTTTGTACGTGATAGTTCATTTAATAGAACAACACCCAAAATTTCAAAACTTCCGGCTATCATTAGAAATAACCAAGCCATACTTTTTATCTCCCTTCTTTCGTTGCATCAGTTGTCAGTTTTAATCCTATTATTCCTAAAATAAGGGTCATTATTAAAAAGATTTTAGTGAAAGTAAATGGTTGGTTGAAGAAAATCATATCAACTAACACTGTACCAACAGCACCGATTCCGACAAAAAATGCATATACCGTACCAACTGGTAAGTGCTTCGAAGCATCAATGACTAGAAAAAAGCTTAAAGCAATAAAAAAGAGGGTAAATATCCATGTAAACAATGAGTGCGCTTGATCAAGTCCAGTGACCCAGATGATTTCAATAAAACCGGCTAATATAACTTTAAGCCATTGCATTCTTTTATTCCTCCTATTAAAGTAATAGAACCATTTTCTCAAATTCGTAACTTCGAGGCAATGGCTTCTCACAAACATTACTATCAAATAAAAAATCCAATCTATTCTTACACAAGAATAGATTGGAGCAATTTTAATAATTTGAATACTGATTAATTCAGGTGGATGTAATTATATGAACTTGCTTCACTGGCAGAGATTGTTCGTGTGCTTATAGCGAATGGACCACCATCATAGTTCATTTCTGATACAGTAATAGAACCATCATTATTGACACTTTCAACGAAAGCAACATGTCCGAAAGCACCTTCAGATGATTGCATAATTGCACCTTCTTCAGGTGTATTATTTACAGTGAATCCTGCTGCTTGAGCTGCAGTTGCCCAGCTATTTGCATTACCCCATGTTGATCCGATTTTTCCACCAGTTTTATCATAAACATACCAAGTACATTGGCCAGAAGTATATAAATTTCCTGAATTAGAAAATGATACTTCAGTTGTACTATAGTTATATGTACTTTGTTGTTGATTGTTATTTTCAGCCGCATCTGCATGTGTTGTGTGACCTAGAAATGCTATACCAAGTCCAGCTACCAATGTCGAGATTGTTTTGATTTTTTTCATAATATTTAACGCCTCCAAAAATTGTAATATTTATTAGATGTACTGCAAATTGATTTGAAAATTATTAACATGTTTACTCATTTATGTGTGTGCATGTAGTTGTTCTTAACAACACTGAATACTTTAACAGATTTAATTGAAAATATGGGGATTGTTACTTATTCGTAAACAAAATAAAAAAACTTGATTATCTATGTAATAAAAGATAACCAAGATTACGAACTCAATTTATATTGTTAATGTGCTTCAAATCAAGATTTGGAGGGTCATAATGTAAATAAGTTCAAGTGTTTTATTACAATGATTCTGTAATAATGTAACTTATTTTATAAAAGGTATCGTGAGTGGGATAGTGTAAGTTTTGCCAGACATATATTTTACGCAAGCAATAATTGTACACACAAATGACATTATTAACAATGCCAATAAGATGAAGACTACCACCAGCAGCAAAATTAATAATAAGATGGCTAAACTTTCACTTATATTCATTAAAGGAACAATCATAAACATACATATCACGCCTACTGTTGAATAGATAGTATAAGAAATAAAATAGTTCAGATACGTTTTCCCAGATACATCAATAAGTCGGGACTCTTTACGCTTGAGTAACCAAATAATCAAAGGACCAATGATACCAGTAAATAAACTTAATAAATAAATTAACATTGCCATTAAACGATTATCTTGACTTTCCTCATTTTGAATAGTTGATTGGTGGTGTACTGTACTGTCATTCGATAAATTATCTGATGAAGTTTGATCAGACACATTCTTAGATTTTAATTCATTGTAATTCGTGTGTTTATCCATAATAGGTTTTACCTCCATTTGTAAAAAAAATCACTTAATGCAACTATAATTGTATCAATAATTAATTATTAATTAAATGTTAAATTTAATTTTTATATCGATTGACGAAGTAGTTTGAAATATAGATAATTTGGTTATATAGTACTGTTGCTATTAATAAAATTTTAAGCGTTATATATAATAGTAATGTAAATGGTAAAATTTTATATTATAATGCAGATCTAGTAAATATTTTAATCATTACATACATGTGGAGAGGCACATCGTTCAATCAGATTATGTTTGAATTGAGAACCACTCCTTTTTTATGGCAAGAATACAAAATATATTAGTGATTTATTGTAGTATAAGCATAAAAATTTAGTGAAAAGAGGTAAAAAAATGAAAATAGCTATTGTAGGTTCAGGTAATGGTGCAGTAACTGCTGCAGTGGATATGGTAGATAAAGGTCATGATGTACGATTATATTGTCGTAACGAATCTATTAGTAAATTTGATGTCGCCCTAGAAAAAGGTGGCTTTGATTTTAATAATGAGGGAGAAGAGAAGTTTATAGAGTTTACTGATATTAGTGATGATATGGAGTATGTTTTAGATGGTGCAGACATTGTTCAGGTAATTATTCCTTCATCATTCATTGAATATTATGCTAAAGTGATGTCAAAATTTGTGACGAACGACCATCTCATTTTCTTTAACATTGCTGCTTCAATGGGTTCAATACGATTTATGAATGTATTAGAAGATCGTCATATTGATGTCCATCCACACTTTGCAGAAGCAAATACATTAACATATGGTACACGTGTTGACTTTAACAATGCTAAAGTAGATTTATCTTTAAATGTTCGTCGGGTGTTCTTTTCAACATTTGATCGTAGTGAGTTAAATGAAAGTTATGAAAAGGTATCTAAAATTTACGATTATCTTGTAAAAGAAGAAAGTTTACTTAAAACTAATCTTGAAAATGGTAACCCAGAAGTACATCCTGGACCAACATTATTGAACGTTGGACGTATTGATTATTCAGAAGAGTTTTCTTTATATAAAGAAGGCATAACAAAACATACTGTGAGATTATTACATGCTATTGAGATAGAACGTTTAAATTTAGGGAGAAAATTAGGTTTTGAATTATCGACTGCCAAAGAATCACGTATTCAAAGGGGTTATTTAGAACGGAAAGACGAGGATGAACCGTTAAATCGTCTTTTTAATACTAGTCCTGTGTTTTCTCAAATTCCAGGACCGAATCACGTTGAAAACCGTTATTTAACTGAAGATATCGCATATGGATTAGTATTATGGTCTAGTTTAGGACGTGTCATTGATGTCCCGACACCTAATATCGATGCTGTTATTATGATAGCTTCAACTATTCTTGAACGCGATTTCTTTGAAGAGGGCCTCACTATCGAGGAATTAGGCTTAGATAAATTAGGATTAGAGTAATTTTTAGCAATTAAAATTTAAGAAAAGAGGTTTTGTTTCAAATCATACTGAAGGGAGCAAAAGTATGACTCAAAAGTATAGATATCCTACTTTTTTAGAATCTATTTCTACTATTTTAGTTATGGTTGTCGTTGTAGTAATTGGTTTTGTTTTCTTTAATGTCCCGATACAAATATTATTATTAATTTCTTCAGCTTATGCAGCATTGATTGCACATAGAGTGGGATTAAAATGGAAGGATTTAGAAGAGGGGATTACTCATCGATTGAGCACGGCGATGCCAGCTATCTTTATTATTTTAGCTGTTGGAATCATTGTAGGAAGTTGGATGTATTCTGGAACAGTTCCAGCGTTAATTTACTATGGACTTAAATTTTTAAACCCAAGTTATTTATTAGTATCAGCATTTATAATCAGTGCAATGACTTCAATCGCTACAGGAACGGCTTGGGGATCGGCATCTACAGCAGGCATTGCACTCATATCAATTGCTAATCAATTAGGTGTGCCAGCAGGTATGGCTGCTGGTGCCATTATTGCAGGGGCGGTTTTTGGTGATAAAATGTCTCCATTATCTGATACTACAAATTTGGCAGCTCTTGTAACTAAAGTTAATATTTTTGCTCACATTAAATCGATGATGTGGACAACAATCCCTGCTTCTATAATAGGATTGGCTATATGGTTTATTGTTGGATTACAATATAAGGGAGACGCAAATACACAACAAATTCAAAATCTATTAAAAGAATTAACAACAATTTATAACTTGAATTTTTGGGTATGGATCCCACTTATTATCATAGTTTTATGTTTAATATTTAGAATCTCTACAGTACCGTCAATGCTTATCTCTAGTATCAGTGCTTTAGTTATTGGAACATTCGATCATCAATTTAATATGAAAGATGGTTTTAAAGCTTCTTTTGATGGATTTAATCATACAATGCTACACCAGTCTCATATTTCAGATAATGCTAAGACGTTGATTGAGCAGGGTGGTATGATGAGTATGACTCAAATCATTGTAACTATATTTTGTGGTTATGCTTTTGCTGGTATTGTTGAAAAGGCAGGTTGTTTAGACGTAATTTTAGAGACAATAGCTAAAGGCGTAAAGTCAGTTGGAACACTAATATTAATAACTGTAGTTTGTAGTATTATGCTAGTATTTGCAGCTGGAGTTGCTTCAATAGTTATTATTATGGTAGGCGTACTTATGAAAGATATGTTCGAAAAGATGAATGTCTCAAAGTCAGTGTTATCTCGTACACTTGAAGATTCAAGTACAATGGTATTGCCACTCATTCCATGGGGCACATCTGGTATATATTATGCACACCAACTTAATGTTTCAGTTGATCAGTTCTTTATATGGGCAATCCCATGTTACTTATGTGCATTCATTGCAATAATTTATGGCTTTACAGGTATAGGAATTAAAAAAATAAGTAGAAAATAAGTTTAAATATTATTGTAAGTGGAATGTAGATAATAGTTGAAACATTAACTTACGATATAAATTGTAGCTATAGTATCATAAGGCGTTTCAAGTTTGTTAATATCCTTTAAGTACATATCATGTATTTGTTATGTAGCGAAATAAATGCATGACAGTACACGACGAATTCTTTTGACACTATTTTTGAGATGACATAATTATTGAGAAAACTACCACAACAATTGAATTTGTTTAAAGTTGTAATTGAGGTTAAAGCGTTTATTAATACGTTTTAATCTCAATTTTTTAATATCTATAATCATAGAGCGTCGATGTATTGTTTTAATCTTATATAAAGAAAAATGGTTCTACACTGTATAAGTTGATAAAATACTGCTTAAAAAATACCTGAGACAATGATAATCAATGTCTCAGGTATTTGACTATGTTATACAAGTTTTATATGTGATTAGTGAATATAGTTATATGAAGCAGCTTGACTCGCAGAGATTGTACGTGAAGTGACAACACCTGCACCGTGACCGTAGTTCATTTCTGAAACTCTGATTGAACCATTGCTGTTTACACCTTCAACGTATGCTACGTGTCCGTATGCACCTTGTGACGTTTGTAAGATTGCACCTTTAGCAGGTGAATTGTTTACTGTGTAACCAGAACGTGCTGCAGCGTTTGCCCAGTTGTTTGCGTTACCCCACGTTGAACCGATTTTGCCACCTACTCTGTCAAATACATAATATGTACATTGACCTGAAGTGTATAAGTTACCAGATGCTGAGCGAGCGTTTGATAAAGATACACCGTTTGATGATGGCGCAGAAGTTGTTGTAACGTGAACATTACTACTTGATGTTGAATAGCTTGCGCCTAAACCACCAGTCGGTTGAGTTGTTCTTTGTGATTGCGTGTTGTTTGATTGATAGTTGTTGTAATTGTTGTAATTACTGTAGTTATTGTAGTTGCTATAGTTATTGTAACCATAGTAGTTGTAGTTATTATAATTATTATAGTTATATGAAGTATTTACACGATCTGGACTCCAGTTACCTTTCCAAGTGTAGTGGTAGTTACCTTCAGCATCGATTGTGTAAGTGTAGCTATATGAATAAGGGTCGTTTGGATTGTACCCATCATTATTTTGTTCTGCTGCTTGTGCGTCATGGTGTGCAAATGCGAAAGTAGCGATTCCTGCAGTTGCAATTGTAGCTGTAGCGATTTTTTTCATTGTTAAATATCCTCCTAAAAATTAAACTAGTTTTTTATAATTAATAATCATGTGATCAATGAGTTACAAAATAAATTTTTATTCGTTCTTGTTTAACGACAAGCCATACTCTAACAGAAAAATTGATGTTTGTGTGCATTGTTATTGATTTGTAATTTTTTGCTAATATTGTTACACAATCTCATTTAACCCAATTAATTTATGTAATATGAATAGAAATGATACGCTCAGCTTTTTTAAAGTATTTTATTTTGAGCAACACAAACACTGTTACATGAATGTAAAATTACTGAAAATTCTTTTTGATAATAATTAACATAGCAATGTGAATAAACAGTATTTGAATTTTTGATATTTTACGTTGATTTGATGATATGATTGAGCAATATTTTGAAAAAGCTATATAAATAGAAAAGAAAATTGATATAATTAAAATCTAATTTGTTACTACTAATTTTTTGAGAGTTGTATAATAGACACTGAAAAATAGATGTTGTCTAGTTATATTTAGTTTAGCAATCGGGGAGAAGTTTAATTTAAAATACACACTAGGACATCGTGAGGAAGACATATGAGAGAAAATTATTCGATACGTGTTTTTAATAATTTAGCCATTAATACAGAAAAGGCACTGAGTGTAAAGGTATTTTATTGTTTGAAAGGAAAATGTGAAGTCACTATCAATGTTCAGAAACATATATTAGAGAAAGATGATATAGCATTTGTTGTAATGAATGATACGTATTCACTGTTAAGTAATACAGAGACCATGTGTTGTATTATCGATATACCTATACATCGATATCTTAGTCAGAAGGATACTCAATTTTTAATAAGTGGTACAAAGATTGATGAAAGTAGTAGAGATAGAATAAAATATTGGATATTAAAAATATTAGAGCTCCATTGTTTATCTTATAATGATGTGTCCGAGATACAAAGGTTGATACAATTTTTACTTATTGAATTGAGTTATCTAAAGAAACCAAAACTTGATGTAAATAAAGATTTTTATTTATCTGAAGATATACATCAATATTTAGTGGATCATCATGACAGTAAAATCAACAAACATGAACTAGCTGAAGCTGTTAACCTATCAAATCAAGCACTTACATCAATGTTTAAACAAACGCCATTTCAAACATTTAATCAATATTTAAATCAACTTAGATTAAAATTTTGTCTTATAGATATTTTGACAACCCATAAACCTATCGAAGAAATAGCTATAGATCATGGTTTTCATCATTATTCTCGATTTATACAATTATTCAAAAATACATATGGTTATACACCTAAATTGATTAGAAGAGATTATATAGCGACGTCTATCTTCAAAAATACTGCTGAAGAAATTGATTTAGATAGACATTTTCTTATGAACATTCACGAATTACGAGATTTAGATTCAAAAATAATAAGTAAAAAATATATTGAGATGTCAGATAAAGGAAAAAAATATCGTTCTTATGATATTTATATTGAAGATAACCGAAGTACTATTCTTGATCAGGAACAGATAGTTCATATAAAGCGTAATTTAAGTTTAAGTCAAAAATCAATGCGTTATGTAATAGAACTTAACTACACTTCTATGATTGAAAACAAAGAGTTATGTCGTTATGAGATGTTGAAAATTTTACGTTTTTGTTCCGGTTTGAATTTAATTCCAACATTTAAAATCATTACCGATCGACATGATACTTTTACATCAAAGGAAAAAATGGCTCTGAAGTTAACATTTCAAATGTTATTCATTATGCTTAGGGAATTTAATCAACTTGAGATTGAATTTATAGTAGAGGACATGATGTTAAAACAAGTGGTGCAGTTAAAAAAGATGATTAGCTCTTATTTTGAATATTATAAATTAAATTATCGTATTAAAAATGAGAAAATTGGAAATGTTAATTATCAAAATTTAGAAAAACAAGTGACTCAAATTTTCATTCCTATTGATCA
Organism: Staphylococcus epidermidis; assembly: GCF_006742205.1. Classification (NCBI taxonomy): domain Bacteria; kingdom Bacillati; phylum Bacillota; class Bacilli; order Caryophanales; family Staphylococcaceae; genus Staphylococcus; species Staphylococcus epidermidis. The sequence goes on from NZ_AP019721.1 coordinate 668,817, forward strand.
ATTACATTTATATATTAAAGAGATGTCATTTGAAAAAGTCATTTTGGAAACCAGCTATTTGACCGATTTAAAAAGTGAGGTTGTAGAATATCCATGGCTTCAACATATTCATACATTAATTAAAATGTGTGGTTTAGTAAGGGGAGTTTTAATACAACCGTCCTTTGATTACGCTACCACATACACATATCATTCAAATTTAAAACCGCATCATATCTTGTCTTATGTAATAAGAATGTTTAACCAATTAAGGGGTACAATCGTCTATAAAGATGATGCAATCATTATGACTAAATATAAGTATGAATATCAGGCCATTGCTATCTTTTTAAAAAATACGATTAAGGAAAATGTAAACCATCAACAATTAATTTTTTCAGATATTCAATCACTCAACCATGCAGAATATGAATATATAGAAATGATGCCACTTTTAATGAATGAGAATAATGAGCTAGATAGTCATATATCATACCCACATCAATATTGGTTAGCAAAGTTGAAGAGTAAAGAAAGCCAACAAGCAATAGTTGATCTTCCTAAAATGAGTATTGCTCATTTAACATTTCTTTGTTCGTAGTCGTGCAAGGTTGTTGACTAAGAAAGGATTATCATCAAATGCAACAACAGAAGATTAAACGATTCTTAGCCCATTTTGTATTAGATCACGTCACAATAGAATATTTGAAATATGGCCACCAGTTGACAATTGAACAGCTTAAATTATTAATATTTATATTACATTTCACTGAAAATCATAAAGAAGATTTAAGTTTAAATATGATCATCTTTTACAAAAATTATCAAAAAAACCAATTGTTAAAAAGTATTACACATCTATATGAATTTAATTGGATTTCAAAAAAACGACATCCATACGACCAACGTAGACTAGTTATTACATTAACTCAAAATCAATGTAGTAAAATAACTCAATTAATTGAAGAATTAGAACACTTCTTAGAGGTGAAATCTACATTAATAAACGAAATTAATCATTCAACTTTATTATCGTATTATTTAAAGTGCCATAGTCAATTTAGAGTGATTGAACAATCTTGCACCTCTCAACATTTAACATTAGAAGAATTATACCTTCTTGGGTTACTTATCATTAGTGATAACAAGACTACATTTAAAAGCATAAAAGTACATGCTTTAAAGGGAATCATTGCAATGGGACCTATTATTAAGACCTTACAGTCAAAAGGTTATCTCATTAAAAGTCGGAGTAGAGATGATGAACGCTATATTGTATTAACACTTAGAAAAGAAAAAGTTAATGTGATTCAGTCAGAAATCGAGGAATGTTACAATAAATTAGAACAGGGAATACAGCATGTGTAAAATAAAATTTATATTAAACAAAAGGAGCTGAAAGAATGATTTTAGACAATGTGAATCCTGATGATTTATTTCCTACCGAGAAAAAAGGGCCTTCTGTATTAGGTATGATTGAGTATAACGTGCAGGGTCAGACTAAATTTGAAGGTGCCTTCATAGCTACAAATGAACGGTTAATTATGAATGTTGATATGAATGGACAATTTTATTATCGTAATATACGTTATGATGAAATTAATCAAATTCATTGTGATGGTTCAGATATTATATTTGAGTTCAATATTGGAACAGTTCCAATGCGTGAAATTAAGACAGAAGATGTACAAGCTTTTGTTGATTATATAAAACAACAAATTCAATAAATATACTAGTTTATTATGTGATATTTACAATGAACTTAAAATTTTGAATTGTAAAAGATTTGATACCTTTAAAATTCCTTATGTAAAATAATTGACTGCTCTTTTGATGTATACGAATCAATCCCAATTAAACAGATATGTTATATTAAAATTTTAAAAAATACGATGACTTAATTAGTGATATATTATTAGGATTAATATTTTTAATTACATCAATTTCACTATTATAAATGTTTTGGTTAAGAAATAAATGTATAAATGCATTTTGTAGTTATAAAAATATTGAATTCTTATACTTATTTGTTTAAAATGTACCTTGTAACATGGGCGGAGAAATTTTCGGTTAGATAAAATACATGTGAACCTTGCTACAACAAGATGTGCATCAGAGGAGTGGTTTTATAATGGGAAAAATTAAAGACATCAATGATTTGGTTAATGCGACATTTCAAGTAAAAAAATTTTTTAGAGATACTAAAAAGCAATATAATTTAAATTATGAAGAAATTTATATTCTTAATCACATTTTGAAAAGTGAATCTAACGAAATATCTTCAAAAGAAATTGCTACATGTTCAGAGTTTAAACCGTATTATTTAACTAAAGCATTACAAAAATTAAAAGATTTAAATTTACTATCTAAAAAGAGAAGCGTGCATGATGAAAGAACAGTAATTGTATTTGTATCAGATGAACAACGAGAAAAAATAGAAAAATTGATTTTAGAATTAGAAAACTATATCAAATAATACTAAGACACTGGCGTTTCATGTGTGTTTTTAAGATGAAGATTTCTAAAAAAGACTAGGTATCCCACTTTAAAGTGAGTACCTAGTCTTTTTATTTGAAAAAATTAATATTTTCTTAAGAAGTTAATTTGTCGATGATAAATCGTTTGATTGATATATGATTGAACACGAGTCAAAATTTCTTCTATTATTTGAGTTCTTTTAGTCAAAATACGAACGGCCAATCCATGAGTAGGTAATTGTGAGATACCTATTCTACAGTCGTATTGTTTTTGAAAATCAGCAACCGCCACGTAAATATCGTCTATGAAACTTTGGTTTACATCTGGATGAATAAAATAAGCTGATCCTAAGTGTGTATAATTTTCCATATACCCAATACCGTCAAGTCGGCTTTTATCAGGACTTAACATCATGTTATCGAAAACAACTAATTGATTGTCAATGTAAATTTCATTAGTAAGATGCATATAATTATACGTGAAATCTTGGCCATTAGATGAATAGCCGGGAGTCAATATATCTGTGTAAAATATAGCACTATCTTCTTTAAGATTAAACGTATTATGTTGGAAAAATTTAGCGTTTTCATAGGCAATAATAGGATCTGCTACAAATTCCATATACGATTGATTTGATAAATTAAACGTTTGATACTGTTCTACATGGTCATTAGGCGTTTTATATATTTTAGTTGCACCTTGAGAAGTAAGCGTCACTTGTGCATTATCTTCTAAGTTGACATTGACACGGTATCTATCTCCATCTAGATAACCTCCACCCACATTGACAATATAGAAAGTTGGCACAGGAGATTGTTCTAAATATATAGGTCGTAATACTTTGAGCGCCTTTTCAAAAAATATATTTCGTGCTTTCGAACTTTCACCATTATTGAAAACTGTTAAATCTAATTGACCGGTCCAATGTTGCTCAGCCATTAAGTTAACCCTTTCAGTAAGACGTCGTGCTCAATCCACTCAATAACTTTTTCTAAACCTTCATCAGTTTTTAAATTTGTAAAAGCGAATGGATGATTTCCACGAAATACTTCAGTATCTTTAGCCATTTGATCTAATGAAGCACCCACATATGGTGCAAGGTCAGTTTTATTAATAATGAAGAAATCAGATTTAATCATACCTTGTCCACCTTTACGTGGAATCTTTTCGCCCTGAGCAACATCAATGATATAAATTGAAAAGTCAACGAGTTCTGGACTAAAAGTAGCCGCTAAGTTATCGCCACCTGATTCAATAAAAATAAGTTCAATATCATCATTACGTTCTAATAATTCATCTATGGCTGCGAAGTTCATTGAGGCGTCTTCACGAATAGCTGTATGAGGACAACCTCCAGTTTCCACACCGATAATTCTATCTTCTGGTAAAACACCTGTATTAACTAGTATTTTTTCATCTTCTTTAGTATAGATATCATTAGTAATAACGCCAATACTCATTTTTTTCGCAAGGCGTTTAACCACTTTTTCTATTAATTGGGTTTTACCTGCACCAACAGGCCCCCCGATACCAATTTTAATTGGGTTTGACATCTCATATGCCTCCTATGAAATAAAGATTCGAACATGAACATTTTCATGTTCCATTTGATTAAGTTCCAAGCCGGGAGCAGTCATACCAAAATCGATTTCGTCCAATTCTAGTATGTGATGTCGTGTCTTCTCAATATGGGCTATCATTTCAGTTACGACTTGCTGTCCAGCTGTTTGTCCTAAAGGAATCGCTCTTACTGCATTTTGGGTAAGGCTAGAGATATTTTGATATAAATAATAATCAATGATGGATTCCACATCTACACCTAAAAAATGTCCTAGCATAGTAAAGCACACAGCAGGATGAAGCTTAATTTTATTGTTTTTCATTTGATTATAATACCATTGAATCCATTCACTATCATAAAGATCTAAAGCTAATTTTACCATGCGTGTACCCATTTGCTTAGCGCCAATACGCGTTTCTTTAGGTAGATTTTGTACGAAGAGTTTTTGGTTAATATCTAAAATTTTATCTTTGTCATTGTTAATTAATGCGTGGTAGACAATTCTCATAGCTATCCCATCTGAATAAGTTAATTGTTCGTTTATAAACAAATGTAACCATTTAATAAATGTCTCAGTATCATGTACAGTTTCTCGTTGAATATATGTTTCAAGTCCAAAAGAATGACTAAATGCACCTGTAGGAAACTGAGAATCACAGAACTGAAAAAGTCTTAAATGTTGGTGATCAATCATGTGAATGTCCTATATGTCGAAATGCTTGATTGACCTTTCTGTCTTCATGTGAGTAGGGGATACCCAACTCTTTTAATAAATCTTCAACAAGATAGTCATATTGAATAAGCATTTCAGTTTCTGTAAATTGGGCAGGCAGATGGCGATTACCTAGTTGATGAGCAATGTCTCCCATTTCCTTTAAATTTCTAGGTTTAATAACTAATAAGTCTTCGCTATTAACATCGACAATAATCATGTTTGTATCGTCTTGATATAAAATATCACCATATTGTAGGTCAATAGGTTGTTTAAGACGTATCCCTATTTCATTACCGTGATCTGTTTTAACACGTTGTATACGTTTAACCAAATCTGAGTTTTCAAGATAAACTTTTTCGACATGTTTTTGCTTTTCATCTTGAGATAAATTAGCAATATTTCCTTGAATTTCTTCTATAATCATGACTTATGTCCTCCTAGAATAAGAAGTATCTTTGTGTTAATGGTAATTCTGTTGCTGCTTCACTTGTGATTTTATTACCATCAACGAATACCTCATATGTTTGTGGATCTACATCTATTTTAGGTGTAGCATTATTATTTTTCATATCTGCCTTAGTTAAATTTCTAATATTTCTAACTGGTCGAACCATTCGTTTTAGATTGAGTTGACGATAAATACCGTTTTCATATGCAGTGTTAGAAACAAAAGTCATAGCAGTATGTGTAATGTTACCACCAAATTGACCATACATTTTGCGATATTTCAAAGGCTCTGATGTTGGTATGGAGCCATTAGCATCACCATTTACTGCTGAGTTAATCATGCCACCTTTAACAACAAGATCGGGTTTGGCACCGAAGAATTCTGGTTCCCACATTACTAAATCGGCAAGTTTACCCGCTTCTACAGATCCAACATAGTCAGAAATACCATGTGTAATGGCAGGATTGATTGTATATTTTGCAATGTAACGTTTAATACGATTATTATCGTGATATTCAAAGTCACCATCTAATGGTCCGCGTTGTTCTTTCATACGGTGTGCAACTTGCCAAGTACGTGTTACAACTTCACCGACACGTCCCATTGCTTGTGAATCTGAACTTACCATACTAAATACGCCCATATCTTGTAATACGTCTTCTGCTGCTATAGTTTCCTTACGTATACGAGAATCTGCAAATGCAATGTCTTCTGGTATTGAAGCATTAAGATGGTGAGTAATCATAACCATGTCTAAATGTTCATCTACAGTGTTGTGAGTGTAAGGTAATGTTGGGTTTGTAGAAGAAGGTAAGATGTTTGAATATGCAGCTGATTTGATTAAGTCAGGTGCATGACCACCACCAGCTCCTTCAGTATGATACATATGCAATACACGATCTTTCACAGCAGCCATTGTATCTTCCATAAATCCAGCTTCATTTAATGTATCTGCATGTAAAGCGACTTGAACATCAAACTCATCTGCAACGTCTAATGCATGACTTAATGCTGAAGGTGTAGCTCCCCAATCTTCATGTACTTTAAGACCTATAGCGCCTGCATGAATTTGTTCAATAAGTGCAGTATGATTGACAGCTTGACCTTTACCAGTAAATCCTACATTAATAGGCATCTCTTCTGCTGCTTCTAACATGCGATGAATATGCCAAGGTCCTGGTGTTACAGTAGTCGCTTTAGCACCTTCAGAAGCACCAGTTCCTCCACCGATATGCGTTGTAATACCACTCTCAAGTGCAACTTCAGCTTGTTCAGGATTGATGAAGTGCACGTGTGTATCGATACCGCCGGCAGTAACAATTTTACCTTCAGCAGCAATAATATCAGTTGTTGCACCAATGATGATGTCAACGTTATCCATTATATCTGGGTTTCCAGCTTTACCGATCTTAAAAATATAACCATTTTTAATTCCGATATCTGCTTTAACAATCTTGTCATAATCAATAATTAATGCGTTAGTTAAAACTAAATCGGCTACATTTTTATCATCTCTTGTCACATTAGGATTTTGAGCCATACCATCACGAATTGATTTTCCGCCACCGAAAGTAGCTTCATCTCCATAATTTGCATAGTCTTTTTCAACTTGTGCAAACAAGTTCGTATCTCCTAATCTCACAGAGTCTCCTACAGTTGGTCCATAAAGACTTGTGTATTGAGATTGTGTCATTTTAAAACTCATGCTTATTTACCACCTTTTTTATTCGCATTGTCTTCGCCTGCATCGTTTTTAACGGCGGCGTTTTGATTTGAATCATTTGGACGGAATACGCGTTCTTCGTCAATATCGCCATCGACTAAACCACGGAATCCATAAATTTTACGTCGTCCAGAATATTCGACAAGTTGTACTTTTTTTTCATCTCCAGGTTCAAATCTCACTGCAGCTCCTGCAGGAATATCCAAATGTTTACCATATGCTTTCTCACGATCAAATTCTAATGCTTTATTTGCTTCGAAAAAGTGGAAATGTGAACCTACTTGTATAGGTCTATCGCCTGTATTTTTTACTTCAATCACCGTTTCGGGATGATGTTTATTGACTTCTATTTCAGTATTTTTAACAATAATTTCACCAGGAATCATTGATATAGCCTCCTTAAACGATTGGGTGATGGACTGTTATTAACTTAGTACCATCTGGAAAAGTTGCTTCAATTTCAAGTTCTGTAATCATGTTAGCTACGCCATCCATGACATCTTCCTCGTTTAAAATTGTTTTTCCATAGCTCATGAGTTCAGCTACCGTTTTACCATCACGCGCGCCTTCTAATAATTCATCACTGATTAAAGCAAGTGCTTCAGGATGATTAAGTTTAAGTCCTCTTGCTTTTCTACGACGTGCAACCTCAGCAGCTACAACTATCATCAATTTGTCTTGTTCACGTTGTGTAAAGTGCAAAACTATCCCTTCTTTCATATTAATTTGTCTTGCAAATTTTATATTAAAACTATTTAATGAAGTATACAAGTATAATACTTTGATAATTTTATCTAATTAACAATGTTTTTTTAAATTAAGTGTATAAAGTTGAATAAATATGAAAAATATCCAGCGTACATAAACATTATTTTAGTAAAATGTAATTGATATGATGAATATTTAATGGTAATTTGAAAACTGTCTTTATTAAATAATTAATGTAGTGAATAAAAGGAGGCTATAAAATTGAAATTGATAAAAGTAATTTTAAGTAGTATCTCTCAAGTGGTTTTAATTAATAATCCATATACTGGGTTATTCATTTTAATTGGACTGTTCGCAGTGAATTGGAAAGTAGGAATCAGTGCAATGATTGCAAGTGTAATGACTTGGATATTGGCACCATATATGAATTACACAAAAGAAGAAATCGAAAGTGGATTAGCCGGATTTAACCCTGTATTAACCGCAATTGCACTTACTTTATTTTTGGATAGCAATTGGAGCGGTATATTAATCACATTCGTAGCCACTATTTTAACGCTACCGATTGGAGCAGCGGTTAGAGAAGTATTGAAACCACATAAAATAGCGTTTCTAACTAGTCCGTATGTTATTATGACGTGGATTACTTTATTAATACCTAATCAACTTAAAACGTTACATACTCAGATTGATATTATTCCGGAGCATATAGAAAAGGTATCTTTAAATAATGACCACACCCGTGTTCATTTTTTTCAATCAGTTTTAGATGGATTTGGACAAATATTTTTAATGCCCAGCATAATAGGTGGTTTGTTAATTCTAATAGGGATTTTTATAGGTTCTAAAAAAGCTGGAATTGTTTCTATAATTGCAAACATTATTGGGTTCCTAATAATTATATTACTGGGTGGAGACTATAGTAGTATAAATGAAGGCATATTTGGCTATAATGTAGTTTTATCTGCGATTGCGCTAGGTGTCACTTTTGAGACAGCAATCCATAGTTATCTCGCAATGATTTTAGGAATAGTACTCACTGCATTCATACATTTAGGTTTGAGCACATTGCTCGCACCATTAGGTTTACCAACTTTAACATGGCCATTTATTTTTGCTACATGGATTATGTTGTTTGCAGGAATTAAAAATCAATCTGTATAAATAATGCATAAAAAATGAAAATATTAAAATTTAAAAATTGAGTTAACCTTAATTGATACATTGTGATTATTTTTAAATTTATAGTCGCAACTGTTTTAGATCAGATTTTTAATTCAATGAGTTTTATGTCCGAAATTTTAGCATTACTCTATAAAGTTTAAACGTATTTGAAAATCAAAATTCTACTAAAAAGCATCTGTCTACATTATGAATGTGGCGATGCTTTTTATATTTAAAATTTATAAAAGAAATAAAATTGACTATCTAGATACATTCATAGATTAAGTTATGTATATATTAATTGTTAACTTTTCAATATCAGAGGGAAATGCGTATGAAGTACAATTAGTAAATTTTGAAAAAATAAAGTCGAGTGTTAAACTATGAATAATTAAATTTAAAATAAAACGAGTCATAGGGGGCGTAAATGTGATGGAGTCTTTTTTAATTCACACTGACATTCAAAAAAAGTGGATTCGTAAATTTAAAAAGATTGAAAGTGAATTCAAAGCACGCGCAGCTGAAAATGATATTCAATCTAGATTTCCATATGAAAATATTGAGTGGCTGATAAAGGAAGGATATACTAAACTAACTTTGCCTGTAGAGTATGGGGGTGAAGGTGCTACTATTGAAGATATGGTGATTTTACAAAGTTATTTGGGTACTATTGATGGAGCAACTGCTTTATCTATAGGGTGGCATTTAAGTGTAATTGGTCAATTGTACGAGCAACATATGTGGTCACTATCAATGTTAGATTCCTTTGCTAAAGAAGTTGTTCATGGTGCACTGATCAATAGAGCAGTCAGTGAAGCGGAAACTGGTAGTCCTACTAGAGGTGGTCGCCCATCTACACATGCTGTTAAAGCTGAAAATGGTTATGTTATAAACGGTGTTAAAACCTTTACATCTATGAGTAAGGCGTTGACACATTATATTGTTGGTGCGTATGTTGAAGAAACTAAATCAATGGGATTCTTTTTAATTCCTCAGTCAACTAAAGGTGTAAGTATTGCTGACAACTGGGATATGGTTGGTATGAGAGCGACTGAGAGCCATGATTTAATTCTTGATGATGTTTATGTTCCTAATGAAAATTTTGTAGAATCAAAACGTGAATCAAGACCTAATGGTTGGCTTCTTCATATACCGAGCTGTTATCTAGGTATTGCACAAGCAGCTCGTGACTATGCAGTAGATTTTGCAAAAAATTATCGTCCTAATAGTATTACAGGTACGATTGATAGTTTACCTACAGTGCAACAAAATTTAGGGAAAATGGAAAGTTTATTACTTTCTGCAAGACATTTTCTATGGAGTACAGCTAGAGGGTATCAATCATATACAGAGGATGCACAAATATGGAATGAAACCTCAGCAAGTAAAGTGGTGGTAATGAACCAAGGTATAGAAATCGTTGATTTAGCTATGAGAATAGTTGGAGCTAAGAGTCTAGAAATGAGCAGACCTCTTCAACGGTACTATAGAGATATACGTGCTGGATTACATAATCCACCAATGGAAGATATGGCTTACACTAATATTGCTAAAAGTATTACAAACAAACTTTAATGTCATATTGATATTCTTTAAAGGAATGAGATGGAATTTAACGTTTTTCATTGCAATGCATATAAAGTATAAAAAAGCGCGATGTACATCAACAATTTAATTCAGTCATCGATTGACTTCAAGTTAAGTATGCCTGTGACAACTTTTTTGTCACAGGCTTTTCTAATGCAACCATAATGAAATCGCTGTGTAACTGCTAAAAATTTTTAATAATTATAGGTTGCCATGTATTCAATGATTAACTTTAAATTATTTGGTGTCACGAAAGGTTTCAAATATAATTAAGTTATTCATTAAAAAACGTTAGGAGTATCAACTATGACCAAAGTATATTTTAATCATGATGGTGGCGTTGATGATCTAGTGTCACTATTTTTATTATTACAAATGGAAAATATAGAACTTGTTGGCGTAAGTACGATTGGTGCAGACTGCTATTTAGAGCCTTCATTAAGTGCTTCATTAAAGATTATAAATCGTTTTTCAGACGTTGAAATTAATGTAGCACCATCATATGAAAGAGGGAAAAATCCTTTTCCAAAAGAATGGAGAATGCATGCTTTCTTTATGGATGCCTTACCAGTGCTAAATGAGTCTTGTATACCCAAAAGATGCAAGGCTAGTGAGGACGAGGCGTATATAGATATTATTCGTAAAGTGAAGAGTTGTGATGAGAAAGTTACATTGTTATTTACTGGACCGCTTACAGATTTAGCTAAAGCTATAAAATATGACAACTCAATTTTAAAAAATATAGAGAAATTAGTTTGGATGGGTGGAACGTTTTTAGACAAAGGAAATGTTGAAGAACCAGAACATGATGGTACAGCTGAATGGAATGCATTTTGGGATCCTGAGGCTGTAAAAGTTGTATTAGATAGTGATATGAATGTCGATATTGTTGCTTTAGAAAGTACAAATCAAGTCCCTCTAACAATGGAAGTTCGTCAAATGTGGGCAGATAAAAGACAATATTTAGGCGTTGATTTTCTGGGCACAAGTTACGCAGCAGTACCACCACTCACACATTTTGTGACCAATTCAACATACTTTTTATGGGATGTATTAACTACTGCTTATGTGGGTTCTCCAAATTTAGTTGAATCAACGAAATTGAAAATTGATGTAGTCAGTCAAGGACCTAGTCAAGGGAGAACATTCCAATCTGAATATGGACGTGAAGTTCAAGTCATTACGGATGTAAATAAACAAGCATTTTTTAACTACATAACGGATTTAGCAAAGAAAATCGAGTCCTAAGTTTTATTTGTTAATAAAAAGGTTCATCTACTTCAACTTATTGTAAACTTTCCATTCATAAAAGTTTACAAGGGTGCTATAATAAAATCTATGTAAGGAGGATGAACAAGTGACTACAAAACATTTAGTATATACAGCTTTAATGACTGCTATCATTTGTATTTTAGGTATAGTACCAAGTGTACCTCTGCCATTTATGCCAGTCCCTATTGTATTACAGAATATAGGAATCTTTTTGGCAGGAATTATTTTAGGGCGAAAGCTTGGTACTACTAGTGTTATTGTCTTTTTACTATTGGTAGCTACAGGTTTGCCAGTGCTTTCTGGAGGCCGTGGGGGAATTGGCGTATTTGCAGGACCTTCGGCAGGATTCTTATTCTTATATCCTGTTGTAGCTTACTTTATAGGCATTATTCGTGATGCATATTTGCATAAAATTAATTTCTTAGTGATTTTTATAGCTACACTAGTTATCGGTGTATTAGGATTAGATATATTAGGTACTATCATTATGGGCTTTATTATACATATACCTATCTCTAAGGCATTTATATTATCATTTACATTTATGCCAGGTGATATCATTAAGGCTATTATTGCAAGTTTAATAGGTGCAGCAATTTTAAATCATTCACGTTTCAAGACTCTTATTCAATAACTAAAAAATAATAATAAAGTTGATGAGGCGATATTTATGTCGAAAATAACTTTTAAAGATATTTATATTGATGGAAATAAAATAACTGAAGATTCTAGAAAGGCGATTTATCTCTTACCTCCTCAACCATTAAAATATGCTAGTAACACGTGGATTTATAAAACGATGCCAACAATGAACCAGTGGCTTAAAGACATTGAAGTTCAAAAGAAAATGCATCTAAATCAATCATCCTATCATCTTTCATTTTCATTTCCAGCTAATGAAAAGATAGATGAAGTATTGTTGGAAAAAATACGTGAACTAGGTTTTCAGATAGGAGTACTTGAGCTCTATGTCATTGAAGCTAAAGCGTTAAAAGAGCTCTCCCGCAAAAGAGACGTAGATATTCAACTTGTATCAAGCAATAATATCAATGATTACCTTCATGTTTATGATGCGTTTGCACGGCCTTTTGGTGATAGCTATGCCAACATGGTTAAACAACATATTTATAGCTCATATAACTTGGACGATATTGAACGTTTAGTTGCATATGTTAACCATCAACCAGTTGGAATAGTCGATATTATAATGACGGATAAAACAATAGAAATAGATGGTTTTGGGGTTTTAGAAGAATTCCAACATCAAGGTATCGGTTCTGAAATACAAGCTTACGTTGGACGTATGGCTAATGAGCGACCTGTTATTCTTGTTGCAGATGGAAAAGATACTGCTAAAGATATGTATCTAAGACAAGGATATGTATATCAAGGTTTTAAGTATCATATTTTAAAAGAAAATATTTAAGTTAATTGAAATTTTATATCGAAATGATAACCTAAGATGGATTGTTAAATCAATTCATCTTGGGTATTTTTTATGAGTTGAAAAGGTGATCGTAAATGAAATGTTAATCTTAAAATTCATTTAATTTATGATTCTTTCTGGGTGACTATTAAAATGATTTTCTCGAATAAACTCAATTGCGGTAATGTATAAATCTTTTGCAAGTTGTATTGCAAGTGAAGTAGGGGCAGATTTAGATAATATAATTTCTACATCGATTTTAGCTGCTTTGATTAAAATTTCAGATGAAATACGATCGCTAAAAATTAAAACCTTATCTCTCACCGGTATATGTCGTTGAATACAATAACTGTATAATTTATCAAGAGCGTTATGACGTCAGATTTCGTAGCGATGTTCAAAAAATTTTTTCCATCACTGATGGCAGCATTATGGAGACCACCCATTTGTTTGAAAATAATACTTGCATCCTGTAATTGCGTCATCATATTAATAACTTGTTAGGGTTGAAGTTAAATGGTTGTCATTGATGTTTTGGCAATAGCTGCATCATTTTGAAAATAAAAGGCTCTGCTTTTACCACAACAGGAAGCAAGCACACGTTTTGTAGGATGTTCGAAGTGATGGCCTACTGATTGAGTTAGTTTCACATGAGCGAATCCTTTACTTTCGTCGATATGAATGGATTGTAAGTCATTTCTCTTTAAGAATATACCTTCAGATGCAAGAAAACCTAAAGTCAATTCTTCTAAATAGTTTCGACTACAAATAATAGTTGCAAACTTAAATTCGTTGACTTTAATTGTTAATGGCATCTCTGTTATACATGAATCCGATGCTGTATATAAGTGTCCATTTTCAAATTTGATTATAGTTTGTTTTTGCGTCACATCTTTTTTCATTTTTTACCCCTTGAATCATAACTACTTATTATCATAAAAGAAACTCAATTCTCACTCTTTTGTATATCATATTATTAGGAAAGGACTTTTAAGAAGATTTTGTAAAGTAAATTGAAGTACATATAGTTGTATAAATAATGACATAATTTATCACATTTTATTTCTTTTTCAAATAATATTTAAAGCGTATAATAAAGGTTAAATGGAGGTAGGCTATCATGAAAATTAAACATATTTTTGTTATCATTTTAACATTGTGTGTAGTGTTAGCAGGTTGTACCAACGAGAAAGGTCAGAATAAAGAACAGAATGAAAAACAACCGACAAAAGGTGATAAACAAGAACTTCAAGTTTCTGCTGCAGCAAGTTTGACTGAAGTCAGTAAAGCATTAGGAAATGAATTTAAAAAGGACCATCCAAATGTAGAAATTAAATTTAACTATGGCGGATCAGGTGCGTTAAGACAACAGATAGAAGCGGGTGCTCCGGCAGATGTCATGATGTCAGCTAACACTAAAGATATAGACCTGTTGAAGAAAAAAAACAAAGCACATGACACTTATAATTATGCAAAGAATCAACTTGTATTAATTGGCGATAAAAATAAAAGTTATACCTCTGTAAAAGATTTAAATCAAAACGACAAACTCGCACTAGGACAAATAAAAACAGTGCCTGCTGGTAAATATGCAAAACAATATTTAGATGATCAACATTTATATGGTGATGTTAAAGATAAAATTATTTTTGCTAAAGACGTAAAACAAGTATTAAATTATGTGGAAAAAGGAAATGCACAGGAAGGATTCGTTTACAAAACAGACTTATATCAACAAAAGAAAAAAGCAAATAAAGTTAAAGTCATCGAAGAAATTAAATTAAGCAAACCAATTACTTATAAAGCAGGTGCAACTTCAGATAAAAAATTAGCTAAAGAATGGATTAACTTCTTAAAATCTAATAAAGCTAAACAAATTCTTAAAGAATATCAATTTTCTGTATAAGGAGTTCAGAGCTATGCCTGATTTAACGTCCTTTTGGATTTCTTTTCGTGTTGCTTTAATCAGTACAATGATAGTTACTATTTTTGGCATTTTGATTTCTAAATGGCTATACAATAAAAAAAGATATTGGGTAAATCTATTAGAAAGTTTTATCATTTTACCAATTGTGTTACCACCTACTGTCCTTGGTTTTATACTATTAATTATATTTTCAACAAGAAGTCCTGTAGGAGAATTCTTTACTAATATCTTACACTTACCAGTTGTATTTACATTGACAGGTGCAGTGATTGCATCTGTCATTGTTAGTTTTCCCCTTATGTATCAACATACAGTGAATGGTTTTCGAAGTATAGATTCAAAGATGTTAAATACTGCAAGAACGATGGGAGCAAGTGAAACAAAAATATTTCTTAAATTGGTGTTACCATTATCTAAACGTTCTATTCTTGCAGGTATTATGATGAGCTTTGCAAGAGCAATAGGTGAATTTGGTGCTACTTTGATGGTTGCTGGCTATATCCCAGACAAAACAAATACATTGCCTTTAGAAATTTATTTTTTAGTGGAGCAAGGGAAAGAAAATGAAGCATGGTTATGGGTGCTTGTATTAGTTGCGTTTGCGGTAACTGTCATAGCGACCATAAATCTGGTTAATCGTGATACGTTTAGGGAGGTTGATTAAATGCTCACAATTAAAGTGAATGGTGTTCTTAATCAGACGAAAATTAATATAAATATAAAGGATCAACACCCTAAGATATATGCGATACAGGGACCATCTGGAATTGGAAAGACAACAATTTTAAATATAATTGCCGGTTTGAAAGCTATAAATTATTCATATATAAAGGTTGGTAAACGTGTATTAACTGATTCACGACACCATTTGAATGTTAAGGTTCAACAACGTCGTATAGGATATCTATTTCAAGATTATCAACTTTTCCCCAATATGAATGTTTATAACAACATAACGTTTATGACTAAACCTTCTGAACATATCAATGAACTTATTCATACTCTAAAAATAGAGCATTTACTTGAAAAGTATCCTGTGACCTTATCAGGAGGTGAAGCTCAGCGCGTCGCTTTAGCAAGGGCGCTAAGTACGAAACCCGATTTGATTTTGCTTGATGAGCCTTTTTCAAGTTTAGATGATAAAACAAAAAACGAAGGTATCAAATTAATTTTAAAAATATTCGAAGCATGGCAAATTCCTATTATATTTGTAACGCATTCAAATTATGAAGCGCAACAAATGGCGCATGAGATTATAACAATTGAAGATTGTATACAAATATAGTAAGAAGTGCTATTTATCTGTTAATTTTAACAATAATTTGTATATTCAAAATATAAAGAGAGGTTTAGAGATCTAATGCAAGAAAGATACTCGAGACAAGTGTTGTTTAAGGAAATTGGTTTAAAAGGTCAAAGTCTACTTGAGAAAAAACATGTGCTTATAGTAGGTATGGGTGCGTTAGGAACACACTTAGCTGAGGGATTAGTGAGAGCGGGAATAAATAAGTTAACCATTGTTGATAGAGATTACATTGAATTTAGCAATTTACAACGACAAACGCTCTTTATAGAGCGTGATGCAGAAGATGTACTACCAAAAGTAATCGCTGCACAGAAAGTTTTAAAAGAGATACGTAAAGATGTAGAGATAGATGCTTATATTGAGCATGTTAATTACAATTTCTTAGAGCAACATGGCATGCATGTCGATATCATATTAGATGCAACTGATAATTTTGATACACGTCAGTTAATTAATGACTTTGCTTATAAACATCAGATTCCTTGGATTTATGGTGGTGTTGTACAAAGTACATATGTTCAGGCAACGTTTATTCCTGGTGAAACACCGTGTTTTAATTGCTTAATGCCTCAATTACCATCTATTAATTTAACATGTGATACGGTTGGAGTTATTCAACCAGCTGTAACAATGACAACCAGTTTACAACTCGTTGATGCATTGAAGTTGCTGACTGGTAATAAGGTTAATAAACACTTCACTTACGGGGATATTTGGACAGGAGATCATTATACATTTGGTTTTAGTCGTATGCAAAATGAAGATTGTAAAACTTGTGGTAATGCTCCAACATATCCACACCTTAATCAACATCAACAAGATTATGCGACCTTATGTGGAAGAGACACTGTTCAATATAAAAATGCTGATATTTCTCAGGAAATATTACTATCATTTCTCGAGCGAAATCATATTCAATATCGCACGAATTTATATATGACAATGTTTAGGTTTAGAGAACATCGAATTGTTGCATTTTCTGGAGGTAGATTTTTGATACATGGAACGACAGAACCTAAAAAAGCAATTCAATTAATGCATCAACTATTTGGTTAAATATAAGGGAGTGAATAAACATGCACAAACATCAACATCAGAATATTCATTTAAACAGACCGATTCATGTAGCAATTTTGACTGTATCGGATACGAGAGATTATGATTCTGATAAAGGTGGTCAACTGATTCAATCTTTGATAAATCAACATGAGAATCATGTTGATATTAACCACTATCGAATTGTTAAAGATGATATAGAAGCTATTACACACCAACTTAAGCTTTGGTTAACTTCGTCAAATCAACTAGATGTCATTATTACAACGGGAGGAACAGGTATCTCACAAAGAGATGTGACAATAGAAGCTGTTCGCCCATTGTTAACTAAAGAATTAGAAGGTTTTGGTGAATTATTTAGATACTTAAGTTATACCGAAGATGTTGGTACAAGAGCATTATTAACTCGAGCTATTGCAGGTACCTGTGATAGCACCTTAATTTTTGCACTTCCTGGCTCAACTGGTGCAATTAAACTTGCAATAGAAAAATTAATTAAACCTGAATTGAGTCACTTAGTGTTTGAATTAAATAAAGACATTAGGAATTAAGTAATTTCAAGATATTAGATATAATGTACGAATCTTTAATTTATACAATAAATAGAATTATCAATTTTTTCTGTGGAAGTCGCCAGATTTACCACCAGATTTAGATTCTAAGTACGTTTCTCCAATTATCATGCCTTTGTCTATAGCTTTTGTCATATCATAGATTGTAAGTGCTGTAACTGAAGCAGCAGTCAATGCTTCCATTTCAACACCAGTTTTACCTGTTGTAGACACGACCGCTGTAATATTTAAACGATATGAATCATCATTATTTGAATCCCATTTGAAGGATATATCTATGCCTGTAAGTGGTAATGGATGACACATAGGAATGATTGTAGAAGTGTTTTTAGCTGCCATAATACCAGCAATTTGCGCAGTATTAAGTACATTTCCTTTACTATTAGTATTTTGAGTAATTTGACTATAAATTTTTTCATTAACTATTATACTTGAGTGTGCTTCTGCTACACGTTTTGTAATTTCTTTATTAGAAACATCAACCATTTTAGCATTACCTTGTTTATTAATATGTGTGAAATTAGTCATTTTTTCCCTCCTATTAGGAGTAAGTATATCATGAAAATTAATATTTTTTGGAGATGAGTGTATGTCTGTAGAGAAAAGAACGCCAATATCAGTTAAAGAAGCAATTAAACGTATTATGAAACAACATGTTGAAGTGAAGAATATCAATATTAATTTAGATGAAAGTTTAGGACATATTCTTGCTGAAGATATTGTTGCGACCTATGATATACCAAGATTTAATAAATCACCCTACGATGGGTTTGCAATTAGAAGTGAAGATTCACAAGGTGCAAGTGGCGAAAACCGTATTGAATTTGAAGTAATAGATCATATCGGTGCAGGTTCAGTTTCAGAAAAAACAATTGATAAAAACCAAGCAATTCGAATAATGACTGGTGCTCAAATTCCTTCTGGAGCTGATGCCGTAGTAATGTTTGAACAAACTATTGAATCTGAAACAACTTTTACAATTAGAAAATCCTTTAAACATTTAGAAAATATTTCGCTACAAGGTGAAGAAATAAAAGCTGGTGATATTGTACTACATAAAGGTATGCGTATTAACTCAGGTGTGATAGCAGTCTTAGCTACATACGGTTATACTAAAGTGCGAGTGGCTCGAAAACCAACTGTTGCAGTAATTGCTACAGGTAGTGAATTGCTTGAAGTAGAAGATGAGCTTGAACCAGGAAAGATACGAAATTCAAACGGACCAATGATTAAAGCATTAGCTAAACAATTTGGAATACAAGTTGGAATGTATAAAGTTCAGCATGATAATCTCGAAAAGAGTATTGAGGTTGTAAAAAAAGCTTTATCAGAGCATGATTTAGTAATTACTACCGGAGGTGTGTCGGTAGGAGATTTTGATTACTTACCAGAAATATACAAGTCCATCCAAGCACAGATACTATTTAACAAAGTGGCTCAAAGACCAGGTAGTGTTACTACGGTTGCATTTGCAGATGGTAAATATTTATTTGGCTTATCTGGAAACCCTTCAGCCTGCTATACAGGATTTGAATTATATGTCAAACCTGCTGTAAATAAGCTCATGGGAGCTAAAGCTTGTTATCCGCAAATAATCAAAGCTACACTTATGGAAGATTTTAATAAAGCTAACCCATTTACACGATTGATTCGTGCTAAGGCAACATTAACAAAAGCTGGAATGACAGTAATACCATCTGGATTTAATAAATCAGGTGCAGTTGTAGCCATTGCGCACGCTAATGCTATGATTATGCTTCCTGGTGGCACACGTGGATTTAAAGCGGGCAACATTGTTGATGTGATTTTGACCGAATCTAATAGTTTTGAAGAGGAATTGATACTATGATTTTACAAATTGTAGGTATGAAAAATTCAGGGAAAACCACATTGATGAACCATGCTATATCATTTTTAAAAGAACGAGGCTATTCAGTAGTAACAATTAAACATCACGGGCATATTGGTGAAGAAATTGAATTACAGTCATCTGATGTTGACCACATGAAACATTTCGCTGCGGGCGCAGACCAAAGTATTGTTCAGGGGCATCATTTACAGCAAACAGTGACACGTAAAAAGAAACAATCGCTTAGAGAAATAATAGAAAATTCTGTTACAATTGATTGTAGTATCATTTTAGTTGAGGGCTTTAAAGAAGCAAATTATGATAAAATTATCGTTTATAAAAATAATGATGAATTAAGAAGTCTACAAGGACTTTCTCACGTCATAGGGAAAATAGAAACCAATCATCCACGTGCAAGTAATCAACTTGAGCACTTACTCAATAAATTAATTAAGGATAAGGGAATGAATTAAATGAAGCAATTTGAAATCGTGACTCAACCTATTGAAACAGAACAATATAGGGATTTTACGATTAACGAACGTCAAGGTGCCGTAGTCGTATTTACTGGTCACGTAAGAGAGTGGACTAAAGGTATTCGTACACAACATTTAGAGTATGAAGCTTATATACCAATGGCTGAGAAAAAATTAGCTCAAATTGGTAAAGAAATTGAAGAAAAGTGGCCTGGAACAATAACAACAATTGTACATCGAATTGGTCCATTACAAATATCAGATATTGCAGTTTTAATTGCAGTATCTTCACCGCATAGAAAAGCAGCATATGCAGCGAATGAATACGCCATCGAGCGCATAAAGGAAATTGTTCCAATTTGGAAAAAGGAAATTTGGGAAGATGGTGCTGAATGGCAAGGTCATCAAAAGGGAACATATAATGAAGCAAAAAAGGGGAAAGCAAGATGAAAATTTTATATTTTGCAGAGTTAAAAGAGTTGCTCAATCGATCTACTGAAACAATACATTTAGATACGACATTAACTGTTCAAGAATTCGAGTCATATTTATTAAAACACCATAGTGAACTTAAATCTAAAAAATTTCAAATAGCTGTTAATGAAGAATTCGTCAGACAGGATGATATAGTTCAACCAGGAGATACAATTGCGCTCATTCCACCGGTCAGTGGGGGTTGATCAAGATGAAAGCAATTATTTTAGCAGGTGGAGAATCTAGCCGATTTGGTAAAGCTAAAGCTTTTGCTAAAATTGATAATCAATATTTTTATCAAAAAATTATAGAAACGTTAAAATCTACAAATATGTTTAATCGCATTATCATTAGCACTAATTCCCAATTAGCTTCTCAGTTTGAATATGAATATGTGATTATTGATGACGAACATCATCAAAATAAAGGGCCGCTAACAGGAATTTACTCAGTGATGAAACAATACATGGATGAAGAATTGTTTTTCATTGTATCTGTTGATACACCAATGATTACAAGTAAAGCAGTGAATGGGTTATATCATTTCATGGTATCAAACTTAATTGAATCACGTTTAGATATTGTCGCATTTAAAGAAGGAGAAATATGTATACCGACGATTGGTTTTTATACACTTTCGACGTTTCCTTTTATTGAAAAAGCTTTAAATTCAAATCATTTAAGTCTGAAGCATGTCTTTAAACAATTATCGACAGATTGGTTAGATGTTACTGAAATTGACTCGCCTTATTATTGGTATAAGAATATTAATTTTCAGCATGATTTGGACTCTTTAAAAATGCAGATAAATGAATAAGGAGGTCCAACAATGAAAGAGGTAATACAAGATAAATTAGGCCGTCCAATACGGGATTTAAGAATATCGGTCACTGATCGATGTAATTTCAGATGTGATTATTGTATGCCAAAGGAAATCTTTGGAGATGATTACACTTTCTTACCTAAGAATGAATTGCTTACTTTTGAAGAATTAACACGAATTTCAAAGATTTATGCTCAATTAGGAGTTAAAAAGATAAGAATTACAGGAGGAGAGCCTCTCTTACGACGCAATCTTTATAAACTTGTAGAGCAATTAAATCTCATAGATGGTATAGAGGATATTGGATTGACTACTAATGGCTTGTTATTAAAAAAACATGGAAAAAATTTATATCAAGCTGGTTTACGACGTATTAATGTAAGTTTAGATGCGATTGAGGATAACGTTTTTCAAGAAATTAACAATAGAAATATTAAAGCGTCTACAATCTTAGAACAAATTGATTATGCAGTATCAATAGGTTTTGAAGTTAAAGTAAACGTGGTTATTCAAAAAGGGGTTAATGATAATCAAATTATCCCGATGATTGATTATTTTAAAAATAAAAATATCGAAGTACGTTTTATTGAATTTATGGATGTAGGTAACGATAATGGATGGAATTTCAATAAAGTTGTAACTAAAGAAGAAATGCTTAATATGATAGAACAACATTTTGAGATAAGTCCTGTAGCGCCTAAATATTATGGGGAAGTTGCTAAATATTTTCGACATAAAGATAGTGATGCACAATTTGGTCTAATTACGAGTGTATCTGAATCATTTTGTTCCACATGTACGCGTGCTCGATTGTCTTCAGATGGTAAATTTTATGGTTGTTTATTTGCCTCCTCAGAAGGGTTTGATGTAAAAGCCTTAATACGTAATGGAGCTACAGATGATGATTTAAAAGCACAATTTAAACGATTGTGGAGTATTAGAAACGATCAGTACTCTGATAAGCGTACGATGCAAACTATTGAGAATAATAGAAAGAAAAAAATTAATATGAATTATATAGGTGGATAGGCTTAGTCTAGAATTTTAATACTTATGGTATTTTAAGCATTTAAATTTAGTTTCAAAAGTTTATAATACTAATAAATTATATTAAATAAGCAAGAAACAATTAATACAGTTTTGAGTATTTATAGACAACATATGCTTAAGTCTTCATGTTAAACATTTTAAATCCATAATTTTATACATTTAGTTAGTTAATATAGCTACGACAAAACCTATTTAGATATTTTAAATGCCTTTCAACATATAACTGATTGTTTAAATTGTTTAATTTCAAAACAATATTTAGAGGCAATTTTAATATTTGTTATAGATTAAATGCAAAACCTGTAATATAATAAAAATAAGCAATTGAGTTTTATCACACAAACACAACATCCAAGAATCAACTTAGGAGGCATATTATTATGAGTAACAAAGTACAACGTTTTATTGAATCAGAGAGAGAATTAAGTCAATTAAAGCATTGGCTTAAAACAACATATCGTATTTCTATTGAAGAATTTGTAGTTCTTTACAAGGTCTATGCAGACACTAAAATTAGTGGTAAAGAGTTACGAGACACATTACATTTCGAGATGTTATGGGATACTAGTAAAATTGATGTGATTATTCGTAAAATCTATAAGAAAGAACTCATTTCTAAATTACGCTCAGAAACCGATGAAAGACAAGTTTACTATTTCTTCGATGCAAAGCAAAAGAAATTATTGGACAAAATGACTGGAGAAATTGAAACAATTAGTATTGCAAATTAAGGACAGTAAATTTTAAATCTAAAAGTGGCTAAATAAATTATAAAATGAGCCTGGGACATAAAGTTCCAGGATAAGTAAATAAAGACAATTTCTATTGAAATAATATAGAAATTGTCTTTTTTATGATTTTTTTGATTATTTTCAGCTCGTTGGGTTGTTACTTTTATTATATTAAGTGTCATTAGTACAAATCTTAGTTGTCTTTTGGCTTTATTCATCCCTCGAACGGACATACGAGTGAAAATCCAAAATCAGGCTCCACATCAATTTTACTTTGACTGTAGATGGTTTTGTTTTGGTTCTGAAAGCTTTTTTAATTTGGGCATTGAAATATTCCCAACTATAATTCCTCATTATTTTTTTATTTGTTTTTGAATTGATTAATCGTTTTATAAGAAGGCTTTTGATTTTATGATAGCCACATCATTCGGATATTATCATTAAGTAATTTTTCTATCTTACGTCCTGAAAACACAGATTGTGTGTAGGCATATAGAACTACTTTTAACATCATTTTTGGATGGTATGATATTCCACCACGATGATGTCTGAATTCAGTCTCTAGAATTGTTTCTACAATATGCTGAAGACTACAGGCTGAAGCTGTCGCCTAAGAAAGCGAACCAACAATACGAAGTATTGTAAATAAAGAAGCCAGTAAATGAATTTATGAAAACTCATTTACTGGCTATTTTGCTAGGAATTAGGTCCCAACCACTATTTTTATTATTTTTTATACCCTATATTTTTATTATTTTTTATACCCTAACATAGTGATATAGCAATGTTGGAATAAAATTTACATAAAAGTCATTTTGACATATTTAGGTATGTTAATTTAGACGTTTTTTTTAAATTCTAGTAGTTAATATGAAGTGCTGTAAACCTTACGTCCGTGCACTAAAATATAGATGACTAAAGTTGTAAATCCTAAAATACCCATGATTCCATATAATTGACTATAAGAAATCATATGTGTGAAAAGACCTAGTAAGGATGGTCCAAATCCAATTCCTATATCTAAACCAATAAAGTAAGTTGATGTAGCTAAGCCATATTTATTTGATGGAGATACTTTTATTGCGATAGCTTGCATACAAGATGACAAGTTACCATAACCAATTCCTAATGCGATACCTGCAATAAGTAATACCCATCCGTTAAAACTAAGCATCAGTAGAACAAAAGATAATACTAAAAAGATAAATGCTGGATAAACAACTACATTTTCGTTTTTATCATCCATCAATCTTCCAGCAATAGGTCTTGTTATGAGGGACGCAATAGCATAAAAAATGAAAAAGTAACTTGCTGATGTAACTAGATCTCTTTCAACAGCAAAAGCCTGTAAATAAGTTAAAATTGCAGCGTAAGTAACACCGATTAATAGCATGACGAATGCTACCGGAATGGCTTCTTTGGCTACAAAATGAGCCAAATTGAATCGTTTATGTGTAATTGTGTTTTCTTTAACTGTTGTGAAATTAATTTTAATTAACAGTGATAATAGACCACTTATGACACCTAAAATTACACAAATAGTAAATAAAATATTGATAGAAAAGGAATTCATCAATAACATACCAAAAAATGGGCCAATAGCGGTTCCCAACACCAAACTTAATGAGAATAAACTGATACCTTCACTTTTGCGTGTAGGTGGTGTAATATATGCTGCTATTGTTCCTGTAGCAGTTGTAGCAACCGCTGTTGCTAAGCCGTTCATTAAACGCACCATCATTAAGAACCAAACAG
Organism: Staphylococcus epidermidis; assembly: GCF_006742205.1. NCBI lineage: Bacteria > Bacillati > Bacillota > Bacilli > Caryophanales > Staphylococcaceae > Staphylococcus > Staphylococcus epidermidis. The sequence continues at coordinate 693,897 of NZ_AP019721.1, forward strand.
AACCAGGTATAAAATAAAGTAGCTGTGTTACTACTAAACATATTAAACCAAAAATGAGAATTTTTTTTGGACCAAATCGATTGACGTATTTACCTGTTACAAATCGACCTATTAATGATCCTACTATAAAAAGTCCGACTACGAGTCCAGCAACAGAATCAGAAGCATGGTATTCTGATTTACTATAGCTCGCGATAACGACAATTAATAAATACATACATAGATAAACAAAAAAGTTAATAGCAAAGTTAATATTAAAACTCTTCGTAAAGATGGGGTCTTTAATTATTGTAGACTGATTCATTACTGTTCCTCCTTTATCATTGCTTCATGAATTTGAGACATCGCATTTGTAATATCAAATACTTGCTCATCAGTTAATCCAGTTTTTTTTATAATATCTTGTTGAATGACAGTGATCTTTTTACTAATAGTTTCAAAAAGTCTTTGGCCTTTGTCAGTTAAACTCAATAATTTCTCTCTCTTATCAACTCCTGTTTTTGTCATGACCCAACCATTGTCTAACAACACTTTAATCAACTTTCGTGTTGTAGGCTTTTCTATTGAACGACGATGAGAAATTTTTACAAGGGTAGTAGGTTGATAATTGGCAATATCTCTTAGCACAAGCCATTGGCCAGTATGAATCTGATGCTGATCTAATATAGGTTGTGTAAGTTTAATATAGGGTCTATATATACCTATAAAACTATTGAAAAATTCATTGGTTAAAATATCTAACACCTCATTGTTATATTAGTTAGCTTGGCTAACTATTTAAAAGACAGAGACAATTATATGACTAAAATGTGAATTTTGCAATGGTCTTAGATTCCTTTTTAATATTTAAAGTAATTAAAGTTAGATTTTGTTAAAATGAGCAATAACATGTGGAGGGGGAGAAAGTTGAACTTAAAATTAGACCATATCATTCACTATTTACATCAATTAGAGTCATTTAAGTTTCCCGGAGAAATATTAGAATTGCAAAATGGTGGAAGACATCATCATTTGGGCACCTTTAATCAAATAGCACCGATTAAAAATAGTTATATCGAATTGCTAGATGTTGAAAATGAGTCAAAACTTAGCAATATAGCTAAAACTGAAGAAGGTCGTGTATCATTTGCTACAAAAATAGTGCAGGATCATTTTAAACAAGGGTTTAAAGGTATTTGTTTTAGAACAAAGGATATAAATCAGGTTAAAAGTACTTTAGAAAATAGAGGCGTTGATGTGATAGGTCCTATTGATATGGAAAGAGAAAACAAAAAAGGTCATCAAATTCGTTGGAGATTGCTATATATTGCTAACCCTGACTATACAGTCAAACCACCTTTCTTTATAGAATGGGATAACAACAAAAAGCAAAACCTATCACAAATACATAATTTCAACTTGTCATCGTTTAAAATTAAAGAGGTGATTATTACTAGCACTCAACGTGAAACAACAGTAAGTCTTTGGAAAGAATGGTATAACCTGAAAATAGTAAATGAAACGGCTACATCTACTGATCTCAAATTAGAAACTGATGAAGTTATCTATAAAATAGAAGACGGCAAAGATTCAGGTTTTCATACATTAATAATGACCGATATCAATGCCACAGCACCATATTCAATATTTATACGTGGTGCTAAATATCGTTTTGAGCCACCCAACTAGTATAAATATAGATAGGCACTGTGAATAATTAAACCGATGTGTATGAAAGCGAAAACGGTAGATAAAATACTTAGAATCAATTCATAGTTTGTGGTACGTAAAAAAATAAAAAAAATGGATATAATAAATATAAATGCTACGAAGATGACACGAAGACTAAAATATGAAATTGTTAGTGGGTGATTGATTGTAATAATGATTGCCACGAGATTTAGGATAATAAATAACAATAAAATAAACTTTCTCATATAAAAACCTCTTTACTAGTTGTTAGTAATCATTATATCAAGGGTAATAGTATTGAAAGAACTAAAACGGTTTGAAAGTGACATCGTCGACATCGTTCTCATTAAGATGTATAATTAAAATTACTGTAAAATAAAGGAGATATTTTAAACCATGGAAAAGATGAACATCACTAATCAACAACATGACGCATTTGTGAAATCTCATCCCAATGGTGATTTATTACAATTATCTAAGTGGGCAGATACGAAAAAATTAACAGGATGGTATTCAAGAAGAATTGCTGTCGGTGAAAATGGTCAAATTAAAGGTGTTGGCCAGCTACTATTCAAAAAAATACCTAAACTTCCATACACTTTATGCTATGTATCTAGGGGATTTGTAGCTGATTATAATAATAAAGAAGTGTTAGAAGCTCTACTTAGCTATGCTAAAGAAGTAGCAAAAGATGAAAAGTCGTATGCTATCAAAATAGATCCCGATGTCGAAGTAGATAAAGGTGCAGAAGCACTTAAAAATCTACGTGAGCTTGGGTTTAAACATAAAGGTTTTAAAGAAGGACTGTCTAAAGACTATATTCAACCAAGAATGACTATGATTACGCCTATTGACAAAACAGATGATGAATTAGTTCAAAGTTTCGAACGTCGAAATCGTTCAAAAGTAAGACTTGCACTGAAGCGTGGAACTAAAGTAGAACGATCAAATCGCGAGGGGCTTAAAATCTTTGCTAATTTAATGAAGATAACTGGGGAGAGAGATGGTTTTTTAACTCGAGATATTAGTTATTTTGAAAATATATATGATGCACTTCATGAAGACGGTGATGCAGAACTCTTCCTTGTTAAATTAGAGCCTAAGCCAGTATTAGATACGGTTAATCAAGATCTTGAAGCACAATTAGCTGAGAAAGAGAAATTACAATCAAAAAAGCAAGATAAAAAGACACTTAATAAACTTAATGATATTGATAATAAAATTAAGAAAACAAATGAATTAAAATCGGATTTAACAGAACTTGAAAAAAGCGAGCCAGAAGGTATTTACTTGTCAGGAGCGCTCTTAATGTTTGCAGGAAACAAATCTTACTATCTCTATGGCGCTTCCTCGAATGACTATCGTGATTTCTTACCAAACCATCACATGCAATTTGAAATGATGAAATATGCACGTGAGCATGGTGCAACAACCTATGACTTTGGTGGTACAGATAATGATCCTGATAAAGATTCAGAACATTATGGGTTGTGGGCTTTTAAACGAGTTTGGGGTACATATTTAAGTGAAAAAATTGGAGAATTTGATTATGTATTAAATCAACCGCTATATCATTTAGTTGAGAAAGTGAAACCTCGTTTAACGAAAGCTAAAATTAAAATATCACGTAAACTTAAAGGTAAATAACTACTACATTCAGATCTGAACGCTTCTATAGATAAATTGAGAGCGTTCAGATTTTTTATAAGAAAGGAAAAAATGAATGATTAAAAAAATATTACAATTTTCGTTAGGTAATAAATTCGCTATTTTTTTGATGGTAGTTTTAATTATATTAGGTGGCGTTTATTCAAGCGCCAAATTAAAACTTGAATTATTACCAGATGTTGAAAATCCAGTTATTTCAGTTCAAACTACAATGTCTGGAGCAACACCCCAGTCAACACAAGATGAAATAAGTAGCAAGATTGATAATCAAGTACGCTCGTTGGCCTACGTAAATAGTGTACAGACTGAATCTATACCTAATGCTTCTATAGTAACTGTAGAATACGATAATGGTACAGATATGGATAAAGCTGAAGAACAATTAAAAAAAGAAATCGACAAAATTAAGTTTAAAGATGGCGTTGGTGAACCCGAATTAACAAGGAACTCTATGGATGCTTTTCCAATTGTGGCATATTCTTTTACGAGTAATAATCAAAAGTTAAAAGACGTTACTAAAAAGTTAAATCAACAGCTCGTACCAAAATTACAAACCATTGATGGTGTACAAAATGCACAATTAAACGGTCAAACTAATCGTGAAGTATCGTTAAAGTTTAAACAAAAAAATTTAGATGAAAAAGGTTTAACTGCAAATGATGTTGAGAACTATATAAAAACGGCTACACGTGAAACGCCATTAGGACTTTTCCAATTTAATAAGAGTAATAAATCTATTGTTGTTGATGGTCAATTTAAATCTGTAGACGCTTTTAAAAATCTTAAAATCCCTTTATCTATTTCTGGACAAGCTGCACAAAATGATAGCGATTCCGACAGTGATAGTCTAATGCCAAGTGATAATACTCGCTCGACTAATAGTTCAACTCATATGGCACAGAAAGGCCAAATGCCATCTGTACCACTTAAAGATTTAGCAGATATTAGTGTCGGTGATGAACGTACTTCTATATCCAAGACAAATGGAAAAGATGCTGTTAACTTACAAATTATGAAATCACAAGATGCTAATACTGTGCAAGTTGCGAGAGAAGTTCAGAAAAAAGTAGATGAATTTGTACGTAATGAGAGTGGAATGAAATCTATTAAAACAATGGATACTGCTAAACCTATTGAAGACTCTCTTTATACTATGGTTGAAAAGGCCGCTCTCGGTACGATTGTTGCTATTATCGTTATTCTTCTGTTTTTAAGAAATATAAGAACTACAGCTATTTCAATTGTATCTATACCAATGTCAATATTAATTGCGCTCATAGCATTAAAATTAAGCAACGTATCATTAAATATTCTTACTTTAGGTGCATTAACGGTTGCAATCGGGCGAGTTATAGATGATTCTATAGTTGTCGTTGAGAATATATTTAGAAGATTATCTGATCCGAATGAGAAGCTCAAAGGTGAAAATTTAATTATAAGCGCTACTAGAGAAGTATTTAAACCTATTATGTCATCGACCCTTGTTACTATAGTAGTGTTTTTACCACTAGTGTTTGTGTCAGGTTCAGTAGGTGAAATGTTTAGACCATTTGCGCTAGCCATTACTTTTAGTTTATTAGCTTCACTACTTGTTTCGATTACCCTAGTGCCTTCTTTAGGTGCAACATTTTTTAAAAATGGCGTTAAAAATAGGGAACAAAAAGAAGGTCTAGGAACAGTTGGGAGAGCCTATAGAAGCGCTTTGAATTGGTCACTTAATCATAAATGGATTGTGCTTATAGTTAGTATTTTTATTTTAGTTGGAAGTGTGGTCATAGGCGCAAGAAATCTAGGAACGAGTTATATTTCAACTGGAGATAATAAATTTTTAGCTCTAACATATACTCCAAAACCTGGAGAAACACAGAAATCTGTGACACAACATGCTGAAAAAGTACAAAATTATTTAGATAAAAAAGATAAAGTAGAAACTGTTCAATATTCTATAGGTGGTCCTACACCACAAGATCCTACCGGTAGTACCAACAGCATGGCAATTATGATTAAATATCAATCTGACACGCCTAATTTTGATGAAGAGCCTGATAAAGTACTTAAACATATCGAGACATTTAAACAACCTGGAGAATGGAAAAATCAAGATTTAGGAACAGGAGCAGGTAATAATTCTGTTGAAGTAACTGTCAAAGGACCTAATACAAGTGCAATGAAAGATACAGTCAACCGTGTAGAGAAAATGATGACTGATATTAAAGGCATAACGAATGTTAAATCTGATTTATCACAGACGTATGACCAATATGAAATAAAAGTTGACCAAAATAAAGCTGCAGATAATGGTATTTCTGCTGCACAACTTGCGATGAATCTTAATGAAAACTTACCTGAGAAAACAATTTCTACAGTTAATGAAAAGGGTAAATCTATAGATGTAAAGGTCAAACAAAATAAGCAAACAGATTGGTCTTCTCAAAAAATTAAAAACATTAAACTAAATAAGCCTACGGGCGGTACGATTAAACTTAGTGAAATAGCATCTCTTAAAAAATCATATACACCAAGTAAACTGACTCAAGAAGATGGCGATTATGCTACGACTGTTACAGGTAAAGTGACTGATAAAGATGTGGGTGGTAAATCTCAACAAGTTATGGCTAAAGTGAAAGACCTTGAGAAACCTAGTCATATTAAAATTAATGTCGGCGGTGCAACTGATGACATTGATAAGGCTATTTCTCAGCTTGCTATGGCGATGATAGCAGCAATTATCATTGTTTATTTAATTTTAGTTATTACATTTAGAGGTGGTCTGGCACCATTTACAATCTTGTTCTCATTACCATTTACGGTTATCGGTGTAGTACTTGCACTCATCATTACCGGAGAAACTATTTCAGTTCCAAGTTTAATAGGTATGCTTATGTTAATTGGTATCGTTGTTACGAATGCTATAGTATTAATCGATCGTGTTATTAACAATGAAAAACAAGGTATGCCGATGAAACAGGCATTGATAGAAGCGGGTGGTACACGGATAAGACCTATATTAATGACAGCAATTGCAACAATAGGTGCACTAGTGCCGTTGTTATTTGGTCATGACAGTTCAATATTAATTTCAAAAGGTATGGCTGCAACAGTAATAGGTGGATTAATTTCTTCAACGCTACTCACACTCTTTGTAGTACCGGTTATATACGAAATTTTATTCACTTTAAAAAATAAAATTACTAAAAAGTTTAATATGTAAAAAAACGACTTAGGTAAGATGATTATACTTACCTAAGTCGTTTTTATTTTTTAATATAGTATAAAAATTAAAATAATAAATATAACAAATAATAAAAGTGATAAGATATTCAAGATACTAACACCTTTTTTATCATCTTTTAATTCTTTAAAACCAGTCACTTCAACATTACCAACTAAAAGCAATAAAACGACAAATACCCACCAATTTTCTTTAGGGAATTGTAACGTTGTCAAAGCAACTACAAATAGTAACAATATGCCCATAACAATTCTCAAGATTCGAGTTATGACAGAATGCATTTTAAAAATACTAATGTACGAAACAATTAAGTATAAAACAGGCAATAAAATAAGATAAAGTTTCATAAAGAGCCACCCTTTCTATTACGAATAATATATTAGCACGATAAAAATCATATGACTAGAATACGAGTAGAGATTAATTGGTTGTCGTAGCTTCATAAGTTGCTTTGCAAACCAAAATTTAAAAATTCTAGATATACGTGTTTATTAAATCAGTTATTGATTGTCAATATGGTAACAATGTTTAAAACATTGATTTTTAGATTCTAATGTCATCTACAATTGGCAAAAAATTTTAATAAATTTTGTAGTTTAAATTTATACTTATGGGTTAAACAATCAACGTGCTAAATTTTAAGATTGTTGATTTAATTTTGAACGTATATAGGAGATTTCTTGTTCAATATTTTCAAGTTGTTTAAATAGAGGGTCAATATCTTGATGAAGCGACTCACGTTTTTCTAAATCGTTTTGTAATCGTGTATAATCATATTTAAGTTCTGATAACTTTGAATTCAAGTCCATCGTATCATTCTCCTCTTCAAAGGGTTAATAGTAGTAATTTTTACATTTAATAAAGATTATATCACGAAATACGATACTTCTAAATAAGTGGGACACGATATCAAAGTACTCATTTGTATAAACTAGAAAGAAGGAATCAATGTGACTGAACAATTTGTCATAATTATATTATTAATAGCACTTGGTTATTTTCTTAAACGTATGAATTACTTGAAAGCAACTGATAGTCAAGTACTTTCAACTTTAGTGTTAAATGTTACATTACCTTCACTCGTTATAGTTAACTTAAATAGTGCAAAATTAGATGTATCTTTTTCAATATTACCTATAATGATGATTATTTACGGTATAGTAGCTAAAATTATTGTAATTTGGTTCTTTAGAAAATATGATAACCATATGCGTGGTTCTGTTGGTATGATGACTGGATCTATGAATATTGGTTTGTTTGCTTATCCGTTGGTTGAAGCGATATGGCCATCTAAAGGTATGATATATTTCGGAATGGTTGATATTGGTGGGGCCATTATCATGTTTGGTATTACTTATTTTGTAGGAAGTTATTTTAGCGAAGGTAGTGACCAATTTAACTTCAAATTTTTAGGAAAAAAATTAGTTCAATCAGTCCCATTAGTAACCTATATGATTATGTTTGGATTGAACATGTCTCATATTCATATATGGCAACCAGCTATTGATTTCTTTAGTGTATTATCAAAGGCGAATATGCCTTTATCCATGATATTATTAGGTGTAATGCTTAATTTTAGTATTGAGAGAGAATACCTCCCTGTAACAATTAAATATCTTTGTTTACATTACGGGTTAGGTATGTTAGCTGGAACACTAGTTCACTTTTTATTACCTGTATCTGATGATATGATTAAAACAACCTTGCTTATAACGTGGTTATTACCAGTAGGAGTAGCAATCATACCATATTCGATTCAATTCAAATATAAGACATTACCATTTGTTGGAATGGTAACTAATTTAACCATTATTATTAGCATTATCATTTTGTATATTTATCAAGCTGTATTTGTATAAAAATTGATTGCATAATCAATATACTTATTTATATAACTAAAAAAGCTATGAAGAAATGTATCATTGTAGATATCTTCATAGCTTTTTTATTATAGTTTGTCACTTATATTCAGTCGATGACTGATACTTTTTAAGACTACTATTCATTACTAATTTATGACATTTTATTTCTAGTTAAAATTGAAAAATGCTACTTAACCTTTACCACCCATAAATGCTGGATAGTTCATCATGCCACCATCAACGTACAATGTTGTACCGTGTATATAACTTGCAAGATCTGAAGATAGGAATAGTACTGCATTAGCTACATCTTGAGCATTTCCAATTTCACGTGCAGGTATCATTTTTATTGTTTCTTCACGCGTCGTTGGGTCAGAAAATTTTTCTTCAGTGTGTTCAGTAACAATTGCCCCAGGAGATATATTATTAATACGAATACCGTATTGGGCATATTCCATTGACATTGTTTCCATCATTAATTTTAAGCCACCTTTACTTGCGGCATAGTGTACATAATTAGGCCATGGAATAGTGTCATGAACACTCGAAATGTTAATAATAGTACCTTTCTTGTTTTCCTTTAAAAATTGATTGATGGCTTCTCTTGAACCCACAAAGGCGCCAGTTAAGTTTATGTCAATAACTTTTTGCCAGTCGTCAATCGACATTTCATGAGTTGGGATTGAATTTTCGAATCCAGCATTATTAATTATAATGTCTAAAGTTCCAAAGTGATTAATTGTTGTTTCAATCATTCGTTTAATATCTTCTTCAATTGAAACATCACCTCGAACCACCAATGTTTGACCACCAAATTTAGCAACAGTTTGTTTAATTTCCTCAATTTCATCATGATGTCGATCAGAACGGTAATTTATAACAACCTTGGCCTTAGCTTTACCAAAATTTTCCGCAATAGATTTGCCAATTCCAGTGGCAGCTCCAGTAATAAGAACCACTTTATTTTCTAATTCTTCAAACACTATGTTACCTCCCTAAAGTTTAAAATTCTATTTTAAGTTGCCTAAAATGATTGAAGCTATAACTATAACGATAATACCTGACCAAATACCAATCATTTGGCGACGATCTTTTTTCTCCCCTAGAATAAAGATACCCCCTAAAGTTGAAACAATAACAAGCAGTTGTGATAATGAGAAACTAGTTGCTACACCAACTTTAGGTTGTGAATAGAACATAAATAAGTTACCGATACCCCAGATAACACCTGGTATAAGATTTAGAGCAGTAGATTTAATTGAAGTATTATGATTCATTGAAAGGATTAATCCTCCAATTGCCATACCAATTGATTGGAAGAAGAGAGCATCTGTACCACTTACTCCAAAAATATCTCCAAGAACGACATAACCTACGTAACCGATTGTTGATAGAAGTAATATTCCCATTGCTTTTTTAAATTCTGGGTTATCGGATTTGCCTTCGCTTTTGGCTTTAAGTGATGTTAAAGAAATACCTACAACCAATAAGATCATTGCTATAAGTCCCATCACTACTTGAACAATCGTGCTCCATTCACCTAAGAAAATAGCGCTAAATAGAGTGGTACCGACAAGTTGCATACCCGTTGAAATAGGCATCGTTTTAGATACACCTATTAAATGCACTGATTTTAATTGATTACCTTGACCAAAAGCCCATAGAGCTCCTGATACTAAACCGACAATAATTACTGTAAGGTTATCAAACGCTGCGTGTCCAGTAGCAAGTAGAGAAAATCCGATAAAAAGTGTACCTAAAGTTGTACCTCGAATCTGATTATATGGTCCACCACCTACAAAAACATTTATAATGACTACACTACCCCAAAATAGGGCTGGTAAAAGTGCTATCAAAAAATCTACAATTTGCACTTATTACTCACTCTCCTAAGAACAAAATTAAGTGTCCCAATTACACTCGAAATCATTCTATAGTAATTAAAAAAAGAAGTAAAAAACAACACCTTAAAAGTGTTGAAATTTTTAGTAAGTAAATATTCGTATTAAGTGATAATGTGTTTTTGAACTATATGATTGAACAAGATATGTATATATAACTATCTTAATTAATTTTATATATAGTAATTTACAAAAAGATACATGTTACAATGTATGTAATTCTATAACATGACGTATTTTATAAATGTGAAAGGAAAATTAAAATGAAATCTTTAATCTTAGCTGAAAAACCATCTGTCGGAAGAGATATCGCTAATGCTTTGAATCTTCAACAAAAAAGTAATGGTTATATAGAAGGGAAACAGTATATAGTAACTTGGGCATTGGGGCATCTTGTGACAAATGCAACGCCTGAACAATATAACCCTTCATATAAAGAATGGAATTTAGAAGACTTACCTATCATTCCTAAGAAAATGAAAACAGTAGTGATTAGTAAAACAAATAGACAATTTAAAATTGTAAAATCTTTAATTTTAGATAAAAATGTTAAAGAAATTATTATAGCAACAGATGCTGGACGAGAAGGTGAACTAGTAGCTCGTCTTATTTTAGATAAAGTAGGTAATAAAAAACCAATCAAGCGTTTGTGGATTAGTTCGGTTACAAAAAAAGCCATACAAGAAGGATTTAAACAGTTAAAAAATGGAAACGCGTATCAAAATTTATATGAAGCAGCACTTGCACGAAGTGAAGCAGATTGGATAGTAGGGATTAATGCAACACGTGCACTAACGACAAAATATGATGCACAATTATCATTAGGTCGTGTACAAACTCCAACAATACAAATAGTTAAATCAAGACAAGATGAGATTAACTATTTTAAACCAGAAAAATATTACACGTTATCCATTAATGTTGATGGTTACGATTTAAACCTTAAGCAACAAAAGCGATATAAAGATAAAAAAGAATTAGAATTGATTGAACATAAAATTAAACATCAAGAAGGAAAGATATTAGAAGTTAAAGGAAAAAATAAGAAATCTTACGCGCAACCTTTATTTAATTTAACAGATTTACAACAAGAGGCATATAAACATTACAAGATGGGGCCAAAGGAGACACTAAATACATTACAACATTTATATGAGAGACATAAGTTAGTAACCTATCCCCGTACAGATTCTAATTATTTAACAGATGATATGGTCGATACAATTCAAGAACGGTTAAGAGCAATTTTAGCTACAGATTATAAATCTCATGTTCGAGATTTAATTTCTGAGTCCTTTTCTTCTAAAATGCATATTTTTAATAATCAAAAAGTTTCAGATCATCATGCGATTATTCCCACAGAGGTTAGACCATCTATTGAACAATTGAGTCAACGAGAGTTTAAAATTTATATGCTAATCGCAGAAAGATTTTTAGAAAATTTAATGAATCCTTATTTATATGAAGTTTTAACAATCCATGCACAAATGAAAGATTACAATTTTGTTTTAAAAGAGATAATACCTAAACAATTAGGATATAAAGCTTTAAAAGATCAAACCTCTTCGCATACTTTAACGCATTCTTTTAAAGAAGGTCAGTTATTTAAAGTACATCGTATTGAGATTCATGAACATGAAACAAAGGCACCGGAATATTTTAACGAAGGTTCATTACTTAAAGCCATGGAGAATCCACAAAATCATATTGATTTGAATGATAAAAAGTATGCAAAAACACTCAAACATTCGGGGGGGATTGGAACTGTAGCAACTAGGGCTGATATTATAGAAAAGTTATTTAACATGAATGCTTTAGAGTCGCGAGATGGCAAAATTAAAGTTACATCAAAAGGAAAACAAATTTTAGAATTGTCTCCAAGTGAATTAACCTCACCTATACTAACAGCCCAATGGGAAGAAAAATTAATGCTTATCGAAAAGGGGAAATATAATTCTCAGAAATTCATACAGGAAATGAAAAACTTTACATTTAAAGTAGTAAATAAAATTAAAAGCAGTGAGCAAAAATATAAACATGATAATTTAACAACAACCGAGTGCCCAACATGTGGTAAGTTTATGATAAAAGTCAAAACTAAAAATGGACAGATGCTTGTATGTCAAGATCCCAAATGTAAAACTAAGAAAAATATTCAACGCAAGACTAATGCACGTTGCCCTTATTGTAAGAAAAAAATGACTTTATTCGGTAAAGGGAAAGAAGCTGTTTATAGATGTGTATGTGGCCACACAGAAACTCAATCACAAATGGACAAAAGAATGAGAGATAAAACGAATGGTAAAGTTTCACGTAAAGAAATGAAAAAATATATAAATAAAAAAGAAGAAATCGACAATAATCCATTCAAAGATGCTCTGAAAAATCTCAAATTGTAGATAAATATCGAACTTCTTTGTGACTTTCAACTAAAAAGTTCGTTTTTGGTATTGTTTTTTAAGAAATTTGATATTAAACTATTAAAGTATTTCAAATAAAGGAGCATTCATTGTGAAAAAGTACTTCCAGTTCGATAAGCATGGGACAAGTTATAAAAATGAAATTTTAGGTGGAATTACGACCTTTCTATCAATGGCATATATTCTAGCTGTAAACCCGCAAATTTTAAGTTTAGCTGGTGTAAAAGGTGCAACAAGTGATATGAAGATGGATCAAGGTGCCATCTTTGTAGCGACAGCTTTAGCAGCGTTTGTTGGATCATTATTTATGGGATTAATTGCTAAATATCCAATTGCTTTAGCACCTGGTATGGGGTTAAATGCATTTTTTGCTTTTACAGTAGTATTAACTATGGGAATTCCTTGGCAAGTAGGATTAACAGGTGTTCTATTCTCTGGTATATTTTTTGCATTACTTACTGTTACTGGTTTAAGAGAAGTTATTATCAATGCTATCCCTCATCAAATGAAGCTAGCTGTTTCGGCAGGGATTGGTTTATTTATCACATTTGTGGGGTTACAAAGTTCAGGGATAATAATTAAAAGTGATTCAACTTTAGTAAAATTAGGACATTTGACTGAAGCACCAGTACTTTTAGCGATTTTCGGAATCATTGTTACGGTCATTTTATATGCTATGAAAATTCCTGGTTCAATTTTTATAGGAATGATTGTAACTGCCGTAGCGGGTATGCTAACTGGTCAAATTCATCCACCATCAGGAATAATTGGAGAAGTTCCAAGTATCAAGCCAACCTTTGGTGCGGCATTTGAATCATTTAAAGATCCTGGTCAACTGTTTACTATTCAATTCCTAATTGTTATTTTAACATTCTTGTTCATTGATTTCTTTGATACAGCTGGTACGTTAGTAGCTGTTGCCACGCAAGCAGGATTGATGAAAGATAACAAATTACCGAGAGCTGGAAGAGCGTTATTCTCTGACTCTTTAGCAACTATTGTAGGTTCTGTGTTTGGTACAACTACCACAACATCATATATTGAGTCTACTTCTGGCGTAGCTGTAGGGGCTAGAACAGGATTTGCAAGTATAGTCACGGGTATTTGTTTCTTATTAGCATTATTCTTTAGTCCGTTAATAGAAGTTGTAACAAGTGCAGTAACTACACCTGCTTTAGTCGTAGTAGGTGTATTGATGGCGGCTAATTTTGCTGATATAAATTGGAAGCAATTTGAAGTTGCAGTACCAGCTTTTATTACAATCATTATGATGCCATTGTCTTATTCTATTGCCACTGGTATTGCATGTGGATTTATTTTTTATCCAATAACAATGATTATCACTAAAAAGTATAAAGAAGTTCATCCAATTATGTACTTTTTAATGGCTTTGTTTATATTATATTTTATATTCGTTCATAAATAATAAAAAGGAGTTGAAACGTTGAAGTTTCAGCTCCTTTTTGTATAATAGTATGAATTTTAATCATTATCTCCTTTAATTCGTTTTTTATATTGAGTATAAACGACCCTTGCATTTTTATTAGGGATATAAGTGGGTGCAGCTAAGACAATAAATACGAAGAAAATCATTAAGAAGAATAAAATCCAATGAATTACCATACCTATAACTGGTAAGAACGCAACGAAGGATCCTATTAATCCTAAGAAAGGAATGACAAACATAGGTTTAATTGAGTTCTGTGAATCCACTAATAATATAATGATGAGCACAAGATATAGAAGAGCGTTAAACAACAATGGTTGCCATCCAAAACTTAGAATTACACTGCCACCTAGAAATGGAATACCATAGAAAAATTCACAGACAATAAGAAAGACTCCTATGATTGCCAAAGATATTTTCACTCCATTTTTCATTTTATCACTCCCATTCAACTACTATTATATATAATAATTGTGAATAATAATATTGATTTGATTTAGAATGTTTAACATTAGAAAATAAAAAGTAAAAAAATTTCTCTAAAATGGTTGAACAACATCATCATTTAAAGTACAATTATCAAGTATGTGTTAGACAGTTATATATAAGATTACTGGAAAACCTTGAATTATCAATGTTTTTCATGTATTATATTTAATGTTGGACTTTATGAAAAGCGATGAAGCGAAAGGTTACTGACACACCCGGCCGCTTTGCCATGGCGTTGTGTGAGATAGTTTTCGTGGAGAAGTCTATCACTTAAATGTAGACGAATAAGGAGGGAAAATTATGGCAAAACAAAAAATCAGAATCAGATTAAAAGCTTATGATCATCGTGTGATTGATCAATCAGCAGAAAAAATTGTTGAAACTGCAAAACGTTCTGGTGCAGATGTTTCTGGACCAATTCCATTACCAACAGAAAAATCAGTTTATACAATTATTCGTGCTGTGCATAAGTACAAAGATTCTCGTGAACAATTCGAACAACGTACTCATAAACGTTTAATCGACATTGTTAATCCAACACCTAAAACGGTAGATGCTCTAATGGGCTTAAACTTACCATCAGGTGTAGACATCGAAATTAAATTATAATAGAACAATATAGGAGGTGGACTTTCGATGACCAAAGGAATCTTAGGAAGAAAAATTGGGATGACACAAGTTTTCGGTGAAAATGGTGAATTAATCCCTGTAACAGTTGTAGAAGCTAGTCAAAACGTTGTATTACAAAAGAAAACTGAAGAAGTTGATGGTTATAATGCTATCCAAGTAGGTTTTGAAGATAAACAAGCATATAAGAAAGGTTCTAAATCTAATAAATATGCTAATAAACCAGCTGAAGGTCATGCTAAAAAAGCTGACACAGCACCTAAGCGCTTCATTCGTGAATTCCGCAACGTTAACGTTGACGAATACGAAGTAGGTCAAGAAGTCTCAGTTGATACATTCGAAACTGGTGACATCATTGATGTTACAGGCGTTTCAAAAGGTAAAGGTTTCCAAGGTGCTATTAAACGTCATGGACAAGGTCGTGGACCAATGGCTCACGGTTCTCATTTCCATAGAGCGCCAGGCTCTGTAGGTATGGCATCAGACGCTTCAAAAGTGTTTAAAGGACAAAAAATGCCAGGACGTATGGGTGGAAACACTGTTACTGTTCAAAACTTAGAAGTCGTTCAAGTTGACACTGAAAATAGTGTGATTTTAGTAAAAGGCAATGTACCTGGACCTAAAAAAGGTTTAGTAGAAATCACAACTTCAATAAAAAAAGGTAATAAATAATTAAGAAGCGAAAGGAGGAAATTGCATAATGGCTAATTATGATGTTTTAAAAGTAGACGGATCAAAATCAGGTTCAGTTGAATTAAACGATGCAGTATTTGCTATCGAACCTAATAATAGCGTTCTTTTTGAAGCTATTAACTTACAACGTGCGTCATTACGCCAAGGTACTCACGCTGTTAAGAATCGTTCAGCAGTACGTGGTGGTGGACGTAAACCATGGAGACAAAAAGGTACAGGTCGTGCACGTCAAGGTACAATCCGTGCTCCACAATGGCGTGGTGGTGGTGTAGTATTCGGACCAACACCAAGAAGCTATGCATATAAAATGCCAAAGAAAATGCGTCGTTTAGCATTACGTTCTGCATTATCTTTTAAAGTTCAAGAAAATAGCTTTACAATTGTAGATACTTTTGGTTTTGAAGCACCAAAAACAAAAGAATTCAAAAATGTATTAACTACTCTTGAACAACCTAAGAAAGTATTAGTTGTAACAGAAAACGAAGATGTAAATGTTGAATTATCAGCACGTAACATTCCTGGTGTTCAAGTTACAACTGCTCAAGGATTAAATGTACTTGATCTAACAAGCGCTGACAGTGTAATCATTACAGAAGCAGCTGCGAAAAAAGTTGAGGAGGTGCTCGCATAATGGAAGCAAGAGATGTTCTTAAGCGCCCCGTAATCACTGAAAAATCTTCTGAAGCTATGGCAGAAGATAAATACACTTTCGATGTAGATACTCGTGCAAATAAAACACAAGTTAAAATTGCTGTTGAAGAAATCTTCGACGTTAAAGTTGATAGTGTAAATATTATCAACTACAAACCTAAGAAAAAACGTATGGGCCGTTACCAAGGCTATACAAACAAAAGAAGAAAAGCGATTGTTAAACTAAAAGAGGGTTCAATCGATTTATTTAACTAAAAAATTACCAATAAGGAGGTAAGCGACAATGGCTCTTAAAAAATATAAGCCAATTACAAATGGTCGTCGTAATATGACTACTTTAGATTTCGCTGAAATCACAAAAACAACACCTGAAAAGTCATTATTACAACCGCTACCGAAAAGAGCGGGACGCAATAACCAAGGTAAATTGACTGTTCGCCATCATGGTGGTGGACACAAACGTCAATACCGTGTTATCGATTTTAAACGTAACAAAGATGGAATCATTGCTAAAGTTGATTCAATTCAATATGATCCAAACCGTTCAGCAAACATTGCATTGCTAGTTTATGCTGATGGTGAAAAAAGATATATCATCGCACCTAAAGGATTACAAGTAGGTCAAACTGTCGAAAGTGGTGCTGAGGCAGATATCAAAGTTGGTAATGCTTTACCATTACAAAATATTCCAGTTGGGACAGTAATTCATAACATCGAGTTAAAACCTGGTAAAGGTGGACAACTTGCTCGTTCTGCTGGTGCTAGCTCTCAAGTATTAGGTAAAGAAGGTAAATATGTATTAATCAGATTAAGATCTGGTGAAGTACGTATGATTTTATCTACATGTCGTGCAACAATTGGTCAAGTTGGCAACTTACAACATGAATTAGTAAATGTTGGTAAAGCAGGACGCTCTAGATGGAAAGGCGTTCGCCCAACTGTACGTGGTTCTGTAATGAACCCTAATGATCACCCACACGGTGGTGGTGAAGGTCGTGCTCCAATCGGTAGACCATCTCCAATGTCACCATGGGGTAAACCTACGCTTGGTAAGAAAACTCGTCGTGGTAAAAAATCTTCTGACAAACTTATCGTTCGTGGACGTAAGAAAAAATAATATTAAAAACTTATTTGGGTGTGCGGCGTAAAGCTGCACGCACACAATAAGAAGGGAGGCGCCCAAATGGCTCGTAGTATTAAAAAAGGACCTTTCGTCGATGATCACTTAATGAAAAAAGTAGAAGCTCAAGACGGAAGTGAAAAGAAACAAGTGATTAAAACATGGTCTCGTCGTTCTACAATTTTCCCAAATTTCATTGGCCATACTTTTGCAGTATACGATGGACGTAAACATGTACCTGTATATGTCACTGAAGATATGGTAGGTCACAAATTAGGTGAATTTGCTCCTACACGTACTTTTAAAGGACATGCAGCAGACGACAAGAAAACAAGAAGATAATTTTAATAAGTAGAGGAGGAAATCCTGATGGAAGCAAAAGCGGTTGCTAGAACAATAAGAATCGCACCTCGTAAAGTAAGACTTGTTCTTGATTTAATCAGAGGTAAAAATGCTGGAGAAGCTATTGCTATTTTAAAATTAACTAATAAAGCTTCATCACCAGTAATCGAAAAAGTATTAATGTCCGCTTTGGCAAATGCTGAGCACAACTATGATATGAATACAGATGAATTAGTTGTAAAAGAAGCATATGCTAATGAAGGACCAACTTTAAAACGTTTCCGCCCACGTGCACAAGGACGTGCAAGTGCAATTAATAAACGTACAAGCCACATTACAATCGTCGTAAGTGACGGTAAAGAAGAAGCTAAAGAAGCTTAATAACTTTCTAAGGAGGGAATACTGTGGGTCAAAAAATTAATCCAATCGGACTTCGTGTCGGTGTTATCCGTGATTGGGAAGCAAAATGGTATGCTGAAAAAGACTTTGCTTCACTTTTACATGAAGACTTAAAAATCCGTAAATTTATTGATAATGAATTAAAAGAAGCGTCAGTTTCTCACGTAGATATTGAACGTGCAGCAAATCGCATCAATATTGCTATCCATACTGGTAAGCCAGGAATGGTTATTGGTAAAGGCGGTTCAGAAATTGAAAAACTTCGTAACAAATTAAATACCTTAACTGATAAAAAAGTACACATCAACGTAATTGAAATTAAGAAAATTGATATTGATGCACGTTTAGTTGCAGAAAATATTGCACGTCAATTAGAAAATCGTGCTTCATTCCGTCGTGTACAAAAACAAGCTATTACAAGAGCTATGAAAAATGGTGCTAAAGGTATCAAAACTCAAGTATCAGGTCGTTTAGGCGGAGCTGACATCGCTCGTGCTGAACAATACTCAGAAGGAACTGTTCCACTTCATACATTACGTGCTGACATTGATTATGCACACGCTGAAGCCGATACAACATATGGTAAATTAGGCGTTAAAGTATGGATATATCGTGGAGAAGTTCTTCCTACTAAGAACACTAGTGAAGGAGGAAAATAAAAATGTTACTACCAAAACGTGTAAAATATCGTCGTCAGCATCGTCCAAAAACAACTGGTCGTTCTAAAGGCGGTAACTACGTAACATTTGGTGAGTATGGATTACAAGCTACAACTACATCTTGGATCACATCTCGTCAAATCGAATCAGCTCGTATTGCAATGACACGTTACATGAAACGTGGCGGGAAAGTTTGGATTAAAATCTTCCCTCATACACCATATACTAAAAAACCTTTAGAAGTACGTATGGGTGCTGGTAAAGGTGCGGTTGAAGGCTGGATAGCAGTTGTTAAACCTGGTAGAATTTTATTCGAAGTAGCTGGTGTACCTGAAGAAGTTGCTCGTGAAGCATTACGTTTAGCAAGTCACAAACTTCCAGTAAAATCTAAGTTTGTAAAACGTGAAGAATTGGGTGGTGAAACAAATGAAAGCTAAGGAAATTAGAGACTTAACCACTTCAGAAATCGAAGAACAAATCAAATCTTCAAAAGAAGAGCTTTTTAACCTACGCTTTCAGTTAGCTACAGGTCAATTAGAAGAAACGGCACGTATTCGCACAGTAAGAAAAACGATTGCACGTCTAAAAACTGTTGCTCGTGAAAGAGAAATTGAACAAAGCAAGGCTAATCAATAATAATTGAAAGAGGAGGTTACGAAAGTGAGCGAAAGAAACGATCGTAAAGTTTATGTAGGTAGAGTTGTTTCAGATAAAATGGACAAAACAGTCACTGTTCTAGTGGAAACTTACAAAACGCACAAATTATACGGCAAACGAGTAAAATACTCTAAAAAATATAAAACTCATGATGAAAACAATTCAGCTAAATTAGGAGACATTGTTAAAATTCAAGAAACTCGTCCTTTATCAGCAACAAAACGTTTTCGTTTAGTAGAAATTGTTGAAGAGTCAGTAATTATTTAATCAAGATTAGAGATAAGGGAGGTTTAACGAATGATCCAACAAGAAACACGCTTAAAAGTAGCAGACAATTCTGGTGCTCGTGAAGTTCTTACAATTAAAGTATTAGGTGGATCTGGTCGCAAAACAGCGAACATTGGTGATATTATTGTATGTACTGTTAAAAATGCAACACCAGGTGGCGTTGTCAAAAAAGGTGACGTTGTAAAAGCTGTTGTAGTTCGTACAAAATCAGGTGTTCGTCGTGAAGACGGTTCATATATTAAATTTGACGAAAATGCATGTGTTATCATCCGTGATGACAAAGGCCCACGTGGTACTCGTATCTTTGGTCCTGTTGCTCGTGAATTACGTGAAGGAAACTTCATGAAAATTGTATCACTAGCTCCAGAAGTACTATAATACCAATCAAATAAATTCACATAATTTAAGGAGGTGCCCACATGCATATCAAAAAAGGTGACAACGTAAAAGTTATCGCAGGTAAAGACAAAGGTAAAGAAGGTAAAGTACTAGCTACTGAACCAAAAAAAGACCGTGTCGTTGTGGAAGGTGTTAACGTTATAAAAAAACACCAAAAACCAACTCAATTAAACCCTGAAGGTGGAATTTTAGAAACAGAGGCAGCAATCCATGTTTCTAACGTACAATTATTAGATCCTAAAACAAATGAACCTACACGTGTAGGATATAAAACAGTTGATGGTAAAAAAGTTCGTATCGCTAAAAAATCAGGCGAAGAAATTAAAGCTAATAATTAATAACTAGTTGAAAGGAGGATCCACTTTGAACCGTTTAAAAGAAAAATTTAATACAGAAGTTACTGAAAACTTAGTGAAAAAATTCAATTATAGTTCAGTGATGGAAGTACCAAAAATTGAGAAAATCGTTGTGAATATGGGTGTAGGTGACGCAGTTCAAAATTCTAAAGTTTTAGACAATGCTGTTGAAGAGTTAGAATTAATTACTGGTCAAAAACCATTAGTAACAAAAGCTAAAAAATCAGTTGCAACATTCCGTTTACGTGAAGGTATGCCAATCGGTGCGAAAGTCACTCTTCGCGGAGAAAGAATGTATGAATTCTTAGACAAACTCATTGCAGTTTCATTACCACGTGTACGTGACTTCCAAGGTGTTTCTAAAACAGCTTTTGATGGTCGTGGAAATTACACACTTGGTGTTAAAGAACAATTAATTTTCCCAGAAATTGACTACGATAAAGTAACAAAAGTTAGAGGAATGGATATTGTTATCGTAACAACTGCTAACACTGACGAGGAAGCTCGTGAATTGTTAACAAACTTCGGTATGCCATTTCGTAAATAATCTCTAAAAGGAGGCTAATAAAGTGGCTAAAACTTCAATGGTTGCTAAGCAACAAAAAAAACAAAAATTCGCTGTACGTGAATATACTCGTTGTGAACGCTGTGGTCGTCCACATTCTGTGTATCGTAAATTTAAATTATGCCGTATTTGTTTCCGTGAATTAGCTTACAAAGGTCAGATTCCTGGCGTACGTAAAGCTAGCTGGTAATAATAAGAGTCTGAAAGGAGGCAACAATCAATGACAATGACAGATCCAATCGCAGATATGCTTACTCGTGTAAGAAACGCTAACATGGTTCGCCACGAGAAATTAGAATTACCTGCGTCTAATATTAAAAAAGAAATTGCTGAAATCTTAAAGAGTGAAGGTTTCATTAAAAATGTTGAATATGTAGAAGACGATAAACAAGGTGTTATTCGTTTATTCTTGAAATATGGTCAAAACAATGAACGTGTTATCACAGGTTTAAAACGTATTTCTAAACCAGGTTTACGTGTTTACGCTAAAGCAAATGAAGTGCCAAAAGTATTAAATGGCTTAGGTATTGCATTAGTTTCAACTTCTGAAGGTGTTATCACTGATAAAGAAGCAAGAAAACGTAATGTTGGTGGAGAAATTATCGCATACGTTTGGTAATAAATAATAAGGAGGTGCCATAACATGAGTCGTGTTGGTAAGAAAATTATTGACATTCCTAGTGACGTAACAGTAACTTTTGACGGAAGTCATGTCACTGTAAAAGGTCCAAAAGGTGAATTAGAAAGAACTTTAAATGAAAGAATGACATTTAAACAAGAAGAAAACACTGTTGAAGTTGTAAGACCATCTGATTCTAAAGAAGACAGAACAGATCATGGTACAACTCGTGCTTTATTAAATAATATGGTACTAGGTGTTTCTCAAGGTTACGAAAAAACACTTGAGCTTGTTGGTGTAGGTTACCGTGCACAAATGCAAGGTAAAGATTTAGTACTTAATGTTGGATACTCTCACCCAGTTGAAATTAAAGCAGAAGAAGGCATTACTTTCGCTGTTGAGAAAAATACAACTGTTAAAGTATCTGGTGTTTCTAAAGAACAAGTTGGTGCGATTGCTTCTAACATTCGTTCTGTAAGACCTCCAGAACCTTATAAAGGTAAAGGTATTCGCTACCAAGGTGAATATGTACGCCGTAAAGAAGGTAAAACTGGTAAATAATAGATAACACTCTAAAGAAAGGAGTATTGAAATGATCAGTAAAATTGATAAAAACAAAGTACGTTTGAAAAGACATGCTCGTGTTCGTACTAAATTATCAGGTACAGCTGAAAAGCCACGTTTAAATGTGTATCGTTCAAACAAACACATCTATGCACAAATTATTGATGACGTTAAAGGCGTAACACTTGCTCAAGCATCATCACAAGATAAAGATATTGCAAACACATCAGCTTCAAAAGTTGACTTAGCAACTACTGTTGGTCAAGAAATTGCTAAAAAAGCTAACGATAAAGGTATTAAAGAAATCGTCTTCGATCGCGGTGGATATTTATACCACGGACGTGTTAAAGCTTTAGCTGATGCTGCAAGAGAAAATGGATTAGAATTTTAATTAAAGGAGGGACACATTCATGGCTCGTAGAGAAGAAGAAACTAAAGAATTTGAAGAACGCGTTGTTACGATTAACCGTGTTGCTAAAGTTGTAAAAGGTGGTCGTCGTTTCCGTTTCACTGCATTAGTGGTTGTTGGAGATAAAAATGGTCGTGTAGGTTTCGGTACTGGTAAAGCGCAAGAGGTACCAGAAGCTATCAAAAAAGCTGTTGAAGCAGCTAAAAAAGATTTAGTAGTTGTTCCACGTGTAGAAGGTACGACTCCTCATACTATAACTGGTCAATATGGGTCAGGTAGCGTATTTATGAAACCAGCTGCACCTGGTACAGGAGTTATCGCTGGTGGACCAGTTCGTGCCGTATTAGAGTTAGCAGGAATTACTGATATCTTAAGTAAATCTTTAGGATCAAATACTCCTATTAATATGGTTCGTGCGACTATCAACGGTTTACAAAACTTAAAAAATGCAGAAGATGTTGCTAAATTACGTGGCAAATCTGTAGAAGAATTATACAATTAAGGAGGGAAAATAAGTTATGGCTAAATTACAAATTACCCTCACTCGTAGTGTTATTGGTCGTCCTGAAACACAACGTAAAACTGTTGAAGCTTTAGGTCTTAAAAAGACTAATAGTTCAGTAGTTGTTGAAGATAACCCTGCAATTCGTGGGCAAATCAACAAAGTTAAGCATTTATTAACAATTGAAGAAGAAAAATAATTAAGGAGGTGCCGAAATGAAATTACATGAGTTAAAAGCAGCTGAAGGATCACGTCGTGTACGTAACCGTGTAGGTCGTGGTGCTGCAACTGGTAACGGTAAAACAAGTGGCCGTGGTCAAAAAGGTCAAAAAGCACGTTCAGGTGGTAAAGTAAGACCAGGATTTGAAGGTGGACAATTACCTTTATTCCGTCGTTTGCCTAAACGTGGTTTCACTAACATTAACCGTAAAGAATATGCTATTGTTAACTTAGACCAACTCAATAAATTTGAAGATGGTACTGAAGTTACTCCAGCTTTATTAGTAGAATCTGGTGTTGTTAAGAATGAAAAATCTGGTATCAAAGTACTAGGTAACGGTTCACTAGACAAGAAATTAACAGTGAAAGCTCATAAATTCTCAGCTTCAGCAGCAGAAGCTATTGATGCAAAAGGTGGAGCACACGAGGTGATCTAATGTTTCAAACGTTTGTACGTTTCTTTACAACTAAAGAAGTACGAAACAAGATTTTCTTCACTCTAGCAATGTTAGTTATTTTTAAAATAGGAACGTATATTCCTGCTCCAGGAGTTAATCCTGAAGCCTTTAATCATCCACAGGGATCTCAAGGTGCCACTGAGTTATTAAATACTTTTGGTGGCGGTGCCTTGAAACGTTTCTCAATATTTGCGATGGGAATCATGCCTTATATCACTGCATCCATCGTCATGCAATTACTGCAAATGGATATTGTTCCTAAATTTACAGAGTGGGCAAAACAAGGTGAAATGGGTAGAAGAAAAATTAATAACGTAACTCGTTATTTTGCTATAATTTTAGCTTTTATCCAATCTATAGGTATGGCTTTCCAATTTAATAACTATCTCAAAGGACAACTTATTATAGAAAAGTCTGTTATGAGTTATTTATTAATTGCAGTTGTATTAACAGCGGGAACAGCTTTCTTAATTTGGCTTGGTGACCAAATCACACAGTTTGGTGTTGGTAACGGTATTTCTCTTATCATCTTTGCAGGTATATTATCAACTTTACCTTCGAGTCTAGAACAATTTGCACAATCAGTGTTTGTAGGTCAAGACGATACTTCACTTGCTTGGCTGAAAATACTAGGATTGATTGTAGCCTTGATTTTACTAACAGTAGGCGCAATATTTGTTCTTGAAGCTAAACGTAAAATACCTATTCAATATGCAAAGAAACAATCTGCTCAACGATTAGGTTCACAAGCAACTTATCTACCTTTGAAAGTTAACTCTGCCGGTGTTATTCCAGTTATCTTTGCGATGGCGTTTTTCTTGTTACCAAGAACATTGACTTTATTCTTCCCGAAAGCAGAATGGGCACAGAATATTGCTGATACTGCCAACCCATCAAGTAATATTGGAATGATTATTTATGTAGTTTTAATTATTGCATTTGCATATTTTTATGCTTTTGTACAAGTTAATCCTGAAAAAATGGCAGATAACCTTAAAAAGCAAGGTAGTTATGTCCCAGGAATTAGACCTGGTGAACAAACAAAAAAATATATTACTAAAGTACTTTATAGATTGACTTTTGTTGGTTCAATTTTCTTAGCAGCTATAGCTATTTTACCTATAATTGCGACTAAATTTATGGGCTTACCACAATCAATTCAAATTGGTGGTACGAGTCTTTTGATCGTTATTGGTGTAGCTATTGAAACTATGAAAACTTTAGAAGCACAAGTCACTCAAAAAGAATATAAAGGCTTTGGTGGTAGATAATTTGTAGGAGGGCATTTATGAATATCATTTTAATGGGCTTACCTGGTGCAGGTAAAGGGACTCAGGCGAGTGAAATTGTTAAGAAATTCCCAATACCACATATTTCTACTGGTGACATGTTCAGAAAAGCGATTAAAGATGAAACAGATTTAGGAAAAGAAGCTAAATCATATATGGATCGTGGAGAATTAGTTCCTGATGAAGTTACTGTAGGTATCGTTAAAGAAAGAATTTCTGAAGACGATGCAAAAAAAGGATTCTTGTTAGATGGATTCCCAAGAACTATAGATCAAGCTGAGTCATTAAGTCAAATTATGTCTGAGCTTGATAGAGAAATTGATGCTGTCATTAATATCGAAGTTCCTGAGGAAGAATTAATGAATCGTCTTACAGGTCGTCGTATCTGTGAGAAATGTGGTACAACATATCATCTTGTATTTAATCCTCCAAAGGTTGATGGTATATGTGATATCGATGGTGGAAAGTTATATCAACGTGAAGATGACAATCCAGAAACAGTATCTAATCGTTTGAGCGTTAATGTTAAACAATCTAAGCCTATTTTAGAATATTACAACAACAAAGGTGTCTTGAAAAACATTGATGGTTCAAAAGATATTGACGAAGTAACCAACGATGTCATTGATATCTTAGATCATTTATAATAGATCAACACTATACGATCTATGTTTCAGTGAGTATTAGAGTAAATTTAACAGAATGAGTGACAAATAACGATATTTAATTCCCGTATTTTTGTTGAACTTATATTAAACCATCACGAATAGATTCGTATCGTTAAGTTGTCTATTGACGATTACCTTACTATTGCAAAAAGGGGGAAGTTAATCAATGGCTAAACAAGATGTAATTGAATTAGAAGGTACAGTACTAGATACTTTACCAAACGCAATGTTTAAAGTAGAATTAGAAAATGGTCATGAGATTTTAGCTCACGTAAGTGGTAAAATCAGAATGAATTACATTCGTATTCTACCTGGCGACAAAGTAACTGTTGAGATGTCTCCGTATGATTTATCGCGCGGTAGAATTACTTATCGTTATAAATAATCGTCACTCCATAATATAGGGAGGTATAAAAATGAAAGTAAGACCATCAGTAAAACCAATATGCGAAAAATGCAAAGTCATTAAACGTAAAGGTAAAGTAATGGTAATTTGTGATAATCCAAAACACAAACAAAGACAAGGTTAATAAAAGAGAGGTGTAAATTAATATGGCACGTATTGCAGGAGTGGATATTCCACGTGAAAAACGCATTGTTATCTCATTAACATACGTATATGGTATTGGTACTTCAACTGCTAATAAAATAGTAGAAGAAGCTAACGTATCAGCAGATACTCGCGTTAAAGATTTAACTGACGATGAATTAGGTCGTATCCGTGAAGTTGTAGATGGCTACAAAGTAGAAGGTGACTTACGCCGTGAACAAAACTTAAACATTAAACGTTTAATGGAAATTTCATCATACCGCGGAATTCGTCATCGTCGTGGCTTACCAGTTCGTGGACAAAAAACTAAAAACAATGCTCGTACACGTAAAGGTCCAGTTAAAACAGTAGCTAATAAGAAAAAATAATAGGTAAAGGAGGCAAAATTTAATGGCACGTAAACAAGTATCTCGTAAACGTAGAGTGAAAAAGAATATTGAAAATGGTGTAGCTCACATCCGTTCAACATTCAATAATACTATCGTAACTATCACTGATGAATTCGGTAATGCATTATCTTGGTCATCAGCTGGTGCATTAGGATTCAAAGGATCTAAAAAATCAACTCCATTTGCAGCTCAAATGGCTTCAGAAACAGCTTCTAAAACTGCTATGGAACATGGTTTGAAAACAGTAGAAGTAACAGTAAAAGGACCTGGTCCAGGCCGTGAATCTGCTATCCGTGCACTACAATCTGCAGGTTTAGAAGTAACTGCAATCAGAGACGTTACTCCAGTACCACACAACGGTTGTCGTCCACCAAAACGTCGTCGCGTATAATTTTTAAATGTATTGTTACAAGTCACTGAGCAAACAGTTTAAATCTAGTCGACGTATTTAAGGAGGATATTTGTAAATGATAGAAATTGAAAAACCTAGAATTGAGACAATTGAAGTTAGTGAAGATGCTAAATTCGGTAAATTCGTTGTTGAACCACTTGAACGTGGCTATGGTACTACACTAGGAAACTCCTTACGTCGTATCCTACTATCTTCATTACCAGGTGCAGCCGTTAAGTACATCGAGATTGAAGGAGTTTTACACGAATTTTCAGCAGTAGATAATGTAGTAGAAGATGTTTCAACAATCATTATGAACATTAAAAAACTTGCATTAAAAATTTACTCTGAAGAAGATAAAACTTTAGAAATTGATGTTAAAGATGAAGGCGAAGTAACTGCAAGTGACATTACTCACGACAGTGATGTTGAGATTTTAAATCCAGAGCTTAAAATCGCAACAGTGTCTAAAGGTGGACATCTTAAAGTGCGTCTTGTTGCTAATAAGGGTAGAGGTTACGCATTAGCTGAACAAAATAATACTAGTGATTTACCAATTGGTGTAATTCCTGTTGATTCACTATATTCACCTGTTGAACGTGTAAACTATACAGTTGAAAATACACGCGTAGGTCAAAGTAGTGATTTTGATAAATTAACTTTAGATGTTTGGACAAATGGTTCAATCACACCACAAGAGTCAGTATCATTAGCAGCTAAAATAATGACTGAACACTTGAATATCTTTGTAAGTCTAACTGATGAGGCTCAAAACGCTGAAATCATGATTGAAAAAGAAGAAGATCAAAAAGAAAAAGTACTTGAAATGTCTATTGAAGAATTAGACTTATCTGTACGTTCTTATAACTGCTTAAAACGCGCAGGAATCAATTCTGTACAAGAGTTAGCTGATAAATCTGAAGCTGACATGATGAAAGTGCGTAATTTAGGTCGTAAATCTCTAGAAGAAGTAAAATATAAATTAGAAGATTTAGGATTAGGATTAAGAAAAGAAGATTGATAAAGGAGGTTAACTCATGGGTTACAGAAAATTAGGTCGTACTTCTGATCAACGTAAAGCAATGTTACGTGACTTAGCAACTTCATTAATCGTTAGTGAACGTATCGAGACAACTGAAGCTCGTGCTAAAGAAGTTCGTAGTGTAGTAGAGAAATTGATCACACTTGGTAAAAAAGGTGATTTAGCATCTCGTCGTAATGCTGCTAAAACTTTACGTAATGTTGAAATTTTAAATGAAGATGACTCTACACAAACTGCTCTTCAAAAATTATTTGGTGAAATCGCTGAACGTTATAGTGAACGTCAAGGTGGTTACACTCGTATTCTTAAAGTAGGCCCTCGTCGTGGTGACGGCGCTGAATCAGTAATTATTGAATTAGTTTAATCTAATTTTAAGACACAAGTTATAACTTAGTTGTCTAACCTTAATAAATACACATTTACTACTTATATATAAAGCAAATGAGTGCAACGATAATGTTTGCCACATACAAATATTGTCTAGCTCAGAGTACCCCATCCAACTAAATAATTATTTAAGCGTGAACTCAACATTTGATGGGGTGCGCGCTTTTTTATTTAAGCTATAGTTAATAACACTATAGCTTTTTTTATAATTCATATTACAAATGATTAAATTATACATATCTGATATACAGTCAATTTGAATTATTGTAGAATGTTTAGTGATATAAAAATATTAGGAGTGGTTGATGTGAATGGGTCAAATCCTATCATTGAATTTAAAGATGTATCATTTCAATATCAAAGTGACGCTGCTTTCACATTAAATCGCGTTTCATTCTCAATACCAGCTGGACAATGGACTTCTATTGTAGGTCACAATGGTTCAGGAAAATCTACTATTGCTAAACTTATGGTAGGTATAGAAGAACCAAGTGAAGGACAAATTCTATTTCAAAATCTACCAGTAGACTCTCAAAATAAGCGAGAAGTGAGGAAACATATCGGAATTGTTTTTCAAAACCCCGATAATCAATTTGTAGGTTCTATAGTTAAATTTGATGTTGCTTTTGGTCTTGAAAACCAACTTGTTCCTTATAAAGAAATGGTATCTAAAGTTAATCAAGTATTAACTGAAGTAGATATGATAAATAAAGCCGATGATGAACCCCATTCACTTTCAGGAGGGCAGAAACAACGTGTTGCCATTGCTGGGGTACTTGCACTTAATCCTGATGTGCTGATTTTAGATGAAGCGACAACGATGCTAGATCCTCATGGAAAGTCATCTTTACTTAACCTTGTAAATGAAGTTAAAGTAAATAATCATGTTACAATTATTTCAATCACTCATGATTTAGATGAAGCAATGCATGCTGATCAAATCATTGTATTGAATAAAGGAACTGTTTTTAAACAAGGAACACCTCAAGATATTTTTAAGTGCGAAGAGGCACTAATATCGGTTGGATTGGACTTACCATTTCCTTTGAAAATGAATCGACTTTTAGGTTTTGATTCAACTTATGTAACTTATGAAGGGTTGATTAAAAAATTATGAGTATACAATTTAATCAAGTGAGTTATATTTATCAACAAGGGACACCTTATGAATTTGAAGCTATTAAAAACGTTTCACTAACTCTTGAACAGGGCAAGTATTATGCAATTATTGGTCAAACTGGAAGTGGGAAATCCACTCTGATTCAACATTTGAATGCTTTATTAAAGCCCACTACAGGTTCAGTCAACATTAATGGTTTAGAAGTTACAAATAAAACTAAAGACAAGCACTTACGTCACATAAGAAAAGAAGTAGGTATAGTATTTCAATTTCCAGAATCCCAATTATTTGAAGATAGCGTTGAAAAAGAAATTGAGTTTGGACCTAAAAATTTTAATATGAACCTAAAAAATGTTAAAGACAAAGCTTTTCAACTTCTTCTTGAATTAGGTTTTTCAAGAAATGTGATGTCATCCTCTCCATTTCAAATGTCGGGAGGACAAATGAGAAAAATAGCCATTGTTTCCATTTTGGCTATGGATCCACAAGTAATTATTCTGGATGAACCGACTGCTGGGTTAGACCCGAATAGTAAACACCAAGTCATGTCTTTAATAAAGAAAATACAAATAGAAGAAAATAAAACGATTATTCTTGTTTCACATGATATGGATGATGTAGCACGTTATTCAGATGAAGTTGTAGTAATGAATAAAGGGACGATAGTAGAAAAATCAAATCCTAGAAATTTATTTAATCAAAAAACGCAATTATTAAAGTGGCATATAGAGTTGCCTAAAGTAGTGAAGTTACAGAAAGATATCGAAAAAAAATATAATATGTTATTTCCAAAGCTTGCCATGAATGAAGAAGAGTTTGTGAAGTTGTATAAGGAGTGGCATCATGAAGAATAAATTAATCATTGGACGATATCTTCCTATGCAATCAATTATTCATCAGCTTGATCCTAGAGCTAAGTTAATATTTGTCTTTTTCTTTATTCTTTTAATTTTTTTCTGTCATTCACTAGGTACATATGCATGGTTGTTTCTTTTTATAATATTATTTATTAAGTTAGCACGTATTCCTTTTTGGTTTTTAATTAAAGGATTAACACCTATCTTTTTCTTCTTGGTTTTCACTTTTTCTATGCATGTGTTATTTACTAATGGAGGTATCGTATTATTTCAATGGAAGTTTATCACTATTGAATCAAATGGTGTTATGGAAGGAATTTATATATCACTAAGATTGATTTTTATAGTTATGATTGCAACAATCATGACACTTTCGACTAGTCCGATTGATTTAACAGATGCTTTTGAAAAATTATTTGTACCTCTTAAAGTGATTAAAGTACCAGTACATCAATTAAGTATGATGATGTCTATTGCTCTAAGGTTTATACCAACATTAATGGACGAATTAGAAAAAATTATACTTGCTCAAAAATCTAGAGGATCAGAAATAAGTTCAGGAAGTTTAATAACACGAATTAGAGCTTTTATACCCATCATGATTCCATTATTTATTTCTGCCTTTCAAAGAGCAGAAGAACTAGCTATAGCAATGGAAGTCAGAGGTTATGATATTAACATCAAACGAACAAGCTATAGGTTATTACATTGGCAATATAAAGACACATTAACAGTCTTACTTTTAATACCTATCGCTACTATATTATTTATTTTAAAATTTTCAGGAGTGTAAATATTGCGTATATTAGTTGAAATTGCTTATCAAGGTAACCAATTTTTAGGTTTTCAAATTCAGCAACAAGGACGAACTGTTCAACAACAATTTGAAAAGATTCTTAAACGAATGCATAAACATCATGTACGAATTCATCCCTCAAGCAGAACAGACAGGGGTGTGCATGCGTATCAGCAATTCTTTCATTTCGATACCGAATTGAATATTGATAACAAACAATGGCAATATGCGATGAATCGAGCTTTACCAGATGATATTTACGTTAAAAATGTACGAAATGTCGACGAGTATTTTCATTGTCGTTATGACTGCGTAGGCAAACGCTATCGTTACAAAGTTTATCAAGGTAATCATCGAAATCCTTTTAAGAGTGGTACTGAAACATTTGTTAATGAAACATTAGACTATGATAAAATGAACAAAGCTGCTCAAGAATTTATAGGTACACATGATTTTACCGGTTTTTGTTCACAGAAAACAGAAGTTGAAAGCAAAGTAAGAACACTATATCAGAGTGAAATTGTTGCTACTAAAGAAGGGTTTGATTATGTCGTAACAGGTTCTGGATTCCTTTATAATATGGTCCGTGTATTGGTAGCTTTCTTAATTGAAGTAGGAAAAGGAAAGCGTGAACCTAATGACGTCCCTAAGCTCTTAGAGGACAAAAATAGAAATAATGTGCCTCTCACAGCTCCACCTGACGGATTATATTTAGAAAAGATTTATTTAAGCCCAGAAGAATTGATACAAGAATATGGGAAAGATGTAAAAATACACTACAAAAAATCGTTGGAAAAACACTAATTGTCATTGACAAAAGTACTGTGAAATTATATGATTATTAACGGTATTGTTTTATATCACCCCACGATAAGCCCCGGAAACTTATTGTGTTACAAGATATATAAGCAAAGCAGAACAACAGTTAATGAAATAAATGAAATCTTACGCTTTTAAATCGTAACAATAATGATAGTTGTTAGTGCAATAAACATAGGTTCGAATGTGATTTATTCGTACTGCAATTAATGAACGAAGCATTTATTTTTAGGAGGACAATTATTATGCGTCAAACATTTATGGCAAATGAATCAAACATTGAGCGCAAATGGTATGTTATTGATGCTGAAGGCCAAACATTAGGTCGTTTATCATCAGAAGTAGCTGCTATATTACGCGGTAAAAATAAAGTAACTTATACACCACATGTTGATACTGGTGATTATGTAATTATCATTAATGCATCTAAAATTGAATTCACTGGTAACAAAGAACAAGACAAAATGTACTACCGTCATTCAAATCACCCAGGCGGTTTAAAATCAATCTCTGCTGGTGAATTAAAAAGAACAAATCCTGAACGTTTATTAGAAACTTCAATTAAAGGTATGTTACCAAGTACACGCTTAGGTGAAAAACAAGGTAAAAAATTATTTGTATATGGTGGCGCTGAACATCCACACGCTGCACAACAACCAGAAAACTACGAGTTACGTGGTTAATTAGAAGGAGGAAATTACATTGGCACAAGTTGAATATAAAGGCACAGGCCGTCGTAAAAACTCAGTAGCACGTGTACGTTTAGTACCTGGCGAAGGTAACATTACTGTTAACGAACGTGATGTACGTGACTACTTACCATTCGAATCATTAATTTTAGACTTAAATCAACCATTTGATGTTACAGAAACTAAAGGTAACTATGATGTTTTAGTTAACGTACACGGTGGCGGATTTACTGGACAAGCTCAAGCAATCCGACATGGAATTGCACGTGCTTTATTAGAAGCAGATCCTGAATACAGAGGTTCTTTAAAACGTGCTGGATTACTTACTCGTGACCCACGTATGAAAGAACGTAAAAAACCAGGTCTTAAAAAAGCACGTCGTTCACCACAATTCTCAAAACGTTAATTTTTGGCGAACAACATTTACACTTCCCGTTTATTGGGAAGTGTTTTTTTTATAATTTAAGACTGAGACAATTAGATGTCCCAGTCTTTATTATTGAGTAGGATTTAGATTATTCATTTAAAAAGCACTTTATTCAAGCTTTTTCAATACTATGCTATGCCCTAAAATTAAGAAAGT
The DNA here is from genome assembly GCF_006742205.1 of Staphylococcus epidermidis. Lineage (NCBI taxonomy): Bacteria > Bacillati > Bacillota > Bacilli > Caryophanales > Staphylococcaceae > Staphylococcus > Staphylococcus epidermidis. Next base: position 727,694 of record NZ_AP019721.1, read on the forward strand.
TTCATCAAGAAATTCTATGGATTTGACGTGTTTGATTTTGGAGCATGAGTAGTGGATTTTGAACTTAATTTGACTTCTATGTTACTTAACTATTACTATTTACAATTTCTTCTATAACACTAGTCATATCATCGTGTATAACTAAGCTAGCTGTATGATCATATGGAGTTGCATCTCTATTAATGATAACTAGGTTGTCACCTTTAAATTCTGATACAAAACCAGCAGCAGGTTGTACAACAAGTGATGAACCTAATACGATGAGCGTATCTGCATGTTGAATTTTATCTAATGCCTTGAAGACTGTTTTTTGATTTAACATCTCGCCGTATAAAACAATATCAGGTCTGATGACGTTACCACATTTTTCACAATATTTGAGATGATGTGTCATGACATATGATTTTGAGTACTCCTCATAACAGTTAATACAATAAAAGCGATTAAGTGTACCATGTAGCTCATCAATATTGTGACTACCTGCATCTTCGTGTAAACCATCTATATTTTGAGTGATGACGCCAAGTGATTTTTGCTGATTTTCCAGTTGTGCAATCCATTGATGAACAATATTAGGTTTTTTATCGGCAATTAAAAGTCTTTCATGATAAAAGTTTATAAAACTTTCTTTATTATCATGTAAATGATCAATGCTAAGCAAATACTCTGGAGACTGTCCATCTTTTGATATTTCATCATACAAGCCACCCATTGAGCGAAAATCTGGAATTCCGCTTGCAACTGAAACACCAGCTCCTGTAAAGAAAACAATTTGATTAGAGTTGTTTACGATATCTTTTAACTGTTGAATATCTGGTTTTTTCATTTGTTTTCACCTCATTATCATAGATATTATGTAAGTACTTATTTATTATCAACTACAATATAATTTAATATTAAAGAATTCATGTTATGATTTAAAGTAATGATTGAAGTTATTTCTAAATTTTTAATGAAAATCAGTAGTATTTTTGAAAATCAAAATAATCATATAAAAAGTAAAAGTTGATATTGAAAGCTACAATATAAATTTTAAATTCGTAAGATAGTAAATGATAAACTTCTAAAATAATGAATCTGTTTCAATATTATGATATATAGTAATTATAGGAAGTGAATAAATCAATGAACAAATATGATAGGTTAGATGAAATCACAAAATTAGTAAATAAACGAGGTTCTGTAAGAACAAATGAAATCGTCGAAGATCTAAATGTGTCAGATATGACTGTGCGCCGTGATCTCGCAGAGCTTGAAGAAAAAGGTGTTCTCACTAAAATACATGGTGGTGCTCGTAGTAATTCAGCTTTCCAATATAAAGAAATGTCTCATCAAGAAAAACATACACGTTTTATTGAAGAAAAACGATTTATAGCAAAGAATGCAGTAGATTTAATTGAAGATGGAGATACTATTTTCTTAGGTCCTGGTACTACAGTTCAAAAATTAGCTGAAGAAATAAATCATTATTCATTAACAATTATTACTAATTGTTTACCAGTATTTAATATATTAATAAAAAAACAAACGTTACATTTCAGAGTCTATTTATTAGGTGGGGAAATGCGTGATTTAACTGAAGCATTTGTAGGTGAGATGACAAATCAGTTATTAAGTCAACTAAGATTTAGTAAAATGTTTTTTAGTAGTAATGGTGTTAAAGATGGTCTAGCTATGACATCCTCAATAGAAGAGGCTTATACGCAACAAATTGCACTTAGCCATTCGTTGGAAAAATATTTACTGATTGACTCTTCAAAAATTGGTAAGGATGATTTTTCATCATTTTGTGAGCTTCGTGAACTCAATGCAGTTTTAACAGATAATAATGACTTGGAAAAGAAAGAAAAAATAGAATCATATGTTGAGGTTATTAGCTAAAGTCTTTAACATATTGTCTTTAAAGTGAATATAAATATATTTAAGCATCATAATAATGTCAATTAAACATTATTATTAAGCAATAAAATCAGATGATAAGAATTTTAAAATTAAATAAGTAGTTTAAGTAGAAGTAGCAATAAAGTTTTTTAAATTTATTGCTACTTTTTTGTTTAAATAAACATTTTGCATAGAGAAAAACAGCAATTTCTTTTTAAATCAACATATATCAAACAAAAATACGTGACAATTGTTTGTTATATGTTGATTATTTGTTTAAATATGTTTATAATTTAGGTGTAAATATTTGAAAGCGCTTTTTCAAAAACACATGTGTTTAATCACCTTAATTCAAAAAAGGAGACTTATTATGACGATTATTATTGGTTCAGATGTAGATGGCAAACGCTTAAAAGAATTAATTAAAGATTATTTGGAAGACAACGATTATGATGTTTTAGATGTTACAGAAGGAAAAGATCTAGACTTTGTTGATTCAACAGTCTCTGTAGCTAAAGAAGTTCAAAAGTCCGACGACAATCTAGGTATTGCTATAGATGCCTATGGTGCAGGTAGTTTTATTGTAGCAACTAAAATTAAGGGAATGATTGCGGCTGAGGTTTCAGATGAGCGTTCAGCTTACATGACACGTAGCCATAATAATGCACGCATGATTACTATGGGAGCTGAAATTGTTGGAGATACGCTTGCTAAGAATGTCGCAAAAGAATTTGTCAATGGTCATTACGATGGTGGACGTCATCAAATCCGCGTAGATATGTTAAATAAAATGTGTTAATAGGAGGAATAAAAATGAAAATTGCAATAGGTTGCGATCATATTGTTACTGATACAAAAATGGAAGTTTCACAACACTTAAAATCACAGGGACATGAAGTGATAGATGTTGGAACTTATGATTTCACACGTACACATTATCCGATTTATGGAAAAAAGGTAGGAGAAAAAGTTGCGAGTGGTGAAGCAGATTTAGGTGTATGTATTTGTGGTACTGGTGTAGGAATTAGTAATGCTGCAAACAAAGTACCAGGTGTTAGAACTGCTTTAGTTAGAGATATGACATCAGCGCTTTATTCTAAAGAAGAGTTAAACGCCAATGTTGTAAGTTTTGGCGGTAAAGTAGCAGGTGAATTATTTATTTTCGACATCGTTGATGCATTCATTGAGGCAGAGTACAAACCTACTGAAGAAAATAAAAAATTAATTGCTAAAATCAATCATTTAGAAGCACATAACAATGACCAAGCTGATCCACATTTCTTCGACGAGTTCTTAGAAAAATGGAATAAAGGTGAATATCACGATTAAGGAAGATGTCCAATGATTTTAACATTAACTTTAAATCCCTCAGTTGATATATCTTATCCTTTAGATCAGTTTAATTTAGATACTGTTAATAGGGTATCTCAAACAAGCAAAACAGCAGGCGGTAAAGGATTAAATGTTACTAGAGTATTGTCTGAATTTGGTGAAGACGTAATAGCAAGTGGTTTTTTAGGTGGAGCATTAGGTCAATATATTGAAGAACAAATAGAAACTACTCGTATTAAACAAGCATTTTTCAAAATCAAAGGCGACACACGAAATTGTATTGCAATACTACATGAGGGACAACAAACTGAAATCCTTGAAAAGGGTCCCACGATTGAACTTAAGGAATCAGAGGAATTCAAGTCACATCTATTAAAACTTTTCAAAGAAACTGATGTGGCTGTTATGTCTGGTAGTCTGCCCAAAGGACTTAATACTGATTATTATACGGATATTGTGAGATTAGCAAAAGAACAAGGAATTTTGACCATTTTAGATAGCTCTGGTCAATCACTTGAGGAAGTTCTTATTAGTAATGAGAAACCTACAGTAATTAAACCAAATATAGATGAATTATCACAACTTTTAAATTACAAAGTAACTAATGATATTAAAGAATTGAAAGTGGCATTAAGTCAGCCAATATTTAATGATATTGAATGGATTATTGTTTCATTGGGCAGTGAAGGTGCTTTTGCAAAACATAATCAAAAATTTTATAAGGTGAATATTCCCAACATTAAAGTAGTTAATCCTGTTGGGTCAGGAGATTCTACTGTAGCAGGTATTGCTTCTGGACTCATTCATCAACAAACCGATGAAGAGTTATTAAAAAAAGCAAATGCATTCGGAATGCTAAATGCAATGGAACAACAAACAGGTCATATTAATACAGATAAATTTGACGAAATATTCAAACAAATAGAAGTTATAGAGGTGTAATTTATGACAAAATCACAACAAAAAGTGTCATCAATTGAGAAATTAAGTAATCAAGAAGGTATTATTTCAGCTTTAGCATTTGATCAACGTGGTGCATTAAAAAGAATGATGGCAGAACATCAATCTGAAACACCAACAGTTGAGCAAATAGAACAATTAAAAGTACTTGTTTCTGAAGAATTAACTCAATATGCGTCTTCAATTTTATTAGATCCAGAATATGGTTTACCAGCATCAGATGCTCGAAATAATGACTGCGGACTATTACTTGCATACGAAAAAACTGGATATGATGTGAATGCGAAAGGTCGTTTGCCAGATTGCTTGGTAGAATGGTCTGCGAAACGTTTGAAAGAGCAAGGGGCCAATGCAGTTAAATTTTTACTTTATTATGATGTAGATGACACAGAAGAAATTAACATACAAAAGAAAGCATATATTGAACGAATTGGTTCAGAATGTGTTGCCGAAGATATTCCTTTCTTCTTGGAAGTTTTAACATATGACGACAATATTCCTGACAATAAAAGTGCAGAATTCGCTAAAGTTAAGCCACGTAAAGTTAATGAAGCAATGAAGTTATTCTCTGAAGATCGTTTTAATGTGGATGTACTTAAAGTTGAAGTACCTGTGAATATGAATTTTGTGGAAGGATTTTCAGAAGGAGAAGTTGTTTATACTAAAGAAGAAGCTGCACAACATTTCCGTGATCAAGATGCAGTTACTCACTTACCATATATTTATTTAAGTGCAGGTGTATCAGCAGAATTGTTCCAAGATACATTAAAATTTGCGCATGATTCTGGTGCGCAATTCAATGGTGTTTTATGTGGACGTGCCACATGGTCAGGAGCAGTTAAGGTATACATTGAAGAAGGAGAGCAAGCTGCCAGAGAATGGTTGCGTACGGTAGGATTTAAGAATATTGATGATTTGAATACAGTATTGAAAACAACAGCTACATCATGGAAAAACAAATAATGTAAGGGAGGATATTCAAATGAATAGAGATGAGGTACAATTACTCGGATTTGAAATTGTTGCCTATGCTGGGGATGCACGTTCAAAATTATTAGAAGCTTTAAATGCTGCTAAAGATAGTGAATTTGATAAAGCAGAACAACTTGTAGAGGAAGCGAATGAATGTATTGCTAATGCACATAAAGCACAAACCAATCTTCTAGCTCAAGAGGCTAAAGGCGAGGATATCGCATATAGTATCACTATGATTCATGGTCAAGACCATTTAATGACAACATTACTTTTAAAAGATTTAATGAAGCATTTAATTGAATTATACAAAAAAGGGAGCTGACCCCTATGAATAAATTAATAGCATGGATAGAAAAAGGAAAGCTATTCTTTGAAAAAATATCACGAAATATTTATTTAAGAGCGATTCGTGATGGATTTATTGCTGCTATTCCAATTATCTTATTCTCAAGTATATTTATTTTAATTACCTATGTACCAAATGTGTTTGGTTTTACTTGGAGTAAAACTATGGAAGGTATATTGATGAAACCCTATAACTATACAATGGGAATAGTTGGTTTGCTTGTAGCAGGAACCACAGCTAAATCTTTAACTGATTCTTACAATCGAAAACTAGATAAAACGAATCAGATTAACTTTATTTCGACAATGATGGCAGCTATTTGTGGATTTTTATTCTTAGCTGCTGATCCTGTTAAAGATGGTGGATTTTCAAGTGCATTTATGGGAACAAAAGGTTTATTGACAGCCTTTATTTCTGCGTTTATTACCGTGATTGTTTATAATTTCTTTGTCAAAAGAAATATTACCATTAAAATGCCTAAAGAAGTACCACCAAATATATCTCAAGTATTTAAAGATATTTTCCCTTTATCAGCCGTAATTTTAATTTTGTATGCTTTAGACTTACTTTCTAGAGCAATAGTCCACACGAATGTAGCAAATGCAGTATTAAAAGTATTTGAGCCACTATTTACTGCGGCAGATGGTTGGATTGGGGTAACACTCATATTCGGTGCGTTTGCGTTCTTCTGGTTTGTAGGTATTCATGGACCTTCTATTGTTGAACCAGCGATTGCAGCAATTACTTATGCGAACCTTGAAACAAATTTACACTTAATACAAGCTGGAGAACATGCTGATAAAGTAATTACACCGGGTACACAGATGTTCGTAGCAACTATGGGAGGAACCGGTGCAACATTAGTTGTTCCATTTATGTTTATGTGGTTAACAAAATCAAAAAGAAATAAAGCGATAGGTAGAGCATCAGTCGTACCTACATTCTTTGGTGTCAATGAACCCATACTTTTTGGTGCACCACTAGTACTAAATCCGGTATTCTTTATACCTTTTATTTTTGCACCTATAGTAAATATATGGATTTTTAAATTTTTTGTTGATGTTTTAAATATGAATAGTTTTAGTATCTTTTTACCTTGGACTACTCCTGGTCCACTCGGTATTGTTATGGGGACTGGATTTGCATTTTGGTCATTTGTGTTAGCAATATTACTTATTGTTGTTGATGTGATTATTTACTATCCATTCTTAAAAGTATACGATGAACAAGTGCTTGAAGAAGAATTAGGAAATAAAGAAGCAAATAATGAATTAAAAGAAAAAGTATCAGCAAACTTTGATACGAAAAAAGCCGATGCTATTTTAGCAACTGCAGGGGCAAGTGAAGCGGATACTGATGATACATCTTCAGTTGATGAAACAACTTCTACATCCTCTACAGATACTATTAGTGAACAAACAAATGTTTTAGTTTTATGTGCAGGTGGAGGTACAAGTGGTTTACTAGCTAATGCTTTAAATAAAGCTGCTGAAGAGTATGAAGTACCAGTAAAAGCAGCAGCAGGTGGTTATGGTGCACATATGGATATTATGAAAGATTATCAATTAATTATCTTAGCACCACAAGTTGCTTCGAATTTTGAAGATATTAAACAAGATACTGATCGCTTAGGAATTAAATTAGCCAAAACTGAAGGCGCTCAATATATCAAGTTAACAAGAGACGGTGAGGCGGCTTTAGAATTTGTAAAACAACAATTTAACAATTAAAAAGGAGTTTTATATATGACTAAGAAATTACCTGATGACTTTATTTTTGGTGGAGCAACCGCTGCTTATCAAGCAGAAGGAGCTACTCAGACTGATGGTAAAGGGCGTGTCGCTTGGGACACGTATTTAGAGGAGAATTATTGGTACACAGCTGAACCAGCAAGTGATTTTTATAACAGATATCCTGTTGACTTGGAATTAAGTGAACGCTTTGGTGTAAATGGTATACGTATCTCAATTGCTTGGTCTCGTATTTTTCCTAAAGGTTACGGTGAAGTGAATCAAAAAGGTGTCGAGTATTATCATAATCTTTTCAAAGAATGTCATAAACGTCATGTTGAACCTTTTGTAACATTACATCACTTTGACACACCAGAGGTACTTCACAAAGATGGAGATTTCTTAAATCGTAAAACAATAGACTATTTTGTAGATTATGCTGAATTTTGTTTTAAAGAATTTCCAGAAGTTAAGTATTGGACAACATTCAATGAAATTGGGCCGATTGGTGATGGTCAATATTTAGTTGGTAAATTCCCTCCAGGTATCAAATATGACTTTGAAAAAGTATTCCAATCTCATCATAATATGATGGTTGCACACGCACGTGCTGTTAAACTTTTTAAAGATGAAAATTATAAGGGAGAAATAGGTGTTGTCCATGCATTACCTACAAAATATCCATATGATCCATCTAATCCTGAAGATGTGAGAGCAGCCGAACTTGAAGACATTATTCATAATAAATTTATTTTAGATGCAACATACCTTGGTAAGTACTCACGTGAAACGATGGAAGGAGTACAACACATCTTATCTGTGAATGGTGGTCAATTAGAGATTTCTGATGAAGACTACAAAATTTTAGATGAAGCTAAGGATTTAAACGATTTCTTAGGTATTAATTATTATATGAGTGACTGGATGCGTGGTTTTGAAGGCGAATCTGAAATAACACATAATGCCACTGGTGATAAAGGTGGATCTAAGTATCAACTTAAAGGTGTAGGACAACGTGAATTTGATGTTGATGTTCCTAGAACCGATTGGGATTGGATGATTTATCCACAAGGTTTATATGACCAAATTATGCGTGTAGTAAAAGATTATCCGAATTATCATAAGATTTATATTACTGAAAATGGATTAGGATATAAAGATGTATTCGACGAAAAAGAAAAAACAGTACATGACGATGCACGAATTGACTATATTAAACAGCATCTAAGTGTGATAGCAGATGCGATTGCAGATGGTGCCAATGTTAAGGGATACTTCTTATGGTCTCTTATGGATGTATTTTCATGGTCAAATGGTTATGAAAAAAGATACGGTTTATTCTACGTTGATTTTGAAACACAGGAAAGATTCCCTAAGAAAAGTGCATATTGGTACAAAGAACTTGCAGAAAGTAAAGAAATTAAATAAAAGCTAAATATTAACTAGTAAATAAGGCATCTAACTAAGCGCACTTATTAAAGTATTTAAAACAAAAACGATTATTTCCAATGAAAATGATTTGGAAATAATCGTTTTTTAATACGTATATTCATTTTCAAGTAAAGTAGTTTAAAATGAAGTTATGTCTAATTGTGATATATCTTATCGAACCAAGATTATTTTAAAGTAATCCCATAAATCAAATAATTTATTACTAATAATAGTATAATTAATAAATAAACATGAAGAGGGGTAATGATGAAGTCAAAATTCACAATTCTATTATTTACAATCTTTTCTACAACAGTATTAGTTTTGGTTATTATTTATAACAAAACTCAATCCCAATCATACATTTCGACTCACTATTCTAATAATAAAATAAAAACAACAGCAACACTTTTTTTACATGGTTATGGTGGTAGCGAACGCTCAGAAACGTTTATGGTCAAACAAGCGTTAAATAAAAATGTAACCAATGAGGTGATAACCGCTAGAGTGAGTAGTGAAGGAAAAGTATATTTTGATAAAAAATTAAGTGAAGATGCAGCAAACCCTATTGTCAAAGTAGAATTTAAAGATAATAAAAATGGAAATTTTAAAGAAAATGCTTATTGGATTAAAGAAGTTCTATCACAACTAAAAAGTCAATTTGGAATTCAACAATTTAATTTTGTAGGACATTCAATGGGGAACATGTCATTTGCTTTTTACATGAAAAATTATGGGGACGATCGACATTTGCCACAACTTAAAAAGGAAGTTAATATAGCGGGAGTTTATAACGGGATTTTGAATATGAATGAGAACGTGAATGAAATTATCGTTGATAAACAGGGGAAACCAAGTAGAATGAATGCCGCATATCGGCAATTGTTATCACTGTATAAGATTTATTGTGGTAAGGAAATAGAAGTTTTAAATATCTACGGAGATTTAGAAGATGGCTCACATTCAGATGGACGTGTGTCAAATAGCTCTTCTCAATCGCTTCAATATTTACTAAGAGGTAGCACTAAGTCTTATCAAGAAATGAAATTTAAAGGTGCAAAGGCACAACATAGTCAATTACATGAGAATAAAGATGTTGCAAATGAAATCATACAATTCTTATGGGAAACTTAAAAGTAGTAAACAAAACGCACGATTGAATGATAACTTGACTTTCAAGTGAATCAATCGTGCGTCTTTTAGTAATAGTCTAAAATTCATCGCGTGAACAAGATGGAATCAATTCATTCGCAATTAACTCAATTAATTCCATTCTAGCGTCTTCACCAAATACATGAGGTAAGATGATGATTTCATCCACTTTAAATTGTTGATGAAGTAAGGTAAGTTGTTCCGCAACATCATTTGGCATTCCGTATATGATTTTCGATTTCATCTTTTCAAGCTTTTCTAATTCTCGTTGACTATAATGCTTGTTCTGTGCTGTTTCAATCGATGGATAACTCTTAGGTTGATTTAAATAGTTAATACGCATCAACCAAAGTTGAAGCGTATGTAGCAATTGTTTAACTCTAGATAAATTAGAAGCTGTTACCACAAAAGTTGCTAAAATAACATATGGTTTCGCATTATTAATTTCACCATGATAAGCTTTAAAATATTTTCTATAAGTGCTTATAGCTTCATGAAGGTCTGTCTCAGATTGTCCCATTCGTGCAATAACAAAAGGTAGTCCGCGCTGAGCAGCTAATTTTGCGCTTCTATTACTCATACCTAAAATATATAGTTGAGGAAATGAAGTAACCATAGGTGTAGCTAATAATGATTTAAAACGATGGTCTTGAGTTGTATCGTTATTGAAGTATTTAAGCAAATCAGTAATCTGAGTATTGAATGGTAATTTTTCATTTTTGTTTTCATTTAGTGCTGCATTAACATTTTTAAAGCTTGGCGAACGTCCGATAGCCATATCGATACGTTGGGGGTGTCTTGCTTCCATAATTTTAAATTGCTCAGCTACTTTATAAGGACTATAATGTGGTAACATCACACCTCCACTACCAACTCTGATGTGTTGTGTGTGTTCTAAAATCGACATCATTATTATTTCAGGTGCACTAGAAACGACAGAATAAACTTGATGATGTTCTGCAACCCAGTATCGTAAGTACCCAAGTTTCTCAGCGTGTTGGGCTAATTTAATACTATGCTTTAGGGCGTCATTTGGGGTACGCCCTTCGAACAACGGGACATAATCAAGTAAACTTAATCTCATGAACACACATCTCCTCTTCATTTATATTCAGGATACTATAAATATTATTATACAAATGATATGTAATGATTGCGATTGAATTGTTTAGGGTAACACAATAACATAAACTACTATTATAAGGATGATGATGATATGAATAATGAACAAATAGTATTTAATAAAGTACCAGACGGAATGCCACAAGACGATACATTTAAATATGAAGATATAGATGTTATTGAACCTTCAGAAAATGAATTGCAATTGAAAACATTATATATATCGGTTGATCCATATATGAGAGGACGTATGACAAATGCTGATTCTTATGTAGATCCGTTCAAACAAGGGGAACCGTTCAATGGACATACGGTATCTAAAGTTTTGAAATCCAAGGATAGTAATTTTGATGAAGGTGATATAGTAGTGGGTATGCTACCTTGGAGAAAAATAAATACAGTAAATAGTGAGTATGTTAACAAAGTACCTACTTCTGACGTACCATTACATCTTTATCTTAGTGTGTTGGGGATGCCTGGTCAGACTGCTTATCATGGATTACTTGATATTGGACAACCTAAAGAAGGTGAAACAGTAGTTATTTCAGCAGCTTCAGGTGCAGTTGGTTCAGTTGTGGGCCAAATTGCGAAGCTTAAAGGTTGCAGAGTCGTTGGTATAGCTGGTGGAGATAAAAAAGTGAACTATCTAAAAAATGAACTTCGTTTTGATGCTGGTATCGATTACAAAAAAGATAATTTCCCTGAAGCGTTAAAAGAAGCGGTGCCTAACGGTATAGATGTCTACTTCGAAAATGTAGGTGGATATATTGGCGATGAAGTCTTCAAACATCTCAATACACATGCAAGAATTCCTGTTTGTGGTGCGATTTCATCCTATAATCATCCAGAAAAAGATATTGGACCACGCATTCAGCAAACATTGATTAAAAATCAAGCAATGATGAGAGGTTTCATAGTAGCAGAATTCGCTGATGGTTTTAAAGAAGCGAGCAAACAATTAGCTCAATGGGTTCAAGAGAATAAAATTAAAACACAAGTTTCAGTAGAAGATGGTTTTGATAAAGTGCCGCAAGCCTTTAGAAATCTGCTAACTGGTGATAATTTTGGTAAACAAGTTATTAAAGTGGCAAGTGAATAAAAGCAAAGCATTAATTTACTTGTCGATAAAACGTTTGCACTATAAGTGGTAAATTGAAGTGATATAATAAAATTAAATAATTTTAAAGAGGTGGCACTATGAAAGCGATAGGATTTAAGTCTTCATTCCAATTAGATGAAGGAAATTGTTTTGAGGAATTTAACTTTGATATACCTCATCCATCCGGCCATGAATTATTAGTCAAGGTTCAAAGTATTAGTGTGAATCCTGTTGATACAAAACAGCGTACAATGCCAGTTGACAAAGCGCCACGTGTACTTGGCTTTGATGCTGTTGGTGTGATTGAAAAGATAGGAGATCAAGTGTCAATGTTTCAAGAAGGGGACGTCGTTTTTTATTCAGGTTCTCCTAACCAAAATGGTTCGAATGAAGAATACCAATTAATAGAGGAATATTTAGTAGCTAAAGCACCTACAAATTTGAAAAGTGAACAAGCAGCTAGCCTACCTTTAACTGGGCTAACAGCTTATGAAACGCTTTTCGATGTTTTTGGAATTTCAAAAGAACCATCTGAAAATAAAGGTAAATCATTGTTAATAATTAATGGAGCAGGTGGTGTAGGTAGTATTGCAACACAGATAGCGAAATTTTATGGGTTGAAGGTTATTACAACTGCTTCGAGAGAGGATACTATAAAGTGGTCTGTTAATATGGGTGCTGATGTTGTACTGAATCATAAGAAAGATTTAAGTCAACAATTTAAAGATAATCATATTGAGGGTGTTGACTATATCTTTTGTACATTCGATACAGATATGTATTATGAAATGATGGTTAACTTAGTTAAACCTAGAGGACATATTGCGACAATTGTCGCATTTAATTCGCAACAAGATTTAAATTTATTGAAATCTAAAAGTGTAACATTTACGCATGAATTTATGTTTTCAAGACCATTACACCATACAGATGATGTAATCAAACATCATGAATATCTTAAGGATATAACAGAAAAGGTTGAACAGGGATATTATCAACCAACTACCACGAAAGTTATCGACGGATTAGATGTAGATAGCCTTTATGAAGCGCATCAAATTTTAGAGTCTCATTCTATGATTGGTAAGCTTGTTATCAATCTTAAGTAAAAAACGTCATAAAAATCTTAGTATATGCATGAAAAGGTGATAACATTTAATATCCTAATTCAGTTTGAAGATTTAATATGAAACGTAATCCATACGAGACAAGCGTTTATTTTAACTCAGTGATTAATTATTAATACACTATAAAAGCCTGGATCAATTGATGTTCCAGGCTTTTATATTTGTCATTTGAAATTATTAATCATTTCAAACAGAGTGTGATAGAACATGTATATTTAATCTTTTGATGTAATGTTTTAGTAGATTATAACCATGAATTTTAATTTAACCACTTTTACTTTATTTGAATGATGATATTCTTACTTAAGTCTACTATTTGTATCAATAGTGTTTAAATATGCTTAGTTCCTGCCTAGTGATTAATATCATTTTATATAAGTTAGCGTAATATTTTGTTCTTATACGCAGTCAACATAAAGTCATTACAATATAGCTTATAGTGACTGTATTACCATTTTCATGAATGGCTATTTCAATTATTCGATTCTAATACAAATATCCAATAAAAGAACAACCTAGACGTTATCAGACATATATAACACCAGACAAGAAAAAACATATATTAAAATTTAAAGCTCTATAATGAAATTAAAATTAATTTGCTTAATTCTGGTTTTCAATTAAAAAAATAGGGAATAATGACTGTAAGCTGTACTTCTTTAAATATATTTTAATTAAGATATCAATTTGAATTATTAATGTTTTAAAAAATATTTATAGGGTACCTAATTGATGTATAATCTAAAATTAACTTTTGCTAAGGAGGTGACGTGCGAGGTGAAAAGACTTAAGAATTTTATTCTCGGCTTACTCATTGTGGCTATAGTTGGCTTCCTATTATTTATGTATATAGATGATAGTCGCATTCAAAGTTATCAAGACTACTTCTTACAATTTAATTGGTTCCAACCACTATTGATTGGGCTTGCAGGATTACTTATATTAATCGGACTTATATTAGTACTTAGTATTTTTAAACCTACGCATCGCAAACCTGGACTTTATAAAAACTTTGATGATGGACATATTTACGTATCACGTAAAGCTGTTGAAAAAACAATTTACGATACAATCGCTAAATATGATCAAGTTAGACAACCAAATGTTGTAAGTAAGCTTTATAACAAAAAGAATAAATCATTTATTGACATCAAAGCAGATTTCTTCGTACCAAACCATGTTCAAGTTAAGAGTTTAACAGAGAGTATCCGTGCTGATATCAAAAGTAATGTTGAACACTTTACTGAAATTCCTGTTAGAAAATTAGAAGTTAACGTACGTGATCAGAAAACATCTGGTCCACGTGTATTGTAAGGGAGGGATACCATGGCTGATAATAACAATCAAAACGGACAAGACGCTACTCAACAATTTATAAATATTTTAAAATCGTTTAAATGGCGTATTATTGGATTTTTAGCATTTTTAATTATAGCTATATTATTCCTAACTCTCGGATTTTGGAAGACAATTTTAATTATAGTGTTATGTTTAATAGGAATCGGTATCGGGTATATTAAAGACCGTACACAAGATTTCTTAAACTTCCTAAATAGATGGAGTTAGACTCAGATATTAAGAAGTTTCTAATCAATTAATTTATGAATAAAACTAATTTAAAAATAAAGGAGAATGTATTATGGCAGTAGATAACAATAAAGCTAAACAAGCATATGATAATCAAACAGGTGTTAATGAACAAGAAAGAAAAGAGCAACAACAAGCTCAAAATAATCAACCTCAATTTGAAAACAAATTAACTTTCTCAGATGAAGTAGTTGAAAAAATTGCAGGTATTGCAGCACGTGAAGTTAAAGGAATTTTAGACATGAAAGGTGGCTTCACAGATAGCTTTACTAACGCTTTCTCAAACGGTAACAATGTAACTACAGGCGTATCTGTAGAAGTTGGAGAAAAACAAGCTGCTGTAGATTTAAAAGTTATTTTAGAATATGGTGAATCTGCACCTAAAATTTTCCGTAAAGTGACAGACTTAGTTAAAGAACAAGTAAAATATATTACTGGTTTAGAAGTTGTTGAAGTTAACATGCAAGTTGACGACGTAATGACAAAAAAAGAATGGCAACAAAAAAATGAAAAAGATAACAAAGAAAACAATGAAAGAGAAGGTTTAAAATAATCAATCTCTTGATGTATATCAAAAAAGCACTTGAGCATGACGCTCAAGTGCTTTTTGATTTTATAAATCATTCTTTCTATGAAGTGGATTATGCACTTTAATATACGTATATTCATGTGCTTGATCCTCTAAACGCATTGTTGTGACACACTTATAATCGATTTCGGATGCGAAAATAGTGCGCTTGATGTTGTTGAGATGTTGTTTTGAAATGTGAGTCATGTGATTAAAAATGTCTTCTACTGTTTGTGAAATAATTTGCCATATTTCTTGTTCAAGGACTTTACTATTAGAATATTTAGCTATTGTAATAACGAGTTCACCTAAATGATTTTGAACTGTTGAATAGAACATTTTATTAAATACTGATGTTTTAGAATTTGTAAGGATTCTAGATTTTTCATGGAAATGTCTAGTGGTAAATCCAGCATTATTCAATTGTTCATTATCAATACGTAATCCTTCAAAGTCCCTGATATAAATCATATTTAGTGAGCCATCTTTATTAAAAGTTGCCACTGAATTTTGTAAATGTGCCTCTAGCGAAATTCCATATTTTGAATAAAGAGGGATAACTAAGCCAAGAAGAGCTTTGCTATAGTCTTTAATCCATTGTTTCGCTGCTTCTTCATAATTTTTATATTGATACGTATTTTGATACGTTTTGATTAACGTACAGATTGGTGCTTCAGTATTATAAGGATAGGTCGCAACCAAACTTGATGGAATTACTGGCACTGTTTCATTAGATATAAATTGATATAAATTATTTCTAAACAAAGTCCCTAATTGTTCACTTCTATCTGTTTGAATTGCCTCATTGTCGTTTCGATTATAAAAGTGAATCCCTGCATTTTCATCGATATAAGTAGATTGATAATGTGAAAAATCTTCATCTTTTGACATAATCTCTCTTAAAATTTGCGTCACTAGTGGTCCATTATATGTCGTTTGTTCAGACAATGTTCGAATCTCACCGGTTATATGTACATTCGTCGATAACTTGATGTGCGGGGATAAATCAGGTTGTTTAGGTACTAACGTTCTAAATGATAGACCGGCATAATATGGTACCGAATGATTACTTATCAATATTAACTTTTCATTTAGTTCATCCCGATAATCACTTTGTAAAATATGTTTTATTTGCCAAGGGTGAACCATCATTAAATGATAATTTTGTAAATTAAAATCTTCGCCAAATTCTTTTTCTAAGGTTTTAATTAAGTCGGGAAACATTTGCTTTACGGCAACATTGTAATCTACATTCGATGATTGAATACGACTTATACTTTTATGAATAAAAACGGCTCTTAGATGAATAACATTACCAAATTCTGATGAATACATAAAGTTTTCCTCAGCATTCATTCCTTTTCTTAACTTAGCACCAGGATGAAGGGGATGACCTTCGATGACAGATTGTTCGGAACGCAAGTAACTATCATTTGCATTTTTAATAAGGTTATATAATGGCGCTCTTTCATTACGCATCGTATAGTGCTGGAAACTTAAAGCAAAAGTCATATTAGCTGCACTATTATTTAAATCATTTCTAAATTGTACGCTAGCCTCGTTATTTAAGTTTTCATCTTCAATTAATATCCAATCTAATATTTGATTAGGATGTAGTACACGTTCAAAATCATCTTCTTTACTTAGATTCTTAAAATAAAAAGGTCCTTCAACATCAATGCGATCGAATGCATGCATTCCAGTTATTGGTGCATACAAATAAATATTAGATGTTGGAAAATAGATTTCTAAAATGGCAATCACATTAACTCCGTATCCAGCAAACTGATGTCGATTAAGTATACGACTATGATCGCGACTTTTTACTAAATTCTCCCTATGTAAAGATGTAATTAAACGTTGACTTACTTTATCACGTCCATCTAATAAATGATCAATATAATTAGAAGACCAATTAGGATTATGATGTTTAAGAAAGTCATATACATTATGTTCATCTTCAGTCATTATTATATTTTGTTTATTTATAAATTGATTGAAATTCATAATTCACCTCTAAAAAATATTTTACAAAAATAAATAACATTTGTATAATCCATATTAATGATAATGATAATTATTATCAATGAAAAAGACAGGTGGAATTTGATGGCAAAATATTTCTTTTCCAGTTCTTTTCTGTTATTTTTAGGAAATTGGATTGGTCAAGTGGGTTTAAATTGGTTCGTACTCACAACATATCATAATGCTGTATATTTGGGTTTAGTTAATTTCTGTCGTCTTATACCTATTTTACTATTAAGTGTTTGGGCAGGATCCATAGCTGATAAATATGACAAAGGGCTTCTGTTACGGATCACTATTACTTCATCATTCATAATTACAGCATTATTGTGTTTACTTACTTATAGTCTTAACAGTATACCGATTTTCATCATTCTTTTATATGCAACATTTAGGGGCATACTAAGTGCTGTAGAAACTCCAGTGAGACAAGCAGTTTTACCTGATTTATCTAGTAAAATTTCTACAACTCAAGCAGTTTCTTTTCATTCGTTCATTATTAATATATGCCGATCAATAGGACCAGCAATAGCAGGTGGATTAATAGCTGTATACCATACACCCACTACATTTTTAGCTCAAGCAGTGTGCTATTTTATCGCAGCAGTTTTATGTATACCTATTCATTTTGAAGTCATATTAAGTCAAAAAGAAGGAAAAGCACTACCACTTAAAGTTGTACTAAATTATTTTAAAAGTAATTTAGAAGGTAGTCAGATATTCATTACGTCTATAATTATTATGGCAACAGGCTTTTCTTACACTACAGTTTTACCAGTATTAACAAACCATATTTTTCCTGGTCAATCGCAAGTGTTTGGTATAGCTATGACTTTTTGTGCGATTGGAGGAATAGTTGCAACAATAGTCTTACCATCAATTTTAAAACACTTGAGTACAGTAAAAATGTATTATCTCAGTTCAATATTATTTGGTATAGCTTTACTAGGTATTATCATACATCATTTAGTAGTTATGTTTATCTGTATTACGTTAATAGGCTTGTTTAGTCAATGGGCTAGAACAACTAATAGAGTTTATTTTCAACATAGTGTAAAGGACTGTGATAGAGGGAAAGTATTAAGTATTATAATGATGGATCGAGGTATGATTCCGTTAGGTAGTTTAATAATGAGCTTTTTCGCGGATATGTTCGGTATTTTAACTACATTTACTATTATGGGAATTAGCACTATCAGTATTTCACTCATTTTTTATATCATACAACGTATTTCGAATATGGAGGAGAGCAATAATGAATCATAAGGAATGGCTTTTAGCTGACAAAAACATCCAATATCGAACGATTAACGCAATGATTAAGGAACATATTGTTTCTGAAGGTATGCGTATTAAAGAAGGTACGTGTAAAGTTGAAATTTTTCTCAATAATCACCTTTTATCGTTAAAAGTAGCGCGAAAAAGTGCCTTAAAAAGATACGTTTTTACTGGTGACATAGTATTAAAAAATAAAAAATTGTCTCAATCAATTGAAAGTTTAGAAGAACTTCTTCAAATACTAACGGAAATATTTCATATCAACATTTCAAAACGATTATACGATGAATTAATACATAGTAGGGATAGTTTGTATGAAACGTACAAACATTTTTATAATAGACAAACACTCATTCATCAGAGTATGAAATTTAGTAAATTACCCGATTCTATAAATTTTATTGCTTGGCTGCAACATTTACAAGATAGTGGTATTACAGATGATTTAAGTTACTCGGAAAGTCTTGTGATAGAAGGGCATCCAACACATCCTTTAACAAAAACTAAATTGCCTCTCAGTACTAATGAATTGAAACTTTATGCACCAGAATTTGAAAAAGTTATTCCATTAAATATTATGCTTATTGAAAAAAATCATGTAGTAACAACAGCAATAAATGATGATCAAAATTTTATTCTAAATCAAGTTATTCCTGAATATCGAGATCGTTTAAAATGCTACCTCGAGCCACTTCGATTAAATCTTAACGATTACAGAGTGATGTTGATACATCCTTGGCAGTATGATCATACTATCGGCGAACAATTTGAAGAATGGATAGCCAAGAAAATCTTACTACCTACACCATTTACTGTTGAGTCCAAAGCTACTTTATCATTTAGAACAATGGATTTAATTCATACACCATATCATGTGAAATTGCCAGTAAATGTTCAAGCTACAAGTGCTGTTAGAACAGTTTCATCAGTTACGACTGTAGATGGTCCTAAGTTAAGCCATGCATTACAAGGATTGCTTCAGGAATTTCCAGAACTTCAAGTCGCGATGGAACCTTATGGAGCTTATGCTCACACGGCATCTGATTTATCAAAACAATTAGCGCTTATCATACGTCAAAAACCTACGATATATGATTATGGTTGTACAGTTGTAACAGCTAGTTTAGTTAATCCTAATCCAATTGATAATCAGGCAGTTGTAGATAGTTATTTAAAATGGATAGAAAATGAAATCACACTTGATCATATTAAGCATTTTATAGCAATTTATACACAAACCTTAGTTACACCGCTTATTGCGTATATTCAAAATTATGGCATAGCACTTGAAGCACATATGCAAAATACGATTGTTAATCTTGGACCTAATTATAAAATGAAATTCATTGTACGTGATTTAGGTGGTTCTCGTATAGATTTAAATACACTTAAACAGAAAGTTCCTCAAATAGATGTTACAAATGAAAGTCTTATTGCAGATACTATTGAAGAGGTTATTGCTAAATTTCAACATGCAGTTATTCAAAATCAACTAGCAGAATTGATTCATCATTTTAATCAGTATGATGAAGTAATAGAAGAAGAATTATTTGAAATTGTGCGTGAAGAAATCGAAATGGCAATCGATAATGACAAGCCACATGCTGAAAAATTGAAAAAAATATTGTTTGGGTCAACTATCACAGTCAAAGCTTTATTAAGTATGAGAATGGAAAATAAAGTGAAAAAATATTTAAATACCAAGTTAGATAATCCAATAAAAAAAGAGGTGTAGTGCATGGCGAATGTTCGTGTCAATTTATCTAAAATTAAATATAATGCCAAAGTACTTCAATCGTTATTAGAACGTAGACATATCCATTTCACACCAGTAATTAAATGTGTCGCAGGGGATAAACGTATTGTATCAAGTATTAAGTCTTTAGGAATTACTCATTTTGCTGAATCAAGACTAGATAACATTGAACAACTCAAAGATTTAGATATTACATTTACATTGTTACGACCTACTGTTGAAGCAGATTTGGAAAAGATGATTTCAAGAGTAGAAATGAGTATCCAAACTGAATTAACCACAATCAAAAAACTTAATACGTTAGCAAAATCACTTGATATTAAACATCAAATCATGCTAATGGTTGACTGGAAAGATGGTAGAGAAGGGGTCTTGACCTATGATGTGGTGCGTTATGTTCAAGAAGTACTTAGATTATCTCACATACAACTTGTTGGCTTGGCATTTAATTTTATGTGCTTTAAATCAGAAGCACCCAATGAAAAAGATGTTCGTATGATAAACAAATTCATACATAATGTAGAAAACGAAACTCATTTTAAGTTTAGAATTATTTCAGGTGGAAATTCGAGTATGTTACCTCAAACACTGTACAATCATTTAGATAAAATCAATGATCTTCGTATAGGGGAGGCATTATTAAGGGGTATAGATACGACGACAAATCATTCAATTAATAGCTTATATCAAAATGCGATAGTATTAGAAGCAGAAATTATAGAGATAAAACCACGTCTATATCAAAAAAATAATCAATCTTATTTACAAGCTATAGTAGATATCGGTTATTTAGATACGTTTATTGAGGGGATAAAACCTCTTGGGAATGATATAAGAATATTAGGTGCATCAAGTGATCATTTGATGATTGATTTAAATAACCAAGATCATTATCAAATCGGTGATAAACTTCAATTTAGCTTGAATTATGAAGCACTGTCTCAGAGCATGTATATGAAAAATTTAACTAAGTTATATAGTAGTGATTCAAAAATAGAATCCCTTGTTCAGAACTTCGATATGCCTATATATTCCCAGTGCTAATAGTTCTTATTTACCTTTAACTCAACGCACCGTCTCAAATTAAATTTGATAGGTTTTACTTATTAAAAACCAGCATTTTTTGTAAACATCATTTGTTCAGAATTGGATTAATTATGAAAATAATAAAATAAGTTATTGACATTGAGAATCGTTATCAATAAACTAATAATGTAAGCATATACATATTAAGGAGTGGAATCAGTGAGAGGTTTAAAAATTTTAAGTGTAATTGGCTTATTGTTTGTTTTAATTGCAACTGCAGCATGTGGAAATAATAGTTCAAGTAACTCAAGTAAAGAGTCATCAAAAGATGGAGTTGAAATCAAGCACGAAGAAGGTACTACGAAAGTACCTAAACACCCTAAACGTGTTGTTGTTCTTGAGTATTCATTTGTTGATGCGTTAGTTGCTTTAGATGTTAAACCTGTTGGGATAGCGGATGATAACAAAAAAAATCGTATTATTAAACCATTAAGAGATAAAATTGGAAAATACACTTCTGTAGGAACACGTAAGCAACCTAACTTAGAAGAAATCAGTAAACTTAAACCAGATTTAATTATTGCTGATAATAATAGACACAAAGGTATTTATAAAGACTTAAATAAAATTGCTCCTACGATTGAACTGAAAAGTTTCGATGGAGATTATAATGAAAATATTGATGCTTTTAAAACAATTTCAAAAGCTTTAGGTAAAGAAGAAGAAGGTAAAAAACGCTTAGAAGAACACGATAAGAAAATTGAAGAATATAAAAAAGAAATAACTATGGATAAAAATCAAAAGGTATTGCCTGCAGTAGCTGCTAAATCAGGTTTGCTTGCTCATCCAAGCAACTCTTATGTTGGTCAATTCCTAAGTCAACTAGGTTTTAAAGAAGCATTAAGTGATGATGTTACTAAAGGTTTAAGTAAGTATCTTAAAGGACCTTACTTACAAATGAACACTGAAACTTTATCTCAAGTGAATCCTGAGCGTATGTTCATAATGACAAACAAAGCAAGTTCTAACGAACCTTCACTAAAAGAACTAGAAAAAGATCCTGTATGGAAGAAATTAAACGCTGTGAAAAATCAACGTGTTGATATTTTAGACCGTGACTTATGGGCAAGATCACGTGGTTTAATTTCTTCAGAAGAAATGGCAAAAGAACTTGTTGAATTATCTAAGAAAGATAGTAAAAAAGATAATAAGTAAGGTGGAAAACAATGACTATGGTGAATAAAGATAGTCAATCCGCTATTGAACAAAAAAAGAAAAAGCGCACTACACTCACTTTTATTGTGGGTGTGTGCCTTCTTTTTATTTCAGTATATTTGAATTTAGCGATTGGTTCTTCAAAAATACAATTTAATGATATTTTAAGTTATGTAACTGGACACACGAATACAAAGGCAACTTTCTTAATACACAATGTACGTATGCCAAGAATGTTAGCTGGTTTAATTATTGGTGGCGCTTTAGCAATTGCAGGTTTATTGATGCAAGCAATTACCAAAAATCCTTTGGCTTCACCACAGATTTTTGGTGTGAATGCAGGTGCTTCCTTCGTTATTGTACTTATAACTGTACTTATACCATCACTAGGCTCTTACTCTACAATTTTAGCGATAATTGGTGCCTTCTTAGGAGGTTTTACTGTTTATACATTGTCTGGCTCTACTAAGTCGATTACACCGATTAAATTAGCACTTGCAGGTATGGCTATTCATCTGTTCTTTAGTAGTATGACTCAAGGTATAATTATTTTAAATGAAGATTCTAATGATACAGTGATGTTCTGGTTAGTTGGTTCATTAGCCGGTATAAAATGGCAACAGATTATATTCATCTTACCATTTTTACTCCTTGCTATTTTTGTGACCATATTTATGGGAAGACAATTAACTATATTAGAGTTAGGTGATGATATTGCCAGAGGATTAGGACAAAGAACAGAAATCGTCAGAATGATTGTTGGAATATTGGTCGTTGTTCTTGCTGGTGTTTCTGTTTCTATTGCTGGGCCTATAGGATTTGTAGGTTTGATAGTTCCACACATAGTGAAAAGATATATAAATAAAAATTATGTATTGATGATACCTTTAACATTTATATTCGGCGCTACTTTATTACTTATTTCTGATGTATTGTGTCGCTTAATTACTTATCCATTCGAATCGCCAGTAGGTATTGTTACATCATTTGTTGGTGCTTTTTACTTCTTATTCATAACTGTTAGAGGGGTGAATCGCATATGATTAAACAAAACCTGAAGATGCGCTATACCATTGTCTTACTGTTATTAATTTTTAGTACAATCTTTAGTCTATGTATAGGATCAGTAATGATTAATCCTATTCATGCAGTTACAGGCTTCTTTTTACACAATGACTTTATTTTAAATGAATATCGAATTCCTAGAACACTTTTAGGATTACTTATAGGCAGTAGTTTAGCTATTTCTGGCTCGGTGATACAAGGGGTTATAAGAAATCCACTTGCTTCACCTGATGTTATTGGAATAACAAAAGGGGCAAGTTTAGCAGCAGTAATGATCATAATGATATTTCCATCAGCACCTCTATTTGTTCTTCCTTTAGGTTCATTTATCGGTGCTTTGACAATAAGTATTATTCTTTCAGTTCTTATTTCAAAATTTGATGTAAAGGGATCAAAATTAGCATTGATAGGTTTAGCGATAGGTGCAATTTGTACGGCCATTGTCCAATTCTTGCTTATACGTAATCCTCTTGATGCAAATAATGCGTTATTATGGTTGACTGGTAGTTTATACGGTCATAATATAGTCAATTTTTATAGTTTATTACCATGGTTTATTATCACTGTACCTATAGTATTGTTATTAGGGTATCAACTTGATATTTTAAATTTAGGTGATCATGTAGCCATTGCACTAGGAGCACGTGTAAAAATCTTAAAAATGATTTTACTTGTATTAGCAGTAATGTTAGCAGGTGCTTCCATTGCGGTAGTAGGGGGTATTAGTTTTTTAGGTCTTATAGCACCTCATATTGCACGTCAACTTGTCGGCCATAAAAATATACATGTTATAATCATGTCAGGTTTGGTAGGAGCAATATTATTAACTTTTGGTGATGGTTTAGCAAGAGGTATACAACCTCCTCTTGATATTCCTGTAGGTGTTGTAATAGCAATTATAGGCGCACCTTATTTCTTATTTTTATTACGTAAGATGTAGTAAATTTGATAGTTTCAATATCGTATTTTTTAGTTATAGAGCCTGATACATTACAAATTAATGTACAGGCTCTTATTGATGTCACAATATCATTTTGATGGCCCATTAAAAAATAAAAATATAAATCATATACGAATAGAACTGCTTAAATGAAAAAGAGTTAAAATGGATTTGCTAAAAGTTAATAAATAGCGTATAGTGTTCTTTACGTAATTATTCAAAATAATGCATATATATAATGTGATATACTTTAAATTACATATGGATATAAAAAGATAGAAATGGATTGAATATATATGAATGGATTTAAAAAAGTTGACATAGTAAGAGGTAGAATTAAATTTATCACTATGTCATTGTTAGGGATTATATTATTTTTAGTTCCTATACCAGTCGTTCAAGATGGAAAGCAGCAAACGACACTTCCTATAGCTTTTTTAGCTGGTTTATTAAAAGATTGGCTTGGTGGTATCATGCCAATTTTAATTGTAACCATCATAACTGTATCAGGTATTTTAACAATATTATGCTCTACAATTTATAAAAATAAATTAAATCCTCAAGGTTTAATGAGCAGTGCTTTCAACGTTAAAATAGGATGGCTTGTTTTGAGAGTATTAGCTGTCTTCTTTTCTTGGTTAACATTTTTAAATATTGGACCTGAAATGATTAAATCTGAAGATACAGGTGGATTAGTATTTTCAAGTTTATTACCTACTCTTGTAGCAGTATTTTTATTTGCTGCAATCTTTTTACCTTTATTAATGGAGTATGGTCTATTAGAATTACTTGGACCCATCTTTAGACCTATCATGCGACCTTTGTTTACTTTACCTGGTAGATCGACAGTTGATAATCTAGCTTCATTTATAGGTGATGGTACAGTTGGTGTTTTAATTACTAGTAGACAATATGGTGAAGGATATTACTCTAGAAGAGAAGCAACAGTAATATCCACAACCTTTAGTGTTGTATCTATTACGTTCGCTATTGTCATTGCCGAAACAATTAGAATGCAAGATCAATTTTTCTATTTTTATTTAACAGTTGTCATTTCATGCTTAATTGCAGCAATGATTATGCCAAGAATTTGGCCACTTAAAAATATTCCTGACGAATATGCTAAAGAAGTAAGTGAAGAGGCTCGTAATGAACAGCTACCAGAAGGCAAAACAGCATTAAAATATGGTTTTGATTTAGCAACTGAAGTTGGAATTAAATCGCCAGGGTTTAAAGAATTTTTAATTTCAGGTTTTAAAACAGTTGTAGATATGTGGTTTGTAATTTTACCAGTTGTTATGAGTATAGGAACAATAGCTACCATTATTGCTAACTACACGCCTGTTTTTGAAATTATAGGAAAACCATTTGTTCCAGTACTAGAATTGTTACAAATTCCAGAAGCACATGAAGCATCACAAACAATTTTAATTGGGTTTGCCGATATGTTCTTACCTTCAATTCTTATTGAAGGGGTTCAAAATGATGTAACACGTTTTGTAATTGGAGCATTGAGTATCTCACAACTTGTGTATTTATCTGAAGTAGGCGGCGTGATTCTTGGTTCTAAAATTCCAGTTAGTATAAGTAAATTATTTATGATTTTTTTAATTCGTACTATCATTACGCTTCCAATAATTGCTTTATTAGCGCATTTATTTATCGGATAAAAGATATACTCATTTTTAATTTAGTGAGAGTGGGGGGAAGAAAATCATAACAACAGTAATATAAATTACTAATGGTTGAAATAAAAATTCTCATATATCAAACTTGTTCTAATTTTTATAATTATAAAAATTAGACAATAAATCATATACGTATTCTAGCCCACTCCCTTTAGATAATTTATCTTCTGTTCAAAGAAGATAAAACATTTGATTTAACAATTTCGCTTTTAATGACTGGTGAATCTTCGGATTTTCCAGTATTTTTATGTGCTTGTTTAAATACATCACTATTCACCCAATTTTTAAAATCTTCTTCAGTTTCCCACCAACTATTTACATACATATCTTCGCTATAATCAACTTTATCAATTTGCCAAACTTCAATACCTTCAAAGCCCTTTAAAGATTCAATAGGTCCTCCTTTAGTAAAATTAGGCGCCATTTGTTTTGCATATCCTTTTTTTACAGTGATTCTATTTGTAACAACGAACATTCTAATTACCTCCAAGTCTATTTTCTTCAATATAATATTTATCATTTAGCTTTGCAATTTTGTAAATATCACATTAAAAAACTGTCGACATTGTATTGAATTATGTCGACAGTCTAATTATAAAGTTATGTTGAAAAATATAAATCTGTAATTTATTTTGTTAACTCATTATATACTTTTTGATCATTTTGAGTGTAAATAATATATAAGTGTTGATCGGTATCAATTAATACGCGATTTGTTTTTCCGAAAGTAGAACCAATACGAGAGATTTCTTTACCATTCTCTTCTGGTACGGCATGAATATCTTGATCTTGAGTAACATTTTTAATTTCATTATTTGGAATTTTGATATCTGCTACTCTCCATTGAATACGAACTTCATTATCGTTTTTCTTAACTGTCATTGCCATTGAAAACACTTCCTTTAATTAATTTATAAACCTATCATAAATGATTGTGTAATCGTTTTCAAGTATTTATGTGATACTTTTTAAAATTATGTCATACTAATAAAATATAAGTACGAAAGTATGTTCGCATTATAGGATGAAATATGCTAAAATATTTTTATAAAGGAGAACAAAACATGACAGGTAAAACACACGCATCATGTGGCTTTTTAGTCGGTGCAATAACCACACAATATTTTCATACAGATATATTTACTTCTATATCAGTGATTGTACTTTCAGTCATTTCAAGTATATTGCCAGATATATGTCATACACAAAGTAAAATAGGAAGACGATTTAGGCTTACTAGTTTTTTTGTCAGAATTTTATTTGGTCATAGAACATTTACGCATTCACTTTTATTTATTATAGGAATTAGTTTTTTACTGTACTTCATACAAACTCCGATGTATTATATGGTTGCAATTGTTATTGGTATGTTTTCGCATGTTATACTTGATATATTAACCCCAAGAGGTGTTAAACTATTATATCCTTTACCATTTAATATCGTATCACCCATTCATTTTAAAACTGGGGGACTAGTAGATGTATCTCTAGCTACTGCATTAAGTGTTGGTGCGATATATACTTTATTTCAACCATATTTAAATACTATGATGCACTATTGGTTAATCAAATAAGATTATTATGAGAAAAATAACAATTAAAATTACGTATACATAAGGAGCGTTATCATGTTAGACAAAAATCAATTGGAAAAGTATAACCAAGAGCATTTGTATGAATATGAAAAATTAATGAGTAGTAATGAAAAGAATGCTTTAGATGAAAAAGTAGATCAGTTAAATCTTGCAGAAATTCAAGATTTATATCAAGATTTATATGTTAATAGAAAAACTATTGATGATGTATCTTCTGTATCTGAAGTCAAATATGAAGTGAAATCACGACTCAATGAAGAAGAACGACATACATATGAACAAAAAGGTTATGAGGCAATACGAAATGGTGAATTTGCTGTATTATTGATGGCTGGAGGACAAGGTACGCGTTTAGGATATAAAGGGCCTAAAGGTTCTTTTGAAATAGAGGGTACGAGTTTATTTGAACTTCAGGCGCGTCAACTGATTCGTTTAAAAGAAGAAACCGGCCACACAATTAATTGGTATATTATGACAAGTGACATTAATCATAAAGATACAATAGAGTATTTTAAACAACATAAATATTTTAACTATGATGCCAATCATATTCATTTCTTTAAGCAAGATAACATTGTTGCTTTAAGTGAAGAAGGAAAGCTTGTTTTAAATAGAGATGGACATATAATGGAAACACCTAATGGTAATGGGGGTGTATTCAAGTCTCTTAAGAAAGCAGGATACCTTGATAAGATGCAACAAGATCACGTCAAATATATCTTCTTAAATAACATTGATAATGTCTTAGTTAAAGTTTTAGACCCGTTATTTGCCGGTTTTACAGTGACACAAAGTAAAGACATCACATCAAAAACAATTCAACCTAAAGATAGTGAAAGTGTAGGTCGGCTTGTAAATGTTGATTGTAAAGACACTGTGTTAGAGTATTCTGAATTAGATACAGACATAGCAAATCAATTTAACAATGCTAATATAGGTATCCATGCTTTTAAACTAGGTTTCATTACCAGTGCTGTTGATAGAGAATTACCGTATCATTTGGCAATCAAGCAATTAAAGCAATTAGATGAAAATTTTGGTGTGGTTGAACGTCCTACATTAAAGTTTGAATTATTTTATTTTGATATATTTAGGTACGGTACAAGCTTTGTAACATTACAAGTTCCAAGAGAAGAAGAATTTTCACCTTTAAAAAATAAAGAAGGTAAGGATAGTGTACATACAGCTACAGAAGATTTAAAACGAATGGATTTGATTTAACTAAAGGTGGTGGAATAGATGTCTCAATCATCTAAGCGAAAAAACGATTCTGTGGTAGAAACTTTTAAGGACATCATTCCTTTAACATTTGGAGAAGAGATTGGTAATGCAGCATCACATGGTGCTGCTGCATTACTTACATTATTTATTCTTCCATATGCAGCAGTGCATAGTTTTAACAATGGTGGCACATTAGAGTCAATTAGTGTGTCAGTTTATGTGATTAGTATTTTTATGATGTTCATATCATCAACCATTTATCATTCAATGCAAAATAATACGTCTCATAAATATATATTAAGGATTATTGACCATAGTATGATTTATGTGGCTATTTCAGGAACATACACACCTGTTTTGTTAAGTGTTGTCGGCGGTTGGTTAGGTTGGCTCGTGACAATATTATTATGGGGAACGACATTATGGGGGATTTTGTATAAATCAATAGCAACTAAAGTCAATCATAGATTAAGTCTCATTGTTTATTTGGTGATGGGATGGGTAGGTATCATATTTTTACCTATTATTATTATGCGAACATCATGGTGGTTTATTTTCTTTATATTTCTTGGTGGGTTATCTTATACTATCGGAGCATGGTTTTATGCCCAAAAAAATAAACCTTATTTTCATATGATTTGGCATATATTTATTGTTCTTGCTTCTTTCTTACATATGATAGGCATTTTTTATTTTATGTGATTGCAACATTCTGTCATTATAAGTTAGAGAGAAAAATAAGTATTATTTTTAGAAATATCATTATACTTCAAATAAACACATGATTGCGTTGAAATTTTAACTTTATAGACTTTATAAAGGGGTGAGATGTACTGATCTCACTCTTTTTTATTGAAAACAAAAGGTGTATGAGTATCATCATATTAAAAAGTCAATTTTACGTTTCAATAGCTAAATCCAATAAAAAGGGAGTTTTTTTATGAATCTTAAGTCTATCATTACTGTAATGGCACTCATACTAATAATGTTTATGGCAGCTATAGAAACATCTATTATTTCATTAGCATTACCAACAATAAAAAATAGTTTGAATGCCGGTAATCTAGTTTCATTAGTATTTACCGTATATTTTATTGCTTTAGTCATAGCTAACCCTATCGTTGGTGAACTTATGTCTAGATTTAAAATTATTTACATTGCTGTTGTAGGGGTATTATTGTTTGCCTTAGGTAGTTTAATGTCGGGATTAAGTCAGACGTTTACTTTTTTAATTATCTCTCGAACAGTACAAGGTTTTGGAGCAGGAGTTATGATGTCACTCTCACAAATAGTTCCTAAGTTGGCTTTTGAAATTCCTTTGAGATATAAAATTATGGGTATAGTTGGAAGTGTTTGGGGAATTTCGAGTATTATTGGCCCATTATTAGGTGGTGCGATTTTAGAGTTTGCTTCATGGCATTGGCTATTCTATATCAATATTCCTATTGCTATAGTGGCAATAATACTTGTACTTATGACTTTTCATTTTCCTGATGAGACACAAGTACAACAGAGTCGTTTTGATATAAAAGGATTGATTATCTTTTATATCTTTATAGCTTTATTAATGTTTGGTTTACTCAACCAACATCATATTATTTTTAACATATTCTCAATTATTTTAGCTTTAGCTGTTTTATGGCTACTATTTAAAATAGAAAATAGTATCGAACAACCATTTCTTCCAACAAAAGAATTTAACATATCAATAGTTCTAGTTTTTATAACGGATTTACTTATTGCGATAACACTGATGGGATATAATTTATATATACCAGTATATTTACAAGAAAAACTTAGTTTATCACCTTTACAAAGTGGATTTGTAATATTCCCGTTGTCTGTTGCTTGGATTACGCTTAATTTCAATTTAGCTAAAATAGAAGCGCATTTTACTAGAAAAACATTATATATTTGCTCATTTTTTGTTTTATTAGTTAGTAGTCTGATGATAATGTTTGGCTTAAAACTCCCATTGCTTATTGCTTTTGCGGTTGTTTTTGCAGGTTTAAGTTTTGGTTATATTTATACAAAAGATAGTGTTATTGTCCAAGAGGAAACTTCTCCAAAAAATATGAAAAAGATGATGTCATTTTATGCATTGACAAAAAATTTAGGTTCGTCAGTCGGATCTACGATTATGGGCTATATGTATGCACTAAATGTTGGTTTATTTGGTTCTAATTTACACAATGTATTAGGATTAGTCTTAATAATTGCAGTATGTTTAATTGTAATGTGGATGACATTATATAAAAGCAATACTATTCAATCTTAGAAAAAATGCAGAATGATTTTTTAATTATGAGCAAGTAGAAATGCATATACCATATCTACTTGCTTTTTTGTGAAAATAAAATGAAATAAGTTGAGATGAGAAGCAGAAATGTTGTATAACTTAAAATTTTATATGCTCTTATTTACATGATAATATATATGTATACGAAGTGTAGGGGAGGACAAAAGTGATGAAATTTTTAAAAAATAAATCATATCATTTATTAGTAACACTTATTGTTCTCACTATATTTGTTATTTCCGGAGCAATTTTTTTAACATTTTTAGGCTTTGGTTTGTACGGTTTGAGTCGCATCCTTATTTATTTACACTTAGGCGATTTTAGTTACAATAAAGGCTTTTATGATAATTTAATATACTACGGTAGTTATATCGTTTTAGGCTATTTTACTTTATTTTCAATTGAGCATTTAATGGATTATTTTAAAAAGAATCTTCCAAAAAATCCATACTTTCAAGGTATTAACTTTCATCTCAT
Organism: Staphylococcus epidermidis; assembly: GCF_006742205.1. Classification (NCBI taxonomy): domain Bacteria; kingdom Bacillati; phylum Bacillota; class Bacilli; order Caryophanales; family Staphylococcaceae; genus Staphylococcus; species Staphylococcus epidermidis. The sequence continues at coordinate 759,589 of NZ_AP019721.1, forward strand.
CTCCTATATTGTTACTACAATTATGTTTTATTTTATAGTTCACATACACTATGTACATGTTAATATACATTTTTGGGTAATTATGATTATTATAGGATTTTTATTTGTATGTAAAGAAGTTTTTTATCCTGAAAGTAAAAATTTGAATAATAAAAAGTAAGGCTTCTGTAAAAAAGAGAATTTAATATGGAATAATTGAACTTAACGATAGAAAATAATTTAATTATTTAATGGTAATGATTGATAATGCTAATAAAAATTGCAGTTGTGTCATGCTTTACCAAGCAGTTCAAAGTTTAAATAATTACACTATAATGGCATCCAAAATAATAAGAAATCTCTATATTATTCTGAGCATTAAGTTTGTATCTGTAATTAAAATTTGGTTGAATATGGAATTATCATTTGAATAAAAAGGAGTATATGTTTATGGCCAGTTATGAATTGTCTAAGACTAAGCGAAATTTAATTGTATCTGTAATGTTAATTAGCGCTTTCGTGGCCATTTTAAATCAAACATTACTTAATACAGCCTTGCCACACATTATGCGTGAGTTAAATATTAATGAGAATACATCGCAGTGGCTGATTACAGGTTTCATGTTAGTGAATGGTGTCATGATTCCACTCACCGCTTATTTAATGGATAAAGTAAAAACAAGACCGCTATATTTAGGTGCAATGGGATCATTTCTGATAGGGTCTATCGTTGCTGCTATTGCACCTAATTTTGGCGTGCTCATGATTGCACGGGTAATTCAAGCTGTCGGTGCAGGTATACTCATGCCATTAATGCAATTTACATTGTTTACATTGTTCTCCAAAGAACACCGTGGATTTGCAATGGGACTTGCAGGATTAGTTATACAATTTGCACCTGCAATTGGACCTACATTTACTGGTTTAATCATTGACAATGCAAGTTGGAGAGTGCCATTTATTGTTATTGTCGGTATAGCATTAGTTACATTTATATTTGGTTTTGTATCGATTTCAAGTTATAACACGACGAAAGAAACAAAACTGGATAAAAGATCCGTTATATACTCTACATTAGGTTTTGGCTTAATGCTTTATGCTTTCAGTAGTGCTGGTAACCTAGGTTTTTCTAACCCAATTGTTCTTTGTTCAGTTTTAATAAGTTTAATCATCATTGGCATTTTTGTTAAACGACAAATTACAATTTCTAATCCATTATTAAATTTGAAAATATTTAATAACAAAATATTTTGTTTTTCTACAATTACTTCTATGATCATTATGTTATCTATGGTAGGACCTGCTTTACTTATTCCATTGTATGTTCAAAATGCTTTAGGATTATCTGCGTTGCTATCAGGATTAGTAATTATGCCTGGCGCGATTATCAATGGTATTATGTCTGTGTTTACAGGAAAGTTTTACGATAAATATGGGCCTAGACCGTTAATATTTACTGGGTTTATCTTATTGATTTCTTGTACATTTCTATTATGCTTTCTTAAAGTAGATACATCCTATACGTATTTGATAGTAATCTATGCGATTCGTATGTTTGCAGTGTCTTTACTAATGATGCCTATCAATACGACCGGGATAAATGCATTGAAAACTGAAGACATTTCCCACGGAACGGCAATTATGAACTTTGGTCGTGTTATGGCGGGATCTCTAGGAACTGCTCTAATGGTCACTTTTATGAGTATAGGTGCTCAATGGGTTGTATCATCAAGTGAACACGCTAGTAAAGAAATGATCCAGCGACAAAGTGTTGCTGTGGGAGTTGATGTATCGTTCGCCTTAGTCACTGTTTTTGTGATTATTGCTTTTGTTCTAGCGTTATTTATAAAGGAGCCTAATCATTTAACTCACAATAGTAGGAAAGTATAATAATTAGAGGTTAGTCTATTTTAAAAATGGGCTAACTTCTTTTTTTATATTAGGAAAAGTCTTATACTAAAAAATATAAATGATATATATATAAACAGGCAACTATAGTTGCTATGTAGATAAATTAAAAATCAATAAGGGGGATTTACTTTGTTAACGGTAAATCAAGTTAAAGAAATTGTAGGGGCATTAAAGGATCCGATTATTGATGTGCCATTGAGAGAATCTGAAGGTATTGTTGATGTCTCTATTAAGGATAATATTAACCATGTGAGTGTTAAAGTGGCAATGGCGCAATTAGGGGGACAGCCACAATTAGATCTTCAAATGGCTATAGTCAAAGCCTTAAAAGAAAATGGTGCAAATACTGTGGGAATTCGTTTTGAAGAACTTCCTAGCGAAGTAGTCGAAAGATATATAGGAAAAGGTAGTGAAAAGCCCAAAACCATTGAAGAACTATTATCACAAAATAATCCAGTTGAATTCATTTCTATAGCTTCAGGTAAAGGTGGGGTTGGTAAATCGACAGTTGCTGTCAATCTAGCCGTAGCATTAGCAAGAGAAGGTAAGAAAGTAGGATTAGTAGACGCTGATATATACGGTTTTAGTGTGCCTGATATGATGGGAATAGATGAAAGACCAGGTATAGATGGTAAGGAGATTATACCTGTAGAGAGACATGGAGTAAAAGTTATTTCAATGGCATTTTTTGTTGAAGAAAATGCACCGGTTATTTGGAGAGGTCCAATGCTTGGTAAGATGCTTACGAATTTCTTTACAGAAGTACAGTGGGGAGAACTTGATTACTTACTTCTTGATTTACCACCTGGCACAGGAGATGTAGCTTTAGATGTACATTCAATGTTACCATCAAGTAAGGAAATTATAGTAACTACACCGCATCCAACCGCGGCGTTTGTAGCGGCACGAGCAGGTGCAATGGCTAAACATACAGAACATACAATTCTTGGTGTTATAGAAAATATGAGCTATTTTGAAAGTAAAGAAACAGGTAAAAAAGAGTATGTTTTCGGAAAAGGAGGAGGCAAAAAGCTTTCTGATGAACTTGAGACGCAATTATTTGCTGAACTTCCTTTAGAACAACCTACATGGAATCCCAATGACTTTTCGCCTTCGATATATCAATCGGATGATCGTCTAGGAGAATTGTATACTTTAATCGCAAGAAAAGTTATAGCAAGCACCCAAAAACAATAAAATCGAGAATATCTAAATTGGCGTTTAAATCGTGTGAAAAATATTTTCATACGATTTTTCTATTGCAAATTTTAAGAAATGTGTTAGAATGTTTTCTTGTGAGTGAATAAAAGAACTCATACGAATAAAAAATAATTCAATTTAATTGTTGACTTCAAAACATAAAATTGATATTATATAAAAGTCGCTGAAAAGCGGATGTAAAGCGATTGATAATTTTGTTGAGTTGGTGTAAAAATAACCCTTGCAAAGTTAACGAAAAGCTTTTAAAATTAATTAAGTAATATCAATTAGTTATTGACTTTTCTTAAAACAATATAGTACAATAAAAAAGATTGATTTTACTAAATGAACATTGAAAACTGAATGACAATATGTCAACGTTAATTCCAATAAACAGTAACGAAACGTTACAAACTATTTAGTATTTATGAGCTAATCAAACATCATAATTTTTTATGGAGAGTTTGATCCTGGCTCAGGATGAACGCTGGCGGCGTGCCTAATACATGCAAGTCGAGCGAACAGACGAGGAGCTTGCTCCTCTGACGTTAGCGGCGGACGGGTGAGTAACACGTGGATAACCTACCTATAAGACTGGGATAACTTCGGGAAACCGGAGCTAATACCGGATAATATATTGAACCGCATGGTTCAATAGTGAAAGACGGTTTTGCTGTCACTTATAGATGGATCCGCGCCGCATTAGCTAGTTGGTAAGGTAACGGCTTACCAAGGCGACGATGCGTAGCCGACCTGAGAGGGTGATCGGCCACACTGGAACTGAGACACGGTCCAGACTCCTACGGGAGGCAGCAGTAGGGAATCTTCCGCAATGGGCGAAAGCCTGACGGAGCAACGCCGCGTGAGTGATGAAGGTCTTCGGATCGTAAAACTCTGTTATTAGGGAAGAACAAATGTGTAAGTAACTATGCACGTCTTGACGGTACCTAATCAGAAAGCCACGGCTAACTACGTGCCAGCAGCCGCGGTAATACGTAGGTGGCAAGCGTTATCCGGAATTATTGGGCGTAAAGCGCGCGTAGGCGGTTTTTTAAGTCTGATGTGAAAGCCCACGGCTCAACCGTGGAGGGTCATTGGAAACTGGAAAACTTGAGTGCAGAAGAGGAAAGTGGAATTCCATGTGTAGCGGTGAAATGCGCAGAGATATGGAGGAACACCAGTGGCGAAGGCGACTTTCTGGTCTGTAACTGACGCTGATGTGCGAAAGCGTGGGGATCAAACAGGATTAGATACCCTGGTAGTCCACGCCGTAAACGATGAGTGCTAAGTGTTAGGGGGTTTCCGCCCCTTAGTGCTGCAGCTAACGCATTAAGCACTCCGCCTGGGGAGTACGACCGCAAGGTTGAAACTCAAAGGAATTGACGGGGACCCGCACAAGCGGTGGAGCATGTGGTTTAATTCGAAGCAACGCGAAGAACCTTACCAAATCTTGACATCCTCTGACCCCTCTAGAGATAGAGTTTTCCCCTTCGGGGGACAGAGTGACAGGTGGTGCATGGTTGTCGTCAGCTCGTGTCGTGAGATGTTGGGTTAAGTCCCGCAACGAGCGCAACCCTTAAGCTTAGTTGCCATCATTAAGTTGGGCACTCTAAGTTGACTGCCGGTGACAAACCGGAGGAAGGTGGGGATGACGTCAAATCATCATGCCCCTTATGATTTGGGCTACACACGTGCTACAATGGACAATACAAAGGGCAGCGAAACCGCGAGGTCAAGCAAATCCCATAAAGTTGTTCTCAGTTCGGATTGTAGTCTGCAACTCGACTATATGAAGCTGGAATCGCTAGTAATCGTAGATCAGCATGCTACGGTGAATACGTTCCCGGGTCTTGTACACACCGCCCGTCACACCACGAGAGTTTGTAACACCCGAAGCCGGTGGAGTAACCATTTGGAGCTAGCCGTCGAAGGTGGGACAAATGATTGGGGTGAAGTCGTAACAAGGTAGCCGTATCGGAAGGTGCGGCTGGATCACCTCCTTTCTAAGGATATATTCGGAACATCTTCTACGAAGATGAGGGATAACGTGACATATTGTATTCAGTTTTGAATGTTTATTAACATTCTTTGTACATTGAAAACTAGATAAGTAAGTAAGATTTTACCAAGCAAAACCGAGTGAATAGAGTTTTAAATAAGCTTGAATTCATAAATAATCGCTAGTGTTCGAAAGAACACTCACAAGATTAATAACTAGTTTTAGCTATTTATTTTGAATAACAATTCAAAATATGGTGGAAACATAGATTAAGTTATTAAGGGCGCACGGTGGATGCCTTGGCACTAGAAGCCGATGAAGGACGTTACTAACGACGATATGCTTTGGGTAGCTGTAAGTAAGCGTTGATCCAGAGATTTCCGAATGGGGGAACCCAGCATGAGTTATGTCATGTTATCGACATGTGAATTTATAGCATGTCAGAAGGCAGACCCGGAGAACTGAAACATCTTAGTACCCGGAGGAAGAGAAAGAAAAATCGATTCCCTGAGTAGCGGCGAGCGAAACGGGAAGAGCCCAAACCAACAAGCTTGCTTGTTGGGGTTGTAGGACACTCTATACGGAGTTACAAAAGAACATGTTAGACGAATCATCTGGAAAGATGAATCAAAGAAGGTAATAATCCTGTAGTCGAAAACATATTCTCTCTTGAGTGGATCCTGAGTACGACGGAGCACGTGAAATTCCGTCGGAATCTGGGAGGACCATCTCCTAAGGCTAAATACTCTCTAGTGACCGATAGTGAACCAGTACCGTGAGGGAAAGGTGAAAAGTACCCCGGAAGGGGAGTGAAAGAGAACTTGAAACCGTGTGCTTACAAGTAGTCAGAGCCCGTTAATGGGTGATGGCGTGCCTTTTGTAGAATGAACCGGCGAGTTACGATCTGATGCAAGGTTAAGCAGCAAATGTGGAGCCGCAGCGAAAGCGAGTCTGAATAGGGCGTTGAGTATTTGGTCGTAGACCCGAAACCAGGTGATCTACCCTTGGTCAGGTTGAAGTTCAGGTAACACTGAATGGAGGACCGAACCGACTTACGTTGAAAAGTGAGCGGATGAACTGAGGGTAGCGGAGAAATTCCAATCGAACTTGGAGATAGCTGGTTCTCTCCGAAATAGCTTTAGGGCTAGCCTCAAGTGATGATTATTGGAGGTAGAGCACTGTTTGGACGAGGGGCCCCTCTCGGGTTACCGAATTCAGACAAACTCCGAATGCCAATTAATTTAACTTGGGAGTCAGAACATGGGTGATAAGGTCCGTGTTCGAAAGGGAAACAGCCCAGACCACCAGCTAAGGTCCCAAAATATATGTTAAGTGGAAAAGGATGTGGCGTTGCCCAGACAACTAGGATGTTGGCTTAGAAGCAGCCATCATTTAAAGAGTGCGTAATAGCTCACTAGTCGAGTGACACTGCGCCGAAAATGTACCGGGGCTAAACATATTACCGAAGCTGTGGATTGTCCTTTGGACAATGGTAGGAGAGCGTTCTAAGGGCGTCGAAGCATGATCGCAAGGACATGTGGAGCGCTTAGAAGTGAGAATGCCGGTGTGAGTAGCGAAAGACGGGTGAGAATCCCGTCCACCGATTGACTAAGGTTTCCAGAGGAAGGCTCGTCCGCTCTGGGTTAGTCGGGTCCTAAGCTGAGGCCGACAGGCGTAGGCGATGGATAACAGGTTGATATTCCTGTACCACCTAGTATCGTTTTAATCGATGGGGGGACGCAGTAGGATAGGCGAAGCGTGCTGTTGGAGTGCACGTCCAAGCAGTAAGGCTGAGTGTTAGGCAAATCCGGCACTCATAAGGCTGAGCTGTGATGGGGAGAGGAAATTGTTTCCTCGAGTCGTTGATTTCACACTGCCGAGAAAAGCCTCTAGATAGATAACAGGTGCCCGTACCGCAAACCGACACAGGTAGTCAAGATGAGAATTCTAAGGTGAGCGAGCGAACTCTCGTTAAGGAACTCGGCAAAATGACCCCGTAACTTCGGGAGAAGGGGTGCTCTTTAGGGTTCACGCCCAGAAGAGCCGCAGTGAATAGGCCCAAGCGACTGTTTATCAAAAACACAGGTCTCTGCTAAACCGTAAGGTGATGTATAGGGGCTGACGCCTGCCCGGTGCTGGAAGGTTAAGAGGAGTGGTTAGCTTCTGCGAAGCTACGAATCGAAGCCCCAGTAAACGGCGGCCGTAACTATAACGGTCCTAAGGTAGCGAAATTCCTTGTCGGGTAAGTTCCGACCCGCACGAAAGGCGTAACGATTTGGGCACTGTCTCAACGAGAGACTCGGTGAAATCATAGTACCTGTGAAGATGCAGGTTACCCGCGACAGGACGGAAAGACCCCGTGGAGCTTTACTGTAGCCTGATATTGAAATTCGGCACAGCTTGTACAGGATAGGTAGGAGCCTTTGAAACGTGAGCGCTAGCTTACGTGGAGGCGTTGGTGGGATACTACCCTAGCTGTGTTGGCTTTCTAACCCGCACCACTTATCGTGGTGGGAGACAGTGTCAGGCGGGCAGTTTGACTGGGGCGGTCGCCTCCTAAAAGGTAACGGAGGCGCTCAAAGGTTCCCTCAGAATGGTTGGAAATCATTCATAGAGTGTAAAGGCATAAGGGAGCTTGACTGCGAGACCTACAAGTCGAGCAGGGTCGAAAGACGGACTTAGTGATCCGGTGGTTCCGCATGGAAGGGCCATCGCTCAACGGATAAAAGCTACCCCGGGGATAACAGGCTTATCTCCCCCAAGAGTTCACATCGACGGGGAGGTTTGGCACCTCGATGTCGGCTCATCGCATCCTGGGGCTGTAGTCGGTCCCAAGGGTTGGGCTGTTCGCCCATTAAAGCGGTACGCGAGCTGGGTTCAGAACGTCGTGAGACAGTTCGGTCCCTATCCGTCGTGGGCGTAGGAAATTTGAGAGGAGCTGTCCTTAGTACGAGAGGACCGGGATGGACATACCTCTGGTGTACCAGTTGTCGTGCCAACGGCATAGCTGGGTAGCTATGTATGGACGGGATAAGTGCTGAAAGCATCTAAGCATGAAGCCCCCCTCAAGATGAGATTTCCCAACTTCGGTTATAAGATCCCTCGAAGATGACGAGGTTAATAGGTTCGAGGTGGAAGCGTGGTGACACGTGGAGCTGACGAATACTAATCGATCGAAGACTTAATCAATTTTTAAAAAACGTTTTGCGACGCAAAATCTTACTTACTATCTAGTTTTGAATGTATAATCATTCATTTGTCTGGTGACAATGGCAAGGAGGTCACACCTGTTCCCATGCCGAACACAGAAGTTAAGCTCCTTAGCGCCGATGGTAGTCGGACTGACGTTCCGCTAGAGTAGGACGTTGCCAGGCAAAATATTACTATTCCGCAGTAGCTCAGTGGTAGAGCTATCGGCTGTTAACCGATCGGTCGTAGGTTCGAATCCTACCTGCGGAGCCATGGCTCCTTGGTCAAGCGGTTAAGACACCGCCCTTTCACGGCGGTAACACGGGTTCGAGTCCCGTAGGAGTCATTTTATGGAGAATTAGCTCAGCTGGGAGAGCATCTGCCTTACAAGCAGAGGGTCGGCGGTTCGAACCCGTCATTCTCCACCATTTAATTAAATACTGCGGAGGGGTAGCGAAGTGGCTAAACGCGGCGGACTGTAAATCCGCTCCTTCGGGTTCGGCAGTTCGAATCTGCCCCCCTCCACCATTCTTGGGCTATAGCCAAGCGGTAAGGCAACGGACTTTGACTCCGTCATGCGCTGGTTCGAATCCAGCTAGCCCAGCCATTAGAGCCATTAGCTCAGTTGGTAGAGCATCTGACTTTTAATCAGAGGGTCAGAGGTTCGAATCCTCTATGGCTCACTTTCTAGACATCTTCAATCGAAGGTGTCTTTTTTTTATTTGTTGGTATTTTTTACTTTTATTTCTTATTTAAGAATTTTTCTAAAATGTTATTTTGTCGTATGACAGTGTCAATAATGATTGGTATAATAATCAATATGGAAAAGTATTACCCGGAGGAGATGTTATGGATTTTTCCAATTTTTTTCAAAATCTGAGTACTATAAAAATTATTACTAGTTTACTCGATTTACTGATTGTTTGGTATGTGTTGTATCTTCTCATTACAGTTTTTAAAGGTACTAAAGCAATTCAATTATTAAAGGGAATAGTTGTCATTGTTATCGGCCAGCAAATCAGTAAAATTCTTAACTTAACAGCAACATCTAAATTGTTTGATATTGTAATTCAATGGGGTGTTTTAGCACTCATTGTGATATTTCAACCTGAAATAAGAAGAGCCTTAGAACAATTAGGTAGAGGAAGTTTTTTAAAACGATATACGAATACTTATAGTCGCGATGAAGAAAAGTTGATTCAATCTGTGTCTAAAGCTGTTCAATATATGGCTAAGCGACGCATTGGTGCGCTTATTGTTTTTGAAAAAGAGACAGGTTTGCAGGATTATATAGAAACTGGAATACCGATGAATTCAGACATATCTCAAGAGCTACTAACTAATGTATTTATCCCTAATACGCCATTACACGATGGTGCAATGATAATTCAAGGAAGTAAGATTGCCGTTGCTGCAAGTTATTTACCATTATCAGATAGTGTTAAAATATCAAAAAGTTTAGGAACTAGACATAGAGCGGCAGTTGGAATTTCAGAAGTTTCTGATGCTTTTACTGTTGTTGTATCAGAAGAAACTGGTGATATATCAGTCACTTTTGATGGAAAATTAAGAAGAGATATTTCAAAAGATGTTTTTGAAGAATTGCTTGCTGAACATTGGTTTGGTGCACACTTTCAAAAGAAAGGTGTGAATTCATAAATGCTTGAAAGTAAATGGGGATTAAGATTTGTCGCTCTCATATTAGCAGTTTTTTTCTTTTTATCAGTAAATAATGTGTTCGGAAATATTTTTAATACAGATGATTTATCTCAAAAATCATCCAAAACTATTCAAGATGTGCCCGTTGATGTTATCTATAATAGTAAAGACCTACATGTAACTAAAATTCCTGAAAACGTCGATGTTAATTTAACAGGACCACAATCAAAATTAATCAAAATTGAAAACCCTGAAGATTTGAAAGTAGTTGTTGATCTTTCTGGAAAAAAAGCAGGGAAATATCAAAAAAAATATCAAGTTAGAGGCATAGATAGTGGTATCAACTATCAAATTAAACCTGAAGTTGCACACATTAACCTTGAAAATAAAATAACACGAGTTATGCATGTGCAACCAGACATTAGTAGTAACAGTTTAGATCCAAAATATAAAATAAGTAAACAAAGTATTTCACCAGAAACTGTAAAAGTGACTGGTGGAGAGCAACAATTAAAAAATATAGCTTATTTAAAAGCAACCTTTAAAAATTCTAGTAAAGTGAACAAAGACACCAATGATGTTGCAGATGTTAGTGCATTTGATAAACAATTGAATAAATTAAATGTATCAATTAATCCAAATGAAGTTAATTTAAAAGTAACAGTTGAACCATTCAGTAAAATGGTTAAGGTACGTACAAAAACAACGGGTAAGCTTAATGAAAATAAAGAATTAGATAGTGTTAAACTGGAAGATAAAGAAGTAGAAATCTTTGGTAATAGAGATGAATTACAAAATATTAATGAAATTACTGCTGAAGTAGATATTGATGGAATTTCAGAATCTACAGAAAAAACAGTATCATTTAACTTACCTAAAGATGTGACTAAAGTGAATCCAAAGGAAACAAAAGCGTATATAAATGTTAAAAATTGATAGATACAAAAGGAGCGTTTAAAAATGGGAAAATATTTTGGTACTGATGGTGTTCGTGGTGTCGCTAACCAAGAACTCACACCTGAATTGGCTTTTAAACTAGGTAGATACGGAGGATATGTTCTCGCACATAATAAGGGTGAAAAGCATCCTCGAGTTTTAGTAGGAAGAGATACAAGAGTTTCAGGAGAAATGCTAGAATCTGCATTAATTGCTGGTTTAATTTCAATTGGCGCAGAAGTGATGCGCTTAGGTGTTATTTCAACACCGGGTGTGGCTTATTTGACTAAAGAAATGGAAGCAGCATTAGGTGTTATGATTTCTGCGTCACATAATCCGGTTGCTGATAATGGAATTAAATTTTTTGGTTCAGATGGCTTTAAATTGTCAGATGATCAAGAAAATGAAATTGAGCAATTATTAGATCAAACCAATCCTGATTTACCACGACCAGTAGGAGAGGATATTGTACATTATTCAGATTATTTTGAAGGTGCACAAAAGTATCTAAGTTATCTTAAATCAACTGTTGATGTTAATTTTGAGGGTCTTAAAATTGTATTAGATGGTGCAAACGGGTCAACTTCTTCTTTAGCCCCATTCTTGTTTGGCGATTTAGAAGCGGATACTGAGACAATTGGATGTAATCCAGATGGTTATAACATTAATGAACAATGTGGCTCTACTCATCCAGAAAAATTAGCTGAAGCTGTGTTAGAAACTGAAAGTGACTTTGGTTTAGCTTTTGATGGAGATGGCGATCGAATTATTGCGGTAGATGAAAATGGACAAATTGTAGATGGAGATCAAATTATGTTCATTATTGGTCAAGAGATGTATAAAAACCAAGAACTCAATGGAAATATGATAGTTTCGACAGTAATGAGTAACCTTGGTTTCTACAAAGCTCTAGAAAAAGAAGGTATTCAGTCAAACAAAACTAAAGTTGGAGATCGCTATGTTGTCGAGGAAATGAGAAGAGGAAATTATAATCTTGGTGGTGAACAATCCGGTCATATCGTATTAATGGATTACAATACTACTGGTGATGGATTATTAACGGGTGTTCAGTTGGCTTCCGTTATTAAAATGAGTGGTAAAACTCTAAGCGAGTTAGCTTCTCAAATGAAAAAGTACCCACAATCTTTAATTAATGTGAGAGTGACTGACAAATATCGTGTTGAAGAGAATATTCATGTTCAAGAGATAATGACGAAAGTTGAAACAGAGATGAATGGTGAAGGAAGAATTCTTGTTCGTCCTTCTGGAACTGAACCTTTAGTACGTGTAATGGTTGAGGCTGCAACTGACGCGGATGCTGAAAGATATGCTCAAAGTATCGCTGACGTTGTTGAAGACAAAATGGGCTTAGATAAATAATACTTTCATGTTTAAATTCATATATAAAACAGATTTATGATGTTACAGACATAAATCTGTTTTTTTTAACAGAATTTTATCTTTTAAAAAGATTTGAAAAATATATTTTTTTATTTTGAGAATAATTCATCGATGTATCTATTCAGAACTATTACTATTTGTGAAAAATACTGTTAAATCGTTTGCAAATTAATTCGTTGACAGTGTACAATGAATATTAATGGAAAGGAGGAGAGTCTAGGTTATTAATAATTAAAGCGCCTGTGCAAAATACCTAAATAGTTATCAAGTATTAAAAGTTAAAATAGTAGAACTTTTATAGATAACGATTTGGATTTTGTAGACGAGGAGGATAGTGATCGAATCAGATCGGCGGATGCTATCCCGGATGTGGCACATTCGTTAGCTTATTAAGTAAATCATTAAGGTGACTTAGTGGACAAAGTTAATAAGATCGCCAAACTAAATAAATTATTTTGGGAAACTACGGATAGCGTGTATAAAATTCATATAATAGCACGCTTATTTCATGATGTATTCGTTGATAATGATTATGATAGGGGATTATCAAATTTAAGCAGTGATAATTAATCATAATAGCCGTGTTATCCCATTTGTTGGAGGATATTATATGTGTGGAATTGTTGGTTATATTGGCTACGATAATGCCAAAGAATTACTATTAAAAGGGTTAGAAAAATTAGAATATCGTGGTTATGACTCAGCAGGTATTGCTGTAGTTAATGATGATGGTACAAAACTTTTTAAAGAAAAAGGAAGAATTGCTGAATTACGTAAAGTTGCAGATAATAGTGATGAGGATGGTACGTTAGGAATTGGTCATACACGTTGGGCGACACATGGTGTTCCAAATTATGAAAATTCACATCCACACCAGTCAACATCTGGACGTTTTACATTAGTTCATAATGGTGTAATTGAAAATTATGAAGAATTAAAAGCTGAATATTTATCTGATGTCACTTTTTCATCAGAAACTGATACGGAAGTTATTGTACAATTAGTAGATTATTTTTCTAGACAAGGATTAGCTACAGAAGATGCATTTACAAAAGTAGTTAAATTATTACATGGGTCATATGCTTTAGGATTATTAGATGATAATGATAAAGATACTATTTATGTGGCTAAAAACAAGTCTCCGCTTTTAGTAGGTGTAGGTGAAGGTTTCAATGTTATTGCTTCTGATGCTCTAGCAATGTTACAAACTACAAACCAATACAAAGAGATACATGACCATGAAATAGTTATTGTTAAGCGAGACACAGTAGAAATTAAAGATCTTGAGGGGCACATTCAACAACGTGATACGTATACGGCAGAAATAGATGCTGCTGATGCAGAAAAAGGCGTATATGATCATTACATGTTAAAAGAAATTCATGAACAGCCTGCAGTGATGCGTCGCATTATTCAAGAATATCAAGATGAAAAAGGTAATTTAAAAATCGATTCAGAGATTATTAATGATGTAGCAGATGCTGATCGTATTTACATCGTTGCAGCTGGTACTAGTTATCATGCTGGATTGGTTGGTAAAGAATTTATTGAAAAATGGGCAGGTGTACCTACTGAGGTTCATGTAGCTTCTGAATTTGTATATAATATGCCACTTCTTTCTGAAAAACCACTATTTATTTATATTTCACAATCTGGTGAAACAGCTGATAGTCGTGCTGTATTAGTTGAAACAAATAAGTTAGGTCACAAATCATTAACAATTACTAATGTTGCTGGTTCAACATTATCACGTGAAGCGGATCATACATTACTTTTACATGCTGGACCTGAGATTGCAGTCGCATCTACAAAAGCATATACAGCGCAAATTGCTGTTTTATCTATCTTATCTCAAATTGTTGCTAAAAATCATGGTCGTGAAACCGATGTTGATTTATTAAGAGAACTAGCTAAGGTTACTACAGCTATTGAAACAATTGTTGACGATGCACCTAAGATGGAGCAAATTGCAACGGATTTCTTAAAAACTACTCGTAATGCATTCTTTATTGGACGAACAATTGATTATAATGTTAGTTTAGAAGGTGCATTAAAATTAAAAGAAATTTCTTATATTCAAGCTGAAGGATTTGCAGGTGGGGAATTAAAGCACGGAACAATCGCTTTGATTGAAGATGGCACACCTGTTATAGGTTTAGCTACACAAGAAAACGTTAATCTATCAATTCGTGGAAATATGAAAGAAGTAGTAGCACGTGGTGCATATCCTTGTATGATTTCAATGGAAGGTTTGAATAAAGAAGGAGACACATACGTGATTCCACAAGTACATGAATTATTAACTCCTTTAGTATCTGTAGTGACAATGCAATTAATCTCATATTATGCTGCGTTACAACGAGATTTAGATGTTGACAAACCTCGTAACTTAGCCAAATCGGTTACAGTAGAGTAAAATGTTTATAATTTAGAGTAGCCTAAATGGCTACTCTTTATTTTTGAATTAATTTTAGATTTATCCTTCAATTAATTTTAACGAAGCGGTTTAATGCCGTTGTTAAATGACTTTAATGAGTACCCTAAATTAACTAGTATTGGATAAACCTACAACTGGAATGGATTTTATATAAAGAGACAACTATTTAAAACATTTGGTAAGCATATTTTAAATGATTCACAACTTTCTGTCATACTTGTAACACATATAATAGAAGAAATGCTGTTATTTTTGAAAAAGATTTACTTAAAGACTTTTAAATATTTAACAAGGTTAATATTTAAGATGTTATGAGATCTTTATCGGATGACAATTTTTTTGATAGGGATGTCATTGTAAATAAGAGAAGACAACGTTATAGTATGTTCAAAGTGTAATCAAAGCCGTTGCACTTTAGTATGATAAGTGACACAATTTAAGTGTATAAGTTAGAGTCTTGAATGGAGGATAATATGAAAAATATAAAAGCAATTTTTTTAGATATGGATGGAACGATTTTACATGAAAATAATAAAGCCTCGGAATATACTAAACAAGTGATTAATGAATTGAGAGAGCAAAATTATAAAGTTTTCCTTGCTACTGGGAGATCTTATTCAGAAATCAGTCAGCTTGTTCCTGATGGATTCACTGTAGATGGTATTATCAGTTCGAATGGAACTTCAGGTGAAATTCATGGAGATAATTTGTTTAGACATAGTTTAACTTTAGAACGAGTACAGAAAATTGTGGAATTGGCTAAAAAACAACATATTTATTATGAAGTTTTTCCTTTTGAAAGTAATCGTATATCTCTTAAAGAAGATGAAGATTGGATGAAAGAAATGATTTCCACTATAGAGCCACCTGACGCTGTAAGTCAAAGTGAGTGGTCATCGCGAAGAGAGGCAATTAAAGGAAAAATAGATTGGCGAGATACCTTACCTGATGCACACTTTTCTAAAATATATTTATTTAGTCCCAACTTAGATAAAATAACTGATTTTCGCAACCAGCTTGTTGAAAACCAATCAAATTTAGGTATTACCGTATCTAATTCTTCGCGTTATAATGCTGAAACGATGCCATATCATACAGATAAGGGTACAGGTATCAAGGAAATGATTGATCACTATGGTATTAAGCAAGAAGAAACTTTAGTTATTGGTGATAGTGATAATGATAGAGCTATGTTTAATTTTGGCCATCACACTGTTGCAATGAAAAATGCAAGACAAGAAATTAAAAATCTTACAGATGATATTACCGAATACACGAACGAAGAAGATGGTGCAGCACATTACTTAAAAAGTCATTTATTAGATAACTAGTTTTCAGGTCAGTATCTTGTTGTTAAACGGTCGATCACGATAGTTTATATCAGTAAACATAGGCAAATGGACACTTTCATGATTAAATATGAGAGTGTCCATTTGCCTATTTAAATTATATATTTATCAACTGGTTCATTATGCTTATTTAAATTATATGCATGAGCATTAATAAAATATTTAAAGAGGATTTTCACAAAAATGCAATTACAATATAAAAAGCCCAACATGAAAGACTAATAAAATTTCATGTTGGGCAAAATACTTTAAATTTAAATTAATAAAGTAATCTAAGGACAATCAACTATTTCTTATCAAATAGATTTTTAGATTGTTCTGTAACATTTTCTTTATTTTCATTTACTTTTTCTTTGATGGAATCATATATGTTATTTTCTTGACTATCAGTTTTGTCTTGTTGTATATGTGTTTGTTGATCTTTCATTTTATCTGCTTCTGTATCTTTGGAGTTGGAAGCATTTAATTTAGTATCTACTTTGTCGTTTACATTACCTTTGTTAATATCTTTATTTTTATGACGTCTTTTGCTTTTGACTGGTTTGTCACCACGTCTAACGAAATAATTAATAATTCCAAAAATCAAAATGTAATAAAGACATAGGCGTAATACTATAGATACGATTCTAGCTATTATAATAATAGTTTGAGCCACCGTTTGAGACATACTGCTTGTTAAGTATTGTACACCGAATAATAGCGGTTTGTTAATAATACTTGCAAGTAAACTAATAAGTAATACGCCAATGAAAAATTTAAACCAAGTTTTCTTACCGTTTTTAATACCTTTAAATCCTTCTTTTAAATTACTCATTACTTTACGAGATGAATCTTCTGTATAAGCGGTAGTATAATTAATAATGAATATAATTACAAACCAATAGAAAATTGATGAGATGAAACCTGTTATGAGTAACAACACAATTTGTATTGTAATTAAAATTCCCATTGGATTGTCGTAGCCGCTTATTGATTGTTGTAAGCCGATTAATATTGGGCTAAGAGCTAAACTATATAATTTATTTAATAGCACTAGAATAAGTACGATTACAATGAATAAAACTAAAGTTATTAAAGCTAAAATTACTGATTTAGCATATTTGCCTTTTTTAAAAGCAAAAAATAAATCACTAAAAAGAACTTTCTCTTTATTAATAGCTTTTTGAATTGCATATACTGTACCAGTTATCAATGGGTAACCTACAAAAATAAATAATAAAGCTAAAATGAGTAAAATAAAAATAATAGATATTATAGGTTTTGTAGTAGATTCACCGAGTTGAGCTAACATTGGTAACCTTTGAGCTCTTAATATAACTAATGAGAATGCAATATTAGAAGTAATATAGCAAATGACAAAAGTTATTAATGAGAGTAGTATTAACTTTAGATTATGTGGTTTTGCTTTTTGAAATCCGGATTTATAATAATTAAACAAATTTTAAGCACTCCTTTTTTTTCATATAAATACAATATCAAAATTCTAATAAATTTTAAATTAATATCTAACATAATAGAGCACAAAATGTTAGAATATGCTAATAAGATAACATTGAAGGGAGATAATATCATGAAATTTGCTGTTATCACTGATATTCATGGAAACTTTGATGCGCTTCAAACTGTTTTAGATGATATTGATAGTAGAGATGATATCGAAAAAATTTATAACCTAGGTGATAACATAGGGATTGGACATGAGACAAATAAAGTACTGGATACTATATTTGACCGGGATGATATGGAAATGATTGCAGGTAATCATGATGAAGCTATTATGTCACTCGTCAATGGAACACCTTATCCTGAAGATTTAAAAGGGAAATTTTATGAGCATCATCAATGGATAGAAGGACATTTAGATGAGTCCTATTACGATGAAATTAATCAATTGCCTAGATATATTGAAATGACCATAAAAGGGAAAAAGATTTTATTTATTCATTATGAAATTGAAAATGATAAAATGTCAGCTCCTATTGATGAACAACCTTTTGCACCTATTACAAAAGATGACGAACAAGCTATTTCTGAATTATTTAAAGACAAAGAAGCCGATTTAATTTTATTTGGACATAACCATAGGTTGCATATGTTTGATGATAAATCAACAGTATATTTTAATCCTGGATCAGTAGGTTTGAACAATGGTTCAAACACCGTATATGGTATTATTACCGTTAATGAAAAAGGAATTTCAGTAGAGAGAGTGAAATTAGCGTACAATAATGAAGAATTTTTAGCAGGATTTGAAGAAAAGCAAGTACCAGCTAGAGAATTTATATTTAAGAATTTCATTTAAAGTAAGATGTTTATATGTGAAAAAGTAAATATTGAGATAGATTCATCTGAAATTTATAAAACCTATTGAAAATTTTTAGAGCGTGGGAACATAACTGATGTCCCACGCTCTTAATATATAGAATGATTGAAATGGGGTTCTACTCACAAAAACTCTCTTTTAAATTAAGATAAGATTTTTAGGTTGAGTCTTTGAATGAAATAGAACCTTCAATCTACATCTTTATTTATATTTAAAAAGTATCGATAGAAATAAACTCACTAATGAGAGTGTTCATGTATACCTGAGCACAATGTTGATTCATCGTGTTTGTGTTCTGGTGTTTCAAGTTGTATTGTCATATGCTGAATATTTAATTGCAATAGGTCACTTTCGATTGACTTTAACATTGTTTCACACGTTTGAACTGATAAATATTCTGGTACAACTGCATGACAACTTAATGCATTCATATCATTTGAAATGGTCCATACATGACAATCATGTACATTTTGAATTCTTTCATCTTTACTAATTGCTTTAATTACAGCATTTAAATCTATATCATTAGGCGTTCCTTCCATCAATATGTTAAGGGATGATTTAGAAATGCCGTAAGCACTTTTTAAAATAATTAACGAAACTAAAATACTAGCTATAGGATCCGCTATTGTAAAATTAAAGCCCCAAATTAAAAGAGAAGCAACGATTGCGCCAACAGAGCCGAACAAGTCTCCAAGTACATGTAAAAATGCGCCTCTCATATTAAGGTTGTGAGAGGTATCTCCTCCTTTAAACATAAGTATCGCTACAATGATATTTACCATAAGACCAATCACACTAATGATGAACATTTCCTTCGATTGAACCTCAGGAGGTTCTAAAAATCTTCGTATCGCTTCGATTATTATAATAATACTGATGATAAATAGGGTAACTCCATTGAAAAGTGCTGCTAAAATCTCAAAACGCTTGTAACCATATGTTTTACTTTTTGTAGCATGCTTTTCAGCATATATAAAAGCTATAAGAGCTACTCCTAAGGATATAGCGTCACTTAGCATGTGAAAACCATCAGACAATAATGCTAGACTATTTGCTAAAAACCCACCTATAATTTCTACAAGCATGAAGAGACTAATGATAATGAAAGAAAACATGAGTACCTTTTTATTATCTGTATGAACGTGTCCGTGTGCATGAGAATGATGATGTTGATGATTATGATTTGTCATTAGAAATTCCACCTTCACTAGGATGTTTGGCGTGGTGAATGGCTTGTTTAAGTAAAGTTGAAACGTGTATATCATCTATAGAATAAATCATTGATTGCCCTTGTCTTTTAGATTTAACAAGATGAGTGCTTTTAAGTAGTTTCAATTGATGTGATACATTTGATTGAGTCATATTTAAAGAATGTGAAATATGTCCAACACTTGCTTCACCGTTTTCAAGAAACTCCATTATTCTCACACGATTAAAATCACTTAAAGCTTTGAAAATATGAGTGACTTTAATCAATGTATCCTGATTGCTTTCAACGTTAATATGATATCCACTCATTGAAAATTCACACTCCAACATATGAATATTTGTTCATATATTAATATAATGAGAAGATTGAAATATGTCAATAATACACTAACGTTTAATATTCTCTTGAAGTGGTAAATACTAAGTACGATTTTTTGAAGGAGGACGTTTGAAATGAGTATTTTAGTTATTGGAGCAAATGGAGGCGTAGGTTCTAAACTAGTAAGTCAATTAAATGAAGAACACGTTGATTTTACAGCTGGTGTACGTAAGGAAGATCAAGTTAAAGAATTAGAAAATAAAGGGATTAAAGCTACATTAATAGATGTAGAAAAAAATAGTATTAATGATTTAAAAAATATCTTTACAGATTATGATAAAGTTATCTTTTCAGTTGGATCTGGTGGAAGCACTGGAGCGGATAAAACAATCATTGTTGATTTAGATGGTGCTGTAAAAACAATTAAAGCTAGTAAAGAAGCGGGTATCAAACATTATGTTATGGTATCAACATACGATTCTAGACGTGAAGCATTCGATGCGAGTGGAGATTTAAAACCGTATACAATTGCAAAGCATTATGCTGATGATTACTTAAGAACATCAGATCTTAATTATACAATTGTACATCCAGGTTCACTTACAGATGATGCTGGAACTGGAAAAATAGAAGCTGATTTATATTTCGACAAAGCAGGATCAATTCCACGTGAAGATGTTGCTACAGTTTTAAAAGAAGTAGTAACTTCTGATGGTTTTAATAATCAAGAATTCCAAATTTTAAGTGGCAATCATGGTGTTAAAGATGCATTGAAAAACTATGAATCTTAAAATTTAAAATTAAGTACGTATTAAAAATTATTTGTCTTTTATAATACAACTTGATACAAAGTTCGTTCCTATTATCGTTAGAATTGTTGTAATTTGTTTTTAAATACTTCAATTTCTAATCAGTATTTGAGGGGGCAAGATAAGGAAATCAAAAGTCTTATCTTGTTCCCTTTTTATATTCAAAGTTAAATATTTTAATGAGTATAATTATACTAAATTTTCTACTTTTAAATGAACTTGAAAAGAGTGTAATGCTTGATTCTATTGAATCCAATTTAAAGCATTGTTATTTTAAAGGATCATTTTCAGAAAATAATGGTATAGTAATCAATAAAACGCTTTATTAGATTAGTAAAAATGATGCTATTCAATTTATTAGGCAGTTGATATAATATGTAAGAATCCTACGTCAAATGGACACAGGATAGAAAGTTTATAAAATGATAGTATATTCATATAGTAGTTTGTGAAATAATCATATATGCTACACTCAATACGAGTGAGAAAGATAGTTAGCTTCAAATACATATCTTAAAAGAAGGGCTATGTTGTATCAAAAGTAGTTTTATTATTTAACATTGTGTGATATTCAAGCATAGATAATGATTTAAGTTTAAGCTTTTAATAATGGAGGTGTGAACATGCCGTTATTTTTAAAACCCATTTTTCTGGATAAAGTATGGGGCAGTGATAATCTTCGTCAATTTGGGTATCAACTACCTAATAATCACATAGGTGAATGTTGGGGAATTTCAGCACATCCACACGGAAAAAGTGTGATTGAAAATGGTATATTTGCTGGTCAAACATTGGATCAAGTATGGAACAATCATAGAGAAATATTTGGAGATTTTCCAAGTAAAGATTTTCCATTAATGGCTAAAATTGTAGATGCTGCTGCGCCATTGTCTATTCATGTACATCCCGACGATTCTTATGCATATGAACACGAAGAAGGTCAATATGGAAAATCTGAATGTTGGTACATCATTGAAGCTGATGAAGGTGCAAAGATTACTATAGGTACGTATGCGAAATCTCGTGATGAATTTGAAGAGCAATTGGAGCAAGGTACATTTGAAAATTATTTGAGAACAATACAAGTGCAACCAGGTGATTTTTACTTTATACCAGCTGGAACGATACATTCTATAGGTGCAGGCATTATGGCGTATGAAGTCATGCAATCATCAGATATTTCATACAGAATTTATGATTATCATAGAAAAACTGATAATAGCGAGGAACGTGAATTAAATATAGATAAGGCATTAGATGTTATTAATTATTCAAATGAACTACCTAATATCACTCCTCAAAATGAAGTGATAGAAAATCACAATTGTACACATATTGTATCTAGTGATTTTTTTACTATGGTTAAGTGGGATATTTCTGGAACTCTAAATTATATGAAGCCTAGAGAATTTTGTCTTGTTTCTGTTTTAGATGGACAAGGTAAACTTATTGTAGATGGTGATATATATGAAATATCTAAAGGTTCAAACTTTGTGTTAACTTCCGAAGATTTAGATAGTGTTTTCGAAGGAGATTTTAAACTAATCATTAGTTACATTTAATATATATTAAAAATATACCAATTTAAGTATAGGTGATATAAGGAGAGAGGCTTTGTGAAGCAATTTATATATATTTCTCTAGTTTGTGGCATTATTTCCGGAGCAGGGATATTTTTACAATTACCACATTATCCATCTATGATGATTCCAAGATTTGTGGCGATTCTTGGAATAATTAGCGCTGCAATCACAATAAGAGATAAGGAAATAAGTGGTATGCTTAAACTTGGTGGGATAATGATTAATATAATGCCGTTACTTGGGAGTGTCATTGCTAAATAAAAGATGATGATATGCAAGTGTCTAACGATGATACTTGCATTTTTAATTTTTAAAATCAACTTTTAATGATAAGTGTTGTTTAGAATAGTGGATGATATTATGATAAAATAAATGAAAATATTTAATAATAATGATGATCACATTAAAGTGATTACTGATGAAACCCATGGTTGTTTAAAGTGAATGATATGAAAATAGAACATAAATTAATTTTAAGATAAGGAGCATTATAATGACTGAGGAAATTAACTATTTTTGGCTTAATTGTGGTTACAATAGATGGAATCATAATGAACCATTAGTGGGACAGACAGCGTTATTTGAATCTGGCGCACATTTTAATCCTACACAAGGATATAGAGCATTTAAAAAAGCTAAAGCTGGAGATCAAGTGATTTTCTATCAAGTACAAACAGATTCTGGACTTTTAGGTATAGGTGAAATTATAAGTGTGCAATCCGGTGCTCAAAATAAAATAAGAGTAGAATTTAAATTTAAAGAAACGCTAAAACCACTTACAACGGATTATCTTAAAAGAAGTGAAACACTCGATTTTCGTATGAGTAACATGAGGGAAACACTTTTCAACCAAATCAGAGAGTCAGAATTTGAGTTAATAGTTAGTTTAGGTAAAGGAAAATCGAAAATTCCTCGATATTTTTTATTAGCAGAAACAGAAGCGTTTGAACCTGGTAAAAACTATACTATATTTACTCATACATTTAATGGAATCAAAAGGAATGGTTATCATTTTTACACTCAACTAGAGGTGGGTGATAACATTATTATATATAATAAATATCAAAACCAATCGGTTATCGGTATTGGCGAAGTATCAAAGCATATACATGAGAAACCACCTATACCAGGTCGAACGAATAGTACAGCTATTGAAATTTTTTATGAGAAAGATATCAAGCCCATTTCATTAGGTCATTTAAATAAACATCCTAAATTGAAGAATCTGTACTTTTTACAAGAAAATGCGAAACAGTCAATAGCAAGTATGTCACAAGCTCAATACGATGCCATTTTGGACATGAGTATGAATAATGGTATTAAACATCCTTTTGAAACAGTAAAAAAAGCAGAACTATCAACTCAAAATGCTGAAGATGATAGTTTAAAACCTTTTGTATTATTAGTTGTTGAACAAAAAGGAGAAGGCTTAAAGGCAGCTGAAGAATTACTCCAAAAAACAAATGCAAACCCTGTGATTACTAGCGGACATCCAGATTTTACTGAAGATATGCTTTATGGTAAATATTTACCTAATGAGTCAGGAGCGCTATATTATCGTGAAGGATTCATCACACATCTAATGCCTAAGAAAGATAAAAGTTATTTAGTCATTGATAACTTCAATCGCATCGATGTAGATATTTTCCAAACATATATTAATGTACTTGAAGGCTATGAAGTGACATTACCGAGATATAATAAAGATGGAAGCATGATTAAGTGGTCAAAAAATAAAGATTCTTTTTATCATTTTAATCCTAATTGGCATATTGTTGGTATTACATATGACTCTATAGAAAAAATTAAGCAAAAATATTCGTCACAGTTTTTAAAATATACGCGTATCGTCAAAGTGAATCATGACTAATCGTGTTATCAGTCGTATGAAGAACACATAACTGATTCATTTTATAGAGTAGGTTATAACTATATATTTCCTAGTGATTTAAACCTTGTTAAGTTAGAATGATGTTAACTTAATAAGGTTTATTTATTATACCTAAATGGGAATATAAATAATTAAGCAATGAAAAAGGAGTGTATACACATGCCAATAATTTATTATGATGGAAATTGTGTTTATTGTTATAACTATGCAATTTGGTTAATTCAAAACGGACTTTCACATAAATATGAGTTTGCAACAATTAAAGGTCAAATAGGTAAACAATTTTTTGAAAATTATCCTGATGCTCAAAATAAGAATAGTGTTATTCTTCAAAAAGGAAATCATTTAGAATTTGAATCACAGGCTGTTGCAACATTGATATCGTCACTACCTAATCACTCTAAATTTCTTGGAATAGGATTAAGATTAATTCCTAAACCACTAAGAGATTTAGGATATCGATTATTTGCAAATAATCGAGATAAAATGTGGAAAACACATTGGCACAAGCCAACTGATTATGAAAAATCATTTTTTCTTGATGATAATGAAAAAATCAAACTAACCTAATTGATAAAATATAATTTAATTGATAATAAAAGAAGATGAACAAGCTCAAAATTAAGATCATTTAGGCAGATGTTTTGAGAAATTAAAGTATTATTTATTTTGTCTCTTAGTGTTATTTTACTTTACAAATTAGAATTATTATAATATAATAACCATTGTAAAAATGAGGTTCGAAGGAGTGTTTGATATGAGTCAACAACAAGATGTAGTCAAAGAATTAAATCAACAAGTCGCAAACTGGACGGTAGCTTATACAAAGTTGCATAATTTCCATTGGTACGTTAAAGGTCCTAATTTCTTTTCTTTACACACAAAATTCGAAGAATTATACAATGAAGCTAGTCAATATGTTGATGATTTAGCAGAAAGAATTTTGGCAATAGGTGGTAATCCAATTGGAACACTTTCCGAGTGTTTAGATAAATCAATAGTAAATGAAGCAGGAAAACATTATTCAGCTGAAGAAATGGTAGAAGAATTGTCTAAAGATTTTTCTAAAATCTCTAAACAATTAGAACAAGCAATTGAAGTGGCGGGAAGTGCTAGTGATGACGTTTCAGAAGATATGTTTATCGGCATGCAAACTTCAGTTGATAAGCATAATTGGATGTTACAATCTTATTTAGGTCATTAATTTTTAATAACTTACATTTTAATTTTAAATTGACGATCTCAAATATTTTAAGTGTAGCTATTAGAAAAGAGTGGGACGACAAACGCATTTAGTGTTTGTCATCCCACTCTATTTTTATATTTTCTATTCAGCTATTTCGAGCGCTATTTCCATCATTTGAGTAAATGATGTTTGTCTCTCTTCTGCACTAGTGGCTTCATCTCTTAGAATATGATCACTTACTGTAAAAATACCTAAAGCCTTTTTATTTGCATGGATGGCATTTAAATATAGACCTGCAGATTCCATTTCGATACCTAAGATACCCATCTTTTTCCATGAATCATTAAAAGTTGAATCAGCATTATAAAATGTATCAGATGACAAAACGTTACCTACATGTGATATGGCACCAATTTCATCAGCAGCTTTCTTAGCTTTAGCTACTAGATTAAAATCAGCAATAGGCGCAAAGTGACCCGGTATATTAAATTGATCAACATAATTTGAGTTTGTGGAAGCGGCTTGTGCAATAATCACATCATATAAATTGACATCTTCTTGAAGAGCGCCACATGAACCTACGCGAATGATTGTATCCACATCAAAGAAATGGTAAAGTTCATAAGAATAAATACCAATACTTGGAATTCCCATCCCAGAGCCCATCACAGAAACTTCTTTGCCTTTATAAGTTCCTGTGTAACCAAACATATTACGTACTGTATTGAATTGTTCAACATTTTCTAAAAAATTTTCAGCAATATATTGAGCACGTAATGGATCGCCTGGCATTAATACAGTTTTAGCTATTTTAACTCCATTTGGGTTAATGTGAGGTGTACTTTCTGTCATAATATATCTTCTCCTTAATAGTCAGTTCGCAATATCATTATAACCGTTATATTACCATTTTAAGATAACATTTGTTTATCTTTTTTGCGAATTTTTGTACTATATAATTGAAGGTAAATATGTTTTGTTTTTTAACGATATATTAAAGTTATATGAAGATTTATTATTTGGAGATAGTAATAAACTAAAAAACATGGAGGAAAAATGATGAATAAAGCAAAATTGATAGACCATACATTATTAAAACCTGATTCAACAAAGGAACAAATAGATACTATTATAAATGAAGCAAAAGCATATCAGTTTAAGTCTGTATGTGTGAACCCTACACATGTACAATATGCATCTGAACAACTTAAAGGAACAGACGTTTTAGTGTGTACTGTTATTGGATTTCCACTAGGTGCAACAACTACAGCGGTTAAATCTTATGAAACAAAAGATGCGATTAACAATGGTGCCCAAGAGATTGATATGGTGATAAATATTGGAGCACTTAAGGATGGCCGTTTTGATGAAGTGCAAAATGATATCGAAGCCGTCGTTCAAGCAGCCAATGGTAAAACAGTTAAGGTAATTATTGAGACTGTTTTATTAACTGAGAAAGAGAAGATTAAAGCATGTCAATTATCTGAAGCGGCAGGTGCACATTTTGTTAAAACATCCACAGGTTTTGCTGGTGGGGGTGCAACAGTTGAAGATGTAAAATTAATGAAAGATACTGTTGGTGATCGTTTAGAAGTAAAAGCGTCAGGCGGCGTGAGAAATCTAGAAGATTTTAATAATATGATTGAAGCGGGTGCTACACGTATTGGTGCTAGTGCCGGTGTGCAAATTATTCAAGGACTTGAATCAAATACTGATTACTAATACTAAATTTATGTCTAAAGGAATGATGAATAATGAGAATGATTGACATCATAGAAAAGAAACGAGACGGTAAGTCATTAACAAAAGAAGAAATAGAATTTTTTGTAAACGGATACACTCATGAGGAGGTTCCAGATTACCAAGCTTCAAGTTTAGCTATGGCGATATTCTTTCAAGATATGAATGATGAAGAAAGAGCGGCATTGACAATGTCAATGGTTAACTCAGGAGAGAAGATCGACTTAAGCGATATCAATGGTATTAAGGTAGACAAGCATTCTACAGGGGGCGTCGGTGATACAACGACACTCGTTCTTGCCCCATTAGTAGCGGCAGTAGGTGTTCCAGTTGCAAAGATGAGTGGTCGTGGTCTAGGACATACGGGGGGGACGATAGATAAATTAGAATCAGTTAAGGGATTTAATGTTGAAATCAGTGAAAAAGATTTTATAAAACTTGTAAATGATAACCAAGTAGCAGTAATAGGCCAATCAGGCAATCTCACACCAGCTGATAAAAAATTATATGCACTACGGGATGTAACAGGGACAGTTAATTCTATTCCTCTAATCGCTTCGTCCATAATGAGTAAGAAAATTGCTGCTGGCGCAGATGCAATTGTTCTAGATGTCAAAACTGGCAGTGGTGCGTTTATGAAGACGCTAGATGATGCCGAAGCGCTTGCGCATGCGATGGTAAGAATTGGTAATAATGTAGGTCGTAATACGATGGCTATTATTTCAGATATGAGTCAACCTTTAGGAAATGCAATTGGTAATGCGCTCGAATTAAAAGAAGCTATCTCAACATTAAAAGGAAATGGGCCGAAAGACCTAACAGAGCTTGTGTTAACACTTGGTTCTCAAATGGTTGTCTTAGCTGAACAAGCAACATCTTTAGATGAAGCGCGTCAGATGCTAATCGATGCTATAAAAACAGGCAAAGCTTTAAACAAATTCAAAACATTTCTATCGAATCAAGGAGGAGATGACTCTATTGTGGATTCTCCTGAAAAGTTACCTAGCGCGAAATATCAAGTTGAATTTAAAGCTAAAAAAGATGGTTATATAACTGAAATAATAGCTAATGAGATAGGCGTTGCTTCAATGATGTTAGGCGCTGGTCGTCAAACAAAAGAAGACGTTATTGATTTAGGTGTAGGTATCGTGTTAAATAAAAAAGTAGGAGAACATGTTGAGAAAGGTGAAAATATTTTAACTATTCATACCAACACCAAAGAGATCGATGATATTTTATATAAACTAGACAATAGTATTACTATTGAGAGTAAGGGCGAAGCTCCAACCTTAATTCATAAAATAATAACCGAGTAGGAGATGTAAATGATGACTACACCGTTCAAAAGAATTCATCTAATAGTTATGGACTCAGTAGGTATAGGCGAAGGTCCTGATGCAGCGGCATTCAATGACGAAGGATCACACACTTTAAAGCATACTTTAGAAGGATTTAAGCAAAAGTTACCACATCTAGAACAACTTGGATTAGGAAATATTGCACCGCTTCCTGTTGTTTCAAAAGTAACGCATCCGGGTGCATTTTATACCAAACTAAGTGAAGCTTCAGTAGGCAAGGATACAATGACAGGACATTGGGAAATTATGGGGTTAAATATTATGCAACCATTTAAGGTTTATCCAAATGGTTTCCCAGCAGAGCTTGTTAAAGAGATTGAATCAATGACTGGACGCAAGGTTGTAGCAAATAGACCTGCTTCAGGAACTCAGATTATTGACGAGTGGGGCGAACATCAAATGAAAACTGGAGATTTAATAGTTTATACTAGTGCTGATCCAGTCTTACAAATTGCTGCACATGAAGACGTGATTCCACTTGAAGAACTTTACGAGATTTGTGAAAAAGTTCGTGAACTAACAAAAGATCCTAAATATTTAATAGGGAGAATCATTGCTCGACCATATGTTGGTGAACCTGGTAACTTCACTAGAACTTCTAATCGACATGATTACGCGTTAAAACCATTTGGACGAACAGTGATGAATAGCCTTAAAGATAGTGGTTATGATGTAATCGCGATTGGTAAAATTAACGATATTTATGACGGTGAAGGCGTGACAGAAGCTATACGTACTAAAAATAATATGGACGGTATGGATCAATTGATTGAAGTTGTAAAAAAAGATTTTGAAGGTATCAGTTTCCTTAATTTAGTTGATTTTGATGCATTGTATGGCCATCGTCGTGATAAAGAAGGGTATGCTCAAGCAATTAAAGATTTTGATCTTCGTTTACCTGAATTAATGAATCATTTAAGAGAAGATGATTTAGTTATTATTACAGCTGATCATGGTAATGATCCAATTGCTAAAGGTACAGATCATACACGTGAATACATTCCACTTTTAATGTTTAGTCCGAAAATTAAAGATTATCATGAACTTTCACAAGACACGACATTTAGCTCTATCGGTGTTACAATAGCAGATAACTTCAACGTAGAATTACCTAAATATGAAAAAAGTTATTTAAAAGAAATGGGGGTTGAGCATCAATGAAAGTTTTAAGATTCTTATTAGGACTAGCATTTGGAACAGCTGGTGTTTTACATTTTACTAGAGAGAGACAATTTAGAAATATTGTTCCAGATTATTTACCTTTACAAAAAACTGCTGTATTGGTAACAGGTGTTATAGAAATCTTTTTTGGTATCATGTTGCTTATTAAAAGACCAGCATCATGGTTGAAAAAGGGTATTAATTTATTCTTGTTAGCAGTGTTCCCAGCAAATATTTATATGGCTCGTAAAGGATTGCCATTAGGTGACAAAGAACTACCTAAATGGGCACTTTATTCGAGATTACCATTGCAATTTGTGCTTATTAAAGCCATTAAAAAATTATAATTTTTACAGAAAATAAGACCTTCTAAAATGCTAACTAGTTAGTATTTTAGAAGGCTTTTTTATAAAAAAGAGAAACATCGAAGGGAAGATTCATTCGACATTTCTCCATAATGATATTAATTAAGCTTTTATGCTTAGTTGTATTGTTAATTATTTACCTTCTCCGTAGATGTCATTCCATTGCTCTCTTTTATCTAAAAATGCTTGAGCAATTGTTTTAGCACCTTCTAAAGAATGACTTGCAGCCCAACCACATTGAACCTCATTACAAGCTGGGACTTCGCTAGCATTTAACACATCATGCAATGTTTGATCGATAATATTTAATACGTCATCGTAGTCGTCATGATTAATAAATGAAACATAGAATCCAGTTTGACAACCCATAGGACTTAAATCTACTACTTTATCAGTATGATTTCTAATGTTTTCTGCCATTAAATGCTCTAAGGAATGTAGACCAGGCATATCCATATGTTCCTTATTGGGCTGTTTGAAACGAATGTCATATTTGTGTATGACATCACCATTAAGACCTTCCATAGTCCCGGCTAGACGAATAAAAGGTGCAACAACCTTAGTATGGTCTAAATTAAAGCTTTCTACATTCATTTTAGTCATGCATTTATCCTCCTTATTGCTCTACAGCAATTTTTTGTTTAATTCAATAAATAGATTGTAACAATACTCTAATACATTTACAATTTTTCTAAACTAATAGACTGTTGTCTTTTAAATTGTAAGAAAATTGTGTAAAAATTAATGACAACCAGTATTAAATCCGATAAAATAAGTAATAATTAAAAAAGAATGATTGATACGCAAAGTTTCAAAGGGAGTTAGATACAATGCATAATAAACAAAAGATATTAGATTTTATAGAAAATAATAAATATGATTATGTAGAAATAAGTCATCGTATTCATGAACGCCCTGAATTAGGCAATGAAGAAATTTTTGCATCGAGAACATTAATTGACCAATTAAGAGCAAATCGATTCGAAATCGAAACGGATATTGCAGGACATGCAACAGGATTTATAGCAACGTATGATTCTGATATGACTGGACCGGTTATAGGATTTCTAGCTGAATATGATGCTTTACCTGGTCTTGGTCACGCATGCGGGCATAATATTATTGGTACTGCTAGCGTACTTGCTGCAGTAGCACTAAAAGAAGTCGTCGATGAAATTGGTGGTAAAGTAGTCGTTTTGGGATGTCCTGCTGAAGAAGGTGGGGAAAATGGCTCCGCAAAAGCTTCTTATGTTAAAGCAGGTGTCATTGATGAAATTGATGTAGCATTGATGATTCATCCTGGAAATGAAACCTATCGTACAATTAATACTTTAGCTGTGGATGTTCTAGATATTAAATTCTATGGACGTAGTGCGCATGCATCTGAAAATGCAGATGAAGCATTAAACGCTTTAGATGCAATGATTTCATATTTTAATGGTATAGCACAGTTAAGGCAACACATTAAAAAAGGACAACGAGTTCACGGGGTTATTTTAGACGGTGGTAAAGCGGCTAATATTATACCTGATTTTACACATGCGAGATTTTATACTCGAGCTACTTCACGGAAAGAACTTGATGTTTTAACTGAAAAAGTAAACCAAATTGCAAGAGGTGCTGCGATTCAAACTGGGTGTGATTTTGAATTTGGTCCTATCCAGAATGGTGTAAACGAATTTATCAAAGCGCCTAAACTTGATGATTTATTTGAAAAATATGCAACTGAATTAGGAGAAGAAGTGATTGATGATGATTTTGGTTATGGATCTACAGATACAGGTAATGTAAGTCATGTTGTACCAACTATACATCCACATATTAAAATTGGTTCTCGAAATCTTGTAGGACATACCCACCGCTTTAGAGAAGCGGCTGCAAGTTTACAAGGTGATCAGGCACTCATTCGAGGTGCAAAAATTTTAGCATTAATGGGACTAGAATTAATCGAAAATAAACCGTTGTTAGACGAAATAATTGAAGAGCATACGCATATAAAGGGGCATGTTAAGTAATGAATAATAAAGTAAATGGTCCGTTTCTCACACTTAGTGATTTGTATAATGATGACATTGTTTACACATCTCGACCTTCATATGTGTCGAACCCATGGTTGAAACCAGATGAACACCAATCAAATTTCTTAACTGGAAGAGAATTACTTATAGCTAATCGTTTTCCTGTCATTGTTCATGAGGCAAGTGTTACAAACAAATTAGAACAACTTTTTAATATAGTGGGTAGGGAAATTCCACCACATACTTATAAATTTAAAGATCAAGAAACATATGAAAGCTTGATAAGGAATTTAGCTCTTCATCAAGGTAAAAAAATCTACTTTCAATATATTCATAATGAAGATATTTTACCTAAAGAATATTATGCACTTGATAAAGATGTTTTTGTTGCTCTTAATAATAAAGCACGAATTCCAGAATGGACTAATAACAAATATCTACCACAAAGAGAAATTGTCTCAATTAAAGATTTTGAATCTCGTATTCAAGCATGGTCGTATCCATTTGTCATAAAACCAGGCGATGATTTACCTACAGCAGGAGGATATGGTGTTATGATTTGTTATAATGATACAGATTTAGATAAAGCTATCACACGCATCAACAATGCATCAGCAGAGACTGAACATTTAATCATTGAGCAAAAAATTAATGCAGTGAATAACTATTGTGTACAATTTGCTTATTCAGATGATATTGGTATCAAATACTTAGGAACAGCGCAACAGTTAACTAATGACTATGGATTTTACAACGGAAATGAAAATGTTAATGATGTGCCTCAGAATGTAATAGACGCTGGTAGAGAGATTATGGAAATAGGCGTAAGCAAAGGTTTTTTTGGTGTAGCAGGTTTTGACTTACTAGTAGATGATAATAATGATGTTTATGCGATTGATTTAAACTTTAGGCAAAACGGATCAACGAGTATGCTACTTTTAGCAAAAGATTTAACTCATGGATATCATAAATTTTACAGTTACTTTTCTAATGGAGATAATACAAAATTCTATAATGCTATTTTAAAATACGTAGAATTAGGTGTACTTTATCCACTTTCCTATTACGATGGAGATTGGTATGGAAAGAATCAAGTTAATTCTAGATTTGGCTGCATTTGGCATGGGGAAAATAAAGAATTAATTAATCAATATGAACAACAATTTATATTGGAAGCTGGATTATAAGTGTATGATTCTTTAAGAATATTAAGTAGTGTTTGATAAAAAAGTTAGAATAATCAATCATGTCCCAGTTTACAAATAAGATTTGAATTTTAACATTATTGACTATCAATCGTTAGTATTTTAAGATTTAAAGTAAGAAACACTATGAATAACTTATGAATTGAGGGTTAAGTATGTCATACAAATATGAAGCATTTTTTAAAGATATTTTGATTAATGAATATATTTATTTTGCTTCAAAAAATAAAAAATTAATTAGAATACAACATGAGAATTTGCCATATATTGCTATGTGGACAGACGAAAATGTTGCTGAGTCTTATTTGTTACATCATTCAATTGATTACGACAAAATCATTAGAGCAGATATTGACCGTTTTGTAACATATGAAATGGATGAAATCTTTGATCCAGGTGACAAAGTTTTAGTTAATGTGAATAATGGTGAAGAAGGAAACATTGTAGATATAGTTAAAATGACTGATGAGTTGATGTCTGAATTAGATGATATAAGAATGAGAGAGTTTATTAAAGATGTCGCAAAATATGACGAAGTATACGGATTGACAAACAAAGGTGAAAAGAATTTTATTATGATTTCAGATGATGACCATAACAAACCACACATCATGCCTGTTTGGAGTATTAAGAGTAGAGCGCGTAAAGTACGTGATCAAGATTTTGAAGAATGTGATTTAATCGAAATTGAAGGTGAAGTCTTTAGTGAATGGTTAGACAAGTTACGCGATGATAATAAAGCAGTGGCGATTGATTTGAAATCAGGTGTTGTTGGTACTGTTGTATCAGCGCAAAAACTGTCAAATGAAGCAACATTTTAATTGATTATATTAGAAAAAGTCTGCGACATGTTTATAGTATTTACACCCCATAAGTTAGATTTTAATTTAACTTTTGGGGTGCTTTTTTTATAAACGAACATTATAAATTTGATATTAAAAAGATGTTTGAAGCTAAAAACTGAGAAAATTCAACGTATAAAGTAAGTTAGATGGTAAGGGAAGTAACAATCCATACCAATTTGCTTCCAGTCATTTTCCTATTAGAGGTAAAGTGCTCCTAAAGCGCCTGAAAAAGCACCATTCTCAATATAGTACGGTTTAAATCCTCTTAGAACAGTGTAATTTTCAACAACTTCACGTAGTAATTGATTGTTATTAAATGATGAACCGATATATACAACGTGATTAGTCTTATATTCACGTGCTAAAGTAATAGCCATAGTTGTTATAACTTCACCAACGACGCCAATTGCAGAGGCAAGTTTGTTAGCTGATGTAAACTGATTATCTAAGTGATGTAATACATTTCCAAAATTTGCTGCTGTTAAATCTCCAGGAATTGGTGGTTCAGTATCTTTATAAATATGTTTTACTTTTAAATCAATGGCATCACGATCTCCATTTTGAGCTAAATTCGTTAATTCTTTATAATCTGTTATATTGGACAATAAATAGCCTAAACCTTGTATCATCCCGCCTCCGGTACCTACACCTCCAACACGTTGCTGGTCTTTTCCATCAAAATAGTGGAAAGAAGTACCTGTACCTACATTAGCAAAAATGTAATGTTCAATTTGATGACCTTGTTCATCCAATAAAATTTCTAAACCTTTTGATGATGCATCGAACTCTACAAATATTTCAGGGGAATGATGAATTTGATCTGCTATTACTCCAGCATTTCCACCTGTAAGCTTTAATGTTTCGATTTCTTCATTGTTAAGCCAATCTATGACTTTTTGGATATTAGTTGTTAATTCAGTTCTGTAATATCTACGATTGTCATGCTCTTGTACAATTTTAATTAAAGTCCCTCCGGCATCAATTCCAATCTTCATATGTCTATCACTCCATAACAATTATTGTCACTCATTATAGTATAGTAAAATAACTGAAAAACAAGTGAATATTTATAGAAAGCTCTTATTAAGGTACACTTATGTTAATAATACAGTTAATAATAAACATAGGGTAGTCATTATAGTGATGACATAGATATTGATAAAATGAGGTTGTAATGAGTTGAATTAGGGTAAAATGATGTTGAGCAAGGGAAAATGTTATACATAACTAGTCCGATAGTCATAATTATTCAATTCATATATAATATAAGTGGTAATTAATAGATAGGGGTAAAGCAATGTTTATAAAAAAAGATTTTGATGATATTACAGTTCAAGTATTTGAAGAAAAATATAGAGATGCACTTAACCAATTTGAATTAAGTGAACGACAACAAATATATTCTTCATTGCCTCAAACTGTTTTAGATGATGCATTAAAAGATGAAAATCGAATTGCTAATGTAGCTTTAAATAAAGAAGGAAAAGTAGTGGGGTTCTTCGTATTGCATCGTTATTATCAACATGAAGGTTATGATACACCAAACAATGTTGTTTATGTACGTTCATTGTCAGTTAATGAAAAGTTTCAAGGCCATGGATATGGGACAAAAATGATGATGTTTTTACCAGAGTATGTTCAAGCATTATTTCCTGATTTTACACATTTATACTTAGTAGTAGACGCTGAAAACCAAAGTGCTTGGAACGTTTATGAACGTGCAGGTTTTATGCATACAGCTACAAAAGAAGAAGGACCTATTGGGAAAGAAAGACTTTATTATTTAGATTTAGATTCAAAACATGTATCTTCTTTAAGGCTAAAAGAGGGGGAAGCCGCATATAATGATGATATTCACGTGATTAATTTGCTTAAAGATGATGTAAAGGTAGGCTTTATTGCACTAGAACAAAATGATAATAAAATGAATATTTCTGCAATCGAAGTTAATAAGCAAAATAGGAATGAGGGAATTGCAGAAAGTGCTTTACGCCAATTACCAACGTATATACGTAAACAGTTTGAAGACATTGAAATTTTATCAATTACTTTATATGGCGAACGTAATGAATTAAAACCATTGTGCTTGAATAGTAATTTTGTAGCAATAGAGGAAACTGAGGATTATACACGTTTTGAAAAATATATTAATTATTAACAGTGATTGCTAAATCACAACTTGTCATTTATAATTTATTTTTGTTACTATTAACAAATGATTATTTGACGTTAATTTAAAGAAAATCCTTTGAAAGGAAGTATTTTTATATGAAAATTCAAGATTACACAAAAGAAATGGTTGATGAGAAATCATTCATCGATATGGCCTATACTTTATTAAATGATAAACAAACAACGATGAATTTATATGATATTATTGATGAATTTAAATCTTTAGGCGGATATGAGTATGAAGATATTGAAAATCGAATCGTACAATTCTATACCGATTTAAACACTGATGGTCGTTTTTTAAATGTAGGAGAAAATCTTTGGGGTCTACGTGATTGGTACTCTGTAGATGATATTGAGGAAAAAATCGCACCAACAATTCAAAAATTCGATATTCTAGATGACGAAGATGAAGAAGATCAAAACCTTAAATTATTAGGTGATGACGACGCTGATGAAGATGACGATATTCCTGCTCAAACAGATGATCAAGAAACATTAGACGAGTCAGATAATGATGAAGATGATGTTGAAATGAATGAAGCAGATATCGTTATTGATGAAGACGAAGACGAAGATATTGCTGAAGGTGAAGAAGAAGCCTTTGAAGACGCCGAAGACTTTAATGATTAATCAAGTAACTATATTTTAATTTAAAAATATGTCTCGCTTTATAACAGAAACATTAAAGTGGGACTTTTATTTTTATTTAAAAGGTGGTAGTATTTTATTTGGGCTCCTTTAATTAGGACACGTGTATTAAATAGATACGCTCCCCTTACAATTGCTGTGAGAGGGAGCGATTTTTTTATTTTTAATATTCATAATGAAATGTAAAAGTGAATCAAATTGTTGAGTAATATACCAAATTTATTTCATTATTATTGTTAAATACATAGGTTACTCACAGTTTTTAATAGATTTTATCAATCATTAAATAGTTTACTAAATTTTACAGGAGGTCAGACAATGACAAAGTTTATTTTTGTAACAGGCGGGGTTGTGTCATCATTAGGAAAAGGAATAACAGCCGCTTCTCTAGGAAGATTACTTAAAGATAGAGGACTTAAAGTTACAATACAAAAATTCGATCCATATTTAAATGTAGACCCAGGCACAATGAGTCCGTATCAACATGGTGAAGTGTTCGTTACAGACGATGGTGCTGAGACTGATTTAGACTTAGGACATTATGAACGTTTTATAGATATTAATTTAAATAAATATTCAAATGTTACTGCCGGAAAAGTATATTCACATGTGTTGAAAAAAGAACGCCGTGGTGATTACTTGGGTGGTACTGTACAAGTTATTCCCCATATTACAAACGAAATTAAAGAAAGATTGCTATTAGCTGGTGAGAGTACTAATGCGGATGTTGTAATTACTGAAATTGGTGGAACAACAGGTGATATAGAGTCTTTACCTTTCTTGGAAGCCATTCGTCAAATTAGAAGCGACTTAGGTCGTGAAAATGTAATGTATGTACATTGTACTTTGCTACCATATATTAAAGCTGCTGGGGAAATGAAAACAAAACCTACACAGCACAGTGTTAAAGAATTACGAGGTCTAGGTATTCAACCTGATTTAATAGTAGTACGTACAGAATACGAAATGACACAAGATTTGAAAGACAAAATCGCCCTATTTTGTGATATCAAAAAGGAAAGTGTTATAGAATGTAGAGATGCAGATTCTCTTTATGAAATTCCGTTACAACTTAGTAAGCAAAATATGGACGACATTGTTATTCAACGTTTACAATTAAATGCCAAGTATGAAACGCAATTGGATGAGTGGAAACATCTATTAAATACCGTTAATAATTTAGATGGTAAAATTACAATCGGTTTAGTTGGTAAATATGTGAGCTTACAAGATGCTTATCTATCAGTTGTTGAATCACTTAAGCATGCTGGTTATCCATTTAAAAAAGACGTTGTGGTAAAATGGATTGATTCAAGTGAGGTCAATGATGATAATGTTGAGGCTTATTTATCCGACGTTGATGGTATTTTAGTTCCTGGTGGATTTGGATTCAGAGCAAGTGAAGGTAAAATTGCAGCTATTCGTTATGCCCGTGAGAATAACATACCATTCTTTGGCATTTGTCTAGGAATGCAATTGGCAACTGTTGAATTTGCGCGTCATGTTTTAGGCTATGAAGGTGCGCATTCAGCAGAATTAGATCCAAGTACACCATATCCAATTATAGATTTATTACCAGAACAAAAAGATATTGAAGATTTAGGTGGAACCTTAAGACTTGGTCTTTATCCTTGCCACATTAAAGAAGGTACATTGGCAGAGAAAATTTATAATAAAAACGATATTGAAGAACGTCATCGTCATAGATATGAATTCAATAACGAGTTTAGGGAACAATTAGAAAGTAACGGTATGGTATTTTCAGGTACAAGTCCAGATGGTCGTTTAGTAGAAATTATTGAAATACCTAAAAATGATTTCTTTATTGCATGTCAATTCCATCCTGAATTCTTATCAAGACCTAATCGTCCACAGCCTATATTTAAATCATTTGTAGAAGCGGCGTTGAATTACCAACAAAAATAATTGTTTTGATACGCAAACAATATAAAAATAAATAAAAATGGTCATTTCCTTAAAAGCAAGAAGGAAATGACC
This sequence comes from Staphylococcus epidermidis, assembly GCF_006742205.1. Taxonomy (NCBI): domain Bacteria; kingdom Bacillati; phylum Bacillota; class Bacilli; order Caryophanales; family Staphylococcaceae; genus Staphylococcus; species Staphylococcus epidermidis. The sequence continues at coordinate 798,485 of NZ_AP019721.1, forward strand.
ATTTTTAATTGCCTGTTAAAACTTTAACAGTGTACTTTATTTATCATTATAGATTAGATGTTTTGGTTATAATTATTATACGTTGTTGCTTCATCAGTTAATCACACGGATGAAATTATTTTATAGAAAATAATTGAACGACTTCACACATATTCTATAAATCTAGGTCTCTAGTCATCTCAATCATTTGAGTATAAATATCATAATAAATATAATTTAAGGCCATCGGATGTGGTTGAATGATTTTATCATAATCTTCTGTGTAAACAATGGGCCTAGGTGTTGATAAATTAACATAATGAATTAAATGATTAGGAAAATCATCTCGTTTAGGGTTATTACAAATAAGCACTAAATCGACATCTAAATCAATAAGTTGAAGTACATCACTTTCAACTTCCGAAGTGTAGTATGGTGAAAATAACAGTACCCTATCTGTTGTATCTATATCGTTAAAATTTTGTAAATCTTCAAGTGGTAAGCTAGACGCTAATTTTTCATGGCTTTGTAATATGAATGACTCATAGAATTTTAAATCATCGTAGCCTTTGATATAGACATGTCCTTCTCCACCAATTGCTTGAATGAGACATTGAGCTGCCATTTGAATATCCAACTCTTGTTTTTCAAGCCGATTAAAAATACCAGTTAATTGTGTGTTTAAGATTTTTGACATTGTAAACCTCCAATCTCTTTACTGAAATATTGTAAATAATCCTAGATAGATATGCAATATGTGAACATTTTTCGAAATGTATTCGCTTCCAAAAACGTAAAAACAACTAATTATAAAAAATATCAATATTAAATAAAATATTCGAATGCAATCAGTATATATTTTTGATATAATGACGTTGAAAAAAACGTGCACTGTTGCACTCAAGGAGGAACTTTAATGCCTTTAGTTTCAATGAAAGAAATGTTAATCGATGCGAAAGAAAACGGTTATGCGGTTGGTCAATACAATCTTAATAACCTCGAATTTACACAAGCTATTTTAGAAGCGTCTCAAGAAGAGAATGCGCCAGTTATTTTAGGTGTTTCTGAAGGGGCAGCTCGTTATATGAGTGGTTTTTATACAGTTGTGAAAATGGTAGAAGGTTTAATGCATGACTTAAACATCACAATCCCAGTAGCAATTCATTTAGACCACGGTTCAAGCTTTGAAAAATGTAAAGAAGCAATTGATGCTGGATTCACATCTGTAATGATTGATGCATCTCATAGTCCTTTTGAAGAAAATGTTGAAATCACTTCTAAAGTAGTTGAGTATGCTCATGATAGAGGCGTTTCTGTAGAAGCTGAATTAGGTACAGTTGGTGGACAAGAAGACGACGTAGTTGCTGATGGCGTTATCTATGCAGACCCTAAAGAATGTCAAGAATTAGTAGAAAAAACTGGAATTGATACTTTAGCTCCAGCATTAGGTTCTGTACATGGACCATATAAAGGTGAACCTAAATTAGGATTTAAAGAGATGGAAGAAATTGGTGCTTCAACTGGATTACCTTTAGTATTACACGGTGGTACAGGTATTCCAACTAAAGATATTCAAAAAGCTATTCCTTATGGTACTGCTAAAATTAACGTGAATACTGAAAATCAAATTGCGTCTGCTAAAGCAGTTCGTGAAGTATTAAACAACGACAAAGATGTGTATGATCCACGTAAATATTTAGGACCAGCACGTGAAGCAATTAAAGAGACAGTTAAAGGTAAAATTAGAGAATTCGGTACTTCTAATCGCGCTAAATAATTTAAATATCTTTGCTATTGGTCATTGAACATAAGTTCAGTGGCCTCTTTTTATGCTATAATAATGACAGAAATTTACATTTTATGGTTACAATATTCAATTTCGGGAAGGTTTTATATAATAAAATAGCTTACAAACGAATAATTAACAAAATAAATGATTAATTGAAAAGATAAGTGGTATTAGTTCATTGACGTATTCTTAGTCGTAATTAGCAATCTTTATAAAAAACAAAATGATGCTATAAATAAATTGTATTTATTTATTGTAAAAATAAGTATTTTACAAATAAAGTAAAATTATCTTATAATGCTAATAATGTGATATTTTAAAAAGAAGGAAACAAAGGAGAAAAGTGATATGGCTCAAGAGGTAATAAAAATTAGAGGTGGACAAGCACTAAAAGGAGAAGTAGAAATTAGTGGAGCAAAAAATAGTGCAGTTGCTATTATCCCCGCAACTTTATTAGCTCAAGGACAAGTAAAGTTGGAAGGCCTTCCTCAAATCTCTGATGTCGAAACTCTAGTAAGTTTGTTAGAAGATTTAAATATTGAAGCAAGATTAAATGGTAAACAATTAGAAGTGGATACTACACAAATAGAGAATGCACCTCTACCTAATAATAAAGTTGAGTCTTTACGTGCTTCTTATTATATGATGGGCGCAATGCTTGGTCGTTTTAAAAAATGTGTAATTGGATTGCCAGGTGGATGTCCACTCGGGCCAAGACCTATTGATCAACATATTAAGGGATTCAAAGCATTAGGAGCAGAAATTGACGAATCTAGCAATACATCCATGAAATTAGTAGCAAAAGAACTTAGAGGCGCTCATATATTTTTAGATATGGTAAGTGTTGGAGCGACGATTAATATTATGCTTGCGGCAGTCCATGCCAAAGGTCAAACTGTTATTGATAATGCAGCCAAAGAACCTGAAGTCGTAGATGTTGCAAACTTTTTAATGAGTATGGGTGCTGATATTAGAGGAGCAGGTACAACATCAATAAAAATCAATGGTGTTGAGGAACTAAAAGGTTCAGAGTATCAAATTATTCCGGACAGAATTGAAGCTGGTTCTTATATGTGTATGGCCGCAGCAATGGGTGAGGAGGTCATTTTACATAATATTGTTCCTAAACATGTTGAAGCTTTAACTGTTAAGTTGCAAGAGTTAGGTGTAGATATTGAAATTGAAGATGAAAAAATAATCATTCGTAAACAAACACCGTATAAAAATGTAGATATAAAAACGCTTGTTTATCCAGGTTTTGCAACTGATTTACAACAACCTATTACACCATTATTATTCATGACAGAAGGACCTTCGTTTGTGACTGATACTATTTATCCAGCGCGTTTTAAACATGTAGAAGAATTACAGCGTATGGGTGCTAATATTAAATCGGATGAGGGAACAGCTGTGATTAAACCTTCGACACTTAATGGAGCTGAAGTATATGCAAGTGATTTACGCGCAGGCGCTTGCTTAATTACTGCAGGTTTAATAGCTGAAGGTGTGACGACAATATTTAATGTAAAACATATTTATAGAGGATATACTAACATCGTTGAACATCTTAAAGCACTTGGTGCTGATATTTGGACGGAAACGGTATAATTCTTAACACAATTTTTAAATTAACAACATTTATATTTGAGTGATATGAAATAGTGAGTGTATCAGAATTCATGTTAAATACGTTGTTTCTTTACAACAAACCCTAAACTTGTAATGTCTGAAAAATAATCTTATGAATCAATCGAATTTAGGATGTTGGAATAGAGTACAAAAAGACCGATTTAAGCGCAATTTTAATTTAGTGATTGACTTACCTATAAGTTAAGAGAGTCTGGGACATTAATGTCTCAGGCTCTTTTTGGTTCAAAATCAAATTTGAAAAATATAATTTGATATCTCAAATTATATTAAGTGCATTTTAGAAAATAGCATTTATTTAAATCGACCTGTGAGCAAGTTATGTTTATTACCTGTAAAAATAGGATAGTATATGTATATATCTTTTCTAAGGAGTGAATATAATAAGATGAGAAATTTCACTAAACAATATATAAACGGTGAATGGGTTGATAGTGCAAGCGGTGAAACTATTGATGTTATTAACCCTGCAACTGAAGAAGTAATGGGTAAAATTGCTAAAGGTAACGAAGAAGATGTTAATAAAGCTGTAGATGCTGCAGATAAAGTATATTTAGAATTTAGACATAGTTCTGTTGAAGAAAGAAGAGAACTTTTAGATAAAATCGTAAAAGAATATCAAAATAGAAAAAATGATTTAATTGAAGCAATTACTGATGAACTAGGAGCGCCTTTATCAGTTTCCGAGAACGTTCATTATCAAATGGGATTGAATCATTTTACAGCTGCAAGAGATGCTTTAGATAGCTTCCAATTTGAAGAACAACGTGGCGATGATTTGGTTGTTAAAGAAGCAATTGGAGTTGCTGGACTTGTTACACCTTGGAATTTCCCTACAAACCAAACTTCACTTAAATTAGCTGCTGCGTTTGCTGCTGGTAGCCCTGTTGTTTTAAAACCATCTGAAGAAACACCATTTGCTGCAATTATTTTAGCAGAAATTTTTGATAAAGTAGGCGTACCTAAAGGTGTGTTTAACTTAGTCAATGGTGATGGATCTGGAGTAGGAAATCCTTTAAGTGAACATCCAAAAGTAAGAATGATGTCATTTACAGGTTCTGGTCCTACAGGTTCAAAAATTATGGAAAAAGCTGCAAAAGACTTCAAAAAAGTGTCTCTTGAATTGGGTGGGAAATCACCTTATATCGTATTAGATGACGTTGATGTTGAAGAAGCTGCTAATGCAACAACGAAAAAAGTAGTTAACAATACAGGTCAAGTTTGTACTGCAGGAACACGTGTACTTATTCCTGAAAGTATTAAAGAAGACTACTTAACAGCAGTTAAAGAAGCATTTAGTAAAGTTAAAGTAGGTCAACCAAGAGAAGAAGGAACTCAAGTAGGTCCTATTATTAGTAAAAAACAATTTGATCAAGTTCAGGATTACATTGATAAAGGTATCAATGAAGGAGCAGAGTTATTCTACGGTGGTCCAGGTAAACCAGAAGGATTAGATAAAGGATATTTTGCGCGTCCAACTATATTTATTAATGTAGATAATCACATGACGATTGCACAAGAAGAAATTTTCGGACCTGTCATGTCTGTAATCACTTATAATAATCTTGACGAAGCTATTGAAATTGCTAATGATACTAAATATGGTCTTGCTGGCTATGTTATTGGTAAAGATAAAGATACATTGAGACATGTTGCTCGTTCAATCGAAGCTGGTACAATTGAAATTAATGAAGCTGGTAGAAAACCAGACTTACCATTCGGTGGTTATAAAGAATCTGGCTTAGGTCGTGAATGGGGCGATTATGGTATCGAAGAATTCTTAGAAGTAAAATCAATAGCTGGATATTTTAAATAATTAGTAAATTAAATTAAATGTTGCAATTAAACAAAGCACGGAACTAATTTTGTTCTGTGTTTTGTTTTTTATGTTAAAATTCCTAAAATCATTTTGTAATTAAAATGAAAATTTGCTATAGTTAGTCTAGTAATTAGAAGGTTGAGAAATATACAAACGTATAAATATAGCTATAATGTGACTTTTTATTATTGTCAGTCACATAAATATCGAGATAAGAATCTATTATTTGGTTAAGCTAACTATGCGTTTATTATTTTTGAACTTCGTAAAATAAATAATTAATGAAATGGGTGCAAGTCTATGCCTGGTAGAGAACGAACATCTCCGCAGTATGAATCTTTCCACGAATTATATAAAAACAATACTACTAAAGAGCTCACTCAAAAAGCCAAATCTTTAAAATTAACTAATTACAGTAAATTAAATAAAAAAGAATTGGTACTTGCCATTATGGAAGCACAAATGGAAAAAGATGGTAATTACTATATGGAAGGAATATTAGATGATATTCAACAAGATGGATATGGTTTCTTAAGAACCGTTAACTATTCTAAAGGTGAGAAGGATATTTATATTTCTGCAAGCCAAATTCGACGTTTTGAAATAAAACGTGGTGATAAAGTAACGGGTAAAGTTCGTAAACCAAAAGATAATGAAAAATATTATGGTCTACTTCAAGTTGATTTTGTAAACGACCATAATGCAGAAGAAGTCAAAAAACGTCCTCACTTCCAAGCTTTAACACCTCTTTATCCGGAAGAAAGAATCCTATTAGAAACGCAATCTACAAATTATTCCACTCGTATTATGGATTTAGTCACACCAATAGGTCTTGGTCAACGTGGTCTTATAGTTGCACCACCTAAAGCTGGTAAGACAAGTTTATTAAAAGAAATCGCTAACGCAATAGCGAGTAATAAACCGGAAGCGAATTTGTTTATATTACTAGTAGGTGAGCGTCCAGAAGAAGTGACGGATATTGAAAGATCGGTTGAATCTGCAGAAGTCGTTCATTCGACTTTCGATGAACCACCAGAACACCATGTTAAAGTTGCTGAATTATTATTAGAGCGTGCAAAACGATTAGTTGAAATTGGAGAAGATGTAATTATACTTATGGACTCCATAACACGTTTGGCACGAGCATATAATCTAGTCATACCACCTAGTGGACGTACATTGTCAGGTGGGCTTGATCCCGCTTCATTACACAAACCTAAAGCGTTTTTCGGTGCAGCACGTAACATTGAAGCTGGGGGAAGTTTGACAATTTTAGCTACTGCTTTAGTTGAGACAGGATCTCGTATGGATGATATGATCTATGAAGAGTTCAAGGGTACAGGTAATATGGAATTACATCTTGATCGTAAGTTATCAGAACGTAGAATATTCCCAGCGATAGACATAGGTCGTAGTTCAACACGAAAAGAAGAGCTATTAATCACTAAAGCGGAATTAGATTCATTATGGCAATTACGAAATTTATTTACTGATTCAACAGACTTTACAGAACGTTTTATTAGAAAACTTAAGCGTTCGAAAAATAATGAAGAATTCTTTAAGCAATTGCAAAAAGCAGCTGAAGAGAGTACTAAAACTGGAAGACCAATTATTTAAACTCGTAGATTAAGGGTTGCGTTTTCCAAATATTACTATTATAATTACACAGTATTGGGTAAAAAACTCACAAATAACTCTGTTCCAGATGGTTCAGGGCAAAGGAGCTGAAAAAAATGAAACAAGGAATTCATCCTGAATACCACAAAGTTATCTTTTTAGATACAACAACAAACTTTAAATTCTTAAGTGGTTCTACAAAAACATCTTCAGAAACTATGGAATGGGAAGATGGAAATGAATACCCAGTTATTCGTTTAGATGTATCATCAGATTCTCATCCATTCTATACTGGACGTCAAAAATTCGCAGCAGCGGATGGTCGTGTGGAACGTTTCAACAAAAAGTTTGGACTCAAATCAAACAACAACTAATTTTGGATTTCAACTGTCTACTTTCCCGTTTGGGTATTGTAGACAGTTTTTTATTATAGAGTTTTGTTGAATCATCAACTCTATATCAAAGCTCTTTATATCTATAAAATCTACGATTAGTATAATTATATATAGAGGTGTGTAAAACTTTTTATAAATCATTCGTTCAATTTTTAAATTTCATAATGCACCTGTAAATTATGATTCTTACTTTGAAAATACATTTATCTACATAAAAAATATGATATAATTAAGCGATTATGTTTTGAAAAAGGTGGAACTATCAATGTATGAAACGTACCATTCAGGTTGGATTGAAACCATAACAGGAAGTATGTTTAGTGGGAAATCTGAAGAACTTATACGTCGCTTAAGACGTGGAATATACGCTAAACAAAAGGTGGTTGTTTTCAAACCAGCAATTGATGATCGTTACCATAAAGAAAAGGTCGTCTCACATAATGGTAATGAGATAGAAGCGATTAATATATCTACAGCTCAAGAAATTTTAAATCATATGCTAGAAGAAGTAAACGTCATCGGAATTGACGAAGTGCAATTTTTTGAAGACGATATTGTCAACATAGTTGAAAAATTAGCTGAAAACGGGCATCGTGTTATTGTAGCAGGTTTAGATATGGATTTTAGAGGAGAACCGTTTAAACCTATGCCCAAGTTGCTCGCAGTTAGTGAACATATTACAAAGTTGCAAGCAGTATGTTCTGTATGTGGTTCACCTTCGAGTCGTACACAACGGTTAATAAATGGTGAACCGGCGAAAGTAGATGATCCCATCATATTGGTTGGTGCAAATGAAAGTTACGAGCCACGTTGTAGAGCACATCATATAGTTGCACCTAGTGAAAATGAGAAGGAGGAAATGTAGTGTTTGATCAATTAGATATAGTAGAAGAACGATATGAACAATTAAATGAATTACTGAGTGATCCTGATGTCGTGAATGACGCTGATAAATTAAGAAAATATTCAAAAGAACAAGCTGACTTACAAAAGACTGTTGATGTGTACAGAAGTTATAAAACCAAAAAAGAAGAATTACAAGATATTGAAGATATGCTAAATGAAACATCTGATAAAGAAGAAGTTGAAATGCTAAAAGAAGAAAGTAGTGCTTTAAAAACAGAATTACCTGATATGGAAGAAGAATTAAAAATCTTACTTATACCTAAAGATCCTAATGATGATAAAGATGTTATAGTTGAAATCCGTGCAGCTGCAGGGGGAGATGAAGCTGCAATATTTGCTGGGGACTTAATGAGAATGTATTCAAAATACGCCGAGGCAAACGGATTTAAAACAGAAATAGTTGAAGCTTCAGAAAGTGATCATGGTGGATATAAAGAAGTGAGTTTCTCAGTATCTGGTACAGGTGCTTACAGTAAATTAAAATTTGAAAATGGTGCACATAGGGTCCAACGTGTGCCTGAAACAGAATCAGGGGGGCGAATTCACACTTCTACCGCAACTGTTGCTGTATTACCTGAAGCTGAAGATGTCGAAATTGAGATACGTAATGAAGATTTAAAAATTGATACTTATCGCTCTAGTGGTGCTGGTGGTCAGCACGTTAACACGACTGACTCTGCAGTGCGTATTACACACTTGCCGACTGGTGTTATAGCAACTTCTTCTGAAAAGTCTCAAATTCAAAACCGAGAAAAAGCTATGAAAGTTTTAAAAGCACGATTGTATGATATGAAATTGCAAGAAGAACAACAAAAATATGCTTCTCAAAGAAAATCAGCTGTTGGTACAGGTGATCGTTCTGAAAGAATAAGAACTTATAATTATCCTCAAAGTCGTGTGACAGATCATCGAATTGGTTTAACGCTTCAAAAGTTAAATCAAATCATGGAAGGAAATTTAGACGAGATTGTGGAGGCACTCACACTTTCAGAACAAACTGAGAAACTGAAAGAATTAAACAATGGTGAATTATAAAGAGAAGTTTGCAGAAGCCAAGACAATTGCCGTAAATGAGGGGTTTGAATCAACTCGTGCCGAATGGTTGTTTTTAGATGTTTTTGGTTGGTCGAAAACAGATTATTTAATTCATAAAGATGAGCAAATGTCTTTGACATCAATTAACAAATTGGATAAAGCGTTGGATAGAATGATCACAGGAGAACCTATTCAATACATTGTTGGATTTCAGTCTTTTTATGGTTATCAATATAAAGTGAATCAACACTGTCTTATACCAAGGCCTGAAACCGAGGAAGTTATGTTGCATTTTTTAGAATTGTGTAAAAAGACTGATACCATAGCAGATATTGGAACTGGAAGTGGTGCTATAGCAATTACGCTTAAGTTACTGCAACCTGAATTAAATGTTATTGCAACAGATTTGTATGAAGATGCTTTAAATGTAGCTAAGCAAAATGCTAGTCATTATCACCAAAATATTCAGTTTTTGCGTGGAAATGCTTTAAAACCGCTAATTGAAAATGATATAAAATTGGATGGGCTGATATCTAATCCACCATACATAGGCCATAGTGAAATAATAGATATGGAGTCAACAGTACTAAATTATGAGCCACATCATGCTCTATTTGCTGAGAAAAACGGATTTGCTATTTATGAGTCAATATTAGAAGATTTACCATTTGTAATGAAACAAGGTGGACATGTTGTTTTTGAAATAGGTTATAGTCAAGGAGATATCTTAAAAAGAATGATTCAAGATTTATATCCTGAAAAAGAAGTAGAGATTTTCAAAGATATCAATGGAAATCAGCGTATTATATCTATTATTTGGTAGTTAAACAATTTATAAGATATTTTTTATAGTTGTTTTGTATAAGAAAAACGTGACTTTCGATCAGCAACATAGCACGGGTGGAATTTTAATTCAACTTTTTGAAAATGAATTAAATTCTGCCCTTATTTCTTTACAGCATATAATCACAGAAGAGGTGAAAACATGCACACACAAATATGGGATTTAAGAATGTATAAAAATAATGTTAGTCAATATCCACATATAGATGAGATAAAACAAACTTTCCTAGATGGAGGTTTAGTAGCGATACCTACTGAAACAGTATATGGTCTTGGTGCGAATGCTAGAAACGAAGAAGCAGTCGAAAACATCTATGTTGCAAAAGGACGTCCGTCCGATAATCCGTTAATCGTTCATATTCACAGTATTGAACAACTCGATGATTTTGTAGAGTATATTGATGATAAGGTTAAAGTATTGATGGATGAATTTTGGCCGGGACCTATTTCTTTTATATTACCACTTAAACAGGGATATCTTTGCAGTAAAGTGACTGGTGGATTAGAATCTATCGCTGTTAGAATGCCTAGTCATAAAATAGGGAGAGCATTACTTCAAATTGTAGATGAACCCATAGCAGCTCCTAGTGCTAATATTAGTGGTCGACCGTCACCAACAACTTTTGAACATGTGAATAGAGATTTAAATGGTAAAGTCAACGGTATAGTTAATGGTGATCAATGTGAAGAAGGACTTGAAAGTACTGTGATTGATTGCACACAGTTTCCGTTTCGTATCGCGCGACCAGGTTCAATTACGCAAGATATGATAGAAACTAAACTACCTCATTCGATAAATCGTCAAATATATGAGGAAAATGAAAAGCCTATCGCACCTGGTATGAAATATAAACATTATTCCCCAGAGACCCCATTAACAATTGTTAAAGATTTAAATAAAAAAATTGCTAATGATGATAAATGGTCAAAAGTAGCATTTGTATTCCCAGAGAGTCAAAGAAGTTTGATTCCCGAAAATAGCATTTTTATATCTTTATGTGAAAATAAGGGAGATTTTAAATCAGCAGGCCATAATTTATATGAAATTTTACATGAACTTGACCAGAATGAAGAAATAGAAGAGGCATATATTTATGGATTTGAAGATAATCATCACACTGAAGCTATCATGAACCGAATGTTAAAAGCAGCAAGTTATAAACTAATTAAAGGTGAAAAGCTATGAAAATAATTTTTGTATGTAGTGGCAACACTTGTCGAAGCCCACTGGCTGAAAGTATAGCCAAGTCCCTTTTACCACACGATAGTATAGCTTCAAGAGGGCTATTCGCAGTTGAGGGACAGGCCATATCTAAGGAATCGTTAGAATTAATTCATAAGTACGATTTACCTGAACCATCACGAGCACAAGCATTTCATATAGATGATCTTGATGCTGATATTATACTTACCATGACGCAAGCTCATAAAGATTTAATATTTTCTATGTATGGACGACAATCTAATGTCTTTACATTAAATGAGTATGTAGGTGACACACAAGAAATTGATGACCCATTTGGTGGCTCGTTTGATGTTTATGAACAAACTTATACCAAAATTTATGATTTAGTCGACAAAATAAAATTTAAACACGAGTAAAGTAAAATATATATAATTAGTATATGTTAAGCTTTAAATAAGTTATAATTAAGGAGTATAGCAAGTTTGCTATGTTCCTTTTTTATTTTATACAAAGGGGTGGGTTCAAATGCGTGATTTACAACAACTGCTTGATGAATTGAAAGATATGTCATTCTTTAATCCAGGCGAAATGTGTATCATTGGTTGTTCAACTTCCGAAGTTATAGGTAAACGTATTGGTTCTGTTGGATCAATGGACGTAGCTAAAGAAATTTACGAAAATTTGAAACAACTAGAGATTGATACAGGCGTGACATTTGCTTTTCAAGGATGTGAACATATTAACAGGGCAGTAACGATAGAAAGAGCAAATTTCAACCCATTGACTATGGAAGAAGTTACTGTCGTTCCAGACGTTCATGCAGGTGGTAGTTTATCCACTTACGCTTATCAACAAATGGAAGATCCTATTGTTGTTGAGCATATTACTGTTTCAAAAGGTATAGATATAGGTCAGACCTTAATTGGAATGCATATTAAACATGTGTGTGTTCCTGTAAGAACAAGTGTTAAACAAATTGGAGAAGCTATCGTTACCATAGCGACATCTAGACCTAAGAAAATTGGTGGCGAACGAGCTAAATATCAATAAATATTGAGGAAGAAGGGGATTTAAATGTCTTATATCGAGAAAAAGGATAAAGTTGTTTACGATGCTATTCAAAAGGAGTTTCAACGACAAAATAGTAATATTGAACTCATTGCATCAGAAAATTTCGTATCACAAGCAGTTATGGAAGCCCAAGGTTCAGTATTAACGAATAAATATGCTGAGGGTTATCCTGGGCGTCGTTATTATGGAGGGTGTGAGCATGTAGATGTAACTGAGTCCATTGCCATTGAAAGAGCAAAAGCTTTATTTGGAGCAGAACATGTTAATGTTCAACCCCATTCAGGTTCTCAAGCTAATATGGCTGTGTATTTGGTTGCTTTAGAAATGGGCGATACTGTGTTAGGTATGAATTTGAGTCATGGTGGTCATTTAACACATGGGGCAACTGTCAATTTTAGTGGTAAATTTTATCATTTTGTTGAATATGGTGTGGACCAAGAAAATGAATTAATAAACTATGATGAAGTGAGACGTTTAGCAATTGAGCATCAACCTAAATTAATTGTAGCTGGTGCTTCAGCATATTCAAGAACTATTGACTTTAAAAAATTTAAAGAAATTGCTGATGAAGTAGGAGCTAAATTGATGGTAGATATGGCACATATTGCTGGTTTAGTAGCTGCTGGTTTACATCCTAATCCTGTAGAATATGCTGATTTTGTGACTACTACAACTCATAAAACTTTACGCGGTCCACGTGGTGGTATGATTTTATGTAAAGAAGAATATAAAAAAGATATAGATAAAACAATCTTCCCAGGTATTCAAGGCGGTCCATTAGAACATGTCATCGCCGCAAAAGCTGTTGCATTTGGAGAAGCTTTGAACGACGATTTTAAAGATTATCAAAATCAAGTCATTAAAAATGCACAAGCTTTAGCTCAAACATTAATTGAAGAAGGCTTCAGAGTTGTATCTGGCGGAACAGACAATCATTTAGTTGCAGTTGATGTTAAAGGTTCTATCAATATGACTGGTAAATTAGCTGAAGAGACACTTGATAAAGTAGGAATTACATGTAATAAGAATACTATTCCATTTGATAAAGAAAAACCGTTTGTAACAAGTGGTGTTAGACTAGGAACACCAGCAGCTACAACTCGTGGTTTTGATGAATCTGCATTTGTGGAAGTAGCAAAAATTATTAGTTTAGCATTAAATAACTATGATAATGATACTAAACTAAATGAAGCTAAAGAGAGAGTTCACGCACTCACATCTAAATATCCATTATATAATTAATAGACATACACATTGGAGGAAAATGATTATGAGTAAAGTACATGTTTTTGATCACCCATTAATACAACACAAACTAAGTTATATTAGAGATGCTCGCACTGGAACAAAAGAGTTTAGGGAACTTGTAGATGAAGTCGGTATGTTAATGGCTTATGAAGTAACTAGAGACTTAGAACTGCAAGATGTTGAAATACAAACACCTGTGACTAAAATGACAGCTAAACGTTTGGCGGGTAAAAAGTTAGCAATTGTACCTATTTTAAGAGCTGGTCTAGGCATGACAGATGGTGTGTTAAGTCTTGTTCCTGCTGCTAGGGTAGGACATATAGGACTATATAGAGATCCAGAGACTCTTGAAGCGGTAGAGTACTTTGCGAAAATGCCTCAAGACATCGATGAACGTCAAATTATTGTGGTTGATCCTATGCTTGCTACTGGTGCTTCAGCTATTGAAGCAATTTCTTCATTAAAAAAACGTGGAGCTAAAAGTATACGTTTTATGTGTTTAATAGCTGCCCCTGAAGGCGTTGAAAAAATGCAAGAAGCACACCCAGATGTAGATATATATATTGCGGCATTAGATGAAAAATTAAATGACAAAGCGTATATTACACCAGGTTTAGGTGATGCAGGGGATAGATTATTCGGTACTAAATAATAGATTCGGAGATAGATATTTTTGATGAAAAAAGTTATGACCATATTTGGAACTAGGCCTGAAGCTATAAAAATGGCTCCGTTGATTAAAACGTTAGAGAAAGATTCTGACCTGGAACCCGTTGTTGTAGTCACCGCCCAACATAGAGAGATGCTTGATTCAGTGTTGAATACTTTTAACATAAGTGCAGATTATGATTTGAATATTATGAAAGCTGGTCAAACATTGTCTGAAGTAACATCTGAAGCAATGAAAAAGTTAGAAGATATCATACAAAAGGAAGTGCCTGATATGGTACTTGTTCATGGTGATACAGTGACAACCTTTTCTGGAGCATTAGCCGCATTTTATAGTCAAACACCTATAGGACATGTTGAAGCTGGATTAAGGAGTTATAATAAATATTCACCTTATCCTGAAGAAATAAATAGACAAATGGTTGGGGTAATGGCAGATTTGCACTTTGCCCCAACCTATAATGCTGCACAGAATTTAGTAAAAGAGGGTAAATTAGCCAAACATATAGCTATCACTGGTAATACAGCTATTGACGCAATGAATTATACAATCGATCACCAATATTCATCATCTATCATACAAAAACATAAAAATAAAAACTTTATTTTACTCACAGCACATAGACGTGAAAATATAGGTAAACCTATGATAAACGTGTTTAAAGCGATTAGAAAGTTGATTGATGAATATCAGGATTTAGCGTTGGTCTATCCTATGCATATGAATCCCAAAGTAAGAGATATTGCGCAAAAATATTTAGGAAATCATCCTAGGATTGAATTGATAGAACCACTTGATGTGGTTGATTTTCATAATTTTGCTAAACAAGCATATCTCATTATGACTGACTCTGGTGGAATACAAGAGGAGGCACCATCATTACACAAACCAGTTTTAGTATTGAGAGATAGTACTGAAAGACCGGAGGGAGTAGATGCTGGAACTTTGAGAGTCATTGGTACGAATGAAGAAGATGTCTATAATGAAACTAAAAAATTAATAGAAAACCCAGACCTTTATCAAAAAATGAGTCAAGCTGTTAATCCATATGGCGATGGACAAGCTAGTGAGAGAATTGTGCAACATATAAAATATTATTTTAATTTGACAAATGACAGACCCAATCATTTTGAATTTACAAAAGATTTATAAAATGACAAATGTGAATTTTTTGTGACAAAAACCGGTGAAAATTTAACAAGAATTTGAATAGAATTGACACCATACAACAGGCTATATTATCATTTAGATTGTATGAGTGGAACGGTTTACATGATTGGTATAGGACACTCGGAGGCTATAAAATGCGTCGTTTCAACATCATTTTCAAACAATATTTGCAATATTATCTTTATATATTGGTAATAATTGGAATATTGTACTCAATTTCACCCCACCCATTTCTCTTGGGTCTTATGATAGGTACATGTGGTTCTTTAGTAAATACATACATCTTTGAGATTTATTTAGCTAAATCAATGCATAAAGAAACTACACAAATGTCTACTGGTAGTACTTGGAGGTATTTAGTGGCAGTTATTGCATGTGTATTATGGTTATTCTTTAAAGAACACATTAATATTATCGGAGTTTTAATTGGGTTAATGATTTCTTATATTGTAATCATATTGCGCCCTCTACTACAAAGGGAGTAAAAATTTAATAGAAAGAGGTGAGTTTATGGATCACAAATCCCCACTCGTTAGTTGGAACGTCTTTGGTTTCGATATTGTTTTTAATTTGGCCAGTGTTTTAATGGTAGTGATTACAGCAATTTTAGTTTTTATTTTAGCTATAGTTTGCACTCGAAACTTAAAGAAACGACCAACTGGAAAACAAAACTTCATTGAATGGGTATTTGATTTTGTTAGAGGTATTATTGAAAGTAATATGGCCTGGAAAAAAGGTGGGAATTTCCACTTCTTAGCAGTGACATTAATTCTTTTCATTTTTGTGGCCAACATGCTTGGTTTACCGTTCGCAATTGTCACTCATGACCATACGCTATGGTGGAAATCACCAACAGCAGACGCTACGGTAACTCTAACGTTATCTACAACTATGATTTTGTTAACGCACTATTACGGTATTAAAATGCGTGGAACAAAAGCTTATGCAGCTGGATATTTTAAACCTTTCTGGCCATTAGCTATTATTAATGTATTCGAAGAATTCACTTCTACATTAACTTTAGGTCTACGTTTGTACGGTAATATTTTTGCAGGTGAATTATTACTCGGTTTACTTGCATCATTGTTCTTTGAACAACCTGCATGGGGTTGGATAATTAGTATTCCTGGATTAATTGTTTGGCAAGCGTTCTCTATATTCGTGGGAACAATTCAAGCATATATCTTTGTAATGCTTTCAATGGTTTACATGTCACATAAAGTGGCAGACGGACATTAATATAATTTAGTAACTATATAAATATTAGGAGGAAATTTTATTATGAATTTAATCGCAGCGGCAATCGCAATTGGTTTATCAGCATTAGGTGCAGGTATTGGTAACGGTCTTATCGTATCTAGAACAGTTGAAGGTGTAGCACGTCAACCAGAAGCACGTGGGCAATTAATGGGTATCATGTTCATTGGTGTTGGTTTAGTTGAGGCATTACCAATCATCGGTGTTGTAATTGCATTCATGACATTTGCTGGATAAGACATTTTATAAGGCGAAGTCTAATGAGAGACTATCGCCGTTCGTTTTGTTTTTTATAGCTTAGTGATTATTTTGACGAAAGGAGTGTCATGAGCCCGTGACTGCAACAGCTAATACATTTATTCTCGGTGCAGGAGTTGAATGGGGGACAACATTTGTAACACTCGTAACATTTGTAATCCTCATCATACTTTTGAAGAAATTTGCTTGGGGTCCATTAAAAGAAGTAATGGACAAACGTGAACGTGATATCAATAAAGATATTGACGACGCAGAACAAGCTAAGATAAATGCTCAAAAACTTGAAGAAGAAAATAGAAAGACACTTAAAGAAACTCAAGATGAAGTTCAAAAAATCTTAGACGATGCTAAGATTCAAGCACGTAAGCAACATGAAGAAATTATTCATGAAGCTAACGAAAAAGCTAATGGTATGATTGAAACTGCTCAAAGTGAAATTAATAGTCAAAAAGAACGTGCAATTTCTGATATTAATAATCAAGTTTCTGAACTATCAGTACTTATTGCATCTAAAGTTCTTAGAAAAGAAATTTCAGAGCAAGATCAAAAAGAATTAGTTGAAAAGTATTTAAAAGAGGCAGGGGATAAATAATGGCAAAGGTAGCAAAAAAATATGCCAAAGCATTATTTGATGTCGCTCTAGATACAAATCAACTAGATGTTGTCTATGAAGATTTAGAAACAATTAGCCATTCATCGTTTGATTTCATCAAACAACTTAAAGCAATTGATAGTAATCCAAGCTTAACTGCAAATCAACGTGAAGAATTTGTAGAAAGAGTTTACAACGAAGCAAATCCATATGTGGTAAATACTTTAAAAGTATTAGCAGATAACCGACATATTTCAATTGTAGAGAATGTTTTTAAATCATTCCAAAATTTATATAACAAATACTACAAACAAGATTTTGCAATTATTGAATCGACTTACGAGTTAAGCGAAGATGAAATATCAAGAATTGTAGAACTTATCAAAAAGCAAACTGAATTATCAAATGTAATTGTTAACACTAAAATCAATCAAGATTTAATTGGTGGATTTAGAGTTAAGGTTGGAACTACAGTTATGGATGGTAGTGTTAGAAATGACCTTGTTCAATTACAAAGAAAATTTGAAAGAGCTAACTAATATTTAAAGAGGAGTGACATAGATGGCCATAAAAGCTGAAGAAATCAGTGCATTGCTTCGCTCACAAATTGAAAATTATGAGTCAGAAATGTCCGTTACAGATGTTGGTACAGTACTCCAAATTGGTGACGGTATCGCATTAATTCACGGACTTAACGACGTTATGGCTGGTGAGCTAGTAGAATTCCATAACGGTGTTCTTGGTTTAGCACAAAACCTTGAAGAATCTAATGTGGGTGTGGTTATTTTAGGACCATATGAAGAAATTAGTGAAGGTGACGAAGTTAAACGTACTGGCCGAATTATGGAAGTACCAGTCGGAGAGGAAATGATAGGAAGAGTTGTTAATCCTCTTGGACAACCCATTGACGGACAAGGTCCAATCAATGCGACTAAAACTCGTCCTGTAGAGAAAAAAGCAACTGGCGTAATGGATCGTAAATCTGTAGATGAACCATTACAAACAGGTATCAAAGCAATTGATGCTTTAGTACCAATTGGCCGTGGTCAACGTGAATTAATCATTGGTGACCGTCAAACTGGTAAAACAACTGTTGCAATTGATTCAATCTTAAACCAAAAAGATCAAGATACAATTTGTATTTATGTTGCAATAGGTCAAAAAGATTCAACAGTTCGTGCAAATGTTGAAAAATTAAGACAAGCAGGTGCTTTAGACTACACAATCGTTGTATCTGCATCCGCAGCTGATCCAGCACCATTACTTTATATTGCACCTTATTCTGGTGTAACTATGGGTGAAGAGTTCATGTTTAATGGAAAACATGTTCTTATCGTTTACGATGATTTAACTAAACAAGCGGCAGCATACCGTGAGCTATCATTATTATTACGTAGACCACCAGGTCGTGAAGCATATCCTGGGGACGTGTTCTACTTACACAGTAGATTATTAGAAAGAGCTGCAAAACTTAACGATGATCTTGGAGGCGGTTCAATTACTGCTTTACCAATCATTGAAACTCAAGCTGGCGATATCTCAGCATACGTTCCAACAAATGTTATCTCAATTACTGACGGACAAATATTCTTACAATCTGATTTATTCTTCTCAGGTGTTAGACCAGCGATTAATGCTGGGCAATCAGTATCTCGTGTTGGTGGTTCAGCTCAAATTAAAGCGATGAAAAAAGTTGCAGGAACATTACGTTTAGACTTAGCTTCATATCGTGAGTTAGAATCATTTGCGCAATTTGGTTCTGATTTAGATGAATTTACAGCTAAAAAATTAGCGCGTGGTGAACGTACTGTTGAAGTATTAAAACAAGGTCAAAATAACCCACTGCCTGTAGAACATCAAGTACTTATTATTTTTGCTTTAACTAAAGGTTACTTAGATGATATTCCTGTCCAAGATATCAATCGTTTTGAAGAGGAATTTAACCACTGGGCTGAGTCAAATGCAACTGAATTATTAAATGAAATTAGAGAAACTGGTGCTTTACCAGATGCTGATAAATTTGATTCTGCTATCACAGAATTTAAAAAAGGATTTAATAAATCAGAAGAATAAAATCTAATTTAATCGTAATAGAGAGTACATTCTAAATCTTATAAATCGTTAAATTAAGATTAATACTCCAAAGGTGGTGAGATAATGGCCTCTCTTAAAGAGATAGATAGTCGTATTAAATCGACAAGTAAGATGAAGCAAATAACAAAGGCGATGAACATGGTTTCTAGTTCAAAATTACGTAGAGCTGAGAAAAATACTAAATCATTTAGACCTTATATGGAAAAGATGCAAGATGCTATTACAGCTGTAGCTGGTTCAAATAGTACTTCTAATCATCCAATGCTTAAATCTAGAGATATTAAAAGAAGTGGTTACTTAGTAATCACTAGTGATAAAGGCTTAGCCGGTGCCTATAGTACAAATGTTTTAAAAAGCTTAGTAAACGATATCAATTCTAAACACAACGACAGTAGTGAATATAGTCTAATCGTTTTAGGTCAGCAAGGTGTAGATTTCTTCAAACATAGAGGATATGAAATTGAAAGTTCTTTAGTTGAAGTTCCAGATCAACCTTCATTTAAATCTATTCAATCTATAGCTAAACATGCTATTGATTTATTTAGCGAGGAAAACATAGATGAATTGACTATTTATTACAGTCATTATGTTAGTGTCTTAGAAAATAAACCTGCAACTAAACAAGTTTTACCATTATCTCAAGAAGATTCAGGTCAAGGACATGGTCAAATGTCTTCATACGAATTTG
This sequence comes from Staphylococcus epidermidis, assembly GCF_006742205.1. Taxonomy (NCBI): domain Bacteria; kingdom Bacillati; phylum Bacillota; class Bacilli; order Caryophanales; family Staphylococcaceae; genus Staphylococcus; species Staphylococcus epidermidis. The sequence goes on from NZ_AP019721.1 coordinate 818,749, forward strand.
AACCAGATAAAGAATCTATTTTAAGCGTTATTTTGCCACAATACGTTGAAAGCTTAATCTACGGTACAATCTTAGATGCAAAAGCTAGTGAACATGCTTCACGTATGACAGCAATGAGAAATGCTTCAGATAATGCGACAGAACTAATCGATGATTTATCATTAGAATACAATAGAGCGAGACAAGCTGCGATTACTCAACAAATTACTGAAATTGTTGGTGGATCATCAGCTCTTGAGTAATAATAAAAGGAGGAAATCAACATGGGAATTGGCCGTGTAACTCAAGTTATGGGTCCAGTAATAGATGTTCGTTTTGAACATAACGAAGTACCTGAGATAAATAATGCATTACACATCGAAGTTCCTAAAGAAGATGGAGCGCTTCAATTAACATTAGAAGTTGCACTTCAACTAGGTGACGATGTAGTTCGTACAATTGCAATGGACTCAACTGACGGCGTTCAAAGAGGAATGGAAGTTAAAGATACAGGTAGAGACATAAGTGTACCTGTCGGTGACGTAACTCTAGGAAGAGTGTTTAACGTACTAGGAGAAACTATTGACTTAGATGAAAAAATTGATGATTCAGTACGACGTGACCCTATCCATAGACAAGCTCCAGGATTCGACGAATTATCAACAAAAGTAGAAATCTTAGAAACTGGTATTAAAGTAGTAGACTTATTAGCACCTTACATAAAAGGTGGTAAAATTGGATTATTTGGTGGTGCCGGTGTAGGTAAAACCGTACTAATCCAAGAACTTATTAATAACATCGCTCAAGAACACGGTGGTATCTCAGTATTCGCTGGTGTTGGTGAACGTACACGTGAAGGTAATGATCTTTACTATGAAATGAGTGACAGTGGTGTTATCAAGAAAACTGCAATGGTCTTTGGTCAAATGAATGAGCCACCTGGTGCACGTATGCGTGTAGCATTATCCGGATTAACAATGGCCGAATATTTCCGAGATGAAGAAGGCCAAGATGTGTTATTATTCATTGATAACATTTTCAGATTCACTCAAGCTGGTTCAGAAGTTTCTGCGTTATTAGGTCGTATGCCATCAGCTGTTGGTTATCAACCTACACTTGCTACAGAAATGGGTCAATTACAAGAACGTATAAGTTCAACAAATAAAGGTTCAGTTACATCAATTCAAGCTGTTTTCGTACCAGCCGATGACTATACTGACCCTGCGCCAGCAACAACGTTCGCACACTTAGATTCAACAACAAACTTAGAGCGTAAATTAACAGAAATGGGTATTTATCCAGCTGTAGACCCGCTTGCTTCTACATCTAGAGCTTTGGAACCTTCAGTAGTAGGTCAAGAGCATTATGATGTGGCACGTGAAGTTCAATCTACTTTACAAAAATATAGAGAGTTACAAGATATTATTGCGATTCTTGGTATGGATGAATTATCAGATGAAGATAAACAAACTGTGGAACGAGCACGTAGAATTCAATTCTTCTTATCACAAAACTTCCACGTTGCAGAACAATTTACTGGACAAAAAGGTTCATATGTACCTGTTAAAACAACAGTTGCAGACTTCAGAGATATTTTAGATGGTAAGTATGACCATATTCCTGAAGACGCATTCCGTTTAGTAGGTAGCATGGAAGACGTAATTGAGAAAGCAAAAGATATGGGTGTTGAAGTCTAATAATTAGGAGGTATGGATAATGAATACACTTAGACTAAATATTGTCACTCCTAATGGTTCTGTCTATGAACGTGAAGACGTTGAGATGGCTGTCTTACAAACAACAGCTGGTGAAATGGGGATTATGTATGGTCACATTCCAACTGTTGCTGCATTAAAAACAGGTCATGTGAAAGTTAATTTTCACAACGGAAATGAATTTATTGCAGTAAGTGATGGCTTTATTGAAGCAAGACAACATCAATTATCAATTATCGTCCAAACGGCCGAACCTGCTAGTGAAATCGATGTTGAAAGAGCTAAATTAGCTAAGTCGAGAGCAGAATCACATTTAGAAGATGATGATGATAATACAGACATAAATAGAGCTAAAAGAGCACTTGAACGAGCAAATAATCGTTTACGTGTTGCAGAATTACAATAATTAAAAAAGGTTCGATAGTATATTTTAATGACTATCGAACCTTTTTTTAAATTTTAAAATGTTAAAAAGTAATATCCATTTTTATAAGTATCTTTATTGCCTCTTTTCGTGTACAATGTTATACAGTAATCTTACGAAGGAGCTTAATATGGATTATCTTGGTCAGTTCGCAATTGTTCATTTAATCTTACATGTTGTTTGTATTTGCGTAGCTTATTGGGCTTTAAATTCCATAAAATTAGACCAATTTTTTAAAAAGGGCTACCCATTACAAGTTCAAGTTTGTATGATTTTTATTTCTATTTTACTGGGTACGGCAGTCAGTAACTTTATAGTTGATTTATTGCAATATTCAACTCAAGTGAAATACTTGATAAAATAACTATGTAATTGTTATTTAATTTATAAGTTAAATATGATCATATGACGAATATTTAATTAAAATGTTGGGAAATGTATAACTGATTAGAGTTTTAAGTGGAGGATTAAAGATGGATAAAATAGTAATAAATGGTGGAAATCGTTTAACAGGTGAAGTTAATGTTGAAGGAGCTAAAAATGCTGTATTACCTGTACTTACAGCGTCATTACTTGCTTCTGAAGGACACAGTAAACTAGTTAATGTCCCAGAGTTAAGCGATGTTGAAACAATCAATAATGTATTATCTACACTCAATGCAAATGTAGAGTATGATAAAGATAAAAATGCAGTTAAAGTTGATGCAACTAAAACTTTAAATGAAGAAGCCCCTTATGAATATGTGAGTAAAATGCGAGCAAGCATCTTGGTTATGGGACCACTACTTGCTCGACTAGGGCATGCTATTGTTGCTTTGCCAGGAGGATGTGCGATTGGAACACGTCCTATCGAGCAGCACATTAAAGGATTTGAAGCTTTAGGTGCAGACATTCATTTAGAAAATGGAAATATTTATGCAAATGCTAAAGATGGATTAAAGGGAGCACATATTCATTTAGATTTTCCGAGTGTAGGTGCAACTCAAAATATTATTATGGCAGCGTCCTTGGCATCAGGAAAATCTATCATTGAGAATGTCGCTAAAGAACCTGAAATTGTTGATTTAGCTAATTATATTAATGAAATGGGCGGTAAAATTACAGGTGCAGGTACTGATACCATTACGATACATGGTGTTGAAAAACTTTACGGTGTTGAACATGCAATTATACCAGATAGAATTGAAGCTGGAACGTTACTTATCGCAGGTGCAATAACTCGTGGTGACATATTTGTACGTGGTGCAATTAAAGAACATATGGCTAGTTTAATATATAAGCTTGAAGAGATGGGGGTAGATCTTGAATATTATGAAGAAGGTATAAGAGTTACAGCAAATGGAGATTTAAATCCAGTAGATGTAAAAACTTTACCACACCCAGGTTTCCCAACTGATATGCAATCTCAAATGATGGCTTTATTATTAACAGCAAATGGACACAAAGTGATTACTGAGACTGTTTTTGAAAATAGATTTATGCACGTTGCAGAATTTAGAAGAATGAATGCGAATATAAGTGTTGAAGGAAGAAGTGCTAAAATTGAAGGAAAAAGCCATTTACAAGGTGCTCAAGTTAAAGCAACAGATTTAAGAGCTGCTGCAGCCTTAATCTTAGCTGGTTTAGTTGCAGAGGGAACTACGCAAGTGACTGAGTTAAAGCATCTAGATAGAGGATACGTCAATTTACATGGAAAACTAAAAAGTCTAGGTGCAAACATAGAACGTGTAAATCGATAATATTATTACAGCTTAAGCTCGGAGGTTTTAAAAATGGAAACGATTTTTGATTATAATCAAATTAAACAAATTATCCCACATAGACAACCTTTTTTACTAATAGATAAAATTGTAGAGTATGAAGAAGGTAAAAGGTGTGTAGGACTAAAGCAAGTATCAGGTAATGAACCATTTTTCCAGGGACATTTCCCTAATTACGCTGTGATGCCTGGTGTTCTTATTACAGAAGCTTTAGCGCAAACTGGTGCAGTAGCTATGTTAAATAGTGAAGAAAATAAAGGGAAAATAGCATTGTTTGCAGGCATTGATAAGTGTCGCTTCAAAAAACAAGTCGTACCTGGAGATACATTAATGTTGGAAGTTGAAATAACTAAAATAAAAGGTCCTATTGGTAAGGGTTCGGCTAAAGCGACTGTTGATGGCCAACTTGCTTGTAGCTGTGAACTTACTTTTGCTATTCAAGATGCTTAATCTTAGATAATTAAACTCTTTAGGTAAAATAATTCGTATTGTGATAACAAAATAGTAAAACTTATTTAAAGAATATCGCACAGATTATTGACCTAACACTTTATGTATATTGAATTTCTGGTTGAAATACTTTAAGTCAGGTCTCGCCTAGAAATATAAGTATCAAATGGCAGTACTTTTTAATATAGTAATCTCTGTTCGTAAAGAGCCTGGAACAATGGTTAATTCATGTTCTAGGCTTTATTTATGTTCAATATTTAAAATTGTATATGATTTAAATATATGAAAATTAAATGTTTTATAATTACCCTTGGTGTTTATCTTTCGATTTTCTCATCTTTCAACTTAGGTTTTGATTGCATCATACGATTAAATGTTTTTTTCAACTTTTCACCTGTAAGTCCTTCATCAACTAATTCTTCTAATAAACTCTCAGCGTATTCTTGTCTCAAAGTGTAGATGTGACATTCTAAAACGACTGACATTGAATATTTAAAATTTTTAACGCTTTTAACTGTTGCATTAAATAACGCTGGATCGTTAGCAGGTCTTGTGATGACTACTCTAATATCTAAAAGTTGTTTGTTATCCTTATATTGCTTAAATGTTTCATAGTGTTCATTTGAAATTACTATTTCTAGTAACCACCCAGTGCCACTTCCTTCTTTATTTATAATCACACCATCTTCAATGACGTATTCTGATATTGCACCATGTTCATTCACAATTTGAAATCTTACTGCCTTAAAAGTTTTCATAATATCACTTCTCCAAATTTTTTTATTAATACAATAATAGAAATTTATGTCAGATTTAGATATAATACTTCAATATTTTCTTTAAATATATCAAAATCTCATCGTCATTTACTAACAATTTCAATAAAATTGTGGTTTTGACCAGTGAACTAAGCTCAGTTATGATTAGAACATAAGAAGGAGGTGACACATGTTAAATAAAATAGTCATTGTTGGTAGAATGACGAAAGATGCTCAAATCTATGAAAAGGAGGATAACAAAATAGCAACATTTTGCGTTGCTACAGAAAGAAACTACAAAGATGATAATAATGAAATTTCTACAGATTATTTACTTTGTAAAGCTTTCGGTAAAACTGCCACTAATATTGAAAAGTACACTAGTCAAGGTACTTTAGTAGGTATAACTGGACAAATGCGTTCAAGAAAATATGAAAAAGAAGGCCAAACACATTTTGTTACAGAATTATACGTTGAAACAATAAAATTCATGTCCCCAAAAAATAAAAACAATGAAACTCCCTCTGATAATCAATTTGAAAACAACACTTATCAACCTGATGATTTAGAAATAATTCATATTTAAACAACTAACTTTTCCTTTAAAACTCCATCCTATATTTAATAAATTAATTTATCCTTTCTTTCAATTATACTCGAGCGGCCTTTGTTAATCATAAAATATTAATAAAAGGTCGCTTTAAATACATAGCAAAGGCCTATAATTTCAATAATTATCTGATAAATTTCATTTGTATTACAACGATATTGTAGTAATATGACTCGAAAAAACTATCATGATAGGAATCATTACGGTTATTCATAAAAATTAGCATCCTATTTCATGTAATTGTAGTGTAAAAAATAGGCGTTTATTTTTATTTCAGTGTAACCTGCACGATTTTTATAGATGTTACAGTGGGTTACGTAAACAAATTAAGAAAACAAATCACTTTTAGGAGGATTTTTAATAATGAAAAAAACATTAGTTGCATCATCATTAGCTATAGGACTAGGCGTTGTAGCAGGTAACGCAGGTCATGACGCACATGCAAGTGAGACTACAAATGTTGATAAAGCAGAGTTAGCTCAAAAAGCGTTAACTAATGATCAATCACTAAATGAAAGCCCTGTTCAAGAAGGTGCTTATAATATTAATTTTGATTACAATGGTAATTCATATCATTTTGAATCTGATGGTTCTACTTGGAGTTGGAGTTATGAATCAACAAACAATGCTACGCAACCTGTTCAACCAAGCCAATCTCAAGTAGCTACACAACAACAACCTGTACAAGTATCAGCACCACAAAATGAGCAAACAGCACAACCACAAACAAAATCAACATCTACAAGTCAAACTTCTTCAAGTAAAGCTTCAAGTGGTTCATCAGTAAATGTAAATTCACATTTACAACAAATTGCTCAACGTGAATCAGGTGGCGATATTCATGCAATAAACCCATCTTCAGGTGCAGCAGGTAAATATCAATTCTTACAATCAACTTGGGATTCTGTTGCTCCAAGTCAATATAAAGGTGTTTCACCTGCAAAAGCTCCAGAAAGCGTACAAGACCGAGCAGCAGTAAAATTATATAATACTGGTGGCCCAGGTCATTGGGTAACTGCATAATTAAAATATGAAGTATCTACCATCTTCTCGAATTTGAGAAGATGGTTTTTTATTGTACGACTTATTTGATTTACATGTAATCGTTTGCTATGGTTGATAATGAATCATATATTATTTGCTACTAGGGGAGCCAAAAGGCTGAGATGAATGTATTCAGACCCTTATAACCTGATTTGGTTAATACCAACGTAGGAAAGTAGTTATTAACTATTCGTCATTGAGATGTCTTGGTCTAACTACTTTCTTCGCTGGGAAGTAGTTTTATTTTTTGAGGAGGCTAATTATGACATTTTCAAAAGAGTTGAGGGAAGCATCAAGACCTATTATTGATGACATTTACAATGATGGTTTTATTCAAGATTTACTAGCAGGTAAGTTATCTAATCAAGCTGTAAGACAATACTTAAGAGCAGACGCTTCTTATTTAAAAGAGTTTACAAATATTTATGCAATGCTCATACCCAAAATGAGTTCTATGGAAGATGTTAAATTTCTAGTAGAACAAATTGAGTTTATGTTAGAAGGAGAAGTTGAAGCGCATGAGGTTCTAGCTGATTTCATTAATGAACCATATGAAGAAATAGTAAAAGAAAAAGTATGGCCACCAAGTGGTGATCATTATATTAAACATATGTACTTCAATGCATTTGCACGTGAAAATGCAGCCTTCACGATTGCAGCGATGGCACCCTGTCCATACGTCTACGCTGTCATTGGTAAACGTGCGATGGAAGATCCCAAATTAAATAAAGAATCAGTGACTTCTAAATGGTTTCAATTTTATAGTACTGAAATGGACGAACTTGTTGATGTGTTCGATCAATTGATGGACCGTTTAACTAAACATTGTAGTGAGACAGAAAAAAAAGAGATTAAAGAAAATTTCTTGCAAAGTACTATTCATGAGAGACATTTCTTCAATATGGCATATATTAATGAAAAATGGGAATATGGGGGAAATAACAATGAATAAACCTAAAATTGCACTAACAATAGCAGGCACAGATCCCACCGGTGGGGCAGGTGTTATGGCGGATTTAAAATCATTTCACGCGTGTGGCGTTTATGGTATGGCCACTATAACAAGTATCGTTGCTCAAAATACCCTAGGAGTTCAACATATCCATAATTTAGAATCTTCATGGGTAAAGGAACAACTTGATAGTGTGTTTGATGATGAATTACCACAAGCTATCAAAACGGGTATGATTGCAACAAAAAAAACGATGGAGTTGATTCAAAGTTACTTAAAGGAACATTCCAATATTCCTTATGTGATTGATCCAGTTATGCTTGCCAAAAGTGGTGATTCATTGATGGATGAAAATACTAAAAATCATTTGCAATCAACATTATTACCTTTGGCTGATGTTGTCACTCCGAATATACCTGAAGCTGAGGAAATTACTGGTATTAAAATTAATGATGAAGAAAGCATACGTAAAGCAGGTCAAATCTTTATTAATGAAATTGGTAGTAAGGGTGTTGTAATTAAGGGAGGGCATTCAGCCGATTTAAATAATGCTAAAGATTTTCTTTTTACTAAGAATGAAACGTATACCTTTGAGAACAAACGCTTTGATACTAAACATACTCATGGAACTGGTTGTACTTTTTCAGCAGTTATTACAGCAGAATTAGCTAAAGGTCGTTCCATAAAAGATGCAGTTAAAAAAGCAAAAGAGTTTATTTCATTAAGTATTGAACATACCCCAGAAATTGGCAAGGGGAGAGGACCTGTAAATCATTTTGCTTATATGAAGAAAGTAGGTTTAGATGATGAATAATTTAGAACGATTACGTTCAGAAAATCCACTCGTAATTTGCTATACCAATGATGTTGTGAAAAACTTTACTGCGAATGGTTTACTAAGTTTAGGTGCTAGTCCCGCAATGAGTGAGGCACCAGAAGAAGCTGAAGATTTTACTCGAATGGCTAGTGCGCTTTTAATTAACATCGGTACACTCACACGTGAAAATGAAGAAGACATTATCAAAATAGGTAAAATTGCTAATCAGCAAGGTACACCAATAGTTTTTGATCCAGTGGCAGTTGGTGCTTCTACATATCGTAAAAATTTTTGTCAACGTTTTCTTGGTGAAGTTAATGTCACAGTAATAAAAGGCAATGCTTCAGAAATATTGACATTAATAGATTTTAATACAACTATGAAAGGTACTGACAGTGACAGCGAATTAGATTCAGTAAATATTGCAAAAAAAGCGGCTAATACTTTAAATACTGCTATTGTCATTACTGGAAAAGATGATATTATTGCAAAAAATGAGAAAATAATTAAATTATCTAATGGTTCTCCGCTTCTTACTAAAATCACGGGGGCTGGATGCTTGTTAGGTGGTGTATTAGCAAGTTTCTTGTTTAGAAATACTCAACCTTCAATTGATTTATTAGTTGAAGCGGTAAGTGTCTACAACATCGCAGCAGAATTTGCTGAACAAGCGCCTCATGTAAATGGACCTAGTACTTTTCTATCTGAACTGCTAGATCAACTTTATCAGATGAATGACATTACTTATAAAAATCAAGTCAAAAAGGTAGAGATATGAATATGATGTTTGATTCAAAACAATTATCAGTCTATTTTATTTGCGGAACACAAGATATACCTAAAAATAAATCAATTGAGCAAGTTCTCAAAGAGGCATTAGAAGCTGGAATCACGCTATATCAATTTCGTGAAAAAGGTCCGAATGCACTAAAAGGGGAAAAGAAAAAACAGTTAGCCTTAAAACTTAAACAATTATGTCACTCATATCACGTACCTATGATAGTTAATGATGATGTTCAATTAGCCCAAGAGATTAATGCTGATGGCATTCATGTAGGTCAAGATGATATGGAAATTCAACAATTTGCAAGCCAATTTAAAAATAAGATTATAGGTTTAAGTGTTGGGAATTTGAAAGAGTATCAACAATCTGATTTGTCTAAAGTTGATTACATTGGAGTAGGTCCAATGTATACAACATCATCAAAAGATGACGCTAGTAAACCTGTTGGTCCATCTATGATATCTCAATTAAGATTATATATTCATGATTTTCCTATAGTTGCCATTGGAGGTATAAATGAAACTAACGTGCAGCCTATTGTTGACGAAGGTGCAGATGGTATTTCTGTCATCTCAGCTATTACACGTAGTACCAATATAGACAAAACGGTTAAATATTTCTTAAGATATTTCACCTAAATCTCTATTTTTTCTACTTTTTGTTTTCTACTATTGAATTAGTATGATAAAATATACTCTATGTGAATATAACATTAGAGGTGGAAAAATGAAGAAAAAAGCGTTACTACCTTTGTTTTTGGGAATAATGATTTTTCTAGCAGGTTGTGATTACTCTACACCTGAGAAGCAAGATGGATTCTTCTTTAATACTTTTGTTCAACCTATGAAACATCTCTTACAGTGGTTAGGAAATGATGTTTTTCATAATAATTTTGGACTAGCAATTATTGTATTAGTTCTTTTCATTCGTTTAATCTTGTTACCATTTATGTTATCTAACTATAAAAATAGTCACATGATGCGTGAGAAAATGAAAGTGGCTAAACCTGAAGTAGATGGCATTCAAGAAAAGGTTAAACGTGCGCGAACACAAGAAGAAAAAATGGCTGCAAACCAAGAACTTATGGAAGTTTATAAAAAATATGATATGAACCCTATGAAGAGCATGTTAGGATGTTTACCTATACTTATTCAAATGCCAATTATTATGGGATTATACTTTGTATTAAAAGATAAGCTTGTAAATGGTTTATCTGAACATCCGCATTTCTTATGGTTCAATTTAACTAAGCCTGATATTTGGATTACAGTTATTGCCGGTGTGCTATACTTTATTCAAGCTGTAGTTTCAAGCAAAACGATGCCTCAAGAGCAACGTCAGATGGGCTATATGATGATGGTTATTTCTCCAATAATGATTATTTGGATTTCTTTACAAGCATCATCAGCTTTAGGTTTATATTGGTCTGTCAGTGCATTATTCTTAGTAATTCAAACGCATTTTGCTAATATTTATTACTCTAAACTTGCTAAAAAAGAAGTTCAACCTTTTATTGAAAAGTATGAAAGAGAACATAATCCATATTCAAAGAAAAAAGGGAAAAATACTCAAGTAGTATCAAAAAAGAATAAAAAATAATAAACAATAACCTGAGACATCAATCGTTGTCTCAGGTATTTTTTGTGGTAGATGCTAATGGACTTTGGTTAAAACATGAGTTAACAATATATCTTTTATTTGAATTTACTCTTTATTAAAATTCCACTCTGACATAAATTGTTTGAGATATTGAATCATAAATTGATGTCTTTCTTCAGCAAGTTTTTTTGCAGTAGGAGTGTGCATTAAATCTTTTAATTTAAATAATTTTTCATAAAAATGTTTTATTGCTGAATTGTCTAATTCTTCAACGAGAGACGTATGTAACTCTTCATTTGAAAGCTTCGTTTCAGTCCACATAGGTTCACCAAAGTGTCCTGAAAACTGGAATGTTCTCGCAATGCCGATTGCTCCTATTGCATCTAGGCGATCAGCATCTCTAACGATTTCACCATCTATTGAAAGTTTAACGTGATTATTTTTACCAGCTCGATAACTCATATGTTTAATAATATAGAGAACTTGTTGTGATATTTCACTGCTTAAATCTAGGGTAGATAAGAACTGTTTAAGCTGATCATATGCTAAAATTTCATCAGTTAATTTACTATCAACAGTATCATGCAATAAAGATGATAGTTCTATAACAAGTGTATCTGTTATATTTTCTCGTTTAGCGATATAACAAGCGTTGTTATAGACACGTTCCACATGTGCAATATCATGTCCAGTTGTATCATGTTGATGGAAACTTTTCATATACTCATAAGCTTTTTTAATCTTCATTCTTGAGTTCATAGATAGACTCCTTACTTAATTTAAAAGTAGCAAAGTATTTAATTTTTTACATTTAGTATTTAATAGTATCTTTGACATCCTTTATAATGGTTTAATTAATGAAACTACTTATCCTATTACATTAAAGAAGATATAAATGAAGAAGTGAACCTTTCGTTAAGCGTTCACTTCTTGCAAATTATTATAAAATTGGAGAAAGTAGTTGCGAAATCCCTTCTTTGAATTTAACTAGCAGATTTCGTTTAGCATATTCTTCAGAAGTGAGCTTGTTAGATAATTTCATATCATTAATGAAAGCTTGTTTTAATGATCGTGCTACGCCTTCATCATAAATAAAAGCATTGACCTCAAAGTTTAATGTAAAGCTTCGATTATCCATATTGGCAGTTCCTACACTTGCTACCTCATCATCAATGACAAGTGTTTTTGAATGTAGAAAACCATTATCATAATGATAGACATTAACGCCAGCTTCAAGTAAAGACGCTACGTTTTTAAGCGTAGCCCAATAAACAAAGGGATGATCACGTTTGTTAGGAACCATGATGTTAACATCCACACCACCAAGCGCTGCAATTTTAATCGAATCTAAAAAAGCTTGATCGGGAATGAAGTATGGTGATTGAATGTATATAGATTCTTTGGCTGATGAAATCATTTTTAAATAACCATATTTAATTTGTTCCCAATCTTCATCAGGCCCACTTGAAGCAATTTGTATGCCTATCGTACCACCAGAGTCAACATCAGGAAAATATCGAGATTCATAAGTTAAATTGTCACGAGTTGATTGTGAGTTCCAATCTAAGATGAATCTAAGTTGAAGGGCATTTACCGCGTCACCTTTAATACGTAAGTGTGTGTCCCTCCAATAACCAAATTTCTTAGATTTACCTATATATTCATCTCCTACATTAAAACCACCAACATATCCAATCGTACCGTCAATGACTACTATTTTTCTGTGGTTTCTATTATTCATTCTTAAATTAATAAGTGGTAATTTTGATGGAAAGAAAGATTCAGCGTGACCGCCTTTTTGACGAAACTTTTTTAGATCTTTCTTTCGTAAATCTCTTGAGCCCATATCATCGTATAGCATTTTAACTTCTATACCTTCTTCAGCTTTTTTTTCTAATTCATGTAACAATTGCTTTCCGAGATTATCACTATGAATAATGTAGTATTGGATGTGAATATATGATTGTGCGTGTCTAATATCATTAATTAAATCATCGAACTTCTGATGACCATCTGTATAAATTGTTAGATCATTATCAGTTGTTAAAAAAGCAGCATTATTATAAAGTAACATTTGTACCATTTCTTTAAATTTAACAATTTGATGATTACCCTTAGAAAAGTCTTGCTTTTTCAATGCCTCTAATTGCTCGTCAACAATCATTTCAAGACCAACTTTATCCTCTTTGGCGAGTTTAAATATATGTTCTCTCTGTATTTGGCGACCTAATAATAAATACAATATGAATCCTACTAAAGGTAGAAAAACTAAAACCAATAACCACGCCCATATAGAATTTGCTGTACGCCTCTCCATGAAAATAATAATGAATGCAAAAACTAAATTTAATAAAAAGGCACTAACTAATAAAATATTAATTATAATATTAGATTGATGAAGTGCCATAGTAAAGACTTCTATCATAGGTTACCTCCTTTATGATTGTTTATTCTCACTCAGTTTTCATTTCAGTGATTTTTAAATATAATTATAGCATGAAGAAATACGATTATCATGGTTAGATAATATTTAATTACCTGAATCATTGACGAGTGAATTTATGAATAATACGATATAATATGAACAGAGGTGACTTTATGGCAGACATGGAGAGTGCACATCACTCAGAGCAAATAAAAACAAATTTAAAATCAAGATTAAATAGAATAGAAGGTCAAGTAAGAGCAATAAATCGTATGATTGATGATGACGTTTACTGTGATGATGTACTAACTCAAATTAGAGCAACACGTTCAGCATTGAATAGTGTAGCTACTAAATTACTAGACCATCACATGAAAGGTTGTATTATGGAAAAAATAAACGACGGTGCGCAAGAAGAAGCAATGGATGAATTGCTCGTGACATTCCAAAAATTAATAAAAGATTAAGAGGGTATGAAATTGAAAAAAGGATTGATAAATGTTTCAGGTATTAAAACAACTGAACAAGCTAAACAGCTCAAAGATCATTTATCTAAGATGATAGGCATCAATAGTGTGGATATCGATTACCAAATGAATGAGATTCGAGTAGAATTTGACACTCCTGCAAATTTAAATAACATTGAAAAAGAAATTTACGATTACGGATTTCGTATTTTATAATTAAATAATTGCGCTTAATTCATTTTTCGTTTGAATTATTATAGCTTTTAGAAATATTTAAAAATATTTTTAGAATGATGTAGTAAAGTAGAAGTAATTAGGGTATTATTGAAATAAAGCTATTTCTAACGAGGTGATAATTGTGAAGAATCAAGATAAGATTCAAAATGTAGTCAAATTATTATCATCATTGGGTGTGAATATTAAGAAAACTAAGTCTCGTTTAGATATTATTAATACTTTGCCTACATCTAATCAAGTAAGTCATGAATTAAAATAATTTGCATGATAATATAATATTTTATGTATTGATTATCTAAATTAATATATAAAGAGAGACACTGTTCATCGTGAATAGTGTCTCTTATTTTATACAGGTTAAATTGTATTAGATTTTTTAGATAATGTGGTTATTTCATATCTTTGGGGTTCATGATAATAAATTGAAAGAACTACTCCTATACCAGTCATTAAACTCCATAAAGAACTTCCACCGTAACTAATAAACGGAAGTGGTATACCTGTAATCGGTAATAATTGAACCGTCATGCCGATATTTTGTAACACGTGAAAAACAATCAACGATACATATCCTATGATAAATACTTTGTTAAACTGACTATCAATTTTACTAGCTAACCGTATAAGGTGAAATATTAAGAATAAGAAAAGTAATATCAATAATACTGAACCTATAAAGCCCATTTCTTCTCCAATCACTGAAAAAATAAAGTCGGTATGATTCTCAGGAATATAAACTTCGCCATGGTTATAACCTTTACCTAATAATTGACCTGAACCAATAGCTTTTAAAGATTCTGTTAAGTGATATCCATCTCCACTACTGTATGAATAGGGATCTAACCAAGAATTGATACGTCCCATTTGATACATTTTTATTCCTAATAGGTTTTCTATTAAGGATGGTTTATAAATGATAGCTAATATAATACTAGAACCACTTACAAATGCAACAATAAAAAGAGGGGCTAATATCCTCCATGTTATTCCACTTACTAACATGACGCCAGCTATAATTGCACATAACACCAAAGTAGTACCTAGGTCATTTTGCAATAGAATTAATGCCATAGGTATAATGGATACACCTAAAATTTTAAAAAATAACATTAAATCAGACTGAAAAGACTTATTAAATGTAAATTGGTTATGTTTAGATATCGTTTTAGCCAAAGCAAGTATAAGTATAATTTTCATGAATTCGGAAGGTTGGATGCTTATAGGACCGAAACTGTACCAACTTTTAGCACCATTAATAATTGGGGTGATTGAAGTTTCAGGTAAAATAAGTAACCCTATTAATAGAACGCAAAATATACTGTATAAAATATAAGTATTATTTTTAATTTTTTTCGGTGAAATTATCATAATTAAAAATGCAATAATAGCTCCGAAAATATAATAAATAATTTGTCTAATACTGAAATTTGCACTATATTGTCCGCCACCCATAGCGGAACTGATTAAAATAACACTTGTTAGTGCTAATAGTGATATAACTAGTACGAGTATCCAGTCTACTTTACGTAACCAGTTACGTTTAGGTTGTTGACGAGAAGAATAATTCATTGCTTACTCCTTTATGTATATGGATCACTTTTCAAAATTTCTGTAGATACTTTTACAATATTTTAATCATCTGTATTCATTCATATTTTCTAATCAAATATATATTAATTTTACATGACTTCTTTTAAATTTGCTAGAATATCACAGAATGATAGCACCTTATTAACTTTTAATATGTAATAGTCATAATAAAAATATGTATATTAGCGCAAATTGTCATTAAAATTTAGTTCTATATTTAGATTATCAAATGCAATTGAATTTAAAAATATGATAATATTAAGTTTCAGAAGCCGTTATGTACTTAAAGTAGTAAATAAAAAGATCAATTAAACAATTACGTTAAAGAAAAAGGCTAAAAGAACTGTAATTGTAATGGAGGAAAACGAAATGACAAAAGAAAATATTTGTATCGTTTTTGGAGGTAAAAGTGCAGAACACGATGTTTCAATTTTAACTGCACAAAATGTTTTAAACGCAATTGATAAAGAACGATATCAAGTTGATATCATTTATATAACAAACGATGGTGAATGGAAGAAAAAAGATAATATTACACAAGAAATAAAAAATACTGATGAACTCGTCATTAACGATGTAGAGACTGGAGAAATCTCACAGTTACTCAGTAAAGGTAGTTTAGGAAAATCATATGATGCAGTATTCCCATTATTGCATGGTCCAAATGGAGAAGATGGAACTATCCAAGGTCTTTTTGAAGTACTTGATATACCATATGTAGGTAATGGTGTGTTAGCTGCTTCAAGCTCAATGGATAAACTTGTGATGAAACAATTATTTGAGCATAGAGGTTTACCTCAATTACCTTATATTAGCTTTTTAAGAAGTGAGTATGAAAAATATGAAAATAATATCATTAAATTAGTTAATGATAAGTTAACATATCCGGTATTTGTAAAACCTGCTAATCTCGGTTCAAGTGTTGGTATAAGTAAATGTAACAATGAAGAAGAATTAAAATCTGGGATAACTGAAGCATTCCAATTTGATCGTAAACTTGTCATTGAACAAGGGATTAATGCTAGAGAGATCGAAGTAGCTGTCTTAGGTAACGATTATCCTGAAACGACATGGCCTGGTGAGGTTGTTAAGGATGTAGCGTTTTATGATTATAAATCAAAGTATAAAGACGGTAAGATTAGATTAGATATTCCAGCAGATTTAGATCAAGATGTTCAAATGACATTAAGAAACATGGCATTAGAGGCCTTTAAAGCTACTGATTGTTCGGGATTAGTTCGTGCAGATTTCTTTGTTACTGATGATAATCAAATTTATATCAATGAAACAAATGCCATGCCAGGATTTACTGCATATAGTATGTATCCAAACTTATGGAAAAATATGGGCTTATCTTACCCTGATTTAATTGCTAAATTGATTGATTTGGCTAAAGAACGTTATGAAGATAAAAAGAAAAATAAATATAAAATTGATTATTAGAGGTTTTAGTTATGATAAACGTAACATTAGAGCAAATTAAAAACTGGATAGATTGTGAAATTGATGAAAAACATTTAAAAAAAACAATAAATGGCGTTTCAATTGATTCACGAAAAATCAATGAAGGGGCGTTATTTATACCTTTTAAAGGTGAGAATGTTGATGGCCATCGTTTTATCACACAAGCTTTGAACGATGGTGCTGGAGCTGTTTTTAGTGAAAAAGAGAATAAACATTCTGAAGGGAACCAAGGTCCTATTATTTGGGTAGAAGATACTTTAATAGCCTTACAGCAATTGGCAAAAGCATATCTAAATCATGTAAATCCTAAGGTGATAGCGGTTACTGGTTCTAATGGAAAAACAACAACAAAAGACATGATTGAAAGTGTATTATCAACTGAATTTAAAGTTAAGAAAACACAAGGAAATTATAATAATGAAATTGGAATGCCGTTGACTTTACTAGAACTTGATGAAGACACAGAAATTTCTATTCTAGAAATGGGGATGTCAGGTTTTCATCAAATAGAGTTGTTATCTCATATCGCACAACCTGATATAGCGGTCATCACAAACATTGGCGAATCACATATGCAAGATTTAGGATCGCGAGAAGGCATTGCAAAAGCTAAATTTGAAATAACAACTGGTCTCAAAACAAATGGTATATTTATTTATGACGGAGATGAACCTTTATTAAAACCTCATGTTAATCAAGTTAAAAATGCGAAATTAATAAGCATTGGGTTAAATTCAGACAGTACATATACTTGTCATATGAACGATGTAAAAAACGAAGGTATTCATTTTACTATCAATCAAAAAGAACATTATCATTTACCAATTTTGGGCACGCATAATATGAAAAATGCTGCTATTGCAATTGCTATTGGACATGAATTAGGCCTAAATGAAACAATAATTCAAAATAATATTCACAACGTGCAATTAACCGCTATGAGAATGGAAAGACATGAATCATCAAACAATGTAACAGTAATTAATGACGCATATAATGCAAGTCCAACGAGTATGAAAGCAGCCATTGATACATTAAGTGTTATGAAAGGTCGAAAAATTTTAATATTAGCAGATGTACTTGAATTAGGACCTAATAGTCAATTGATGCACAAACAAGTTGGTGAATATTTGAAAGATAAAAATATTGATGTTTTATATACATTTGGTAAAGAAGCTAGTTATATCTATGATAGTGGTAAAGTTTTTGTTAAAGAAGCAAAATACTTTGATAATAAAGACCAGTTAATTCAGACGTTAATATCTCAAGTTAAACCTGAGGATAAAGTCTTAGTTAAAGGTTCACGAGGTATGAAGCTTGAGGAAGTTGTTGACGCATTGTTGTAATATAAAATCTAATTTCAAAGCATGCAATGAATGAGCATCTGTAAATTAATTAGGATGTTACTTTCATTGCATGCTTTTATTTTTTTGGTAAACTATGAAAAAGCGCTTACATTACATATTGCACGACCTTTTTGAAAGTTAAATAGTTTGATGAATTACATTGAAAACAGTAAATGTGTGAAATTGCTTTATTGCTATAATATTTTTAAGGTGGTACTATATAGAAGTTGATAAAACATAAGTGAACATATATGTAAAAAAAGCATATTAAGAAATATACACGTAAAAGGAGAATTATTTTGCAAAATTTTAAAGAACTAGGGATTTCGGATAAAACGGTTCAAACACTAGAAGCAATGGGATTTAAAGAACCGACACCTATCCAAAAAGATAGCATCCCTTATGCGTTAGAAGGAGATGACATCCTTGGACAAGCCCAAACTGGTACTGGGAAAACAGGGGCGTTTGGTATACCTTTAATTGAGAAAGTTGTAGGCCAACAGGGTGTTCAATCATTAATTCTTGCGCCAACGAGAGAGCTTGCTATGCAAGTAGCTGAGCAATTAAGAGAGTTCAGTAAAGGTCAAAAAGTACAAGTTGTTACAGTCTTTGGTGGTATGCCTATTGAAAGACAGATTAAAGCATTAAAAAGAGGCCCTCAAATTGTAGTAGGTACGCCGGGAAGAGTTATTGATCATCTTAATCGTCGTACACTTAAAACTCAAGGAATTCACACGCTTATTTTAGATGAAGCAGATGAAATGATGAATATGGGATTCATCGATGATATGAGATTTATTATGGATAAAATTCCAGCTGAACAACGTCAAACTATGCTATTTTCAGCTACGATGCCAAAAGCAATCCAAGAATTGGTACAGCAGTTTATGAAAGCTCCTAAAATAATTAAGACAATGAATAATGAAATGTCAGATCCTCAAATTGATGAATATTATACAATAGTTAAAGAATTAGAGAAATTTGATACATTTACAAACTTTTTAGATGTTCATCAGCCTGAATTGGCGATTGTCTTTGGTCGTACTAAGCGTCGCGTAGATGAATTAACAAGCGCGCTATTATCTAAAGGATACAAAGCAGAAGGTTTACATGGTGATATTACCCAAGCAAAACGTTTAGAAGTATTGAAGAAATTTAAGAACGATCAAATAGATATTTTAGTTGCTACAGATGTGGCTGCACGTGGTCTTGATATTTCTGGTGTGAGTCATGTTTATAATTTTGATATCCCTCAAGATACAGAAAGTTATACTCACCGTATTGGACGTACTGGTCGAGCAGGAAAAGAAGGTATTGCAGTTACTTTTGTAAATCCAATTGAGATGGATTATATTCGACAAATTGAAGATGTCAATAATCGTCGAATGAAAGCATTAAGACCTCCACATCGTAAAGAGGTGCTTAAAGCGCGTGAAGATGATATTAAAGATAGAGTTCAAAACTGGATGTCAAGAGAAAATGAGCCGCGTTTACAAAGAATATCAAGTGAATTACTTAAAGAATATGATAGTACAGAATTAGTAGCCTCTTTACTTCAAGAACTTGTAGAAGCTAATGATGAAGTGGAAGTACAATTAACTTTTGAAAAACCATTAGCACGTAAAAATCGCAGTAGTAAAGGCGGTTCTAGAAGAAGTAATCATAAACGTGGTAATGGTAAGTTTGATAATAAAAATAGACGATCAAAAGGGTCTAAAGGTCAATCAAGCAAAAAGAAAAACCAAAAGAAATTTGACCGTAGAGATAAGCAACAAAAAAGTGGTAATCAATCACTAAAAGGTCGCACATTTGCAGATCATCAAAAATAAATAAATTAACTAGCCTGAGATAATTTTTTGTCTCAGGCATTTTTTATTTATACGAATTAAAAAGTACATATGTATTGAGCATAAAACTTATTATATAGTAGGTGTGACGCGTCGATATGAATTTTTTCATTTTTGCATGTGAATAAATTTTTTAATAAATAATACATTGAAAATATAGGTCGCTGTTATTTTTTAGACTTTATTATCACTATGCTATAATGTGGGTAAATCTTGAAAAGGAGTATATTTATGAAAAATGATAGTACGTTTCATAGAAGCCCAATCCAAGCGCTAAAGTACTATTACATAACTAGTTGCATAGGTTTATTTATTTTGCTTGTTATACTTAGTTTACTTTTGTATTTTAGCTATTTAAATCATTGGTGGCCTTTTACATCCTACATCTTTCTTGGGCTAGGTTTGTTATCTATTTTAAACACTTGTATATCTCCACTAATTAAATATAGATATCATTATTATAAAATTCACGAAGATTTTGTCATATTAAAAAGATTATTTATTTTTAAGAAAGAAGAATTAAGTAAAATAGAGAGAATACAATTTATCGATATTGGAACTAATCCATTATCAAAAAAATTAAATCTTAATTCCATAACTTTATTTACTGCAGGTCATACAATCTCATTTCCAATAATATCTGAGAAAGAAGCACAAAATATTCAACAACAAATACTATTGAGATTGAGAGGTGCAAATGACGATGTATAGTCCGCAAAAGCTACATCCAATTTCTTATATTGATGGCTTGATTAGTGTGATTAAATCAAATTTCATTGTAATTATCATCTTTTTATTTAATATAAAAGATTTTAAATATGATGATTTTTCGTCTTATATTATTCCAGGTATAATGACTTTGATATTTTCTATCGGTTTCATTCATAATATTATTAAGGTTTATAATACACGATATTGGATTGAAGAGGATCATTTTATATTAACTACTGGTGTTTTTAATAAGGAACGAAAAGAACTAAATATTAGTCGCATACAATCTGCAGATACGTCTCAAGGATTGATTAATCAGATTGTTGGCGGCGTTGAACTCATTATTAAAACACCAAGTGATGGCATAGAATTAGGGACAATTTCAAAAAAGCAAAGTGAAGTTATTGAACAAGAATTGCGATCTATTCAAGAACGCATGAATAACCAGGTAAATCAAGAAGCTAAAGAGTTAAATGATGAGAATCATACTCAGACATATCAACAACATGCCAAACCCCAATATGCAATATTTAAAATGCCTTTTAAACAACTATTATTTATGTCTATGACAAGTGGAGCTATAGCACTTGCTTTTGTGACACTATCTCCTATTATTGGCAGTCTCTCAAGTGTTATTCCATGGGATAAATTTGGTGAAGAAATATCTTCTGTATTTAAAACGATATATTTCATTGTCATTTTTATTGTCATACTAGTGTTATTATTAAGTTATATAATCGGAACTATCATGTACTTAATAAAGTTTTATGGATATCAAGTTATTCAAGATAATCATCAACTTAAAATTCAATATGGATTATTTACGAAGAAAAATATCACTGTACCAACTGACCGACTGCAAGGTGTACTTGAACATCAATCTTTTATACGAAAATTATTTGGTTATACATCTATACATTTCTATATTACAAGTGATATAGATACTACTGAAGGGGAACCCACTGATAATGATGGAAGAATTATGATTTTACCGTTTATTCCAAGAAAAGAGGCATATAAAGTGATTAGACCTTTGGTTCCTGAGATGACATTTAATCATGCTAAAATTGGCATGCCTTTAAAAGGATTTCATCGTCACTTTCTAATTCCTTCCATATGTATTATTGGTATAGGCATTATTGGATGGTATATGTGGTCTTTATGGTCTTTAATCATAGCTTTATTACCAATCTTATTATTTTTTGTTTACGCTATACTTTATACACGTTTTAGTGGTTTTGCTTTTAGCGAATCAGAGCTTGTTGTCCAAAAAGCGTCTATATTAAATATTAAGAGATTTTATGTTAAAAAAGAAAAAGTTTTAGGAATGACTATTAGCCAACATCCCTTTCTTGAAAGAAGTCAACTCGCAAATTTTCAATTTGTTATTGCTAAGGGTAGTAGTCAGCAAAACATTGGTTTGAAGTTTAGTGAAGTAGATAATGTTCTTAAACTCAAAAATTGGTACATGAAAGGTGATACTCATGAAGTCTTATAAATATATGCACCAAAATGGTATTAAAGTAATGAGAATTAGTGGTGCTTTTTGGACGTTTTTACTAGTGATAGCATTGTCTATTTTAATATTGCTTAATGAATTAAAATTCCATTTTATTAATACTAAAAATTTAATAATTGGAGCAATAATTTTAACTACAATAGTTTGTATTTTATTTATGATTATAGTGCCTTGGTTTAAGTTTAAACATCTTAGATATTTTTTAGATGATAAAGAAATACATATTAGAGAAGGTATCATTTTTATAGATGTTCACGTCATCCCTTACTTTAGAATACAAAATATAGATATAGTTGAGGGATTTATCATGAGAAAGTTCCAACTCGCTTCGCTGTCATTATCAACTGCTGGGGGAAATTCTGAAATAGCATTGATAGATATTCAAGAAGCACAAAGATTGAAAAAACAAATTAAACAACAAAAATCAATAACGACAAATGTAACTTCATTAGAAAAATTAAACGATGATATATAAAAGACTTGATAAAAGATTATTGGTGATATACTAAAGAGGCGATACAAGTGATTTATGGAATAGGTATAGATTTAATAGAAATTGAACGAATTAAAAATCTTCAGAATCAAACAAAATTTATTGAAAGAATACTTACTATAGAGGAAAGGGACAAATTAAATCAATATACACACGAGCAACGTAGATTAGAATTTTTAGCTGGACGCTTTACAGTGAAAGAAGCATTTAGTAAGGCCTTAGGTACAGGGTTAGGGAAATCAGTATCGTTTCAGGACATTAACTGTTACAACGACGCTCTAGGTAAACCATGTATTGACTATCCTGGTTTTTATACACATGTGAGTATTACACATACGGAGAATTATGCTATGAGTCAAGTTATTCTTGAAAAAAACGAATGAAAATTGGATAGAATTTTTAATCATCAGAAATAAGATGAAGTAAGTAGTTTCAAGGAGGACATATATATGTCAGAGAAGTTTTATAGAGCAACATATTTAAATGTGAATTTAGATGCAATTTTAGCAAATTATCAAAATTTCAATCAATTACACGCTAATAAGACTGTCATTTCAGTTATTAAAGCAAATGGATATGGATTAGGAAGTGTGAAAATAGCACAACATTTAATGCGTCATGGTGCAACATTTTTTGCGGTGGCTACACTTGATGAAGCAATAGAGTTAAGAATGCATGGAGTTGATGCTAAATTATTAGTTTTAGGCGTTGTTCCAACAGAAGACATTGAGAAGGCTATACAGCATCGTGTTGCATTAACAGTACCTTCTAAAGCATGGTTGAAGGAAACTATCAAGCAAATTCCTGATGATAACCAAAAAAATTTATGGCTACATGTAAAATTAGATACTGGTATGGGCCGAATTGGAATGAAAGATATAGATGAATATAAAGAAGTGGTTGATTTAATTAATAAAAGAGATCATTTAGTTTTTGAAGGGGTTTTCACACATTTTGCGAGTGCTGATGAACCTGGAAGTTCTATGAATGAACAATATACTTTGTTCAAAGAGATGGTTAATCAAGTTGAGAAACCAATTTATATTCATTGTCAAAATTCTGCTGGATCACTACTCATGGATGGTCAATTTTGTAATGCAATAAGATTAGGAATCTCTCTTTATGGATACTATCCTTCAGAATATGTTAAAGATAATGTGAAAGTTCATTTAAGACCGAGTGCGCAGTTAGTATCAGAAACCGTTCAAGTCAAAACGCTTAAAGTTGGGGAAACTGTTAGTTATGGACGTACATTTATTGCTGATGAAGAAATGACAATTGCAATTTTACCTATTGGGTATGCCGACGGATATTTAAGATCGATGCAAGGTGCATTCGTCAATGTTAACGGGAGTCAATGTGAAGTCATTGGACGCATTTGTATGGACCAAATGATAGTTAAGGTTCCTTCTCATGTAAAAACGGGTGAAAAAGTAATACTTATGGATAATCACGTTGATTCACCACAATCAGCTGAAGCCGTAGCAAATAAACAAGGTACAATTAACTACGAAGTATTATGTAATTTATCAAGACGTCTTCCAAGAATATATTATTATGATAATAATGAAGAGGTTACTAACGAATTGTTAAAATAGTATAGTCACTGATTAGGAAATTTGTTATTATAAAACTAAATTGATGCTAATATAACAACTTTTGGAATCAGATGGAGGTTCTTTTCATGTTATCTTTTAATCAAAATAGAAACCACAGTCTTGAACAATCTTTAAAAGAAGGTTATGCACAAATGGCCGATTTAAACCTCTCCCTAGCAACAGAAGCTTTCCCGATAGAGTGTGAAGCTTGTGATTGCAATGAATCACATTTAATATCTAATTCAAAGAATGAATGATTAGAAGAGGAGATGTTTATTTAGCGGATTTATCACCAGTTCAAGGGTCTGAACAAGGGGGAGTAAGACCTGTAGTTATCATTCAAAATGATACTGGTAATAAATATAGTCCAACTGTAATTGTAGCTGCGATTACTGGTAGGATTAATAAAGCGAAAATACCAACCCACGTAGAAATTGAAAAGAAAAAGTATAAATTAGACAAAGATTCAGTTATTCTTCTTGAACAAATTAGAACACTAGATAAAAAGCGTTTAAAAGAAAAATTAACATTTTTATCAGAGAGTAAAATGATAGAGGTTGATAATGCCTTAGATATTAGTTTGGGATTAAATAACTTTGATCATCATAAATCTTAAATAATTATATGCAGTAAACATAAAAAAATATTGAAATAAAAGGCAATAACTTTATAATAATTAAGTGTTTAAGTAATATTAGGATATTTAAACACTTATATAGTTGTCGATATGTCTATTTATATTTGATTTAAGACGTATCACTATAGTTATTATGAAAATGTATTTATTATAAAAGGATGTCTTGAGTTTTTAAGGCTTTAGGTTATCCATTCCTAAAGTCTTTTTTAGCTATCAACAAAGTTTTAACACCAAAAATTATGCTATTCGCAGAAAGTAAATAAAGGTTTCATATTGTTATAAAAATGATGGGATATTGAAGTGGAAGTAAGGAGGCGCATTTCGTGGAAGAATTCACAAAAAGTTATAAAGCCCTTGTTAAAGAAAGTTTAATAACTAACAATAAAACATTATTAATTAAGAAATGTGAAGCATTCACAAATGAAGTTATAAAGAAAGATGTTTTACCTGAAGATATAGTTGAGATACATAAAGATTATATTAATACATTAGATTTAACTGAAGAAGATATTTTAGAAACGCTCGATGTGTTACAAGAAGTCGTTAAAGGATTTGGATATAGTTACCGAGATTACCAAAGACTTGTTAATAAGCTTCAAGTCCACGATAAAGAAATGGATTTAGCCTCAAGACTTCAACAAACTATGCTGAAAGCTGATATTCCACAATTTGATAGCATTCAAATAGGAGTGATATCTGTTGCTGCACAAAAAGTAAGTGGTGATTATTTTAATCTTATTGATCATAAAGATGGCACAATGAGTTTTGCTGTGGCAGACGTTATAGGTTCAGGTATTCCAGCAGCTTTAGCTATGAGTATGATAAAATTTGGCATGGATGCTTATGGACATTCACAACTACCTAGTGATGGTTTGAAGCGTTTGAACCGTGTTGTTGAAAAGAACGTTAACCAAAATATGTTTGTCACAATGTTTTATGGACTGTATGAAGAGATGAATCATCTTCTTTACTGTAGCTCAGCTGGGCATGAACCTGGCTATATATATCGCGCAGAAACTGAAGCGTTTGAGGAAATTGGTGTGCGAGGAAGAGTTCTAGGTGTGAGTCCCAAAACACGTTATAGCCAACAGGAAATCCCTATTTACCTTGATGATTTAATCATAATTTTTACTGATGGTGTTACAGAGGCACGAGATGTAGAGGGTAATTTTATTGATAAAGATAAGTTGTTAGACTTAATTCAAAAATATAAGCATATGCATCCACAGGATATAGTTCAAATTATTTACGAAGCGATTTTAAAATTACAAAATCCTGCGAGAAAAGATGATATGACTATTTTAATTATAAAAAGAGTAAACTAATTTATAAAATATAGATTAAAGTTAATTCATGTAGGGTATAGGTGATTTTGAGTACATATGTAGGATAAACACATTTGATAAAAACTAGGAGTGTATTAAATGAATCTAAATATTGAAACAATAACTCATGATGATTTTTATGAGGTTAAAGTTGGTGGAGAATTGGACGTATATACTGTACCTGAATTAGAAGAGGTACTAGTACCAATGAGACAAGAAGGCACACATGATGTTCACGTTAACTTAGCTAATGTGAGCTATATGGATTCAACAGGCCTCGGTTTATTCGTAGGCACGCTAAAAGCATTAAATCAAAATGATAAAAATCTCTATATCTTAGGTGTTTCAGAGCGGATAGGTAGATTGTTTGATATTACAGGTTTAAAAGATTTAATGCATGTTAATGAAGGAACGGAGGTAGAATAACATGCAATCTACACAAGATTATATTGAAATGCGGTTGCCAGCTTCTGCAGAATACGTAAGTTTAATACGTTTGACGCTTTCAGGGGTATTTTCAAGAGCTGGCGCATCTTACGATGATATAGAGGATTCTAAAATAGCAGTGAGTGAAGCGGTGACAAATGCGGTTAAACATGCATATAAAAAAAATTCTGAAATAGGCATGATTAATCTTTGTTTTGAAATATTTGATGATAGAATTAAAATCGTTATTTCAGACCAAGGTGAAAGTTTTGATTATGAAGCCACAAAATCACATTTAGGTCCATATAATGATAATGAAAATATTGATTTTCTACGTGAAGGTGGTCTAGGATTATTTTTAATTGAGTCTTTAATGGATGAAGTTACTGTTTATAAAGAATCTGGTGTAACAATCAGTATGATTAAGTATATAAAAAAAGAGCAGGTGCGAAATAATGGCGAAAGAGTCGAAATCAGCTAGTGAAGTATCACCTGAACAAATTAACCAATGGATTAAACAACATCAAGAAAACGAAGATAGCCAAGCTCAAGATAAATTAGTAAAACATTATCGTAAGCTGATTGAATCTTTAGCTTATAGGTACTCTAAGGGACAATCACATCATGAAGATTTAGTTCAAGTTGGTATGGTTGGTCTAATAGGTGCTATTAATAGATTTGATTTATCATTTGATCGTAAGTTTGAAGCCTTCTTAGTACCAACAGTTATTGGTGAGATTAAAAGATATTTACGAGATAAAACATGGAGTGTTCATGTACCTAGACGTATTAAAGAAATTGGTCCAAGAATCAAAAAAGTTAGTGATGAATTAACAAATGAACTTGAACGTTCACCATCTATTAGTGAAATCGCACAACGCTTAGAAGTTTCAGATGAAGAAGTTTTGGAAGCGATGGAGATGGGGCAGAGTTACAATGCCCTGAGTGTGGATCACTCTATAGAAGCAGATAAAGATGGTTCGACAGTTACATTATTAGATATTATGGGACAACAAGATGATAATTATGATTTAACGGAAAAACGTATGATATTAGAACGTATTTTACCTATTTTGTCAGAGAGAGAAAGACAAATCATACAATGTACTTTTATTGAAGGTCTTAGCCAAAAAGAGACTGGTGAAAGAATTGGTCTTAGTCAAATGCATGTTTCACGTTTGCAACGTACCGCAATAAAAAAATTACAAGAAGCTGCAAGACAGTAAACGAGTTGTTAACAGATTTGGCAATTAAATCCGTTATAATAGCCTGGGATGAATTAAAATAAGTTCATTTCAGGTTTTCTTATATTTATATTTGCATGATTTAATAAATTTAAAATTAGTATTAGTTATATGAAATATTGGATACTATTAGAATGAATTTTATCAATCTGAATTATATCTCTATTTTTACTAGGTACTCTGATTGAAATGAATCGCTAGAAAATCAATTTAATTATTATGTTAAGATAAATAAGTAATTTTAAAGAAAAGCGTGGTAGAAAAGACAAATGGATAACAGTTTAATTGAAACAATTGTAAGTAAATATCAATTTTCGGAAAAACAAATTAAAGCAGTTTTAAAATTGCTGAAAGAAAACAATACGGTTCCATTTATAGCAAGATATCGTAAAGAAGCTACAGGTGGACTTGATGAAGTAGAAATTAAACAAATCAATGATGAATATAACTATATGTTAAATCTTCAAAAACGTAAAGAAGAAGTAATACATAATATTGATCAACAGGGTCTATTAACTTCTGATTTAAAGCAAGACATATTAACACAGACGAAGCTACAAAGAGTTGAAGATTTATATCGTCCATATAAACAAAAAAAGAAAACACGTGCAACTGAGGCTAAAAGAAAAGGATTAGAAGATTTAGCAGATTGGTTTTCACAATCAAAATTGGATACAAAAATTGAAGATAAAGCTCAATTATTCTTAAATGATGAAGTGACTACAATTGAAGATGCGATAGAAGGGGCTAAAGATATTATAGCTGAACGTATTTCGGATAATCCTCAATATCGCTCTAAAATACTTAAAGATGTTTTTAATCAGGGACTAATTGTTTCCTCGAAAAAGAAAAAAGCCGAAGATGAGAAACAAACATTTTCTATGTACTATGATTACAAGGAACCAATTAAACGTATTGCTAATCATCGTGTTTTAGCGATGAATCGAGGAGAAAAAGAAAAAGTATTATCAATAAAAATTGATTTTGACACGACACGTATTCAAAGAGAAATAGCAAATGTTGAGATAAAAACTCAAAATGAAGCAACTCCGTTTATTAAAGAGGCTATTCAGGATAGCCTTAAGCGATTAATTCTTCCTTCAATAGAAAGAGAAATTAGAGGAGATTTAACACAAAATGCAGAATCTCATGCAATAGATGTATTCAGTGAAAATCTTAGAAATTTATTACTACAACCACCAATGAAAGGTAAACAAATTCTTGGAGTAGATCCAGCATTTAGAACAGGGTGCAAACTTGCTGTCGTCAATCCATTTGGTACCTTTATTGCTAAAGGTGTTATTTATCCTCATCCTCCAATATCAAAAGTTGAGGCAGCCGAAAAAGAGCTGGTAAAGATGATAAGTGACTATAATATTGAGCTTTTAGCGATTGGTAACGGTACTGCGAGTAGAGAAACTGAACAATTTGTTGCTCAAGTAATAAAAAAATATCAACTTCAAGCTCAATTTATCATAGTCAATGAAGCTGGCGCATCAGTTTATTCAGCATCAGAAATTGCTAGACAAGAATTTCCAGATTTTCAAGTAGAAGAACGAAGTGCAGTTTCAATTGGTAGAAGAGTTCAGGATCCTTTAAGCGAACTTGTTAAAATAGATCCTAAATCTATAGGAGTAGGACAGTACCAACATGATGTCAACCAAAAAGATTTAAGTAGTGCCTTAACGTTTGTAGTAGAGACTGCCGTCAATCAAGTTGGTGTGGATGTGAATACTGCTTCTAAATCCTTGTTACAATATGTATCAGGTCTTACATCAACTATCGCTCAAAATATTATTGATTATAAGGAAGAAAACGGACCTATAAAACATCATAAAGAAATAAGTAGAATTAAACGATTAGGTGCAAAAACATTTGAGCAAAGTATTGGTTTTTTAAGAATTGTTGATGGTGAAGAACCTTTAGATAATACTGCAATACACCCTGAAAGTTACGATGTTGCATATCGCATGCTTCATCAATTAGATTTAACTGCACAAGATATAGGTTCCGTTAAACTCAAAAACACGTTATCAAATGTTAATATTTCAACACTTGTATCTCAATTAAATATTGGTGAACCTACATTAAAAGATATAATACAATCATTGATTGCACCTAATAGAGATCCAAGAGATGAATTTGAAACACCTATTTTGAAGTCCGATGTATTATCGATTGAAGATTTATCTAAAGGCATGAAGTTGAATGGTACAGTAAGAAATGTTGTTGACTTTGGAGCATTTGTAGATATCGGTGTTAAACAAGACGGACTAGTACACATATCAAAATTATCTAAGAAATTCGTTAAAAATCCAATGGATATGATAAGTGTAGGAGATATTGTAGAAGTTTGGATTTTAGATATAGATGAAAATAAAGGCAAAGTTTCATTGACTATGGTTGCCCCAAATGAATAATTTAGCATTACAAAGCCTTACCGAAAGTATAGCGATAAAGTATTTTGGCAAAGCTTTTAAGCACGAGGTATATTATAATAAACGTTTACGTACCACTGGCGGTAGATATATATTAAGTAGTCATAATATAGAAATAAATCCAAAACAGTATGAAATGTTTGGAGAAAAAGCAGTCATTGATATCATAAAACATGAACTGTGTCATTATTTTCTTCATTTAGCTGGTGAAGGATATCAACATCGTGATAAAGCATTCAAGAGTTTGAGCGCCAAAGTAGGAGCACCTAGGTTTTGTACTCCGACAGAATCTTATCAAGATAGAGCTAATTATAAATATAGGTGCATCTATTGTGAACAAGAATTTATTCGTATAAAGCGTGTGAATCTTGAAAAAATGCGTTGTGGACGATGTGGAGGTATTTTAAAACTTCTTCAAACAAGAAAGTGAAAGAATTTAAATCATCATTTTGTTTTGAAAATGAATTGTTAAAATTAATAAAAGAGTACTTGTACTAATCATATATAAATTTAACCTGAGTCATTTATAATGTCTCAGGTTTTTCTATGATATGTCTTGAAGATATATATATAAATAGCTGAGTAAGGGCAAATAATTATTAAAATAAGATGTAAAAGATAAGTAATTTTATTTTGAATCAATGAGAAACCATTAAATTATCTTACAGTTTTTGATTTAATACTGAAAATTGAAATGTTAATAATCACAAAATTATATGTTTGATGATTATTGTCTTATGAATTTTATCATTAGGCGTCTTATTAATTGTAAAGTAATAATCGATGACTTGAATATGGTGATGTAACTTTTTTATATTATTATTCTCCATATAAAGGTAATTTTAGTTATCCTTGACTTACGCTATGGTAGTAAAATAATTAAAAAGAACATATTTGTATTTTTTAATTGAAGTTTAAGATAATATTGTAGAATGATTTACGATGTAATGCTATATAATTTGACTTGTGTATAATGTTACAAACAAAATTTAAATTATACTTGTAAAAGCATTGACAATGTAATTGTTGTGATATATCATAGTTATCGTTGTCTTAATAAGAGGTCTTAATATTAAGTACTAATTAATTTTATTAATATAAAGTTAAATTATTATTGACAAAACGTAACAAAGCATTTACAATAGTTAATGTTATCGATAATTAAATTCTAATTATGCGTTTTGCCAGCGGTCGTGGCGGAATGGCAGACGCGCTAGGTTGAGGGCCTAGTGGGAGTTAATCCCGTGGAGGTTCAAGTCCTCTCGGCCGCACCAAATTGAATTTTTATATCTACATGCGGGTGTAGTTTAATGGCAAAACCTCAGCCTTCCAAGCTGATGTTGTGGGTTCGATTCCCATCACCCGCTCCATTTTAAATATGAACATTGAAAACTGAATGACAATATGTCAACATTAATTCCAATAAACAGTAACGAAACGTTACAAACTATTTAGTATTTATGAGCTAATCAAACATCATAATTTTTATGGAGAGTTTGATCCTGGCTCAGGATGAACGCTGGCGGCGTGCCTAATACATGCAAGTCGAGCGAACAGACGAGGAGCTTGCTCCTCTGACGTTAGCGGCGGACGGGTGAGTAACACGTGGATAACCTACCTATAAGACTGGGATAACTTCGGGAAACCGGAGCTAATACCGGATAATATATTGAACCGCATGGTTCAATAGTGAAAGACGGTTTTGCTGTCACTTATAGATGGATCCGCGCCGCATTAGCTAGTTGGTAAGGTAACGGCTTACCAAGGCAACGATGCGTAGCCGACCTGAGAGGGTGATCGGCCACACTGGAACTGAGACACGGTCCAGACTCCTACGGGAGGCAGCAGTAGGGAATCTTCCGCAATGGGCGAAAGCCTGACGGAGCAACGCCGCGTGAGTGATGAAGGTCTTCGGATCGTAAAACTCTGTTATTAGGGAAGAACAAATGTGTAAGTAACTATGCACGTCTTGACGGTACCTAATCAGAAAGCCACGGCTAACTACGTGCCAGCAGCCGCGGTAATACGTAGGTGGCAAGCGTTATCCGGAATTATTGGGCGTAAAGCGCGCGTAGGCGGTTTTTTAAGTCTGATGTGAAAGCCCACGGCTCAACCGTGGAGGGTCATTGGAAACTGGAAAACTTGAGTGCAGAAGAGGAAAGTGGAATTCCATGTGTAGCGGTGAAATGCGCAGAGATATGGAGGAACACCAGTGGCGAAGGCGACTTTCTGGTCTGTAACTGACGCTGATGTGCGAAAGCGTGGGGATCAAACAGGATTAGATACCCTGGTAGTCCACGCCGTAAACGATGAGTGCTAAGTGTTAGGGGGTTTCCGCCCCTTAGTGCTGCAGCTAACGCATTAAGCACTCCGCCTGGGGAGTACGACCGCAAGGTTGAAACTCAAAGGAATTGACGGGGACCCGCACAAGCGGTGGAGCATGTGGTTTAATTCGAAGCAACGCGAAGAACCTTACCAAATCTTGACATCCTCTGACCCCTCTAGAGATAGAGTTTTCCCCTTCGGGGGACAGAGTGACAGGTGGTGCATGGTTGTCGTCAGCTCGTGTCGTGAGATGTTGGGTTAAGTCCCGCAACGAGCGCAACCCTTAAGCTTAGTTGCCATCATTAAGTTGGGCACTCTAAGTTGACTGCCGGTGACAAACCGGAGGAAGGTGGGGATGACGTCAAATCATCATGCCCCTTATGATTTGGGCTACACACGTGCTACAATGGACAATACAAAGGGTAGCGAAACCGCGAGGTCAAGCAAATCCCATAAAGTTGTTCTCAGTTCGGATTGTAGTCTGCAACTCGACTATATGAAGCTGGAATCGCTAGTAATCGTAGATCAGCATGCTACGGTGAATACGTTCCCGGGTCTTGTACACACCGCCCGTCACACCACGAGAGTTTGTAACACCCGAAGCCGGTGGAGTAACCATTTGGAGCTAGCCGTCGAAGGTGGGACAAATGATTGGGGTGAAGTCGTAACAAGGTAGCCGTATCGGAAGGTGCGGCTGGATCACCTCCTTTCTAAGGATATATTCGGAACATCTTCTACGAAGATGAGGGAATAACGTGACATATTGTATTCAGTTTTGAATGTTTATTAACATTCTTTGTACATTGAAAACTAGATAAGTAAGTAAGATTTTACCAAGCAAAACCGAGTGAATAGAGTTTTAAATAAGCTTGAATTCATAAATAATCGCTAGTGTTCGAAAGAACACTCACAAGATTAATAACTAGTTTTAGCTATTTATTTTGAATAACAATTCAAAATATGGTGGAAACATAGATTAAGTTATTAAGGGCGCACGGTGGATGCCTTGGCACTAGAAGCCGATGAAGGACGTTACTAACGACGATATGCTTTGGGTAGCTGTAAGTAAGCGTTGATCCAGAGATTTCCGAATGGGGGAACCCAGCATGAGTTATGTCATGTTATCGACATGTGAATTTATAGCATGTCAGAAGGCAGACCCGGAGAACTGAAACATCTTAGTACCCGGAGGAAGAGAAAGAAAAATCGATTCCCTGAGTAGCGGCGAGCGAAACGGGAAGAGCCCAAACCAACAAGCTTGCTTGTTGGGGTTGTAGGACACTCTATACGGAGTTACAAAAGAACATGTTAGACGAATCATCTGGAAAGATGAATCAAAGAAGGTAATAATCCTGTAGTCGAAAACATATTCTCTCTTGAGTGGATCCTGAGTACGACGGAGCACGTGAAATTCCGTCGGAATCTGGGAGGACCATCTCCTAAGGCTAAATACTCTCTAGTGACCGATAGTGAACCAGTACCGTGAGGGAAAGGTGAAAAGTACCCCGGAAGGGGAGTGAAAGAGAACTTGAAACCGTGTGCTTACAAGTAGTCAGAGCCCGTTAATGGGTGATGGCGTGCCTTTTGTAGAATGAACCGGCGAGTTACGATCTGATGCAAGGTTAAGCAGCAAATGTGGAGCCGCAGCGAAAGCGAGTCTGAATAGGGCGTTGAGTATTTGGTCGTAGACCCGAAACCAGGTGATCTACCCTTGGTCAGGTTGAAGTTCAGGTAACACTGAATGGAGGACCGAACCGACTTACGTTGAAAAGTGAGCGGATGAACTGAGGGTAGCGGAGAAATTCCAATCGAACTTGGAGATAGCTGGTTCTCTCCGAAATAGCTTTAGGGCTAGCCTCAAGTGATGATTATTGGAGGTAGAGCACTGTTTGGACGAGGGGCCCCTCTCGGGTTACCGAATTCAGACAAACTCCGAATGCCAATTAATTTAACTTGGGAGTCAGAACATGGGTGATAAGGTCCGTGTTCGAAAGGGAAACAGCCCAGACCACCAGCTAAGGTCCCAAAATATATGTTAAGTGGAAAAGGATGTGGCGTTGCCCAGACAACTAGGATGTTGGCTTAGAAGCAGCCATCATTTAAAGAGTGCGTAATAGCTCACTAGTCGAGTGACACTGCGCCGAAAATGTACCGGGGCTAAACATATTACCGAAGCTGTGGATTGTCCTTTGGACAATGGTAGGAGAGCGTTCTAAGGGCGTCGAAGCATGATCGCAAGGACATGTGGAGCGCTTAGAAGTGAGAATGCCGGTGTGAGTAGCGAAAGACGGGTGAGAATCCCGTCCACCGATTGACTAAGGTTTCCAGAGGAAGGCTCGTCCGCTCTGGGTTAGTCGGGTCCTAAGCTGAGGCCGACAGGCGTAGGCGATGGATAACAGGTTGATATTCCTGTACCACCTAGTATCGTTTTAATCGATGGGGGGACGCAGTAGGATAGGCGAAGCGTGCTGTTGGAGTGCACGTCCAAGCAGTAAGGCTGAGTGTTAGGCAAATCCGGCACTCATAAGGCTGAGCTGTGATGGGGAGAGGAAATTGTTTCCTCGAGTCGTTGATTTCACACTGCCGAGAAAAGCCTCTAGATAGATAACAGGTGCCCGTACCGCAAACCGACACAGGTAGTCAAGATGAGAATTCTAAGGTGAGCGAGCGAACTCTCGTTAAGGAACTCGGCAAAATGACCCCGTAACTTCGGGAGAAGGGGTGCTCTTTAGGGTTCACGCCCAGAAGAGCCGCAGTGAATAGGCCCAAGCGACTGTTTATCAAAAACACAGGTCTCTGCTAAACCGTAAGGTGATGTATAGGGGCTGACGCCTGCCCGGTGCTGGAAGGTTAAGAGGAGTGGTTAGCTTCTGCGAAGCTACGAATCGAAGCCCCAGTAAACGGCGGCCGTAACTATAACGGTCCTAAGGTAGCGAAATTCCTTGTCGGGTAAGTTCCGACCCGCACGAAAGGCGTAACGATTTGGGCACTGTCTCAACGAGAGACTCGGTGAAATCATAGTACCTGTGAAGATGCAGGTTACCCGCGACAGGACGGAAAGACCCCGTGGAGCTTTACTGTAGCCTGATATTGAAATTCGGCACAGCTTGTACAGGATAGGTAGGAGCCTTTGAAACGTGAGCGCTAGCTTACGTGGAGGCGTTGGTGGGATACTACCCTAGCTGTGTTGGCTTTCTAACCCGCACCACTTATCGTGGTGGGAGACAGTGTCAGGCGGGCAGTTTGACTGGGGCGGTCGCCTCCTAAAAGGTAACGGAGGCGCTCAAAGGTTCCCTCAGAATGGTTGGAAATCATTCATAGAGTGTAAAGGCATAAGGGAGCTTGACTGCGAGACCTACAAGTCGAGCAGGGTCGAAAGACGGACTTAGTGATCCGGTGGTTCCGCATGGAAGGGCCATCGCTCAACGGATAAAAGCTACCCCGGGGATAACAGGCTTATCTCCCCCAAGAGTTCACATCGACGGGGAGGTTTGGCACCTCGATGTCGGCTCATCGCATCCTGGGGCTGTAGTCGGTCCCAAGGGTTGGGCTGTTCGCCCATTAAAGCGGTACGCGAGCTGGGTTCAGAACGTCGTGAGACAGTTCGGTCCCTATCCGTCGTGGGCGTAGGAAATTTGAGAGGAGCTGTCCTTAGTACGAGAGGACCGGGATGGACATACCTCTGGTGTACCAGTTGTCGTGCCAACGGCATAGCTGGGTAGCTATGTATGGACGGGATAAGTGCTGAAAGCATCTAAGCATGAAGCCCCCCTCAAGATGAGATTTCCCAACTTCGGTTATAAGATCCCTCGAAGATGACGAGGTTAATAGGTTCGAGGTGGAAGCGTGGTGACACGTGGAGCTGACGAATACTAATCGATCGAAGACTTAATCAATTTTTAAAAAACGTTTTGCGACGCAAAATCTTACTTACTATCTAGTTTTGAATGTATAATCATTCATTTGTCTGGTGACAATGGCAAGGAGGTCACACCTGTTCCCATGCCGAACACAGAAGTTAAGCTCCTTAGCGCCGATGGTAGTCGGACTGACGTTCCGCTAGAGTAGGACGTTGCCAGGCAAATATCGTATGGATGCGATGAGCCTAATCGAGACCGAAAGGTCTCTTTTTTTATACAAAATTAGTTTTAAAAAAGAAAGTGTTTGATATGAAAAAGTAAACATATCGAGGAATAGAAAGCGCTTGTAACTTATGAATTTGGGAGCGAGAGTAATGAAATTAGTCGAGCTACAAGGTTCAACAAGAGACGAAAATGAAACACAAGAGGGCGAGCGCTTATCTCAAGTGAAGAAAGTTTCTTAGCCGAGGGAACAAACTGACATTCTAAAATAAGATACTAAAATGAAGACGACGAATTAATAATATATTCGTCGTCTTCGGATTTGGTTATAAAATTAACTTAAATAAGTAATGAATATAACATTTTATTTTCATTGATATAAATATTAGAAGGATCAAATTGACATACGCGATCTTTTAACTGAATGAGATCATCATGATGTTTCAGCTGTATACCTATAATAACAGTTCCAGTGTTTTGTGATGTTTTCTTTAAATATTCAAATTTTGTAATATCGTCTTGAGGTCCGAGGACATCATTGACAAATTCTCTTAAAGCACCAGGTCTTTGTGGGAAATTTAAAATAAAGTAATGTTTCATTTCTTCAAATAGAAGGGAACGCTCCTCAATTTCTTTCATTCGATTAATATCATTGTTGCCTCCACTTACTATGCATACAATAGTTTTATTTTCAATCTGCTTTTTATATTGTTCTAAGGCACTTACACTTAAAGCACCAGCTGGTTCAGCAACAATCGCTTGTTTAGAGTACATATCCAGAATTGTGGAGCAAACAGCTCCTTCGTCAACTTGAACATAATCATCCACTTTATCTTTCGCAATATCAAAGGTAATATCACCAACTCTTGCTACTGAAGCTCCATCAACAAACTTATCAATATTTTCTAAAGTAACTATACTATGGTTGATAACGACTGATTGATACATACTACTGGCACCGGTTGGTTCAACACCAATAATTTTAGTATGGGGGGAATGTGCTTTAAAATATGTGCTCACTCCTGAAATAAGACCGCCACCACCTATAGCAGCAAATACATAATCAAATGTTTTATCCTCTTTTTCAGCTTGATTTAATATTTCCTTAGCTAAAGTGCCTTGTCCTGCAATAGTATATACATTATTAAATGGGTCAATAAAATTC
The DNA here is from genome assembly GCF_006742205.1 of Staphylococcus epidermidis. NCBI lineage: Bacteria > Bacillati > Bacillota > Bacilli > Caryophanales > Staphylococcaceae > Staphylococcus > Staphylococcus epidermidis. Next base: position 856,980 of record NZ_AP019721.1, read on the forward strand.
ATTTTATGTTGCTTCGTATAGTTTAAAGCTTGTGCTAAGCAGTGATCAAATGTATCGCCAATTAATACTATTTCTACGTTACTATCCCCGAAGAATTTGACTTGATTGATTTTTTGTCGTGGTGTAGTTACTGGCATGAAAATAACAGCTTTTAAATTGAGTTTTTTGGCAGTATAAGCAACACCTTGAGCATGATTTCCAGCACTTGCGCAAGTAATACCTTTATTTTTTTCTTCATTGGATAATACTGAAATAGCATTATAAGCTCCTCTTAATTTAAAGGATCGTACCCACTGTAAATCTTCTCTTTTTAAATAAACATTACAATTATATTTTTGAGATAAGTAATGGTCGAATTGTAAGGGAGTTTCTTTTACTATATTTTTTAGACGTAAATATGCTTCATCTATATCTTTTGTCGAAACTTTAGTTCTTACTGTCACTGTCATTCACACCTTTAAAAAGTTTTTTCGTATTTTTCTATTAAATTTTCAAATTGTAAAGTAATAGCAATATCGTCTAAGCCATGGATTAATTTATTTTTCCAGGTTTCATCTATATCAAAATGAAAAGACTGAGACACCGTAGACACTGTTTGATTAGGTAAATCAACAGTTATTTCATCAAATTGAGCTAAATGTTCTCTTTCTTTCTGATTTAAACATATAGGTAACATTGCGTTTTTAGTACAATTCATGTAAAAGATGTCACTAAAACTTCCTGCAATAATAATGTTAAAACCATAATCTTTTAAGGCCCACGCTGCATGCTCACGGCTAGAACCACAACCAAAGTTATCTCCAGTAATTAGAATTGACGCACCATGATATTTTGGTTTATTAGGATTAAAATCAGGATTATCACTACCATCAGGTAAGTAACGCCATTCATCAAAAGCAAAAGGTCCAAAGCCTGATTTAGAGACCCGCTTAAGATGCACTTTGGGAATGATTTGGTCAGTATCTATATTGTCATAAAAAAGGGGGACAGTTTTTCCGGTATATATAGTGATTGGTTTGATTTCCAATTATACTACCACCTTTCTAACATCAATGAATTTACCATTAATCGCAGCAGCAGCAGCCATAGCAGGGGATACCAAATGTGTACGAGCGCCTTTGCCTTGTCTTCCTTCAAAATTGCGATTACTCGTGGATGCACAATGTACTCCTTCAGGAACTTGATCTGGATTCATACCTAAGCACATAGAACATCCTGGTTCACGCCACTCAAATCCAGCATCTTTAAATAATTTATCTAGTCCCAGAGCTTCAGCTTCCTTCTTAACAGTTCTTGAACCCGGAACCACAATAGCAGTAATATTTGGATGAACTTGTTGTCCTTTAATAATATGACTTGCTTCAATAAGATCAGATAATCTTGCATTCGTGCATGAACCTAAAAAAACATAACCTAATTTTATATCTTCGGCTTTTTGACCTGGGTGAAGTCCCATATAGTCATAAGCACGTTGGTCATTTGCATTTTTAATTTCTGGGAATGGATTACTAAAACTAACTCCCATTTCTGGGTTAGTTCCCCAAGTTACTTGAGGTTCTAAATTTGTTACATCAAGTTCAATAACTTTATCAAAATAGGCATCATCATCAGAATAAAGTTCTTTCCACCACGCCATAGAACTATCAAAATCAGTAGCATAAGGACGACCTTTTACGTAACTAAAGGTTGTTTCATCAGGTTGCATTAAACCATACTTTGCTCCTGCTTCAATAGCCATATTACAAATCGTCATACGTGCTTCCATGGATAAATTTTTTATAGTTTCTCCTGTAAATTCAAGAGCATAACCAGTACCGAAATCTACACCATATTGATTGATTAAATATAAAATAATGTCTTTAGCATAAACTCCAGCTGGTAAAGAACCATTTATATTAATTTTCAAATTTTTAGGTTTTGTTTGCCATAATGTTTGTGTGGCAAATACATGTTCAACCTCGCTTGTTCCTATCCCAAATGCGATAGCACCAAATGCGCCATGTGTAGCAGTATGTGAATCTCCACATACAATAGTTTTTCCTGGTTGAGTTAATCCAGTTTCTGGTCCAACCATATGCACAATACCTTGTTCGTCAGAACCCATATCAAAAATATGTACACCAAAGTCCTTAGCATTTTGTTGTAAAGTTGTAATTTGTTTATTAGCAATTTCATCTTTTATATTAAAAATATCAATTGTGGGAACGTTATGATCTAAAGTTGCAAAGGTTAGATCAGGTCTTCTAAGTTTACGATTTTGTATTCTAAGTCCTTCAAACGCTTGAGGAGAAGTGACTTCATGAATGAGATGTAAATCAATGTATAATAATTGTGGTTCACCTTCTTTTCCATGAAGCACATGTTTTTTCCATACTTTATCAAACAGTGTTTGACCCATAATTTTCTCCTCCTCTTATAGATATTTTTCTTTAAGCAATTTAAAAATTTCTGAAGTTCGATATTGTCCACCTAAATCTGCAGTTGTCTTATTAGATTGAATAAACGAGTAAACAATTGACTCAAGTTCGTTAGCAGCATCATTTTGATTTAAACTTTCTCTTAAGCAAAGTGCTAAAGATAGAACCATACCAAATGGATTCGCTTTATCTTCATTAGCTATATCTGGTGCTGAACCATGAATTGGTTCATAAAGACGTGTACCTGTTTGACCAAAACTAGCTGATGGAGAAAGACCTAGAGAGCCTGGTATAACAGATGCTTCATCACTTAAAATATCTCCGAAAAGATTCTCTGTTACAATCACATCAAATTTCGTAGGTTGGGTGATCAGATGCATGCTACAAGCATCAACTAGCATATGATTAACTTCTACTTCTGGATAATCCTTTTTTACATCGTTTACTATTTGTCGCCATAACTTACTAGAGGATAGAACGTTTTCCTTATCAACAGAAGTTAATTTTTTACGTCTATGATTTGCAAGATTAAAAGCGATTCTCACAATACGTTCAATTTCTTGACTTGAATATTTTAATGAGTCTAAAGCTTCGGTTTTTTTAACATAGCTTGGTTCACCAAAATAAATCCCGCTCGTTAATTCTCTTACTATAACTAAATCTGTGCCTTCTACAATATCTTGTTTTAGTGGTGAAAGATGACTAGCCCCTTTAGTTACAAATGTAGGTCGAATATTAGCAAATAAATTTAAGGATTTTCTCAGTTTTAACAAACCGTGTTCTGGACGATTATTTGGGTCTGTCCATTTAGGCCCTCCAATCGCGCCTAATAAAATAGCATCTGCATTTTTACATGATTGTAATGTTTCGTTAGTTAAAGGTGTACCATAATAATCTATTGAAACACCTCCAAAATGATGACTTTCCAAATGGTATTCAAAATGATATTTTTCACTTATTAATTTTAAAAGTTCTAATGTACCAGATAGAATCTCTGGTCCTATACCATCTCCAGGTAAGGCAACTATTTTATAACTCATGTACGTATACCTTCTTTCAACTCATATTCTGAAATATATTTAGCATGAGCATCGATATATGCTTTACATGAAGCTTTTAATATATCGTGGTCTATACCTATGCCTGTCACTTCAATATGATTAATAATGATTCGTACATGTACTTCTGCTTGAGCATCAGTACCTTCTGTTACAGAATCAATACGATAATCAATTAATTCTGCGTCTTTCTTGAAAATTCGGTCAACAGCATTATAAATTGCAACAATTGAACCCGTTCCAATACTTGAATCTTGTTTAACTTGTCCGTTTCTTTCCTTTATAACTACTACTGCACTTTGTAGACCTTTAGATACGTATTGAAGTTGTAAGTTATCAAGTTGAAAAATAGCATTGTGTTCATGTTCGGAGCCATGTATAATCGCATGAATATCTCTATCGGATACATTTTTTTTCTTATCGGCAATTTCTTTAAATTGTTTAAATAATGTAACTTGATCTTCCAATTTAATTTCATATCCCAGAGCTTTAAGCTTTTCGGCAAATGCATGTTTACCTGACAATTTACCTAGTGGCAATTCTGTTGTATTCACACCTACAAGTTGAGGTGTCATGATTTCATAGGTTTCACGATGTTTAAGGACACCGTCTTGGTGAATTCCGGATTCATGACTAAATGCATTTTGACCGACTATAGCTTTATTTCTAGGTACACGGATACCAGCATATCTTGAAATTAAGTCAGATGTTTTCTTAGTTTCTTCAAGGTTAATTTGAGATTCAAGACCATAGTGGTCCTTCCTTACATATAAAGCCAAAGCGACTTCTTCAAGTGAGGCATTTCCTGCTCTTTCACCAATACCGTTCACGGTACCTTCAATACGTCTAGCTCCACCTTCAATAGCTGCTAAACTATTAGCAACTGCCATTCCGAGATCATCATGACAATGTGCACTAAAGATAATTTTAGAATTTGACTTAACGGCCTGTGTTAATTGTTTAAAAATTTCGCCATACTCTGTAGGATAACTAAATCCAACTGTATCAGGGATGTTGATAATTGTGGCTCCTGCGTTAATCGCAGTTTGAACACATTCAATTAAAAATGGAATTTCAGTTCTTGTTGCATCCTCTGGAGAGAATTGTACGACTTCAAAAAATTGTTTTGCATAAGAAACGTGTTCTTTTATTGATGTTAAAACTTCATCTTGAGTCATTTTTAATTTATGTTCTAAATGAATAGGGGAGGTTGCAATGAATACATGTACTTGAGGTTTTACAGCTTCTTTAGTGGCTTCATATACAGCATCAATATCAGATTTTTTACATCTAGCTAAACCACACACTGCTGTTGTAGTCAAAGTTTTAGCTATAGCTTCTACTGATTTAAAGCTACCAGTACTAGAAGCAGGAAAACCTGCTTCTAGTACATCTACTCCCCATTTTTCTAGTTGCTTGGCAATTTTTAATCTTTCATCAAAAGTAAAATTGACTCCTGGCGTTTGTTCACCATCTCTAAGTGTTGTATCAAAAATTTGAATATGTTCTTCCATTAAAAACACCCCTCTACTGTTGTTATTTTTCAATACTTTTAGATTTAATGAATGGCATCATTTCTCTTAATTCACGTCCAACTTGTTCAATTTGATGACCATGTTGATCTTCACGTAATTGATAGAATTCTTTAAAGCCATTTTTGTTATCTTCAACAAATCTACGGCTAAAGTTACCATTTTGAATATCTTCAAGTACTTTTTTCATATTTTCTTTAACATTAGGTGTAATTACTCTTGGTCCAGAAACATAGTCGCCAAATTCAGCAGTGTTAGAGATAGAATAACGGACATTTTCCATTCCGCCTTCATACATTAAATCAACAATTAATTTCATTTCGTGTAAGACTTCAAAATAAGCTAATTCAGGTTGGTAACCTGCTTCCACAAGTGTTTCGAATCCACTCTGAATTAATTTGGAAACTCCTCCACAAAGTACAGCTTGTTCACCGAATAAATCTGTTTCAGTTTCTTCTTTAAATGTCGTTTCAATGACCCCGGCACGAGTAGCACCAATGCCTTTTGCGTAGCTTAAAGCAATGTTTCTAGCTTGGCCTGTAGCATCTTGTTGAACACCAAATAATGCTGGTACGGCACTTCCTTCAACAAATGTACGTCTAACTAAATGACCAGGTCCTTTAGGTGCTACTAAAAAGACATCGACATCACTAGGTGGTTCGATAACACTGAAATGGATATTAAAACCGTGTGCGAATGCTAAAGCATTTCCTTTTTCTAAATATGGTTTAATTTCCTTGTTATATACTTCACCTTGAATTTCATCAGGCAATAGTACCATCACTACATCTGCTTGTTGTGTTGCTTCACTTACCGTATAAACATCAAATCCATCTTCTTTAGCTTTATTAAATGATCGTCCTGGACGCAGGCCAATGACTACATCATAACCATTGTCCTTTAAATTTTGTGCATGTGCATGTCCTTGTGAGCCATAACCAATGACAGCAATTTTTTTACCTTGTAATGCATCCTGAGTTACTGTTTCGTCGTAATATACTTTTGTCATAATAAAATCCTCCAGTCATTTTATAGAAAGTTCTGAATTTTCAAAATAATTTATGCGTAAAAGGTGCATGATGTTAGTTATGTTTAGTTGATTTTTTAACTAGCGCATCAAAACGTTTATTCACTTTTAACACTTAGTACATTTACTTGTTGTGATAGTTTTTTAAGAACAATTTTAAAAGTATCATCATCTTTAATATTGACTTTAAGTTTCATATTAGAAATTCCTTCTTTGTCTGAATGTTTAACATGAAGTTCATCAATATTACATTGTAAGCGAACGAAGGCGCTAGTAATTCTGTTCAAAGTACTCACTTGATCAACTAATGTAAAATGAATTGTTCGTTCCATTAGTAACCCTCCATTTCATGATTTGATTTGCCACTAGGTACCATTGGATTAACTGGTTCTATAGGTGAGATTCTAACTTCAATGAGTGCCGGTCCATGATATGCAAATGCTTCATCAATTGAAGATTCTAATTTATCTGGAGAATCTATCAAGAATCCCTTAATACCATATGCTTCCGCCATTTTCATAAAATCAGGTTGATCGTTAAATACAGAATGAGAAAATCGTTTATTAAAGAATTTATCTTGCCATTGTTTTACCATACCTAAAGTTCCGTTATTAATAAGTACTATTTTGACATTAAGTCCATATTCTGGAAGTAAAGCCATTTCTTGGTTCGTCATTTGAAAACCGCCATCTCCTACAAAACATACAACTGTTTTCTCAGGTTCAGCTAATTGTGCTCCTATTGCTGATGGAATTCCAAATCCCATAGTACCTAAACCACCACTTGTTACCCATTGTCCATAATTTTTAAATGGATAGAATTGTGCTGTCCACATTTGGTGTTGGCCTACGTCAGTTGTAACAATTGCATTTCCATTGGTAACTTTGCCAATATATTCAATCGCTTTTTGTGGTTTGCAAAAGTTTTTATCATTTTCATCATATTTAAATGGATAGTTACTTTTGTTATTAATACAATAATCGTTCCATTCTTCGTGGGAGGATGTTAAAACTTGCTCATGGCATAAGTTCTCAAGCACAAGCTTGCAATCAGCGACTATACCTAAATCTGTATTAATAACTTTATTTATTTCAGAAGGGTCGATATCTACATGTACAACCTTTGCATTTGGTGCGAATGCATCAGGCTTACTTGCAAGACGATCATCGAATCTACTACCTAAATTGATAAGTAAATCACAATTTGTTAAAGCCATATTACTTGCATAAGATCCATGCATACCTCCCATACCTAAGAATAAAGGGTGATGATAAGGTACTGCTCCAAGTCCTAGGAGAGTTGTAACTGTAGGGATTTGATGTCTTGTCACAAATTCTGTTAATAAATGATTAGATTTAGAGTGATTAATACCAGCACCTGCAAGAATAAGAGGTTTCTTAGCTTCTTTAATCATATATATTAACTTATTAATATCCTCTTTATTTGGGTTACTATTAACTTCATAACCAGGAATATTAATATCTTTTGTAAGTTCAACATCAGTTTTAAGCACACCCATATCTTTAGGGAAATCAATCACTACAGGACCTTTTCTTCCAGTGTTCGCTAAATGAAAGGCTTCATGAACAATTCTTGGAATGTCTTCAATCTTTTTAACTTGATAATTGTGTTTTGTAATAGGTGTAGTCATCGAGAGTAAATCAGCTTCTTGGAAAGCATCTTTACCAATACCAGGTGTAGCAACTTGACCAGTAAAAACGACTAGTGGTAAAGAGTCGCTATATGCATCAGTAATACCTGTAATGGCATTTGTTGCACCGGGTCCACTTGTCACAACAACGACTCCTGTTTTACCAGAGACACGCGCATATCCTTCAGCAGCATGTGTAGCACCTTGTTCATGACGAGCAAGAATATGTTTGATTTTCCCGTCATAAAATGTATCGTATAAAGGTAAGACAGCTCCACCGGGATAACCGAAGATAAAATCTACATCTTCCTGCTGAAGTGCTTCAACTAATAATTGAGAACCACTGCGTGTTATTAAGGGTTGTGATTCCTTTGTTTGATGCACAGAAGGGTGAGGCGAAGCCATTGATTTTTGATTTGACATTTTAATCATCTCCTAATTAAATAAGGTTTTCCGGAACTTGCATAATACCTCCAGTATTAGCGCTTGTGACTAAACTAGTATATCTAGCTAAGTAGCCTGTTTTAACCTTTGCTCTGAATGGTTCAAGCTGATTTTTACGGCGATACAGTTCTTCTTCAGATTGATTGACGTTTAGAGTTCTATTGATTAAATCAATCGTAATTTTATCACCATCTCTTATTAAGCCAATGGGTCCACCTGAAGCGGCTTCAGGTGAAATATGTCCAACTGCAATACCTCTAGTTGCTCCCGAAAATCTACCGTCCGTAATTAATGCAACATCTTTACCTAATCCTCTGCCCACTATGGAAGACGTAGGGGCTAGCATTTCTGGCATTCCAGGACCTCCCTTAGGTCCCTCATATCTAATAACAACAACATGTCCTTCTCTTACTGTATGATTATCAATGGCTTCAACAGCTTCATCATGAGAGTTAAAACAAATTGCCTTTCCTGTAAATACTTTAATTGAAGGATCAACTCCACCGACCTTGATTACCGCTCCTTTAGGTGCGAGGTTTCCGAATAAAACAGATAATCCACCTTGTTTATCATAAGGGTTTTCAAGAGGATGAATAACATCAAAATTTTTGATGTTTTTACCTTCATTATTTTCTCTCAAGGTTTTACCCGTAACTGTTAATCTATCCGGATGTAAAGTACCATCCTTTTTCATCAATTCATTTATAATAGCTGGGACGCCACCTGCTTCATGAACATCGTGCATAGAATAAGAAGAACTAGGTGCAATTTTAGAAAGGTAAGGTGTTTTTTTAGCAATTTCATTAATACGTTCTAAATCGTAGTCAATACCTGCTTCATTTGCAATTGCAAGAGTATGAAGAACAGTATTAGTAGAACCTCCCATGGCCATATCAAGAGCAAAAGCATCATCAATTGCATCTTGTGTGATAATATCGCGAGGTTTAATATCATTTTTAATATTTTCAACCAACCTGAATGCAGCTTGTCTAATCATTTCACGACGTTGGTCACTCACAGCTAGAGCTGTACCATTATATGGTAGGGCTAAACCTAAAACTTCCATTAAACAGTTCATTGAGTTTGCGGTAAACATACCGGCGCACGAACCACATGTAGGACAAGCGTTTTGCTCCATGTCTAAAAATGCTTCTTTTGAGATTGTTCCTTCTTTAAAAGCTCCAACCGCTTCAAACATTGAAGATAATGTCAATGCCTTACCTTGAGCGGAAAGACCAGCTTTCATTGGGCCTCCTGAGCAAAAGATAGCTGGTACATTTGTTCTAACAGCTGCGAGTAACATTCCTGGCGTAATTTTATCGCAATTAGGAATGTAAAAAACACCATCAAACCAATGAGCGTTAATAACTGTTTCAGCTGCATCTGCGATAATTTCTCTTGAAGGTAAGGAATATCTCATGCCAATATGTCCCATAGCGATTCCATCGTCAACACCAATAGTATTAAATTCGAATGGGATAGCACCTGCTTCTCTAATAGCTTCCTTTGCGATGTCTGCTAATTCTCTTAAATGAACGTGCCCAGGAACAATATCAATATAAGAGTTACAAATTGCTACGAAAGGTTTATTCATATCTGTAGGTTGTTTAAGAGCGCCAGTCGCATGTAAAAGACTTCTTGCAGGAGCTTGGTGATCTCCTTTTTTGATCATATCACTTCGCATATATCGTTCCCCCATATAATTATTTAGAAAATAAAAAAACGTCCCAATGAATATTGGGACGTTATTAAGTCCCATCCAACTAGAAATAGGACTTAAACATTTAGAAGTTAAAACTTTTCTAAAGTTCGAGTCCTTACGAGTATAATAAAATGATAATAGCATGTTGAGTTGTTGGTAGGTCTAGCGTAGATAGATAAGTCATTTTATTATACTCCTTTCGTTGAATGGTCATTTATTCTTAATAGTTTGAATTGTTTTAAAATTTGATAAATTCAATTTACTACATGTGGTGAATTGTGTCAATAATAAATTTAGAATTTTCTAAAAATTTATAGAGGACAAGCTTAAATATTTTACGAAGAAATTTGAATTAAAATTTGTTACAATGAATAAGTTAATAAACCATGTAGAAATGTTTATATATCTTTAAATATAGAGATAATTTGATTTTAAATAATCATATATAGGAGAGTAAAAATTGATAACTATTCACAATTTAAATGAAATGGATAAATTTGCTCAAATACTTGTAAAACATTTAAGTGCTAAGGACTTGATTTTATTAAATGGTGACCTAGGAGCAGGGAAAACTACATTAACGCAATTTATAGGAAAAGCGTTAGGTGTTAAAAGAACGATAAACTCACCAACATTTAATATAATCAAATCTTATACAGGTTCAAGCATACGATTACATCATATGGACTGTTATCGACTTGAAGGTGAGGAAGATGATTTAGGTTTCGATGAATATTTTGAAGACAATGCTATCATAGTTATAGAGTGGAGTAAATTTATCAAAGATTTCCTTCCTCCTAATCACTTAACTATTAATATAAGTGTCAAAGATGCGAATGAGAGACAAGTATCCATTGAAACACATGGGCAACATTATGCATTAGTAAAGGAGGCAATTTTGAATGAACTATCTTCTAATTGATACGTCAAACCAACCTTTATCAGTAGCTATTATGAAAGATAATGAAGTGATTGCTGAAAAAACAACTGATATCAAAAAGAATCATTCAGTGCAACTCATGCCCGAAATAGCAGAAATTCTTACAGAAAGTAAAATAAATAAAACAGAAATAACTGATATCGTGGTAGCGGAAGGTCCAGGTTCATATACCGGTCTTAGAATAGGGGTTACTGTTGCTAAAACATTAGCGTATGCATTAAACACTAACTTATATGGTGTCTCATCACTTAAAGCACTTGCTAGCACAGTAAAAGACAGTACGAAGTTGTTAGTACCCATTTTTGATGCTAGAAGAGAAGCAGTTTATGCAGGTGTTTATCAATATCAGGACAATGAATTAATAACCATTATTGATGACACTTATATACCTATTTTTGAACTTATTGAAAAACTTCATCAATTAAACCAACCTTATGTGTTTGTAGGATTTCATATCGAAAAAATAAAACATTTATTAGACAGTGACATCGTAGAACAGTTACCACAAGCTTCAAGTATGAAGCAATTAATCCAAAAACCAGAAAATATACATTCATTTACTCCTAAATATCATAAATTATCAGAGGCGGAACGAAATTGGTTAAACCAACAAGAGAACAATTGAATATTAGGAAAATGAGTGTGGAAGATGTTCCTAAAGTTTTTGATATAGAAAGAAATAGTTTCTCACACAGTTCGTGGTCAATCGATGCATTTTATCATGAAATAGAAAACAACGAATTTGCTACATATTTTGTTATAGAATTTAGTGACAAAATAATTGGATATGTTGGTTTATGGTTAGTCGTTGATCAAGCACAAATTACAACGATAGCTATATCAAAGGCATTTAGAGGCTATGGTCTTGGGCAACTTTTACTTAAATATGCAATGAACTATGCACGTTTTTCTTGTGATGTGATGAGTTTAGAAGTAAGAATAGATAATGATGTTGCACAACATGTTTATAGGAATTTGGGATTCCAAAATGGTGGAAAAAGAAAGAATTATTATGGAGAAGGCGAGGACGCATTAGTCATGTGGGTGAATTTGAAATGACAAATAATAAATTAATCTTAGCAATTGAAACAAGTTGTGATGAAACGAGTGTAAGTGTAATAAAGAATGGCACTGAACTTTTATCTAATACTGTTTTAAGTCAAATAGATAGTCACAAACGTTTTGGTGGTGTTGTACCTGAAGTTGCTAGTAGACATCATGTTGAAGGAATAACAGCAACTATAGATGAATCGTTAGTGAGTGCAAAAGTGAAAATGGAAGACATTGACGCTATTGCAGTAACACAAGGCCCAGGATTAATAGGAGCTTTATTGATTGGTATTAATGCGGCTAAAGCTTTGGCATTTGCTTATGATAAGCCTATTATTCCAGTACATCATATTGCTGGTCATATTTATGCCAATCACTTAGAACAACCATTAACGTTTCCACTAATGTCATTGATTGTATCTGGTGGTCATACTGAACTAGTATATATGAAAAATCATTTAGATTTCGAAGTGATTGGTGAAACGAGAGATGATGCAGTAGGAGAAGCTTATGATAAAGTTGCTCGAACAATCAATCTTCCTTATCCTGGTGGACCGCATATTGATCGATTAGCAGCTAAAGGTAAAGATGTATATGATTTTCCAAGAGTTTGGCTCGAAAAAGATAGTTATGATTTTAGTTTTAGTGGTCTTAAAAGTGCTGTAATAAATAAACTGCATAATTTAAGACAGAAAAATATTGAAATTGTAGCTGAAGATGTTGCAACGAGTTTCCAAAATAGTGTTGTAGAAGTTTTAACCTATAAAGCTATTCATGCTTGTAAAACTTATAATGTTAATCGCTTAATTGTTGCAGGTGGTGTTGCTAGTAATAAAGGATTAAGAAATGCACTAAGTGAAGCATGTAAAAAAGAGGGTATACACCTTACTATTCCAAGTCCTGTTCTTTGCACTGATAATGCAGCGATGATTGGTGCTGCTGGATATTATTTATATCAAGCTGGTTTGCGTGGCGATTTAGCTTTAAATGGACAAAATAATATTGATATTGAAACTTTTTCTGTTTAAATAATATTTCAAAGCGCCTATCTAAGAGTAACTACTTTTAGATAGGCGCTTAACTTTTTTATAAATATTAAACTAATTAATTCTAGAGGTTTCGAATATTTTGTTGAGCACGCTGATAAATATCGATAGGAAACTGCGTAATGCGTAGTAATTCAATTGCATTACGTGTATTGGCTTTACCTGGTTTAATTTTGTAATCGAAAAATATGCTATTTTCTTGAATTGATTCATTAAAATGATAATTATTATATGTATTTTCTAATAATGTTGATAATTCAACATCATGTGTCGCAGCGATAACCTGATATGCTTTTTGATTATCTAAATACGATAATACTGATTCAGAAGCCGCAATACGTTCAGTTGTATTCGTTCCTTTAAAAATTTCATCTATAAAACAATATATCTTATTGCACTGATGAGTGTTAAATAATCTACGAATAGACTTAAGTTCTGACATGAAATAACTGTCACCACTTAAAACGTCATCCGCATTTGCCATTGATGTCATTACATAGCCAGGTTGATAAATAAATGAGTGAGCTGTTGCAGTTTGTATCGATTGAGCTAAAATCAAATTTAGTGCAACTGCTTTCATAAATGTAGATTTTCCTGATGCATTAGAGCCTGTGAGCAATATATGATTTGAAATGTCAATTGTGTTAGCAATCGCATTTTCTTCATCTAGTAGAGGATGAATGATTGATTTCATTTGAAGACCATTAATATTGTGATTGATTTTAGGATAACAATAATGTGTCAAAGTATGTTGATACATAGCTATAGAGTAATGATTATCTAATATGCTTATGTAGTCATAACATGTCATAACTTCTTCTTGATACTTAAAGTAGCTGCGTTGTATTAAATGAAATAAAACATAATCTATCATGAATACTAATTTAATAAACATGATTATGCTACTCGCCATATCTTGTGATTCTACTCTAGCTAATAAACCACTAAAACGGCGTGAAGCTTTAAAATGAGTAAAATCAACACTTATCGCGGGCGTGCTCTCAATCTTACTTAAAGCTTGACTTTGCTTTATAACATTAGCAGTATAAAAAATTGATTTTAAATCTTGGTCATAAGATTTTTTTAGTTTGAAAGATAATATTGCATTTAAAATCATAAAAGTAAGACATATTAATATACCTTTTGAAGGAATTAAAAAAATGAATGCGAACCCGATAAATGGTAACAACGGACAAAACATTAATAAAATATTTCGCTTAGTGGGTAACATTTGATCTGGAAACAAAGGGTATACATTTTTACCAATTTTAGAAAGAATGTAAGATACATTTAAACGAAATACTTTATTTTCTTTAAACATGTTTATCAATGAGGTTTGATTTACCTTAAACATACCTCTTAAAGTTGCATATAGTCGCATTTCACCAATTGCAGTGAAATTAAAATTAATTTTATGAAATAACGTATCCATATTTAGGTCTGACCAAGTCTTATCGTCGATAAATGACTGCTCATTGTAATGATCGCGGTAAGCGTGATATTGGGCATCGAATCGTGAATTAGGACGTATAAAACTTTCTAATTTTAATTTGTTATCCCATAAAGTATTTATTTTAGCAATCTGTTTACGCCTCTCTATAATAGAGATAATTACATTTACAAGTGTAATTAGGATGATGAAAGTTAATATAATCAGTACTAAGGTTTGATTGTTCGTCATGAAGTTTAGTTCTCCTTTTTCTTTCTTAATAAATTATTTCATAAATGAATAACGTAAACAATTGAAAATAGAAAATAAGTTGTCAATAGGGAACGTGCGTACTTATCAACAAAATGTGAGTAAGTTGTGGGTAAGTAGTGAAGTTGTTTGTGGATATGTAAATAAATAAGTAAAATTAAAAAAGAAAAAGTGTTAATTTACTTGTGGATAAGTAGGGTAACTCTGTGGATAGTGATTATGAAAGTAATTCAAGCTGTTAATAATATTTGTGTAAAAAAATACTAAAAGACACTGAAAAGTCATATATTCAACTTTCAGGTGTCTTGTCATTATGTTGGAAATTAGAGCTTTTCTTGTAATTTTTCCCATTCCAACATTATTTGTTCTAATTTTTGTTCGGTATCGGATTTTTGATTGGCAAATTTACTAGCTTTTAGAGGGTCGTTAAATACTTCAGGTTGTGTTAACTGTTCGTCGATATGTGATATTTGTGCTTCTAATTCTTCGATTTGTCTTTCACAATGTTCAATTTGTCTTTCTAATTTACGTTGTTGTCTTTTTTGTTGCTTTTGACTGATATAGGTTGAAGTATTTGCGTCTTGATTTATCTCTTTATTTTCAAAATTATTTTGAGTTATTGTTTCATGTGCTTTGATAGCTGCAGCTTCTTCAGTTTTCTCAATATAATACTGATAATCTCCCAAATACATTTGGCCACCATTAATGTTTAAATCAAAAACTTTATTTGCAAGTTGGTTAATAAAATAACGATCATGTGATACAAAAATAATTGTGCCTTCAAAATCTTTCAATGCTTGTTCAAGCATTTCTTTAGAATCAATATCTAAATGGTTAGTCGGTTCATCTAAGATAAGAACATTATCACGTTGTAACATTAAAAGTGCTAATTGTAATCGTGCCTTTTCGCCGCCGGATAAGTCATTGATAATTTTTTTTACGTCTTCTTGAACGAACAAGAAACGCCCTAATACTGCCCGTACATCTTTTTCATTCATATGTGGATATTGATCCCAAACATAATCGAGAATGGTTTTATTTGATTTAAATTCAGCTTGTTTTTGATCATAGTAACCAATTTGTAAATTAGCACCAAAGATAATTTGACCACCTAGTTTATGTTGTTTTTCAGCAATTGTTTTTATCAATGTTGTTTTACCAACACCATTTGGACCAATGATAGCTATATGATCCCCTTTAAAGATTTCGAGGTTTATAGGTAGTGTAATAGGTGAGTCGTAACCAATTTTTAAATCATGAATGTGCATCACATCATTACCAGTATTACGGTCGAAGCCAAATTGTATATTTGCACTTCTAGCATCTATCATAGGTTTATCAATACGTTCCATTTTTTCCAATGTTTTACGTCTACTCTTAGCCATGCCGCTTGTAGATGCACGAGTAATATTTTTTTCTACAAAGGTTTCTAAACGCTTGATTTCTTCTTGTTGCTTTTCAAATTCTTGCATGCGTTTTTCGTAATACTGATTACGTTGCTTTATAAATTGCTCATAGTTTCCTACATAGTGTTTTACATTTCCTAGAGCAACATCATAAACTTGAGTTACAATTTTATCTAAAAAATATCTATCATGACTGATAATTACAATTGCCCCTTTAAAGTACTTTAAGTAATCCTCTAACCACTTGGTTGTTTCCATGTCTAGATGGTTAGTTGGTTCATCAAGAAGGAGTAAATCGGGTTCTTTAAGTAACATTTGAGCAAGAGAAAGACGTGTTTTTTGACCACCACTAAAATCATTAATAGGCTTGTTGAAATCGCTTTCTGTAAAGTTAAGCCCGTGCAGGACTGTTTTAATTTTACTCTCATATTGATAACCATCTAATTGCTCATAACGATTCGTTAAAGTTTCATATTTTTCAATATGTGATTGATATTCATCGGATTCATAATCTTGTCCATTTCGTGCAAGCCAATCGGTTTCATCCTTAATTAAATTTTCAATTTTCTTTATATGTTCAAAAGGCTTAGACATTTCTTCAAAGACAGTAGCTTCTGAATTGAGTGTCATTTGCTGAGTTAAATAACTCATTGTCAAATTTTTGATTTTTGATATTCGACCACTATCGTAATTTTCCACACCTGCTATGATTTTCATTAATGTCGATTTACCAGCTCCATTACGGCCTACTACGCCGATTCTTTCGCCAGTTTTCACCTCAAAATTAACATCTGTGAAGATATCTTCACCATCGAACGATTTGGAGATGTCATTAAGTTGTAAAAGTATCATTCGATTCTCACCTTTCTATGTATTTGAAATAGGTTTAAACTATATATAAAGTATTTGTTTTTGAATATTTAAATTTTTGTTAATTCTATATTATCGAATTTTAAATAGAAAAATAAATTGCGTACGTTATCTTGAAATGATGTTAAACTCAATTACTTCTATTCTACAGTATTCATAGAACACATGAAACTAGGATATTTATTTTTAAAAATTAATAATGTATAATGTTTAAGTATTCGTTGTAGACAATTATTTGTATTATGAGATGACATTCCACATATGTTTTAACTCATTTACTGATTTTAATGATACATGCATAATATACGCGAAAAAGGGGGGTTAGATATATGCCAGATGATTTTAAAATTCCTCGCGCTACGTTAAAACGTCTACCTTTATATTACCGATTGGTCAGTATTTTGAAAGGTAAAGGTATAGATCGTGTTAATTCTAAAACAATAAGTGAAGCACTACAAATTGATTCAGCTACAATAAGAAGAGACTTTTCATACTTTGGTGAATTAGGAAAAAAAGGATATGGATATAATATAGATAGTATGCTTGAATTCTTTAAATCAGAATTAAGTGAGAGCGATCAAATTAAAATTGCCATTATAGGTATCGGTAATTTAGGGCGTGCATTACTTACATATAACTTTTCAATACATGATGAGATGACAATTACTGAAGCTTTTGATATTAGACCAGATATTATAGGTGAGAATATCGGTGACGTTGTGGTAAAACATAGTGATGATATCAAAACGACATTAGAATCAGAAGATATTGATGTAGTCATTTTAACAACACCAGATAATGTGGCACAACAAGTAGCTGATGAACTTGTTAAAGCCGGTGTTAAAGGTATACTAAACTTTACGCCACGTCGAATTAAAACACCCCAAGATGTCCAAGTACATCATATTGATTTTGGTATAGAGTTACAATCATTATTGTTCTTCATGAAAAATTATAGTAAATAATTAATAAAAATCACATTAACATAGTACTCTCAAGTGAGAAGTGAGAGTGCTTTTTTTATATTAAACAGTTACAATAGATTATAAATACGAAACTTTTTAACAAAAATTGTAAGTTGATATTTATTGTAATGGGAGATTGAAACAAATGACTCAAGAAATAAATTGTAATTTCAAATCACATATTCCCAGAATAATGACAGTTCCCGGTATATTGTTAATACATGAAAATAAGTTGGAGTTTAAGGCATATAGTCAAAACAATAATCCATTCAATATTCAATTCGAACTCTCTAGCATTGTGCGGTATAGAATATCGAAAGGGTTATTAGGAAATAAATTGTTTATTTATTATTCTGACCAGGAGTGGTATAAATTTAGTAACTTATCTAAGAGTGACTTAATCAAACTCACAAAATATTTATATTAAAACATAATAAATAAAATTAAGAATTTGCAAAATATAGTCCTTTCTACTATAATACCTTAGTATTTATATCGGAAAAGGTGATAAAATGGTGTGGACAATTATAAGCGGATTAGTCGTTGGCATATTGCTAGGATTTGTAATGCAGAGAACAAGATTTTGTTTAGCTGGTGGATTTAGAGATATGTACGTTCAAAAGAGTAACAAAATGTTTTATGCATTGCTTATTGCTATTACAGTCCAAAGTATTGGTTTACTTATTCTAAAGAACTTAAATATTATAGAGGTTCCAGCAGAAACATTTCCAGTTATAGGAACTATTTTGGGATCCTTCGTTTTTGGAATAGGGATAGTATTAGCTGGAGGATGCGCGACAGGAACTTGGTATAGGGCTGGTGAAGGGTTAATTGGAAGTTGGGTGGCATTAATATTTTATGCATTGACTTCAGCCGTAACTAAAACTGGGGTACTTCTTCCAATAATGAATCAAATAAATAAACCGACGCAAGTCAGCACAAGTATGACGAGTACAACAGGTATACCACAATGGATTCTCGTCATGTTATTAACTGTAATTACAATATTTTTAGTTGTGAAAACAATTCGAAAACCTAAAATAATGGTGCCCCAACTTAAACAAAAATATAGTGGTATTAGACATTACCTATTTGAAAAAAGATATCATCCATTTGTTGCTGGCATTGCAATAGGTTTTATTGCTCTACTTGCTTGGCCTATGAGTGAATCTACTGGGAGAATGGGTGGCTTAGGTATAACAACACCATCTGCAAATCTTGTAAATTATCTTATTTCAGGAGATTTAAAATTTATTGATTGGGGTGTGCTTTTGGTACTAGGTATATTCATAGGTTCTTATATAGCTGCAAAAGGGTCTAAAGAGTTTAGATGGAGATTGCCAGATATTAAGACAATTCGCAATAGTGCGCTTGGTGGTATATTTATGGGATTTGGTGCTTCAGTTGCAGGTGGTTGCTCTATCGGTAATGGTTTAGTTGAGACAGCTACAATGAGTTGGCAAGGATGGATTGCTTTAGCCTCTATGATTATTGGTGTTTGGTTTATGAGTTATTTTATTTTTGTAAAACCTATGAAAAAGTTACAACAAGTATCTCAAAGCTAAGATTGGTTATTCTAATGTGACATTAGATAAAGTGAATGAGGAGGTATATCAATGGTATACGAATTAGGAACAGTAGGGATGGTTTGTCCATTTCCTTTAATAGAAGCACAAAAGAAAATGAATGAATTAAATCAAGGGGATGAATTGAAAATCGATTTCGATTGCACCCAGGCTACGGAAGCATTACCTAATTGGGCTGCAGAAAATGGATATCCAGTTACAAACTATGAGCAACTTGATGATGCATCATGGACGATTACTATTCAAAAGGCATAAAAATTTATAGTTATAAAGTTGATAAACAGATTTTTTGAGGATAGGAAATTAAGCAAATTTAATTATAGATGTGATTGACGAGAAAAAAGTTAAATTAAGTAGCTATTAGCTATATCGTTGAAAGAAAGAGCTAAACTTGAAGACTGTTTTTAATTTAATGAAATTCGTTAGTAGAATTATGATAGCCTGAGACAACAATCATTGTCCCAGGCTTATTTATTATTGTAATGAGATAACTAAATCAAGATTATCTTTTTATTATACTCATTACTAACATAGTGTAACGAAAATAATATGTTTTTAGTACAACGCTTATATATACAATGTAACTTAAAGTGACATTCTGTGTAACATGACCTTACCTAATTTTGCTTTTAAAAAAACACTCATTATGATGTTTTTAAAGGAAGTGGTAAGTATGAATATGAATGATACAATATTTCTATTTTTATGTACTCTATTAGTATGGTTAATGACACCAGGTTTGAGCCTTTTTTATGGGGGACTCGTACAATCAAAAAATGCTTTAAATACTGTAATGCAAAGTATGGTTGCCATTGTCATTGTCACATTTATATGGATAATGATTGGTTTCTCTTTAAGTTTTGATGGAGGTAATCAATGGATAGGTGGTTTGAAATTTTTGGGTCTTCATCATGTTGGTTTTGAAACTTCAAAAACTTTGAGTCCTCATATACCTCTCTCATTATTTATGTTGTTTCAAATGATGTTTTGTACAATTGCGGTATCTATTTTATCAGGTTCGATAGCCGAGAAAATGAGATTCATTCCTTATCTGATTTTTGTGAGTTTATGGGTTCTATTAATTTATAGCCCTGTTGCCCACTGGGTATGGGGTGGTGGTTGGATTAGTAAAATTGGAGCAATAGATTATGCGGGTGGAACAGTAGTTCATATAACATCAGGTGTATCTGGTTTGGTTCTTGGGATAATGATAGGTATAGGTAAAAAGAAAGAAAAACATACTCCCCATAATCTATTAATTACACTTATAGGTGGTATATTAGTATGGTTAGGATGGTATGGATTTAATGTGGGCAGTGCATTTACATTCGATCACATAGCCATGATATCGTTTGTAAATACAGTTATTGGTGCAAGTGCAGGTGCTTTCGGTTGGTTAATCTTTGAATATATCTTGAAAAAGACTACAAGTTTACTAGGTCTTTTATCTGGAGCGCTCTCTGGTCTTGTCGCTATTACACCAGCAGCAGGATACGTCAGCTATATGAGTGCCATGATTATTGCAATAATGGGTGGCATAGGTTGCTATATCGTTATAAATTTAATTAAAGTAAAACTCCAATATAATGATGCACTAGATGCATTTGGTATTCATGGTGTAGGTGGTATCTTAGGAGCTGTGTTTACAGGAGTTTTTCAATCACATCAAATTAATAGTGCGGTGGAGAATGGTTTTATCTATACAGGTGATTTTAAAATAGTAGTGATTCAACTTGGAGCGGCAATTGCGACTGTCGTTTTTAGCGCAATAGTCACTTTTTTGATTGCTAGATTTATTAAAATTTTTACTCCTTTAGCTACAACTCAAGAAGAAGATAAAACAGGACTCGATGTTATAGTACACGGTGAGAAAGCGTATTTCTATGGAGAGCTAAATAAGTTTAATCGTCATATTAAGTTTTAAAATTATATAAATGACAATCACCTAACACGTCAATTTATTTAATCGTATTCTAAACAATAATTTCAACTATTTAAAGCGTTGGTTCATATGGTAAAATAAAAAGGAACGATTGATGACGTGATAGGTGATTTTTTATGAAAAATATATCAGATATAGCAAAATTAGCTGGAGTATCGAAAAGTACTGTTTCACGCTTTTTAAATAATGGATCTGTGAGTCCAGCAACGAAAGAAAAAATAACTAAAATAATAGAAGAAAATAATTATCAGCCAAATCAATTTGCACAAAGCTTAAGAGCTCGACGTACCAATTTGATTGGAGCAATTATTCCGCGTATGAATTCATACGCTGTTGACGAAACGATTAAGGGTTTGGTACACCAATGTAATCAACATCGATATCAGTTATTATTAAATTACACAGGATTAAAAATAGATGGTGAAATTTCGGCACTAAAAACATTATCACGTAGTAAAGTTGATGGAATCGTGCTAATGGCAACACATATTACTGAAGCGCATATTGAAGTCATTGAGAAAATTGATGTTCCTGTCATTATAGTAGGACAAGAACACGACCGATTATATAGTATATATCACGATGATTATGAAGCTGGATATAAAATTGGAGTACTCATTGGTGAAAAAGGTTGTCGAAATGTACATTTCTTTGGCGTTAGTGAAGAAGATATTGCAGTTGGTATTCAACGTAAGCTGGGAGTTATTCAAGCGCTGAAGGACTATCACATAAGTCCGAAAATTTATGAAACAACATTTAAGCATGAACAAGCTTTTAAAGATGTAAGTCAGCAACTTGAAAGAGTACATGATGCTGATGCGATAGTTGGAGCAACTGATACCATTGCTTTTGCAATCCATAAATATTGCTCTGATCATCAACAAAGGTTTTACAATTGTTCAATATATGGATTTGGTGGAGACCCTATGACTCAAATAGTATCACCTGTCATTCAAACGGTTAGCTATAATTACTTTGAAGCAGGAAAGCAAGCATTAAAAGAAATTAACCAACTATTAAAAGGTGAACAAACAACATTAAAAATAAAAATTCCTATCAAATTGAATTAACATGCATAGAAATCTTGTTTTAGTTAAAATGGAACCGATACCACATATAATGATAATTGCTAATCAAATTGGTATAATTATTGAGAAAGCATAGTTGAATGAAATAATTAATTAAATATTGACAGGTATCAATTGGATATTAATAAGCATGAATTTAAACATGTCAAAAAGTGACATTATTAACATATTTCTCTAAATCAATATGTTAAAATAATAGAGTTATTAATATATAAATAGTTGTAGTAGGAGGTAGAACATAGTGGAGTGGACTCGTGAAGAGAGATACCAACGTATTGAGGATGTTGATGAAACATATCTTGAGCAACTGAAACACCAAGTGGATACATCTTTATATAGACAAACATTTCATATCCAACCTGAAATGGGTTTATTGAATGATCCAAACGGACTCATTTATTATGAAGGATACTACTATATTTCACATCAATGGTTTCCGTTAGGTGCTGTGCACGGTTTAAAATATTGGTTTAATTATAAAAGCAAAGATTTATTACATTTTGAACCTCAAGGAACACTTCTTAAACCTGATACTAAGTATGATAGTCATGGCGTATACAGTGGAAGTGCTTTTGAATATCAAAATCATCTTTATTATATGTATACAGGCAATCATCGTGACCAACATTGGAATAGAATTTCCAGTCAAATGATTGCCAGAATGAACAAAGACGGAAAAATAGAGAAGTTTCCTAAACCTGTGATTCATGGACAACCTGAAGGGTATACAAGTCATTTCAGGGATCCAAAGGTATTTGAAAAAAATAGTCAACTGTACGCTATTCTAGGTGCTCAAAATGAAAATGAGATGGGGCGTTTACTTTTATATCGTAGTCAAGATGTTGTTGATTGGCATTTTGAAGGTGAAATTAAAACTAATCTGACACAATTTGGTTATATGTGGGAGTGTCCTGATTATTTTAGACTAGGCAATAAAGATGTCATACTCATGTGTCCACAAGGCGTTGAAGCTGAAGGAGATAAATATAGAAATATCTATCAATCAGGGTATATGATAGGAGATTTAAACTTTAATAATCTATTTTTCGACCATGAAAGTTTTCAAGAATTGGATAATGGTTTTGATTTCTACGCGCCACAAACGTTTGTTGATGCAGACGGGCAACGCATTTTAATTGGATGGATGGGACTACCAGATACAGAGTATCCTACAGATAAAGAGGGGTGGGCACATTGCCTTACTATTCCTCGAGTACTTACCATTGAAAATGGAAAACTTAAGCAGCGACCTTTTAAGCAGTTAGAAGATTTAAGAACTAATAAAGAAACAGCTTTGGGATATGCTAATAAATTTAAACGTAAATTACATCCATATGAAGGTAAGCAGTATGAGATGATTATAGATATATTAGAAAATGATGCTTCAGAAATATATTTTGAATTGCGTAGCTCTCGATCTGAATCTACACTGATTACTTATAATAAACACGAAAATAAACTCACTTTAGATCGTACCGATAGTGGGACACTACCATCAAATGTCGATGGAACAACGCGTTCTACCATTTTAGATTCACCATTAAAACAGTTACAAATTTTTGTGGATACATCTAGTATCGAAATATTCTGTAATGATGGTGAGCGTGTTTTAACCTCACGTATTTTCCCAAATGAGGATGCTACAGGTATAAAAGCTTCGACTGAATCTGGTCAAGTATATTTAAAATTCACTAAATATGAATTAAAAGGGTGATTTATAATGAGACGTCTATTTGCTATTGGAGAGGCATTAATTGATTTCATACCAAATGTAACGCATTCAAAATTAAAAGATGTTGAACAATTTAGTCGACAAGTTGGTGGCGCACCGTGTAACGTAGCGGCTACAGTAAGTAAATTAGGTGGAAAATCAGAAATGATAACACAACTAGGAAATGACGCGTTTGGTGATATCATTGTAGAAACAATTGAACAACTTGGCGTAGGTACGCAATATATTAAGCGAACTAATAAAGCAAATACTGCATTGGCATTTGTCAGCCTTCAAGATGATGGTCAAAGAGATTTCTCATTTTATCGTAAACCTTCTGCAGATATGTTATATCAACCTGAAAATATTGATGATATTCAAGTATTCCAAGACGATATTTTACATTTTTGTTCTGTAGATTTAATAGAGAGTGACATGAAATATGCCCATGAGAAAATGATTGAAAAATTCGAGTCAGTAGATGGTACTATTGTTTTTGACCCTAATGTACGCTTACCTTTATGGGAAGATAAACTCGAATGTCAACGTACAATAAATGCGTTCATACCTAAAGCACATATTGTTAAAATATCTGATGAAGAATTATTATTTATTACTGGTAAGAGGAATGAAGATGAAGCGATTCAATCTTTATTTAGAGGTCGAGTTAATGTAGTGATTTATACACAAGGAGCGCAAGGTGCAACTATTTATACCAAAGATGATTATCGTATTCATCATGAGGGGTATCAAGTACAAGCAATTGATACAACTGGTGCTGGTGACGCATTTATAGGTGCTATTATTTATTGCATACTCGAGTCTCGGTATTCTGAATGTAAAGATTTATTTAAGGAAAAGGGCAAGGATATACTAGCGTTTAGTAATCGTGTCGCAGCACTTACAACAACGAAACATGGTGCTATTGAAAGTTTGCCAACAAAAGAAGATATAAAAGACTATAATTGATTTAAAATATAAGAAATAAGTAAAACACCCATCTTTACAATTTCATATCGTAAAGATGGGTGTTTCATTATATTTTTTTAACATTACGTACTGAAGCGAAACAATTTTCGCCATTCTTAAAGTAAACAATACGTTCTTTTGAGTCAATAGATTCAATATTATGCCTGTTTATTACAAAACTGTTATGACATCTAAAGAAACGTTCATCAAGCTGTGCTAATTCCTTTAAATTTCCATAAAATTCAATTTGTCGATTATCAAGATGTGCAATGAGTCTATGAGATTTCGTAGATGATTCAAAAAACATAATATCATCATATTGAACGTATACTGAATTACTTCCCCGCTTTAACTCAATCGTATCTACATTACTTTCTTTTGATAATAATTTGAGTCGTGTATGTGCTGTTTCAAGACAATCTATGATTCTCATTTTTAATTCAGATGGATCATCTTTAAAAATAAAATCCATAGCAGCCACTTTATAAACAAACGTCAAATAAGTCAGCTCACTGTGACTGGTTACAAATATAATATTACCAACAGGATCATGTTTACGAATTTCACTGGCTAATTTAATACCGTTCATATCAGCTTCTAATTGAATATCAAGGAAGTAACAACCAATGTCATTAAGTTCTTTTGATTGCTCTAAGACCTCATAAGGATCATTTGTTGCTAAAGCTAACTCCATTGGCTTTTCTTCAATCATTATGTAGTTTTTAATGATTGATACCATATGTTCTCTTTGTCTTTGGTCATCTTCACAAACAAAAATTTTCATTTAATTCTACACATCCTTATGATTCCTTATTATTTATTTCTACTTTTTGTACAAAGTAACCATTTTCGATGACAGTATCTAATAAAACATTCTCGTTTGAGTCTGTCAGTTCTTTTAAAGTTGATAAACCTAAACCGCGATTATCACCTTTAGTAGAAAAACCTTGTTCAAACAACTCATGAATTTTAGGGATATCATTACTACATTTATTCATAACGATAAAAGTGACAGATTCCTCATTATCGATGAATGCGATATTGATGAGTGGTTCCTCAAGATTTTCTGAAGCTTCAATAGCATTATCAACTATAATACCGATAATACGACTAAGCTCAACAGTATTCATATCGATACGATCAATTTCATCAGGAACCTCAATACTAATTGGAATACGTTTTTCTTGAGCTTGAATAATTTTAGTAGTAATCAGCCCTTTAATTTCTCTCACTTTCAACTTTTCAATACCATTCATTTTAATAGAGCGAGTTTTTAATTTATCTTTCATTGGAACGATATTTTCATTAAAATATTTACGTAATCCAGGCATATCATCTTCTCTAATGTAATCTGAAAGAGTGGTGAGGATATTCACATAATCATGTCGGAACTTACGCATTTCATTGTTAATGCTTTCTATACGTAACGTGTACTCATAATATGCTTCGATTTCTTTTACATTACGTTTATACCTCATTTCACGGAGTGTAAAATTGGACATCACTAATATCACTACACTTAAAAAAACCATAATACCCAACAATAAGATGGCATATAATTTAAGGGTATCATTTCCTCGCATATCAGTTTGTGACACCATATAAAGTAAAATAAATGATATGAAAAGTACTATTGTTATTATCAATAAGTATCTTTTATTGAGTGACAAGTAGGATACTTTTAATTTATTGAACAATAGTTGAGTTAAATAAGCAATAATTAGAGTTATGATTACAAAAGAGGTAAAATGTATTAACTGTAAAGCAAATTTAAACGGAATATAATCTTTTATAGTCAAATGTATGTATACAGTTATGAAATTAGTTATATATAAGATCATAGTGGTGAATAATACAACTAATATTGAATAAAGCTTTATTTTTGTATAAAAGAAAATGGTGATTATTATAACCAAAACTATTAATGCTTTACTTTGCCAAAAGTAATACATTATTGCAGAAGGGATTACAATCGTAAAAACGATTATGTAATCCCTAAAATTAAATTTCATATTAATGATAACTTTAGTAACCCAAATCATTAAAAAGATTTGTAGGCCTGCAAACGGAAATAGATTAATATCATCCATATCTTACACACTTTCTAGGGTTATATTTACTCGTATAGTTTAGTCAGTTCTTCTGGTACTTCTGGTTCGTCAAAGTAAGAGGCACATACACTATCTCCTGCTACAGTACCAATAAATTCCAAGATTGTAGTGAAAAATTTTATAAATAAATTAAAAATGTTTTCCATGATTAATATCCTCCTTAGGGAAAAAGATGGGTAGTAATGTTAAAGATTCTAAAATTACACCGAATAAAATAAGTTTATTTACCGGTTCTTTAGTTACTAATGAAATAACTACGATAGTACAATATAAAAATATGGAGAGTATTTTTTTTCGCTTTACAAGACGTCTAGGTATAGGTTGTTTCTTAGTTGCTGCAGGTGCGTATAAAATGGTAATAATTAATCCGACTAATGCCATAGATAAAAGAACAAAATAGTTAATATCTAACTTTATTATTAAGTATGGAAAGATAATAAAGAAAATTATGTTCTGAATATGACATAACAATGACGAATTTGCATGCGTACCGTGTGCATGTCTCCTAATTAAAAAATAACTTAAATGAGTTAAAAGTGTGTAAAAGAAAGTATGAAAGATTATTGCTAGCCCATACACAACTATAGACTTTTCAATATTTATCGCTAGTACCTGCATCCCTAAACGAATTTTTAGAAACTGTATGTGATCTAAGTTATTTTTACGTTGTAAATATTGAGCAAATTGCTCAATTTTTTTATCGATGATTTTCACTTGTTTACTACTCTCCTCAAGTGTCATTATACAATTTTGCGCAACATTTTTTAGAAAGCATGCCTAACTGTTAAAAAAATATACCTAAGTGTTTTAATTAAGTACTATTAGATATTTTACCATATTTAGTTTTACAGTTGAGTACTAAATATTGCTATTTACGAAATTTTAATCTTTAAATGGAAAAATCATGTTTTAATAGACTCATATCACAGAGATGTGATTGAAAGATAGTTGAAAAATTTGCTTAATCTAGTCGAGTGAATGTTAAATTCATTCGTATCCATTACCTTAATTCGAAAGGAGTGAAGTTATAATGGCAGCAGATATCATTTCTACAATCGGTGATTTAGTAAAATGGATTATCGATACAGTTAATAAATTCAAAAAATAATTTTTGAATGAGTCTATTGTAACTTTTGTAACTTTGTTTTCTTCGTATAATTAATATTATTAGTGAGTTGTTGAGCCATCCCAACTTAATAATTTACTAATATAAACTAAGCAAGTGAGAAGCATTTGCTAGTAGCTGTAGTTTCCTTGGACTCAGTGTTACGTATTATTCTTAGCTACCTTAAATAGGTAATTATTTCTAGCATGTAAGCTATCGTAAACAACATTCAATTTATCATGTTAAATAGATAAATTCACTAAAATTTTTTCATAATTAATAACATCCCCAAAAAATAGATTGAAAAAATAACTGTAAAAACATTCCCTTAATAATAAGTTATCAAGCCGTGAGTCTCTCCCAAGCTCACGGCTTTAACTATGCTATTTATAAAGATGTGGTTTTAGATTTCTGAAAACTGGAATATATTCTCTTTGTTGATCTACTAAGTCTACATCGATATGTGTTGTTAGTACTCCTTCTTTATCATCTAAATGGTCTAAAATTTCACCATTAGGATTAATGACAATTGAATTTCCAGCATAATTGGTGTGACCATCATCACCACAACTATTACAAGCTACAATAAAAATATCATTTTCGATTGCTCTCGCTTTTAGTAATGATAACCAATGATCTAGTCTTGAGCTAGGCCACTGCGCTACATAAAAAGCAATTTTAGCACCTTTTCTAGCTGGATAGCGCAATATCTCTGGAAATCGCAAGTCATAACAAATGATTTGCGTCACAAGTGTTTGATCAGATAAATAAAAAGGTTCAGGGACTACATTTCCACCACATAAAAAGTCTGGCTCACGTAACATTGGCACGAGATGTACTTTGTCATATTCATTAATCAATTCTTTGTTTTTATTAATTGCAAAAGCAGTATTATATATATGGTTTTCTCTTATATTTGACACTGAACCTGCAATGATATCTACATTAAATGTATGTGCTAAGTCTTTTATAAAGAGAGAGCTGTCTTTAAGATTTTTATCAGCTTTTTGTTCTAATTCTTCTAATGCATAACCGTTATTCCACATTTCTGGAAGCACGACGACACTGGTATCTTTATCTAAGTATTGATTAAACTTAGTTTTGATATTTTGCATATTTTTATCAACATTTCCACGTTCTACATTGAATTGAAGTATTTGGATTTTCAATATATTCACCCGCCTATCGTTTTAGTTATAAGATACTAAAATTGCCAGTTAAAGGCAAAATTTCATTTAAAATATCTAAAATTTAATCATGTTAATCTATACATACAACTATATTGAACTAACATAAATTTTGAAATTTTGTTAGGCTTAGGGTAAAGCTTTAGCTTACATTTAATTATCAAGTAATAATTAAAATAAAAATATTCTTGAATTCTGTTGTTTACAAATAGTTACTTTTACGTTTCAACTTTATTAATATTAATTTTCAATAATCATATTTAAATGCAAAATGCTTAGTTTTTTTATATACTTGAACTAACAAAAGATTGTAATGGGGAGGTGGTTGAATTTATGAAAAAGTTTAACATTAAACATTCATTTATGCTTACGGGCTTTGCTTTCATGGTAACTACATCATTATTCAGTCACCAAGCACATGCTGAAGGTAATCATCCTATTGACATTAATTTTTCTAAAGATCAAATTGATAGAAATACAGCTAAGAGCAATATTATCAATCGAGTGAATGACACTAGTCGCACAGGAATTAGTATGAATTCGGATAATGATTTAGATACAGATATCGTTTCAAATAGTGACTCAGAAAATGACACATATTTAGATAGTGATTCAGATTCAGACAGTGACTCAGATTCAGATAGTGACTCAGATTCAGATAGTGACTCAGATTCAGATAGTGACTCAGATTCAGACAGTGATTCAGACTCAGATAGTGACTCAGATTCAGACAGTGATTCAGATTCAGATAGTGATTCAGACTCAGATAGTGACTCAGATTCAGATAGTGATTCAGACTCTGGTACAAGTTCAGGTAAGGGTTCACATACCGGAAAAAAACCTGGTAACCCTAAAGGAAATACAAATAGACCTTCTCAAAGACATACGAATCAACCCCAAAGGCCTAAATACAATCAAACAAATCAAAACAATATAAACAATATAAACCATAATATTAATCATACACGTACTAGTGGAGATGGTGCGCCTTTTAAACGTCAACAAAATATTATTAATTCTAATTCAGGTCATAGAAATCAAAATAATATAAATCAATTTATATGGAACAAAAATGGCTTTTTTAAATCTCAAAATAATACCGAACATAGAATGAATAGTAGCGATAATACCAATTCATTAATTAGCAGATTCAGACAATTAGCCACGGGTGCTTATAAGTACAATCCGTTTTTGATTAATCAAGTAAAAAATTTGAATCAATTAGATGGAAAGGTGACAGATAGTGACATTTATAGCTTGTTTAGAAAGCAATCATTTAGAGGAAATGAATATTTAAATTCATTACAAAAAGGGACAAGCTATTTCAGATTTCAATATTTTAATCCACTTAATTCTAGTAAATACTATGAAAATTTAGATGATCAGGTTTTAGCTTTAATTACAGGAGAAATCGGCTCAATGCCAGAACTTAAAAAACCTACGGATAAAGAAGATAAAAATCATAGCGCCTTCAAAAACCATAGTGCAGATGAGATAACAACAAATAATGATGGACACTCCAAAGATTATGATAAGAAAAAGAAAATACATCGAAGTCTTTTATCGTTAAGTATTGCAATAATTGGAATTTTTCTAGGAGTCACTGGACTATATATCTTTAGAAGAAAAAAGTAATAAAATAAGCATCTCGCCATGTATGATAATTAATTTATACATGATGAGATGCTTTTATTTTAAAATATAAGATGGAATATAAATGTTGCTTGTTCTTGCAATTTTTTAATAGAATCTCCACCCACAACTTGAGTTAATACAACCGAACCATTCATAAGCATGTGTATGCCTATAGGTACAGCAATTCGTTTTGTGTAAACATAAGCAAGTGAGAAAATGACTCCCATTCCAAAATATACCGGTATAAATTTGAAGTCATTATGTGCTAAAGCGAATATTAGAGAACTTACTATAGAAGCAATGATAAAGCTTACCACACGTGATCCCTTTATAAAGTTATACAATTCTCCGAAGATAACTTTACGAAAAACGTATTCCTCTAAAATGGGACCTACTATGGATATTAAAACGATAAATATCGGCATTTGCTTAGCAATAGCCATTAACCTTTCAGTGTTTGGACTTCTTTGCGGACTGCCATTGATGGCAAATAAAATTATACTGATGATGACTTGGTAAATCATCACAATACAAAATCCTAATAGAACCCAGGCGAAAATATATCTTTTAGGTTCCTTATGTCCTTGTTCTAATTGAGTAGGATTTTTAATGGTTGCTTGCATGAAAATGATTAACAATGCAGCGATGATAAAGATAGATACTTGCATGATAATCATTGTTTGGGCAGTTTGCATTTTAGACATATCTCCAAGTAAATGGTTACCTAAAACCAACCCAGGTAGTATTTGAGCTAAACCGTAGAATAGAACGGTTAATAGGGATACCCATAACCTTTTCATAATTTCCCTCCATCTATATATGTATATTATATATTTTATCGTAAATAAAGGTTAAGTACAAAATTAATAATCCTTTTGGCTTGATATATTGACCAATTTTGATTAATATTAAAATCAGATTAGCACTCTATATATCAAAGTGCTAAATCACATGTAAATGAAGGAGGAACAATCATGCTTAAACCATTAGGAAATCGTGTGATTATTGAGAAGAAAGAGCAAGAACAAACAACTAAAAGTGGCATCGTTTTAACAGATAGCGCTAAAGAAAAATCAAATGAAGGTGTGATCATTGCAGTTGGACAAGGTCGTTTATTAGACAATGGCACACAAGTTGCTCCTCAAGTCAGTGAAGGTGACACAATCGTCTTCCAACAATATGCAGGTACTGAAGTAAAACGTGGCGACAAAACATATTTAATTTTAAATGAAGAAGATATATTAGCTATTATAGAATAAAGAGCGAATTTTAAATATTAATTAAATGATTTAATAAGTGGAGGTTGTTTAGACTATGGCAAAAGATCTTAAATTCTCTGAAGATGCGCGTCAAGCAATGTTACGTGGTGTTGATAAATTAGCAAACGCTGTAAAGGTTACAATTGGACCTAAAGGGCGAAATGTGGTTCTAGATAAGGATTACACAACACCTTTAATTACCAACGATGGTGTAACAATTGCTAAGGAAATAGAGTTAGAAGATCCATATGAGAATATGGGTGCAAAATTAGTGCAGGAAGTTGCGAATAAAACAAATGAAATCGCTGGGGACGGTACAACTACAGCAACAGTTTTAGCACAATCAATGATTCAGGAAGGTCTTAAGAATGTTACAAGTGGTGCAAATCCTGTAGGCTTAAGACAAGGTATTGACAAAGCAGTGCAAGTGGCTATAGAAGCGCTTCATGAGATTTCTCAAAAGGTTGAAAATAAGAACGAGATAGCGCAAGTTGGAGCTATTTCAGCAGCAGATGAAGAAATCGGTCGCTACATTTCTGAAGCAATGGATAAAGTAGGTAACGATGGCGTTATCACTATTGAAGAATCAAATGGGTTTAATACAGAATTAGAAGTAGTTGAAGGAATGCAATTTGATCGCGGTTATCAATCACCATATATGGTAACTGACTCAGATAAAATGATAGCTGAATTAGAACGTCCATATATATTAGTAACGGATAAGAAAATTTCATCATTCCAAGATATTCTTCCATTATTAGAACAAGTTGTGCAGGCTAGTCGACCAATTTTAATTGTTGCGGATGAAGTAGAAGGCGATGCACTTACTAATATTGTTTTAAACCGTATGCGTGGAACATTTACTGCTGTAGCAGTTAAAGCCCCAGGATTTGGTGATCGACGTAAAGCAATGTTAGAAGACCTAGCAATATTAACTGGTGCTCAAGTCATTACTGATGATTTAGGTTTAGAACTTAAAGATGCATCTCTTGATATGCTAGGTACTGCTAATAAAGTTGAAGTGACTAAAGATCATACAACAGTCGTAGATGGTAATGGTGATGAAAATAATATTGATGCTCGTGTAGGTCAAATTAAAGCACAAATTGAAGAAACTGATTCAGAGTTTGATAAAGAAAAATTACAGGAACGTTTGGCAAAACTAGCTGGCGGCGTAGCTGTTATCAAAGTAGGGGCTGCAAGTGAAACAGAGCTTAAAGAACGTAAATTAAGAATTGAAGACGCATTAAATTCAACACGTGCGGCGGTGGAAGAAGGTATCGTTGCTGGTGGTGGTACTGCGTTAGTCAATATATATCAAAAAGTAAGTGAAATTAAAGCAGAAGGTGATGTTGAAACGGGTGTTAATATCGTATTAAAAGCATTACAAGCACCTGTTAGACAAATTGCTGAAAATGCAGGATTAGAGGGTTCAATTATTGTTGAACGTTTAAAACATGCTGAAGCGGGCGTTGGTTTCAATGCAGCAACAAATGAATGGGTTAATATGTTAGAAGAAGGTATAGTAGATCCAACTAAAGTAACTCGTTCAGCGTTACAACATGCAGCAAGTGTAGCTGCTATGTTCTTAACAACTGAAGCAGTCGTTGCTAGTATTCCAGAGCCAGAAAATAATGAACAACCTGGAATGGGTGGCATGCCAGGTATGATGTAAATATTTTATTGATTTTAGACATCAATATAAGTATTTAATTTAAATTACTATCAAGCCTCTCAAAAGTTGAATAGACTTTTGAGAAGCTTTTTTAGGTATGGGTTAAAATATTCGTAATTAAAAAATCATCAGATAAATCACTATATAGTAAAGTTATAATGTTTAGTCAGTAAAACTCTAAGAAATCAACGATTTTAATGCAGTTATAAAAGTGTTATTTCAATGTTGAAAGTAATAAAAAGTCTTTAGTATTATTAGGGGAAATTAAATTGTGAAAAATTAAAATACATGATATATTATAAATTAAATAACGTATTGTGTATATTTTATCGATTATGCTCACACTGTAAATCAGTATCATAAGCATTTGATATCGAAGTTTAATTTAAATCAAAAAATTAGGAGGCACATACAACTATGAAAGACAACAAACCTAATAATTCGAAATTAATTCAAACATATTTAAGTAAGAAAACTTTAAGATATGGTACAGCAAGTGCATTAACATTGGCACTCTATTTATTTAACAGTAACGTAACTGTGTATGCGGATGAAAATACTGCAAACCAAAATCAAGGAACATCACCAAAAACTTCACAGACAGCACCTACAAATAATACTGAAAATACAGATGCCACAGCCATAACAACAGATCAAAATAATAATGATGAAGAAGAATACGATGCGTCATATGAACTTCCAATTCTTTATGTAACTGTCTGGCTAGATGATCAAGGAAATATTATTAAAGATGCTGTGGAAGATGCTAAAACCCCTGCTTCAGAAAGGCAACCGGTGAAAATTCCTGGGTACCAACATTATAGAACTTCTGTGAGTGACGGAATTACTAAGTTTATTTATCGTAAAATTAGCACTGCACAATCACCTATAGTTGAAAATAATCAACAAGATAATAATACAAATAAAGTTGTTGAAACAACCAATCAAAATAAAGATGAAGTGAATGGAAAAGAACAAAATCAAGCAAATACTTCAGTAACAAATACACAAATTACCAAAAACGAGAAAGACGAAGACACAAAAACACTAAAGAAAGATAAAGACGAGAAAGAATCTAAAGACACAAAAACACCAAAGAAAGACAAAGAAAAGAAAGACAAAGAAAAGAAAGACATAAAAACTCCGAAGAAAGATAGAGAAGAGAAAAAACCAGTAATACCAAAAAGCGGCAAAGACGAGAAAGACACAAAAATAACTAAGAAAGACAAAGAAGACGAAATTACAACAACTTCCAAGAAAGATAATAACAATGATGTACAAGATAAATTACCGGAAACAGGTAAAACAAACGATATTCAAAATCCTGCTTTAATAATGTTACTTGCTGGTTTAGGTTTATTAGGATTATTTAGAAATAAAATAAGAGAATAGTTAGTCATAGAGTGTGGATGTACAATCCACACTTTTTCTATATTAAAAACTTAAAGAATAGGGTGGCGAGTGTAGTTATTTGATAAATAATCATTGTAGAAAAATCACAGATACTCAACTTCGAGATAATGGAGATAGAAATCAAAAGTCAAAAACTAATGTACTGAGTATCAATTTATTCGTTTTAGCTTTTGTACTTAAATCACACAAAAAGAAAACAATAAATTATTAAAGTGTCGACTAACGAAATTGTGAATATTCTTAAAAATTATATCCGAAGAAAATAATAATTAATATTTTTTTGTACATATAATGTCATATCAAATTAAATTAAATTAAAAGGTTTTATCACATAGTTTTCAAGAGCATAAAAATCAAGATAAGAATAGAACTAGGATTATGAATGCTCTCTATTCATAATCCCAGCCCCTTAAACTTATTTAATATCATCAATTGCATTAGCAATAGACTCAAAGACATAAGGAATATCTTCTTTTTCTACACAACTAAAGGCAATACGAATATCTGTACTATTTAAAGCAATAATACCAATTGAATAGTTATTAATTAAATGTTTACGTAATTCTTCTGGATCGACTTGATTTAATTTCAATGACATAAAGTATCCTGAATTAAAGTCATAGGCTTGCCAATATTTGGCATATTTATTATCATACACTACTTGTTTAGTTACTTCGTAGCGTTCTTTTAAAATATTGATATTTTGATCGATTTCTTTATCAAATTGCTCATGATATTTAAGTACATGTTTGATTGCACTTTGAGAAGGTAGTGGAGAACTTGAAATATTGCTACGAATTAATCCTTTTACTTTAGCTTCTAGCGCATTTTTTAACGTTTCATGATCAATTCCAAACGTCATAAAGCCAACTCGGAACCCCCAAGAGAAGAATTCTTTAGTAGCTCCATCCAAACGCACTGGTAAAAGGTTAGAAGATTTCACCTGTGTTAAAGCCGTGAAAATTGACTGTTGGTAAACTTCTTCATAAAATAACCCATAGTATGCATCATCGACAACAGTTACTACTTTAGTACCTTTATTAGCTAGTTCTTCAATTGCATTTACAATAGTATTAACTTCTTTTTTATTTGGTGTGTAACCAGTTGGGTTATTAGGATAATTTAAAATAATAATCACTTTGTCTTTTTTATATTCTTTTAATGTTTTTACAAGTTCAGATGTAGTGAAGTGACCTGAGTCATCAAAAATAGAATACGTATTGATATGAGCACCGTGACGTGTGCTAAATACAAGTTTATAATTACCCCAGTTGTGTGTCGGTAATAAGACGGTATCATCTGTATCTACAAATAAATCAGCTACTAGAGAAAGACCGTGCGTGAGAGCATTTGTAACGATGGGACGAGAGATAGATTTAGACTTTAAGTCGGGATTTTCTTTAAGCATTTTTTTCTGCCATAAATCACGTAATTCCTCTACACCTTGAGGAGGTGCATATGGGAAAATTTCATCCGGTGTAAGGTCATTAAACATTTGGTTAAGTGAATTTGCGTACATTTTACCTTCTTTTTTGGTTGCCATACCAATAGTAGCATTATATGTTGTGCGTTTTGCTTCGGCAGATTGCGATAAAATTCCTTTTGGATAAAACATATCTTTACCTAATTGTGACATCATATCTAATACTTCTGGACTTGATTGCTTTATTTCATCATTCAATTTTTGGGCTAATGGATTCATCATTGTCTTAACCTCTTTTCAATAATGTGTTTATATATATATTATCTTGTATTGCTTTAAAGATAAAGGGTTGTACTAAAGATATAAATTAAAAATTATCTATCAAAAACAGAACATACGTTCTGTTTTTATGTTAAACTATTGATAGGTCATCATATTATATGACACTCATCTTTTTGGGAGGTGTAGTATAATGACGTGGTGGCAAGATGGAATCATTACATTAATTACCGGTGGCATACTCATTGTCTTTCGTATTTGGTTGGAAATAAAATGGAAAGGCAAATAGATGACCAAAAAACCCCAAGTCTGCTGGTACCAGACTTGGGGTTGTGTAGTATAATACGTGGATACAATTAAATTGTAACATTGTACTAAATAGACCGCAAACAATATTATATAAAGTGATGCTATTGAGTGTGGTTCATAGTTTTGTTTTAATTTGATATACTTTTATATTACTGAGGTGAAATAAATGAAACACTTGACTAAAATATTTGTTGGATTAGCTATTGTACTATTTATAGTAGGGTATTATTTACAAGCGACAGATCACGATTCACAAGGTATAAAATTATTGTTAGCAGCAATTATGTTTATGATTTGTGCTTTTATTAATAGACATAATGAGCGTAAAAAAAAATAGATACATTCATATGATAAAACTTCAAACATTATTTTAAGTTTTAAGTATATTAAATCAAACAGATGAAGTTTGTTTTGCTATTTTAACAGTAATTTTAAAAGAATTTTAGTAATTGCTTTACGAAATTTGGTGAAATATTTAATTTTAGGGTGAAATGTAGAATTCAAATGAATTCAGTTTCATCCTTTTTGTATATAGATGATATATACAGTATATTCCTGATGAAATAGAGATTTCTACTAATTTTTCGAAATCACTTTACAAAAGTGTGTATATTGTATATATTATGTATATACAGAAGAAAAGGGGGACATCAATGAAAATAATTTTGAAGAACAATAGTGAAAGTCCTATATATGAACAGATTAAGCAACAAATTAAAGAAAATGTTTTGAAAGGTCATGTTTCCCCTGGTGAACATCTTCCATCAATGCGTGAGTTAGCTAAAGATTTAAAAGTGAGTTTAATAACGACAAAACGAGCATATGAAGATTTGGAAAAAGATGGATTTGTAACAACTATTAGAGGTAAAGGAACCTTTGTAAAGGAACAAGATAATTCTATTCTAAAGGAAAAGCAATTTTTTGTTATTGAAAATTTAGCTCACTCTATGTCAAAAGAAGCCAAAACAATTGGAATGCCTTTAGAGGAATTAATAGAAATATTGACTATGATTTATGAGGAGGACGACTAATGAACGCGATAGAACTTAAAGATGTTAATTATCGATCTAACGCATTTCAATTGCAAGATGTCTCCTTCAATGTTCCTAAAGGATATGTTACAGGTTTTATAGGTGGAAATGGTGCGGGGAAAACTACAATAATACGATTAATTATGGATTTAATTCAATCTGAAAGTGGTACAATCTCTGTTTTTGAGAAAGATATAAAAATTCATCCTCGTGAAATAAAAAATAAAATTGGATTTGTGTATTCTGAGATTTATTTTAATCAAAAATGGACAGTAAAAAAATTAGAAAATATCATTGCCCCTTTTTATGATCGTTGGGATCATGAAATATTTATAAAGTATTTAAAAATTTTTCAGCTGCCATATAAAAATAAAATAAAAACTTTCTCAACCGGTATGAAAATGAAACTATCGTTAGCAATTGCATTCAGTCATCATGCAGAATTATTTATCTTAGATGAACCAACTTCAGGGTTAGACCCATTAATAAGAAATGAATTACTTGAAATTATTCAACAAGAATTGATAGATGAAAATAAAACAGTTTTCTTTTCAACACATATTATTTCTGATTTGGAAAAAATTGCAGATTATATCGTTTTTCTCAGTGAGGGTGAAATCATATTCAATGAGTCTAGGGATAAACTATCGCAAAAATACAAAATTGTTAGTGGTTCTAATGAAGACTTAGATGAAGAGTTGGACGAACTTTTGATTTACAAAGAAAGTAAGCAAACAGGCTATATTGGTTTAACAGAATATTATCAAACATTTAATGAATTGTTTGGTAGTGGTGTTGAAATAAAAGATGCATCTATAGAACAATTGATGATTTATTTAGAAAAAAGTAAACATAAACGAAATACAAATTCAAAATACAAAGTGAGATTTAACTATGAAGCAATTAATGATTAGAAACTTAAAATTACGTAGTTGGACACTAATTATTTACGCATTATTGCTTTTATTCTTTCCCATTTATCATTTGTTAAATAAAGATACACCACTATATTCAATTATCTCAGGACCAATCGGATTAATACTGACGATGATATGTTTGATAGATATAGGTCATTTATTCAGAGTTAATCGTAGATTAGGTGGTTCATCTTCATATTATTTCTTTTATAGTTTGCCTGTATCACAGAGAGATTTGCTTAACGCTAATTACATGACATGCATTTTATTAACTTTTATAGGTGCGCTTATCATTAGTTTATATGGATACAACACAAGCACAATAAAAACAGATTCGATTTATTTTTCGACGACTTTTTCATTCATAGTAGGGAATTTCTTTTCTATACCTATAGCGTTTAGTAAGAGTACTGAACGTAAAGATCGAGATATTCCATATATAGCTTATATTGTAGGAATTATGGTGGTTCTGCCATTTACTTTATCGGTCATTTTTATCTTAATCAATTATCTTACACACAATGATAGCCATATCCCAATGATATACTCATATTTCTTAAATTATGGTCTATTAGTTGTAAGTAGCATTTTCTTAGTCATTAATTATTTGATTCAAATTAAAAAAATAAAGTATTAACATTTTTAAGGAGGTCTATGATGAAATTACAACATATTACCAAAAAATATGGTCAAAATACTGTTTTAGACGATATAGATTTTGATTTCGGCGAGAGTCAAATCGTTGGTCTTATCGGTAAAAATGGAGTTGGTAAAACAACTTTGATGAAGGTCATGAATAATAACATCATTAACTATCAAGGGAAAGTCGACATGCCTAAAAGTGAGAATGTTGGTTATTTAATTGAGCATCCTAAGTTATATGGAAACAAGACAGGTTTATTTAATTTAAAATTATTTGCACAAGTATTAGGCGATGGTTTCGATAAGGAATATGCAAATCATATTATTGAAGCTTTTGGAATGAAACCATATATCAAGAAAAAAGTTAACAAATATTCAATGGGAATGAAACAAAAATTATCAATTGCAGTTTCATTAATGAATAAACCTAAATACTTAATTTTAGATGAACCTACAAATGGTATGGATCCAGATGGTTCGATAGATGTATTAAAGACAATTCAATCACTTGTTCAACAATTAGAAATGAAAATATTAATCTCAAGTCATAAATTAGAAGACATTGAATTGATTTGTGATAGAGCAGTATTTCTTAGAGATGGTAAGTTCGTTCAAGATGTAGATATGAAAGATGGGGGACCAGAGGATAGTACTATTCTTACTTTACAAAAAGATGACTTTAATAAAGCTTTAGATTCTCTTTCTGAAAACTTTAAAGTACAGCAGTCTCAAAAAGAATCGGGAGAAATTATCATTAAAGCTCAAAATGATTATAGAGAGTTACTTAAATCGTTATCCCAACTAGATATTTATCCAAAATATATTGAAACACGTAAAAGTTCACTACGTGATACTTACTTTAATATTAATCAAAGAGGTGATAAATAATGAAGAGCTTACAATTAGTCAAATATGATTTAATTAGTATACTTAAAAGTCCGTATACTTATTTAGCATTTATACTTGTAATTGGAATGACGGTATTCCAAGCTAGCATGATGGCAAATTATAGTTCTGCACATAAAGTTAATATAGATATGGTTTTTAATTTAGCTAATTGGCTTTTCTTGTTTGCTGGTCTTTTATTCATTATAAAAACAATAACAAGAGATTACTCACAAGGTACTATACAATTGTTTATGAGCAGAATAACTAGCAGAATGGGCTATATCATTACTAAAACAGTATCTATTGTATTAATTTCATTCTTATTTACAATTATTCACTACTTGGTAATAATTATTATACAATCTACAACTAAAAGTGAAAAAATGGATGGAGATAGATTTTTAAATAATATTTGGTTTTACCTTATTTTCTTTTTATTCTTTGGATTATTCTTATTACTAATCACTTTAATAGTAGAAAAACCTGCTGTCATATTTACTCTAGGTATTTTCTTAATACTCATCGTTCCGTTTATTCAGCCATTTATTCCAATGATTCCGAATATTGGCGATGATATTCAGGATTCATTTAAATATATACCATTTACGTATTTAACTGAAAAAATGACTGGTGAGATTAAATTCTCTAATTGGCAATGGTTTATCTCTATTGCATCAATAGTGGTCTTATTTATTGCAAATATGTTATATGCATCAAAGAGGGATATTTAAATAGTAAAATGTGGAGAAGTTAGTTAAGTGATTTAAACATATAAAAATTGTTTAGTCATTAACTAAAATTTATGAGGCGTATTTTATAGGGTGGGACGTAGAATTCATGATGAGTTCTGTCCCACTCGTTTTATTTATATAAAAGTTGATTAATTATTGAGTAAAAATCAAAATTAGGATGGGTTTTATCTGGCAATTTATTACTTCTAATTTTATTGACAAAATTTTGTACTTCTTTTGCTCTTGGTCTCCAAACTGTCAATTGTTCGAATGAATCGTTCATGAAGACAAAGATAGGGATAGCCCTTGATTTACCATTTGTTAAATATTGATCAATCAGATGTGTATCATCATCTCTATGAAATACTCTTGCTTTGATGTTCAGAAATTCAATAGTATGCTTTAATATTGGAATGTTCATCATGGCATCGCCACACCAATCCTCTTTAATTATAAGCACCTTATAATAATTCGATTCTCTTAATTGATTTAAACGTGCATCATTAAGTGGTAGGTGGAAGAAATTATAAATGGATAATAAATTGTCTTTACTTTCTTGTATTTTATTAATGAATTCATTGAGTGTTTGACTTTTATTAAAATAAGTTTCTAAATTTCTTATATAAAACCCCTCCCTTGAATAATTTAAAATGTTATATCAATTTTTTGAGTTTAAAGAAATTAAAATAACTTAATATATGTATATTAAATAATGTGACTATCT
Source organism: Staphylococcus epidermidis (assembly GCF_006742205.1). NCBI lineage: Bacteria > Bacillati > Bacillota > Bacilli > Caryophanales > Staphylococcaceae > Staphylococcus > Staphylococcus epidermidis. Next base: position 899,412 of record NZ_AP019721.1, read on the forward strand.
TGTTAGATGAAACTACATTGTGCATATGCTATATTAATTAGAACAAGAGTGAAAGTGGTGACTCAGGTGCGAATTCAAAATAGATGGTTAATATTCGCTATTTTTTTAACTGGAGCTATTTCTTTATTGATAGGTTTGACTTATTACAAAAGTATAAAATCTGTGGATTTATCTGGTTACAGTGTGAATCAAATTAGTTTAAATCATGGTTTTAATCAAAAAGGATTTGTGGTTAATAAGAAAATTAAATTAGATAGATATACCTTTTACAATGATAAAAATCATAAAGATTTTACAGTAAAAGTAAAAAATAAAACGCATAAGGTTAAAGGCATGGTTTTAGTCAAAGATGATAAAGTTGAAACAAATTTTGGTATTAAAATGGGTGACCCAATTGATAAAGTCATCAATAAATTGGGAGAAAACTACAAGATTAATAAAGTAGGGAAAAATTATCACTCAATGACTTATGTAGACCGTTTTAATAAATTAAAATTAAACATTTTATATAAAGATAACATTGTTAAAAGAATTGAGTTCTTTAGTAAATAATAATCAAAAAGTATTAGATATTTTTTAGTTCAGATTGAGAGCGTGCGTAAATATGGATAAAATAACCTTCTTAAATGAATTAGAATTAGCTTTAGATGATTTACCTAGAGAAGAAAAAGATAGTATTATGCACAAGTATGAAAACTTGTTCTATGAAGAAGAATTGAAAGGGATTAGTGAATCACAAATTATAAAAAAGTTAAATGATCCTTATCATATTTCCAAAGAAGTAAAAGCTAGAAGTGCTATTCATTATGCTAGTTACAAACCAACCTTAGCAAACATAGTAAGAGCAATACTAGCATCGTTAAGTCTTGGTATTTTGTCGTTATTTATTATTTTAATACCGGTTGTTATCATTGCATTACTTATTCTATTCTGTTTCCTTATTTCTATTTGTTTTATCTTTGCACCATTTGTTTTATTATTTTATTCAGTATTACATGGTTTCGAAAATGCTATAAGCAATGTGTTTTTTTCAATTTCTTTTACAGGTTTAGGAATTATGTTTATTGTTATTACTTTGAAAATTGGTGAAATAATTCATAAACTTATTTTGAAATATCTTCTTTGGTATATAAAAACTGTTAAAGGAAGCGTTAAAGAATGAAAAAGCTTTTTATTAGTGGTTTAATCATATTTATTATTTTCTTTGCTAGTGGTGCTATGACTTGGTTTACTATAGATAAAAATAAATACGATAATCGACATTATACCAAAACAATAAATAGCAAAATTGAACATTTATCTATAAGTACAGTAACAACCAATGTTAATGTAATTTCTGGAAAAAAATTAGCTGTTTATTTTACTGGAGATAATAAAATAAATGTTACAAAAAATAATAAAAGGTTAAGTATTAAAGAAAAACGTGCAGTAGATAGAGGATATGGATTAAATTTTAATCCATTTCACTCAAACAATAGAAAGTTAACAATTGTTGTACCAGAAAAAGACCTTAAATCTCTTAATATTCAATCGTTATTGGGAGAAATTGATTTAAATCAAGTGAATTTGAAACATGTTTCATTGGAAACAGATAGAATTATACAACTTAAACGATCTGAACTCAATCAGGTAAACATCGAATCTTCTAAAGCAAATTTTTATATTACAGACTGTTTAATCAGGGAAGGTCGTATGAAGCTTGATAAGGGTATAACTCATGTTAAAAATAGTACATTAAGTGATACTGTTTTCTTGGTTAATAGAGGAGATATTTCTATGACGGACATGAAATCTAACAATGATATAAAAGCTTCTACACAAAGAGGTAATATTAATTATCATTTTGGCGAAAAACCTAAAAACACTTTGCTTAAACTTCATCCTGGTCATGGAAATAAAGAAATTAAAAATCGATATTTCGATAAAGGAAAAGTGGGAAATAGCGATAATATATTGGAATTTTACACTGTAGATGGCGATATTAAAATTGAATAAATAATATAAATTATTCGACCCTTTGATTTATCAAGATAGGGTCGAATTTTTAATTAGTATGTGGCAAAAGTTAATGGTGTATCTATTTCGCCTTCAAAGTAATTTATATTCAATTTCTTTCCTTTTAACCAATTAGAAAAATTGATTGAGGTTGGATGACTGTTTTGACCTAATGCCATCCATGATATTAATGAATTAGGTTCATATAGTGAAGTATGAATTGTACCAGACCAACTTTTAAATAGGTTGCTATAGATTTCGTATTGCGGGTCGTTAAATAATTTGAATGCGATATCTTTGTTTGTAGAAGGAGTTGTTTTATTTATTACACGATTTAAGCGTTCTTTAGATTCTCTTGTATAGTTTCTATTTTCATGGGTAAGCAATTCAAAATGATTTGTGCATATATGTTCATACCTTACATCTATTGATCGAGGTGTAACTTCGACAATGGCATAATTCGAATGTCTATCCATTAGTATATAACTGAATGAACTACGATGCGGTACTTCCTTTAAAAATTTGATTGCTTCAGTTACATTTTTGCAATTTTCAAGTATTAGCCGACCAACCATGTAACATACAAATCCATTTGCAGGCTTTTTACGATGCATAAAATTATATGCCATAACTAAACCATACTCGTTCATACCATCCATTCTACCAGTCACTCTTGAAGTCGGTCCTATTTGAGATAATCCCCCGTCATTAGGTTGAAATAATAAGTATCTACCATCATATGTTGCAGGATGATAATCATAATTTCGGACTAAAAAATCACGACCTTTATATACTGTGCAACCACTGTCCTTTAAATCAGTAAATCGATAATGGCCAAAATTTAAAATCATTTGTTTTGTAGGTAGATTCAATACATCTTGCATACCAATTATTTCTTCCCAAATCTGTGGCGAATAGATTTGAAATATATCATAGGTTTCCTTGACATCAATATCAAAACGTGGAATTCTCTTTCGCCATTCTTTATTTCGATTTTTTAATAAAGGAGTGGTTTGTAACCAAAGAGCAGTCTTTACTCCTAAATCATAGTGAGAACCACGATGAGTCATTATATCAGAACGTACTTTTTGCATTTTATAATCTCTCCTTATATTTTTACTTCAATGTAATATAAAAGTAACTTATTATTAATTGAACTTGATTTGCGTAAATCATACAATCTAAATTAAGATAATGACATTATCTCAATAGGAGTGATCATTCTGAATATTGATAATTACAAAGTAATCACTGATAAATTAAAATCTTGGTTGCTAAGTTAATCTGTGTGTGTACCATGATTAAAGAAATCATTTAATTGTTTCATTTTAAGCATCTTTAGTTGATATATTATCATAATTTATATTCATATTTAGAATAATTACCTGTAAAAAGGGTATATATTTAATGATAAAGTTAAGTATGTTATCATTATGAAATGTAGCTATGCATATTAATTATAGAGGTGAAAACTAATGTGGAACTTTATTAAAGGGTTATTCAAATTTGTCTTTAGTTTATTAGCTATTACTACAGTAGTAGTAGGCATCGGTGTAGTTGCCTTTGCTTATATTTTTAGAAAAGACTTTGAAGATATCGAAAGAAAAACGAAAGAAATCGTTTCTGATATCGAAAACAACAATTAATTTATAATAATTTAGGAATAAGCCTGTACATCATTGAGATGTGTAGGCTTATTTTTATTAGTTGATTTTACCAATTATCAGTCAAAATTAATTATTGAATTCTAAAATTAATAATTAAATGATTTCATTCAGAAAGGCTTTAGATAACACTAAGTATGTTGGTGGTTATATAAGTGTAAAATGAGAAATTCATAATAAATTCTCTTGTACTCTTTATATAAAAGAAATATCTATAATATCTAAAAATGAAACTTTATGACGTTCTCTTGAATGAGGAGCAGTACCTTCAATCTCATAATTTATTGAATCAATCCGATGTACAATGAGCTCTATAAAATTAATATATCCTTCTTCGTAATATTTGATATTGACTGGGCGTGATTGTTGTAGTGCTTCATGTAAATGTATATTTAGTTGCGAAAGTTGGTCGTCTGAAAGCACTGGTCTGCTCACTTTATTTTGATCTATCATATATTGATAAATTGTTTCAAACTGTTCTGGTAAAGTTGCGAATGGTTATATATATGTTAAAGAATATAGACTATTTTGTTTAAAATGAATCATGTTTTAAGAAAAAATAAACAAAGTAAAAATATTAAATAGTCTTTTTTATTATGTGTAATAAGTTTAATATGTAGGATGTAAAAAGAGTTGAAATAATGTATACTTATACTATTAAATTTAGAAATGAGATTATTATGAAAATAGTAGAAGTAAAATCTAAGAATGGTATCAATTTTATGATTTTAGATGGTAATAATGAACCTATAGTAGATGCAGTAAGATATTTGAAGTATCTGGATAGTGTTAAGAAAAGTTTAAATACCAAGAAAACCTATGCCTATGCGCTAAAAAAATTTTTTGTTTACTTAGAAAATAAAAAGATATGCTATAAAGAAGTTAGTTTTGATAACTTTGTTGATTTTATAAGATGGATGAAAAAACCTTTTGAAAATGAGAATGTCCTCTCTTATCACCGAAAAGAAATAAGCATTAGTCCTAAGACAATTAATCTGACTATGACCGTAGTATCTAATTTTTATGATTATCTCTATAGGAGCAAAAAATTAGATGTTAATTTCTATGATTTTATACATATGGAAAGTAAATACTCTAAAAAATATAAAAGTTTTATGCATCACGTAAATAAGGACTATAGAACGTTGAAAAATATTTTGAAAGTTAAAGAACCAAAGAAAAAGATAGAAGTATTAACTAATGCGGAGGTTAAGAAATTATTAGGAGAAACTAATAATATTAGAGATAAATTCTTAATACAATTATTATATGAAACAGGATTACGTATAGGTGAGGTATTATCATTACGTATTGATGATATTAAATTTGACTTTAGAAAAGGCCATCAAATAGTTTTGAAAAATAGATTAAATGACAATGGTACTTATTTAAAAACTGGTGAAAGAAAAATATTTATTTCTCAATCGTTAATTGATTTATATGATGATTATGTCTACGAAATAATTGACGAACTTTCAATATGTTCTGATTATCTTTTTGTAAAAATAAAGGGGAGAAATGTAGGAGAAGCTATGAATTATAGCGATATATGTTCATTATTTAAAAGGCTAAAACATAAAACATCTATAAATGTTCACCCTCATTTATTTCGCCATACACATGCAACTGTTTTTTATAATGAAACTAAGGATATTAAACAAGTTCAAGAAAGACTTGGTCATAGTAATATACAAACGACTATTAATTTATATGTTCATCCTACTGAAGAAGATATACGCGAAGATTGGAATAAAGTAAAGCATCAATTTCAAGTTTTTAATAAAGGGGAATGACTATGTCAATACCAATTAATTTACCTACAAACAGTACTATTATTAATGAATTATGTACATTACAAAGTAGAGCCATCAATATAAAAGGAGAGGTTTTAATAACTGAAATATATGATGATTACTTTTTTAAAAATGATGAGTGGCACATTTCAGCTTTTAACAAATTCAAGCAATTTCAAGATAGTATCAAGAACTATAGAGACAAAAGAAAAAATGTTTTCTTTAGGATTAAAAATAAAAATTTGAATTTAGAATTTAAATACCTTTTTTTGAAACTGATAGTTAAAGAGGATTGGTCTTTATCTAATTTATTTAATACTGGAGCAGTGAAGATTAATAAGATTGCTGAGTTCTTTAATAAAGTTTATCCAAATTTAAATTCTTTACTTGATTGTGATATAAATATATTAGAAAAGCACTGGTTTAATTGGTTGACTGCAAATAATATACCAATAAAAAGAAGATCATCAACAATAGTTTTTGGTGATTATGAATACAAAAGTGGGCTAGCTTCTTTTTTAAAGAATATGTACATTAATCTAATTAAGTTCATTGATAAGCGAGAAGAATGGGAAAAAGATAAATGGGATATTAGAAATTTAGAAAAATATGGATTGAGTTATAATAAGACACTAACTGGCAATTATTTAAACTTTGAAAAAATTGAGTCAATTAAAATGCGAGAATCAGCAAAAAAATATTTAAAAAAACGTTTGATAACTGGTGATATAGTATTTGCTACAGCAAGGTTTTATATAAGAGTTTTAACTAGGTTTTTTCAAAATATAACTAAAAATGAAGAAACAAGGAATAGTTTAAACGAACTAGATAGATGTCATATCGAATCATATATAGAATTTTTATTTGAATATGCAGCTAATAAAAATTTGCGAAGTACTAAGAACTTTGTGAGAGAAGAATTAAAAACAATTAGAAGATTCTTAAACGATATTATAACTCAAAACTATGCTATAGCACCGTACCAAGATATACGATTTTTAATTTATCCACAAGACTTACCTAAACACGAAAAGAAAAATAGTAGCCAAATTGATTATATCCCAGATTTTGTATTGGAACAGCTTTTTGAGCATATAAATGATTTGCACAAAGATTTAATACCTGTAGTTTGGATAGCTTTTAAAACGGGATTAAGAATTTCTGATGTATTGACATTAAAAAATAATTGCCTTGCAAAAGTTAATGGAAAGTATTCAATAATAACAGATATTGCTAAAACTTTTGTTAAAGGACATAGAATACCAATTGATAATAAATTAGCTGATATAGTAGCAGTTTTAATAGCCGATTCTAAAATTAAAAGTACAAAAGATAATAATCCTAATAATTATATTTTTGCTATTCATAAAGGAAAAAGAAAGGGAATGCCCTATACACAACATATGGTCAGGGCACACTTAAATCATTTATCAAAAACTAAAAATATTATTGATGAACAAGGAGAAATCTTCCATTTCAAAACTCATCAATTTAGACATACCTATGCAGTAAAATTGTTAAATGGTGGAGCAGATATATTAACTATACAAGAATTATTAGCACATTCCTCACCAGAAATGACTCTAAGATATGCTAAGTTACTTGATGATACAAAAAGAAAGGCTTTTGAATCAGTTATTGATCAAGGAGCTTTTAGTTTTGATGTTGACGGTAAAATTAAAAATATACAGCATAGTAGTGAACTATCTGAAAAAGCATTGAATTCTTTATGGCAAGAACATAAATTAAATGCAATGGACAATCCTTATGGTACTTGTCATGCTAGATTGAGCGGCGATTGTCCATACATGGAAGCTCCGCCATGCCTAACTTGTAATTCTGGGAAACCATGTAAGGATTTAGCTATTGGATTTTCTGATTTAGATGTTGAAAAATATGAATTACATATCAAATCAACGGTCAAATCTATAGAATTAGCTAAAAATAATAATAGGCAAGATATGGTTGAAAAACACACTAATATATTAAATAAATATGAAGAAATACTAGGTAATATAAAAGATGGAAACATTATATTCGGGAGAAGTAATAGAATAAAAGTATAGAGGTTAAAATGGAAAAATTTAATAGACAAGAACAATTAAAACAGTTACATGCAGAACGAAAAGTTAAAACCGAGAAAAAAGTTGATAAAGCAATAAATGATTTAGTTCAAAAAAATAAAGAAATTAACTTTAATATCGTTTCTAAACATTCAAAAGTTTCTAAAGCTACATTATATAAAAATAATAAAATTCGAAAGAAAATAGAGAAGTTACGTGAACAAAACAATGAAATATTTGTTCATAAAAATAAAAATGACGGTAAAGATGCGTTAATTTCCTCTTTAAAAAGAAGAGTAAATTCTTTAGAAAAAGAGAAAAAAATGTTGAAAGAAGAAATTAGCGTTTTATATTCTAGGTTATATGAGGATATTTAAAATAATGGACAATAAAAATGAAAAGATTCTTGAAGATATTAATAAATTACAAGGCTATAAAGTAACATATCAATATGCTACTGCTATAAATATAAAAGATAATAACATGAACCCTTGGTTTGAAAAAATTGAGGAAATTCTATTGAATGTAAAAGGAGTTATACGCATTTTATCTCCTGACAACCCCCAGGTAAATTATGATTATTGGGTTTTACCTGGAAAATATAAAAGACATACAAAAGAATATCACGAAAAACTAGAAAAATTTTTAGAAAAATTTGCTACTAATGTAAATATTAATGAAGGATTGTTTGATCAAAAAAATATACATGGATACAAATATAAAAAATATATATTCACTCCACATATTGAAATTACTCATGATAACACTTTAAATTTATTTTTTTTAACCTTAACTATATTTAACAATGGTACATTTGTTGTAGAAATCATTGAAGATTTAGAGAGTATAGACTTTGGAAGCGACTTGTATAGTACTTTCTCATATGTAAAAGATACGATATATCCTCTAATTAATCAAGAAAATAATAATAGACAAAGACAGTATCAATTGTATGGCAATAGACATGGTAAAAATATTAGAGATGTTTCTAGGCAAATTAATAGAATTATAAAAAATAATAGTAAGGATATTTTTGAATATAAAGTATCTAAAAATATGGACTTTGAAGTTTATTATTTAGCTAATGAAAATGAATTTACTGATGATCCTTTTTATGAGGATGTGAAAATTCAAGAGTGGTTAGTAAATGCGCCTATTTTTTCATTTGAAGGAAAAAGTAAACATTTTAGGCAAGATGGTTATAGCGATAATTATATAAATTTCTTGAATAAAGCATCAATTTTTGTAGTTTGGATGAATGAGCAAGAAGGAGATGTTTTAGAACAATGTTCTCAAATGGCAATTTATTTCAGTAGTTCTGCTAATTTCTTTTTCTTAGAAACTATGTTAAATGAATTACAATTGTATGGGTATCAACAATATAATTTAAATGGAAAAAAAGAAGCCCTATATTTTAGACAATGGATACTAAATTTCAAGAGATCTATTGCAATTATTTATAGAACAGAGCTTTTACCTAGTTTATATTTATATTTGTATCTAAAGAATAATAATGATTTTAAATCTCCTCAGTATATTGAAGAATTAAACAAAGAAGAATTATCACTAATTGAATTGGAGCAGTCATATAAGGAAGAAGAAAGAAGCGAAAAATTAAATAAACTTTTGTTAATAATAAGTCTTTTATCAATTTTCCAAGTAGTAGAAATTTTTTTCAGTGATAAAAATAATATATTTAATATCAGTATCATACTTATAATGATTTTGCTAGAAGTATTTCGAAAAAGGTAATTATAAGAACACTATTTAAGCTTTTAAAAAGTTTAAATAGTGCTAAGTGATACTACAAACGTTAGTATTATTTAAATTATATATATTATTGTTAGTATCAGAAAAGGAAAATGTATTACCAATTTCATCCTTTTTTAAAATTTTTCCCGTATATTTTGAAATGTTACCGTCTTCCCAATATGTGATTGTACATAACTCATCATTTCTAATTTTTATTTGGAAAATCTGATCTAAATTATCTAATGAATCATATGTTAGCAATGGTTTTTCAACTTTATCTTGATTCATTATGATTTGCTCTAAAATTTCAAACTGTTTTGGGAGAGTCGCAAAAGCTTGCCATTTGATTTTTCCCCGCCCTTGAGGGATTTTAGGTTTTAAATATTTTCTTGGTATTTTTCTATAATCAGTTTCATATTTATATTCATCTGGCGCATTAGGATTTGGAATCATGTTAACCACCTCATCATCATTATAGAACGTATGTTCTTTTTCGGCAAGGATTATATAATTTGTTAAGGTGATTAATTAATTCAAAATAAGTTATTTTCTAGATAGAAAAGCTGAGTAAGATTATCGAGATTTTATAACTATAGTTACTGGAATTATAATGTTAGGTATGTTAATGGTATTTTCTCTTTTAAAATTAATGTGAACACAAAAAATAGAACATATATAATTATAAATAATATATATGTTCTACGATATTATGAATTTTTATGAAAGATAGAATTATATCAGTATTTATTATGCATTTAGAATATTAAAATTCCTTCATTACACTCTTGGCGGTTTCACTTATCAACTTATCATTTGGCTTATCACTTTTATTGTCTTTATTCGTAAAAATGACTAAAACAATAGGTTCAGATTGGCCCTTAGGATAAACAAAAGCAACATCATTTCTAGAAGCATATGTTATTGCTTGACCACTTTTATCAGCAACCTTACAGTCTTTTGAAACACCGTCTTTAATTAAAGTATCTCCGCTTTTATTATTTAACATTAAATCAAGTAAGAATTTTTTGTTTTCTTTGCTTAATTTTCCATTTGCGATAAGTTTATTTAAAGTCTTACCGAAAGCAGCAGGTGTTGAAGTATCTTTTTTGCTCTTTGGTGAATAGTAATTTAATTCTATCTCATATCTAACTGGATTTGTTACTTTATCTCCTAGTCCTTTTAGACGTTGTTTAACTTTTTTGTTCCCACCGATTTCTTTTATAATTTTATTGTTTGCTGTATTATCACTATATGTCATTGAAGCCTCAATAAGTTCTTTTAAAGTGATATCTTTTCCTACATATTTTTCTAAAATAGGAGAATAAGCAACTATATCATCTTTGTTAATATGTATTTTTTTATTTAACTTATTATAAGGTACTTGTTCTAACAAAATAGCACTATTTATCGCTTTTGAAGTCGAAGCATAGGCAAATCTCTTATCTGAATTAAATTTTACTTCCTTACCACTTTTAGTATCTAAAGCATAAACACCAATATGAGCATTATATTTTTTTTCTAAATCATTTAACTCTTTGGCATGTGGACTGTTTGAATTACATGCACTTAAAACTAAAGCAATTGCAATTAAAAATATTAACTTTTTCAAAATAAACCCTCCAATATTACAAATATAATTTTTATGAATAAATAATATTACATTTGTAATATTTGTGTCAATAGTTTATTATAAATATTTGAAAGAAGGTGTCAAAATGGCTAAATTACTAATAACGAGCGTAGTAAGCTTTTGTTTTATATTTCTATTGTTAGTATTTTTTAAGTACATATTAAAACGCTATTTTAATTATAGTTTAAATTATAAAGTTTGGTATCTAACTGTGCTTGCTGGATTAATACCTTTTATCCCAATTAAATTCTCTTTTATAAAATTTAATAATGTGAATAATCAAGCGCCCACAGTTGAAAGTAAGTCACACGACTTGAACCATAACATAAATACCACCAAACCTATTCAAGAGTTCACAACAGATATCCATAAGTTTAATTGGGATTCAATTGATAATATCTGCACAGTTGTTTGGATAGTTTTAGTTATTATTTTAAGTTTTAAATTTTTGAAATCCTTATTATATCTTAAATATTTAAAGAAACAGTCACTTTATCTAAACGAAAATGAAAAAAATAAAGTAGATACGATACTTTTCAACCATCAATATAAAAAAAGTATTGTGATTCGAAAAGCAGAGACTATTCAATCTCCAATAACTTTTTGGTATGGGAAATATATTATTTTGATTCCTAGTTCATATTTTAAAAGTGTAATTGATAAAAGACTAAAATATATAATACTGCACGAATATGCTCATGCTAAAAATAGAGATACTTTACATTTAATTATCTTTAATATCTTCTCTATTGTTATGAGTTACAATCCATTAATACATATTGTAAAAAGAAAGATAATTCATGACAATGAAGTAGAAGCCGATAGATTTGTTCTTAATAATATTAACAAAAATGAATTTAAAACTTATGCGGAATCTATTATGGACTCCGTATTAAATATTCCATTTTTTAATAAAAATATATTAAGCCATTCATTTAATGGTAAAAAGTCATTACTCAAAAGAAGATTAATTAATATAAAAGAAGCCAATTTGAAAAAACAGTCTAAATTAATTCCAATTTTTATTTGTATTTTTACTTTTTTGCTCATAGTAATTCAAAGCCAGTTTTTGATGGGACAATCCATAACTGATTATAATTATAAAAAGCCCTTACAGAACGATCACCAAATTTTAGATGAAAGTAAAAATTTTGGTTCAAATAGTGGATCTTTCGTCATGTACAGCATGAAGAAAGACAAATACTATATTTATAATGAAAAAGAAAGTAGAAAAAGATATTCTCCTGATTCAACTTATAAAATTTATTTAGCGATGTTTGGACTTGACCGTCATATCATAAGTGATAAAAATTCACGTATGTCATGGAATCATAAACATTATCCTTTCGAGTCTTGGAATAAGGAACAAGATTTAAATACAGCAATGCAAAATTCAGTTAATTGGTACTTCGAACGTATTAGTAATCAAATACCAAAGAACTATATTGCGGCTCAACTCAAGCAATTAAATTATGGTAATGAAAATTTGGGAAGTTATAAAAGCTATTGGATGGAAGATAGTTTGAAAATATCTAATCTTGAACAAGTAATAGTTTTTAAAAATATGATGGAACAAAAAAACCATTTTAGTAAAAAAGCAAAGAATCAATTATCTTCTTCATTATTGATTAAGAAAAATGAAAAGTATGAACTGTATGGGAAAACAGGTACAGGTATAGTAAACGGGAAGTATAATAATGGGTGGTTTGTAGGTTACGTAATTACTAATCATGATAAGTATTATTTTGCTACACATTTATCAGATGGAAACCCGTCTGGGAAAAATGCTGAATTAATCAGTGAAAAAATATTAAAAGAAATGGGTGTTTTAAATGGCCAATAAGCAAGTTGAAATATCTATGGCTGAATGGGATGTTATGAATATAATATGGGATAAAAAATCAGTATCAGCTAATGAAATTGTAGTTGAAATTCAAAAATATAAAGAAGTTAGCGATAAAACGATTAGAACATTAATCACAAGACTATATAAAAAAGAGATTATAAAACGATACAAATCAGAGAATATTTATTTTTACTCATCAAATATTAAAGAAGACGATATTAAAATGAAAACTGCTAAAACCTTTCTTAATAAACTGTATGGAGGGGACATGAAAAGTTTAGTGCTAAATTTTGCGAAAAATGAAGAATTAAATAACAAAGAAATTGAAGAATTGCGAGCCATTTTAAATGATATTAGTAAAAAATAAATAGATATAGGGTTCAAACATAATTTACATATATATTATGTTTGAACCCTATTAAATTAGATTTTTTTATGAGATTAGTACATATAACCATTTGTGCCCATTTAACCATACCACGACCGGTAGGAATATTTTTATCTAGCATGTCTCGTGGTATATTACGGTAATCCATTTCATTAAATATATCTTTCATTATTCAATCACCTCAATCCTTATAGTTTCATTATACGAACATTTGTTCTGTTTTTCAATATAAAGTTTTTGGCAATATAATTGTTCGTGATGTTTTAGTATGATCGAAGTAATTTCTAATTTGATTTCGTTATCATAAGTAGTAAGTTAATAAGTAAAATGACTTTTCGTTGTAAATTAAACATACTTAAAGGTAAAATTGAATCAATGATTAATGATTTTATGGAGGTTTTGGTATGACATTAGGTTATATAGGTTCTTATACTAAAAAGAGTGGTAAAGGTATATATCGCTTCAAACTAAATGACGAAACAGGAGTTATTGAAGCGTTAGAAACTGGTTATGAAATTGAAGCGTCAACTTATCTTACTCGTAATGAATCGTTTTTATATGCGATTACTAAAGAAGGTGAAGAATGTGGTGTAGCTAGTTTTAGTATTAAAGAAGATGGACAACTGGAATTAATTAATAAATGTCTAGCATCAAAACAGGGAACTGGTTGTTACATTCAAGTGTCTAGTAATGGTAAATATTTATTTGAAGCGGTTTATGGTGCAGGACTTGCAAGGATTTATAAATTAAATCCAATTACGGGAGCAATAGAGAAATTAATAGAAGAACTTGAGCATGAATTTCCAACTGGCTCACATGAAAGACAAGATTCATCACATGTTCATTTTTTAAATGAAACACCTGATCATAAGTATGTTGTAGCTACTGATTTAGGTACAGATAGAGTTGTAACATACAAATTTGGTGAGGATGGTTTAAAACAATATGCAGTTTCTCAATTCAAAAATTCAGACGGGCCTCGCCACATCGCTTTTAGTAATGATGGACGACACGCGTATATCGTTCACGAGCTATCAAATGAGGTGAGTGTTACAGAATACCAAGACGGTAAGTTCATTGAGCTAGAGAGACATTCAACTATTCCAAGTGACTTTAACGGGGAATCGAAATTAGCAGCAGTGAGACTATCACATGATGGGAAGCACTTATATATAAGTAATAGAGGGCATGATAGTATTGCTATATTTGAAGTTTTAGAAGATGGCAGATCACTGAGAAGTATTGAAATACAACCAAGTTACGATGCCTTTCCAAGAGACTTTAATATAACTGAATCAGATAACTATTTAATTTGCGCACATCAAGAAGGAGAATCAAAAGTTTCAATTTTTGAGCGTGATAACATAACTGGTAAACTTTCATTAAAAGATAAAAAAGCTATAGCAAATGAAGGTGTTTGTGTACTACTATAAGATGTCTTTGAATAATAGAAAAGTGATATAAAAAGCCCTTGAGTGGTTATGAGATAAAAAAACAAAACTCTGTATATCACTCAAGGGCAAATCATATGGAGATAACTAACACTAGTTCTTGAAGAAGGTTTTAATATATTTAAATTTACCTTTATATGGAGGGAAAAATAAACTCGATTCTAGACGTGTAGATTTAAATGTGTATGATTTCATATGACTAAATGTATCAAAAGAATACTTACCATGATATTGACCTATGCCTGAAGAACCTACACCACCGAAAGGTAAGTTAGGATTAGCTAAATGCATTAACGTATCGTTAATTGCACCGCCCCCAAATGATAATTCTTCAACCACTCTATGTGTCATGTTTTCATCTTCGCTAAAAAGATACAAACTTAGTGGTTTTGATTTACTTTGGATGATTTCAAGTACTTCATCGAAATTATCATAAGTAATAATAGGCAAAATGGGACCGAATATTTCTTCTTTCATGATTTTATTGTCATTGGTTATGTTATCCAATAAAGTAGGTTCAATATATAAATCTTCTTTAGAACTATTACCTCCAAAAACAACATTATCTTTATGAATTTGAATCAAGTCATTCAACCGATTAAAGTGTTTTTGATTAACAATCCGTCCGAAATCAGGGCTTTTTTCAATATTTTCTCCGTAAAATTCAGTAATTGTTTTTTTAAGAGCTTTTATTAAATCATTTTTAACTTTCCGCTGAACTAATATATAATCTGGAGCGACACATGTTTGACCAGCATTAGTAAATTTACCAAAACTAATACGTTCACTCGCTACTTTGATATTGGCTGTATCATCGACAATGACAGGTGATTTACCGCCAAGTTCAAGAGTAACTGGAATTAATTTTCTTGCTGCAGCTTCATAGACAATTTTTCCGACTTTTTCACTGCCAGTAAAGAACATATAATCAAATGGTAGACTTAATAACGTTTGGGTTTCTTCAATACCACCTTCAACAACAGAAACGTATGCTTCATCAAATGTATCTTCAATGATGTCCTTGATCACAATGGCAACATGAGGTGTTAACTCTGAAGGTTTAACTATAGCAGTATTTCCGGCAGCTATTGCTCCGATGAGAGGCTCGAAAACTAATTGAACCGGATAATTAAATGGTCCTATAATAAGCACCGTACCGTAAGGTTCTTTTTTAATATAACTCTTTGTAGGGAATAAGTAGAGTGGTGTATCCGTTTGTTTGGTTTTCGACCAATTTTTTAACTCTTTGCGCATTAGCTTTATGCTTTTCAAAAGCATACCAATTTCAGTTGCGTATGCTTCAACCTTACTTTTACCTAAATCTTTATATAAGGCATCTAATAATTCATTTTCATGATTTTTGATATTTTTACTTAGTAATTTAAGTTGTTGTTTTCGAAATTTAAGGTTTTTTGTTTTATGCGTATTAAAAAAAGCTTTACTATTGTTAAATTTATCTCTAATTATTGTCATAAAATTACCTCCAAATTATTTTTTTGGTAAAGAGGTTGAGATAGTCCTGAATATATTAAATGAGAACATAAAAAGATTAGTGATTATTTCTTCTTAAATATAAAAATTTTGTTTAAAAAGTTACAAAAAGGGAGTGGAATAGAATTCATATCGAATTCTTAGTCCACTCCTGAAATTTAGAACTAACAATTTAATAACACCTGATATCAATGTGTTATTAAATCAATCAACTACTGAGAAATTACTCTAGGATGAAAAAATATATCATGGGCAACAATATAGTTTTAATGCTTTTAAAGTTATTGAGTTAAAACTTCAGTGATTTGAGGAACAACTTGTTTTTTTCGTGATACAACGCCAGATAAGAAAGCCATACCATCATCTAGTTGTACTTTAAATGCTTCTCCAACTTTATCTTTTTCAGCACCAACTACAAGGATTTTAGAATCGCTGTTAATAATATCAGTAACTACAAGAACGAATAAATCGTATTTTTCATTGGCACTCATTTCTAACATAACTTTTTCAAATTCCTCTTTACGATCTAAAACTTCATCAATATCTACAGTATTGACTTGAGCAATACGTGTTACATAATCTCCCATATTGAATGATTTAGCATCCATATTGACAAGTGTTTCAGCAGATTTATCTGTAGTTGAAGCACCTGCTTTTAACATTTCTAAACCATATGCTTCTAAATCAACATTTGCAATATCTTTAAGTGCTTGAGCAGCATCTACATCTTCTTTTGTGCAGGTAGGTGATTTAAATAATAAACTATCAGAAATTATAGCTGAAATCATAAGTCCAGCGATTTCTGGTTTAATTTCAAATCCACGTTCTTTATACATTTTATATAAAATTGTTGCACTACAACCAACTGGTTCTGCTCTATAGTATAAAGGGCCAGCTGTTTCAAAGTTAGAAATTCTGTGATGATCTATCACATGTTTAATTGTAGCGTTTGAAATAGTATCTGCACTTTGTTGAAACTCGTTATGGTCGACTAAAATAACATCTTGTCCTTTTAAATCTTCGTTTAATAATTCTGGAGCTTCTACGTTAAAATAATCTAGTGCAAATTGAGTTTCCGCACTTATTTCACCTAAACGATAAGCTTTTGCTTCAGTATTACCAGTTTGTTGCTCAAAATCAGCCATAATTAAAGCTGAAGAAATAGCATCAGTATCTGGATTTTTGTGCCCGAAAATAAAAGTTTTTGTCATTTTCAATATCTCCTTATACATATATTGTTAATCATATTTTATCATGATTGTTGTTTAATCTTCTACTTTTGCACCAAGAGAATTTTTAAAATGGGAGAGTGCCCATTGATGACCATCTTGATTAAAAGATGCTACGCCTCTAATTGGGATAGTGATGTTATAACCTAAATTGTATGCTGAAACAGCGGTATGCAAAATACAAATATCCGTGCAAACACCCACAATTTCAATATCATTGATTTGTCTTTCACGTAATAAACTATCTAATGGTGTACCGTAGAATGAATCGTATCTCGTTTTATCTAAATAATGTACATTCATTTGGTCTTTAATTGAGTTGTATAATCTACCTACCTCGCCATATAACTCACGACCTGGTGTTTGATGAATATTATGATTGGGGAATAATTTACTTTCAGGATGAAATTTATCATTTTCATAATGCAAGTCCATTAGGAAAAATATTTCCTGTTGATTATTATGATAATTTTTTATACGCTGAGTAATAAAAGTTTCAATTTCTTGTCCAGGTTTGCCACATGTTAATTTACCATTATCGTCAATAAAATCAAAAGAGTAATCTACAATGATTAATGCTTTGTTACTCATTAGAACAGCCTCCCAATATGTGTTTAAAAAGCGTTAGATTGGTATATTTATATAAAGCTAAAACTTTTGTAATCGTTTAAATTAAATTGGCAGTAAAAATATACACCATAATTAAAACGAAATGTAATTATAGTATATAGACTTTACTTTAAGCACACAATCATTATTTAAAATATATGAGGAGTTATAACATGTTTATCAATGCAAAAGATTTCGGATTAAAAGAAAAAAGTAAATATAAGGATACAAGAGCGATTCAAAAAGCATTAAATTACGCAAAAAAAGGCAGACACACTGTTTATATACCTAAAGGAACTTATTATATCAGAAAAGCTTTAGTTATTTATGATTCTACAACATTGTTATTGGAAGAAGGTGCAACACTTTTAAGAAAAGGGAAAGATGCATTATTAAAAAATGGTAGACGCTTAAAGCTATATCATGGCTATAATGGAAATAGTCACATTTATATTAAAGGAGGAACTTTTGATATGAATGGAGGCGAATATCCATATAATAATACAGCCATGTGCATGGGACATGCAGAAGACATTCAAATTTTAGGTGTAACATTCAAAAATATTGTTGGAGGGCATGCACTCGACGCATGCGGAATCAATGGTTTACACATATCAGAATGTGAATTTAAAGGATTTCTTGATATTGATGGAGATCGTTCTTTTTCTGAAGCAGTACAATTGGACATACAAGTACCTGGTGCTTTTCCTAAATTTGGAACTACAGATGGAACGATTACGAAAAATGTTGTCATTGAAAAATGTTATTTTGGCTGTTCAGATCATCCTAAAATGAAAGCGTGGAATAGAGCTATTGGCTCTCATGCCAGTAGATATAACTGCTATTATGAAAACATTCATATCAATCAAAACATCTTTGATAATTTAAATGAGTATGCTTTAACTCCTCTAAAGTCAAAAGACACATTTATTACAAAAAATAAATTTATAAATTGTAATGGTGGAATAAGATTTCTTGGAGTGAAGGATGGTAAAAATGCTGCCGATCCTATTACAGGACAAGTGATGGAAACTCAAGCTGGTGAGAATTTCAATGTGATAGGTAATACTTTTATTGGTAAGATGAAAAGAGATGCGATTCATATTAGAAGTTATCATCACGTCCAACATCAAAACGTTTTTATAGCGGCAAATCAATTTGAAGATGCTTCACAATCAATACATTTAGAAAATATTAATGGACTTACTTTAAATCAGGAACAAACAAAAATCAAAATCAAGAGTATTGATGTGAAAAACATCAGTAATTAAAGATTTAGAAATATATTAATCATATAGTAAAAGCATAAGAGTACAATCGTTAATAGGTAAAATGATTACTGAAGTTTCCATTGGTAGAGTAAGTTGAATCATGTCATAATTTTTATACTTAGGGCACCTCGTTAATTTAGTTTAGTGATGTTTATTAAATTATACGAAAGTGCCTTATTTTTTTAGAGTATTTCAATGTGAAATTACATATAAGAGCAAAGTATTTTGGCGAGACTCATGAGGGAATAGGACAAGCTGAAGACTTATATAGGCTGAAGCTGTCTCATAAGAAAGCAAGCCAACAATACAAAGTATTGTAAATAAAGAAGCCAGTAAATGAATTTACAAAAACTCATTTACTGGCTATTTTCTAGGAATTATGTCCCGGCCTCTTATTTTATGAAATTATAAAAAATATTGTATTCACAAGAATTTTTACAATTCATGTAAAGTTAGTTTTTCTTATTAAAAGCGCCGATAATTTTAACTTGAAAATCCAAAGTCTCTAAAATTGAAATAATTTTATTCACATCATTATTTATAGCAGTATCGGCTTGAACATAAAAATGATACATACCTAATTGAGTTTTAAGTGGTCTAGATTCAATCCACGATAAATTTATGTTGAATAAAGTAAAAGTATTTAAAACACTAGCTAAAAGTCCTGGCTTATCATACTTAGGCGTGATAAGGAAGATAGTTGTGTTTGGATGTTCAATAAAATGAGTATGATTTTTCACTACTAAAAATCTAGTTACATTATGAGGGTAATCTTGTATATGTTGATCTAAAGTATGGTAGCCATAAGTTTCCCCACTCCCAATAGGAGCTATTGCTCCAATACCATCTTTTATCATGTTAAGGCTTTGAATAGTGCTATCTACATAATCATAGTCAAACTGTTGACGATGAATGTAGTTTATTGTTTGACTGATTGCTGGAGCAATTGAATATACTTTATGAATATCATCAAGTGAATTTGAATGATGACCGTAAAGTGAAAAATCTATATCTAGTTGAATTTCACCATGTGCGTATACATCATGATGTGCTAATGAATCAGCGACAATGTTAATAGTACCTTCAATAGAGTTTTCAATAGGGACAATTCCGACAGCCTGTTTATCTTTAGATACGGATTGAATGACTTCATGCAAGTTAGATAATGGAATGAAGTCATACTGTTCATGTGATTCAAATTGCTTAGCGGCTAGATATGAAAAAGTTCCTTTAGGTCCTAGATAATATAAATGCATTATGCCACCTCGTTTAAATTAATGGAAAGGGCACTTCATAGGTTCTTCTTTTTTATAGAAGAAATTCGTATGATGCATTGTATTATCATATCCATGATGATAGTTAGAAGTTAAAGTTGGTGAAAGTGGAGGTGCCAGCCAAGACCACTTACCAGTAACATTTCTGTTTTGTTGATGTTCATTTCGTTCAAACATTTCAAATTGCTTCGCTGCAGTTAAGTGGTCAACAATAGAAACACCATCAGCTTTAAATGAATGATACACAGCATGATTTAACTCTACGAGTGCTCGATCTTTATTAAATGAATTATTTTTAAGTGTATCAAATTCAAAAGCTTCTGCAACTTTTTCTAAAAGATTATAACGATAGGTGTCTGTGAAATTACGTACAGCAATTTCGGTTACCATATACCATCCATTAAAAGGTGCTGTAGGGTAAGTAATACCACCGATTTTTAAATCCATATTTGAAATAATAGGTACCGCATACCATTTTAAACCTAATTTTGAAAGCTTGGGATAGTGTTCATGATGTATAGAAACTTCTTTTACAATATCATTTGGAAGTTCGTGTATTTTTATAGTGTCGTTAGGCAATTGATAAATCAGAGGTAAAATATCAAAATTTGAACCTTTACCTTTCCAACCTAGATGTTCAGCTAAACGAGTAACCTTTTTTTCAGATGGATCGCCAACATTTTCATAACCAGCATAACGAATCAACTGATTATTATAAATTTTAGGTGTATCTTCAGGACTAAAAATTGTAATATATGGTTTGATTTTTCCGCCGTTAGTAGCTTCTTTAATATGTGTATGTATAAATTTTATAAATTCTTTTTCGTCACATACATCTCGGGCATCTTTAACATTTAAAGAATTCCAAAACAGTCTACCAATACAACGATTTGAGTTTCTCCATGCCATTTTTGCACCGTAAGATAATTCTTCATAAGTATGTGTGTAACTACCAGTCAAGTTAATTTCTTGCTCAATCTCTTTCATTCTATTTTCAATTTCATTAGTATTATATTTTAATTCGCTATACATGGTCTGAATAAATGATCTTGCTTTATCTATTAGCATTTAAAACACCTCAATCGTCATTATACGTGAGCATATACTGTTTCTTGAATAATATAGGTAATTGTCATAAATTTGTCGACACTATATTAGAATTTATTAGGAAATAAATGTAAATCAAACATGCAAGTACCTACTATATATGAATTATGATAAAATAATTGTAAATATTTAAGTCGATTGGAGAGGTTAAAGTGTACCAATATAACGACGATAGCTTAATGTTACACAATGATTTATATCAAATTAATATGGCTGAAAGCTACTGGAATGATGGTATCCATGAAAGAATAGCAGTGTTTGATTTGTATTTTCGAAAAATGCCATTTAATAGTGGATATGCGGTATTCAACGGATTGAAACGCGTTGTGAATTTCATCGAAAACTTTGGGTTTACAAATGAAGATATCACATATTTAAAATCGATAGGTTATGAAGAAGATTTTCTAAATTACCTAAAAGATTTGAAATTTACAGGGAATATTAAATCTATGCAAGAAGGTGAAATTTGTTTTGGTAATGAGCCATTATTAAGAGTTGAAGCACCTTTAATCCAAGCGCAACTTATTGAAACTATTTTGTTAAATATCATTAATTTCCAAACATTAATTGCAACTAAAGCCAGCCGAATTCGTCAAATAGCAACTCATGACACTTTGATGGAATTTGGTACAAGAAGAGCTCAAGAGATCGATGCTGCACTGTGGGGCGCTAGAGCAGCCTTTATTGGAGGGTTTGATTCTACAAGTAATGTTAGAGCAGGAAAACTTTTTAATATACCTGTATCTGGCACACATGCACACGC
The DNA here is from genome assembly GCF_006742205.1 of Staphylococcus epidermidis. NCBI lineage: Bacteria > Bacillati > Bacillota > Bacilli > Caryophanales > Staphylococcaceae > Staphylococcus > Staphylococcus epidermidis. Next base: position 921,738 of record NZ_AP019721.1, read on the forward strand.
ACTAGTACAAACATATGGTGATGAGTATATAGCATTCAAAAAGTATGCTGAGCGACATAAAAATTGTGTGTTCTTAGTTGATACTTTTCATACTTTAAAATCAGGAGTACCAACCGCAATTAAGGTTGCAAAAGAGTTAGGAGATACTATTAATTTTATAGGTATCAGATTAGATTCTGGTGATATTGCGTACCTATCTAAAGAAGCTCGTAGAATGTTAGATGAGGCTGGTTTTACAGAAGCTAAAATTATCGCATCAAATGATTTGGATGAGCAGACTATTACAAGTTTAAAAGCACAAGGCGCTAAAGTTGACGGATGGGGAGTAGGTACAAAACTGATTACAGGATATGATCAACCAGCCTTAGGTGCAGTTTATAAATTGGTTTCTATTGAAACAGATGATGGCACAATGAGTGATCGCATTAAATTATCAAATAATGCTGAGAAAGTTACTACACCAGGCAAAAAAAATGTTTATCGTATTATTAATAATAAAACAGGCAAGGCTGAGGGCGACTATATTACGCTAGAAGGTGAAAATCCTAATGACGAATCTCCATTGAAAATGTTCCATCCTGTTCACACTTACAAAATGAAGTTTATTAAATCATTTAAAGCGGTTAATCTACATCAATCTATATTTGAAAATGGCAAACTTGTATACCATCTTCCAGATGAATATGAAGCTCAGGACTATCTTAAAAATAATTTAAGTATTTTATGGGAAGAAAATAAACGATATCTTAACCCGCAAGATTATCCAGTAGATTTAAGCACTAAATGTTGGGAAAATAAGCATAAGCGTATTTTTGAAGTTGCTGAACACGTTAAAGAGATGGAGGATGAAAATGAGTAGATTGCAAGATGTTGTGGTTAATGAAATGAAAGTAAAAAAACAAATTGACAGTGTAGAGGAAATCCAGGAAATTAAGCAATTTATTAAAGCGTATGTAAAATCACATTCATTTATACAAACTCTTGTTCTTGGAATATCAGGTGGTCAAGACTCTACTCTAACAGGTAAGTTAGCACAATTAGCAGTAAATGAATTGAAAGAAGAGGGACGTAACTGTAAATTTATAGCAGTGAAATTACCTTATGGTGTGCAACAAGACGCTCATGAAGTAGAAGATGCACTTGAGTTTATTAATCCTGACACAACATATACAGTTAATATTAAACCAGCAGTTGATCAGAGTGTTCAATCACTTAGTGAAGCAGGCATCAAACTTACTGATTTTCAAAAGGGTAATGAAAAAGCACGTGAACGAATGAAAGTTCAATTTTCAATTGCTTCTAATACTCAAGGTATAGTTTTAGGAACTGATCACTCTGCCGAAAATATTACAGGATTTTACACTAAATATGGAGATGGTGCTGCGGACATTGCGCCTATCTTTGGGTTAAATAAAAGACAAGGTAAACAATTACTAGCTTATCTAGGAGCACCTAAACACCTTTATGAAAAAGTGCCAACAGCTGATTTAGAAGATGATAAACCTCAGTTACCAGACGAGGAAGCACTAGGCGTATCTTATCATGATATTGATGATTATTTAGAAGGTAAAGAAATTCCTGCAACTGCTCGTGAAACAATCGAAAAACATTATGTTAGAAATGCACATAAGCGTGAACTTGCTTATACACGATATTCATGGCCTAAATATAACAAATGAAAATTTATAAGTGACAAAATGATTGGCGACTGATAAAATAATCTGGATTTAAAAGTAAGAAAAGAGGAATAATATGTCAGCAATTGCTCAAAATCCATGGTTAATGGTCTTAGCAATTTTTATAATTAATGTATGTTATGTCACATTTTTAACAATGAGAACGATATTGACTTTGAAAGGTTATCGTTATGTTGCAGCAGTAGTTAGTTTTATGGAAGTCTTAGTTTATGTTGTTGGTTTAGGGTTAGTAATGTCTAGCCTAGACCAAATCCAAAATATTTTTGCTTATGCATTAGGATTCTCAGTCGGTATTATAGTAGGAATGAAAATCGAGGAAAAACTTGCGTTAGGTTATACAGTTGTCAATGTTACTTCATCGGAATATGAGTTAGATTTACCAAATGAATTAAGAAATTTAGGGTATGGTGTAACCCACTACGAAGCATTTGGTAGAGATGGAAGTCGAATGGTAATGCAAATATTAACACCAAGAAAATATGAATTAAAGTTAATGGATACTGTCAAGAACTTAGATCCCAAGGCATTTATTATAGCGTATGAACCAAGAAATATTCACGGAGGATTCTGGGTTAAGGGTGTACGTAAACGTAAACTGAAAGCTTATGAACCAGAACAACTGGAAGTTGTAGTAGATCACGAAGAAATAGTAGGTGGTAGCTCAAATGAGCAAAAAGTTTAGAGTTGAAGATAAAGAAACAATTGCAGATTGTCTCGACAGAATGAAAAAAGAAGGGTTTATGCCAATACGTCGTATTGAGAAACCAGTTTATAAAGAGAATAAAGATGGCAGTATAGAGATTTTAAAACAGGATATTATATTTGTAGGTGCTTTAATCCAATAAATATGATTAACTATAGAATGATAAAGCCTAGGACACTCACTATTGTCCTAGGTATTTTTATGCATTGATTACTGATAATAATGTTAATGCCGGTCTTATATAAATTGCTTTTAGACACTTGGTAATTCAACTGAAATGAGTTACTCTAGAAATTTTACAGGCGAAACGAATCGGAAATTTTATACTAAAAATTAAATAAAGCATTATCTTACATCTAACTATAGTTTTTACCAGATTGTGTTTCTAGATTGATTCAAATAAAATAGTAATAACTAGATAAACACTTATACATTTTAATCAAGTTCTGTTAAACTATAGATGAAAGCTTAGAAACGAACTTTTCTTATAAAAAATGTGATAATGTACAGTTTTTGTAGGAGCTATAATACATACGATAGGAGTTTACAAAGAATGATAGAACGTTATTCAAGAGATGAAATGTCTAGTATTTGGACGGATCAAAATCGCTATGAAGCATGGTTAGAAGTAGAGATTCTAGCGTGTGAAGCATGGAGTGAGTTAGGTTATATTCCTAAAGAAGATGTAAAAAAAATTCGTGAAAATGCCAAAGTAAATGTTGAACGCGCTAAAGAAATTGAACAAGAAACACGACACGATGTAGTTGCATTTACACGCCAAGTTTCTGAAACTTTAGGTGATGAACGTAAGTGGGTACATTATGGATTAACTTCCACTGATGTAGTTGACACTGCCTTAAGTTATGTAATTAAACAGGCAAACGAAATCCTTGAAAAAGATTTAGAAAGATTTATAGATGTATTAGCTGCCAAAGCTAAAAAATATCAATATACATTGATGATGGGGCGTACACATGGAGTTCATGCTGAGCCTACAACTTTTGGCGTAAAAATGGCTCTTTGGTATACTGAAATGAAACGTAATCTTAAGCGTTTTAAAGAAGTGCGTAAAGAAATAGAAGTAGGGAAAATGAGTGGAGCAGTAGGAACATTTGCCAATATTCCACCCGAAATTGAGGCTTACGTATGTGAACATTTAGGAATAGACACTGCAGCTATTTCTACTCAAACATTACAAAGAGATCGTCATGCTTATTACATTGCTACATTAGCACTAATTGCTACATCAATGGAAAAATTTGCAGTAGAAATTCGTAATTTACAAAAAACTGAAACTAGAGAAGTCGAAGAGGCATTTGCAAAAGGACAAAAAGGATCATCAGCAATGCCACATAAAAGAAATCCAATCGGTTCTGAAAATATTACAGGTATATCTCGTGTGATTCGAGGATATATTACTACTGCATACGAGAATATACCTTTATGGCATGAAAGAGATATCTCTCATTCTTCTGCAGAACGTATCATGTTACCAGATGTTACAATTGCTCTAGATTATGCACTTAATCGATTTACGAATATTGTTGATCGACTAACAGTTTATGAAGATAATATGAGAAATAATATTGATAAAACGTATGGTTTAATCTTCTCACAACGCGTACTACTAGCATTAATTAATAAAGGCATGGTACGTGAAGAAGCTTATGATAAAGTTCAACCTAAAGCAATGGAATCTTGGGAAACAAAAACACCATTTAGAGAGCTAATTGAACAAGATTCATCTATAACTGACGTTCTATCAAGTGAAGAATTAGATGATTGCTTCGATCCTAAGCATCATCTTAATCAGGTCGACACTATATTCGCGCGTGCTGGTTTATCTTAATTAAATCAAATTTAATACAAGACAAATGATTCTAATTTCCTATACATTTTTCATGAAACTACTACACTTTAACGAATTAGTAAGTTAAAATAATGAGAGAATATTTGTATAGGGGTTGTTCGAGATGCAAATTGAAAAATTAAGAGGTCAGTCATTAGATGAATTATTTGATGCGATCTTAGCACTAGAAAACAGAGAAGAATGTTATCAGTTTTTCGATGATTTATGTACTGTAAATGAAATACAGTCATTATCTCAGAGACTTCAAGTTGCTAAAATGATTAAGCAAGGTTATACTTATGCAACTATTGAAGAAGAGTCTGGTGCATCGACTGCAACGATTTCTAGAGTAAAGCGTTCGTTACAATGGGGTAATGATGCTTATACAATGATTTTGGATAGACTAAATATTGAAACAAAGGCATAAGAATGCATATACTTTCGTATGATTTCAGTGTTTCATTTAATACATTAATAGCTTTGAAAGATTTATTGAAATCTTTCGAAGCTATTTTTTAATGAAGATAAATTTTTAAAGATAATTAATTTAAGCATTCTATCTGATTTATTATAACGAATTTACACAGTATCTAGTTATTGAATTTAGTAGCAGTATAGTCATTTTTGCTTAAAGCATATGTTAAATTACATATGACTTAAAATCATATAGGATTAACTTATTTAGTCTTTAGAACTTAAAACTTAAAAATGCTATAATTTAGGGTATGTTAAATAAAGGAGTTTCATAAAATGTACGACATAACCAAGTGGAAACATATGTTTAAATTAGATCCGGCTAAATCAATTTCGGATGAAAATTTAGAGGCACTGTGTATGTCTAACACTGATGCAATAATTATTGGTGGGACAGATGATGTAACAGAAGATAATGTTATTCATTTAATGAGTAGAGTAAGACGTTATCCGTTACCACTTGTCTTAGAAGTTTCGAATGTAGAAAGTGTGATGCCTGGTTTTGATTTCTATTTTATTCCAACAGTCATGAATAGTAAGGATACAAAATATCATAACGAAATTTTACTAGAAGCCCTTAAAAAATATGGACATGTGATTAATTTTGATGAAGTTTTTTTCGAGGGATATGTCGTTCTAAACGCAAATAGTAAAGTTGCAAAAATTACCAAAGCTTATACTCAATTAGGTATAGAAGATGTCGAAGCATATGCACAAATGGCAGAAGAATTATATCGATTTCCAATCATGTACGTAGAATATAGTGGCACATATGGAGATGTTGATAAGGTTAAAGCGATTGCAAATATGCTTCAACATACTCAATTATTTTATGGCGGTGGTATAACAAACATTGACAAAGCTAACGAAATGTCTAACATTGCGGATACCATTGTTGTCGGCGATATTATATATAACGACATTAAAAAAGCATTAAAAACTGTAAAGATAAAGGAGTCTAATAAATGAATGCGCTAGTAAAAAATATGAATTCAGAGCAAAGTGAAGCGGTTAGAACAACAGAAGGCCCATTGCTTATTATGGCAGGTGCTGGATCAGGAAAGACACGTGTGTTAACACATCGCATTGCGTATTTATTAGATGAAAAAGATGTATCACCTTATAATATTTTAGCTATTACGTTTACAAATAAAGCAGCTAAAGAAATGAAGGCGCGTGTCGAACATCTTGTGGGAGAAGAAGCGCAAGTGATTTGGATGTCCACTTTTCACTCTATGTGTGTAAGAATTCTGAGAAGAGATGCTGATCGTATTGGCATTGAAAGAAATTTCACTATCATTGATCCTACCGATCAAAAATCAGTGATTAAAGATGTATTGAAAAGTGAAAATATAGACAGTAAGCGATTTGAGCCACGTATGTTTATTGGTGCAATTAGCAATTTGAAAAATGAATTAAAAACACCTGAGGATGCTCAAAAAGAGGCGAATGATTTTCACTCTCAAATGGTTGCAACGGTTTACAAAGGTTATCAAAGACAGTTATCACGTAATGAAGCACTCGACTTTGATGATTTAATTATGACAACTATTAATTTATTTGAACGTGTACCCGAAACTCTAGAATACTATCAAAATAAATTTCAATATATACATGTAGATGAGTATCAAGATACCAATAAAGCACAATATACCTTAGTAAAACTATTAGCAAACAAATTTAAAAATTTATGTGTTGTTGGTGATTCTGACCAATCTATTTATGGTTGGAGAGGAGCTGATATACAAAATATTTTATCTTTTGAAGAGGACTATCCTGAGGCAAAGACAATTTTCCTCGAACAGAACTATCGTTCAACTAAGAATATTTTAAATGCTGCAAATGAAGTTATAAAACATAATTCTGAACGTAAACCTAAAGGTCTATGGACTGCAAATTCTGGAGGAGACAAAATTCAGTATTATGAAGCTATGACTGAAAGAGATGAAGCAGAATACGTTGTTAAAGAAATAATGAAGCATCAACGCAGTGGTAAAAAATATAGTGAAATGGCTATATTATATAGAACAAATGCCCAATCACGTGTACTTGAGGAAACATTTATGAAATCAAATATTCCTTATACAATGGTTGGGGGTCAAAAGTTCTATGACCGTAAAGAAATTAAAGATTTACTTAGTTATTTAAGAGTTATTGCTAATAGCAATGATGATATTAGTTTGCAACGTATTATTAACGTGCCTAAACGTGGTATTGGACCTTCATCTGTTGAAAAAATCCAAACCTATGCACTTCAAAATAATATAAGTATGTTTGACGCATTGGCTGAGGTAGATTTTATAGGTCTCTCTAAAAAGGTAACTCAAGAATGTATCAGTTTTTATGAAATGATTCAAAATTTAATCAAAGAACAAGAATTTCTCGAAATTAGTGAAATCGTAGATGAAGTACTACAAAAATCAGGCTATAGAGACATGCTTGATCGAGAACAAAGTATTGAATCACGAAGTCGATTAGAAAACTTAGATGAATTTATGTCTGTACCTAAAGATTATGAGGAAAATACTCCTTTAGAGGAACAATCACTTATTAATTTTCTAACAGATTTATCATTAGTTGCTGATATTGACGAAGCAGATACACAGAATGGTGTAACATTGATGACAATGCATTCAGCAAAAGGTCTTGAATTTCCTATAGTTTTTATTATGGGAATGGAGGAGTCGTTGTTCCCACATATCAGAGCAATAAAAAGTGAAGATGATCATGAAATGGAAGAGGAACGTCGTATTTGTTATGTAGCAATTACACGAGCAGAAGAGTTGCTTTATATCACAAATGCAACGACCAGAATGTTGTTTGGTCGTTCTCAATCCAATATGCCATCTCGATTTTTAAAAGAAATCCCAGAAGACCTACTTGATAGTCATACCGGTCAAAAAAGACAAACTATATATCCCAAATCTCAACCTAAAAGAGGTTTTAGTAAGCGTACTACATCAACTAAAAAACAAGTTTCATCATCTGATTGGAAAGTAGGAGATAAAGTTATGCATAAAGCATGGGGTGAAGGGATGGTTAGTAACGTGAATGAAAAAAATGGATCTGTAGAGTTGGATATTATATTTAAATCAGAAGGTCCAAAACGATTATTAGCTCAGTTCGCACCAATAACAAAGAAGGAGGACTCATAGGGGATGCAAGGTGTTAAAAAGCGTGTGGAAAAATTACATGACTTATTGAATCAATATAGTTATGAATATTATGTACAAGATAATCCCTCAGTGCCTGACAGTGAGTATGATAAGTTATTACATGAGCTGATTGAAATTGAAGAAAAATATCCAGAATTCAAATCGACAGACTCTCCAACAGTGCGTGTGGGTGGCGAAGCTCAGTCTTCTTTTGAAAAAGTAAATCACGACACGCCTATGTTAAGTTTAGGTAATGCTTTTAATGAAGAAGATTTAAGAAAATTTGATCAACGTATTCGTGATAGTATTGGTAAGGTCGAATACATGTGTGAACTTAAAATAGATGGTTTGGCTGTTTCGCTCAAATATGAAAATGGTCGTTTTGTTCAAGGACTTACACGTGGTGATGGTACGACAGGTGAGGATATCACTGAAAATCTAAGAACTATACATGCTATACCACTAAAAATTAAAGAACCTCTCAATTTTGAGGTCCGTGGGGAAGCTTATATGCCACGTCGTTCATTCATTCATTTGAATAATGAAAAAGAACAAAATGGTGAACAACCTTTTGCAAATCCACGAAACGCTGCTGCAGGCTCTTTAAGACAACTTGACTCTAAACTAGCTGCGAAAAGAAAGTTAAGCGTCTTCTTATATAGTGTGAATGACCTAACCGAGTTTAATGCAACAACACAAAGTGAAGCGCTAGAGGAATTGGACCAATTAGGTTTTAAAACTAACCAAGAACGTGAACGAGTATCAGATATTGAGGGCGTACTTAATTATATAGAGAAATGGACAAGCAAAAGAGGATCTTTATCTTACGATATTGATGGTATTGTTATAAAAGTTAACGATTTATCTCAACAAGAGGAAATGGGTTATACGCAAAAATCTCCAAGATGGGCGATTGCTTATAAATTTCCAGCTGAAGAAGTTATTACAAAATTATTGGATATTGAGCTAAGTATTGGGCGTACGGGTGTTGTGACACCAACTGCAATTCTAGAACCTGTAAAAGTAGCTGGTACTACAGTTTCAAGAGCCTCACTTCATAATGAAGATTTAATACATGAAAGAGATATACGTATCGGAGATAGTGTTGTTATTAAAAAAGCCGGGGACATCATCCCTGAAGTTGTAAAAAGTATTTTAGATAGACGACCTAACGAATCGGAAATTTATCATATGCCAACACATTGTCCTAGTTGTGGACATGAATTAGTTCGTATTGAAGGAGAAGTTGCTTTACGTTGTATTAATCCAAAATGTCAGGCACAGCTTATTGAAGGACTTATACATTTCGTTTCAAGACAAGCGATGAATATAGATGGTTTAGGTACTAAAATTATTCATCAGCTATACGAAAATCAGTTAATCAAAGATGTCGCAGATATTTTCTATTTGAAAGAAGAAGATTTATTACCATTAGAGAGAATGGGAAAGAAGAAAGTTGATAATCTTTTATTAGCGATAGAAAAATCTAAAGAACAGTCATTAGAGCATTTATTATTTGGACTGGGTATTAGACATTTAGGTGTAAAAGCTAGTCAAGTACTTGCTGAGCGATATGAAACGATGGATCAACTTTTTAAAGTAACTGAAAGTGAATTAATTGAAATTCAAGATATTGGAGATAAACTTGCACAATCTGTTGTAACATATCTCGAAAATAGTGATATTCGTTCATTAATTGAAAAATTAAGTAATAAAAATGTTAATATGTCTTATAAAGGAATTAAAACAACTGAAATCGAAGGTCATCCTGATTTTAGTGGGAAAACAATTGTATTAACAGGGAAACTCGAGCAAATGACGAGAAATGAAGCATCTGAATGGTTGAAAATGCAAGGTGCTAAAGTTACAAACAGCGTGACTAAAAGTACTGATATTGTCATAGCTGGAGCAGATGCAGGGTCTAAATTAGCCAAAGCTGAGAAGTATGGTACTGAAATTTGGACTGAAGCAGCATTTATTGAAAAACAAAATGGAATCTAATAATTAGAGGAGTACGTGAATGAAGCGAACAATATTTTTACTCATGTCGATACTGTTATTATTAACGGCTTGCGGAGATGGACATAAACAAACTTCATCAGATAAAGAACAAAGTGAACATAAGGATAACCATAATAAAAATCAAGTGAAACAAATAGCGACTGATAAAAAAGTTCAAGGTGATAACTATAGGACTATATTACCCTTCAAAGAAAGCCAGGCTCGTGGATTATTACAAGATAATATGGCAAATGGTTATAATGGAGAAGATTTTGAAAGTGGTTTACTAGAATTAAGTAAAGAAATCTTTCCAACAAATAAGTATTTATATCAAGATGGACAATATTTAGATAAAAAAACGATTAATGCATACTTAGATCCGAAGTATACGAAAAAAGAAATTGACAAGATGAGCGAAAAAGAAAAGAAAAGCAAAAATGCTAATGAGAATCTTGGACTCAATCCATCTCACAATGGTGAAACAGATGAAGAGAAAATAGCTGAAAATTCTCCAGCCTATCTTTCAAATATACTCGAGCAGGATTTTTATGGAAATAGTGATTCTAAAGGTAAAAATATAAAAGGGATGACAATTGGTTTAGCCATGAATAGTGTTTATTATTACAAAAAAGAGAAAGATGGCGAAACATTTAGTAAAGATTTATCTGATAAAGAGATTGAAAAGCAAGGTAAACAGATGGCTAGTGAAATGCTTTCTCGTTTACGTGAGAATAGTGATTTGAAAGATATTCCTATTCATTTTGCTATCTATAAACAATCAAGTCAAGATTCCATTACACCAGGTGAATTTATAGTTGGTACTACGGTTGAAGAGGGTAAAACTAAAATTAACTCTTGGGATAATATTAATGAAAAAGCAGCCTTAATTCCTTCGTCAACTGCAGCTGATTATGATGAAACGCTGAATAATAACTTTAAACAGTTTAATGATAATTTGCAATCGTATTTTTCAAACTTCACACAAGCAGTTGGTAAGGTTAAATTCGTAAATAAAAAAGCTAAACAACTTACAGTTGATTTGCCTATAGATTATTACGGACAGGCAGAAACGATAGGTATTACACAATATGTTACAGAGCAAGCCGAAAAATATTTTGATAAACTAGATGAGTATGAAATTAGAATCAAAGATGGAAATACTCCACGTGCTCTCATTAGTAAAACTAAAGACGATAAAGAACCACAAGTTCATATCTATCATAATTAGTTACTGATGATGTATGACACCCGTTTCATTGTATAGAAAAGAATAGAATAGAATTCGAATTAAGTTTAATGGTCAATCCATTACCAAAGGAATATATTTGCAATTTGATGTTATTGATGATTTTGACTCATTTTTCAAGCCGTCAATAAATTTAAATGAAAAAAATTAGCTATGAAGAAATTTAAATTGATAGATTTCTTCATAGCTATTTTCTTATGTGAATAAAATAAATTGACACTGTATATTAGAGAAATATTTAAATTATACTTGTAATTGTTATTTAATTAATCAATATTATAATTTTGATATAGTCTGATAATTGTACATTTATTCTTTAACGACGTGTTTAACTTTATTAAGATTTTCAATAACATAATCATCAGGTTTTTTTGTTAATTTACTTACGATGTACGTAATCAATACGCTAACTATGAAACCTGGAATGATTTCATACATACCAAAGAATGCATTGATTGTAGCCAAGGGTTTTATCCAAGAAATCCAAACAATAACAACTACAGCACCAGCTACCATTCCGCTAATAGCTCCTGCACGTGTTAAATCTTTCCAATATAAAGAGTAGAGTACTAAAGGACTAAATGCAGCTCCAAAACCAGCCCAAGCATTACCAACTAAATTTAGTATTGTATCGTTTGGATGCCAAGCAATCGTAATAGCAACTATCGCAACAAGTAGAACTGATAAGCGTCCAATCAAAACAAACTCTTTTTGGTGTGATGATGCTTTATCTGAACCTCTGATTAGTTTATAGAAATCTTCAGTTAAAGAACTTGATGTTACTAGTAATTGTGAAGAGATAGTACTCATTATTGCAGCAAGGATGGCTGCTAATAAAAATCCACCTACAAGCGGATGAAATAATATTTGACTCATCACAATAAATAGTGTTTCAGGATCTTCTAATTTAATATGTCTTTCAGATATAAATGAAATTCCTGTTAATCCCACACCAATCGCTCCTAATAGACCGACTGCCATCCAACTTATTCCCAGACGTCTGGCTTTTGGTAGTAATTTATGTGATTTGATAGACATAAATCTTACTATAATATGTGGTTGACCAAAATATCCGAGTCCCCATGAGAATAATGAAACAATGCCTAAAACAGTGGTTCCTCTAAATAAATCTAAGGTTGTAGGTTTCATTTGAGCAATATCATGAAATGTATCCCAACCGTTGAGTTTAAGCAATGCAACGATAGGTACCATTACCATAGCAATAAGCATAATCACACCTTGAAAAAAATCAGTAATTGATACAGCTAAATAGCCACCAAAGAAAGTGTAAAAAATAACTATAATAGCCACTATCAAGAGTCCAGCATGATAATTCAATCCAAATGCACTTTCAAAGAGTTTTCCGCCAGAAACGAAACCTGAATGCGTATATAGAGTGAAAAATACGACAATAATCAATCCTGAAATAATTTTAATAATATTTTTCTTATCATCTAGTCTATTTTTAAAAAAGTCTGGGAGTGTAATAGCATCTCCCGCAATCTCAGTATAAACACGTAGTCTTGGAGCAACAACAAAATAATTAATGTATGCACCTAAGGTTAATCCAATGGTTATCCAAATGGCGGATAAACCTGTACTGTATACTGAACCTGGAAGTCCCATAATCATCCATCCAGACATGTCAGAGGCACCAGCTGATAAAGCTGTGATATATGGTCCGATACTACGTCCCCCCAACATAAATTCACTTAAGTTTCCAGTAGCTTGTCGATAACCATAGAAGCCAATAATTAGAAGGATTATGAAATAGACAATAATCATAACGTAAGTCTGCCAATTTGCATCAATTTGATTACTGAGAGCTGTACCTAATGTAAACATAATTAACACTCCCTTTATTAAATAATGATATAAGATACATGTAACATTATACAATGTAACTAAATGTTCAGAAAAGTAAAAAATTTAATAGTAGTATAAAAAGTCTTTGATAAAAGGTTTTTAACTCTAGATGTGTCTTATAATTAATTAATATCTATTGCATAAATATGTATAAAATTATTGTTAGAATTAAACTTTAATTCATCTATCATTTTAAAACATAGAGATGATAATTAAGGGAATTCTTATGTAAAAGTTCATTAAACACCTTAATATCAAGTGTTTATTTTGAGTAACTTATTCATAAATATTTAGATTTTTGGTTCGAAATTTGATACAATTTGGTGATGAATGAGTATTAAGGAGGCTTTTATTTAATGACTAAAGTAACACGTGAAGAAGTTGAACATATTGCTAATTTAGCTAGACTTCAAATTTCTCCTGAAGAAACAGAAGAAATGGCTAATACTTTAGAAAGTATTTTAGATTTTGCGAAACAAAATGATAGTGCCGATACAGAAGGTATTGAGCCAACTTATCACGTATTAGATTTACAAAACGTATTACGTGACGATAAAGCAATCGAGGGCATTCCTCAAGAATTAGCATTGAAAAATGCGAAAGAAACAGAAGATGGTCAATTTAAAGTGCCATCCATCATGAATGGGGAGGACGCTTAAGATGAGTATTCGTTTTGAATCTATCGAAAAATTAACTGAATTAATCAAAAATAAAGAAATTAAACCTTCTGATGTAGTAAAAGATATATACGCAGCTATTGAAGAAACTGATCCAACAATCAAGTCATTCTTAGCTTTAGATAAAGAAAATGCAATAAAAAAAGCCGAAGAATTAGATGAATTACAAGCTAAAGATCAAATGGATGGTAAACTATTTGGAATTCCTATGGGAATCAAAGATAATATCATCACAAAAGATGTAGAAACTACATGTGCAAGTAAAATGTTAGAGGGATTTGTACCTATTTATGAATCAACTGTAATGAACAAACTACATGATGAAAACGCGGTTTTAATTGGTAAATTAAACATGGATGAGTTTGCAATGGGTGGCTCTACAGAGACTTCATATTTTAAGAAAACATTAAATCCTTTCGATCACACAGCAGTACCAGGAGGATCTTCAGGTGGTTCTGCAGCAGCGGTTGCAGCAGGTTTAGTTCCTTTTAGTTTAGGGTCAGACACTGGTGGTTCTATTAGACAACCTGCATCTTATTGTGGTGTTGTTGGTATGAAACCAACTTATGGCCGTGTATCACGTTTCGGTTTAGTTGCATTTGCTTCTTCTTTAGATCAAATTGGACCAATCACGCGTAATGTTAAAGATAACGCATTAGTACTTGAGGCAATTTCCGGTGTAGATGCGAATGATTCTACAAGCGCACCTGTTGATGATGTAGATTTTACTTCTGATATTGGTAAAGATATTAAAGGTCTTAAAATTGCATTACCTAAAGAATATTTAGGTGAGGGTGTAAGTGAAGAAGTTAAGACTTCTGTAAAAGAAGCGGTTGAAACGTTAAAATCACTTGGTGCTGAAGTTGACGAAGTCTCATTACCAAATACAAAATATGGTATTCCATCATATTATGTTATTGCGTCATCAGAGGCTTCAGCAAATTTAGCGCGATTTGATGGTATTAGATATGGATATCATTCTAAAGAAGCACAATCGTTAGAAGAATTATATAAAATGTCTAGATCGGAAGGCTTTGGTGAAGAAGTCAAAAGACGTATCTTCTTAGGTACTTTTGCTTTAAGCTCAGGTTATTACGATGCATACTATAAAAAATCTCAAAAAGTTAGAACGTTAATTAAAAATGATTTTGACAAAGTATTTGAATCTTATGATGTTGTGGTTGGACCGACAGCACCTACAACAGCATTTAATATTGGCGAAGAAATTGATGATCCTTTAACAATGTATGCGAATGACTTATTAACTACACCAGTTAATCTTGCCGGTTTACCTGGTATTTCAGTTCCTTGTGGACAATCAAACGGACGCCCAATTGGTTTACAATTAATTGGTAAACCTTTTGACGAAAAAACGTTATATCGTGTCGCTTATCAATTTGAAACACAATACAACTTACATGACGCATACGAAAATTTATAAGGAGTGGAAATCATGCATTTTGAAACAGTAATCGGACTTGAAGTTCATGTTGAGTTAAAAACGGACTCAAAAATGTTCTCTCCATCACCCGCACATTTTGGAGCTGAACCAAATTCAAATACAAATGTTATCGACTTAGCTTATCCAGGTGTATTACCAGTAGTTAATAGACGTGCAGTAGATTGGGCAATGAGAGCTTCAATGGCATTAAATATGGATATTGCTACAAATTCAAAATTTGATCGTAAAAACTATTTCTATCCAGATAATCCAAAAGCATATCAAATTTCTCAGTTTGATCAACCTATTGGAGAAAATGGCTATATTGATATTGAAGTTGATGGAGAAACAAAACGTATCGGTATTACACGTCTTCATATGGAAGAAGATGCAGGTAAATCAACACATAAAGATGGTTATTCTCTAGTAGACTTAAACCGTCAAGGTACGCCATTAATTGAAATTGTATCTGAACCCGATATTCGTTCACCTAAAGAAGCATATGCTTATCTAGAAAAACTACGTTCAATCATTCAATATACAGGTGTATCTGATTGTAAAATGGAAGAGGGATCCCTACGTTGTGATGCTAATATTTCACTTCGTCCATATGGTCAAAAGGAATTTGGTACAAAAACTGAATTGAAAAACCTTAACTCATTTAACTACGTTAAAAAAGGTTTAGAATATGAAGAGAAACGTCAAGAAGAAGAATTATTAAATGGTGGAGAGATTGGTCAAGAAACACGTCGATTTGATGAATCTACTGGTAAAACAATTTTAATGCGTGTGAAAGAAGGTTCAGATGATTATAGATATTTCCCTGAACCAGATATTGTACCATTATATGTAGATGAAGATTGGAAAGCACGTGTAAGAGAAACAATTCCAGAATTGCCAGATGAACGTAAAGCTAAATACGTAAATGATCTTGGACTACCAGAATATGATGCGCATGTATTAACATTAACTAAAGAAATGTCTGATTTCTTTGAAGGCGCAATTGACCATGGTGCAGATGTTAAACTTACTTCCAACTGGTTAATGGGAGGTGTTAACGAGTATCTTAATAAAAATCAAGTTGAATTAAAAGATACGCAACTAACACCTGAAAATTTAGCTGGTATGATTAAATTAATAGAAGACGGAACAATGAGTAGTAAAATCGCTAAAAAAGTTTTTCCAGAACTAGCAGAAAATGGTGGAGATGCTAAACAAATTATGGAAGATAAAGGTTTAGTACAAATTTCTGATGAAGCAACACTACTTAAATTTGTAACAGATGCATTAGATAATAATCCACAATCAATAGAAGATTATAAAAATGGTAAAGGTAAAGCTATGGGATTCTTAGTGGGCCAAATTATGAAAGCTTCTAAAGGTCAAGCTAACCCACAAAAAGTTAATAGCCTATTAAAACAAGAATTAGATAACCGTTAATTCGAAAATTATAATACTTTAAGCTTCTAACAAAGGATATGAACTTTGTTAGAAGCTTTTATTACTTTTGAAAAGTTTAAGTATTAAGTTTCTTAATGTTTAAAATTACATATATTTTATCTTTGTAGTACCGATTAGTTTAGAGAAATCGGAAATAAATACTTTTAACTGATGTATAAATCATATAATATAAGTAATGAGTATATGAATTTGAGGGATTAACTATGAGAAAACGTGCAAGAATTATATATAATCCAACATCAGGAAAAGAACTTTTTAAACGTGTATTACCAGATGCACTGATTAAACTTGAGAAGGCAGGTTATGAAACGAGTGCATATGCAACTGAAAAAATTGGTGATGCTACTTTTGAAGCTGAAAGAGCACTAGAAAGTGAATATGATTTACTCATTGCAGCTGGAGGTGACGGTACGTTAAATGAGGTGGTCAACGGAATCGCCGAACAACCCAATCGGCCTAAATTAGGTGTAATACCAATGGGCACCGTTAATGACTTTGGAAGAGCACTTCATTTACCAAGCGATATAATGGGGGCGATTGATGTAATCATTGATGGTCACACAACCAAGGTAGATATTGGAAAGATGAATAATCGTTATTTCATTAACCTAGCTGCAGGGGGGAAACTAACACAAGTATCTTATGAAACACCAAGTAAGTTGAAATCAATTGTAGGACCGTTCGCGTATTACATTAAAGGATTCGAAATGTTACCTCAAATGAAAGCAGTAGATGTACGTATCGAATATGATGATAACATCTTCCAAGGAGAAGCTTTACTATTCCTTTTAGGTTTAACGAATTCAATGGCTGGCTTTGAAAAATTAGTTCCAGATGCGAAGCTTGACGACGGTTATTTCACGTTAATTATTGTAGAAAAAGCAAATCTTGCTGAATTGGGTCATATTATGACACTAGCGTCTCGAGGTGAGCATACAAAACATCCTAAAGTCATTTATGCTAAAGCGAAGTCTATTAATATTTCATCATTTACTGATATGCAACTTAATGTTGATGGTGAATACGGTGGGAAATTACCTGCAAATTTCCTTAATTTAGAACAGCACATAGAAATTTTTACACCTAAAGATGTATTTAACGAAGAACTATTAGAAAATGATACGATAACTGATATTACGCCTGATAAGCAATAAAATTATTACGACATCAAATTTAAGGTTAGGAATGCCACACATTATATTCCTAACCTTTTTGTATGTGGGAGGGAAAAAATTGGAAACAATTAAGAAAAACGAAGTTAAAACGGGAAAGGTTATTGATTTAACTCATGAGGGACACGGAGTTGTTAAAGTTGATCGATATCCAATTTTTATTCCTAATGCTTTAATTGATGAAGAAATTAAATTTAAATTAATTAAAGTGAAAAAGAATTTTGCTATAGGAAAATTGATAGAGGTCATAAGTGAAAGTGATGATAGAGTGACACCACCTTGTATTTATTATGCAAAGTGTGGTGGTTGTCAATTACAACATATGACATATAGAGCGCAATTGGATATGAAAAGAGAACAAGTAGTTAATCTTTTTCATAGAAAAGGCCCTTTTGAGAATACGGTTATAAAGGAAACTATTGGCATGGTCAATCCCTGGCGATACCGTAATAAATCTCAAATTCCTGTAGGTCAAAGTAACTCGAATCAAGTTATAATGGGATTCTATAGACAACGTAGCCATGACATTATAGATATGGATAGTTGTCTTATACAAGATAGACAACATCAAGAAGTAATGAATCGAGTGAAGTACTGGCTCAATGAATTAAATATATCTATATATAACGAAAAAACAAAAACAGGTTTAATACGTCATTTAGTAGTAAGGACTGGTTATCATACCGATGAAATGATGGTTATCTTTGTTACAAATGGAGCAACATTTAAACAATCAGAACTATTAGTAAACAAGCTAAAAAAAGAATTTCCAAATATAACAAGTATTAAACAGAATATAAACAATAGCCATTCTAATGTTATAATGGGGCGTCAATCAATGACTTTATATGGTAAAGATAAAATTGAAGACCAATTAAGTGAAGTAACTTATCATATTTCTGATTTATCATTTTACCAAATTAACTCATCACAAACTGAAAAACTTTATCAGCAAGCTCTGAATTATGCTCAATTAACAGGAAAAGAAATAGTATTGGATACGTATTGTGGTATAGGAACGATTGGTCTATATATGGCACCACTAGCAAAACATGTTTATGGTGTAGAAGTTGTTCCGCAAGCCATAAAAGATGCGGAAGACAATGCGACTAAAAACCAACTTAAAAATACGACTTTCGAATGTGGAAAAGCAGAAGATGTTATCTTAACATGGAAATCACAAGGGATTAAACCAGGCGTAGTCATGGTAGATCCACCTAGAAAAGGATGCGATGAAACTTTCTTAACTACTCTTTTAAAATTAAATCCGAAAAGGATTGTTTATATATCATGTAACCCTTCAACGCAACAAAGAGATGCGCAAATATTGGCTGAACAATACGAGTTAGTAGAAATTACACCAGTTGATATGTTCCCACAAACAACTCATATTGAGACTGTAGCATTATTTGTACGTAAAGACGAAGAGTGAATTTAATAGAAGTCAATTCATTGTTATTTTGAAGTGATTGTTAAGATTGTATTACAAGCAACTTACTTTATTGAAAAAGGTCTTTTTTAGCTATAATAAAAATTGTATACTGTTTTTGAAAATAGAGAACTGGAGGGGTGAATGTGCATAAAATAGATTTATCAGGCAACAAATTTCAAATCCAACGATTTGTTCTGTTGCAAATTGTATTGGCGCTATTTACAATACTATTTACTTATAAATGGGCTTATCAAACAACGCATATCATTGAACAAAATCTTGTCATGAATCTTATTTTTGGATTTGTAGGTTTCGCAGTACTAGTTATTTTGCATGAGTTTATTCATCGTATTTTGTTCATTATATTTTCTAAAGGTGAAAAACCATCTTTAAAATATGATAAAAACAAAATTATTGTACAGTTCTCTCAGACTTGTTTTCATCGGTGGCAATTTACAATTATCATGATAGCACCACTTGTTATCATAAGTGCGACCTTACTAGCACTTATTCAAATATATTCCTTCTCATCTTTAATCTTTATGTTTAGTATACATACAAGTTATTGTATGATAGATGTGTTTTTAGTAGCATTGGCATTACAAAGCAAATTCAAATATATACAAACCTATGGAGAAGGTTTGTATCTTTATCATCAAAAGCCTACTCAAACCTATTATGAATAATCACTAATTATAGTGACAAGCGTATATATCAAAGTTGATAATTGATTTAAAAATTTCATTTCTTATTTTTCAACTCGTTTCAATTGTAATAAAAAATCTCATTAAAATATGCAACTACATTCACATAACTACTTATGTAGAAAAGGATAGGACTATGAATTTATTCTAAAAATTGTAGTCCTATTTTTTTATTACATTAATTAAATAAACAATACAAATATTACCATGTGCACAATACATGTAAACATAGAAAGGATGGCGTATAATAATATAAAGCCATTATTTGGAAGACATAGTGAGGTGAGTCGATGACTGAAAGAAGAATTATTCATATAGATATGGATTATTTTTTTGCTCAAGTTGAAATGAGAGATAATCCTAAACTAAAAGGAAAACCTGTCATCGTTGGCGGTAAAGCGAGTCATCGAGGCGTAGTTTCTACGGCATCATACGAAGCAAGAGCTTATGGTGTTCACTCTGCTATGCCTATGACTCAAGCACATAAGCTATGCCCCAATGGATATTATGTAACAAGCCGTTTTGATACTTATAGAGAGGTATCTGGTCAAATCATGAAAATATTCAGAAGCTATACAGAATTAGTAGAACCCATGTCTTTAGATGAAGCTTATTTAGATATTACACATTTAGTGAGACCGGATTTACCAGCATCAACCATTGCAAATTATATTCGCAGAGATATATACGAAGTAACACGTTTAACTGCGTCAGCCGGCGTGTCTTATAATAAGTTTTTAGCAAAGTTAGCGAGTGGTATGAACAAGCCGAATGGTTTGACAGTAATTGATTACAATAATGTACATGAAATATTAATGCAATTAGATATTGGAGATTTCCCAGGGGTAGGCAAAGCTTCGAAGAAAAAAATGCATCAACATCATATATATACAGGTCAAGATTTATATAATAAAGATGAATTTGAATTAATACGTTTATTCGGTAAAAGAGGACGAGGTTTGTATAATAAAGCTCGAGGTATAGACCATAATGAAGTAAAGGCGAGTAGAGTTCGTAAATCTGTTGGTACTGAAAGGACATTTTCTACAGATGTTAACGATGATGATGTTATTTTAAGAAAAATAAGAGAGCTTTCAGGAAAAACAGCAGAACGTTTAAATAAAATTCAAAAATCAGGTAAAACAGTCACTGTAAAAATAAAGACCTATCAATATGAAACAATCTCAAAGCAAAAAAGTTTGAGAGATCCTATTCGTACTGAAACTGATATCTATAATATTGCCTATACTTTATATAACGACTTAAAAGATCCAGAGATTCCGATTCGATTAATAGGTGTAACGGTCGGGAGTTTAGAGCAATCTGATTTTAAAAATTTAACAATATATGATTTTATTTAAATGGCTGATGAACACAAGTTAAGTGGACAATCAGCCTTTATCTTTGAGATTTTTTCCATATATACTCAACATGCTTTGAAGATCATCATAATGTTTCAATAAGCGGTAGGTAATCATTGCACAAGCTTTAGCATCATTTAACGCATCATGATGACCGTGAAAATCTAAATGGTAATGATTCATTAAATGTTTTAGCCCATATCGATATGCATTAATTGTTCGTTTAGCTAATTGATATGAACAAAAGTATGTCAAAGAAGGTGTATCTATATTATGACTTTTTAAACTTTGATGTAACACATTCATATCAAAAGCAGCATTATGGGCAACAACAGGAAGTTGATCAATAAATTTTAGCATATATGGATAGACATGCTTGAATCCAGGAGCATCTTGCACATCTTCGGGATGGATGCCATGTACAGTAATATTTGTTTCAGTAAAGTAGTCAAAAGGATTCACAAGGGTATGAAATGACTCTGTTATTTGATTATCAATAACTTTAACCATACCTACAGAGCAAATACTTGTTCGTTTACTGTTAGCAGTTTCAAAGTCCAGTGCAACAAATGCATTTTGTACCATTATTTCATTCCTTTCAATTCTTTTTCGTTATGTTAGTATTTAATGTCAATATTTTATTACAATAACAATCTTATAGATAGTAAAACGGGTTAGAACAAATGATTTATGCATAAAAAAACCCTTAAATCATTTATCTTTGAGGAGATTTAAGGGAAAATAACACAATATTTAGGAATAAGTTGTTGTATTTATTGTTCGTTGAATGAACGCGCTGCTAATTCTTTTTCATATAGGTAAAGTGTATTACAATCATCGCCAATACGAGTAAGGTAATCTATATGAGTTTCAAATGTAGATTCTTCTTCAACTTGTTCATCTAAGAACCAATTTAAAAATGAAATTGTAGCATAATCTTTATCATTCCGAGCTAATTCTGATAGATTATAGAAACGTTGAGTAACATCACGTTCTTGAGCTAAACTATCTTTAAATGTTTCTAAAATAGAAGAAAATTCTACTTTAGGAGCTTTAATTGTATCAAAGATGGCATGTTCGCCACGATCATTGATATAGTCATAGATTTTTTTACCGTGGAAACGTTCCTCTTTAGCTTGTTCTATATAAAAATTTGCAAATCCGTCATAAGATTCTTTGTCACAGTATGCTGCCATTGCCATATATGCATGCGCTGCAAAATATTCTTGATTCATCTGTTCATTTAAAGCTGCTAATAGTTCTTTACTTAACATCTTCAATCACCCCGTATAAATAAAAATAAGATTCTTTTATATTATAACAAAACTTTTCTCAATAGCAAATAATAATTATTCTAATCTAGATATAGTGATTGTCGTTCTTATTAATAATTATTCTAATTTGATTAATGAATAACATATCTTAGTTGAGAATCTTTTTTGTTATACCATTTACGTGTTATAATTACTCGAGTGCAAATTGGAGGAGGAAACGCATGAGACAATGGACTGCAACCCACATGGCTAAGTTAGCAAGGAAAGCAAGTATAGCTGTAGGTAAAAAGGGTACAGACTTGCCGGGACAGATTGCAAGACGTGTGGATCATAATATTTTAAGAAAATTAGCTAAACAAGTAGATGACATTGTTTTTATAAGTGGGACTAATGGTAAAACGACTACATCTAACTTAATTGGACATACATTAAAGAAAAATCAAATAAACATTATTCACAATAATGAAGGAGCAAATATGGCAGCAGGGATAACTTCTGCTTTTATTATGCAAAGCTCTAAGAATACTAATATTGCGATAATTGAAATAGACGAAGGATCTATTCCACGTGTTTTAAACGAAGTCACACCTTCTATGATGGTGTTTACAAATTTCTTTAGAGATCAAATGGATCGATTTGGTGAAATCGATATTATGGTTGATAATATTGCAAAATCAATAAGTAACAAAGGGATAAAATTATTATTAAATGCAGATGATCCGTTTGTGAGTCGCTTGAAAATTGCAAGTCATTCCATTGTGTATTACGGAATGAAAAAATTTGCGCATGACTTTGAACAAAGTACAATGAATGAAAGTAAATATTGTCCTAATTGTGGACGATTATTGCAATATGACTATATACATTATAATCAAATTGGACATTATCACTGTGAATGTGGATTTAAGCGAGAAGAACCTACATATGAAGTGTCATCATTTGATGCTTCACCATTCTTAAAAATGATAATAAACCAAAGTGAGTTTAATATGAAAATTGCAGGAGATTTTAATTCTTATAATGCAATAGCAGCCTATACCGTATTAAGAGAATTAGGATTAAATGATGATGCAATACGCAAAGGATTTGAAACATATACGTCTGATAATGGTCGCATGCAGTATTTTTCAAAAAATAAGAAGGAAGCTATGATTAATCTAGCAAAAAATCCAGCTGGAATGAATGCAAGTCTATCAGTAGGCGAGCAAATTGATGATAAAAAAATTTATGTTATTAGTCTTAATGACAACGCGGCAGATGGTCGAGATATTTCATGGATATACGATGCAGACTTTGAAAAGCTAGCTACCCAAGATATCGAAGCTATCATTGTAAGTGGTACACGTGCTGAGGAACTACAATTACGTCTCAAACTTGCTGAAGTTGAAGTGCCTATTAAGGTTGAAAAGGATATCTACAAAGCGACTGCATTAACTATGAAATACAGTTCATTTACGGTAGCAATTCCAAACTATACATCATTAACACCAATGCTTGAACAACTTAATCGCTCATTTGAAGGAGGGCAATCGTAAGATGAATGAACTAACGGTTTATCATTTCATGTCAGATAAGCTTAATTTATACAGTGATATTGGTAATATCATGGCATTAAAACAAAGAGCTAAAAAAAGAAATATTAAGATAAATGTTAAAGAAATCAATGAGACTGAGGGAGTCACATTTGATGATTGTGATATTTTCTTCATTGGTGGTGGGAGTGATAGGGAACAAGCGCTTGCCACGAAAGAATTAAGTAAAATTAAAACTTCTTTAAAAAATGCAATTGAAGATGGTATGCCTGGGTTAACTATATGCGGTGGTTATCAATTTTTAGGTCATAAGTATATTACTCCTGATGGTACCGAGTTAGAAGGATTGGGTGTTCTTGACTTCTATACCGAGTCTAAAAAAGAACGCTTAACTGGAGATATCATTATAGAGAGTGATACTTTTGGCACGATTGTTGGATTTGAAAATCATGGTGGTAGAACATATCATCCGTATGGAACATTAGGCCGAGTAACGTATGGTTATGGTAATAATGATAACGATCGAAAAGAAGGTATACACTATAAAAATCTATTAGGTTCTTATCTTCACGGCCCAATTTTACCAAAAAATCATGAAATAACTGATTATCTACTTGAGAAAGCATGTGAAAGAAAAGGGATACTATTTGAGCCTAAGAAGATCGATAACACAGAGGAAGAAGCTGCTAAGCAAGTTCTTATTAAACGTGCAAAAGAAAATAAAAAATAACTCAATATAACTTAATTTTTAATAATTATTGTTAATCATGACGATAATTAGTTATTTGTATAAAGACTTATTATATTAATGCCTCTAGAACATTAATGCATGTTCTAGGGGCATTTTAACGTATTAGCAGTTAATGACTGAATTCTGAATTGTAAATAACTTATGCCGATGGTTAATTAACAAAAGGTCATGAACAAAGTGATGAGCATTTCCTTCTAAAACGCTAAAGAAAATGTGGAAAGTGGGATGTGTTGAGATGAAAAAACAATGTCTTCTATATTTATACGTAGCACCTTTAGATATACATTTAGGAAACGTTAATGTTCATTAATCTTGAAACATAGACACTCAGGTGCTAATTTCTATTACATATGAAAAAAACACTTTGAAACATATACTTATTGTTAAACTGTAATTGAACCATACAATAAATATAGGAGTGAAAATATGAAGATTTTTAAATTGACGTCATTGACACTAGCTGCTTTAACGTTAGCCTTTCCGTTTTCACATGTCGCACAAGCACATACTTACTTAGAAAAGCATCACCAAACAAACGAAACCAAACAATCTCATAGCTTTTCTTTAGAAGGTGAGGCTGGTGAAAATCCAACATTTTTAACTCAACCTCAATTTATTAATTCCCTAGATAATGGTCATTTAAATATTAATGGTTATCAGATTCAGCAAGATGATACTAATGATATTGAATACAAAAAGGTTTATGATCAAGAAATTAGAGCTACAAGCAATCATACAGCGATAAGTGTACGTTTCAGTATTAATAATCAATCACTATCACTTGAAAGTATGAAAGATGCATACCCAAATGAGAGATTGAATCATATTCCACATACAAGCAATGATTCACAATATCCAGAAGACGGTATATATGTCTATCACGGTAAAATGATTAAATTACAATACAAAGTGACACATGGATTTGTTACGAGCGTGACGATAGGTGAAGGTGTAGACGAATAGTTAGCCAAACATTCAAATTCAATGTATTAAAGAGATTTATGCGTCTATTTCTATGTATCAAAAGAGCCGTAGATAAACTTTGTTCTACGGCTTTTTATCATACGAAATAATTTATATATATGTAATAAAGTAATTAGTTTTAACGTCATATTATTTTGCATAACGTGAATCTAAAATTTTGTATATGAGTAGAATTTCATATATGAGTGTACTTTTCATTTGATTTTGGTCAAACTCATCCATCTGTTTAACAGAAGACTTTAGTGTTGCAATAGATTTTTTTTGACGTGCAAAGCTTCCTTTTTGAATGATGCCATTAATACTATTACTAATATTAATCAATGCTATCTTCTCATTAGCATCAAAAGCAATAGACGTATGTTTGGGTAAATAAATAATGTTAGATAAATGTGAAATAAATAAACGGTTGTTATAAGCGCGATTTGTAAGGCGATTTAATAATTTCCAATTATCTTCATTTTTATGATAATGAAGTTCATCTCTTTGATAACTCATTAATGTTTCAACTTTTTGAGCAATAATGTTTAATTTTGATAATTCTTTACTAGTCTTTTCCGAGCTGAATTTTCCTAATAATAACTCATTACAGCGTTCATAAAATAAACGATACATTTTTTTCTCACTAAGGGCTAATTGCTCTTCAAGTTGATGATAATACTTAGGTGGTAAGATGATAAAATTGACTAATCCAGCCGTAACAAGTCCTATAAGAGCTGTAAGTAACCGTGAAAAGAAATTGAACACATATGCTTCATGTATACCTGGAATCATTGCAACGGAAGTTAATACTGCGACAGTTGTTCCTACCTGTAAATTAAGTTTAGTGCATATCAGAATGGTAAATGTAGCACTTAAAGCATAACTTAACGGTGATTGATCACCGAAGACATATGTAAAGACAACAGCAAATAACGCACCAATAACTGTTGCTGGCAACCTTTTATACCCCTTTTTTAATGATGCTTTAGCAGTAGGTTCAATTGTAACAATTGCAGTAAGTATGGCAAAAATTGGAGTGAGGTTTAACAACATACAAAATAAAGACGTAAAAAAAGTAGCCAAACCAGTTTTAATAGTTCGCGCTCCAATTATATGTCTATACCATTTATCATTCATATCATACTGACTCCTCTTAAGAAAAGGAAATTCGAAAAGACTTTACTTTAGACAAATTCTCTTTCTTTGAAAATTAATTTAACTATTATGAATCGTTATACATTCATATTTAGTATATCAAAAAATTTTTGCTATAATAAGATGTAATATAATTTATAAAGGAACGGGATAAAATGATTGTTAAAACTGATGAAGAATTACAAGCGTTAAAAGAAATAGGTTACATTTGTGCAAAAGTCAGAGATACTATGAAAGAAGCTACTAAACCTGGAGTGACTACCCGTGAATTAGATCACATTGCCAAAGATTTATTTGAAGAGCATGGGGCGATATCAGCGCCTATTCACGATGAAAACTTCCCAGGTCAAACTTGCATTAGTGTTAACGAAGAGGTCGCGCATGGAATCCCTGGTAAACGAGTAATTCGTGAAGGTGACCTAGTTAATATTGATGTATCAGCTTTAAAAAATGGGTACTATGCTGACACTGGAATTTCATTTGTTGTAGGGAAATCAGATCAACCACTTAAACAAAAGGTTTGTGACGTAGCCACAATGGCTTTTGAAAATGCTATGAAAAAGGTGAAACCAGGTACAAAATTGAGTAATATTGGAAAAGCTGTTCATGCAACTGCACGCCAAAATGACTTGACTGTGATTAAAAATTTAACTGGACATGGTGTTGGACA
The DNA here is from genome assembly GCF_006742205.1 of Staphylococcus epidermidis. Classification (NCBI taxonomy): domain Bacteria; kingdom Bacillati; phylum Bacillota; class Bacilli; order Caryophanales; family Staphylococcaceae; genus Staphylococcus; species Staphylococcus epidermidis. The sequence continues at coordinate 949,322 of NZ_AP019721.1, forward strand.
ATCACTTCATGAGGCACCTAATCATGTCATGAATTATTTTGATCCTAAAGATAAAACATTATTAAAAGAAGGGCAAGTCATTGCAGTAGAACCATTCATATCAACACATGCTACATTTGTAACTGAAGGTAAAAATGAATGGGCTTTTGAAACTAAAGATAAAAGTTATGTCGCTCAAATTGAACACACGGTTATAGTTACAAAAGATGGTCCGTTACTTACAACTAAGATTGATGATTAATTAAAAATTAGTAATTCAAATTAGAAATTAAGATTATAATTTACTTTTTTCATATCTCGTCAGACTAAAGTATGAAGCATATATGGTTCCGAAGCCTATTTCATTAGGTTTCGGAATTGTTTTATAATAAAGCTTAATCAGTGACGAGGTGATATCATTGAATATTTTAGATTTATATTTACAACAATTTATAAAACGAATTACTAAAAAAAGTATCAATGAATATAAAATGTCATTAGATAAGCAAATTAAAAATATTGATACTTATATTAATTATTTAAGAGAAAAAAGATTACAATTAAAGAAGTTAATTGACACCCTCACGCTCTCATTAGAAAATAAATATATAGATTTAGTAAACAATCAAGCAATCTATTGTGCTGAGGAAATACATGATAATGATATTGATATGATTAAATCACAATTAAATGATGCTGAGTCTTATTATGCGAGAATAGAAGCGGATATAAATTTACAATCTAGAATGAAAATAACTACTGAAGAAGCATTCCACTTTATATATCATATGAGTGCTGTAGCATAGAAAGGTGGCGAAATATGACACGCAAATATATATCAACTGAAATGTTGATTATTTTTACTGCTTTAATGATTATTGCTAATTTTTACTATATATTTTTTGAAAAAATTGGCTTTTTACTAGTACTCCTATTAGGATGTGTACTTGTATATGTAGGGTATGTGTATTTTCATAAAGTAAGAGGACTACTATCTTTTTGGATAGGAACCTTATTAATTGCTTTTACACTTTTGTCTAATAAGTACACGATTATTATTCTATTTATATTTTTAATTGTAGTCATCATACGTTATTTGGTTTATAAGTTTAGACCATTAAAAGTGATTGCTACAGATGAAGACATCACATCACCCATTTTTATTAAGCAAAAATGGTTTGGTGAACAACATACACCAGTGTATGTATATAAATGGGAAGACGTACAGATTCAACACGGTATAGGAGACATACACATTGATATGACAAAAGCGGCAAATATTAAGGAAACAAATACCATAGTTGTGCGTCATATTTTAGGTAAAGTACAAGTAGTTGTACCTCTTAATTATAATATAAATTTACATGCGACTCTCTTCTACGGCACTGCTTATGTGAACGATAAATCTTATAAGATTGAGAATAACCATGTTCAAATTGAAGAAAAAACGAAAGATGATAATTATACTGTTAATGTTTACGTTTCATCATTCATTGGAGACGTAGAGGTGATTTATAGATGAATCACTACATAAGAGCTATAGGCTCAATGCTTATATTAGTATATAGTATGCTTATTGCTTTTTTATTTATTGATAAAGTGTTTGTAAATATTATCTTTTTTCAGGGGATGTTTTATACACAAATATTTGGAATACCTGTTTTTCTATTTTTAAATTTATTAATTGTTCTTTTATGTATTATAGTTGGATCTGTTTTAGCTTATAAAATTAATCAACAAAATGATTGGATTATTTCACAAATAGAAAGATCAATAGAAGGACAAACAGTAGGTATCAATGATCAAAATATCGAATTATATACAGAAACGATAGATATTTATCATACACTAGTTCCATTAAATCAAGAATTACATCGACTTAGAATGAAGACTCAAAATTTAACTAATGAAAACTACAATATTAATGATGTTAAAGTCAAAAAGATTATCGAAGATGAGCGACAACGACTTGCCAGGGAATTACATGATTCTGTTAGTCAACAATTATTTGCTGCGAGCATGATGCTATCGGCGATAAAAGAGTCGAAATTAGAACCACCTTTAAATCAACAGATACCAATTCTTGAAAAAATGGTTCAAGACTCACAACTTGAAATGAGAGCTTTGTTGTTACATTTAAGACCGATAGGTTTAAAAGATAAGTCTTTAGGTGAAGGAATTAAAGATTTAGTCATCGATTTACAAAAGAAAGTACCAATGAAAGTTGTGCATGAAATTCAAGATTTTGAAGTGCCAAAAGGCATTGAAGATCATTTGTTCAGAATTACACAAGAAGCTATTTCAAATACATTGAGACATTCAAATGGTACAAAAGTAACTGTGGAATTATTTAATCAAGAGGATTATCTTTTACTAAGAATTCAAGATAATGGAAAAGGGTTTAATGTAGATGAAAAATTTGAACAAAGTTATGGTTTGAAAAATATGCGAGAACGAGCGTTAGAAATTGGTGCGACGTTTCATATTGTATCTTTACCTGATTCAGGTACACGAATTGAAGTTAAGGCACCATTGAATAAGGAGGAGAATTCAAGTGGCGATTAAAGTTTTATTTGTTGATGATCATGAAATGGTAAGAATCGGTATTTCAAGCTATCTTTCAACTCAAGAAGATATAGAAGTAGTAGGTGAGGGTGCTTCTGGTAAAGATGCTATCACTAAAGCGCATGAGCTAAAACCAGATTTAATATTAATGGATTTACTTATGGACGATATGGATGGTGTAGAAGCAACTACTGAAATAAAAAAAGATTTACCTCAAATTAAAGTAGTCATGTTAACAAGCTTTATAGAGGATAAAGAAGTTTATCGTGCACTTGATTCTGGAGTAGATAGTTATATTTTAAAGACAACAAGTGCAAGTGATATAGCTGACGCTGTGCGTAAAACGTATGAAGGTGAATCAGTATTTGAACCAGAAGTGTTAGTAAAAATGCGCAACCGTATGAAAAAACGTGCCGAGCTTTATGAAATGTTGACAGAAAGAGAAATGGAGATCCTATTACTTATAGCTAAAGGATACTCTAACCAAGAGATTGCAAGCGCCTCTCATATCACCATCAAAACAGTAAAAACTCATGTAAGTAACATACTAAGTAAATTAGAAGTACAAGATCGAACACAAGCAGTAATATATGCGTTCCAGCATAATTTAATTCAATAAATTATTAAAGGCGAAAGTAAAGATACATCTATCGATACTTTCGCCTTTCAATATTATCAGTCGCTTGTGTGATGTTCTTCTTTAGATTGATGATTGATATTATACGTGTCATCTTCATTAGAGATATCTACATCTTTGCTATCTTCATAGTATTCATAAGTCGTATTTTCGTTATAGTGATTTTCATTGTTATCATCATGTTTAATAGCGGCTTCTTCAGGCGTGTGACCAGCTATGACTTTTCTTTGGTGAATAATTGCATTGATTTCAGCACCGATAATAATAATAAAGCTTGTGATATACAACCATAAGAATAAAATGATAATACCAGCTAAACTTCCGTATGTTTTCGAATAGTTACTAAAGTTTGAAATATAGTAACCGAATGCAAAGGACCCTAGTAACCAAATAATGGAAGTGAAAATAGCGCCAGGAATAACAGAACGTAATTTTGTTTTAACATTAGGTGCAACTGAATAAAGTACAGTAAATATGATGAAAATAATAATCAATGGAATAACAATTCGTACTAAATTAAAAATCCATTCAATTTGATTATCAATACCTAGTGGTCCAAATAAAAATTTATTAATGACTGGACCTAGTGTTATAAGTACTACAGCAACAACAAATACTGCACCTAAAACAAGTGTATATAGAATACTTAATAATTTAACTACTACACCGTTTCGAGAATCCTCAACGTCATAAGCAACATTAAATGAGTTAATAATAGCGGACATTCCATTTGATGCTGACCAAATAGCTAAAATTAACCCAACTGACAAAATACCTCCACTGGCAGTGTCAGAGATATCTTTAACAATTCCACCAACGATGCTAGCTGTTTCTTGATCAGGGACATATTGACTTACTTTTTGATTAATCTGATTAGCATCAATCGTGATAAATTGACCAAGTAGCGTAAGTAAAAAAATTAGCATTGGGAAAAGTGCTAATACAAAATGATATGTCATCTGTGCTGCTAAACCTGCAGCGTCATCTTTACCTATCCTATAAATCAGGTAAGAAAAGAAATTAGAGTTTTCGGTGTATTTTGCTGGTTTATTCAGCCGGGAAACAAAAAATACTTGATTCTTTTTTTTAGGTTTCTTAGATTGGAATTCTTGAGGTTCTATATATGTACGGTCAACTTCTATTTTTTTATTCTTTTTATGCTCTTTATCTTCTATTGAATTAAGATATTTAGAAGTTGTTTTCTCTTTTTTTGACATAACAATCTCCTTTGCTTTTTATGTTTTACTTTTAAAATTGATATTCCCGTATTTGCGGTATAGTAAAACAAATATGGTTTTATTTATATATGATAAATCCAATACCCTTTAAAAAGTAATGTATTTTTAACACTCAATGATTATTTTGGCCTAAATTAAATAGAAAGGCAATAGTTTTTAAATATTGATTTATAGTTTTTAACATGAGTTAAAGTATTAAACAAGTGCGAGTCAAAATTTAACAATTATTGTAAAGTTTATAATCAATAAAGATAAAAAGAGTGGAGCAGAATCCATCTAAAATGAATTCCGTTCCACTTCATAGTTATTAAATATCATAAACTTATATGCGTACATTTTCCAATTGATGTCCTACTTTCTCTGAAAATGCTACGCATTTGAAAGTTTATTTACCTAAGCGTTGATTTTTACGATTTACAAAAGTTTCTTTGGCATCTTTAATAGAACGTTCTAATTCAGGATTATTACGACGTATTTCATCTAATGTATCTTTCCAATACATTACTTCATCTTTGATGCTACTTATTTTTGAAGGTTTACGTGTACGATTTCCTTCTTTGATGTCTTTGAATGATTGTTTTAAAGAATGACGTGTAGATTTATCAGCAAGAGCAGCCGCGCCACCAATTACGGCACCAATTAAAATACCAGGTACTAATTTATTTTCCATAGTTGAATTACCTCTCTTTCAAATTTGCATCTTTTACGATGTAGTCTATTAAATTATCACAAGATGATTGCACCATCTCGAAAACACCTTCAAAATTATTTGTGTAGTATGGATCTGGTACATCACTCTCTTCCATGTTACTAAATTCTAGCAATTTGAACAATTGTCCTTGTAAATTTGGATTGATTTGTTTGATATTGTCTACGTTACTTTGGTCCATAGCAATAATATAGTCAAAATCATCATCAGGTTCGAAAAGTTCACTCACCATACCATCATAAGGAATATGGTACTTCTGTAGAATTTTTTGTGTTCCGTTATGTGGAGGTTCGCCTAAATTCCAACGTCCTGTTCCTCTAGAATGAACTTTTATATCTGAAATACCTCTTTCTTGTAGTCTTTGTCTCATGATAGCCTCAGCCATTGGAGAACGACATATATTACCGAGACATACAAATGCTACATGTATCATTAGTATCACTCCAAACTATGTATTTATATGCCCATTTTATATACTATCTAAACAATAAGAAAGTACTTAACCTCAAATTCTATCAAAGTTTAACAAACTATGATAATTTGATAGAATATTGAACTAAAGAGGTGAATTAAATGTCATTATCTAATGAAGAAATGATTTCTAATATAAGACAAAAATTAAATATTGTAAATCAAGCATTACTTAATCCGGAAAAATTTAAATCAACACCTCATCAAGACATAAGCGAAATATATGAATTCGTAATGTCTAAAGATTCATTCTCGCCTAGTGAGGTTACGGCTATTGCTGACCATTTAGGACAGCTTAGACAAGATATGGAGGATTAATATGACGAATTATCATAATAAGTTAAAACAATATGCAGAATTATTAGTAAGAGTGGGAATGAATGTACAACCACAGCAACCTGTTTTTATACGTTCATCTGTTGAAGCGTTAGAATTAACTCATTTAATCGTCGAGGAAGCATATAAAGCAGGGGCAGAAGATGTTCGAGTGAGCTACACAGACCCGAAATTAAAAAGATTAAAATTTGAAAACGAATCAGTTGAACACTTTGAAAAACAAGAACTCAAACAATATGATATTGAAGAGCGTCTGGATTATGTTAATCGTGGCGCAGCGAACTTGGCGCTCATTGCTGAAGATCCAGAGCTATTAAATGGAATAGATGCGCAAAAGTTAAAAGCGTATCAAACTGTATACTCAAAAGGATTTAAACCATATATGGAAGCAAGTCAAAAAAACCAATTTCCATGGGTAGTGGCTGCGTTCCCTACTAGGGATTGGGCACGTCGTGTCTATCCAGAGTTGGATGTTGAATCAGCATATATTAAATTCATTGATGAAGTATTTGATATTGTTCGTGTAGATGGACAAAATCCAATTGAAAATTGGGAAAAACACATTAAAGATTTAAGTGTTCATGCTAAACGATTACAAGAGAAAAACTATCAAGCTTTACATTACATATCAGAAGGCACGGATTTAATAGTAGGGTTACCTAAAGGACACATATGGGAAGATGCAACAAGTTATGTAAATGGGGACGGTCAACCTTTCATTGCTAATATCCCTACAGAAGAAGTTTTTACAGCTCCAGATAGAAACAATGTTAATGGATATGTAACCAATAAATTACCTTTAAATCTTAATGGTAACATTATAGACGGGTTTACATTGACTTTTAAAGATGGTGTGATAATTGATGTCAAAGCAGAAAAAGGTGAGAAATTACTTAAAGATTTAATTGCAACTGATGAAGGTGCTTGTAGATTAGGTGAAGTAGCACTAGTGCCCGATGATTCACCAATATCAAATCGACGCACAATATTCTATAACACTCTTTTTGATGAAAATGCATCATGCCACCTAGCTATAGGGTCAGCTTATAGTTTTAATATCAAAGGTGGTACTGAAATGACTACAGAAGAAAAAATTGCAAATGGACTCAATGATTCCAATATTCATGAAGATTTCATGATTGGTAGTCCTGATTTAACAATTTATGGGATATTGCAAGATGAAACAAAAGAATTAGTTTTTAAAAATGGAAATTGGGCTAAATAGTATAAGTGAAATAAACAATCAATTATTGAAATGAATTGGGAGTTTGTTTAAATATTATAAATTGGGGAGATTATGATTTATGGCTAACACAAATAGAAAAAGCAAAAAAATGTCAGATGCTAAATGCATCAAAACAAGACAGGTATATCCACAAGATACCAATCATCATCACACAATGTTCGGTGGAACTTTAATGGCAAATATTGATGAAATAGCTGCTATTACTGCTATGAAGCACGCTGGCAACCCAGTTGTTACTGCATCAACAGATTCTGTTGACTTTTTAAGACCTATTACAACTGGAGATATTTTATCATATGAAGCAATGGTTTCTTATGCAGGAACAAGTTCGATGGAGATATGTGTTCAAATTGTTATTGATGATGTTTATAAAAACGAGCGCCACTTGGCCGCTTTAAGTTTTTTAACTTTTGTAGCATTGGATAGTGATGGAAAACCAACATCAGTACCTGATGTTGAACCTGAAACATCTGTAGAAAAATGGTTCCATGAAACTGCGCCACAACGTGTTGCTAGACGTAAAGAACGTCGTAAAGAAAGTATAGATACAATTGAATATTTATCTAGAGTTAGACATATCGAAAAGTAAGAATTTAGTAATTAATGTAAATAATAAGATAATATAATTTTAACAATAAAGTTTTTCTTTTTATTAAAACAGTAACCACCCTATGAATGTTGAAAACAACATAGGGTGGTTACTGTTTGTTTATACTAAAATTTTGTTATGAAAATATTTGATGTTGATGCATGATTTGTTCTTTTTTCTTGAAATCAGTATTTGGGTAATACATATTTTTAACTAAAACATTCGGACCTAGACATTGATATTCTGCACAATGACAATTTAAAGATTGTGCAAGGTCAGTATTTAACCACTGGTTGAATACATCTGTCAATTTATCCTTTTGTATATTAGATATTGTACCATTTTCATCACCAAAATCAGTCACAATAACATCGCCAGTAAATACATTAACATTCAAACGGCTACGACCATCAGGGTCATTTCTCATTGTAACATTCTTCGATTTTCTTAAACGTTGCAATAAATGTTGATCATATTCATCATTTAAACATGGATAGATAGGTAGAGTACCAAACAACATCCATGTGTTTTCATCACGTATATCTAACAAATGATGAATAGCTTCTTTCATTTCTTTAAGAGATAATACATTTAATTGGCTAGCAAAATCAGATGGATACATTGGGTGAATCTCATGACGGCTACATTTCATGTCATTTACCACTTCGTTATGTATTTTACTTAGATAAGGGACTGTGCTTTGATTAAGCATTGTTTCTGCCGATACGAACATGCCTTGGTCTGATAAAGTGCTGGAATTTTCAAGCATTTGCTCATATAATTTCAACTTGGCTTTTAGAGGAGGTTGTTTTCTCATTGCACCAAAGCCAACATCAGTAAACTCTTGAATGGTTCCCCAATTATGTGAAATATGCATAACATCTATGTATTCTGCAATATCTAAATACCGGTCTTGAGGTAAAGTTAAATTTGAATTCATTTGAACATAAATACCACGATGTTTGGCATACTTAAGTAGAGGCTTAACGACGTTTTTGATTGATTTTTTGGAAAACATTGGTTCTCCACCTGTAATAGACAATGTTCTTAAGTTAGGTATCTCGTCCAAACGTCGATAGATGATATCCATCGGAAGAGGATCAGGATCTTTAGTTTGTAAAGTGTAACCAACTGCACAATGACTGCAACGCATATTACATAAATTTGTAGTTGTAAATTCTATATTACTTAATGTTAATTGGTTATGTTCTAAAATATCATTATATGCTTCCCATGGATCATTGTTGATAGAAATAGGGGATTTGTTTGATATTATCATAATTTATTACTCCTAAAATTAAAAAATTTCCATCTACTTTGTTTTGATTATGTGCAAAATGTACAATGAATATTATTATGATTATATCGCTTTTTGTCAAATTCTGTTAGGATAATATTATCGTAGTAAATACAAGTAAAAAGGAGTTCCAATATTTAATGAGTGAACAGCAAACGATTGATCAAATTAAAACACGATTAAACAAATTTATTGAAGACATTGATCATGTAAATCCGGATGAGGTACGTGTAGAAGATATTGATGAGTGGATTGGTTTACTTGATCAGTTGGAAGAAAAAGTGAAACAAGTTTCAAAATAATTATTTAGAAAGTCTAGGACATCAATAACAATCCTAGACTTTCTTAACGTATAGCCACTGAATAATTAATACATAAAAGTTTCCATATATTTTAGTATTGAGGCCCCAACAAAGAGAATTTCAGCGAGAAATTCAACAGACAAAGCAAGTTGGGGTTGGGGCCCCAACAAAGAGAATTTCAGCGAGAAATTCAACAGACAAAGCAAGTTGGGGTTGGAGAATGACAATGTAAATAATACTAATAAGTTTAGCTCTTTTTTAATTTGAAAAATTTAGCAATAGATGTTTAACTCCCTAATTTTTTGTCTATATTATATCTAGATTCAAAAACAGATGAATGAAAGGTGATGTCACATTATGGCAAAAAAAGTAGCAATTATTCTAGCAGATGAATTTGAAGATATAGAATTAACAAGTCCTAAAGAAGCATTAGAAAATGCTGGATTTGAAACAGAAGTGATTGGTGATACAGCTAACCATGAAGTTGTTGGTAAACACGGTGAGAAAGTCACTGTAGATGTTAGCATTGCTGATGCTAAACCAGAAAATTATGATGCATTATTAATTCCTGGTGGATTTTCACCTGACCACTTACGTGGTGATGAAGAAGGTCGCTATGGTACTTTTGCTAAGTATTTCACTAAAAATGATGTTCCAACATTTGCAATTTGTCACGGACCATTAGTATTAGTTGATACTGACGATTTAAAAGGACGTACAATCACGGGTGTTATTAACGTACGCAAAGATTTATCAAATGCTGGTGCGAATGTTGTAGATGAATCAGTAGTGGTAGACAACAACATTGTAACAAGTCGTGTACCTGATGATTTAGATGACTTCAATAGAGAAATTGTTAAAAAATTAGAAGCATAAATTGTATTTATAATGAGCTAATCTGCACTCATTATTTTGATTTTAAATTATTGATTAAGACTGTTGTTAAAGTTTTTGACTTTTTCAACAGTCTTTTTTATGGCATTAAATAAATGATAAAAAACTGAATTTTGATAGGTAAATGATATCTTGGAAATGACAACTTGAGTTTAAATGAATAATTTGTACTTTTGACTGTACTTAAGTCTTAGAACTATTGCTACACCTTGGGACTGATTTTTTAACTTTACTATAGCTAAACGGTTAAACAATTGGTAAACTCACTTTAAAAGGGTGAGTTTGAGAAAAGGAGAAAACCCATGAAAAGAAGCGATAAATATACGGATGATTATATTGAACAACGTTATGAGTCTCAACGACCTCATTACAATACATATTATCAACCAATAGGGAAACCACCGAAAAAGAAAAAAAGTAAAAGAATTTTCTTAAAAGCAATTATCACTATATTAATTTTATTGATTATATTTTTTGGTGTCATGTACTTTATTTCTTCAAGAGCAAATGTAGATGATTTAAAATCAATTGAAAATAAAAGCGATTTTGTTGCTACCGAAAATATGCCTAACTATGTAAAAGGCGCATTTATTTCAATGGAGGATGAGCGTTTCTATAAACATCATGGCTTTGATATAAAAGGAACGACAAGGGCATTGTTTTCAACTATTAGCGATAGAGATGTGCAAGGTGGAAGTACAATTACGCAACAAGTTGTAAAGAATTATTATTACGATAATGAACGATCCTTTACAAGAAAAATCAAAGAATTGTTTGTAGCGCGTAAAGTTGAAAAGCAATACAGTAAAAATCAGATTTTAAGTTTCTATATGAATAATATTTATTATGGTGATAATCAATATACTGTAGAAGGTGCTGCAAATCATTATTTTGGTGTAACGGTCGATAAAAACAATTCAAATATGAGTCAGATTAGTGTGTTACAAAGTGCTATATTAGCAAGCAAAGTAAATGCACCAAGTGTGTATGATGTAAATGATATGTCGAATAATTACATCAATAGAGTTAAAACCAATTTAGAGAAAATGAAACAACAAAATTTTATTAGTGAATCACAATATCAAGAAGCTATGTCTCAACTTGGAAATTAAACGACTAAACAAATAAAAATGGAATGAATATAATGGGATTAGTTTATAGAAGCAATATTTTATTAACCATTTATTTATGATATTATATCAATCTTTTAAAACATATTGAGTCGATAGCTAAATAAATTTAAAGGAGTAGGACAGGATGAAATCTGTTTTACTCCTTTTTTAGTGCATAAAGTAGGGATATAAAATTCAAAGTCTTTTATGAAACATCTAATGATGTGTCATAATATATGTAAGAAAAACGTTTGAATATAGAAGTAGGGATAGTAAAATGCCAAAGGTAACTAAAATAGAAGTACAAAAAAAGAATAAAGAACGCTTTAATCTCTTTTTAGATGGAGAATTTGAAATGGGGATAGATATTGATACATTAGTTAAATTTAACTTAAAAAAAGATCAAATACTTGAACCGTCAGATATGCAGAATATTCAAGAATATGATCACTACCGTCGAGGTGTTAATCTTGCAATTCAATACTTGTCTTATAAGAAACGTACTGAAAGAGAAGTTATACAGTATTTAGAAAAAAACGATATTCAAAGTAATGCTATTCAAGATGTCATTGACTATTGCTATAAGGAAAAATTTATTGATCATGAAGACTACGCAGAAAGTTTAAAAAACACCATGATACACACTACAGATAAAGGACCAGAAATATATAGACAAAAACTCTATCAATTAGGTATTGAAGTTACGATTATTGAAAAATATGTCGAAGCATATGAACAACAACAACCATTAGATGACGTCATCAAAGTTGCTGAAAAAGTGATGAAGTCTAAAAAGGGTCCTGAAGCAAAGGTAAAGCAAAAAGTAACACAGTCACTTCTCCAAAAAGGATATAAGTTTGAAACAATTCAACTAGTTATGAATGAAATAGATTTTTCTCAAGACGAAGAAACATTAGACCATTTATTGCAACGTGATTTAGAGAAAGTCTATAATAAAAATTGTAGAAAATATGACAGTGATAAAAGTGTTATTAAAACCATAGAGGCACTCATGAGAAAAGGCTATAATTATGATAAAATTAAATCTAAATTAGAAGAAAGCGGTATATCTAATGAATAAAAAGAAAATGAGTGAAATGTCCGAGCAAGAACTAAGACATGAAATACAATTATTTAAAGAAAAAATGCGTAAAGCAGAGATGAATGGCATTATGAATGAATATGATGTTTATCAAAGCAAAGTGATTATAGCAGAAAGCTATCTTGTGGATCGCAATAAAATTGAACCTGGAAAAATCTATAAACTCAATGATGGTAGTAAACAGTACTTTAAAGTAGAACGACTCAAGGGTGTATTTGCATGGGGATTTAGAATAAACAGTAGTGAACCTGAGGAAGGTCTACCATTAGCATTATTAAAATTTTAGAAGGATGTATAATTGATGGGAAGCTCAATAGTTTTAAAATTACTCAAGGTAACACATTACTATAGAAATCATAATTCAAAAAAATGGTATCGACCATTAGGTTATGATGCTGAGGACATCAACCTAAATAATATTTCTTTGCATATATATCAAGGTGAAGCATTAGGTATAATCGGAGAACCTGGATCTTCTAAAACTTTGATTGGTAGAATTTTAAGTGGTTCAGTGAAACCTGATAAAGGTAAGGTCGTCCGAACTAAAAACTTGTATTTCGGTGATATTGATGATCGAAAGATTAATAATTTAACTGTGAGCCAATATGTGAGCGAACTCGTACAACTTTTTCCTTATGAAGTAACTGAGCATAAAGTTGAACAAATTATTCAATGGGCACATTTAGGTGATTACATAGAAGAAAAGGTTTCTAATTTAAGCGAAAAATCATACGCACAACTTTTACTTAGTATTGCACGTTCTTCAAAAAACGATATTATCATTTTAAATCATGTTTTATCACATTTAGATGAAACATTTATAGAAAGAGCTACAGTTTTATCAAAAGATTATATTGAAGCTAATAAAACACTAGTCTTAATTGATAATGATGTAGAAAAGATAAGTAAAACAAGTAACTACATAACATGGGTATCACACGGCCAGATACGCAAGGAAGGTTCTCTAAATCAGGTATTACCAACTTTTAGAGAACATGAAAAAGATCGTACTAGTTTAAAATCAGAAATGGAAATTGAGAACTTTGATTATGATTGGAAGCAGAATCGCTCTCGTATTCCTGAAATGACTTATAATTTTAAAAGAATAGAACGTTATAATCATGCTAAGCCACCAAGATTTCTAGTGAGATTTTGGACCTTATTTGTCAGCTTTTTGATTGGGCTTGTTTTAATGAGCGTACTTTTCTTTAACAACTTAGGTATGGTCAAACTAGGGAACATTAATACCCAAGCATCCATACAGAATCAGAATAAAGATACTTACGAAGAAAAACTTGCATATGGATTAGCATTAGATGGATCAGTTACTTTAAACGGGTCTAAAGATTTAAAAGTACCTAAGTATAGTTTAATTACAATTACTGGAGAAAATAACAAAAGATATCGGGTCGAAATGAATCAAAGGAGATATAGTGTTAGTAAAAATCAAGTGTTTTATTTCAATCCAGCTGGGTTATACGAATCTCATACTTTTAAGAAATTGTCACCTTATATAAAATCAAATTATAGTACTTACGTAGAGTACTTTAACAGTCACTTACATCAAAAACATGATAAAGTAACAGAAACGCTTAGACCTGATAAAGATAAAAAGTATGTTGTACCGATCACGCAACAACCTATAAAAATGATATTTGGTGATAATGATAAACTGTCTGGATTTGTTATTCCAATGACAAATAAAACGGAATTGAAAAAAACATTTAATATCACGAAAGATGTATGGATTACAAAAAGTGGAAGCGGTTATTTTATCGCTGATATGAAAGAAGAAAAATGGATTTATATTGAATTGTAGGTGTGAAAATGATAGATAATTTAATTGTATATATTAAAAACTTACCACATCTTTTTAGTTTTTGTACTCAAAGGCTTAAGCAAACATGGAAGTGGTTTGCAATTAGCCTAATTATAGGACTAGTAATTATTCTAGCATTAGAGGGATTTTTTAATTTCAACCATACTACCGATATTGTTCAAGTGCGTTGGTTATTCAGAATTTCATCATTCATCATATTCAGCATTATTATACAATCTATTTATATAGCTTATAAGTACTATATCAGAGATTTCGTTGTCATGAAGTCATTTCATATATCTGCAGTTACACCTACTATAGTTATAGCGATGTTAGGTTTAATAACAATACTTATTCTGGGGATAGTTATTATTATTCTTAAGCCTGTGAATTTTGAAGCATCAATACTTTCATTTTTATATTATTTAGTAATTTTAGCAATTTTTATCAGTGTGACTTCGATAATATTGGGCTTGCTGAGTTATGCAATTAAACATGTAAAACTGATATTTATTATAGTAAGTGCTATCAGCTTCTTTATGGTTCCAATTACATACATCCCTAATACAAATTTAAATGTGGTTAATCATATTATGATGTTAAATCCTCTGTATTATTTCGTAAATGGTAGTTCGCAAGCTATAGTATTTGGTACAATCAGCATGAGCAATTTACCTTATCATTTATATATTATTATTTTAATTGGAATCATCTGTGTGATTAATTATGCGCTTGTGCGTCACATAGCATTTGATAAATATCAAAACCAATCTAACCAAAAGAATTATTCAAAAAAGAATAAAGAAAAGGAATGTTTAAACGTAAAATTAGATAAGTAAATAGTTCAATAAAGTTATTACAATAGTACAATCTTTTATTAAATTAAGAATGCCTCAGACATCAATCAAAGTCTGAGGCATTCTTAATTTATAGGCGGTCGATGGCTAAACTGAAATTCTTTTATATCAAGTTTTCTCCAATGTTAGCATCGTAGTTAATATGAATTTTGTAACAATCAATTATATTATGAAAATAATTTACGTTGTAATTTATCTTCGCTAAATACCCACCCAATATAAGAGTGATCAATTTCATTTTCAAGTGTTAAATGTGCAATAGCTACAAAAGAATAACGACCTTTATTTAAGTATCGTAAATCCATAAGTCGAATTTCTGTTGTGCCATCATCTAATGGTGTAGTTTGCCAACGGTAAATTGAAGAAAAGTTTAAAAATGTATATATATCTTTATTACCTTTAACTTTCCATAATATCGAATCAGGAGTCATAGACTGGCGTTTAACTTTATCAGTGAAATCTACATTTTTCCATTTGGAAACACCAACATAATCATGCTTATCTGTTTGTATTGCGACCCGCCATACATGAAATTTTATTGTTGGAGCTACGAATACTTTTACTGGTGTATGCGATTGCTCAATTTTTTGGAGTGCTTGTTTTCTAATTGCTGCTTGCATCTTAAATCTTACAATATAATAGCCTATGAGAATTAATATAATTGGAAAGAAAACAATATACGGGTGAATACCTAATATCCACAATAAGACACCGGTACTTAAAATAATGAATATTATCGGATCAAAGGTATTAATCACGCTTAATTGAATCCATTTGTTAGTTATGGGACGTAATGCTTGTGTACCATAAGAATTAAAAATATCTACAAAGACATGTAAAAACACTGCTAGTTGTGCCCATAACCATACATGTAAAGGATTCGTTTGGCTAAATATTACAAATATAAAAAATGTAATTAATATAGGCCATAATATTGTAAAAGGTAATGAATGTGTGATTCCTCTGTGATGTGAAATATATGTCGCATTATCCTTTAATTTCAATACAGTATCACCGTCTGGTATTAAAGAACCTGCGATTAAAGTCGTCGCAGTAGCAGCAAATGATTCTGCCATAACTGGATCTTGCGTTGCTAAAGCTGTAAGACCCACACCCATAACGATATGTGTGGCTGTGTCCATAAATGCTCACTCTTTTCATCTTTATTTAATATATATTATAATCTAAAAGTTGAAATAACAAAATTAACTTACTTTAAATAAACATATACAAAGTAATGTATTATAGAGTCATGTTAAAGTTGAACTTAAGAATGCTTTTAACAATACATTCTTATGAAGCTAATAGAGAGGAAAGGTTTTATGTATCTAGAAAATTCTTTTAAAAAAGATATTGAAGATTGGTTTCATAAAAATCAAAGAGATATGCCTTGGAGAGAAACGACTAATCCTTATTATATATGGCTAAGTGAAGTGATGTTACAACAGACGCAAGTAAACACTGTTATCGATTACTACTATAGATTTATACATAGGTTCCCTACAATACAGTCGTTGAGCGAAGCTAATGAAGATGAAGTGCTGAAGTATTGGGAAGGGTTGGGCTATTATAGCAGAGCGCGTAATTTCCATACTGCCGTAAAAGAAGTTAATAATAATTATGATGGTGAGGTACCATACGATCCTGAATCATTTAAAAAGTTAAAAGGTGTGGGTCCATATACTCAGGCGGCGGTCATGAGTATAGCTTTCAATCATCCTTTAGCAACTGTCGATGGTAATGTTTTTAGAGTATGGTCACGATTAAACAATGACTATCGTGATATAAAGTTACAGTCCACTCGAAAAGCATTCGAACAAGAATTACACCCGTATGTGTTGAAGGATGCGGGAACATTTAATCAAGCAATGATGGAGCTAGGGGCGTTAGTATGTACGCCAAAATCACCATTGTGTTTGTTTTGTCCTATTCAAGAACACTGTGAGGCATTTCATATGGGGACTACACAAGAATTACCAGTAAAAACCAAAAGTTTAAATAAGAAAACCATTGAGCAAAAAGTTTTTCTTATTCGTAATGATAATGGTCAATATTTACTTGAAAAGCGTAAAGAAAAACTTCTTAATGGTATGTGGCAATTTCCAATGAGAGAACAAACAAATGCAAACGATGTGATATCTGATGATTTAGGAAAAAGTATCGAAACAATTAACGAACCAGTATTTAAATTAAAGCATCAATTTACCCATCTTACATGGGAAATTAAAGTATACAATGTTACAGCACCTCTTAATATAAAGGAAAATGATTTACCTAAACAAATGACGTGGTTTAATTTAGATGATAGGGAGCAGTATACATTTCCCGTACCAATGGATAAAATATATAAGTTTATTGAAGGTTAATTTATAAACATCAATCTCAAATGCCACTTATAAATGATAGGTTAATCAAGCATATTAAAATATGATATAATCTAAATGGTTAAATACGATAAAGGTGGTGTGGAGTATGGTAAAGGAATCCATACCTAAAGAAGGAGAAAACATTAAGATTCAAAGTTATAAACATGATGGTAATATTCATCGTGTCTGGTCAGAAACCACAATTTTAAAGGGAACGGAACATGTGATTATTGGTGGTAATGATCACACTTTAGTAACTGAAAGTGATGGGCGTACATGGATTACTCGAGAACCAGCAATTGTGTACTTTCATTCTGAATATTGGTTTAATGTTATTTGTATGTTTAGAGAAGATGGTATTTATTATTATTGTAATTTATCTTCGCCTTTTGCATGTGACGAAGAAGCGTTAAAATATATTGATTATGATTTAGATATCAAAGTTTATCCGAACGGAAAATATCATTTACTTGATGAAGATGAGTACGAGCAACATATGAACCAAATGAATTATCCACACGATATCGATATTATTTTAAGAAGAAATGTTGATATTTTACAACAATGGATAGAACAAAAAAAGGGGCCTTTTGCTCCTGACTTTATAAAGGTATGGAAAGAACGTTATAAAAAAATTAGAGATTATTAAGCAAAATAGATGTAAATAAGAATAAAATATTTTATATTGTAAAAGTAATCTATAAAAATTCATAAATGAAGTGTAACAACAACGGTAATTTGTTAGTTCATCTTTCTAACTTAATATCTAATAGAGTGTCTTCGTGTATTAGAGGTTGAGACATTAACATTTGTATCTTTTATTTTTAAAGTGTATACAAATGCAATGTGCCAACCTCTCTTCATTTTCAAATTATTAGGAGGGAAGGCGCATGATAAAACGATATTTAAAGTTTGTAAAACCTTATAGATATCGTATTATTGCAACAATTATAGTAGGGATTATTAAATTCGGTATTCCCATGCTCATACCTTTATTGATTAAATATGCTATAGATGGCGTGATTAATAATCATTCGCTTACAAATCAAGAAAAATTTAGTCACCTTGGTGTAGCAATAGGAATTGCATTATTTATTTTCTTAATTGTTCGCCCGCCGATTGAGTTTATTAGACAATATTTAGCTCAATGGACAAGTAATAAAATACTATATGATATTCGTAAACAATTGTATAATCACTTGCAAGCACTAAGTGTTCGCTTTTATGCAAATAATCAAGTCGGTCAAGTCATTTCAAGAGTGATTAATGATGTCGAACAAACAAAAGACTTTATTCTTACTGGATTGATGAATATCTGGCTTGACTGTATAACGATTATTATCGCACTTTCTATTATGTTCTTCCTTGATGTAAAATTGACGTTTGCTGCAATTTTTATTTTTCCATTTTATATTTTAACTGTTTATTTTTTCTTTGGAAGATTACGAAAACTTACACGTGTGCGCTCACAAGCTCTAGCAGAAGTACAAGGTTTCTTACATGAGCGGGTTCAAGGAATGTCTGTTATTAAAAGTTTTGCTATTGAAGACAATGAAGCTAAAAATTTTGATAACCATAACAAGAATTTTTTACAACGAGCCTTCCAACATACAAGATGGAACGCATATTCTTTTGCTGCTATTAATACTGTTACAGATTTAGGCCCAATAATTGTGATTGGCGTGGGTTCATATTTGGCAATTACAGGATCGATTACTGTCGGAACTCTAGCAGCATTTGTCGGTTATCTAGAACAATTATTTGGACCACTTAGAAGACTAGTATCTTCATTTACTACACTTACACAAAGTTTTGCATCTATGGACAGAGTATTTCAGTTAATGGATGAGGATTACGACATCAAAAATGGCATTGGAGCACAGCCAATTAAAATCAGTAAGGGTCAAATTGATTTAAAACATGTGAGTTTCAAATATAATGAAAATGAAAAAGAAGTATTACACGATATTAATTTAACAATTAACAAAGGCGAAACTGTAGCATTTGTAGGTATGAGTGGTGGTGGAAAATCTACTTTGATTAATCTTATACCAAGATTTTATGATGTTACTCAAGGTGAAATACTTATCGATCATCATAATGTTAAAGATTTCCTAACTGGTAGTTTAAGGAATCAAATAGGCTTAGTACAACAAGATAATATTCTTTTTTCTGATACGGTTAAGGAGAATATTTTGTTGGGTAGGCCTGATGCGACTGATGATGAAGTCGTAGAAGCTGCAAAAATGGCGAATGCCCATGATTTTATTTCAAATTTACCGAATGGATATGATACTGAAGTAGGAGAACGAGGAGTTAAATTATCTGGTGGACAAAAACAAAGGTTGTCAATTGCACGTATCTTTTTAAATAATCCTCCTGTTTTAATATTAGATGAAGCAACAAGTGCATTGGATTTAGAGAGTGAAGCTATTATTCAAGAAGCACTTGATGTTTTAAGTAAGGATAGAACAACATTAATTGTTGCACATCGTCTATCTACCATTACTCATGCAGATAGAATAGTTGTAATGGAAAATGGACGAATTGTTGAGACTGGCACACACCAACAATTAATTAATAAATGCGGTGCTTATGAGCATCTTTATAGTATTCAAAATTTATAAAGCACTTATAACATTGAAAATGCCTGAGACTGTTATTGTCTCAGGCATTTTTGTACTGTTGGCAGTTATTAAAAATAAGAACTATTTTACCTATAATCAAAACTGCTAACTAGGAGAATTTCACTGATTAATCCAATAAAATTCTGATTTACCGTTTTATTATAAGTCAAAGTCCTCATCTGAAATGTCTATATCAGTATCAGAACGGTGATAGGTAAAGAAACTTAAACGGATTCTATCTAAGTGTTCAAGTTGATATCTGTATTCTTCAATTTCAGCAATAATTTGCATCATATTGCTATAAGAATATTGCGTCTGATGTGGGTTTTTAATTAATTCTTGCTGAAAAGCATCCATCAAGTTTTTCTTCTGAGGATTGTCAACTTCATAATCTAATTGAGTGACATCATATCTAGCTTTTTTTGATAGACTCTTAAATATTTGTTCATGTAAAGTAACTAATGAATCAAGTTCTAATTTGATTTGTAAAAGTAATTGATTATTTAGTTGATATAAATCATTTTGATATCGTGACATTCGTTTTAGCACTTCATATGCTTGTCTGGTCGTTCTAACTACTTCTCTAAATAGTATTTTTTTTCTATTCTGTTGATAAATATGTTTTTTTGTTAATGGTCTTTCTTCATTGTAATAGTCGAAAATCTTTTCTAATTTATTGATGCGTGAGTTTAGTTGATCACCATCCTGTTTAATATTATGAAATTCTGATGTGTCATTGAGTACAAGTTTAAACCAAACAAATATATCAGAAGAAATATTCATAGAATTATAATAAATTTTTGTTTCAAACTTAGGAGGTAAAAAAATTAGATTGACAACAGAAGAACTCAATACACCAATCATCACTAGTACAAATCTAAAAAATGCGACAACATAGAAAGAACCAGTGTGTTGCCCCATAATTATAAGTGCAGTTACGCTTGCAAGTGTTGCTACATGGGCAAGATTAAATTGGAACAAAATTGCAATGAGTAAAATAACGGTAACGCCCATGATAATGAAATTATTACTGAATATCGTTACCATTGTTACTGCAAGTAATGCACCAATCACATTACCAATAGCTTGTTCAGAAACAGTTTTGATTGAGCGATAAACACTCGGTTGCATGGCAACTACTGCACTGACACCTGCTAACGTTTTTAGACCAATATTATCAGGAAGTAAAGAAGCGATAGACATAGCTAAGATAATGGCTATACCAGTTTTGAAAATCCGAGCTCCAAGTCTCAAATTAAATGCTCCTTTTAATTATTTTGAGTAAAAATAATACTCTCATTCATTATTGTTATACACCCCTGAACTTAAATAATCAAGTTTATCTATACGCAATTTGGTTTTTAGATGCAAAATGTTAAGAAATTAAGCAAATAGTTTTATTTTGTACTTTAAAAGCTATTAAATTTTATGAACTATAATAAATTTTGCTTTGGAAAAGTGAAAACGTAAATTTCCATTAAATTTTCAACAGTTAATCCATAATTGAACATAAAAAGAACTTGAACACATAGTTAATGTGTCAAGTTCTCATACTGTAGGTTATTTCATTTTACTAAATGCATAATCAGCTGCTTCTAGTGTGCGATCGATATCTTCTTCAGTATGTTCTGTAGTTAAGAACCATGCTTCAAATTTAGAAGGCGCGAGATTAATGCCTTGGTTCAACATTAATTTAAAGAATTGAGCGAAAGCATCTCCATCAGAGTTTTCAACTTGTTCATAATGTGTAACTTTTTCATTTGTGAAATACAATGTCAGTGAGCCATAGATTCGATTTATTGTTGCTGTAATATGATGCTTATCTATTAATTTTTGTAACCCTTCTTCAAGACGACGACCTAATTGATCAAGTTTATCATAAACACCTTCTTGTTCAAGTACCTCTAATAAAGCAATACCTGCTCTCATAGATAACGGGTTACCGGCCATTGTTCCTGCTTGATAAGCTGGACCTAATGGTGCAACGTGCTCCATAATATCTTGTCGACCACCATAGCCTCCAATTGGTAAACCACCGCCAACAATCTTACCAAAAGCAGTGAGGTCTGGTTTAACACCTAATAAATCTTGAGCTGCACCATAATGGAAACGAAAAGCAGTGATAACTTCATCATAGATAACTAATGTTCCATTATCATGAGAAATTTTATTTACTTCTTCTAAGAAACCTGGTTGTGGCATGACCATCCCAAAATTACCCACAATCGGCTCTACTAATACTGCAGCAATGTCGTCTTTCCAATAATCAATAGCTTCTCTATATGATTCTATATCATTAAACGGTACTGTAATAACCTCTTGTGCAACACTTTGGGGGACACCAGCAGAATCTGGAGAACCAAGTTGAGAAGGTCCACTTCCAGCTGCCACTAAAACTAAATCAGAATGACCATGATAAGAGCCTGCAAACTTAATGATTTTGTTTCTTTTAGTATAAGCACGAGCAACTCTAATTGTTGTCATAACTGCTTCAGTACCAGAGTTCACGAAACGAATCTTTTCTAAAGAAGGAACTGCTTCTCTAAGTTTTTTTGAGAAATTTATTTCTAATTCAGTAGGGGTACCATAAAGTACGCCTTTTGCTGCTTGATCTTGGATAGCTTCGGTGATATGTGGGTGTGCATGACCAGTTATTATTGGACCATAAGCTTGTAGATAGTCGATATATTTATTACCATCTACATCATATAAGTAAGCGCCATGACCTTCTTTCATTACTACTGGTGCCCCACCACCTACTGCTTTATACGACCTTGAAGGTGAATTCACACCTCCCAAAATATATTCATTAGAAAGTTGCTGAAGACGTTCGCTTTCAGTAAATTTCATATCTATCAACCTCTTTTTATTTAATATTTTCAATTAATATCGTATCATAAAATCAACACATTTAAGAAATAGGTGAGTATATGATTAGTAAAGGTGAACAATTTCCCTCTTTTTCTTTAGAAAATCAAGATGGCAATTTTATTTCAAATGAAACAATTAAAGGTCGTAAAACGATTCTTTATTTTTATCCAAGAGATAATACACCAACGTGTACTACTGAAGCTTGTGAATTTAGAGATCACATTGAAGATTTTAATCAACTTGATGTAGATATATATGGCATAAGCGCAGATTCTAAAAAGAAACATCAAAATTTTATAAAAAAACACCAATTGAATTTTGACTTATTCGTAGATAAAGATTATCAACTTGCTAATAAAGTTGGGGTTTACCAATTGAAAAAATCATTTGGCAAGGAGAATATGGGGATTGTAAGAACAACATTTATTCTCGATGAAAATGGTAACATTATTGATGTGATTGAAAAGGTAAAGGTAAAAACACAAATTGAAACAATAAAAAATATTCTGGAGGGTTAATTTTGAAAATTGTTAGCTTAAATAGATTAAATGAAATAGAAAATGAATTAAGAAAACAATTTCCAAACGAAGAATTTAAATTTTATGACAAAGCTATAAATATCCCTATTAATGATAGAAAAACTATGGACATTTTAATAGGTTATGATGGCAAAATAGATCGTACCTTTATTGAACATTGTATCAACCTTAAATGGATTGGATGGTTTGCAACAGGTGTAAATAATTTACCGTTAAATTATATTAAAGAGCGAGATATCATTCTAACAAATGGTAAAGGTATACAAGCTAAACAAGTGTCTGAATATATAATGACATTCATTTTGCATGATTATAAAAAGATGAAAACTTCCTATAGAAATCAATTAGAAAAAAATTATGACTCCAGAATTACTGGTAAAAGATTAAACGAAGAGACTTTATTATTCTTGGGAACTGGTGCGATTGCACAAAGGGCTGCTTATTTAGCCAAAGCTTTTGGAATGAAAGTAATAGGGGTTAGTAAGTCAGGAAAAAATGTTGAACAATTTGATGAAGTTTATACAATTGAAGAGTTAGATGATGTTATTGAAAAGGCAAATATTATTGTTAATGCATTACCTGAAACAGAAGAAACAATTTACTTATTAAAAAGAAAAGATTTCATACAAATGGACAATAATGCCTTATTTATAAATGTAGGAAGAGGAACAATTGTTGATGAGGAAGTGCTCATCAATGTACTCAAAGATCGATTAATCAGACATGCTTATTTAGATGTTTTTGAAAAAGAACCACTTAGTAAGGACAATCCTTTATATGATTTAGATAATGTGACCATAACTGCTCATATTACAGGTAATGATTCTAATAATAATAGAGAAGCTACGGACATTTTCAAAAAGAATCTTGAGCATTTTCTCAATAATTATGATGTAATTGAGAATAAAGTAGACTTAGATTATGGTTACTAATTGAAAACAGCAAGTATTTATTGACATTTATTTATAGCAACAGTTATATTAATATTAAGTAATAATAATTATTATTTAGAAAGATGGTGAAATAAGTGAGTGCGGAACTTGAATCTATTGATCATGAACTTGAAGAGTCAATTGCTTCATTAAGAAAAGCGGGCGTTCGCATTACACCCCAAAGACAAGCAATTATGCGTTATCTTATATCTTCACATTCACATCCAACAGCAGATGAAATATATCAAGCACTTTCACCTAAATTTCCTAATATAAGTGTTGCTACTATCTATAATAATCTAAGAGTTTTTAAAGATATTGGTATAGTCAAAGAGTTAACATATGGTGATTCATCTAGTAGGTTTGATTTTAATACACATAATCACTACCATATTATATGTGAAAAATGTGGTAAAATCGTTGACTTCCATTATCCACAATTAGATGAAGTAGAGCAATTAGCTCAACATGTAACAGATTTTGATGTTACTCATCATCGGATGGAAATATATGGAGTATGTAAAGAATGTAAAGAAGAAGGAAATTGAAGAAAGTAAGGTCGTAGAATAGAAGCAAAATAAAAATTTAGTCATTATTGATACTCTTATGAAGTTTTATTGAGATAAAGTAATGATGAAATAGTATGACTGTTTAGCAATTTCATATAAATAATCGTATATAAGTAGTAGGGGCTGTAATAATTTGTACAGCCTCTTTCTTTTTACATATGACTTCGTTTTGCAGATGTACAAAACGAAAGTATTTACACTATATAAATATAATGTACTATATGTAGATATATATTCACTCATTAAGTAAATTTTAACTTAAAAAATCGATAATAAATATTGACGTTACGTTTATATCTTGATACTATATAAAAGTCGTCAAAAGCAGATTAATTAATTGAAAAGAAAAAGTTAAGAACTTTAAAATTTAGTTAATAAAGTGTAATTTTGACTATTGAAATTAAAATCATTACATTATAAAATGTTATTTGTTGAATTAATTAAGAAATGACAAGAAATGAAATACAAATTAATTCTTGACTTAATAAATTCTGTTTGTTACAATAATGTATTGTAAGTGTTAAAGAACATTGAAAACTGAATGACAATATGTCAACGTTAATTCCAATAAACAGTAACGAAACGTTACAAACTATTTAGTATTTATGAGCTAATCAAACATCATAATTTTTTATGGAGAGTTTGATCCTGGCTCAGGATGAACGCTGGCGGCGTGCCTAATACATGCAAGTCGAGCGAACAGATGAGGAGCTTGCTCCTCTGACGTTAGCGGCGGACGGGTGAGTAACACGTGGATAACCTACCTATAAGACTGGGATAACTTCGGGAAACCGGAGCTAATACCGGATAATATATTGAACCGCATGGTTCAATAGTGAAAGACGGTTTTGCTGTCACTTATAGATGGATCCGCGCCGCATTAGCTAGTTGGTAAGGTAACGGCTTACCAAGGCAACGATGCGTAGCCGACCTGAGAGGGTGATCGGCCACACTGGAACTGAGACACGGTCCAGACTCCTACGGGAGGCAGCAGTAGGGAATCTTCCGCAATGGGCGAAAGCCTGACGGAGCAACGCCGCGTGAGTGATGAAGGTCTTCGGATCGTAAAACTCTGTTATTAGGGAAGAACAAATGTGTAAGTAACTATGCACGTCTTGACGGTACCTAATCAGAAAGCCACGGCTAACTACGTGCCAGCAGCCGCGGTAATACGTAGGTGGCAAGCGTTATCCGGAATTATTGGGCGTAAAGCGCGCGTAGGCGGTTTTTTAAGTCTGATGTGAAAGCCCACGGCTCAACCGTGGAGGGTCATTGGAAACTGGAAAACTTGAGTGCAGAAGAGGAAAGTGGAATTCCATGTGTAGCGGTGAAATGCGCAGAGATATGGAGGAACACCAGTGGCGAAGGCGACTTTCTGGTCTGTAACTGACGCTGATGTGCGAAAGCGTGGGGATCAAACAGGATTAGATACCCTGGTAGTCCACGCCGTAAACGATGAGTGCTAAGTGTTAGGGGGTTTCCGCCCCTTAGTGCTGCAGCTAACGCATTAAGCACTCCGCCTGGGGAGTACGACCGCAAGGTTGAAACTCAAAGGAATTGACGGGGACCCGCACAAGCGGTGGAGCATGTGGTTTAATTCGAAGCAACGCGAAGAACCTTACCAAATCTTGACATCCTCTGACCCCTCTAGAGATAGAGTTTTCCCCTTCGGGGGACAGAGTGACAGGTGGTGCATGGTTGTCGTCAGCTCGTGTCGTGAGATGTTGGGTTAAGTCCCGCAACGAGCGCAACCCTTAAGCTTAGTTGCCATCATTAAGTTGGGCACTCTAAGTTGACTGCCGGTGACAAACCGGAGGAAGGTGGGGATGACGTCAAATCATCATGCCCCTTATGATTTGGGCTACACACGTGCTACAATGGACAATACAAAGGGTAGCGAAACCGCGAGGTCAAGCAAATCCCATAAAGTTGTTCTCAGTTCGGATTGTAGTCTGCAACTCGACTATATGAAGCTGGAATCGCTAGTAATCGTAGATCAGCATGCTACGGTGAATACGTTCCCGGGTCTTGTACACACCGCCCGTCACACCACGAGAGTTTGTAACACCCGAAGCCGGTGGAGTAACCATTTGGAGCTAGCCGTCGAAGGTGGGACAAATGATTGGGGTGAAGTCGTAACAAGGTAGCCGTATCGGAAGGTGCGGCTGGATCACCTCCTTTCTAAGGATATATTCGGAACATCTTCTACGAAGATGAGGGATGACGTGACATATTGTATTCAGTTTTGAATGTTTATTAGCATTCAAGTTTTAATGGGCCTATAGCTCAGCTGGTTAGAGCGCACGCCTGATAAGCGTGAGGTCGGTGGTTCGAGTCCACTTAGGCCCACCATTCAATAATTTAAAACCTTAGGGGGCTTAGCTCAGCTGGGAGAGCGCCTGCTTTGCACGCAGGAGGTCAGCGGTTCGATCCCGCTAGTCTCCACCATTATATTTTGTACATTGAAAACTGGATAAGTAAGTAAGATTTTACCAAGCAAAACCGAGTGAATAGAGTTTTAAATAAGCTTGAATTCATAAATAATCGCTAGTGTTCGAAAGAACACTCACAAGATTAATAACTAGTTTTAGCTATTTATTTTGAATAACAATTCAAAATATGGTGGAAACATAGATTAAGTTATTAAGGGCGCACGGTGGATGCCTTGGCACTAGAAGCCGATGAAGGACGTTACTAACGACGATATGCTTTGGGTAGCTGTAAGTAAGCGTTGATCCAGAGATTTCCGAATGGGGGAACCCAACATGAGTTATGTCATGTTATCGACATGTGAATTCATAGCATGTCAGAAGGCAGACCCGGAGAACTGAAACATCTTAGTACCCGGAGGAAGAGAAAGAAAAATCGATTCCCTGAGTAGCGGCGAGCGAAACGGGAAGAGCCCAAACCAACAAGCTTGCTTGTTGGGGTTGTAGGACACTCTATACGGAGTTACAAAAGAACATGTTAGACGAATCATCTGGAAAGATGAATCAAAGAAGGTAATAATCCTGTAGTCGAAAACATATTCTCTCTTGAGTGGATCCTGAGTACGACGGAGCACGTGAAATTCCGTCGGAATCTGGGAGGACCATCTCCTAAGGCTAAATACTCTCTAGTGACCGATAGTGAACCAGTACCGTGAGGGAAAGGTGAAAAGTACCCCGGAAGGGGAGTGAAAGAGAACTTGAAACCGTGTGCTTACAAGTAGTCAGAGCCCGTTAATGGGTGATGGCGTGCCTTTTGTAGAATGAACCGGCGAGTTACGATCTGATGCAAGGTTAAGCAGCAAATGTGGAGCCGCAGCGAAAGCGAGTCTGAATAGGGCGTTGAGTATTTGGTCGTAGACCCGAAACCAGGTGATCTACCCTTGGTCAGGTTGAAGTTCAGGTAACACTGAATGGAGGACCGAACCGACTTACGTTGAAAAGTGAGCGGATGAACTGAGGGTAGCGGAGAAATTCCAATCGAACTTGGAGATAGCTGGTTCTCTCCGAAATAGCTTTAGGGCTAGCCTCAAGTGATGATTATTGGAGGTAGAGCACTGTTTGGACGAGGGGCCCCTCTCGGGTTACCGAATTCAGACAAACTCCGAATGCCAATTAATTTAACTTGGGAGTCAGAACATGGGTGATAAGGTCCGTGTTCGAAAGGGAAACAGCCCAGACCACCAGCTAAGGTCCCAAAATATATGTTAAGTGGAAAAGGATGTGGCGTTGCCCAGACAACTAGGATGTTGGCTTAGAAGCAGCCATCATTTAAAGAGTGCGTAATAGCTCACTAGTCGAGTGACACTGCGCCGAAAATGTACCGGGGCTAAACATATTACCGAAGCTGTGGATTGTCCTTTGGACAATGGTAGGAGAGCGTTCTAAGGGCGTCGAAGCATGATCGCAAGGACATGTGGAGCGCTTAGAAGTGAGAATGCCGGTGTGAGTAGCGAAAGACGGGTGAGAATCCCGTCCACCGATTGACTAAGGTTTCCAGAGGAAGGCTCGTCCGCTCTGGGTTAGTCGGGTCCTAAGCTGAGGCCGACAGGCGTAGGCGATGGATAACAGGTTGATATTCCTGTACCACCTAGTATCGTTTTAATCGATGGGGGGACGCAGTAGGATAGGCGAAGCGTGCTGTTGGAGTGCACGTCCAAGCAGTAAGGCTGAGTGTTAGGCAAATCCGGCACTCATAAGGCTGAGCTGTGATGGGGAGAGGAAATTGTTTCCTCGAGTCGTTGATTTCACACTGCCGAGAAAAGCCTCTAGATAGATAACAGGTGCCCGTACCGCAAACCGACACAGGTAGTCAAGATGAGAATTCTAAGGTGAGCGAGCGAACTCTCGTTAAGGAACTCGGCAAAATGACCCCGTAACTTCGGGAGAAGGGGTGCTCTTTAGGGTTCACGCCCAGAAGAGCCGCAGTGAATAGGCCCAAGCGACTGTTTATCAAAAACACAGGTCTCTGCTAAACCGTAAGGTGATGTATAGGGGCTGACGCCTGCCCGGTGCTGGAAGGTTAAGAGGAGTGGTTAGCTTCTGCGAAGCTACGAATCGAAGCCCCAGTAAACGGCGGCCGTAACTATAACGGTCCTAAGGTAGCGAAATTCCTTGTCGGGTAAGTTCCGACCCGCACGAAAGGCGTAACGATTTGGGCACTGTCTCAACGAGAGACTCGGTGAAATCATAGTACCTGTGAAGATGCAGGTTACCCGCGACAGGACGGAAAGACCCCGTGGAGCTTTACTGTAGCCTGATATTGAAATTCGGCACAGCTTGTACAGGATAGGTAGGAGCCTTTGAAACGTGAGCGCTAGCTTACGTGGAGGCGTTGGTGGGATACTACCCTAGCTGTGTTGGCTTTCTAACCCGCACCACTTATCGTGGTGGGAGACAGTGTCAGGCGGGCAGTTTGACTGGGGCGGTCGCCTCCTAAAAGGTAACGGAGGCGCTCAAAGGTTCCCTCAGAATGGTTGGAAATCATTCATAGAGTGTAAAGGCATAAGGGAGCTTGACTGCGAGACCTACAAGTCGAGCAGGGTCGAAAGACGGACTTAGTGATCCGGTGGTTCCGCATGGAAGGGCCATCGCTCAACGGATAAAAGCTACCCCGGGGATAACAGGCTTATCTCCCCCAAGAGTTCACATCGACGGGGAGGTTTGGCACCTCGATGTCGGCTCATCGCATCCTGGGGCTGTAGTCGGTCCCAAGGGTTGGGCTGTTCGCCCATTAAAGCGGTACGCGAGCTGGGTTCAGAACGTCGTGAGACAGTTCGGTCCCTATCCGTCGTGGGCGTAGGAAATTTGAGAGGAGCTGTCCTTAGTACGAGAGGACCGGGATGGACATACCTCTGGTGTACCAGTTGTCGTGCCAACGGCATAGCTGGGTAGCTATGTATGGACGGGATAAGTGCTGAAAGCATCTAAG
Organism: Staphylococcus epidermidis; assembly: GCF_006742205.1. NCBI lineage: Bacteria > Bacillati > Bacillota > Bacilli > Caryophanales > Staphylococcaceae > Staphylococcus > Staphylococcus epidermidis. The sequence continues at coordinate 979,797 of NZ_AP019721.1, forward strand.
CATGAAGCCCCCCTCAAGATGAGATTTCCCAACTTCGGTTATAAGATCCCTCGAAGATGACGAGGTTAATAGGTTCGAGGTGGAAGCGTGGTGACACGTGGAGCTGACGAATACTAATCGATCGAAGACTTAATCAATTTTTAAAAAACGTTTTGCGACGCAAAATCTTACTTACTATCTAGTTTTGAATGTATAATCATTCATTTGTCTGGTGACAATGGCAAGGAGGTCACACCTGTTCCCATGCCGAACACAGAAGTTAAGCTCCTTAGCGCCGATGGTAGTCGGACTGACGTTCCGCTAGAGTAGGACGTTGCCAGGCAAAATATCTTGGAGAATTAGCTCAGTTGGGAGAGCATCTGCCTTACAAGCAGAGGGTCGGCGGTTCGAACCCGTCATTCTCCACCATTTATAGCCGGCCTAGCTCAACTGGTAGAGCAACTGACTTGTAATCAGTAGGTTGGGGGTTCAAGTCCTCTGGCCGGCACCATCTTTTGAGCCATTAGCTCAGTTGGTAGAGCATCTGACTTTTAATCAGAGGGTCAGAGGTTCGAATCCTCTATGGCTCACCATTTAAATAGCGGGTGTGGCGGAATTGGCAGACGCACTAGACTTAGGATCTAGCGCCTTTACGGCGTGGGGGTTCGACTCCCTTCACCCGCATTCGCGGAAGTAGTTCAGTGGTAGAACACCACCTTGCCAAGGTGGGGGTCGCGGGTTCGAATCCCGTCTTCCGCTCCATTAATGATATTGCCGGGGTGGCGGAACTGGCAGACGCACAGGACTTAAAATCCTGCGGTGAGAGATCACCGTACCGGTTCGATTCCGGTCCTCGGCACCATCTTTAATATTTGCGCCCGTAGCTCAACTGGATAGAGCGTTTGACTACGGATCAAGAGGTTATGGGTTCGACTCCTATCGGGCGCGCTTATTTTACGGGAAGTAGCTCAGCTTGGTAGAGCACTTGGTTTGGGACCAAGGGGTCGTAGGTTCGAATCCTGTCTTCCCGATAGTAAAATAAATTTTGGGGGCTTAGCTCAGCTGGGAGAGCGCCTGCTTTGCACGCAGGAGGTCAGCGGTTCGATCCCGCTAGTCTCCACCAATATTAATTTACAAACTACATAACGGCGGTGTAGCTCAGCTGGCTAGAGCGTACGGTTCATACCCGTGAGGTCGGGGGTTCGATCCCCTCCACCGCCACTACTATTAGTTGTATAATTATATTCAGGACCTTTAGCTCAGTTGGTTAGAGCTAACGGCTCATAACCGTTCGGTCGCAGGTTCGAGTCCTGCAAGGTCCATATAATTTTGGAGGAATACCCAAGTCCGGCTGAAGGGATCGGTCTTGAAAACCGACAGGAGCTTAACGGCTCGCGGGGGTTCGAATCCCTCTTCCTCCGTTTTAATGGTCCCGTAGTGTAGCGGTTAACACGCCTGCCTGTCACGCAGGAGATCGCGGGTTCGATTCCCGTCGGGACCGCCATTTATTAAATTTTAATAGTTATTTACCTATAATTTGTGGAGGAATACCCAAGTCCGGCTGAAGGGATCGGTCTTGAAAACCGACAGGGCCTTAACGGGCCGCGGGGGTTCGAATCCCTCTTCCTCCGCCATTAATTATTAGCGCGGGATGGAGCAGTTCGGTAGCTCGTCGGGCTCATAACCCGAAGGTCGGTGGTTCAAATCCGCCTCCCGCAATATTATTGATATGGGTTTCGTGATGAAACAGTTGATATGCATATTGTTTTTTAGAACATACATGACTCAGTTTTCAAAGAGGTGTCATTACGATTTCTTATTTTGGTTCAGTAGCTCAGTTGGTAGAGCAATGGATTGAAGCTCCATGTGTCGGCAGTTCGATTCTGTCCTGAACCATACCTATAGCCGGCCTAGCTCAATTGGTAGAGCAACTGACTTGTAATCAGTAGGTTGGGGGTTCAAGTCCTCTGGCCGGCACCATTTTGGAGGGGTAGCGAAGTGGCTAAACGCGGCGGACTGTAAATCCGCTCCTTCGGGTTCGGCAGTTCGAATCTGCCCCCCTCCACCATCTTATATAGGGGCATAGTTCAACGGTAGAATAGAGGTCTCCAAAACCTTTGATGTGGGTTCGATTCCTACTGCCCCTGCCATGGCGGTTGTGGCGAAGTGGTTAACGCATCGGATTGTGGTTCCGACACTCGAGGGTTCGATTCCCTTCAACCGCCCTTTATATTAATGGGCTATAGCCAAGCGGTAAGGCAACGGACTTTGACTCCGTCATGCGCTGGTTCGAATCCAGCTAGCCCAGTTATTGGCGGCATAGCCAAGTGGTAAGGCAGAGGTCTGCAAAACCTTTATCACCGGTTCAAATCCGGTTGCCGCCTCCAGGTTATTATGCGGGAGTAGTTCAACTCTTAGAACACATTCCTTCCCGGAATGAGATATAGGTGTAAATCCTATCTTCCGCTCCAAATTTTAATATTATGCGGGAGTAGTTCAACTCTCAGAACACATTCCTTCCCGGAATGAGATATAGGTGCAAATCCTATCTTCCGCTCCAATTTTAAATATGCGGGAGTAGTTCAACTCTCAGAACACATTCCTTCCCGGAATGAGATATAGGTGTAAATCCTATCTTCCGCTCCATTATTCACTTCCATTGGGAAGTTTTTTGTTTATATATTGAGCCGGTGTGGCGGAATTGGCAGACGCGCGGGACTCAAAATCCCGTTCCTTTATTGGAGTGTCGGTTCGATCCCGACCACCGGTATACATTTATATTTTTAGAGTGAAACCATTGTAAATTTAATGTTTTCACTCTTTTTTTATTTATTTGAGCGCTAATTGTTATTTATCATTTGATAGTCTCAAAAATTTTATTAATGAGTAAGTTACTAATAATTGTGTCCAAATTCTTATAAAAAATATTTTAAAAAATAAATATAATATTTAATATAATGTAAACAGATAGGGTTTTTATTTTAACATTTAGGCATTTAATCACATATTTTATCAGTTTATATATATAATTTAATTGTAACAGCTGTTATTAAAAAAATAAATTTTATAATTTTTGGAGGTTATCATATGAAAAAGAGATTTTTATCTATATGTACAATGACAATTGCAGCGTTAGCAACTACTACAATGGTAAATACTTCTTATGCAAAAACCGATACAGAAAGCCATAATCATTCCTCACTTGGCACAGAAAACAAAAATGTTTTAGATATTAATAGTTCGAGTCATAATATCAAACCAAGTCAAAATAAAAGTTACCCAAGTGTAATATTACCTAATAATAATAGACATCAAATTTTTAATACTACACAAGGTCATTATGATGCTGTTAGTTTTATTTATATACCAATAGATGGTGGATATATGAGTGGTTCAGGTGTTGTTGTAGGTGAAAATGAAATATTAACTAATAAACACGTTGTTAATGGAGCTAAGGGTAATCCAAGAAATATTAGTGTCCATCCTTCAGCTAAAAATGAAAATGATTATCCTAATGGCAAATTTGTGGGTCAAGAAATCATACCGTATCCTGGTAATAGTGATTTAGCAATCTTAAGAGTGTCACCAAACGAACATAATCAACATATTGGTCAAGTAGTTAAACCTGCAACTATAAGTAGCAATACAGACACTAGAATTAATGAAAACATCACTGTTACTGGTTACCCTGGTGACAAACCATTAGCCACAATGTGGGAAAGTGTAGGTAAAGTTGTCTATATTGGTGGCGAGGAATTAAGATATGACCTAAGTACTGTAGGTGGAAACTCTGGATCTCCAGTATTTAATGGTAAAAATCAAGTTATTGGAATACATTATGGTGGCGTAGATAATAAATACAATAGCAGTGTTTATATTAATGATTTCGTTCAACAATTCCTAAGAAACAATATACCTGATATAAATATTCAGTAATTAAATTTAGTTTTTATAAAATATATATAACATATGCGTCCAAGGTTAAATATATAATTTAACCTTGGATGTTTTTTTATCAAATAAGTAAATGCTAAATATTATCCCTATTAAGTATAAATGCTCAAATTTCTTTAATTATTGACATGAAATTTGATATTAAATGATTGTTTATATTTCGTTTCTATAATACGATTAATTTAATGTTTTAAATGGAGGTTTAACATGAGTCATTCGCAAATAAATGGAAAGCGATTTTTTAACAACATTTTGAATGCAGTAGGAGCAGGGGTAGTTATTGCACTGTTACCTAATGCCTTATTAGGTGAATTATTAAAATTCTTCAAAGAAGGTAATCATGTACTAGAAACGATTTTTCAGCTAGTAACAATCATACAATCTTTTATGGCTTTTATTATAGGGGTTCTTGCTGCGCACCAATTTAAATTTAAAGGTACAGGTGCTGCAATTATTGGTATTTCAGCAATGCTAGGTTCTGGAGCTGTACACTATAATGGACAAACAATTGAATTAAAAGGAATTGGAGATATTATAAATGTAATTTTAGTAGTTATATTAGCGTGTTTCATTTATATGTTTTTAGAGGGGAAATTAGGTTCCTTAGAAATGATTATTTTACCCGTTTTAGTTCCTGTAATTAGTGGATTAATAGGGTTATTAACATTACCTTACGTTCAAGTTATTACGCAGTCACTAGGAAAATTAGTAAACAGGTTTACAGAATTAAATCCATTATTAATGTCTATATTAATTTGTGTAACATTTTCTTTATTAATGGTAACTCCAATCTCGTTAGTTGCTATAGCAACAGCAATTAACCTTACTGGTTTAGGAAGTGGTGCTGCAAATATGGGAATAGTTGCAGCTTGTGTAACCTTTTTATTTGGATCTTTAAGAGTTAATTCTCTTGGAGTTAACGTGGTATTACTCATAGGTGCTGCTAAAATGATGATTCCTGTGTACTTAAAGCATTTAATTATAGCCATACCATTGACAATTAATGGAGTCATATGTGGTATAATTGCTTATATTTTAAAAATTAAAGGGACTGCACTATCTGCTGGCTTTGGTTATACTGGATTGGTTGGTCCCATCAATGCATTAAACCGTATGTCGGGAAATCCATCTATGAATATTATTTTATTAATTATTGGATATTTCGTGATACCATTTGCAGGTGCCTTTATTGTACACAAAATTTGTAAAAAAGTATTAAGTACATACAGTGATGAAATATATAAATTTGAAATCTCAAAAGATTAATTTTAATTATTATATTAGGAATCAGTATATGATATGTAACAAACTCTTTACTTTTTTTAAGGTAAAAGTTGAAATTTGAATAACTTAATGAATATATTTATTAAGTTTAGATAGTATAAAAATACCCGAGACATTCAATGTCTCGGGTATTTTTTTATACTATATCTGAAAATCTAATTGCGCGAATATGTGTATTTATGTATAATAATGTATAATTATTAAAAAGGGGGTCAAAACAATGAAGTGTTTGTTCAAAATGCTATCAATCATAATAATAATGTTAAGTACTTTCACCTTATTCATCAGTCCGAGTACATATGCAAATGAAGATGAAAATTGGACTAAAATAAAAAATCGAGGAGAACTAAGAGTTGGATTGTCAGCTGATTATGCACCTTTAGAATTTGAAAAGACGATACATGGTAAAACTGAATATGCGGGTGTAGATATAGAATTAGCTAAAAAGATTGCGAAAGATAATCATCTAAAGCTAAAAATTGTAAACATGCAATTTGATAGCTTATTAGGTGCACTTAAGACCGGTAAAATCGATATTATTATCTCCGGTATGACAACAACTCCCGAACGAAAAAAAGAAGTGGATTTTACAAAACCTTACATGATTACAAATAATGTGATGATGATTAAAAAAGATGATGCAAAACGTTATCAAAACATCAAAGATTTTGAAGGCAAAAAAATTGCTGCGCAAAAAGGGACAGATCAAGAAAAAATTGCACAAACTGAGATTGAAGATAGTAAAATTTCTTCACTCAATAGATTACCTGAAGCTATATTATCTTTAAAAAGTGGAAAAGTAGCAGGTGTAGTTGTTGAAAAACCAGTAGGTGAGGCATATTTAAAACAAAATTCAGAACTAACATTTTCAAAGATTAAATTTAATGAAGAAAAGAAACAAACATGTATAGCTGTTCCTAAGAACTCTCCTGTACTTTTAGATAAGCTAAATCAAACGATTGATAATGTAAAAGAAAAAAATTTAATTGATCAATACATGACAAAAGCAGCCGAAGATATGCAAGATGATGGAAATTTTATTTCTAAATATGGCAGTTTTTTCATTAAAGGAATTAAAAATACTATTTTGATTTCATTAGTAGGTGTGGTATTGGGGTCTATTTTAGGCTCTTTTATAGCTTTATTAAAAATAAGTAAAATTAGACCATTACAATGGATAGCAAGTATATACATAGAATTTTTAAGAGGTACTCCTATGCTTGTGCAAGTGTTTATTGTATTTTTTGGGACTACTGCAGCTTTGGGGTTAGATATTTCAGCTTTAATTTGTGGTACTATTGCGCTTGTTATAAATTCTTCAGCCTACATTGCCGAGATTATTAGAGCTGGTATTAATGCTGTAGATAAAGGACAAACTGAAGCTGCTAGAAGTTTAGGATTGAATTATAGACAGACTATGCAATCAGTAGTTATGCCACAGGCAATTAAGAAAATTTTACCTGCATTAGGTAATGAATTTGTAACCTTGATTAAAGAATCGTCTATAGTTTCCACAATTGGAGTGAGTGAAATCATGTTTAATGCACAAGTTGTACAAGGGATATCTTTTGATCCTTTCACACCATTGTTAGTTGCAGCATTACTATATTTCTTACTTACATTTGCACTTACACGTGTTATGAATTTTATTGAAGGGAGAATGAGTGCCAGTGATTAATATTAAAAATTTAAATAAAAAATTTGGAGCAAATGAAGTATTGAGAGATATTAATCTTACTGTTGAAAAGGGTGAAGTGGTTGCAATAATTGGACCATCTGGAAGTGGTAAAAGCACTTTACTCCGTTGTATGAATTTGTTAGATGTACCTTCAAAAGGTAAAGTTATATTTGAAGATAATGAATTAACTCAACATAATGTTCATTTAGATAATTTACGACAAAAAATGGGTATGGTATTTCAAAATTTTAATTTATTTCCTCATAAAAAGGTCATTGAAAATGTAATGTTGGCACCACTTTTATTACATAAAGATAGTAAAGATCAATTAAAAGAGAAAGCTTTATATTTACTTGAAAAAGTGGGGCTTAAAGACAAAGCAGATTCATATCCTAATCAACTGTCTGGAGGTCAAAAACAAAGAGTTGCTATTGCAAGAGCTTTGGCAATGGAACCTGATGTTATGTTATTTGATGAACCAACATCTGCACTTGATCCTGAAGTAGTAGGGGATGTTTTAAAAGTAATGAGACAATTAGCGAATGAAGGTATGACAATGGTGATTGTCACGCATGAGATGAACTTTGCTAAAGAAATAAGTGATAAAGTAGTATTTATGGCCGATGGTGTTGTGGTTGAATCTGGTACACCACAAAACATATTTGAAAATCCTCAGCACAGTCGAACTGAAAATTTTTTATCACGAGTGTTATAAAATTTATGTTTTCGAATGATAAAAGTCAAAGTTTACTATACTGAGTTAACGAATTTGTTATAGTGACATCATTTTAAACTTTTAAAAGAGAATTAGTATATCATGAAAATACTTATAGAAGTTTGGAAACAAATTGTTGTCTTAAGTTTAAAATGGTAAATAGGGTCAAAGTTATCTAAAACATGGATTTTTAAATATAAATATCGATTCGCTACAAAATTTGTAAAGAGGCTGGGACATAATTCCTAGCAAAAAAGTCAGTAATAGGTTTACATAAATCCATTTACTGGCATCTTTATTTACAATACTTCGTATTGTTGGCTCGCTTTCTTAGGGGACAGCTTCAGCCTGTAGTCTTCAGCTTGTCCTGTTCCCTCAAGAGTCTCGCCAAAATACTTTGTATTCATATGTAATTTTACATTAAAATACTTTTAAAAATTAAGGCCCTTTCGTATAATTTAATAAATACCAATAAACAAAATTAACGAGGTGCCTTATGTATAAAGACTATAACATGACTCAACATACTCTACTAATGGAAACTTCAGCTCTTATCCCCGCGAATGATATTTCACGACATGTAAATGATATTGCAGAAACAATTCCCGATACTGAATTCGATGAATTCAGACATTATCGTTGCTTAATATAATAAAGTAAAAGCTCAACGAGCTGAAAATAATAAAAAAATTTAAAAAAGACAATTTCTATATTATTTCAATAGAAATTGTCTTTATTTACTTATCGTGGACTTTTTTGTCCCAACTTCTATATTTTTTTATCATCACAATATTATGCCAACTCTGATACATAATCTTATGTTAGAATAGCATATGTAATTTTAAAAAGGTGGCAAAGCTAATGAACAATAAACTAAAAAAAGAAATTATAGACTTTGCTCATTCTATAGGCATTGATAGTATTGGATTTACTACTGCAGATCCTTTTGATGAATTGAAACAAAAATTAGAGGAATACCATGCAAAAGGGTATGCATCGGGTTTTGAGGAATCAAATATATCATTACGTACAGAACCTAAACTAAGCTTACCTAGCGCACGTTCTATTATTGCAATAGCTGTGGGTTATCCTAATAAACTTAAAGGTGCACCAAAAAGTGTTAAAGGTGATCGTAGAGGCATGTTTGCAAGAGCATCATGGGGCCAAGATTATCATAGCATTATGCGTAAGAGACTTGATAAATTAGCTGATTTCATCAAAGAAAAAGTACCTGATGTCGAAATCCAATCGATGGTTGATACCGGTGTATTGTCAGATAGAGCAGTAGCAGAAAGAGCTGGATTAGGATTCACGGGTAGGAATGGATTTGTGATTTCTCCTGAATTAGGGACTTGGTCTTACCTAGGTGAAATGTTAGTAAGTATACCGTTTGAACCTGATGATCCTTTATTAGATAGTTGTGGTGACTGCACAATTTGTGTTGATCGCTGTCCAACAGGTGCACTTGTTGGAAATGGTCAGTTAAATAGCCAAAAATGTATTAGTTTTTTAACTCAAACTAAAGGTTATCTTCAAGATGAATATCGATATAAAATTGGAAATAGATTATATGGGTGTGATACATGTCAACAAGTTTGTCCTAAAAATCGTGGTATTAATACTCAGCATGATGATATTGTCTTGGAACCTGAAATTTTGAAACCACGTCTTGTACCTTTACTTCAAATGAGCAACAAGAAATTTAAAAGTACATATGGGCATTTGGCAGGTGCTTGGAGAGGTAAAAAACCAATACAAAGAAATGCTATTATAGCTTTGGCACATTTTAAAGAAGAAAGTGCTATACCAGAACTAAAAGAAGTTGCATTAAATGATCCAAGACCTATGATTAGAGGTACTGCATATTGGGCAATTGGACAAATTTTAGAGGATGATGCTATATCTTTTATTGATGAGCATTATGAAAATGAGATTGAAGAAGTGCAGCTCGAAATGAAAAAAGGTTTGCAAATGAGGAGAGAACAAAAATGACAAATCATATTGTACTATATCAACCAGAAATACCAGCAAATACAGGAAATATTGCACGTACTTGTGCGGGTACTTTAACCCATCTTCATCTAATTAAACCACTCGGCTTTAGTACGGAAGACAAAATGTTAAAACGTGCAGGACTTGATTATTGGGAGCATGTTAATATTACATATCACGATAGTATTGAGGAATTTTTTGCTAATACAGAAGGTCATTACTATTTATTAACAAAATTTGGTAAACAGACCTACAGCGATTTTAATTTTTCTAATACTAATGAGGATTATTATTTTATCTTTGGTAAAGAAACTACTGGTCTTCCTGAATGGGTTAAGGAGAAATATGCAAAAACAGCTTTAAGAATTCCAATGAGTGACAATATACGCTCTCTTAATCTTTCTAATACTGCTGCTTTACTGATTTACGAAGCTTTGAGACAACAAGATTATCCTAACCTTTCATAATTAACGCTAATAGATAAAGTAAATGCAAGATAAACCCAAGAAATGTTATATTAATTGTGAGCCAATAAAAAATAATAGTTTGATAATTAATACAAAGGGTATACTTTAAATTAAATCGACTTAAATAAAAGAGCAAACTTAGAGGAGTGTAGTTAACATGGCAATGAATTTTAAAGTATTTGATAATAGTGAAAAAGTAGCAGAATATACTGCAGATATTCTACGTAAGCAGTTTAATAATAATCCAACTACTATTGCAGGATTTCATTTGAGCAAAGAACATGCACCAGTGTTTGATGAACTTAAGAAAAATGTAGAAAATCATACAGTTGATTTCAGTCAAATAAATATTTTAGATTATGATGATAATCATTCTTATTATGAGGCTTTGGGTGTGCCAACAGGCCAAATTTATTCCATTTCTTACGAAAATGATGCAATTGACTTTATCTCAGATAAGATTAAGACTAAAGAAAATAAAGGCAAACTGACAATGCAAGTCCTTACGATTGATGAAAATGGTAAACTTGACATTAGCGTTCGTCAAGGTTTGATGGAAGCTAGAGAAATTTTCTTAGTTATTACTGGTGCTAATAAACGCGATATGGTAGAAAAACTTTACCGTGAAAATGGTAAGACTAGTTTTGAACCATCGGATTTAAAAGCACACCGTATGGTCAATGTTATCTTAGATAAAGAAGCGGCTGCAGGCTTACCTGAAGACGTAAAAGAGTACTTCACTGCACGTTTTGCATAAAATAAGTTTGTGAGGGATAAATGATGGCGAACAAAAAAGATTCCAAATTAAATTATCATGAAGAAGAAAATGCTATGGTTACCGACTTAGATGATTTAAAAGAATTAGGAAAAGAAATGGAACAGATTTCACAGGAAAATGATGAAGAAAAATTAAATCAATCTCATGATAACGAAGTTCGTTCAGATTTAAAAAAACAGTAAATAGATTTCATAAAAATCCAGTAACTTATCAGTATGTTAAGTTATTGGATTTTTGCATTGTATTATCTTTCACATGATTTGTTGTAAAAATATTCACTCCTTTTGATTGGTTATGATATGATACTTACAGTCATTAACACAAGGAGATTAATTAAATGTTAAGAAAATACTGGATTCACTTTGTCATAGTTACTGTTATAGTGAGTTTGATATCTATAAAAGGTTTTCCACTTGCTTTAGGCGCTTTATACTTGCCACTACTGTTCAAAATTGTACAACTTCAGCTTAATTTATCAAAAGGTCTTATTGATAATGTCAATGTACATACATTTATAAAAAGTAATCAGTCTGGTGTGGTGATCAGTGTGATTTGTTGTCTATTAATAACGGGAGTTTTGACATACACCTTGGATGATTTTTATAATGAATTACCAGGATTTTTAGGTGTTTTAGTAAGTATAAGTCCTGTTACTCTCACTATAGGCGTGATACTATTTGTTTTAACTGCAATTGCTATTGTTCAGGCTACTAAAGCAAAATATCAGCAATCTAAGAATTAAATAAGTAAGAAATAATTTAATATATGAGTCATAAATGAACATGAAAAAAATCATTTAGGACTCATTTTTATTTTAATAGGAAAAATTTTCTTTTAAATGTAAACGGTTTATTTCAACATTGCTCATACAATTTAAATAGTGCTATACTACAATTAAACAAAGAACAATAGGGGGAGCGATATAAATGTCAGTCAGAATTGAACATGATACATTTGGAGAAATTGAAGTACCAGAAGACAAATATTGGGGTGCACAGACTGAAAGAAGTAAACGAAATTTTCCAGTCGGCAAAGAGCATATGCCTATACAAGTCATTTACGGATTTGCTCAACTAAAAAGAGGTGCAGCCTTAGCAAATCATGAATTAGGAAAATTGAGTGATGAAAAAAAGAACGCCATCGTTTATGCTTGTGATCGTATTTTAAATGGAGAACTAGATAATCATTTTCCACTTGTGATTTGGCAAACAGGTAGTGGTACTCAAAGCAATATGAATGTAAATGAAGTCGTAAGCTATGTAGCTAATGAATACCTTAAGAAACATGGAAGTAAGGAAACTATCCATCCAAATGATGATGTAAATAAATCTCAAAGTTCAAATGATACATTTCCTACAGCTATGCATGTCGCATTGTTCCATGAAGTTGAAACTAAGTTAGAGCCAGCACTTAACCATTTACGTCAAACTTTTAAAGAAAAAGAAGACCAATATCAATCAATCATTAAAATTGGACGCACACATTTGCAAGATGCAACGCCTATTAAACTAGGTCAAGAGATAAGTGGTTGGCGCTATATGTTAGAAAAATGTGAGCAATTACTATCAGAATCAAAAAAGCATATTTTAAATTTAGCAATTGGTGGAACTGCAGTAGGAACGGGAATTAATGCTCATCCAGAATTTGGTCATAAAGTAGCCAAATATATTTCCCAAAACACAGGGTATGCTTTCGTATCATCTGAAAACAAATTTCATGCTTTAACTTCTCATGATGAAATTGTACAATTACATGGAACATTAAAAGCGCTAGCGACAGATTTAATGAAAATTGCAAATGATATTAGATGGCTAGCCTCTGGACCGCGTGCAGGTCTTGCTGAGATTTCAATTCCAGAAAATGAACCTGGATCTTCTATTATGCCAGGAAAAGTAAATCCAACACAATGTGAAATGTTAACTATGGTAGCAGTACAAGTCATGGGGAATGATACGACGGTAGGTATCGCAAGTTCTCAAGGTAATTTTGAACTAAATGTATTTAAACCGGTAATTATGCATAACACTTTACAATCTATTTACTTATTAGCAGATGGAATGAATACCTTTAATAAAAACTGTGCAATTGGTATTCAACCGATAGAAGAAAATATTAATAATTATTTAAATCAATCATTAATGCTAGTTACGGCACTGAACCCTCATATTGGATATGAGAAAGCAGCTCAAATAGCTAAAAAGGCACACAAAGAAGGACTTACTTTAAAAGAATCTGCAATAGAAAGTGGATATGTAACTGAATCACAATTTGAAGAGTGGATAAAACCAGAAGATATGGTAGACCCACATTGATTTTCTAGATTATAAAAATTGCATATAAAAACAAAGTATTTTGGCGAGACTCTTGAGGGAACAGGACAAGCTGAAGACTACAAGCTGAAGCTGTCCCCTAAGAAAGCGACCCAACAATACGAATTATTGTAAATAAACAAGCCAGTAAATGAATTTATAAAAAACTCATTTACTGGCTATTTTGCTAGGAATTATGCCCCAGCCTCTATATTAGTAGTTTGGCAATGAGAAAGATGAAATTAGGTGTTATGTTGACTTTTTTAATAAAACATTCTGTCCTATTTCATTAATTAATAGTTAAAATAATATAGTTTTTAATTCGATATTTAACTTAATGTTAATGATAACATCGACATATTGCTATTTATCATCTAGACTTACAGAAATAATTTCTTGAGTCAGTGGATGAGTAAATTCAATTTGATGACTATTTAGCTCTAATTGTCGTAATGTTGAAGTTCCATAAAGTGGATCCCCAATAACTGGATGGCCAATCTCAGCAAGGTGCACACGAATTTGGTGTGTTCGACCTGTATCTAGTTTAATGTCGAGTTGACATACACCTTCTTTAATCATTTTAGAGTTAATAATGTGAGTGATTGCACGTTGACCTGTGTTGGAAATTCTTCGTTTGTTTGAATGAAATTTATCTTTACCAATAGGCATATCTATCGTTTGTGGCTTAATAGGTAACAACGCTTTGACATTTGCTTTATATATACGCGTAATTTCATTATATTCTAACATTCGGTCTAAGATTTTTTTCATAAGCGGATTTTTAGCAACTATCAATAAACCTACTGTTTCTTGATCTAGTCGATGTATGGGCTCAACATATTCACTATCAACAGTGTAAATCACATGGTTCATAAGTGTGTTGCTCTCTTTTAAATCATTGGGATGCGTTTTAACACCTTTTGGTTTCATGACAATGGCCAAGTCATCATCCTCGTAATAAATTTGAGCATATCGATAACTTGGTAAATAATTACTTACTTCATTAGGGGTTGGTATCTCAACATGATCACCAGTTTTAACATTATTTAATAATGTACCGTACTCTTTATTAATTAAAATTTCTTTAGACATATTCAGTTGATGTAAGTCTTTTTTAGGTAATTTTAAATATTGGAAAATCTCTCTCAATGTATAATCGTTAAATTGTTTAGGTATTGTAAATTTCATTTTTTCCTCCTATAAACTCAGTTCTATCATATCATATATTTGCACGACTCTATAACTTGTTTTATTTTGAAAGTTTTAATAACATCGACATTGTGAGTTTTTAAAAACAAAGAATGAGATGTATAATAATGATAAAATGCTAAATTTGAGGGGATAAAATGGAGAAACCAACTAGACTTGCATTACTTAAGGAAATAGCCGAATTTCTAAATGAAGAAACTGAAATATATAGCATGATGCAAGGAGCTTTGCGTTTACTTATAAATGGGAGCGACTTTTCAACTGGTTGGATTTTCTATATTGATGAAGAGGGGCACCATGATTTAGTTTCCTCTGTAGATTTACCTGAAGCTTTATCTAAAAACCATTGTTACTATTTGACAAATGGTTCTTGTTGGTGTGTGCAAGCATATCAAAATCATAAATTAACTAAAGCTTCTAATATAATAAATTGTTCTAGAATCAATTTAGCTAATCATGCTTATGATAAAGAAACGAATCATATTACTCATCATGCTACTGTTCCATTGCAGTCTGGGAGCGAAAGATTCGGTTTGCTTAACGTAGCATCTCCTAACAAAGAACATTATAGTGAAGAAGACTTAGAACTATTAGAATCTGTAGCATTTCAAATTGGTTCAGCTATAAAGAGAATTCAGCTAACTAATAAAGAAAAAGAAAATGCCAAAATTAATGAACGTAATCGACTAGCTAGAGACTTACATGATTCAGTAAATCAAATGTTATTTTCTTTAAAATTAACGGCTCACGCTGCAAAAGGGATAACTACTGACGAGCAAGCGCAAAGAGCTTTTAAGACTATTGAGGAAACAAGTCAAAATGCAGTAAATGAAATGAGAGCACTGATTTGGCAACTAAAACCAGTTGGATTAGAACAAGGCTTAATTCATGCATTACACTATTATAGTAAAATGTTAGGATTAGATTTGAAAGTTACTATTAATGGACTAATAGATTTATCTAATGATATCGAAGAAAATGTATACAGAATTATTCAGGAAGCAATGAATAATGTTATTAAGCACGCTAAAACTAACAAAGTTTATCTTGATTTATCACAAAATGTTGATTATCTTGAGGTAGATATTAGAGATAACGGTCAAGGTTTTGACACGCAATCAATTAATACGTTTTTATTTAATGGTTTAAAAAACATAAAGCAACGTACACAGTATTTGAACGGTAAAGTTACTATAGAATCAAAAATAAATCAGGGCACTCGGATTTATATTAAAATTCCATTGAAGTTAAAGGAGCATCCTTATGCATAAAGTCATTCTCGTCGATGATCACTATATTGTAAGGCAAGGTTTAGAGTTTTTATTATCAACTGTAGATGATTTATCAGTTTTAAAGGGTTTTAAAGATGGCGCAACATTTTTATCTTATTTAAAAAACAATGAAAGACCGGACATCGTGCTTTTAGACTTAGTAATGCCAGAGATGAATGGTATAGAAATTACTGAAATACTCAAACAACAATATCCTGAAATCAAAGTATTAGTACTTACGAGCTATGTAGATGATGAACATGTTATTTCAGCTATTGATAAAGGAGCTGATGGGTATGAAATGAAAGATGTTGAACCTCAAAAGTTAATTGAGACAATTCATAAAGTTTTGCAAGGTGAACGTATCATACATCCTCAAGCTAAAAGCGTGATTAAGGCCGTATCAAAAAAACCGCATTATACGAATAAGTTATCTAAACGTGAAAAAGAAGTGCTTAAGGAAATGGTTAAAGGTAAAACAAATAAAGAAATTGCAAGAGCATTGTTTGTATCAGAAAAGACAGTAAAAACACATGTGAGTCATATTTTTAGCAAACTAGAAGTCTCCGATAGAACTCAAGCCGCTATTTATGCAATGGAAAATAAATTGATTTAAAAATTACATTGATTTTTATGAGTGTAATTGTGTTAAGTTGAGTTTTAGCCAATAGCACTTACAGCAATTAAATTTCTGCTTGTAGATTAATATCACTGTCTAATTATTTTGATAATTATGCCTATTATAAAAATAGACTCAAAAACGTATTTACTCTTTTATTTTTATTGAAAATATATTAAGATGTAATTTGTGTTTCAAGAAATGTGTATTATTGCAATTTCTTGTGTCCGGATAAAATATTTCCAATGAGAAAGGTAGATAAATAGAATGGATAGACAGAGTTTCACAGATTTAATTCAAACAAAATTTAAGATGGTCCGTATAGAAGCAGGCTATACTCAAGATACAATGGCACAAACCATTGGACTTTCCAAAAAAACATTGGTTCAAATTGAAAAAGAAAGAGTTCTACCAAACTGGACTACATGCGTATCAATTTGTGCTTTATTCAGAGATTCAGATGTATTAAATAGTACATTCGGTTGTGATCCGCTCGAAATTGTACAAACAATTTCTAGAAACCATTGTGCTTATCCAAATCACTCAACAACAAGTGATATTTACTGGAATACTATTGATACACGTAATGGTTTCATTTTACAAAGTAATAAAGTAAGTAACATTTATCGTGTTCTCAATAATGAAAAACAGCCAATCTTTGGTACTTCAAAAATGAGGGAAGCTGAAACTTACTTCAATAGAAATGCTAAAGAAGAATTAATACACGTATAAACATAAATACATAAGTGATAGAAGAATCATTTTATGATTGAATCACTTTGATCTAATATCATAAAAAATATAGGAGCATAAGTGTTAGACGATGAGACAACTTTTTGGTTTCATCGTTTTTTTATAAGTGAGTAAAATGAAATAGTTTTGAAACATTTTCTATTTAAAGGGAGTTTATATGATGCATACCATATTATTAGTAGTTTTTATGATAATTTTAGGAGCAATAATTGGTGGAGTAACTAATATGATTGCAATTAAAATGTTATTTCATCCATTTAAACCGTATTATATTTTTAGGTTTCGTATTCCATTCACACCAGGTTTGATCCCAAAACGTCGTGAGGAAATCGCCAGAAAAATTGGACAAGTTATTGAGGAACATCTTATTACTGAAGAACTAATTCGACAGAAGTTAAATCAACCGCAATCGAGAAATATGATACAGCAATTAATCCATAAACAAATAAGTAAATTAAAAAATGATGATGTGACAATAAAAAAAATAGCTGGATTTTTAGGGATAGATGTTAATGAGTTGGTAGATTATAAATTGACTACTAAATTTCTAAATAAACTAAACTTTTGGTATGAGTCAAATAAATATAGAAAGTTAAGTGAAATATTACCTCAGTCTTTCTTAGATCAATGTAAAGGTCAAATAGAATATATTACTGACTTCCTATGTGAAAGGGCTAGAAATTATTTAAGTTCTGAAAAAGGTGAACGTGATATTTATGAAATGTTAGACACATTTTTCAATGAAAAGGGACGCATCATTGGTTTACTACAAATGTTTATGACAAAAGAAAGCATTGCTGACAGAATTCAACATGAGTTGATTAGACTAACTCAACATCCTCAATCTCAAAAAATAATTACTAAAGTATTAAATGATGAGTATGAAACATTTAAAGATAAGAACTTAGATGAGATCATTAAAGAACAACAATTTAAAAATTATAGTCAATTAGTACTTAATGAATTAAAAACTTATTTAAATCTAAAAGATAAAACAGAGAGACCTATCAAACAAGTTGTTCCGCAGTTTATTCAATTCCTAGAAGATGATACATCAAAACGTATGACTGATTTTATTATTAAAGGTACTTCAAAACATTTAACAAACATTATGAAAAAGATTAATTTACGTCAATTAGTTGAAGAACAGATTAATACATTTGACTTAAAGTATATTGAAAATCTAATTATTGATATTGCCAACAAAGAATTAAAATTAATCATGACATTAGGGTTTATATTAGGAGGTATCATTGGATTTTTCCAAGGAGTGATTGCAATCTTTGTCTAATGGTGACAGATATGTTAAAGTATTCTGTGAGTGGTTAAAAACACAAATTAACTCAAAGGAGTGCAAAGACTTATGGCAGTAAATTTATATGATTATGCAAATCAATTAGAACAAGCTTTAAGAGATAGTGATGAATATAAAGCTATTAAAGATGCATTTGCTAAAGTAAAAGAAAACGAAGAATCAAAAAAATTATTTGATGAATTCCGTGAAACTCAAATGAGCTTCCAACAAAAACAAATGCAAGGGGAAGAAATTCCTGAAGAAGATTTACAAAAAGCTCAAGAACAAGCTCAAGCTATAGAAAAAGATGAAAATATTTCTGAATTAATGAATGCTGAGCAAAAAATGAGCCAAGTATTCCAAGAAATTAATCAAATCATCGTAAAACCTTTAGATGAAATTTACGCTGACTAATAGTTAATCAATATCTACTTTGATTGAGCCTGGGACATAATAATTGTTCCAGGCTTTCTTATTTATATTTTATTATTTTTAAATCCATGGATTCTTCATCGACTGTCAACAAACAGATATGGTAAAATGAAAGAATATAAGGTAAAGTTATTTCTCATCATTCATACTGTAAAATTTTAGTTTATATACTTTATGCATCACATTAATGTATAAACAATCTTGTACATTTTTTCAATTAACTTTGCAGATATTCTAAGGAGAATCAAACTTATGGTTAAATTTATACACTGTGCTGATTTGCATTTGGACAGTCCTTTCAAATCTAAAAGTTATCTTAGTCCAAATATTTTTGAAGATGTCCAAAAGAGTGCATATGAAAGTTTTAAAAACATAGTCGACTTAGCTTTAAAACAGGAAGTCGATTTTATTATTATAGCAGGTGATTTATTTGATAGTGAGAATCGTACATTGCGTGCTGAAGTCTTTTTAAATGAACAATTTGAAAGATTAAGAAAAGAACAAATATTTGTTTATATTTGCCATGGCAACCACGATCCTCTTACTTCTAAAATAACAAGTCAGTGGCCTAATAACGTATCCGTATTTTCAAATCAAGTAGAGACATATCAAGCTATCACTAAATCAGGAGAAACAATTTATATTCATGGATTCAGCTATCAAAATGATGCGAGTTATGAAAATAAAATAGACGCATACCCATCAAGTCAAGGTCAGAAGGGCATACATATTGGTGTATTACATGGAACTTATAGTAAATCTTCGGTGAAAGACCGTTATACTGAATTTAGGTTAGAAGACTTAAATCAACGTTTATACCACTACTGGGCATTAGGACATATACACCAACGTGAACAGTTAAGTGACATGCCAGTCATTAACTATCCAGGTAATATCCAAGGAAGACATTTCAATGAATTAGGAGAAAAAGGTTGTCTATTGGTCGAAGGTGATCATCTTAAACTCACTACACAATTTTATCCTACTCAATTTATTAAATTTGAAGAAGCTACAATTGAAACTGATCATACATCTAAACAAGGACTTTATGATGTTATTCAATCTTTTAAAGATAAAGTAAGAACTGAAGGGAAATCATTTTATAGATTGAACGTACGCATTAATAGTGAAGACATTATTGCACCACAAGATTTAATTCAATTAAAAGAAATGATTACTGAGTTCGAAGAAAACGAAAATCAATTTGTTTTTATTGAAGATTTAAATCTTCAATATGTTCAAAATGACGAAATGCCAATAGTTAAAGAGTTTTCACCAGAATTACTTGATGATGCGTCACTTTTTGATTCGGCAATGACTGATTTATATCTTAATCCAAGGGCTTCTAAGTTTTTAGATGACTATAATGAATTTGATAAAGTTGAGTTAGTCAATCATGCAGAAAGACTTTTAAAGGATGAAATGAGAGGTGAACAAAATGATAATTAAATCATTAGAAATATACGGATATGGCCAATTTGTTCAACGTAAAATTGAATTTAATCGTCAATTTACTGAGATATTTGGTGAGAATGAAGCTGGTAAATCTACTATTCAAGCATTTATTCACTCTATTTTGTTCGGATTTCCTACTAAAAAGTCCAAAGAACCACGTTTAGAACCAAGATTAGGTAATCAATATGGTGGGAAATTATCACTCATTTTCGACGATGGCATTGAAGCAGAGGTTGAGAGAATCAAGGGAAGTGCTCATGGAGATGTCAAAATTTATCTTAAAGATGGTACTATTCGAGATGAAGTTTGGCTAAATAAAAAACTTAATTACATTTCAAAGAAAACATATCAAGGTATATTCTCTTTTGATGTTTTAGGTCTTCAAGATATTCATAAAAATCTAGATGAAGAGCAACTACAAGATTATTTATTAGAAGCAGGTGCACTTGGATCAACTGAATTTACAAGTATGAGAGATAGAATTGGACAAAAGAAAGAAGAATTATATAAAAAATCTGGAAAAAATCCAATTATTAATCAACAAATTGAGCAACTTAAACAATTAGAAAATCAAATTCGAAATGAAGAAAGTAAACTTGATACATATCATCGACTTGTAGACGATAAAGATAAATCATCAAGAAGACTAGAAAATTTGAAGCAAAATTTAAATCAATTATCAAAAATGCATGAGCAAAAACAAAAAGAGGTTGCTCTACACGATCAAACACAAGAATGGAAAAGGTTAGAACAGTCGCTTAATATAGAGCCTATAAATTTTCCTGAAAAAGGGATAGATAGATACGAAACTGCTAAATCTCACAAACAATCACTTGAACGAGATAAAAGTTTGCGAGAAGAAAGATTAAGCATATTAAATAAAGAGGCGGAGTCCATCAATCCAGTAGACCAAAAGTATATTGATTCGTTTAATAGCCTTTATCAACAAGAGACTGAAATTAAACAAAAAGAATTTGAGTTACGTTCAATAGAGAAAGATATTGCTGATAAGCAACGTGAACTAGAAGCTCTTCAATCTAATATAGGTTGGCAAGAAGTGTTTTACGACACAGACAGTACTGAAGCGATGAAAAGTCATATGAGTGATTTAGTATTAGGCAAGCAAGAACAAATTGCTTATATCAATCAGTTAGAACGTGGACTTGAAGAAAATAAAATTGAAAGAAACTCTAATTCTAATGAGATTAATCAAGTTGAGAATGAGCTTGTTCCTGACGAAACCTTTGAAAAGAAAAAGGAATATACACAACAAGTTTTAGAATTACATGAAAAAGAGAACTTGTATGAAAAGTTAAAAGAAACTTTTGAAGAAGAACAAACACAAAAAAATAAAAGACAAAAGTTTTTGAGAATAGGATTTATTGTTTTGACTATTCTATCAGCAGCACTTTCTATTTTTTCTTTTTTCACTGCAAATCTTATTTTTGGTATAATATTTGCTCTATTAACTGTGATTTTTGTAGTAGGTATCATTTTTTCTAGATCTAAAGCAGTAGATTATAGCACAGCAATAAGTCAGGAAATTAATGATTTAGAAAACCAACTCACGCAACTTGAAAAAGAATATAATCTTGACTTCGATTTAGAATATCAACAACAAGTTCGTGAACAATGGCGTCATGCTAAAAAAAATAAAAAAATACTTGAAGAAAAACATCAATATATCAATCAATCATTAACGACTGCAAATGAGCGATTAGATAGTTTAAAACATAGCATTATTGAAATAAAAAAAGAGTTACGTTTATCAGAAAAACTTTCTGATGAATTAGTGGTTGAAAGTATCTCAACCATTGGTCAAATTAAAGCGCATGATAAATACATTATTGATTTAAATCAACAACGCAATAATCTGCTAAAAGATATCAATCACTTTTATGAACGTGCACAATCTGTAACTGAACCACATTTAAAACTATTTAATCAGATGTCTTTCTTCCATGATGTGAAACAGTGGTTAAAAAATGCAGAAGAACAAAATGAGGCTTGGAATAAAAATCAAACTGAAACGCAATTACTCAATAATGAATTAAAGCAATTGAAGTCACGCTTAAGTGAAACGAATCAAATGATTAAGCAATTATTTGATTATGTTGATGTAGATAATGAAGAAGATTATTATACACATCATCATCATTTTGAAACATATCAAAGTGATTTAAATCGATTTAATGATTTAAATCAATATTTAGAAAATCAAAATTACACTTATGAAATGAGTTCGCAATTAAGTGAGAAAACTACTGCTCAACTAGAAGAAGAAGATCATAGATTGGCTAAACAAGTTGACGATTACAATGATCAATTTTTAGAAATGCAAGCAGAAGTTAGTGATTTAAATGCTCAGATTAATCATATGGAAACAGATAGAACTTTAGCACAATTAAGACATGAATATTATAGCTTAAAAAATAGACTTAACGATATTGCTAAGGATTGGGCAAGCTTAAGTTATATGCAAGCTTTAGTGGAAGAACATATCAAGCAAATAAAAGATAAGCGTCTACCACAAGTGATTAATGAAGCTGTATCTATTTTTAAAAATTTAACAAATGGTACTTACAATATGATTCATTATACTGAAAATCATAAAATACATGTAAAGCATTCTAACGGACAAGTATTTGAGCCAGTTGAGTTGAGTCAATCTACAAAAGAATTATTATATGTGGCTTTACGTATTAGTCTTATTAAAGTATTAAAACCGTATTATCCATTCCCAGTGATTGTAGATGATGCATTTGTTCATTTTGATAAATATCGTAAAGAACGTATGTTGAAATATTTGAGAGAACTATCAGAACATTATCAAATACTTTATTTTACTTGTACAAAAGATCATGTCATACCGGCTAAAGAAGTATTAACTTTAAATAAATTACAGGAAGGCGGGAAAAAATGAGAAATGTAGAAAAATTAAATCCCGGCGACTCAGTGGATCATTTTTTCTTGATCCATCGTGCAACTCAAGGTGTTACAGCTCAGGGTAAAGATTACATGACACTATTTCTGCAAGATAAAAGTGGTGATATTGAAGCTAAATTATGGACTGCTACGAAAGATGATATGCAAACTTTAAAACCAGAAACAATAGTTCATGTCAAAGGTGATATCATCAATTATCGTGGACGCAAACAGATGAAAATACATCAAATACGTCTTGCACAAGCTGAAGACAAAGTGTCAACTAAAGACTTTGTTGACGGTGCGCCAATGTCACCTACAGAAATACAAGAGGAATTATCGCATTTTATGTTAGATATTGAAAATGCTAACTTACAACGCATTACTAGACATTTAATTAAAAAGTATCAAGATCGTTTTTTCACTTATCCAGCAGCTAGTTCTCATCATCATAATTTCGCGAGTGGATTGAGTTATCATGTTTTAACAATGTTGCGTATAGCAAAATCTGTATGTGATATTTATCCTCTGTTGAATAGAAGTCTATTATATAGTGCTATCATTTTGCATGATTTAGGTAAAGTAAGAGAATTGAGTGGTCCAGTGGCGACGACCTATACTGTTGAAGGAAATTTACTTGGTCATATCTCTATAGCAAGTGATGAAGTTGCTGAAACAGCCAAAGAGTTAGGCATTGATGGAGAAGAGGTTATGTTACTTAGACATATGATTTTAGCGCATCATGGTAAAATGGAGTTTGGATCGCCTAAATTGCCTCATTTAAAGGAAGCTGAAATACTTTACTTTATAGATAATATTGATGCTAAAATGAACATGTTTGATAAAGCTTTCAAAAAAACAGAAAAAGGTCAATTTACAGAAAGAATTTTTGGTTTAGAAAATAGACAATTTTATAATCCAACAACACTTGATTAAATTCAGGTTCAATAGTACAAAGTTACTTTTAATGAATAGATAATTTTAAAGAAGTATCTATTCTTAGAGTCTTTGTACTTTTTTAATGTTTTTTAAACAACATGTTATAATAAATTAGTCGCCTAACTTTACTTCTCAGGCGTCGTATGATGAAGGGAAGGAGGTGCATATATGATTTTAGATATCTTTGTACACATCATCACCACTGTTATTAGTGGTTGTATAGTTGCGTTGTTTACGCATTGGCTACGTCAACGTAATGACAAACATCGATAGGCGACATTTTTTAAATTTAGCCACACTAAAAACCCCCTTACTACTGGCATAGTAAGGGGGTTAGTGCATATATGATAGATATCTTTGTTAAGTATATTATAACATGAGTGATGAATATTTCAATTAAGGACAATCAAGTTTGAAAGGAATTAAGAACCTGAATTAGTTAATCCAGAACCACCTTGTGATTGTTGTTGCTGTTGTTGTTTGATTTTATCTGGATCAAGAATAGAATCCTCAATTGCTTTTTTAATATCTCTATCTTTGTAGTCTACTTTATACTCTTTTAATAATTCTTTGTATGCATCAGTTAATAATTTAGGTTTCTTCTGTACCTTTTCTTCGATTAATTTTTGTTTGATATTTGATTTTTCACTATTAAAATCAGTTTCTTTATCTGCTTTTATAATGTGATAGCCATAGTCTGTTTTTACGACTTTAGAAACTTCTCCTTCTTTTAATTTAAATAGTGCTTTTTCGAAGCTATCTACCATTTGACCTTTAATCACATAACCTAATGAACCATCTTTCTTAGCTGAAGAACTGTCCATTGATTCTTTTTTTGCTATTTCTCCAAACTTATTTGGATTCTTTTCCACTTCTTTTTGAATTTTTTCAGCTTTTTCTTTCGCTTTTTTATCTGATAAACCTTCTTTATCGCTAGATTTAGATTTAACTTTAATTAAAATGTGTGATGTTTTTTTAGAGTTTTCTTTGATTTCTTTATCTGATACATTAACTTTATCTAGTAACAATTGTTTCTGATAAGCTGATAATTTCTTCTGTTCTTTATAATCATCAAGTGACATACCTTGTTGTTTTAACATGCTTTCAAATTGATCTTTACCGCCGTATTGTTTCTCTTCTTTTTTAATATCTTTATCAATATCTTTTGTATCTACTTTATCTTTATATTTATCTGCTAAAACTTTGTTTAATACAATGCTAAAAGATGTGTTAGCAATTTGTTCTTTGCCCATTTTTTTCATTACGTCAGCAACTTTAACATCACCAGCTTTAGAAGAAATAAGTGTGTTATCCTTCGATTCAGTTGCATTTGAACCACAGGCACCTAACAAAAGTGCACTTGCTGTTACAGGTACGATAATTTTATTCATTAATTTCATAAGTTGATAGCTCCTTTATGTATTAATCATCGTAAATATAACATATTATTAATCATCAACCAATTAGAAACCCCTTTCCTCAGACTATAGTATGACAAGGAAAGGGGGGTGTAACTACATAATTGATAGCGATTTAATTATGCATATTTTATTTATAAATATAAAGAATGTTGCATCTATTCTTTGTAAAGGATTTAAAAAATCAGTGTTGTATATAAGGATTGTCTACCTTGTTTAAAATATGAAGACCTGATTGATGTTCTTCGACATAATGTCCATCATTTGAAAATAGAAGTATCTTTAAATATAAAATATCCATCATTGAACAGCCTATGTTAAGTGATAATAAAAACATAAAATAATGTCCATATTGAGGTAAATATATACTTAGCATTATAAATATACCAGATAGGAAAAAGATGGGTAGAATGAGATTAATACAAAAATAAATTTTGTGAACAGGCGTATTAACATAAGTATTAAAATATGGTACCCATTTCTTACTAGATAATTTATGGATTTTAAAAGATTTATAATAAGGCAAAAAGAATAAAAGATGTACTATTTTATGAATAGGGTACATGAGCAATATAAACACTATAAGTACAAAAAAATGTCTATCTGAGAGTGGTGTATCTAAAAAATAATACATCACTTCATAACTAACTAAAAATGTAAATATTGTCGCAACTAAACTTAAAAATGCAATTCTTTGAATACCGAACCGTGCATGTATATCGATTTGCCGAGTACATAAAAACATAATATATGCCTCTTCTCTATGTTAATATTCGTTACGTATTATCTATGTCTTTTGCTCAATAGTCAATAGATATTGCTGATATTTGTTGGTTTTACTGAGTGAAAAGTTTAAACTATCTAAGATTTAGAAGTAAAAAAACTATGGCTTAGTTGCCATAGTTTTAAACTACTTATCGTTTGAAAGGTTATTACTAATATCTTCGCCACGATTTTGTAAATTTTCAATGTGGCTTTGTAATTTTTCGATGTTTGGATTAATATCAGATTTAAAATTACCAATCAATCCTTTAAACTCTTCGCCAATTGAACTTCCAAATTCAATACTTTCATTCTTGATTTGTGAACCGTAATTAAGAATATCATTGAAGGATTGTTTCATATTCTCTATTTCACGTTGTAATTCTGATTGAGCTCCAGTGGGTTGACTAGCATCAATCGTATGATTTTTTACGCTTTGGTTATCACGATGTCTTAAAGCAACTGCAAATCCTGCAACAGCACCTACACCTAAACCAAATAATATTCTTGAGACTTTCATTATGATTCTCCTCACTTTATTTGTCGGATAATTGTAATAGTTATTTCATACCCAGTATAACAAGAAATATGCATGATTAAGATATTTGTGCTTGAATTTGTGTTGCTATTTTTTGTTTAGTTTCATCATCGATTACATCTTCATGTGTTTCCCATTTATAGCCAAATCCGTCTATATCATTTTCATATCTCGGTATTAAATGGAAATGAATGTGAAATACTGATTGATCGGCATATTCACCATTATTTTGAATAATGTTTAAGCCGTCAGGGTGAAATGCGTTTTTAATTGCATTTGCTACTTTAGGTAAAGCAACCCCTATATGTTTCATTGTTTCTTCATCAGTTTCAAATATATTTGCTGAAGGTTTTTTAGGTACTAATAGCGTATGTCCTTTTGAAACTTGAGATATATCAAGGAATGCATAAACATAATCATTTTCATATATCTTAAAACTAGGAATCTCACCTGAAATAATTTTACTGAATATCGTTTCTGACATAATAATGACACTCCTCTACAAATGTTTGTTCATATTATATCATTCATTTTTTAAAACTACATCATTGTAAAGATTATTTTTAGGTCTATATAATTTTTTTTGATACAATAAAGTCAATGGAGGTGCCTTATGACAGTAAAAGTTGAACATCTTACAGGGGGATATGGAAAAAAACCTGTAATTAAAGATTTGAATTTTGAATTAGAAAAAGGTGAAATTGTAGGTTTAATAGGTCTAAATGGTGCTGGGAAAAGTACTACAATTAAACATATGCTAGGATTGATTAATCCAATGGAAGGCAAATTATCAATTTCAAATATTAAAATTAATGAAGATATTGAAAATTATAGAAGAAAGTTATCTTATATACCTGAATCACCAGTCATCTATGATGAACTAACTTTAGAGGAGCACATTGAAATGACGGCGATGGCTTATCAATTAAGTAGAGAAGAGGCTATGCGTAGAGCTAAACCATTACTTAAAGTTTTTAGATTAGAAAATGAACTTAAAGTATTTCCAAGTCATTTTTCTAAAGGGATGAAACAAAAAGTGATGATTATTTGTGCATTTATAGTTGATCCAGAATTATATATTATTGACGAACCTTTCCTCGGTTTAGATCCTTTGGGGATACAGTCTATGTTAGATTTAATGGTAGAAAAAAGAAATGAAAATCGAACAGTATTAATGAGTACACATATTTTGGCTACAGCCGAAAGGTATTGTGATAGATTTATTATTTTAGATAAAGGTGAAATTGTTGCATTTGGTAATCTTGATGAGTTACGGGAACAAACAGGATTAAAAGATAAAACTTTAGATGATATTTACATCCATGTCACACAAGGTAGTAGTGCTTATGAATAACGAGGCGTTAACTTTGTTTAGAAAACGACAACAAGCTATACGTAAGGAGAAAAACTATTATAATAAATTTATATTTAATGGTCACTTTACAGTTTTTCTACTTATACTATTAGGAGCATTTATATTTGGATATGGCGAATGGTTAAGTCACATTCCTCCCCAAATAGACTATGCACTATTTGCTAGTATAGCATTAGCTGTTGTTTCATTATTCCCAATTCGTACACTCTTAAAAGAAGCGGACCAAATCTTCTTACTACCTTTTGAAAGACACATGAAAAATTATATTAATGCAAGTCTGTTTTATAGTTATATTTCAAGAATCAGTTTACCGTTCATTTTGCTAATCGTATTCTTTCCATTGTTTTATAAATTAAGTCACAATCATTATGGATTTTATATCGCATTTTCTATAAGTACATTGCTATATCCATATTTGGTATTACTCATCAAATGGCAATGGGTTAAATTAAATAAAAATGTGTTCATTATCAACATATTATTATTTATACCTTTAGCAGTAACGCATTACATGATTTTAAGATTTCATAACTATTTAGCTTTTTTAATAATGATTATATTATTTGTAATTTATTTAGTCCTAAAGACTAGAGCAGATCACTATTTACTTCCTTGGGAAAAAGTGATTGCAATTGAACAACAACATCACACAAATTATTATAAATTCGTTAATATGTTTACAGACGTAAAACACCTAAGAGAATCAGCAGTACGTCGTAGTTATCTTGATTTCTTACTACCCGTTCCTAAAGGTGCCAAATTTAATGAGAATCGGATGTATTTATATTTATTTATAAGAAGTTTTGTCAGAGGACGCGATGCTTTTTCTATTATTTTAAGATTAGTTATTATCGCTATTATATTAATGGTATGGTTATCACAACCAGTTGTTTCATTAATTATCGGTAGTTTGTTTATGTATATTATTTTATTACAAATGTCTCAATTTTATACGCAACAAGCATACGGTTTATGGCCTCAAGTTTGGCCTGTATCTGATACAAAAGTTATTGCGGGATATCAGCAATTTTTAAATCGCTTGATGATTATAATCGCTATTACATTTACGATTGTTTATGTAATCAAACACCATGAATTATTCTTTTTTGCTGTATTATTCTTTATAGTAGGCTGGCTAACCATTCGAAATGCAGTTAAAAAATTAAAATATCAAGAAACATTATTACGTGACTAAATCAAATTTAGTTAGAGTAAAATTTATTTTAATTTATTAAAGTCAAAAGAGGGATTGAATGTTTGAAACGATAACGACAGCCGCCATCCTGTATATTGCTACAGCGGTTGATTTATTAGTTATATTATTAATATTTTTTGCAAGAGCTAACAATTATCAACAGTATAAAGATATTTATATTGGACAATATCTAGGGTCATTAACTTTAATTTTTGTAAGTTTGTTTTTTGCTTATGTACTTAACTATGTACCAGATAAATGGATTTTAGGATTGCTTGGTCTTATACCAATTTATTTAGGAATTAAGGTTGCTATATTCGATGATTGTGAAGGGGAAAGAAGAGCTAAAGATGAACTAAATAAAAAAGGATTATCTGAGTTATCAAAATCTGTAGCAGTAGTCACATTAGCAAGTTGTGGTGCAGATAATATAGGATTATTTGTACCATATTTCACTACCATAAATAATTATGAATTAGTTATCACTTTAATCACATTTGTAATCTTAATTTTTATTCTTGTCTTTACCGCTCAAAAATTGGCTAATATACCTGGCCTAGGTGAAGTCATTGAAAGATTTAGTAGGTGGATAATGTCAATAGTCTATATTGGTTTAGGACTATTCATTATCATTGAAAACGGAACAGTTCAAAAACTCTTTCATTTTGTTTTTTAGTGTAATGAGATTATATTACAACTATAATTCATTCGGTAACTTCCATAGTAAATATGGTGGTTGCCGTTTTTTTAATTCAACAAACATAATCAATTGAGATGAGTTTGAGGATGAAATGCCATCTAATTAAAGCTATAGCTAAGAGGTAATACATCATGGCTAAATTAAAGATAGAATAAAATCGGTGTTTTAATCAATGTAAATTAGAATAAGTAAAAGTATTTAACTATATACAAAAAGATGCCTATGACCATGTGTAATGTCACAGGCATCTTGTCGTATAAACAATTGCCATAAATAGAAAAATGCACTTAGAAATTCTTTAGAAAATGCAATTTGAAAGATGTAAAAAATTAATGGATATAACAATTAATCAAATTTTTATCTCACTACACCAATCACTCTGCTTAGTATAGTTCCTTTTACAGGCAACAGATTAACCTAAAATTTGATAAATCTCTATCAACGGTTGAAATGTCTTTTAACATCATTCCATATAATTTATAAGTAGACTAAATAACTGTGTTCATATTTTTTGAATATATAATTTGTATTGACGAATTAATGATCTTCTATTGGATATAAATATCTTTCAAAGTAGCTGGAATGTTGACCACTAGCACCAAAGTATTGGCTCAATGCATCTTTTGAAAAGTTTTCATTAAATATATCAGAAGCTTTGAAATCTTCATATGCTGTTCGATTTGCAAAACCAAAGTAAATTTTGTAGGTAGACCCCTCAGTGGGTTTTAATAAACGATAGCTTTTAAAACCACCAAAATTACTTAAAGGTACGTCTACGTGTAATAATTTTTTCTCTAGCTGTTGACGATGATCTTCAGATGTAGGGACAAAAATAGCACTATAAAAATGATGTTCGTTAAATTCACCTGTGCTATCAATCACTTGATATGAACTAGGATGTTTTAAGATTGATTTTCCCTCAGACTCTTCTAAGATTATTGAGGAATCATTAGTGGAAAATTGAAATAAACTACGTTCTTGATGATTAAGTTTAATTTGATTTAAAAATTGGTAAGTCCCATAAGATGTATATAAATACATGGCTCATTCCTCCTTTGTTTAAATTTATTATACGAGCCTACTGTTCTATATACAAATAAAGTTGATTAATTTGTATAAAAAAGTAATTTATTTTTAGATGACAAATTAAGAAAAATCATAAATTATTTAATATTAGTCATGTAATTTAATATCTATCCAACTTTTAGTAAATAAGAGATATCTTATTAAAGAATTTTATCCACTTGGTACAGTCAAATGTAGTGTGTCTTTTTTGTGACATTTAAGCATATTAAAATACTTAATTAAGTGCAATATGCTATCATTGGTAAGAATGATTCAATTGTGGGGGGACTCAAGGGTGCGCAGCAAAAACGATACAATTTTAAAAGCTATAAAAGGAGAAAGTACGTCACATACACCTGTTTGGTTTATGAGACAGGCTGGACGTTCTCAACCTGAGTATCGAAAATTAAAAGAAAAATATTCTCTATTTGAAATCACACATCAACCGGAATTGTGTGCATATGTGACACATTTACCAGTAGATAATTATCAAACCGATGCGGCTGTATTGTACAAAGATATTATGACACCACTCAAACCAATTGGTGTAGATGTCGAAATTAAATCAGGAATAGGACCTGTAATTTCCAATCCTATTCAAACTGTTAAAGATGTAGAAAGGCTATCCCAAATAGATCCTAAAAGAGATGTCCCATATGTATTAGATACAATTAAGTTACTCACTGAAGAAAAACTTAATGTACCTTTAATAGGTTTTACAGGAGCGCCATTTACTTTAGCATCTTATATGATTGAGGGAGGGCCTTCAAAAAATTATAATTTTACTAAAGCGATGATGTATAGAGATGAGGAAACATGGTTTGCTTTAATGAACCATCTCGTCGACATTTCTATTGATTATGTTGTAGCACAAGTGGAAGCAGGAGCGGAAATCATTCAGATTTTTGATTCCTGGGTTGGTGCACTCAATGTGAAGGATTATCGCTATTATATTAAGCCAGCCATGAATAAATTGATTTCTGGCATTAAAGCTTATTATGATGTACCTATCATTCTTTTTGGTGTCGGTGCAAGTCATTTAATTAATGAATGGAATGATTTACCGATAGATGTACTAGGCCTTGATTGGAGAACTACAATAAAGCAAGCTGACAAAATGGGAGTCAATAAAGCAATTCAAGGTAATTTAGACCCATCTGTACTGTTAGCGCCATGGGATGTCATAGAATCACGACTCAAAGACATATTAAATCAAGGTTTAAATCGTGGAAAGCATATTTTCAATTTAGGTCACGGTGTATTTCCAGAAGTTAAACCAGAAACTTTGCGAAAAGTGACTGAATTTGTTCATAATTATACAGCGAAATAGTTTTTAAAGATTTGGTTAGATTCCAAACCTTACTTCATTGATTCAAATTAAAGATTTAAAAGGAAGGTTTTTATTAATGACTAAAACAATAGGCTTATTAGTAATGGCGTATGGTACACCATATAAAGAAAGTGATATAGAGCCTTATTACACTGATATTAGACGTGGAAAAAAACCAACTGAAGAAGAACTGCAAGATTTAAAGGATAGATATGAATTTATTGGTGGGCTTTCTCCTTTGGCAGGAACAACCGATCGTCAAGCCGAAGCATTACTCGAAGCATTAAATAAAGAACAAGATGATGTGAATTTTAAACTTTATCTCGGATTAAAACATATATCTCCATATATTGAAGAAGCAGTAGAGCAAATGCATAATGATGGAATTAAAGAAGCAGTAACAGTTGTTCTTGCGCCTCATTATTCTAGTTTTTCTGTTGGCTCTTATGATCAACGTGCTCAAGAAAAAGCAGATGAATATGGCATCCAGTTAACACATATTAAACACTATTATCAGCAGCCAAAATTTATTAAATATTGGACGGAAAAAATTAATGAAACATTAGAACAAATACCTAATCAAGAACATGATGAAACTGTATTAGTAGTTTCTGCACATAGTTTACCAAAAGGGTTAATTGAAAGAAATAATGATCCATATCCTCATGAATTGCATGAAACAGCGGAAATTCTTAAACAGGAATCTAACATCATCCATGTTGCTGAAGGGTGGCAATCAGAGGGGAATACTGGAACACCTTGGTTAGGCCCAGATGTCCAAGATTTAACTCGTGATTTATATAAGGAACACCAGTTTAAGCACTTTATCTATACGCCAGTAGGTTTTGTTTGTGAACATTTAGAGGTGCTTTATGATAATGATTATGAATGTAAAGTGGTTTGTGACGATATTGGGGTAAATTACTATCGTCCAGAAATGCCTAACACACATCCATTATTTATCGGTGCTATTGTTGACGAAATTCAATCACATATATAAATGAGTCTGTCATCCAAACCTATTAAACAAAACAATTCCTCCATTTTAATAGGGGGAATTGTTTTTATAATTTTTTCTTTTAGAGTCGGTATATGGCGTATTTTAATAAATTTTTAAGCAATTCTGAAAGGAAGCGTGGAAAAGTGAGTAAGAAAGTGGCAATTATTGGAGCGGGAATCACTGGTTTATCTAGCGCATATTTCATTAAAAAACAAGACCCTTCTATTGAAGTAACTATCTTCGAAGCCTCAAATAGAGTAGGTGGAAAGATTCAAACATATAGATCAGATGGTTACACAATTGAGTTAGGCCCTGAGTCTTATTTAGGTCGTAAGACAATTATGACTGATGTGGCAAAAGATATTGGATTAGAAAATGACCTTATAACAAATACTACTGGCCAATCTTATATTTTTGCTAAAAATAAATTATATCCTATTCCTGGTGGCTCAATTATGGGAATTCCTACAGATATTAAACCATTTATTAAAACAAGACTCATTTCACCTATTGGTAAATTAAGAGCGGGGCTTGATTTGTTTAAAAAACCGATAGAAATTGAAGATGATATTTCTGTTGGTAGTTTCTTTAGACAACGATTAGGTAATGAAGTATTAGAGAACTTAATTGAACCACTAATGGGTGGTATTTATGGCACTGATATTGATCAATTGAGCTTAATGAGTACATTTCCTAACTTTAAGGAAAAAGAGGAACAATTTGGTAGTTTGATTAAAGGAATGAAAGACGAAAAAGAACAACGTATTAAGAAACGTCAATTATATCCAGGTGCTCCTAAAGGACAATTCAAACAGTTTAGACACGGATTGAGTTCTTTTATAGAGGCTCTTGTTAAAGATATTGAAAGTAAAGGTGTCCACATACGATATAACACGCCAGTCAAAGATATATTGATTTCGCAAAAAGATTATGAAATTTTATTAGAAGATGACAGTAAAGAGAAATTTAATGGCTTACTTGTAACAACACCACATCAAGTATTTCTGAACTGGTTTAGTCACGATCCAGCATTTGATTACTTTAAAAACATGGATTCTACTACTGTCGCAACAGTTGTTTTGGCCTTTGATGAGAAAAATATTACCAATACGTACGATGGAACTGGCTTTGTTATTGCAAGAACAAGTCAAACGGATATTACTGCATGTACTTGGACATCAAAGAAATGGCCATTTACTACTCCAGAAGGTAAAGTTTTAATTCGAGCATATATAGGAAAACCAGGTGATACTGTAGTAGATGATCACACCGATGAAGAAATAGTATCAATTGTTAGAAAAGACTTAAGCCAAATGATGACCATCTCAGGGAATCCTGATTTTACAATTGTAAATCGGTTACCTAAGAGTATGCCCCAATACCACGTGGGTCATATTAAAATGATTAAAGAAATTCAACAACATATTAAAACAACTTATCCTAGATTACGTGTTACAGGGGCACCGTTTGAAGCTGTCGGTTTACCAGACTGCATACAACAAGGTAAGAATGCAGTTGATGAAATATTAGAAGAGTTATAATAATATAATGACACTTTAATTAGAAGAATGTAATAAGTTAGATTTACGCTATAAATATATGGCAAGGAAACTTATTCGATTTCTTTTTAAAGTGTTTTTATTTACAATAGAATTAATAAAGGAGTGAGAGGAAAGATGACAGACATTATAATTGTACACTCAAAACATGGTAATTCTAAAAATCATTGGTATGAATGGTTAAGGCATAATTTAACTTTGGAAGGGTATGATGTTTCTTTATTCAATCTTGAAGCAAATGATCATGCTCAAATTGATGAGTGGGTTAATGAAATGAAACAACAACTACATATCCGTAAAAAAGATACATATTTTGTGACCCACGGATTTGGCTCAATCGCTGCTTTAAAATTTCTTGAAGAAACGCATCATCACATTGAAGGTTTCTTTAGTATCGCAGGATTTAAAGAAGATGCACAAGATATAGACGAAGATGTAGATTTAAAAGGGGTAACCATCGATTACGATAAAATAAAAGAGCAAGTAGATAAATTTTATGGACTCACGTCTAAAGATGATCAATATGTTTCATACAAGGAAACACAAAGGCTGATGAATTCACTTAATGGACATACACGTGTAGTAGAAGATGGGGGACACTTTTTAGAAGAGGAAGGTTTTGTAACATTTACTTCTTTAATTAACAGAATGCAAGGATATATGACTAGGTAGGATGTTTACACATCTATCCTAGTCTGTACTTTCAAACATTAAATATTATTGATAATAATTCATATCATTTAGTAATTTAAATTATAAAATGATATATGAAGTAATTTTTTACACAAATAAATCGAAAAACGATATTGACTATTATGGCTTAAGTTTATATACTTAATAGGTAATTGTTTAGAGGGCGTTAAACCTTAAGTGTTACATTTATTTTTTAATGACATTTAAAGAAATTGTTAAAATAATTTAAATAAAGTGTTGACATCATTAACTATTTAATGATATGATTAATAGGTAGTCAAAAATAATATTAGCGCGGGATGGAGCAGTTCGGTAGCTCGTCGGGCTCATAACCCGAAGGTCGGTGGTTCAAATCCGCCTCCCGCAATACATGTTTTATTAGGTCTCGTAGTGTAGCGGTTAACACGCCTGCCTGTCACGCAGGAGATCGCGGGTTCGATTCCCGTCGAGACCGCCATTACAATTATGGTTCAGTAGCTCAGTTGGTAGAGCAATGGATTGAAGCTCCATGTGTCGGCAGTTCGACTCTGTCCTGAACCATTCGCTATTTTTGGCGGTTGTGGCGAAGTGGTTAACGCATCGGATTGTGGTTCCGACACTCGAGGGTTCGATTCCCTTCAACCGCCCCATAATCGTATTTCATTAAGCGGGTGTAGTTTAATGGCAAAACCTCAGCCTTCCAAGCTGATGTTGTGGGTTCGATTCCCATCACCCGCTCCATTTTATTTATCCACAGTAGCTCAGTGGTAGAGCTATCGGCTGTTAACCGATCGGTCGTAGGTTCGAATCCTACCTGTGGAGCCATGGCTCCTTGGTCAAGCGGTTAAGACACCGCCCTTTCACGGCGGTAACACGGGTTCGAGTCCCGTAGGAGTCATACAAACAGAAGTGAAATATCGCTTCTGTTTTTTTATTATTATATTCTATCATGGAGAGTTGTCCGAGTTGGCCGAAGGAGCACGCCTGGAAAGTGTGTAGGCGTCACAAGCGTCTCGAGGGTTCGAATCCCTCACTCTCCGTTATTTGTTTGTACCTCGTTAAATCTCGTGAAACAAAACGTTGATTTGACGGGGTTTTGTTATATCTTATTAACTTTCGTTAAACCTCGTAAGTCAAACTAAACGTTCCCGTAACATTCCTCTATATTGTTAAATTGATAAAAACGTCCCCGCAAAATTAAATTACGTTCCCGTTCATATTTTCCAATACATTCACTGTTTTTTCTCTTTCTGTCTGCTCTACTTCATCTAATAGATGCGAAATATGCATCCATAGTAGTTTTAATATTTTTGTAACCTAATCTCTTTGAAGTGTAATAGATAGATACGTCATTGAGTAGTAAATAAGAACAATGCGTGTGTCTTATACTATGCAAAGTATATTTACCTATTTTATTTTCTAAACAAAATTTTTGTAACACTTTAGATACAGCATTGTGTGTAATCAATCCTACACCTGTACTGAATAATTGATTTGATAAACTCACTGGCATTTTAGATAATGTTTTTCTTAACATATTCATATCTGCAGCAGGTATATCTACAGTTCTATCTGAAGTTTCTGTTTTCGTTCCTGGTAAGTGTATTGTATTATTTTTATAATCTAAATCACTTCTACTTAGTTTTTGAACTTCTCCAAAGCGACCTCCAGTGACGATTAAAATATAAACAAATACATATGATTGAATAGGGGGATCAGATACATACTTCTTTAAATTTACAAAATTTTCTATGCTCATAAACTTTTCATCTTCTTTTTGTGCAGGTGTCTAGGTAAGATGGTTGGTAAATTAGAGGTGTGACACCTAGAAACGATTTGTTAAATGCTAATATTACCGGACAACTTAATTTAAATTATAGATTAATTTAGTTAGGTTTCATCACTAGTAAAAAAGACATGGACTATATAACTAAGAACATCAACAGTTTTACTAAGAGACTTGCAGAGGCTATCAATGGTAGACAAATAAACGCACTAAAAAGCAACCCATCTAGCAAAAAGATAACTTGGAACTGGGGAGGTACTTTCTACCCTAACGCACCTAAAAGTGGTATTAGAGTTAGAAGGTCGCTAGGTATCAATGGCGCTATTGTTGAAAGTGGCTCGTGATTATACAGAAAGACAGATTGGGTTAAATTCGACCAAGTTATTAAAAAAGATGGATATTGGTGGCACCACTTTAAATATCAAGCACCAGGTTCAAGTAATAAACATTTCTATTGAGCCGTTAGTAAAATTATAAACAAACAACAAAAAATAAAAAATGAGTAATATTGGGGTAAAATAGACTGGAAATGATATAATTAAATTACCAGGTCATTGTACAAGGGTAGTCGCTATGGCTACCTTATTTTTTTATACAAAAAAAGCGACTAAAAAGTCGCTTTTAAAAGTGTTATTTCTTTTTATTAAAATACATTAAAGTGATTATAATTGAATACGTGAAAAGAAATATCATTATAAACATTGCCATGTAATCACCTTTTCCTTATTTACAAATATAGTTGGTTGCACCAGTACAGCCTAGAGAGCTTATCAGACCACAAATTGTAGCTAATGAAAAGCCTCCCCAACCAGTAGTAATACCTAAAGCTGTAGCAGTTGCCCAACAACCTGCAGCTCCACCGGTACCACATAAAGCTCCTACTGCCCATTCACACCAACCACGCTCTTTAGGTGGTAAGTTTTTAGCAGAATCTTTTTCGATTTCATCTTTAGAGGTATGTTTAAAGTTTTTATCGTAGTAATGACCTTTCTGATCTATATTAAATTCATAATAAGGTTTGCCATTTAAAATGCCTTTCATATTAATATATTCTTTATTATTATATTTAACAAATTTTGAATACATCATATGATTGTAGAAAACTTCATTGTTTGCTTCGTTATATTTTAATTCAATCATTGCAAGGTTATCATTCATTTTAGCTAATTTTTTACCAAATACATAGTTAATAGAATATACATTGGTGTTTTTACCTTTATCCAAATGAACAATAATATCGTCATCTTTTATTGAGTCAATAGAAGTTGAATTAGCGTGCTTTTTATAAGCATTAGATTTTTTTATTTTTTTAATAATATTTTGTTTAGTTTTACTATCCACATTACTTTGAGGTTTGCTCACCTCATTATTTGCAGCATTAACGTTTTGAAACCCTGTTGCAACACAAAAACTTGAAATTATTATAATAGATAAAATTGATAGAAATAATTTTCTCATTAGAATTCCTCCTTATTGTGTTCTATACTCATACTATCATTTTAACTAATTAATATAACGATAATTCCTATGTGTTTATTATCATTTCGTAGATGTCGATATCAAAATTTTAACCATTTTACTAAAAGGTATGTTTTTTATTTTGGCAGAAATCTGTAATAGTCTGTTTAAAACATTTTGTATATGTTTCATATCTTTTATAGCAATTGAAATGATTTTATTAGCTGATTTTGTCATAGTACTTCTTAAATGAATAGTACTATTGATTTAATCTATATCGTTATATTGTAATTTTATACCTCTCCAAAAGGTCGACCTGCAGCTATAAGTATAAAAATTGCTAAATATGATAATTCATTTTTACAAGTTGAGAATTATTTTAATTTCCTGTATTCAGTTAAAGACATGAATTTATCTTCTTCTTTTTTTGTAGGTTTCCTTTCATAGATAGGGTCGTTCCAAGTTTGATCACGTTCAATTATTTCCTCATTTAACGCATCTTTAAAAGCTTGTGAAAAGCAATTATTTAATTTTTGAACACTTGCTTTCGTATGTCTTTTTTATGTCCACCAATAATGTGACCTTCTGCATACTCTTTTAACATTTCGCTATATTTGAGTTGTGAAAAATTTTTAATAGCTGTATTGCCAAACTTTTCATCAAAGATATTTAATGCATTATAATAACAGTTTAAAGTTGATTGTGATATTTTGTTCTTTTTATTAATTTTTATACAATCTTGAAAGTTTTCTAGAAACGGTGTTTCAGACGAAATGAGTTGGTTCTTATTTATTTCATTGGATTTAAGTTGCATTGTCTTATACGCTACTTTTTAGTTTTATAACCTCTTTTACGATAGCTCTTATTTTACATCTAAAATCATAAGACCATGTTATATTAATTTTTTCACATTCATTCTCGTTGTTCTTCTCTTGATGCTAAAAAATAGGACGAGAAAGTAACTCGTCCGTAAACTTAATTATCCAAATGCTCAATAGCATATTTTGCTTCTGATTCTGTAAATTTTTCACCGTAGTTAGACACCAAAAGATCGTAAATTGAGTCATTAGACATATGCATATCTTTGGCATATGATTTTGCTTTCTCAAGTGCATTCTTTTCATAATCAGCCTCTAGATGATCTATAGCATATTGTGCATCTTCTTTATCAAATTTTTCTCCATATTCAGATGTTAAAATATCATAAATTCCTAGTTTAGACATGTGAAAATCATCATAATATGACTTTGCCTTTTCAAGCGCAGAGTTCTCCAATCGTGTTGCAGATTCATTTTCTTTTCCAGGTTCTTTAGTATTTTCTTTGGTGGAGTCATAATTAGTTTTTGTTTCTTCTACTGCAGTTTTATGATTTCGCTCGTCTTTATCATTTACATTATTCTCTGTAGTTTCTTTAGTTTCGTTATTTGAATTTGATGTTGCTGGTACAATCATTTGTAGATTACCATAATAGGTAATGCTTGCTAATACGATAACTGAAATTGCAACAGTAATGATTGTTCTTGCAATAGATGGCCACTTGCTAAATTTCCACATGAGAAATAAACCTAGTGGAAAAATGAATAAAAGTGATAAAACTATAAACCATTCTTGTTTGTACCATGATGTCGTTTCTTGTTGCATAAAACGTCCTCCTGTGTATCTATTTGATGAAAAGTAGCAGGTTTAATTTTTAATATATTGAAAAAAGCAAATTTGTATATTTAAGGTTATAGAATCACATTGTTAGAAATAAATGTGTAGTAGGTAAGTTAAAGTAATTACTCAAGTCTTGAAGTGTTTTGCAATCGTGAGCGTTGATTGCTTTTTCAATTTGATTTAAAGAGATTAGTGCGTTAGTTAAATTACTTTTCACATAGTACATAGTAAGTGTTGATGTCTTCTCTCACATAAGAACTTGATGATAATTTACTGTTAACATATAATTCACTACCTAAAATGACTCATTCTAATTTATTTGGCATTTCAATATATTTAATATCTATATCATCAATCAACTCCTTATATTGATGCATAATTCTCACTCCTTATTTAGTTTTAGAAATTGCATATTGATTATATTTATAAAATCAACTCCTATATGAAGGTTTAAATTATGCGTAATTTTATATATAAAAAAGAGACGTAATCATACTAAAGTGTAAATTAGTAATATAAGCGTCTCTCTTTATTTATCGCTATTTTTCTTTTGTTTTTATTAATCCATAAAAGCTATAATTTCTCTCATTTCATCTTCAGTAACATCAGGTGTAATATAAGTGATAATTTGATTGTTTTTCATTACGAAGTTTTATTCTGTTAATTTAGTAACATTAAACATTATCAGTTACAGTTTAAATTCTCTTTATTCCTATTGGAATGTTAGAATGAGTGAGTTTTGTAGCTTCATCTATTTCCCTTCAATCTATAGTTTATTATTCGGTGAAATATCTCGGAAAAAGTATTTAACAATTTCGGTACTCATATAAAACCCCATAGTGTTATATAAAGTAATTTAAAAATATAACAAACTAAACGGTGTTACAATATTATATAAATAAAATATATTAAATAATGAATTCATGAGGTGATTCTTTTTGAAAAGAGAACGATTCTTATAAAAATGTATATATAGTTAATAATAGAATGATTGATGAAAATAAATAGAGCACATTATTAATTGAAATGTGATAATGAAAGTTGCGTAGGTTACTAACTTAAAAGCATGATTACATTAAAGACTTATAGTTGACGCATGTAGTCCACATTTTCAATAGGGGATTGACTTTTGGACGTATTACTTTAAGTTGAAAATAACATATTAAGCTCAACTACTGATATTTAATAAGCAAGTAGGTATAATTATACGTGTATATAATTTGGAGGAATGCATTGTGAATTTTTGGTTACAGGAACAAGCTCAATCAAATGGAAATCGATTAGCGATTGTTACAAATCAGTTATCTTTAACGTACGAAGAATTATATCATCGTGCAAAAACAATCGCGGAATATTTAACTTCTTTAAATCAGAAAAGGATTGGTTTATATATAAGCAATGATATTGATTCAGTTGTTTTGATTCATGCTTGTTGGTTAGCTCATATTGA
The DNA here is from genome assembly GCF_006742205.1 of Staphylococcus epidermidis. Lineage (NCBI taxonomy): Bacteria > Bacillati > Bacillota > Bacilli > Caryophanales > Staphylococcaceae > Staphylococcus > Staphylococcus epidermidis. The sequence goes on from NZ_AP019721.1 coordinate 1,021,814, forward strand.
AATAGCTATGATAAATACACGTTTAACGCGACATGAGATGATAAATCAAATGAATTCAGTCGACATAGCAACGATTGTACACACGTTGCCTTTAGAATTAGAAGGGTTTAATTTATATCATTTTAATGATTTAACACAATTAGATAAACATGATGTTTCAGGTTACAAATTTAATTTAGAATCGATTGCATCAATTATGTTTACGTCTGGAACGACGGGACCTCAAAAAGCTGTGCCTCAAACGTTTAATAATCATTTAGCCAGTGCTAAAGGCTGTAAACAAAGTTTAGGATTCGAACAAAATACTGTGTGGCTTTCGGTCTTACCTATATATCATATTTCTGGGCTCAGTGTTATTTTGCGCGCAGTGATAGAAGGATTCACTGTCAGACTTGTTAAAAAGTTTCAAACTGATGATATGTTAACACAAATAAAGACTTATCCAATCACCCATATGTCCCTTGTTCCACAAACGTTAAAGTGGTTAATGGATGCAGGATTGACTCAACCATTTTCTTTAGAAAAAATTCTGCTAGGTGGTGCTAAATTATCACCACAATTAATTGAGCAAGCATTGACTTATCGTTTACCTGTATATAATTCTTTTGGTATGACAGAAACTTGCTCTCAGTTTCTAACAGCCTCACCTCAAATGCTCAAAGAACGTTTCGATACTGTTGGAAAACCAAGTGAAAATGTCGAAGTGAAAATAAAAAATCCCAACGCATATGGACATGGAGAGTTATTAATTAAAGGTGAAAATGTGATGAATGGTTATTTATATCCCAAATATTTAAAAGACACATTTGATAATGATGGGTATTTTCAAACTGGAGATATAGCTGAAATAGATGATGAAGGTTACGTCATAATATATGATCGGCGCAAAGATTTGATTATAAGTGGTGGAGAGAATATTTATCCTTACCAAATTGAAACAATCGCAAAAGACTTTGAAGGCATTGAAGATGCCGTATGTGTAGGAATATCAGATGATACTTGGGGTCAAGTACCAATATTATATTATGTGACAAATCAAGATATTAATCAAACTGAATTAATAGAACATTTTGAGAATCATTTAGCTAGATATAAAATTCCTAAAAAATATTATCAGGTCAAATCTTTACCTTATACATCGACAGGTAAATTACAACGTAAAAAGGTCAAAAGTGAAGACTTGAATGAGGGAAAGAATAATGAAAGTTAAGGCAATCAATCTATATACTTATAAGGAACCTTTTAAATCACCAATTTCAACACCGAAAGTGAAGTTAACGCATCGAGAAAGTTTGTTTACGGAAATAGTAACTTATAGTGGAGAAACTTATTATGGAGAATGTAATGCATTTTTAACTAATTGGTATGATAAAGAAACAATACTCACAGTCGTAAACAGATTAAGACAGTGGATACCGCAAGTACTTCATAAAGATATGACATCTTTTGATTCATGGTTACCTTACCTAAATCAAATGAATGATGCGCCAGCTGCTAGATCAATGGTTGTCATGGCTGTTTATCAAATGTATAACGACTTGCATGATTTTGAAGTACAATACGGTGCTACAGTTAGTGGCTTAACTAATAGTCAAATTGAAACATTATTAGAAACAAGACCGAAACGTATAAAACTTAAATGGTCAACATCACTCATCAAAGATCTTGAAACTATACGTTTATTAAATTTTGATTGTGATATTGCTATAGATGCAAATGAATCATTAACAAAGCCATCATTTTTACAATTAGCCAACGTAAATACATCAGATATTATATATATTGAAGAACCTTTTAAAATTCTAGAAGATTTAAATGATATTGATATGTCTATTTTTCCTAGAATTGCCATCGATGAAAAGGCACTTTCTATAGAAAAAATACAATCAATAATTCAGCAATATCCCATACAAGTCGTCGTGTTAAAACCATTTAGACTTGGGGGAATAGATAGAATGTTAAACGCCATGAAAATTTTGAAAGAAAAAAATATAAGGTTTGTAGTTGGGGGCATGTATGAGTTTGGTCTAAGTAGATATTTTACAGCAATGTTAGCTAAAGAAGGAAGTTATCCGGGTGATATTACGCCACACGGTTATTATTTTTCTAACGATATCGTAGAGACAAGTGGCATATTAAAAGGGGGAATGATTTATTTCACTCCCCCTAAAGTCAAACGTTCTTTACTTAACAAAGTTTAATGATGATGTGTGGTTTTAGAATTTTTATCTTTTTTTAATGGAACAGGATCAAAGCCACCTTTATGCAATGGATGACATTTAAGTATGCGTCGTACACCGAGATAAAGTCCCTTTAGTGCACCATGGTATTCGATGGCTTCTCTAGTGTATTGTGAACATGTTGGATAAAATCGACATGTTGGTGGTGTAAGTGGCGAAATAAAACGTTGATAAAATACAACTAGAGATAATAATATTTTTTTCAACATTGATAAAGGCCTCCAACTAAATATTTAATAATTATATTTTAACACAGGATGAGAGGAAGTGAGGAACGTGGAGTTTGAGGATAGAGATGGAAGGATTGTAACATTGAACTATAAAAATGAAAATGATATGCCTAATGGCAATCACGTTCTTGCAATTCCGGTATACAATAATCAGTTATTATTTACAAACCATCAACATCGTGGGATAGAGTTTCCTGGTGGTAAAGTTGAAATAAGCGAACAAAGTAAAGAAGCAGTAATTAGAGAACTATACGAAGAGACGGGGGCAATCGCAAAATTTATCTATTATTTTGCACAGTATAGTATAAAAATGGAGCATGATGAGCCGTTTATAAAGGACGTTTACTTCGTTGAAGTAAGTCATTTGGAATATGTAGATACCTATTACGAGACTTTAGGCCCTTGTCTTTATCATCAAATTAATGATATTCCTTTAAATAAAAGAAGTTTTTTAATCAATGATAAGGCGATTCTTCATTGTTTGGAAAGGGTGAAAACACTTGGATTTTATTAAGGAAAAGCGCATGCCAATCGAATATGAAACTCATTTTTTTAATGAAGTAACATATCTTGTAGATTATTTAAAAGTCAAGGCTCTGATGATGATTCCGAAAAATAAAAAAGATATCAAACGTATCGTTATATACTTAAGAGGTGGTAAAGGGCAAGTTGGAAGAGTGAGAGCTGCAAGACTTATGCAATTTGCAAATGAATATACTTTAGTTATAGGTCCTTACTATAGAGGAAATAATGGAAGTGAAGGAAGAGATGAATTTTACCGCGGTGATTTAAATGATGTAACGCATTTGATTCGACTTTTAAATCAAAACTATCCTTCTGCATTTATACATATGGTAGGATTTTCACGTGGAGGTCTACAAGGATTACTTACTTTTAATGATTTGCCTGTAGATAGTTATATGATTTGGGGTGGCGTATCTGATATACATTTAATGTATGAAGAACGAGTTGACTTGAGAGGTATGCTACGACGAATGGTTGGACATCCAAAAAAAGATGCGAAAGCTTATAAAAGCAGAGATGCAATGCAATTTATAAAAAAAGATAGTCCTCCTATTCTCATTATTCATGGTGGCAAAGATATTCAAGTTGGAATACATCAAGCTTATGATTTAGAAAAAAAATTAAAATCCAAAGGAATTTATTATCAAACCTATTATCAATTGGATGAAGGTCATGTACCACGACCTCCTGCGATGAGAGACGTAATTCGATATATACATCAATGGATGAACGACGTCGAAAATAAAAATTTAAATATATAGTGACAATGGATTATACAAGTTGATGATAGCAATGTAGATATTAGGAATAATTAGTTATTAAATAAAGAGACTGTTTGAAACTCTAGAAATGTATTATCATATCCAGATATCCTCAAATAAATGTATTATTATTTCCATCGTCATTTAAATAAAAATTTAAGTGCCCGAGATATTAAAAGCTTTCTCAGGCACAATGCTTTTAAATTTAGCGTGATAAATGTGTATATTAATTATTGATTAAATGCACCTTTGTTGGCAATATGTTCAACTTCCTTGCCGAATTTTTTAAAGTTATTATTAAAGCGTTGAATCAAATCGTAAGCTTGTGCTTTGTAGTTATCTTTATTGTTCCAAGCATTGATAGGATTCAGAATAGTTGTAGGTACACTGTCAATCTGAACTGGAATATTTAAGCCAAATGTATCATCTTTAATATATTTAGTATTTTTTAATTTACCTGATATAGCTTGATCTACCATTTCACGAGTATAGTGTAGACTAATTCTTCGCCCTATACCATATTTACCACCTGTCCATCCAGTATTTACTAGATATACATCTACATCATGAATATCGATTAAATTTCCAAGTAAATCAGCGTACTTTGTTGGACTTAAAGGTAAGAATGGTGCACCAAAGCAAGTTGAAAACGAAGGTTGAGGTTCAGTAACACCACGTTCTGTTCCAGCTAGTTTAGACGTGAATCCACTTAAGAAATGATACATTGCTTGATCTTTAGTTAGCTTAGAAATAGGAGGGATAACTCCAAATGCATCAGCGGTTAAGAAAATAATCGTATTCGGATGTGCTGCCTTTGAAGGTGTAACAATATTCTCTATATAGTCAATAGGGTAGGCGGCGCGAGTGTTTTCAGTATAGGTGTTATCATCAAAATCTACCGTACCGTCATCATTTGTAACTGTGTTTTCTAATATTGTTCCGTATTTAATAGCATTATAAATTTGAGGCTCTTTCTGTTTAGATAAATGAATTGCTTTTGCATAACATCCACCCTCAATATTAAAAACGCCATTTTTATTCCAACCATGTTCATCGTCACCAATTAACTTACGTTTTGGATCGGCAGAAAGCGTCGTCTTACCAGTTCCTGATAATCCAAAGAATAGTGCTACATCTCCTTTTTCTCCAACATTAGCTGAACAATGCATACTCATGATATCCTGCATTGGAAGCAAATAGTTCATTACAGAGAAAATACCTTTTTTCATTTCACCAGCATATTCTGTGCCACCAATTAAAATCACTTTATGTTTAAAAGATATAATGACAAATGTTTCACTATGTGTCCCATCTAATTTGGGATTAGCTTTAAAGTGAGGTGCTGAAACAATTGTGAAGTTGGGTTTTATATTTTGAGCTTCATCTATAGATTCTGGACGAATAAACATGTTACGAGCAAATAAATTATGCCAAGCTAATTCATTTATCACCTTAAGTTTAAGACGTGACTCTTTATCGCTCCCTGCATATCCACTAAATATGTAAAGTTCCTCTTTCTGATTTAAATAATCGAGTACTTTATTGTAAAGTTTTAGAAATGTTTCTTCATCCATGGGCTGATTGATATCTCCCCAATTTATATTATCCTTATACGATGGTTCAGTGACTATAAATTTATCTTTAGGTGAACGACCAGTGTACTTACCTGTTTTAACATTTATTGCCCCCAGTTCAGTTAACTCACCCTCATGATTTTTTAAAATTTTTTTGTATAATTGTGTTGATGATAGTTGAAAATGTGATGTAGCTTTTTCTATTAGCTGATTTATCTTAAGTGTTTCTGTGTATGTATCTATAGACATACCCAATCCCTCCATACGATAATTTATGTAAGCCCTTACATTTAGATAGTATAACATACCGATTGAATTTATCCACTTTAAAATAGAAATAGTGACAATGTATAAAATTGACAACATACTTTGAATTAGATATTATTAAGTTTAACGGATTCTCTTATCCTGAGTGGTGGAGGGACATGGACCCAATGAAACCCAGCAACCTCTTTATTTAAAGAAAGGTGCCAAACCGTTTGCAGACAAATATGGTCTGAACGATAAGAGCGAATGGACGTTTAAGAGCCTTCTCTCTATCTATATAGTGAAGAAGGCTCTTTTATTTAGCTCTCATATTTAAAGAGAATTTTCGTAATTTATTTAAAGGAGAAAATGATGACATACAATAAACGATTATTTACCTCAGAATCAGTTACTGAAGGCCATCCTGATAAAATTGCTGACCAAGTTTCAGATGCCATTCTTGATGAAATATTAAAGGATGATCCCAATGCTCGTGTAGCATGTGAAACAACAGTAACAACAGGAATGGCACTTATTTCTGGAGAAATCTCAACAACTACTTATGTAGATATTCCTAAAGTGGTGAGAGAAACGATTAAAGATATTGGTTATACTAGAGCAAAATATGGTTATGATTCACAAACAATGGCAGTGTTAACTGCGATTGATGAACAGTCTCCTGATATTGCACAGGGTGTAGACAAAGCTCTTGAGTATCGAAATGATATTTCTGAAGAAGAAATTGAAGCAACAGGTGCAGGTGACCAAGGATTAATGTTTGGATATGCAACTGATGAAACTGATACGTATATGCCTCTACCTATATTCCTGTCGCATCAACTTGCTAAACGATTGGCTGATGTACGAAAAGATGAAATTTTAGATTATCTTCGTCCAGATGGAAAAGTACAGGTGACTGTTGAATATGGTGAAGATGACAAACCTAGACGTATTGATACCATTGTAGTTTCTACACAACATGCTGAAGATGTAGAGTTAGCACAAATTGAAAAGGACATTAAAACGCATGTTATTTACCCAACTGTAGATAAAGCTTTATTAGATGATGAAACTAAATTTTACATTAACCCAACTGGACGTTTCGTTATTGGAGGACCTCAAGGAGATGCTGGTTTAACTGGACGTAAAATTATAGTTGATACGTATGGTGGATATGCCCGTCATGGTGGAGGTTGTTTTAGTGGTAAAGATCCTACTAAAGTAGATCGTTCGGCAGCTTATGCTGCAAGATATGTAGCTAAAAATATTGTTGCAGCTGGTTTAGCTAAACAATGTGAAGTACAACTTGCATATGCAATTGGTGTAGCAGAACCCGTTTCCATTTCAATTAATACGTTTGATACTGGAAAGGTTTCAGAAGCACGATTAGTTGAAGCTGTAAGAAAGCATTTTGATTTAAGACCAGCAGGTATCATTAAAATGTTAGACTTAAAACAACCGATATATAGACAAACAGCAGCGTATGGTCATTTTGGACGTACAGACGTATTGTTACCATGGGAAAAATTAGATAAAGTCAATGTTTTAAAAGATGCTGTTGAAATTCAATGACTTGTAAAATAGAAAATAAATAATTATAAAATATATGTCGAAAATAAGCCTTTTTTCTATTATAATTAGAGTTATTGAAACTGATAAAGGAGCGTTGTTTTAATGGATTTTTCTTCACCGACAGTAATTGGCTTAATTGTTGCAATACTTGTGGCTGTTTTATTCTTTGTACTCTTCTTAGTAGCGAACCATAGTAAGAAGAAAGTGAAAAATCAAACAGAAGCACATTATAAAGAAAAAGAACAACATCTAAAAGAATCTCATGAAGAAGCTTTAGAAAAAGAGAGAGTTGAGAATAAAAAAGTTGTTACAAAACAAAAAGAAGATTTTGACGTGACAGTTAGTAACAAAAATCGTGAAATTGATGCGTTGAAACTATTCTCAAAAAATCATAGTGAATATGTTACAGATATGCGATTAATTGGTATTCGTGAGAGACTAGTAAATGAAAAGAGAATACGCCCTGAAGATATGCATATTATGGCAAATATTTTCTTGCCTAGTAATGAGTTAACTAATATTGAACGTGTGAGTCATCTTGTACTTACACGAACTGGCTTATATATAATTGATTCTCAATTATTAAAAGGCCATGTTTATAATGGTATTAGTGGTGCGCAATTTAAAGAATTACCTACGATGTCACAAGTTTTTGACACGCTCGACTTAGATTCATCACAGCCGCAGACATTGGTCTTAGATCAAAATGAAGATCAACATTCATTATCTTTTGTTAATTATTCAGATAAGATTAAACATATTGAAAAATTAGCAGGAGATTTACAAAATGAATTGAATACCAAATATACGCCTACATCAATACTGTATTTTAATCCTAAAAAGGATAATGATGTTACAATTTCTCATTATACGCAGTCATCAAATGTTAAAGTTTTAGTTGGTCCTGAACAATTAGATGAATTCTTCAACAAGTTTGTTTTCCATGGACGCATACAGTACAATGTGGATGATTTACAAGATATCATGGATAAAATCGAGTCATTCAATTAAATTATTAAAGAAATTACTTTATTTTTCATATGAGTGCTTATTATAGTCTTCAAAACAATTACTACAAATTAATTGTTTTGAAGGCTTTTTTGATTTGATAGTATTACTTTTTTAAATAGTAAAAATAGGGTATGTATTACTAGTAAACTTTTCAATTACAATGATTAAAGGAGAGATTATATGGAGACGGTTCAATTTTATAACGGAAGAACAATGCCGAAAATAGGGCTCGGAACTTATAGAGTAAAAGATGGCGATGAATGTAGAGAATCTGTAAAATATGCTATCGAACGGGGTTATAGAAGTATAGATACGGCAATGATTTATGGTAACGAAGAAACGGTAGGTCAAGGTATTAAAGAAGGATTAGAATCGACTGGTTTAAGTCGTGAAGATTTATTTATAACTTCTAAATTATGGCTAACTGATTTTGGACGTCAAAATGTGGAAGATGCCTATCGACAATCTGTTGCAAAATTAGGACTGGATTATTTAGATTTATATCTGATGCATTGGCCAGGTACAAATGAAGCGGTAATGATTGATACTTGGAGAGGTATGGAAGACTTGTATAAACAAAATCAGGTGAAAAATATTGGTGTGAGCAATTTTACTCCAGAACATTTTGAAGCATTGCTTGCCCAAGTTTCTATTAAACCGGTCATTAACCAAGTAGAATTTCATCCTTATTTAACACAAAATAAATTACGAAAGTATTTAGAAGCTCAAAATATTATCATGGAATCATGGTCTCCATTAATGAATTCACAAATTCTCCATGATGAAGTCATAAATGAAGTAGCTAATGAAGTAGGAAAAACTCCAGCCCAAGTTGTAATAAGATGGAATATTCAGCACGATGTTGTTGTTATACCTAAATCCGTAACACCACATCGCATAGAAGAAAATTTAGACGTATGGAATTTTGAATTAAGCGACAACCAAATGGAAAGAATTGATCAATTAAATCAAGATAAAAGAATTGGACCTAACCCTCTTGAATTTGACGGTAAGTAAATCAATAGTAAAATGAGGTTGGGACATAATTCCTAGCAAAAAAGTCAGTAAATGGGTTTTCAGAAATTCATTTACTGGCTTCTTTATTTACAATACTTCGTATTGTTGGCTCGCTTTCTTAGGGAACAGCTTCAGCCTGTAGTCTTCAGCTTGTCCTGTTCCCTCAAGAGTCTCGCCAAAATACTTTGTATTCATATGTAATTTTACATTAAAATACTTTTAAAAAATAAAGCCCTTTCGTACAATTTAATAAATAGCAATAAACTAAATTAACGAGGTGCCTTATGTATAAAGACTATAACATGACTCAACATACTCTACTAATGGAAACTTCAGTTCTTATCCCCGCGAATGATATTTCACGACATCTAAATGATATTGCAGAAACAATTCCCGATACTGAATTCGATGAATTCAGACATCATCGTGGCTTAATATAAGAAAAGTAACAGCTCAACGAACTGAAAATAATCAAAAAACTATAAAAAAGACAATTTCTATATTATTTCAATAGAAATTGTCTTTAAATACTTATCTTGGACCTTTTTGTCCCAGCCTCTTTCCTACGATTAGTCAAGTACTTATAATTAAAATAAGCATTACTTAACTAAACCGTTCATTTTAATTTTTTTGAATAAGGTGTTAAACTACATTTGATTGTACGTTTGGCTAATGTGGTGACATTTGATAATCGTACAATTTATGATTCATTACAAGATAATGAATTGTTTTTAATAATCGATTTATACAAGCAATGATGGCAGTCTTATGAGGTTTCTCATTAGGCTGCTTTCTTAGTTTGTAGTAATAATCGACGACATGATTGTCATAATGATGCTGCCCTCTTATTATATTCATAATCACCCAAAATAAAAGTTTTCTCGCTTTTTTATTACCACGCTTGTTGATGGTATCTCTACAGTGTGTATGACCTGATTGATATCGTTTGATATCAATGCCAACAAAAGCATTGAGTTGTTTATTTGATTTAAATCGCTTAATATCACCAATCTCCCCAATAATCATAGCTGTGCTTAGCTTACCAATACCAGGTATCGAATGAATATTTTCAAAATAATCGAGTTGTTGTGCTAATTGAATCATGGCATCATCTAATTGTTTGAGATGATGAATAGATTGTTTTAATTGTTGAATAAGTAAGCGTAATTTTTCGACTAGAAAGGAATGTCTATCGACATTAGGATAGCTTTCTTGAGCAATCACTCTTAATTGAAGTGCATATTTTGTAGCTTTATCCATTGACATTCCTTTATCTGTAGAATTGAATATATGTGTAATCAGTACATCCTTGTCGATATCAAGAACCATGTCTGGATGAGTAAAGATTTCTGCGATGTTGAGTGCAATGATTGAATATCGACTACTGAATAATCTTTCTAAACCAGGGAATGTTTGATGGAATAATTCAAGGATCTGAAATTTAAGTCGATTTTGTTCATTCTCGATTTCTAGATGAAAACGGACGCGTTCTCTTAATTCAAAGAATATTAACTCATGTATAGGTAAGTTGTCTGTTTGTTTAAGCGTCGGTCCTAAACAAGCAAGCTTATGAGCATCTGCCTGATCAGTTTTCCATGATCTTAGAGCGCTCGTTTTAAATTTGGCTTCTAACGGATTCATTTGAATATAGTTAATTTGATTTACACAACAAAATCGTTCCATACCTCTTGAATAGATACCTGTAGATTCAAAAATGAGTTGTGGGTGGTCTAAGTCATTCAAATACTTGAGTAAATAATTGTAACCATTTTTATTATTCTGGATGAAAAACTCTTTTTGGAATTTTCCATTTTTATAATGTGCAACTACACTACTTCTTTTACTAATATCAACACCTAAGTAATCGATAAAAAAACCTCCTTTGAATAATTGAGAAGCTAAAAACTTTACTTAACCTTTCTCATTTCATTTTCCTATACACGGTTTCAAGAACCCAACATACTACAAACGAATTTCAAAAGGCGAGAGTAAAGCTGACTTGTTTTTTATACGGATTTAAAATCCAAGAGTCTGGACAGTCTACTTCTCTCTATAACTATAAAAAATAGCTATGAAAAAATCTATCGTCATAGATTTCTTCATAGCTAATCTTAGTATGTTTATTATATATTGGTACAACATCGTTGAGTTGAGAATATGTTTATTATTTTAACTACAATGATTCTAGTTGTCATGATAGCTTGAGGACCTTAATAAGGATTTAGTTTCGTTGAGCTTCTAAATTAATAAGAAAATTCAAGATACAAATAGAAATCATAATCTATGAAATAAATTAATATAACCGTTAGTAAAAGTTATTTTAATATTAGATGCGATATCCATAAAAGCAAGCAATGAAACCTAAAATAAATTGTAATAGGGAATAAACTACAAAACGTATTGGTTTAAATTGAGGGCTTAACATATTAACAAGTTCAGATGATAATGTTGAAAAAGTAGTTAAACCTCCGAGAACACCTGTAACAAAGAAAGGAAACATATGATGGCTATCGAGTGCGTGTCCCATCATAAACCCGATAATTAAGCTACCTGTAATATTTACTATAGATGTTGCAATAGGAATTTTACTATTGAATAAGCGTTGGCATATATTTGTGATAAGGGCTCTAAGTACAGCACCTATTCCTCCACCTAACATAACGAGCAAAATAGTAATCAAGAAAATCTACCTCCTATTTTGACACCGAGGTAACAACTTAGTATTCCTAGAATATAACTCGTCACACCATATATAGTAAATAGTATAAAATGATGCTGATTAAATAGTGTTACAAGTTCAAATTGAAATGTTGAAAAGGTAGTTAACGCACCAAGTAAACCAGTAGTAAGCCCTTTTTTTATGTTAGGATGAGTTTTAAAAAGTGAAAGGCTTAATGCGCCGATACTACCCATTAAAAAAGCACCTAATAAATTTGCAACAAATGTCCCCAACGGAATGGTTGAACCTTCATTAAGCATTGATAAACAGAATCTTATCAATGCACCTAAAGCACCACCTACAAAAATATATAGATATTGCATCTATATTTCACCTCAAAATATAAAAGAGTTGATTATTATTATTTAAAAATGTAACCAAAAGTATGTAAAGATGAAAGAATATGGATAATAATAGTGATTAAAATAATCAATGGTAATATTTTGCTTGCAAATCTAATCCAATCTGAACTTTCCTTAGCATACTTTATAGATTTATCGGCAAAAACAATCGATAAAATAAGTATTATAATATTAACGATACTTGTAACTACAACAATTTTCATAAACGATTGAAATATATTACTCAATAATGAATTATTGGTATTAAAGAAAAAACTTAAAATTATCATTAATAGACTAAGATAAAAGTACTTTTTTGACCGAGCCATAAACTGCCTCCTAGATAAACATTATTACAATATACTATCATATTTATTAAACTTAAACATAGTAATTTTCATTCCATTTTAAACAGTATATTTAAAATTAAAGCAAATAATTCGCTTACATTTCAAGGTCATGTTATAAATAAGTTATAAAATTTTTAAATTTAAAACGTGATAATAAATCGCTATCCCTAGTTTTAGTCTGATATACATACAAATAATCAATTCTATACATATAATTGATAGTATTGACCTTTCACGTTCAGGAGGAGAAATGACATGACAAAATTAAATGTTAAAGTGTTTGCGGATGGTGCAGATATTGAAGAAATGAAATCAGCATATAAGAATCAACTCGTTGATGGTTTTACAACGAACCCAAGCTTGATGGCTAAAGCGGGTGTAACTGATTATAAAGCTTTTGCAGAGGAAGTGGTTAGTGAAATACCCGACGCTTCAATTTCTTTTGAGGTGTTTGCTGACGATTTACCTACTATGGAAAAAGAAGCTGAGATTTTAAAACAATATGGTGATAATGTATTTGTAAAAATTCCTATTGTTACAACAACTGGTGAGTCTACACTACCATTAATTAAACGTTTATCATCGAAACAGGTAAGGTTGAATGTCACAGCTGTCTATACTATAGAGCAAGTAAAAGCAATTACTGACGCTGTGACTGAAGGTGTGCCAACATATGTGTCAGTATTTGCAGGACGCATTGCAGATACTGGGATTGATCCACTTCCTTTGATGAAAGAATCAGTTAAGGTCACTCATAGTAAAGAAGGTGTTCAATTATTATGGGCAAGTTGTCGTGAAGTATATAATGTAATTCAAGCTGATGAAATTGGAGCTGATATTATTACTTGCCCAGCTGATGTTGTAAAAAAGGTTAATAACAATTTAGGCCGTGATATAGGAGAACTTTCAGTAGATACAGTCAAAGGTTTTGCCAAAGACATTCAAAGTTCCGGTTTGTCAATTTTATAAATGTAAAAAAACAGCAATTAAGTGGATTTATTTCACTAGATTGCTGTTTTATTTTAGTTATATAAGAAGATTTGAAAGAATAGTTTGATTCATTTACTATTGATAAATATGACTAATTCTGAAAAGAGGTACCTATCAAATGAGTAAAAATGAATTCATCAAAAGAGTAAATAAGCAATTATGGTTTTTAAATGCTAAAGAGAAGAATGCGCTTAACAAATATATTGACTCAGTTGATCAGAATAAAAGTATTGATACCAATAAGCCAATAAGATTTTCAAATGAATATTTAAAGAAATTTATATTTAATCATAAGAAAAAATCGACTTCTCATGTGTTCGTACTTTTAATTTGTATGGTTTTAGCTTATGCATTTTTGCTCGGACTCTTTATTTTAGGGTTAGTGGCCAGCTTAGCTATCGTGCATGCCTATATCAACCCAAATATTGATTTATCAGTTTTTGTTATGTTAACTGTTTTGATTGTCGCGATAATTATAATAATTGCTAGTTTATATGCTATTAAACATACGACTGCATTGTTTACTAAGAAGCTTTTAGAATATAAATTTAATAAAAGGTAGTTTTCTCTATGATATGACCTACGGTAAGACTTTCTTGCCATTTTTTTGTTACAAGTGTATAGGGGATGTTCAGTTCGATAGTCGTACCATCTTCAAAAACAATCATTGTGGTATGAATTGAAGAATGAATTCCTATAATATTTCGTGCATTGATAAAATATTTAATCGGTGCACGTTTTTGCGTAACTGGAAATAATATGGTTTCCTCATTAATATAGATAGGTATGAATTTTTTAATGTTTAAAATATTTTTAGATAACATACATTGATTATGATAGGATTTTTGATGTAATTCCAATAAATAATGTAATGTTTTTTCAGGTGTACATGGTAAATGAATAGCGTAATGTTCATACTGAATATAGGTTTCAACATTTGTTGAAAACGCAGTTTGAATATATAAAAGTGAATGCGTTGATATACATTTCATAGATGTCAATCCTTTGTAGATGAATTTAAATAACGACGTAGTTTTCGTATTGCGTTAGATTTTATTTTTTTAATCGTTGTAGGTGAAAAATCTAAAATTTGGGAAATTTCATATTGTTTGTATCCTTGTAAATATAAGGTTAACCAATCTCGTTCGCGTGGAAGTAACTGTTGTGAAATATCTTTAATAAGTAAATCGATTTCGTTGATTGAAAATGACGGAGAAAGTTCTGAAAGGGCGTCAATGCTACATATATTAAGCGTATTGTCTTTTTGTCTAAATAAATCTATAAGATAGAATTTTAGGCGTATAAATAGATAAGATTTAAAAGAAGAAGATTGTTGTTCATCAAAATCGAGTGTAAGTTGCCACATTTTAATGAGCATTTGTTGATAAAATTCATCATAATTATAAGTGATTTGATAACTTTTTAACAAATAATGTATGATATTGTTGTATTTTTTATATGCTTCCTCAAATGACATTTAATTAACTCCTATTTGTGCACATAAAATGATTTCCGGATAAATAGAAGTTAACTTATTGTTTGAAAATAATCATTTGCGTAATTGAAGCAATAGGTGTTAAATAGTAGTCATAGACTTTATTAATATGTAAAAATAAGTGTTTTATTTGCACGCTAACTTGGCTTTTCAACATAAATACTTTTTGAGTAAAAAGGAGGAACTTTTATGGATTATGCACATTTAAATCTCGAGCACTTTTTTGCAAGAAATGATGATTTGGATATTATTAGAGATCGATCTGATTTTGTGATGATTAATAATTTCACCAATGAGATGAAATACCGTGAAGGTGAAATTGAAGGAACTATAGATTTGAATCAATACTATTATAAAAATAGATCACAAGCTGTAAGTTTCATAATGATGAATTATAAGAACTAATATTTAGAGTGTCACCATAGTGACTAAATTTGAGTTTATAAAACCTATTCAACACTATAATATTTAAATGATTTAAAATTTAAATCTAATTGCCATAAAAATAAGGGTTAATATTGTTGTTTAATAATAATTAATGAAATTTTTAAGTTTTGTCAATTTATAAAACATTCATTTGGCATTAAAAATTTTCGATTCTTGTCTTATTATTTTAATATGTGCAACGTGTAACCTATTTATTTAAATTTCAATTTGATTACCATTTATTTATGAATTTGTAACAAAAGAAGTTTCAAATTGTGAATGTGTTTGAATAATGTTAAACTTGATTATCGTAATAGAATGACTAGTTTAACAACAATGACCTAAGAGGTGTGAATATGACTAAGCACAAGAAAGGCTCAATATTAGCTATCATAGGTTTGCTAATTGTATTTGTTGTTACAGGTTTTATCTTCTTTTCAATGATTTCAGATCAAATATTTTTCAAACATGTCAAACCAGTTGAAAAGGTTGAAAAATTAGATAAAACTTTAGATAAAGCATCTAAAAAGCAAATACACAATTATACGAGCCAACAAGTATCTAACAAAGCAAATACAGCTTGGCGTGATGCGTCTGGTACAGAAATTAAAGAAGCTATGGATAGTAGTAAATTCATAGATGATGATAAACAAAAATATCAATTTTTAGATTTGTCTAAGTATCAAGGCATTGATAAAAACAGAATTAAACGCATGTTGTTTGATAGACCAGTATTACTAAAACATACAGATGATTTTATTAATGCTGCAAAGTCTAAACATGTCAATGAAGTATATCTTATTTCTCATGCTCTATTAGAAACAGGCGCAGCTAAAAGTGAACTGGCTAATGGTGTAGAAATAGATGGTAAAAAATATTACAATTTCTATGGTGTTGGTGCATTAGATAGTGACCCTATTAAAACAGGTGCCGAATATGCTAAAAAACATGGATGGGACACACCACAAAAAGCTATTTATGGTGGCGCTGATTTTATTCATAAGCATTTCTTATCTCATGACGATCAAAATACACTTTATAGTATGAGATGGAACCCTAAAAACCCGGGTGAACACCAATATGCTACTGATATAAAATGGGCTGAAAGTAACGCGAATATCATTGCAGATTTCTACAAGAACATGAAAACAGAAGGTAAATACTTCAAATTATATGTTTATAAAGATGACGATAAACACCAAAAATAAATTAAATAGTTAAACTAAACACCACTAATAAAAGTTGTGAAGTTAATCGTGCTAATTAAAATTAATTTAGATTTAAGCAATAGTTAACTCTCAATAGTTTTATAGTGGTGTTTTTAATTTATTGGATTAAATGTTAAATTATTCAGCTTTGTTTTTTCGCGATAGTATTGTAAACAGAACTGCAAAAGCAATTAAAACTTTAACTATAAATTTCATAAGCTTCACCTCAAATAAATTTTAGCATACTATTTTAAGATTAAAAGTCAATCAAATAGGTAATATAGATAAAGTGAAAAAGTGTACAGTAAAACGTAACTACTAATAATAAATACATAAGGATGATTTACATGCGTGTAGCAATAATAGGTATGGGAACAGCTGGTGTAAGTGTGTTACGCCAACTCGTTAAACATGAAAACTTTTCTCAATTAAAAGTAGATGTATATGACGATGATAGAAATATGGGCCAAGGTGTTCCATTTCAAAATGATAGTAGCGAACTACTTATTAACATGCCATCAAAATCCATGAGCTTAAATCTTGATGATGATCAAGAGTTTTGGAAGTGGTATCAAAATCAGACGGAATTTAATTTTAGTAATCCTCAATATTTGCCTAGATTTGTATTTGGTCATTATATGAAGTCTTATTTATCTTATTATAATGACCAATTTGATAATTTAACTATTATCAATGATAAAGTACAAGAAATTTTTACACAATCCGATGTTGATGACACAGATTTAAAATATCATGTATGTACATGTGATGATGAAAAAGAATGGCGTGAATACGATTATTTATTTTTAACTTTTGGAACTTTTAGTTACCATGACCCTTATGATTTGAAGGGAACTAAAGGCTATATACAAACGCCGTATCCTACATATCATACACTTGATAATGTTAAAGATTCAGATCGAATCGTGATTATTGGAACAGGGTTGGCTAGTTTAGATGCTGTGAGATATGTAGCTGCACATCATCCATCTTTACCCATTACTATGACAAGTCGTTCTGCAGCATTGCCAAGTGTTAGAGGGAAAATGACTAAAATTCAGTTTACGCATTTAACTAAATCACGATTTAATGGAATTATGAAAAATCACTTTGGTAATGTACCATTAGAAAAAGTAGTTTCATTATTTTTAAAAGAATGTGAAGATTATGGAATAGATTTTAAAAAACTTATTTATCGTAGAACTGGAAACCATGTCAAAGACTTGGAGTATGATTTAAATCATGAAGAAGAAATGGGGATATTCCAAAGTATCATTGAACATTTAAAAGAAAATTTAAACTGGATTTGGAATAGTTTGAGCGTTAAAGATCAAGAAACTTTTAATCGTAAATACACTAAAATTATTCAGTTAAATTCTAATCCAATGCCTCCTAGAACAGCTCGTTTACTTATCAAGTTAATACAGAATAATGAACTTGTCATTAAAAAAGGGCTAGAAGACATAGTCCATAAAAATAATCAATTTATGTTGAAGTATAACGACACTACGCAAAATTATGAGTTGTTTGACATCGTTATTAATGCAACGGGCTCTAAAACACATCTTTCTCAATTAGATGAGGATGATCAATTAATTTTAAACTTAGAAAATAGACAAATTGTTCAACGTCATCCTATGGGTGGCATTCAAATTATCCCAGAAACAAATCAAGTCATAAGCCCCAGATATGGAACCTTAAAAAATGTGATTGCAATTGGACAAATGACCAACGGTGTCAATAAACTTAGAAATGGCGTAAAGATGATTGTTAATCAAGTTGTTGATACAGTATCTCAATTATATATAACACAGGAAAATAGAAATAAGTAATATGCATTAAGCGTGTTTGTGAGTTTAATATATTCTCATAAAATCTTTTAATAAAGTAAGCTATAAAATTGTATTTTAAATTTAAATATAGTAAGATTTACAATGTAGTGAAGAACTACTGGACTCAATTAATCATAACAATTTCATATATTTCTTTCGGGGCAGGGTGAAATTCCCAACCGGCAGTAAATTGAGCCTGCGACCCACTAATATTGTTTTTGATGTTAGTGGCTGATCTAGTGTGAATCTAGAGCCGACAGTTAGAGTCTGGATGGGAGAAAGAATTTGAATTATCGACTTACACAAATTCGTGTAGTTATGATAAGCGTATTGTATACTTATGTGCAATTTTTAGTATGCTAATAGGCTTATTTAAAGATATAGATATCTCCTTATGCCTACAATATAGGTATAAGGTTTTTTTTGAGGTGATCAATTGAGTAGATTTATGGATGATGCTATTCAACTAGCAAAAATGGTAAATGGACAAACAGGTGTTAATCCACCAGTAGGATCCGTTGTTGTTAAAAACGGTAGGATTGTAGGTTTAGGTGCACATTTAAAAAAGGGAGATAAACATGCCGAAGTACAAGCTATTGAAATGGCAGGTTTAAATACCCAAGGTGCTACCATATACGTTTCATTAGAACCTTGCACACACCATGGTTCAACACCACCTTGTGTGCATAAAATCATTGAAGCGGGCATATCTAAGGTCATCTATGCTGTTAAAGATACTACTTTAGTAAGTAAGGGTGACGAGATTCTGAGAGAAGCTGGTATAGAGGTTGAATTTCAATATAATGAAAATGCAGCTGCATTATACCGTGACTTTTTTACTGCTAAAAGAAACGAAGTTCCAGAAGTAACTGTAAAGGTCTCATCTAGTCTAGATGGTAAACAAGCAACAGACTTTAATGAAAGTAAGTGGATAACAAACAAAGAAGTTAAAGAAGATGTTTATCAATTAAGACATGAGCATGATGCAGTTATTACTGGGCGTAGAACCATTGAAGCAGACAATCCATTGTATACAACCAGGGTTCCTGATGGAAAGCATCCGATTCGAGTTATTCTTTCTAAGAAAGGTCAACTCGATTTTAATCAACAAATATTTAAAGATACTGCATCGGAGATATGGATTTACACTGAAAATGAAAAATTAAAAACAAATAAAAGTTTTATTAAAATAATAAGTATTAGTAATTGTGATACAACGACAATATTACAAGACTTATATCAAAGAGGTATTGGGAAACTGCTAGTCGAGGCAGGCCCAAATATTACATCTCAATTTCTCCAATCCAAACATCTAAATGAACTCATTTTATATATAGCCCCGAAATTAATTGGTGGTTCTGGCAAACATCAATTTTATAAGACTGACGAGGTCATTGATTTGCCTGAAGCAACTCAATTTGAAATTGTTGATTCCAAGTTAATTAATCAAAATTTAAAATTGAAATTACGAAAGAAGTGAATGTCTATGTTTACAGGTATCATTGAAGAAATAGGTACTGTACAACAAGTTCGCTCTGAGCAATCAGTAAGAACGCTTGAAATTAAAGCACAAAACATTTTAGTTGATATGCATATTGGTGATTCAATAAGTGTTAACGGTGCATGTTTAACTGTGATAGATTTCACTGACTCAAGTTTTTCAGTTCAAGTCATCAAAGGGACTGAAAACAAAACATATCTTGGAAGTGTTCAACGTAATACAGAAGTTAATCTCGAAAGAGCCATGAGTGGAAGTGGGAGATTTGGTGGACATTTCGTGTTAGGTCATGTTGATGAGCTTGGAACAATTTCTAAAATCAATGAAACTGCTAACTCAAAAATTATTTCTATTAAAACAACTAAAAATATTTTGAATCAAATGGTAAAGCAAGGTTCTATAACTGTAGACGGAGTTAGTCTTACTGTATTTGATTTACATGATTATACTTTTGATATACATCTTATACCAGAAACACGTCGATCTACTATTCTTTCATCTAAAAAAGTGGGCGACAAAGTGCACTTGGAGTCTGACGTACTATTTAAATATGTTGAAAACATCATGAATCAAAATCAATCGCAGTTAACAGAAGAAAAGCTTAGAGCATTTGGTTTTTAGGAGGAATATCACATGCAATTCGATACAATTGAGTTGGCTATAGAGGCTTTAAGAAATGGAGAGAGCATTATTGTAGTTGACGATGAAGATAGAGAAAATGAAGGAGATCTTGTAGCTGTTACGGAATGGATGGATGATAATACCATTAATTTTATGGCTAAAGAGGGTCGTGGTCTGATTTGTGCACCAATTGATAAATCTATAGCTGAAAGATTAAAACTACAATCTATGGAGCAAAATAACACTGATATTTATGGCACACATTTTACTGTAAGCATTGATCATTATAAAACTACTACAGGAATCAGTGCACATGAACGTACACAAACGGCTAGAGCACTCATAGATGAAAATACTAATCCTGAAGATTTTCATCGTCCGGGGCACTTATTTCCACTTATAGCAAAAGAGAATGGTGTGTTAACACGTAATGGTCATACTGAAGCTGCCGTAGATTTGGCACGGTTAACAGGAGCACAACCAGCTGGAGTAATCTGCGAAATTATGAATGATGATGGGACAATGGCTAAGGGTGAAGATCTCCAGTCATTTAAAGAACGCCACCATTTAAAAATGATTACTATAAAAAGTTTGGTTGCTTTTCGTAAGGCTGTTGAACTTAATGTTAATCTTAAGGCAAAGGTCAAGATGCCAACTGATTTTGGTCATTTTGATATGTATGGATTTACAACGGATTATAGCGATGAAGAAATCGTAGCTATTGTTAAAGGAGATTTAAAAAGCAATCCTAATGTACGTATGCATTCTGCTTGTCTGACTGGGGATATTTTTCATAGTCAAAGATGTGATTGCGGGGCACAACTTGAAGCGTCAATGAAATATATTGACGAACATGGTGGAATGATTATTTATTTACCTCAAGAAGGTAGAGGAATAGGGTTAATTAATAAGTTGCGCGCATATGAGTTGATAGAAAAAGGTTATGATACAGTTACTGCAAATCTTGCTCTTGGTTTTGATGAGGATTTGAGAGATTATCATGTTGCAGCTGAAATATTAAAGTATTTTGATATAAGTGAAATTAACTTGCTCAGCAATAATCCTAAAAAATTTGAAGGTTTAGAAGATTACGGCATTGAGATCGTAGATAGAATTGAACTTATCGTTCCAGAAACACAATATAACCATAGTTATATGGAAACTAAAAAAAATAAAATGGGACATTTAATATAGGAGGGCTCGAAAATGAATTTTGAAGGTAAATTAGTTGGTAAGGATTTAAAAATTGCGATTGTTGTTAGTAGATTTAATGATTTTATTACTACACGTCTACTTGAAGGGGCTAAAGATACACTTATTCGTCATGAAGTAGAAGATACAAATATTGATGTAGCTTATGTGCCTGGCGCATTCGAAATTCCACTCGTTGCAAAAAAATTAGCTCAAAAAGGTGAATATGATGCTGTGATTACATTAGGATGTGTGATTAGAGGCGCAACTTCACATTATGACTATGTATGTAATGAAGTAGCTAAAGGTGTTTCTAAAGCAAACGACATTTCAGATACTCCGGTGATTTTTGGAGTTCTAACAACTGAAAGTATTGAACAAGCAGTTGAAAGAGCTGGTACTAAAGCTGGAAATAAAGGTTCAGAAGCAGCAGTTAGTGCAATCGAAATGGCTAATCTAATTAAGCAAATCAATTAAAAAATAAAGAAGCTGGGACAAAAAGGTTCAAGATAAGTAAAAAAAGACAATTTCTATTGAAATAATATAGAAATTGTCTTTTTTATAATTTTTTTGATTATTTTCAGCTCGTTGAGCTGTTACTTTTCTTATATTAAGCCACGATGATGTCTGAATTCATCGAATTCAGTATCGGGAATTGTTTCTACAATATCATTTACATGTCGTGAAAACTCATTTACTGGCTATTATGCTAGGGAATTATGTCCCAGCCTCTTTATTTTTTATGTCTTTTAATGCCAAGAATAAGAGACGTCAATAAAGTTGCAAATATACCTATACCCAAGGTTGCCTTTTTTAAGATTTTGGGTTTAGTAAATTCTTTTATAGCTAATGACAAGTTTTGAGGCCGTTCTGCTAGTCTTCTCATAAAGTACGCAAACCAATCATTACCGTATGGTACATAAACTGTAAAAAAATAACCTTCATTAGCTATTTTTTGTGATAATTCCGTGCGGAAACCGTACAACATTTGAAATTCCATTTTATCTTTGCTGATATGATTTTCTTTCATAAATTGTTTGACTTGGTTGATTATTTCATTGTCATGGGTAGCCACCGATGTAAAGTTCTTTGAATTTAGTAGTCGTTTTTTAATAATTCTAATATAATTTGCGTCAATTTCTTCTTTTGATTGAAAAGCGATTGACGCATCTTCCTTATAAGCACCTTTCACAAGTCTCAAACGTAATTCAGGATATTTATCAATTATATCATCGGCTTCATACAGATAGGCTTGAACGACTGTACCCACATTTTTAAATTCACCTTTCAATCTCTCAATAATATGTTGAATTTTAGAAAGACTATCGTACTTCTCTGTATCAATATTAATATGCATCTTCCCATTCTTATCAGCTTTAAGTAAAATTTCTCTCATGTTTTCATAAGCAAGATTTAAATCAAACTCACTTCCAAGTTGACTTATCTTGACTGACATATGTGCCTTTACATTATTGTTATATATTGCATCGATAATTTCTAAAATCTCTTCTTTAGCTTTAATGCTTTCTTCTCTAGTATTAACAAATTCACCCAATGAGTCGACAGTAACTGAAATATTATAATCATTTAAATATTGTATAGTCTCAATTAATTGATGAATCGTATTTCCTGCGACTACACGATTTGCTCCCATTTGAGGTCCCATCTTTTTAGCTATTTTATTAAGATATGTATGATTAGATAACGCAATGAAAAAATCTTTAAATAATGACATATGCAATACCTCCGTTATACTAGAGTATGATATTTTTAAATAGTGTATCATGAAAATTAAGTTTAAGAAAGCGTTTACATAAAGAGTTTGAACACTTAAAGAGTATTTTTACTTTTAGATGTATTTGAAGAGTTAAAGAAAATATTTAAATATCTATCAAATTTCACTTAAAATAGCATTCAATATGTTTGGTTTGCTATAATTATATTAATAAAGAACATATAAAAAGGGGCAATTAGAAAATGTGGAAGTGGGAAACAGAAAATGACGCAAAAGGCGTTGTTGTCATTGCTCATAATATTTTAGAACATACAGGTAGATATGCATATGTTATCACGATGTTAAGACGAAATGGTTATCACGTTATCATGGGCGATTTACCGGGACAAGGGCAAACTTCACGAGCTCAAAAGGGACAAATAGATGATTTTAATACGTATCATGAAAATATATTAGAGTGGATAAAAATAGCTAATGAATATAAAATTCCAACATTTGTTTTAGGTGTGGGACTAGGTGGTCTCATCATTTTAAATCTGCTTGAGAAAACAGAATTACCTATTGAGGGTATCTTGTTATTTTCACCTATGTTAGAACTAAAGAGAGACTATAAAGGGCGCAAAAATAAATTGATTTCTAATGTTGGTAAAATTTCTAAAGATACTAGATTTAAAGTTGGTATAACTCCTCAAGATTTAACACGTAATGATGAAATTATTGAAGAAACAGCAAATGATGGACTAATGCTTAAAAAGGTAACATATAGTTGGTATAACCTTATAAATGAAAAGATGAAAGAAACAATGGATCATATCAGAGATATTAAACCTATTTCAGCATTGATAATGTATGGTACCAATGATAAAATTTTAGAAACTCAATCTATTAATGAAATGAAAGATAAATTAAAGTCGAAAGAGATGTACTTTAAAGTTTGGGATGGATTATATCATGAAATACATAATGAACCTGAACGCGATTTGGTGATGAGATATGTTCTATCATTTTTGAATAATAGTGTAAATACTATGGGTTTTATAGTAAATGAAGAGGAAATTGAAGACATTTAAGTGAGCGAAAGAAAAATGATATCAATTCGTATACAATTCTATAATGTGAATAAGAAACTCGGTTTTATACTGGGACTATAGTAATGAGTCCGTACATCTTAAACTTGTACGGGCTCTTATAATTTTTAAGAATATATTTAGTTTGGTTTAATAAAAAATATATTTAACAATTTGTATAGAAAGTTTTGTCAAAATTATTGCGTTTTAAATGTAGAATTGATATATTTTGCTTATATAATTAATTTAATTTTAATATGTATTAACGCTAAGTTTTTGGGTTAGAATTTGAGTTGCACTAGATGTAAGATTTTTTTAAATCTCATTTTTAAATCTTTTTACGGATAAAGTTGATTTTAAGTAGCTCAATTATTGAAATAAAAGGGTATAATTCTAAAGTTTAATAACTTGACTATTTGTAAAATTAAATTTGGGGGAAATGGTTAAGTTAGTTTATAGAATTCACAATTTTTTATTTGGGAGATGTTAATTTTGGCTAATAGTGAAAAGAACAGGGTTTATGGTATTTTACAATTAGAGACATTATTCAAAGAGATTGATTCAATTTTTAATACAATCAAAGAAGAATATGGAATGTCTAAAGAGGAAATTTTGATTTTACTTACACTTTTGGAAAAAGGCTCAATGACTTTAAAGGAAATGGATAAATATGTTCATATTAAACCGTATAAACGTACACGTACTTATAATAATTTAGTTAATCTTGAGTGGATTTACAAAGAAAGACCTCAAGATGATGAACGTACAGTTATTATTCATTTTAATGACAAGCAAAATTCTAAAAAAGAAGATTTGTTAAAGTTTATTGATGACTCAATTAAAATCAAGTCTGAACCAATGCAATCTAGTTTACAATCTATTTTAGCAGTTTAATTTAACGTGCTTTAAATCTTTAACTGAACAAATTATTTTATTTGAATCATGGGTATAATTATGAGAATTAGTTGTTGAACTATATTAAAGAGTGTTTTCAAAATTATGAGGATCAGTAAAATTAATAGCACTTAAAAGTAAGGTATACTTCGTGATGAAATTTATAATTAAAAAAGAACCTGGGACAAAATGTTTGCTTGTCTCAGGTTCTTTTTACGTGCACGTGTATAAATTTTTTAATTACGTTTTTCAATAGCACAGATAAAAGGAGCGTTATTCTTTTGATTTATGAATTGATATTGTAATATATGAGCTTTATTTTGATCAAAGTTTTGTAAAAATTCAAGTAGTGCTTCTTTTTCTACTTTACCTTCTTCATGACCGTGATATATAACTAATATAATAATTCCTTCAATACTTAAGATATCAAAGATTTCATTAATAGCCATAATTGTTGTTTCAGGTTTAGTGACAATTTCTTTGTTACCTTTCGGTAAATAACCTAAATTAAAAATAGCAGCATCTATGCAACCGTGATGTTGGGCGGGAATGTGCAATTTAGCATTTTCATGACCAGATTGGATTAATTTTACATTCGAATAATCTTTTGTTTTTTTGTGCGTATTCAAAATTGCTTGTTCTTGTATATCGAATCCATAGACAAATCCATTTGGAACATGTTGAGCAAAATAAGCAGTATCATTCCCATTACCACATGTTGCATCAATTACAATACTATTATGATTAATATGAGAATCAATTAACGATTTAGAGAAGGGTAAAATACGTTCTAGTTTCATGATTGTATACTCTGCTTGTTCATTTTACCTTGATAGGAGTTTCGTCTAGCAAGCTCATTATCAATTTCATTTAATACTTCCCATTTATTAACACTCCACATTGGTCCAACCATTAGATCTATAGGTCCATCTCCAGTGATTCTGTGCACAATCATTTCTGGGGGTAATACTTCAAGTTGATCACAAACAAGATTGGTATAATCTTGTTGACTCATAAACTCGAGCATACCTTTTTCATATTGTTTAACCATAGGCGTTCCTTTTAGCAAGTGTAATAAATGAATTTTAATACCTTGAACGTCCATCTGAGCGACTTCTTTAGCAGTCTCCATCATCATGTCATAATTTTCACCTGGTAAGCCGTTGATTATGTGCGTACAAACATTTATATTATGTTTGCGTAATTTTGTTACGCCGTCATAGTATGTTTGCATATCATGAGCACGATTTATTAAATCGGAAGTTGACTGATGCACAGTTTGTAGGCCCAACTCTACCCATAAGTAAGTGCGCTGATTAAGTTCAGCTAAATATTCTACAACATCATCAGGCAAACAATCAGGTCTTGTCGCGATTGATAAACCAACGACGCCATCTTCTTTTAAGACAGGTTCATATTTTTCTTTTAGTACTTCAACAGGTGCATGCGTATTTGTAAACGCCTGAAAGTATGCAATATATTGACCTTCACTCCATTTTTCATGCATACGTTCTTTTATTTTTTTGAATTGAACTTCAATTGGTTCAGCTCTATTACCTGCAAAGTCACCGCTTCCTGCTGCAGAACAAAATGTGCAACCTCCATGAGCTACAGTACCATCTCTATTTGGGCAATCAAAACCTCCGTCTAATGCGACCTTAAATATTTTCTGACCAAACTTGTTTTTTAAATGATAGTTCCATGTGTGATAGCGTTTATCTTCAAAGGCATACGGGAAATAGTTACCCATAATACATTTTCCTTTCTATTTAGGTTCTAAGTACAGATTTTAACATATTTTAGTGTTATAGTGTCTATTGTAGATTGAGAAAAATATAAAGAGAGGGACTCATGATATGAATATACCTAAATCAGTATGGTGGCTAGTTATAGGTATGGCACTTAATATAACCGGCGCCAGTTTTTTGTGGCCTTTAAATACAATTTTCATGAAGGAAGAACTTCATAAGAGTTTAACAATTGCAGGTATCGTTTTGATGATTAATTCATTTGGAATGGTTGTAGGTAATTTGTTAGGTGGTTCTTTGTTTGATAAACTTGGTGGTTACAAAACGATTTTAATAGGTACATTTACGTGTTTATGTAGTACCACATTACTCAACTTGTTTCATGGCTGGCCATGGTATGCAATTTGGTTAGTACTACTTGGATTTGGTGGCGGAATGATAGTTCCTGCTATTTATGCGATGGCAGGTGCCGTTTGGCCTAATGGAGGAAGACAAACTTTTAATGCTATCTACTTAGCACAAAATATAGGGGTTGCTTTAGGCGCGGCATTAGGAGGTTTTGTGGCTGAATTTAGTTTCAATTATATTTTTATGGCAAACCTCATTATGTATGTACTTTTTGCCATCGTGGCGATTACACAGTTCAATTTAGAGATTAATGCTAAATTTAAACCACAAGATTCGATAGATTTAAAAAGCAAAGAAAATAAAAAACGATTTACTGCTATGATGCTAGTATGTGCAATGTTTGCAATTTGTTGGATTGCATATATTCAATGGGAAACAACGATAGCTTCATTCACACAATCAATTAATATTTCAATGTCTCAATATAGTGTATTATGGACAATCAATGGAATTATGATTTTAGTAGCTCAACCTTTAATAAGACCAATTATTATCTTATTAAAAGGTAATTTAAAACATCAAATGTTTGTAGGTATTTTAATTTTTATGAGTTCTTTCCTAGTGACGAGTTTTGCAAATCACTTTGCTATATTTGTAGTTGGCATGGTCATTTTAACTTTTGGAGAAATGTTTGTTTGGCCTGCAGTACCAACTATAGCAAATCAACTTGCACCAGTTGGAAAGCAAGGGCAATACCAAGGATTTGTTAATTCAGCATCTACAGTGGGTAAAGCATTTGGACCATTTATTGGGGGTATACTTGTAGATACATTTAATATGAGTATGATGTTTATTGGGATGATTATATTATTAAGTTTTGCACTGTTATTTTTAAGTTTCTATGATAAAGTGTTACCCAAGAATTTTAAAAATCAACATCAATCAAGAAGACGACGAAATCAGAATGGTATTTAATTAAAGTAATGATATTTAATTAACTACTTGCATTCATTGACCATATACAATAATATTAAACACGTATAGTATTAAGCATTTAGAGGCTTTTCTACAGAGAGCTAGTGTTGGTGAGAGCTAGTGTTAAGGACTAAATGACTTATTAACATAAACGACATTTAACTAGACATCTCTTACTATTAAAATGAAGTGCGCTAACTGTTAGCGAATAAGGGTGGTAACGCGGCACAGGTCGTCCCTTTCAAATCATTAATAGTAGAGATGTCTTTTTATGAATTAGGAGGAAATGTGTTGAATTATAATCATAAGGAAATTGAAAAAAAGTGGCAGAATTACTGGGAAGAAAATAAGACCTTTAAAACGAATGATAATTTAGGACAAAAGAAATTTTATGCATTAGACATGTTTCCTTATCCATCTGGTGCTGGTTTACACGTAGGTCATCCAGAAGGATATACGGCAACGGATATCATCTCACGATATAAAAGAATGCAAGGTTACAATGTATTACATCCTATGGGGTGGGATGCTTTTGGTTTGCCGGCAGAACAATATGCTTTAGATACTGGTAATGATCCTCGTGAATTTACACAGAAAAATATTCAAACTTTCAAAAGACAAATTCAAGAATTAGGATTTAGTTATGATTGGGATAGAGAAGTGAATACTACAGATCCTGAATATTATAAATGGACGCAGTGGATATTTATTCAGTTGTATAATAAAGGGTTAGCTTATGTTGATGAAGTTGCTGTCAATTGGTGTCCTGCATTAGGTACTGTTTTGTCGAATGAAGAGGTTGTCGATGGGGTATCAGAACGTGGCGGTCATCCTGTTTATCGTAAGCCTATGAAACAATGGGTACTCAAAATTACAGAATATGCTGATAGATTACTAGAAGATTTAGATGAGTTAGATTGGCCTGAATCAATTAAAGACATGCAACGAAACTGGATTGGACGTTCAGAAGGTGCCAAAGTAACATTTAAAATTGAGCAATCTGACCAAAATATTGAAGTGTTTACGACACGACCAGATACAATCTATGGTACTTCTTTCTTAGTTTTAAGCCCAGAACACCCACTTGTGAATGAAATTACGACAAGTGATAAAGAACAAGAAGTCAAATTGTATCAAAATGAAGCATCAAAAAAATCTGATTTAGAACGTACGGACTTAGCTAAAGAAAAAACAGGTGTGTTTACTGGAACATTTGCAATTAATCCGCTCTCTGGCGATAAATTACCTATTTGGATAGCAGATTATGTTTTATCAACTTACGGTACTGGTGCAGTAATGGCTGTGCCTGGACATGATGAGCGAGATCATGAATTTGCTACGAAGTTTAATTTACCAATTATCGAAGTTATAGAGGGTGGCGAAGTTCAAAAATATGCATACACAGGTGAAGGAAAACACATTAATTCTGGAGAATTAGACGGTCTAGAAAATGAAGCGGCAATAAGTAAAGCGATAGAATTGCTTGAATCTAAAGGTGCTGGTGAGAAAAAAGTCAATTATAAATTACGTGATTGGTTATTTAGTAGGCAACGTTATTGGGGAGAACCAATTCCTATTATACATTGGGAAGATGGATCAATGACTACAGTTCCTGAAGATGAATTGCCTTTACTACTTCCTGAAACAGATGAAATTAAGCCATCAGGTACCGGTGAATCTCCACTTGCAAATATAGATGCGTTCGTAAACGTTATCGATGAAAAGACAGGTATGAAGGGGCGCCGAGAAACCAATACAATGCCTCAATGGGCTGGCAGTTGCTGGTACTATTTACGTTACATTGATCCACATAACGAAAAAATGATAGCAGATCCTGAAAAATTAAAGCATTGGCTACCTGTTGATTTATATATTGGAGGCGTGGAACATGCAGTACTTCACTTATTATATGCAAGATTCTGGCATAAAGTGTTATATGACTTAGGTGTTGTACCAACAAAAGAACCATTCCAAAAACTATACAATCAGGGAATGATTTTAGGCGAAGGCAATGAAAAAATGAGTAAGTCTAAAGGTAATGTGATTAATCCAGATGATATTGTTGCATCACATGGTGCTGATACATTACGACTATATGAAATGTTTATGGGACCTTTAGATGCTGCGATCGCATGGAGTGAAAAAGGTTTAGATGGTTCTAGAAGATTCTTAGATCGTGTTTGGAGACTTATCATTACTGATGAAAATTCAATCAATAAAAAAATTGTAGATTCTAACAATCATTCACTTGATAAGGTTTACAATCAAACTGTGAAAAAAGTAACAGAAGATTTTGATACACTTAGTTTTAATACTGCAATCAGTCAATTAATGGTGTTTATTAATGAGTGTTATAAAACCAATGAAGTTTACAAACCTTATATCGAAGGGTTTGTAAAAATGTTATCGCCTATTGCACCACACATTGGTGAAGAATTATGGGATCGATTAGGGCATGAAAATACCATTACTTATCAACCATGGCCAACATTTGATGAAAGTTTATTAGTAGATGATGAAGTTGAAATCGTAGTTCAAGTCAATGGTAAAGTTAGAGCAAAAATCAATATTCCAAAAGATTTATCTAAAGAAGAAATGCAAGACTTAGCCTTGTCTAATGATAATGTTAAAATGAGTATTGAAGGAAAAGAAGTTAAAAAAGTTATTGCTGTACCTCAAAAGCTAGTTAATATAGTTGCTAAATAATATTTTTCTAAAGGAGTGCTATTAAATGGAGTCAATAACAGTAGATGAATTAAAGAAAAAAATATTAGATTCAAATCCAGTTAACATTGTAGATGTTCGCACAAACGAAGAAACTGAAATGGGTGTTATTCCTGGAGCAAAAACAATTCCTATGGATGAAATTCCTGATAATTTAAAAGAATTCAATAAAAATGACACGTATTATATTGTGTGTGCAGCGGGGTCACGCAGTGCTAAAGTAGTTTCATATTTAGAAGAACAAGGTGTTCATGCTGTAAATGTCGAAGGTGGAATGAATGCATGGGGCGATGAAGGTACTGTAATTGATAATATTTAAAGAACTTCGAAGTTGTAGATAACGATATTCTAAATTAAAAATTAATACAAATGAGTTTATAATTTATTCTAGTAAATTCTGGAATTACACTGTAAATCACAAATGTGGTCACTGAGTACGATTAAGATTTTTATTTGAAATCTTAGTCGTACTTTTTTTGATATAAAAATCATTAAATAATTCAATGTGGATCTCAAAAAACAAATTCTGATATCATTTAAAAATATATTAAGATAAATTTTTATACTACTAGATTTAGAATAATATAGATGATAAAATTAAAAAGACTTTAAATAGTTGTGTTTGATTAAATGAGCGATATTGGGATGAGTCATTACTTTAAATATTTTTCAAAGTTCATTAGACATACATCATAAAGAATTTACAACTAGGAGGCCAATTTAATGAATCTATTTAGAAAACAGAAATTTAGTATTAGAAAATTTAATATAGGTATTTTTTCAGCATTAATAGCTACAGTCGCATTTTTAGCTCATCCGGGGCAAGCAACAGCATCAGAACTGGAACCTTCTCAAAATAATGACACTACAGCTCAATCTGATGGAGGGTTAGAAAACACATCTCAGTCTAATCCTATAAGTGAGGAAACCACAAATACATTATCTGGGCAAACAGTACCTTCATCTACTGAAAATAAGCAAACACAAAATGTTCCTAATCATAACGCTCAACCAATTGCAATAAATACTGAAGAAGCTGAATCTGCTCAAACAGCATCTTATACCAATATCAATGAAAATAATGATACGAGTGACGATGGGTTACATGTTAATCAGCCGGCTAAACATCATATTGAAGCCCAATCTGAAGATGTAACAAATCACACGAACTCAAATCATTCAAATTCATCGATTCCAGAAAATAAAGCTACAACAGAATCATCAAGTAAACCTAAAAAAAGAGGGAAAAGATCATTAGATACAAATAGCGGAAATGACACGACAAGTACAACTCAAAATACGGATCCAAATTTAAGTAATACAGGTCCAAATGGCATTAACACTGTAATTACATTTGATGATTTAGGAATTAAGACAAGTACTAATCGCTCTCGACCTGAGGTAAAGGTAGTTGATAGTCTAAATGGCTTTACAATGGTTAATGGTGGTAAGGTCGGTTTATTAAATAGTGTGTTAGAACGTACAAGCGTGTTTGATAGTGCCGATCCGAAAAATTATCAAGCAATAGATAATGTCGTAGCCTTAGGACGTATTAAAGGAAATGATCCGAATGATCATGATGGTTTCAACGGTATAGAAAAAGAATTTTCAGTGAACCCTAATTCTGAGATAATATTTTCATTTAATACAATGACTGCTAAAAACAGAAAAGGTGGAACTCAATTAGTTTTAAGAAATGCAGAAAATAATCAAGAAATTGCTTCAACTGATATTCAAGGAGGCGGCGTATATCGTTTATTCAAGTTACCTGATAACGTACATAGGTTAAAAGTTCAATTTCTACCTATGAACGAAATACACTCAGATTTTAAAAGAATTCAACAGCTACATGATGGGTATAGATACTATTCTTTTATAGATACAATTGGTGTTAATTCTGGTTCACATCTATATGTGAAATCAAGACAAGTTAACAAAAATGTAAAGAATGGTAAAGAATTTGAAGTTAATACTCGTATAGAGAATAATGGTAACTTCGCTGCTGCTATAGGTCAAAATGAACTTACTTATAAAGTAACACTACCAGAAAATTTCGAATACGTTGATAATTCAACTGAAGTTTCATTTGTTAACGGGAATGTGCCTAATTCTACGGTAAATCCGTTTTCAGTTAATTTCGATAGACAAAATCATACTTTAACGTTTAGTAGTAATGGTTTAAATTTAGGAAGAAGTGCTCAGGATGTTGCTAGATTCTTGCCCAATAAAATACTAAATATTAGATACAAGCTTAGACCTGTCAACATCTCAACGCCACGTGAAGTGACTTTCAATGAAGCAATTAAATATAAGACATTTTCTGAATATTACATTAACACTAATGACAATACTGTTACTGGTCAACAAACACCTTTCAGTATTAATGTCATCATGAATAAAGACGATTTATCAGAACAGGTCAATAAGGATATCATCCCATCGAACTATACACTTGCTTCTTATAATAAATATAATAAGTTGAAAGAACGTGCTCAGACTGTTCTGGATGAAGAAACAAACAATACACCTTTTAACCAAAGATACTCTCAAACTCAAATTGATGATTTGTTACACGAATTACAAACAACACTAATAAATCGTGTGAGTGCTTCGAGAGAAATTAATGATAAAGCTCAAGAAATGACTGATGCTGTATATGATAGTACAGAATTAACTACTGAAGAAAAAGATACATTAGTTGATCAAATTGAAAATCATAAAAATGAAATTTCTAATAACATTGATGATGAACTTACAGATGATGGTGTTGAAAGAGTCAAAGAGGCTGGATTACATACTCTAGAAAGTGATACTCCACATCCAGTAACAAAACCAAATGCACGACAAGTTGTGAATAACAGAGCAGATCAACAAAAGACGCTTATACGTAACAATCATGAGGCAACTACCGAAGAACAAAATGAAGCGATTAGACAAGTTGAGGCACATTCATCTGATGCTATCGCCAAAATAGGTGAGGCAGAAACAGATACCACTGTAAATGAAGCTAGAGACAATGGTACGAAATTAATAGCTACAGATGTTCCAAATCCAACTAAAAAAGCAGAAGCTAGAGCGGCAGTTACCAACAGTGCAAATTCAAAAATTAAGGATATCAACAATAATACACAAGCAACATTAGACGAGAGAAATGATGCTATCGCACTTGTTAATAGATCAAAAGATGAAGCAATTCAAAATATTAACACTGCACAAGGTAATGATGATGTCACTGAAGCACAAAATAATGGAACGAATACGATACAACAAGTACCATTAACTCCAGTGAAAAGACAAAATGCAATAGCAACTATCAATGCTAAAGCGGATGAACAAAAACGTTTAATTCAAGCAAACAATAATGCAACGACTGAAGAAAAAGCTGATGCAGAGCGTAAAGTTAATGAAGCAGTCATAACTGCAAATCAAAATATTACCAATGCAACTACTAATAGAGATGTTGATCAAGCACAAACAACTGGAAGTGGTATCATATCTGCTATTAGTCCTGCAACGAAGATTAAAGAGGATGCACGTGCAGCAGTAGAAGCTAAAGCTATTGCACAAAATCAACAAATTAATTCAAATAATATGGCAACAACTGAAGAAAAGGAGGATGCATTAAATCAAGTAGAAGCACATAAGCAGGCCGCAATAGCAACTATCAATCAAGCGCAGTCAACTCAGCAAGTTTCTGAAGCTAAGAATAATGGCATAAATACTATTAATCAAGATCAACCTAACGCAGTTAAGAAAAATAATACAAAAACAATATTAGAACAAAAAGGAAACGAGAAAAAGTCAGCAATAGCTCAAACACCTGATGCTACCACTGAAGAGAAACAAGAAGCTGTCAGTGCTGTTTCGCAAGCTGTTACCAATGGCATTACCCATATCAACCAAGCAAATTCTAATGATGATGTTGATCAAGAACTTAGTAATGCAGAACAAATTATTACTCAAACTAATGTCAATGTTCAAAAAAAATCTCAAGCCAGACAAGCATTGATTGCTAAAACAAATGAAAGGCAGAGTACGATTAATACTGACAATGAAGGCACTATAGAAGAAAAACAAAAAGCAATTCAAAGTTTGAATGATGCTAAAAATTTAGCTGATGAACAAATTACACAGGCTGCTTCTAATCAAAATGTCGACAACGCCTTAAATATAGGTATAAGTAATATCAGTAAAATACAGACTAATTTCACTAAAAAGCAACAAGCTAGAGACCAAGTAAATCAAAAGTTCCAAGAAAAAGAAGCTGAGTTAAATTCAACACCTCATGCAACTCAAGATGAAAAACAAGATGCGTTAACTAGATTAACACAAGCAAAGGAAACTGCACTCAACGACATAAATCAAGCACAAACAAATCAAAATGTGGATACAGCACTTACTAGTGGAATTCAAAATATTCAAAATACACAAGTTAATGTTAGGAAAAAGCAAGAAGCCAAAACTACGATTAATGATATTGTTCAACAACATAAACAAACTATACAAAATAATGATGATGCTACAACTGAAGAGAAGGAAGTCGCAAATAATTTAGTTAATGCATCACAGCAAAATGTAATTAGTAAGGTTGATAATGCTACAACGAATAATCAAATTGATGGTATTGTGAGTGATAGTAGACAAAGCATAAATGCAATTACACCTGATACATCAATTAAAAGAAATGCTAAAAATGATATTGATATTAAAGCAGCTGATAAGAAAATAAAAATTCAAAGAATAAATGATGCTACAGATGAAGAAATTCAAGAAGCGAATCGTAAAATTGAAGAAGCTAAGATTGAAGCAAAAGATAATATTCAACGCAATAGTACTAGAGATCAAGTAAATGAAGCGAAAACTAATGGAATAAATAAAATAGAAAATATAACACCAGCAACTACTGTGAAATCTGAAGCTAGACAAGCAGTACAGAATAAAGCAAATGAACAGATTAATCATATTCAAAACACGCCTGATGCAACTAATGAAGAAAAACAAGAGGCAATAAATAGAGTAAGTGCTGAATTAGCAAGAGTTCAAGCACAAATAAATGCAGAACATACAACCCAAGGTGTCAAAACTATCAAAGACGACGCGATAACTTCTTTATCTCGAATTAATGCACAAGTTGTTGAGAAAGAGTCTGCAAGAAATGCAATCGAACAAAAGGCAACACAACAAACGCAATTTATTAATAATAATGATAATGCTACAGATGAAGAAAAAGAGGTCGCCAACAATTTAGTTATCGCTACAAAACAAAAATCATTAGATAATATTAACTCCTTATCTTCAAATAATGATGTTGAAAATGCTAAAGTAGCAGGAATAAATGAAATAGCTAACGTTTTACCAGCAACCGCTGTTAAGTCAAAAGCAAAAAAAGATATTGATCAAAAACTCGCGCAACAGATTAATCAAATTCAAACGTATCAAACTGCTACAACTGAGGAAAAAGAAGCGGCTATTCAATTGGCAAATCAAAAATCAAATGAAGCAAGAACAGCAATTCAAAATGAACATAGTAACAATGGTGTCGCACAAGCTAAATCTAACGGCATTCATGAAATTGAATTAGTTATGCCAGATGCGCACAAAAAATCTGATGCTAAACAAAGTATCGATAATAAATATAATGAGCAAAGTAATACTATCAACACTACACCAGATGCAACAGATGAAGAAAAGCAAAAAGCATTAGATAAATTAAAAATAGCTAAAGATGCAGGATACAACAAAGTTGATCAAGCGCAAACAAACCAACAAGTATCTGATGCAAAAACTGAGGCTATAGATACGATAACTAATATTCAAGCAAATGTTGCAAAAAAACCATCCGCTCGAGTGGAATTAGATTCAAAGTTTGAGGATTTAAAGCGTCAAATCAATGCAACGCCCAATGCTACAGAAGAAGAAAAACAAGATGCAATTCAAAGATTGAATGGTAAAAGAGATGAAGTTAAGAATCTAATAAATCAAGATAGACGTGACAATGAAGTTGAACAGCACAAAAATATTGGACTTCAAGAATTAGAAACGATTCATGCTAATCCAACTAGAAAATCTGATGCGCTCCAAGAGTTACAAACTAAATTTATTTCACAAACAGAGTTAATTAATAATAACAAAGATGCAACTAATGAAGAAAAAGATGAAGCCAAACGACTTCTTGAGATTAGTAAAAATAAAACTATAACAAATATCAATCAAGCGCAAACTAATAATCAAGTTGATAATGCTAAAGATAACGGCATGAATGAGATTGCTACCATAATACCAGCAACAACAATTAAAACAGATGCAAAAACGGCTATTGATAAAAAAGCTGAGCAACAAGTTACAATCATCAATGGTAACAACGATGCAACAGATGAAGAAAAAGCAGAGGCTAGAAAGCTGGTTGAAAAAGCGAAAATTGAAGCCAAATCTAATATTACAAATAGTGATACTGAAAGGGAAGTCAATGGTGCTAAAACCAATGGGTTAGAAAAAATAAACAATATTCAACCATCAACTCAAACTAAAACAAATGCTAAGCAAGAAATAAATGACAAAGCTCAAGAACAATTAATCCAAATTAATAACACGCCTGATGCAACCGAAGAAGAAAAGCAAGAGGCAACAAATAGAGTCAATGCTGGATTAGCACAAGCAATACAAAATATTAATAATGCACATAGTACTCAAGAAGTAAATGAATCTAAAACAAATAGTATTGCTACAATCAAGAGTGTACAACCCAATGTGATCAAAAAACCGACTGCTATAAATAGTTTGACTCAAGAAGCTAATAATCAAAAGACGTTAATAGGTAATGATGGTAATGCTACTGATGATGAAAAAGAGGCTGCAAAGCAATTAGTGACCCAAAAATTAAATGAACAAATTCAAAAAATTCATGAAAGTACACAAGATAATCAAGTTGATAACGTAAAAGCACAAGCTATCACTGCAATTAAATTGATTAATGCAAATGCACATAAAAGACAAGATGCCATTAATATTTTGACTAATCTAGCTGAAAGTAAAAAATCAGATATAAGAGCCAATCAAGATGCAACTACTGAAGAGAAAAATACGGCAATACAATCTATAGATGATACGTTGGCACAAGCACGTAACAATATTAATGGTGCAAATACAAATGCGTTAGTGGATGAGAATTTAGAAGATGGTAAGCAAAAGTTACAACGTATTGTGTTGTCAACTCAAACTAAAACACAAGCTAAAGCAGACATTGCTCAAGCAATAGGTCAACAAAGGTCGACAATAGACCAGAAACAAAATGCTACAACAGAAGAAAAACAAGAAGCCCTTGAGAGACTTAATCAAGAAACAAATGGAGTCAATGATAGAATACAAGCAGCTTTAGCAAATCAAAATGTTACAGACGAAAAAAATAATATATTAGAAACAATAAGAAATGTTGAACCTATTGTAATTGTAAAACCAAAGGCTAATGAAATAATTAGAAAAAAAGCTGCGGAACAAACGACTTTAATAAATCAAAATCAAGATGCGACACTAGAAGAAAAACAAATAGCACTTGGCAAATTAGAAGAAGTAAAGAATGAAGCGTTAAATCAAGTATCACAGGCACACTCAAATAATGATGTGAAAATTTCGGAAAATAATGGAATTGCTAAAATTTCTGAGGTCCATCCTGAGACTATAATTAAACGTAATGCTAAACAAGAAATTGAACAAGATGCGCAAAGTCAAATTGATACTATCAATGCAAATAATAAATCAACTACTGAAGAAAAATCAGCCGCTATAGATAGAGTTAATGTTGCTAAAATTGATGCTATTAACAATATTACTAATGCTACAACTACACAATTAGTTAATGATGCTAAAAATAGTGGTAACACGAGTATTAGCCAAATATTACCAAGTACAGCAGTCAAAACTAATGCATTAGCAGCTCTAGCTAGCGAAGCTAAAAATAAAAACGCTATAATAGATCAAACACCAAATGCGACAGCAGAAGAAAAAGAAGAAGCAAATAATAAAGTTGATCGTCTTCAAGAAGAAGCAGATGCTAATATCCTAAAAGCGCACACTACTGATGAAGTTAATAATATTAAAAATCAAGCTGTTCAAAATATTAACGCTGTTCAAGTTGAAGTTATCAAGAAACAAAACGTTAAAAACCAATTAAATCAATTCATTGATAATCAAAAGAAAATTATTGAAAATACGCCTGATGCAACACTAGAAGAAAAAGCTGAAGCTAATAGATTGCTTCAAAATGTACTAACTTCCACATCAGATGAAATTGCTAATGTAGATCATAACAACGAGGTTGATCAAGCTTTAGATAAAGCTAGACCAAAAATCGAGGCAATTGTACCACAAGTTAGTAAGAAACGAGATGCTTTAAATGCAATCCAAGAAGCATTTAATTCACAAACTCAAGAAATACAAGAGAACCAAGAAGCTACGAATGAAGAAAAAACTGAAGCATTAAATAAAATAAACCAATTACTTAATCAGGCTAAAGTAAATATTGATCAAGCACAGTCAAATAAAGATGTAGATAATGCGAAAACACGTAGTATTCAAGATATAGAGCAAATTCAACCACATCCACAAACAAAAGCAACCGGGCGTCACAGATTAAATGAAAAAGCTAACCAACAACAAAGTACTATTGCAACTCATCCTAATTCAACAATTGAAGAAAGACAGGAAGCAAGTGCAAAACTACAAGAAGTTCTTAAAAAAGCCATAGCTAAAATAGATAAAGGTCAAACCAATGATGATGTAGAAAAGACTGTAGTAAACGGAATAGCTGAAATTGAAAATATATTACCTGCTACTACAGTTAAAGATAAAGCTAAAGCTGATGTAAATGCTGAAAAAGAGCAGAAAAACATACAAATTAATAGTAATGATGAAGCAACGACTGAAGAAAAATTAGTTGCTAGTGACAATTTAAATCACGTTGTCGAGACAACAAATCAAGCTATTGAGGATGCACCAGATACCAACCAAGTGAATGTAGAAAAGAACAAAGGTATAGGTACAATTAGAGATATTCAACCACTTGTAGTTAAAAAACCTACTGCCAAATCTAAAATTGAAAGCGCAGTAGAAAAAAAGAAAACTGAAATTAATCAAACACAAAATGCAACTCATGATGAAGTAAGAGAGGGTTTAAATCAGTTAAATCAAATTCATGAAAAAGCCAAAAATGATGTAAATCAATCTCAAACTAATCAGCAAGTTGAAAATGCTGAGCAAAATAGTTTAGATCAAATCAATAACTTCAGACCAGATTTTAGTAAAAAACGTAATGCAGTAGCTGAAATTGTTAAAGCGCAACAAAACAAAATTGATGAAATAGAGCAAGAATTTAGTGCTACACAAGAGGAAAAAGACAATGCTTTACAACATTTAGATGAACAGGTTAAAGAAATCATTAATTCTATAAATCAAGCTAATACAGATAATGAAGTAGATAATGCTAAAACTTCTGGGTTGAATAACATAACTGAATACAGACCAGAATATAATAAAAAGAAAAATGCTATATTAAAATTATATGATGTTTCAGATACTCAAGAAGCTATAATTAATGGTTATCCTGATGCAACTGAAGATGAACTTCAAGAAGCTAATAGTAAGTTAAATAAAATACTTTTAGATGCAAAAAAACAAATTGGTCTTGCGCACACAAATAATGAAGTTGATGATATTTATAATGAAGTTTCCCAAAAAATGAAAACTATTTTACCACGTGTAGATACAAAAGCGGTAGCACGTTCTGTACTTAATGCACTTGCTAAACAATTGATTAAAACTTTTGAAAATACTGCAGATGTTACTCACGAGGAACGTAATGATGCGATTAATCATGTAAAAGAACAATTATCTTTAGTATTCAATGCCATTGAAAAAGACCGAAAGGATATACAAGTTGCGCAAGATGAATTATTTGGATTAAATGAATTAAATAGTATATTTATCAACATAACTCAAAAGCCAACTGCCAGAAAAGCAATTAGTGGTATGGCGAGTCAATTAAACAACTCTATCAATAATACGCCATATGCTACAGAAGAAGAACGACAAATTGCACTGAATAAAGTTAAGGCGATTGTTGATGATGCAAATGAAAAAATACGAGAAGCTAACACTGATAGCGAAGTACTTGGAACAAAATCAAACGCAATAACATTGTTACAAGCAATCAGTGCGGATGTACAAGTTAAACCACAAGCATTTGAAGAAATCAATGCACAAGCTGAAATTCAAAGAGAACGTATTAATGGAAATAGTGATGCGACAAGAGAAGAAAAAGAAGAAGCTTTAAAACAAGTTGATACATTAGTAAATCATTCATTTATTACAATTAATAATGTTAATAAAAATCAAGAAGTTTATGATACTAAAGACAAAACGATTGAAGCTATTCATAAAATCAAACCAATATCAACTATCAAACCACAAGCATTAAATGAAATCACTATTCAACTAGACGCTCAACGTGATTTAATAAAGAATAATAAAGAGTCTACAGTTGAAGAAAAAGCCTCGGCTATCGATAAATTAATTAAAACTGCAGCAAGAATAGCCGAAGCAATAGATAAAGCTCAAACAAATGAAGAAGTTAAAAATATTAAAAAACAAAGTATTGATGAAATTTCTAAAATACTACCTGTTATTGAAATTAAATCAGCTGCAAGAAATGAAATTCATCAAAAAGCAGAAGTTATTCGCGGATTAATTAATGATAATGAAGAAGCGACTAAAGAAGAAAAAGATATCGCATTAAATCAATTAGACACAACTCTAACACAAGCAAATGTTTCAATTGACCAAGCATTAACAAATGAAGCTGTTAATAGAGCTAAAGAAATAGCAAATTCTGAAATTAATAAAATTTCTGTCATTGCCATTAAAAAGCCTGAAGCTATAGCAGAAATTCAAGAACTAGCAGATAAAAAATTAAATAAATTTAAACAAAGTCAAGAAGCTACTATTGAAGAAAAGCAATCAGCTATCAATGAATTAGAACAAGCTTTAAAATCAGCTATTAATCATATTCATCAATCTCAAAATAATGAATCAGTGAGCGCTGCATTAAAAGAAAGTATATCTTTAATAGACTCGATTGAAATTCAAGCACATAAAAAATTAGAAGCTAAAGCATACATTGATGGATATAGTGACGATAAAATTAATGACATATCTTCTAGAGCGACTAACGAAGAAAAACAAATATTTGTAAGTAAACTTAAAGCATTAATCAATCGTGCACATAAACAGATTGACGAAGCTGAAACATTTGTTTCAATTGAAACAATTGTCCGAAACTTTAAAGTTGAAGCGGATAAATTAAACTCAATTGTACGTAAAAAAGCTAAAGCATCGAAGGAAATTGAATTAGAAGCAGACCATGTAAAGCAAATGATAAATGCAAATTTAAGTGCTAGTACTAGAGTGAAACAAAATGCTCGTACATTGATAAATGAAATTGTTAGTAACGCTTTAAGTCAACTTAATAAAGTAACCACAAATAAAGAAGTTGATGAAATAGTTAACGAAACGATTGAAAAACTTAAGTCAATACAAATAAGAGAAGATAAAATATTGAGTAGTCAACGTTCATCAACATCTATGACGGAAAAATCTAATCAATGTTATAGTTCCGAGAATAATACAATTAAATCTCTACCAGAGGCAGGAAATGCTGATAAATCACTACCATTAGCAGGAGTTACTTTAATATCTGGTTTAGCAATCATGTCCTCACGTAAAAAGAAAAAAGATAAAAAAGTAAATGACTAAATTTATAAATCACAAAACCGGAGATATCAATTGATAAACTCCCTTCAAAGTAGACATTAATATAATGAAAACTTTGAAGGGAGTATTTTTAGATATTCAATATAAAATCGACGCTAATCTATTATTATACGTCTTTTAAGAATAGCAAAATGTAAATTCTTTTCAATACTAAATCAGTTCATTTAAGGTAGTTATTAATATTTACCATCTATATGTGAAATATAATAATTATAAATTTAATGGAGTTGAATACCTTTATCACGTTCTAATAACAAATTATTAATTGTAATGGTGGTTATGTTGTGGAAATATTAAGAAATACTATTTATGAATTAGTTTATGTACAATCTAGATAAGTTTAATAATAAAAATTATTTGTTTTGATCTATTTTAAATTCACCAGCAAACATTCCAGCAACATGACCCGTAACTAATGCGCTTGTTATATTATAACCTCCAGTGTATCCATGAATATCTAGGACTTCGCCACATAAAAATAATCCTGGCACTAATTTAGACATCATAGTTTTTGGTTCTATTTCTTTTAAAGAAATACCGCCGCCTGTCACAAAAGCTTTGTCTAATGGAAGTGTGCCATCTACTGTA
Source organism: Staphylococcus epidermidis (assembly GCF_006742205.1). Lineage (NCBI taxonomy): Bacteria > Bacillati > Bacillota > Bacilli > Caryophanales > Staphylococcaceae > Staphylococcus > Staphylococcus epidermidis. Next base: position 1,065,560 of record NZ_AP019721.1, read on the forward strand.
AAGGTAAAAGTCTTTAGAAGATTAATAAAAGTTTGAAACTGTTGATTTGATAAATGATGTGCAGTCATTTCATCATTAATACCAGATTGTTCGAGAATAAACAATAAATACCGCTCTTCTATTAATCCTCGCAAGCTATTTTTAATATATTTATCTGGTTCTGCATTAAGTATTTTTCTCACTTTTTGAGATAGTTGATCTACGTTTAGTTCAGGAAAAACATCTAATTGCATATGGATATTTTTCTTTTTTTGATTTTTCTGCTCTTTATAAACAAACTGACTACATCTAAGAGCAGCAGGACCACTAATTCCAAAATGTGTGAATATCATATCCATTTGATGACTTACTCTTTTTTTACCATTTTTCTTTAAGACCGATAAATTAACATCTTTTAAACTTAACCCTTTTAAGCGATTTGATTTGATAAAAGTTTCTGATGAAGTGATAGGCACTTCAGTAGGGAATAATTCTGTTATAGAATGACCTAGAGATTTTGCAAATTTGTAACCATCTCCAGTAGAACCGGTTTGAGGAACTGATGTACCGCCTGTAGCAATAATTAAACTGTGACTTTCAAATTCACCTATTTGTGTTTTAACTTTAAAATTATGGTCATACGAAACACTGACAACTGGTGTTTCTTCCTTAACCTCAACATGATTTTCTTTGAGTTGGTTAATAAGCACATCAACAACATCTTGAGATTTATTTGAAACTGGAAACATTCTACCATGATCTTCTTCTTTAAGTTTGACTCCACGGGTTTCAAAAAAATTTATAATAGAAAGATTATCAAAAACTGAAAAAGGGCTATATAGGAATTTACCATTACCCGGAATATTTTTTATGATTTCATCATATGGAAGTCTATTAGTTACGTTGCAACGACCACCACCTGAGATTTTTAGTTTCCGTCCAAGACCTTTTTTCTTTTCGATTAATAAAACTGATTTATTTTTTTCACTTGCAGCAACCGCAGCCATAGCCCCACTTGGGCCACCTCCGATAACAATTGTTTGATACATGATGATAACCTCCATACCTTTTTATCTTAATTATTGTAAATGGAATAGGATGACAAAGCTTAAGATAATAATTATAATATAAAACTTGGCAAATAATATTAAAATTGAAGTTGAGAGTCTATTAAAGTCCATATTGATTTTAATTAAAGTTATCTTTATAGGACAAACAACTATTATTTTGTGATATATTTTAAAGTAATGCAAGATAATGAGTTTAACAGTAAAAATAGAACTGACAAGCATTAATAATTATTAAGATAGGAAGATAGGTTATGAGTGAAAGTAAAGAAATGGTTCGTGGAACCTTTTTAATTACAATAAGTATTTTAATTACAAAAGTATTAGGTGTCTTATTTATTATTCCGTTTACTGCTTTAATAGGTGGACAAGCCAACATGGCACCTTTTACTTATGCTTATGCACCATACAATATAGCTATAGCTATAGCAACAGCTGGTGTTCCGCTTGCCGCGTCAAAATATGTTGCTAAATATAATGCACTAGGTGCATATAAGGTCAGTCAGAAGTTTTATAAATCAAGTTTTGTAGTCATGAGTATTACAGGAATTGTAGGTTTCCTAGTTTTATATTTATTAGCACCATACATAGCTGAACTAACCTTATCACGTAATACTCATGGTAATAGTGGATGGACAGTAGCTGATATCACTTGGATTATTAGAATAATAAGTATGGTAGTTATATTTATTCCAGTTCTCGCAACTTGGAGAGGAATATTTCAAGGATACAAATCGATGGGACCTACTGCAGTGTCAGAAGTTACAGAGCAAATTGCAAGAATTGTATTTATTTTAGTAGGTAGTTATTTAACGCTCAATGTATTTGGAGGTACAGTTCTTCAGGCAAATGGTATTGCAACGTTTGCAGCTGCAATAGGTGCAATCGCAGGAATACTTACATTATGGTATTACTGGATTAAAAGAAGAAAAAATATTAAAAAAATGGTCGACTCAGATACAGCGAATCTAAATGTTTCATACGGGAAAATGTATAAAGAAATTATTGCTTATAGTATACCGTTTGTCATAGTAAGTTTGAATTTTCCACTATTTAATTTGGTCGATCAGTTTACTCATAATGGTGCGCTTAACCTTGTAGGTGTCAAACCTGGTTTGCAAGATATATTCTTTAACATGTTAAACATGTCTACAAACAAAATAGTAATGATTCCAACATCATTAAGTGCTGGATTTGCTGTCAGTTTAATACCATTTATAACTAAAACCTATGAAGAAGGTAGATATGCAGAGATGCATCGACAAATTAGAACTTCGATTGGAGTTTTAATGTTCATTACTGTTCCAGCTAGTATTGGTATCATGGCATTAGCGCAACCTTTGTTCACAGTATTCTATGGTTTTGATCCAGTTGTTCACGGTCACGATCCAAATTTCGATGGAAGTAGATTATTATTTTATTATGCTCCTGTTGCAATTTTAATTTCATTATTAAGTGTTACAGCATCAATGTTACAGGGTATCGATAAACAAAAACTAACAGTTTTTGTTATTTTAGGATCTGTTTTAATTAAACTGATTCTCAATTATCCTTTAATTATGTTATTACACACACCTGGCGCTGTATTAAGTACAGCAATAGCTTTATTATTTGCAATTTGTTGCAATTTCTATATTCTTAAAAAATATGCAAACTTTAAATTTAGTTACAGTTGGATACATTTAGCTAAGATTATTCTAATTTCAATCATCATGATGATTGGGGTTGAGGTGATTTTCTTCATTTTAAGATTATTCTTGGAACCAACTAGATTTAATTACTTGATTATTGTTGCAATTGGTGTCATTGTGGGAGCAATCATTTATGGTGGTATTACAATCAAGACTAAATTAGCTGATGAATTTTTAGGTGATATTCCCGCTAAAATAAGACGTAAAGTGAAGATGTTGCGATGAGATTAGATAAATTTCTAGCTAATATGGGTGTTGGAACGCGATCAGAAGTTAAACAGTTACTCAAAAAAGGATCTGTTAAAGTCAACCAAAATATAGTTAAGTTACCTAAACTTCATGTTAATCCTAATTCTGATGAGATAATGGTAAATGATGAAGTAGTTAGTTATATCGACAAAGTGTATATCATGTTAAACAAACCAAAAGGTTATATTTCAGCGACAGAGGATGAGGTGCATCCTACTATTATTGATTTGATACCTGAATATGCACATTTAAATATTTTTCCGGTCGGACGTTTGGACAAAGATACAGAAGGATTACTCCTTGTTACAAATGATGGACAGTTTAATCATGAAGTAATGAATCCCAATAAGCATGTTTCAAAGACTTATGAAGTCTATTCAAAACACCCAATAACTCAATTCGATATTGATAAATTTAAATCCGGAATAGAATTATCAGATGGAAAATTAAAGCCTGCAATTTTAAAGAAAGTTGATAATTATGTATCACATGTCACTATTTACGAAGGAAAATATCATCAAGTTAAAAGAATGTTTCATAGTATCGAAAATGAGGTATTAGAATTGAAACGCATAAAGATTGCTCAACTAGAACTAGATCATAATTTAGATTTGGGTAGTTACCGTTTGTTAACACAAATAGATTTTGATAATCTTAAGAACTAACAAAGGAGAGATGTAAAATGGGAAAAAGTACTAATTTATTTAAAATTGCATTAGGCATTGGTGGTGCAATTACTGTTGTAGCATTATCACGTAAAGAAAGTCGAGATAAACTTAAACAAGAATATAATAAATATAAAGAAAATCCTGAATCATATAAATCTAGCGCTAAAGATTTAGCAACTCAAATAGGTAATAAAGCTAATGAAACAATTCAAGAAGTTAAGAAGAACCCTAAAGACTATGTTGAACGTATCAAAAGTAATCCTAAAGAATTTTTAGAAGAAGAAAAGTCTAAAATTATTGGCAAAAATGATCAGACACAAGATGATATTGAAGAAGGAAAATTTGATGCTGAAGGCGGCGCAACTGTCAATAACAATTTAAGAGTTGTTACTGAAGATGACTTAAAAAATAATAAAAATGCATTACAAGATAAAAAAGAATAATTATACATTTTAAATTTAGTGGAACAGAATTTGAATTCAATTCGTTGTTCCACGGTGATTACAAAGATTCGTTTTAAACATAAGTGTTATTAGTTTATTTTCAATCCGTTCATCGATTGTTAAGAATAAGAGAAGCCTAGGACATTAATTTGTACCTAGGCTTTTATATATTTTTTAAATATAAGTTAATCATTTAGTCACTACTTATTAATAAAAATTAAGTTATTTTTCTGACATCTTACTGTAGTTTCTTTTAAACATCATGTAAAATGGAACATAACTTAGAAAAAAAGGAAGTTGATCTCGAATGTGGAAAGAAAAGGTTCTAGAGTACGAAAATCAAATGATTGAAGATCTTAAAGGTTTATTATCTATAGAAAGCATCAGAGATGATTCTAAAGCCACTGCTGATGCACCTGTGGGACCAGGACCGAGAGAAGCTCTTGATTACATGTACAATTTAGGTAAAAGAGATGGTTTTTCAACGCATGACGTTGATCATATAGCTGGTAGAATTGAAGCTGGTAAAGGAGAAGATGTATTAGGTATTTTATGTCATGTCGATGTAGTACCCGCAGGCGATGGGTGGGATTCAAACCCATTCCAACCAGTAGTGACAGACAATGCAATTATAGCCAGAGGGACACTGGATGATAAAGGACCCACCATTGCTGCCTATTATGCAGTTAAAATTTTAAATGAGATGAAGGTAGATTGGAAAAAACGTATACACATTATTATCGGAACTGATGAAGAATCAGATTGGAAATGTACAGACAGATATTTCAAAACAGAAGAAATGCCTACCTTAGGTTTTGCTCCAGATGCAGAATTCCCAGCAATACATGGTGAAAAAGGTATAACAACCTTTGATTTAGTACAAAATGAAGTGACAGAAGATACAGATGAACCTGACTATGAGTTATTAAAATTTGAATCTGGTCAAAGATACAATATGGTTCCTGATTATGCTAAGGCAGAAGTGCTCGTCAAAGAAAATATGACAGATGTCATTCAAAACTTTGAAAACTTTTTACAACAAAATCAACTACAAGGTGAAAGTACAGTTGACAGTGGTATTTTAATATTAACAATTGAGGGTAAAGCAGTTCATGGCATGGATCCATCTTTAGGTGTTAATGCAGGATTGTTTTTACTTAAATTTTTAGCAAGTCTTAATCTAAATAAAAGCGCAAAAGATTTCGTAGAATTCAATGAGCGATACTTATTTGAATCTCACTTTGGTGAAAAAATGGGTATGAAGTTCCATACTGATATTATGGGAGATGTCACTACTAATATCGGGGTTATCAGTTATGATAAAGAAAAAGCAGGCAGTTATGGTATTAATCTAAGATATCCCGAAGGATTTAAATTTGAAGACGCAATCGATAGATTTAGAAGTGAAATTAATGAACTAGGTTTTAATTTAGAACTTGGCAAAGTTCAAAAACCACACTATGTCGATAAAAATGATCCATTTGTAAAAACACTTGTAAACGCATATAGAAATCAAACAGGTGATATGACTGAACCATATACGATTGGTGGAGGAACATATGCGAGAAATTTAGATAAGGGTGTCGCATTTGGTGCGATGTTTGCAGATTCAGAAGATTTAATGCATCAAAAAAATGAGTATATAACTAAAAAGCAATTGATCAATGCAACAAGTATTTATTTAGAAGCTATTTACGCTTTATGTGTGGAGGATTAATTTATGACAAAAGTTTTTATAAATGGTGAATTTGTTAATGAAGAGGATGCTAAGGTTTCATATGAAGATCGAGGCTACGTGTTTGGGGACGGAATCTATGAATATATACGGGCATATGATGGGAAATTGTTTACCGTTAAAGAGCATTTTGAAAGATTTTTAAGAAGTGCTGAAGAAATAGGACTAGATTTAAATTATACTATTGAGGAATTAATTGAATTAGTACGCCGATTATTAAAAGAAAATAATGTGGTGAATGGCGGTATTTATATACAAGCTACTCGTGGTGCTGCTCCTCGAAATCATTCATTTCCTACACCACCTGTAAAACCTGTTATTATGGCGTTTACAAAAAGTTATGATAGACCTTATGAAGAATTAGAACAAGGAGTTTATGCCATTACAACTGAAGACATTAGATGGTTACGTTGTGATATTAAAAGTTTAAATTTATTAGGAAATGTATTAGCTAAAGAATATGCTGTTAAATATAATGCTGCAGAGGCTATACAACACCGAGGTGATATTGTCACTGAGGGTGCATCTAGTAATGTTTACGCAATTAAAGATGGAGTGATATACACGCATCCAGTTAATAATTTTATATTGAACGGAATTACTCGCCGTGTCATAAAATGGATAGCAGAGGATGAACAAATACCATTCAAAGAAGAAACATTTACAGTAGAATTTCTTAAAAGTGCTGATGAAGTTATCATTTCTAGTACTTCTGCAGAAGTTATGCCAATTACAAAAATTGATGGTGAAAATGTTCAAGACGGACAAGTTGGTACTATAACACGACAATTACAACAAGGATTTGAAAAGTATATTCAATCGCATAGTATTTAAAATTTTTAAATTTATAGTTTGAGGATGAAAATTTAAAATAATTGTCTTATTTCACCGTAAATCTTATCTTATAATGTGTTATAATTTATAATAAAGCGATTTAGAAATCAAAGAGACATTAGACTAGTAAAATGTATCTTTTTGTTTCTGATTTTTAGTTGAAATGTAACCCTAAAAATTATAAAATCTTTTATGAGTGATAAATTATGAACGGATTAAATAAGTCTGATTAAGATGGGACTAAGTATTGACTTAAATAGCTCACATAAACTGTTAACAAATTAAATGTAAAGCGTAAAAAACAAACGCTTTGTAAAAATTAGAATATATGGCTCACGAAAAACTATTTCTTGAGCCATTTTCTAGTTGAAAGTGAGGTGAACGTGTTGGAGCAGTTTTATCAGTTAGGGTGGACACTTGATTCGGCAGGAGGAGCTTCTGGTGAAGCATATATGGCTGAACAAGATGGACAAAAATTATTTTTAAAACGAAATTCAAATCCTTTTATTGCTGCGCTATCTGCAGAAGGAATTGTACCTAAACTTGTTTGGACGAAACGTATTGAAACAGGTGAAGTAGTAACAGCTCAGCATTGGAAAAATGGCAGAGAATTAAATGAAGATGAAATGAACCAAACAAGAGTCGCTGAACTACTACATAAAATTCACGGTTCAAGACCTTTATTAACTATGCTAAAGCGTATGGAGATGGAACCTATTACGCCTGACATTATGTTGAATAAAATTAACGCATCACTTTCAAGAGAAGTTTTGACACATCATGTTGTGAGAAGAGCTTTAACTTACCTTGAAGATCATATACCGAATTTAGACGCACGTTTCTTTACTGTTGTACATGGAGATGTTAATCATAACAACTGGTTATTATCAGATCGGGATGAACTTTACCTTGTGGATTGGGAAGGTGCAATGATTGCAGACCCAGCGATTGACATTGGTATGCTGCTTTACAATTACGTTCCTCAAAACAAATGGTCTCAGTGGTTTAAAACTTATGGCGTTGAAGAAAGTGTCAATTTGAATAAACGTATGAAATGGTACACAGTTATTCAAGCAATAGGTCTTATTCAATGGTATGAAGAACAAAAACGCTATAGAGATATGAATACATGGCTGAAATTTTTAAATGAAGTAATGAATAGTAACTTATTTATATAAGGAGTAATTAATGATGAGAGTTCGTTACAAACCGTGGGCCGAAGATTATTTAAAGAACCATCCTGATTTAGTAGACATGGATGGTGCTCACGCAGGTAAAATGTCTGAGTGGTTCGAAAAAGAACAACCGATTTATATTGAAATTGGTTCAGGAATGGGACAATTTATAACAACATTAGCAGCACAATATCCAGAGATTAATTTTGTATCAATGGAACGTGAAAAAAGTGTGATGTACAAAGTTCTTGATAAAACAAAAGAAATGGGTCTTAAAAATTTAAAAATGATTTGTAATGATGCTATTGAGCTTAATGAGTATTTCAAAGATAAAGAAATATCTAGAATTTACTTAAATTTTTCAGATCCTTGGCCTAAAAAGCGCCATGCAAAAAGACGTTTGACGTATCATACATACCTTGCATTATATAAACAAATACTTAAAGATGACGGTGAAATTCATTTTAAAACTGATAATCGTGGTTTGTTCGCATTTAGTATAGAAAGTATGTCGCAATTTGGAATGTACTTTACTAAAATGAATTTAAATTTACACGATGAAGATGATGAAGATAATATAGTGACAGAATATGAGAAGAAATTCTCTGAAAAGGGATCTCGTATTTATCGAATGGAAGCTAAATTTCATAAATGTTTCGAATAGAATAGGTAACTTATCATTTATATCAAATCAACTTTTATGTTTAAAATTATCATGAAAGTTGTTTTTTTACAAAAAGCCCCAAATGATTTTAAATATAAATTCATTTGGGGCGAAGTTATTGTGATAGGTTTTTATTATTATTATATAATATCAATTTTACCTCAGAGTTCAATTATATCAATGATTTGTCCTGACACAGCATCTGCATAAAATTCATAATTAATAAGATGGTCATTTTTTAATACTGTGATACCACCTTGGTATATTGGTTGATTATGATTTATATTTTCTAAAACGATTGGTTCTTGCACAATATAGGAACCTTTTACTTCTCTAAAATAAGTTTTGACTTCATTTAGTAATAATTCGGCGTTATACAGTTTTTTCTTCGTCAAAAAAATGAGAGAAAAGATTAATATTAAAAAAGCTGTAGAAAAAAACAATATAGTTATTTTTTTAAAATTAACTGACTTCATCACAAATTCTCCTCTTACATAATTCATATCATTAGTTTACCACATTGAAGATGATATAATTAAGCATAAGGAGTGAGATTTTATATGACTATTGATAACTCAAAAACATTGGAACGAATTAAAATATTAACAGAGCTTCATGGAGCACCTGGTTTTGAAGATGAAGTGAGAAGTTATATGAAAAGTGAAATGGAACCATACGTGGATAAGTTTATTCAAAATAAGATGGGTGGTTTCTATGGTATAAAAAAATCAAATAAAGAAAACGCACCTCGAGTTATGATAGCAGCACATATGGATGAAATAGGTTTTATGATTACTCATATTAATGATAATGGAATGATTCAATTTACGAATTTAGGTGGCGTGGCTAATGATATTTGGCAAGGACAAAGATTAAAAATAAAAAATAGATACGGTAAAGAAATCATAGGTGTAGTTGCTAATATTCCTAAACATTTTAGAACAGGAAATGAAAGCATACCTCAAATCAAAGATTTAATGCTAGATATTGGTGCTTCTTCATCAGAAGAAGTGCGCAATCGGGGTGTAGAGGTGGGCGATACAATAGTTCCTCACACAATAATGACTCAGTTGTCAAAAAACAGATACAGCGCGAAAGCCTGGGACAATCGATATGGTTGTGTCTTAGCTATTGAGATATTAGAATTATTAAAAGACGTTCAACTAGATGTTGACTTATATGTTGGTGCCAATGTACAAGAAGAAGTTGGACTTAGAGGAGCTAAAGCTGCCGCAAAGCAAATTGATCCTGATATTGCATTCGTTGTCGATTGCTCCCCTGCAAATGATATCAAAGGTAAACAACAACTTTCTGGTGTGTTAGGGGAGGGGACTTTAATTCGTATCAAAGATGGTACTATGATACTTAAACCATTATTTAGAGATTATCTCCTTAAGCTAGCAGAAGAAAATCAGATTGCATATCAATATTATATATCACCAGGTGGTACAGATGGTGGGGAGATTCATAAAGAAAATGAAGGTATACCAACAGCTGTTATTGGAGTATGTGCGCGTTATATTCATAGCACTGATGCGGTCTTTGATATTAGAGATTATTTTTCTGCACGTCACTTGCTAAAAGAAAGTATTATTCATTTAACAAGTGGACAAATTCAACAATTACAATATGGAAAGGAATTTTGATATTTATGATTAAACTTGAATCAGAACAACAATTTGAAGAATTAAAAAAAGGGTATACAGTATTTGAATTCACTGCTGGATGGTGTCCAGATTGTAAAGTAATTGAACCGGATTTACCTAAATTAGAGAAAAAATACAGTCAATTACAATTTGTGTCTGTAGATAGAGATCAATTTATAGATATTTGTGTTCAAAATGATATTTTAGGCATTCCTAGTTTTCTTATCTTTAAAGAAGGTCAACTTTTAGGAAGCTATATAGGTAAAGAGAGAAAATCAATTGATCAAATTGATCAATTTTTATCTCAACACATTTAATAATTAGTCAGAAAATGACTCAGCAAATCTACATTAATTTATAATAACAAATTAATGTGATTATCTGAGTTTTTTCTGTTAACTCAACATTATTTATTGTAAACTGTAAAAAGGTGCGAAAATAGGGAGTGTTAATAATGAATGTCTTCCAAATGAGAGATAAATTGAAAGCGCGTTTAAAACATTTAGACGTAGAATTCAAGTTTGATAGAGAAGAAGAAACGTTACGTATTGTAAGAATTGACAATCACAAAGGTGTAACGATTAAACTTAACGCTATCGTCGCAAAATATGAAGAACAAAAAGAAAAAATTATAGATGAAATTTGTTATTATGTCGAGGAAGCAATCGCTCAGATGGGTGATGAAGTGATTAATAATGTTGAGGACATACAAATTATGCCGGTTATAAGAGCTACAAGTTTCGACAAAGAAACTAAGGAAGGTCATGCATTTGTGTTAACAGAACATACTGCTGAAACTAATATATATTACGCTCTTGATCTAGGGAAATCTTATCGGCTAATAGATGAAAATATGTTACAAACGTTAAATTTAACTGCTCAACAAGTGAAAGAAATGTCACTATTTAATGTTCGTAAGTTAGAGTGTCGCTATAGTACGGATGAAGTTAAAGGTAATATTTTTTACTTCATCAACACAAATGATGGATATGATGCAAGTCGTATTTTAAATACTTCTTTTTTAAATCATATTCAACACCAATGTGAAGGTGAAATGCTTGTTGGTGTGCCACATCAAGATGTATTAATTCTTGCAGATATTAGAAATAAAACAGGTTATGATGTTATGGCTCATTTGACTATGGAATTCTTTACTAAAGGACTTGTTCCGATTACTTCTTTATCATTTGGTTATGATAACGGACATCTAGAGCCAATATTTATTTTGGGGAAAAATAATAAACAAAAAAGAGATCCTAACGTTATTCAACGTTTAGAAGCGAACAGAAAAAAATTCAAAAAAGATTAATGATAGAAATGGAGTTTTATAAATGAACTTATTTTACAATCCTAAAGGTGTTGGAGATGTTGCATTTATTCAAATTGAACCTTCAGTTGGTCCTTTTGAATATGAACAAAAACATGGTGTGGTAGAAATCAAAAAAGAAAATGAGGTAGTAGGTTATAATATATTTAATGTGTCTAATAATGTGACAATAAATGATAATGGACATATTAAACTAACTACTGAATTAATCAAAGATTTACAACAACTGATTACTGAAGCAGGTTTTGATTATCAACTTGATACTGATGTATCGCCTAAATTTGTAGTTGGTTACGTAGAAACTAAAGAAAAACACCCTAATGCAGACAAACTAAGTGTGTTGAATGTAAATGTCGGTACTGAAAAACTTCAAATTGTTTGTGGGGCTCCAAATGTAGAATCTGGTCAGAAGGTCGTTGTTGCAAAAGTTGGGGCCGTTATGCCAAGCGGAATGGTAATTAAAGATGCCCAATTACGTGGGGTAGATTCTAGTGGTATGATTTGCTCAATGAAAGAATTAAATTTGCCTAATGCTCCTAAAGAAAAAGGAATTATGGTACTTAACGATGACTATGATATTGGTCAGGCATTTTTTGAATAATTAAGAAAGGTAGTGTAATTATGAGCTGGTTTGATAAATTATTTGGCGATGACAACGGTTCGAATGACGATTTGTTACGCAAAAATAAAAATAGACGTCAGTCTCAGCAATCAAAACAAAATAATCAAGACTCATTACTGCCTCAAAATAATGATATTTATAGTCGACCAAGAGGTAAATTTAGATTTCCAATACAAGTTTCTGAAAATGAATATACGCAAAAAAATGAAAATTATAATGAACATAACCAAGAAGAAACAAACGATATAATGAGATCATATAACCAGCATGATAATCCTGAATTTGATTCTTCTGGTAAAAGACATCGACGCCGACGCCAAGCGTATTCAAAACACGATCAATCTAAGATTACACAACAAAAGCAATTTGCAGATAACAATTATACAAATAATAACAGTGTTTTTAATCAAAACGACAATAAGAAATCTTCACAACAACGTAAATCAATACAATCTGAAAATATCAAAAACAAAGCAAACACTAAGAATACGTCGACATCTCCTGAATTTACATATTTAAATCATAGTTTTAAATCAAGCGAGGTACCCTCAGCGATTTTTGGTACAAAAAAACGAAGACCGATTGAGAATGGTGTCATACCGCCAGAACATAAGGAATTAAATGATAAAGAGATTGTTCAACAGGATGAAGTCTCGCATTCAACGAAATCAATAGATGCATCAAAAAATGTTTCTAATAGTAACGATAACAATATTGAAAAAAATCAACAGAAAAAACAACAAACAACTGCTCAAACTGAGTCATCATCAGAAAATATGCATAATGTTGAAAAGTCAAATTATCAAACTACTAAGCGTAAAACACCAAATTACTCTAAAGTAGATAATACGATTAATATTGAAAATATCTATGCTTCACAAATTGTAGAAGAAATCAGAAGAGAAAGAGAACGTAAAGTTCTACAGAAACGACGTTTTAAGAAAGCCTTACAACAAAAACGTCAACAAAATCAACAGTCAGAAGAGGATTCAATTCAAAAAGCTATTGATGAAATGTATGCTAAGCAAGCCCAACATTACACAGGCGAAAGTTCATTGGATTTAGAAAATGAAAGTAATCAAGATTCGTCATCTAATAGTCTAGAGAAACAATCAAATAGCAGCAACATTGACAATAAAGAAGCCCAAAATAACACACCTTTATTTAACTACGAAGAAATTGACTTAGATACGACATCAGATGTATATAAAGTTAATGAAGAAGAAACTGAATCTAAAAATGATGAAGATTTAGTATCATCAAATCATTATCATTCTAATGATGATGCGGAAGTAGAAGATGCCGAATATCACGAATTAGATGATAACCGACAACAAAACCAAAGTAACTCTCAAGACGATATAATTAGTTCAAAATCAAGTACTTCAAATATGTATGATAATGCAATCAGTGCAAGTGTAGATAATAACACTGAAAGAGCTAAATCAAATGAAGATAAAAATGATACAGAAATTACACACTTAGATGGAACAACAAGTGCAAAAGTTAGTGACGAGAAAATTGAATCTAATACAAACAATCATTTAGAACAAGATAAGAATGTAAAATTAAAAAATGTAAATTCATTAAAATCTTCAAATTCTGATACAGGTCAAACAAGAAAACAACGTTTTGGTGGTAGTAGACCGTTTAATGTTTTAATGACACCATCAGATAAAAAGAGAATGATGGATCAAAACCACAAAAAAGTAAGTGTTCCAGAGCTTAAACCTGAAAAACAAGCGAATGCAAATCATAGAAAAGACAGCGAATCTAATAAATCTGAAGAATTTAAACAAATCAATACTAATAGAGAAACCGATTCTAATAGTTATGAATCTAATGGCATAGAGCATGATATGAATTCATCAAGTGATGAGCACGTATATGAAACACCATCCAAACAACAGGATGAGCAAATACAAAAGCTACAAGATGATTTTCATTTTGAAAACGCAAATCATGCTAAAATTAACAATTCAAATGAAACTGGCAATCAAAGTAATATAAGTCATTCAAAACGGTCACAATATTCAACAAATGAAAGTAAAAATATTGATACACAAACTTCAAATTCAAGTACATCAAATCAAAATTTTCAACGTATTCGTAAAGGACCGAATATTAAATTGCCGAGTTATCAATTATTGGAAGCCCCAGAACCACATGAAAAAGATCAAGATTGGATAGATAATAAAAAGCAAGAATTAAACGACGCATTATATTATTTCAATGTGCCTGCGGAAGTGAAAAATGTAACAGAAGGACCGAGTGTTACTCGATTCGAATTATCTGTTGAAAAAGGTGTCAAAGTATCAAGAATCACGGCATTACAAGATGATATAAAAATGGCTTTAGCTGCTAAAGATATTAGAATTGAAGCACCAATTCCAGGTACAAGTTTAGTAGGTATTGAAGTGCCAAATCAAAATCCTACTAAAGTGAATTTAAGGTCAATTATTGAATCACCTAAATTTAAAAATACAGAGTCCAAACTTACAGTTGCAATGGGTTATCGAATTAATAATGAACCCTTATTGATGGATATCGCTAAAACACCTCATGCACTTATCGCTGGTGCTACAGGGTCAGGTAAATCGGTATGTATCAATAGTATCTTAATGTCTTTACTTTATAAAAATCATCCAGAAGAATTGCGTTTATTACTCATTGATCCGAAAATGGTAGAACTTGCACCTTATAATGATTTACCACATCTCGTATCACCTGTAATAACAGATGTAAAAGCAGCTACACAAAGTTTAAAATGGGCTGTTGAAGAAATGGAAAAACGTTATAAATTGTTTGCTCAATATCATGTCAGAAATATTACTGCTTTCAATAAAAAAGCACCTTATGAGCAAAGAATGCCTAAAATTGTTATAGTAATTGATGAGTTAGCTGATCTTATGATGATGGCACCACAAGATGTAGAACAATCAATTGCACGTATAGCTCAAAAAGCTCGAGCTTGTGGTATCCATATGTTAGTTGCTACACAACGACCATCAGTGAATGTAATCACTGGTCTTATTAAAGCTAATATACCTACTAGAATTGCATTTATGGTTTCATCGAGTGTTGATTCTAGAACGATTTTAGACAGTGGTGGCGCTGAAAGATTATTAGGTTATGGTGATATGCTTTATTTAGGTAGCGGTATGAATAAACCTATACGTGTTCAAGGTACATTTGTTTCAGATGACGAAATAGATGAAGTTGTTGACTTTATTAAGCAACAGCGTGATCCTGAATATTTATTTGAAGAAAAAGAATTATTAAAGAAAACACAAACTCAAGCACAAGATGATTTATTTGATGATGTATGTGAGTTTATGGTTGAAGAGGGACATATTTCTACTTCTCTTATCCAAAGACATTTCCAAATTGGTTATAACAGAGCGGCAAGGATTATCGATCAGCTAGAACAATTAGGATATATTTCAGGTGCTAATGGTTCTAAACCAAGGGATGTTTATATTACAGAAGCGGATTTAAGTAAAGAATAAAATGAGTAAGGAGTATTGAAATGACACACTATCATTTTGTCGGAATTAAAGGCTCAGGCATGAGTTCATTAGCACAAATCATGCATGACCTCGGTCATGAAGTACAAGGTTCAGACATAGAATCATACGTTTTTACAGAAGTTGCATTAAGAAATAAAGGGATTAAAATTTTACCTTTTGATGCAAATAATATTACAAAAGAAATGGTTGTCATCCAAGGTAATGCATTTCCTGATAATCATGAAGAAATTGTTAGGGCACATGAATTAAAGCTTGATATTATAAAATATCATGACTTTCTTGGTCATGTTATAAATCAATATACATCTGTTGCTGTTACAGGTGCACACGGTAAAACGTCTACAACTGGTTTGTTGTCACATGTGATGAATGGAGATAAAAAGACATCATTCCTAATCGGTGATGGTACAGGTATGGGACTACCAGGAAGTGACTATTTTGCTTTTGAGGCTTGTGAATACCGTAGGCACTTCTTAAGTTATCATCCAGATTATGCAATTATGACTAATATTGATTTTGACCATCCAGATTATTTTAAAAATATCGATGATGTTTATGATGCATTCCAACATATGGCATTAAATGTTAAGAAAGGAATTATTGCTTGGGGCGATGATGAATATTTACGTAAATTAGATGTGGATATTCCGGTTTATTATTATGGCTTTAAAGAAACAGATGACATCTATGCTAAAAATATTCAAATTACTGAAAAGGGTACGCAATTTGATGTATATATTAAAGGCGAATTTTATGATCAATTCTTATCCCCACAATATGGAAATCACAACATTCTAAACGCACTTGCTGTAATAGCAATTAGTTATTTAGAAGACATGAATGTAGAAAATATTAAAGAAGCACTGATAACATTTGGTGGTGTAAAACGTCGTTTTAATGAAACAAAAGTATCAAATCAAGTAATAGTAGACGATTATGCACACCATCCAAGAGAAATTAGTGCTACAATTGAGACAGCGCGAAAAAAATATCCGCAAAAAGATGTTGTTGCCGTTTTTCAACCACATACGTTCTCAAGAACTCAAGCATTTTTAAACGAATTTGCTGAGAGTTTAAGTAAGGCAGACCAAGTATTTTTATGTGAAATATTCGGTTCAATAAGAGAAAATACGGGAGATTTAACTATAGAAGATTTAATCAATCGTATTGACGGCTCGACGCTTATAGATGAAAATAGTATTGATGTATTAGAAAAATTTGATAACGCTGTAATTTTATTTATGGGCGCTGGTGACATTCAAAAGTTACTAAAAGCTTATTTCGAAAAATTAGGCGTAAAAAATGATTTTTAATATGTTTATATAAAAGCATCATGGGTATTAAATATTAATGACTTTTATTTTATGGTAATTAGGAGGCGTTTTTAATGGATTGGATTTTACCAATTGCAGGAATCATCGCTGCGATAGCGTTTTTAATTTTATGTATCGGTATCGTCGTGGTACTTATTTCTGTTAAAAAGAATTTAGACTATGTGGCTAAAACACTAGATGGTGTTGAAGGTCAAGTTCAAGGTATTACTCGTGAAACGACTGATTTACTTCATAAAGTGAATCGCTTAACTGAAGATATTCAAGGTAAAGTTGATCGTTTAAATTCTGTAGTTGATGCTGTTAAGGGCATTGGAGACTCAGTACAAAACTTAAATGGATCTGTAGATAGAGTTACAAACTCAATTACGCACAATATTTCTCAAAATGAAGATAAAATTTCTCAAGTTGTACAATGGTCAAATGTTGCAATGGAAATTGCTGACAAATGGCAAAACAGATACAATCGTAGAGGAAGTGCAAACTACAAAACAAACACTGTAGCAGATGATGCAAATCATAGCTACAATTCACGTGTTAATAAATAATTAATACTATTTAATGACAAATGCACTTAAATGAGGCTTTTACTTATTTAAGTGCTTTTGTTTTAGGAGGAAAGTTTATGGAACATTATAATCGTGATAATTTCGAGAAAAGCCATACAAGCGAAGAATTGTATCATCGCACATCTCGTTCACAATCTAACTCATTGAAGCGTAAGGATTTTGTAGTTAGTTTCATAGCAAGTGCGATAGTAGGTTCTGCTGTTGGATTGTACTATAAAAATAAAATATATAAAAAAACGGATGAATTGAAAGAAAAAGAACAAGATTTACGTAGTAAAGTTGAAAACTATAGACAACGAGCGGAAGATACAGTGGTTTCTGTTAAATCTAAAGTTGAGCAATTAAAATATGATTCCAAAGATAATATCCATGCAGATGAATTACAAGCTCAAAAAGCTGCTATTCAACGCGAAACAGACTTAGCGGATGAATCACCGGAAGCGCAAGCAATTCAAGAAGCAAAAAAAGAAACAAAACAAGTGGATGATGTGAGACCATCAGCAACAGAATTAGCAGCTCAACAAAATGCTATTCAACACGAAACAGACTTAGCGGATGAATCACCGGAAGCGCAGGCAATTCAAGAAGCTAAAAGTGAAGTTGATTCAAACAATAAAACATCTACGACGCACATAGATAGTGAGAAAGAACCTTCTGCTGAAGAAATTGCAATTGCTCAAACGGCAGTTAAAGAAGAAGCACGCAATCATGATTTAGCAAACCCTTCTGCAAGTGGAGAAGATACTAAAAGTAAGTCAGAAACTGAAACAGAAAAATTAGCTGCAGCGGCAAAAGCAAAAAAAGATAGAATAAATAATAATAATGAAGTTGCTAGTAACACGAAAAATCTAATGCAAGAAGAAGCTATAAAAGCTTCAAATAACTCTGATGTTCCAAATCTTGTAACTAATTTAAATCAATCTCAAGCATCAGATACTAATTCAGTTGCTTATCGCTTAGCACAGGCAGCAAAAGAAAAAAGATCTAAGCTCACAAATGGCTCTAAAGAAACACAACTTACAGAAGCGTTGTTAAAAGAACCATCAATTGCTAAAGCTCAAACAAAATTGAAGCGTATCCCTACACTTATTACTGAATCTAAAAAACATTCAAATAATCCGCACAGCCAAAAAAATTCGAATCAGACTAAGAATATAACAGCAACTAAAGAGGATTCCAAAGGCAAACAGCAACATACACCTAACCAAAACAAACGTAATAAACAACAAAAAGTAGAAAAAACTAGTAGCAAAATTGAAAAACGAACATTTAATGATTAATCTCGAGTTTTAAATATTAACAATGATAAAGAGTAAAATGAAGTGTATTGAACATTATAAAAGTTATATTCTTTATCTACTTAACACGATTTACTAACTATTGTAATTATTATGTTAAATTTTAAATTTAAGTCATTAATTTAAGAGATTATTTCACTTTAAAATTAGATATTTAAATAATATCTGAAATCTTGAGGTAGGACGACGAATTTATATTCAGTTCGTTCCTATCTTTTTTAACATTTAAATAATATTGTAATATCATTATTTAACAAATTATTACTTACATAAATTTACAGAAGATTTAGTATTTTCTGTAAATTGACGCTTGAACTATAAATGTGAAATTGTTAAAATTAGATTTGAATAATTTTAATTTTATCGCTTTAAAGTAACATACTTTATGCGGAACTATATCTTAGAGGTGAGTAGAAATGACTAATAAATTAGAACAGTATAGAGAAGAAATTGTTTCCTTAAATGATCAAATATTAGAATTACTATCGAAGCGAGGAGAATTAGCACAGAAAATTGGTGAAGAAAAAATTAAGCAAGGTACACGAGTATATGATCCTCAGCGTGAAAAGGAAATGATTAATCAGCTATTAGATAAAAATAAAGGTCCATTTAACGACAATGTGATTAAGCAATTATTTAAAGAAATTTTTAAAGCCTCTACAGATTTACAAAAATCAGAAAATGAAAAACATCTTTATGTATCACGTAAATTGAAACCTGAAGATACGATCGTTAAATTTGATAATGGTGGAATCATTGGTGATGGTAATAAATCATTTGTATTTGGTCCTTGTTCTGTAGAATCACAAGAACAAGTTGATGCTGTAGCACAAGATTTGCAGGCTAAAGGCGAGAAATTTATTCGTGGCGGAGCGTTTAAGCCGAGAACTTCTCCTTATGATTTCCAAGGTCTTGGAGTAGAAGGTCTCAAAATTTTGAAAAATGTTAAAGATAAATATAACTTAAATGTAGTAAGTGAAATAGTTAACCCAAATGATTTCGAAATCGCTTCAGATTATTTGGATGTTTTCCAAATTGGTGCTAGAAATATGCAAAATTTTGAGTTACTCAAAGAAGCTGGTCGTACAGAAAAACCTATTTTATTGAAACGTGGTTTATCAGCAACGATAGAAGAATTTATCTATGCAGCAGAATATATTGCTTCACAAGGTAACCGAAATATTATTTTATGTGAGAGAGGTATTCGTACATACGAAAAAGCAACTAGAAATACATTAGATATCTCTGCTGTACCTATTTTAAAGCAAGGAACACATCTACCTGTTATGGTTGATGTAACGCATAGTACAGGTAGAAAAGATATTATGTTACCGACAGCGAAAGCGGCTTTAGCCGTTGGTGCTGATGGAGTTATGGCTGAAGTTCATCCAGATCCTTCTGTTGCGTTAAGTGATGCCGGTCAACAAATGGATCTTAATGAATTCAATCAATTTTATCACGAATTAAAACCACTTGCTGATATGTACAATTCGAAGAAACTGAAATAGTAAATCATGTATCGTTATACAATTAAATAAGTGATAATTTCCCATAGTTCAATATACTTTTGAGCTATGGGAAATTTTATTTATAACAACCCATTAATAAAAAATCACATAAAAAATATTAAATGTAACGGAGTTTTTAACAGAATTGTGACAAAAACATAAAATGATTTCACAAACTATACAAATATGATAAACTTTGAAAATGATATGAAAACACGTTATAATAACAAATAAAACGTTTACAAGGAGGAAATTATGACAGTTACAATTTATGATGTAGCCCGAGAGGCTAGGGTATCAATGGCAACTGTTTCACGTGTAGTAAATGGAAACCAAAATGTTAAACCAGAAACACGTAATAAAGTAAATGAAGTCATTAAAAGGTTAAACTATCGACCTAACGCAGTTGCAAGAGGTCTTGCAAGTAAACGTACAACGACAGTTGGAGTTATAATTCCCGATATTTCAAATGTTTATTATTCTCAACTTGCAAGAGGTTTAGAAGATATTGCAACAATGTACAAATATCACTCAATTATCTCAAACTCAGATAATGATCCAGAAAAAGAAAAAGAAATTTTTAATAATTTATTAAGTAAACAAGTCGATGGTATTATTTTCTTAGGTGGAACTATTTCTGAAGAAATTAAAAGTCTTATTAATCAATCATCTGTACCAGTCGTAGTTTCTGGAACGGATGGTAAGGATGATCATATTGCATCTGTAAATATTGATTTTAAACAAGCAGCCGAAGAAGCAACACAATATCTTATAGAGAAGGGTGCTAAAACATTTTCTTTAATAGGTGGAGAATACTCTATAAAGGCACAAGATGATGTTTTAGAGGGCCTTAAAAATGTTTTAAGTCAGCATCAACTAAAATTAGACGATACATTACATTTAACTGGCAATGAAAGTTACAAATCAGGTATAAAAACATTTGAACAATTGCAATCGAATTTACCAGATGCTGTTCTTTGTATTAGTGATGAGCAAGCAATAGGTATATTGCATAGTGCACAAGATGCTGGAGTGAAAGTACCTGAAGACTTACAGATTATTAGTTTTAACAATACACGTTTAGTAGAAATGGTGAGACCACAGTTATCTAGTGTTATTCAACCATTGTATGATATTGGTGCTGTTGGAATGAGATTACTGACTAAATACATGAACGATGAAGAAATTGAAAATCCTAATGTCATATTGCCTCATAGAATAGAATACCGTGGGACAACTCAGTAATAATAATTAGTGACATATAAGATATCTATATTAATGCTCTATAGTGAAATAAATATTTTCATTATAGAGTGTTTTTCATATTCACTCATTGTATCTGAATCAATCAATTTTTCTATTTAAATTCACTTTAACACACATTACTAAGGAATAACTTTATAACTGTTCTTGTTAGTACAATTAAATATTTAGTAATTTTATGGGTAAATACGATTATTTTCATATCAATGAATTACAAGTATTGTTATACGTGTAACTTTTGTGAAAAATTTCTTATGTATCCAGAATACGAATAGCATGATTATTTCTAAAATAACGAACTTTTAGCACTAAATATATTAAAATATTCGACATTTAAATGTAAGTCGGTTATCATGATTCATATAACTCGTTAATTATATAAAATCAAGGGGCTGAATATTTTGGCACAATTATCAGATTTAGAAATAGCAAACTTATCAAAACTTAAACCAATAAGTGAAATTGCAAGAAAAGTAGGGATTACTGAGGATGCTTTAGAACCATACGGCCACTATAAAGCTAAAATAGATATTAATCAGATACAAGAACAGGAGAAAAAAGGGAAAGTCGTATTAGTAACTGCTATGAGCCCAACACCAGCTGGTGAAGGAAAATCCACAGTAACTGTAGGTTTAGCAGATGCATTTAACAAGTTGAATCATAATGTTACTGTTGCATTACGAGAACCTGCCTTAGGACCAACTTTTGGTATTAAAGGAGGCGCAACAGGTGGTGGTTATGCTCAAGTACTTCCTATGGAAGATATTAATTTACATTTTAATGGTGATTTTCATGCAATTACTACTGCAAACAATGCACTTTCCGCATTTATCGACAACCACCTACATCAAGGAAATGAATTGGGAATTGATCAACGAAGAATTGAATGGAAACGTGTTTTAGATATGAATGATCGTGCGTTACGTCATGTTAACGTAGGATTAGGTGGTACAACTCACGGAGTACCTAGAGAAGATGGTTTTAATATAACAGTTGCGTCAGAGATAATGGCTATTTTATGTCTAAGCCGAAATATCAAAGATTTAAAAGAAAAAATAAGTCGAATTACCATTGGTTATACACGTCATCATAAACCTATAACAGTTTCTGATTTGAAAGTAGAAGGTGCATTAACTTTAATACTTAAAGATGCGATTAAACCAAATTTAGTTCAAACAATTGAGGGAACTCCAGCTCTTGTTCACGGAGGCCCTTTTGCCAATATTGCTCATGGTTGTAACTCTATATTAGCAACTGAAACTGCTAGAAACTTATCTGATATTGTTGTTACAGAAGCAGGATTTGGTTCTGATTTAGGTGCCGAGAAGTTTATGAACATTAAAGCTCGTGAAGCAGGTTTCGATCCATCAGCAGTTGTTGTTGTAGCAACGATTCGTGCTTTGAAAATGCACGGTGGTGTTGCAAAAGACCAACTTCAACATGAGAACATAGAGGCTGTTGAAGCGGGACTTGTTAATCTTGAAAGACATGTGAATAATATTAAAAAATACGGTGTCGAACCAATAGTAGCTTTAAATGCATTTATTCATGACACACCTTCTGAAACAGCGTGTGTGAAACAATGGGCTAAAGATAATCAAGTGCGTATTGCTTTAACAGAAGTATGGGAAAAAGGTGGAGAAGGTGGAATTGAACTTGCTAACCAAGTGTTCGATGTAATGCAGGAACCTCAAAACTTTAAGCATTTATATGAGTTAAAACAACCACTCGAAGCTAAAATTGAAACGATTGTTAAAGAAATTTATGGAGGTTCAAAAGTAAATTTCAGTAGTAAAGCACAAAAACAATTAAAGCAATTTAAAGAGAATGGCTGGGATGAATATCCGATTTGTATGGCTAAAACTCAATATTCATTTAGTGATGATCAGACATTGTTAGGTGCCCCGAATGATTTTGAAATAACAATTAGAGAACTTGAAGCCAAAACAGGCGCTGGATTCATCGTTGCATTAACTGGTGCTATAATGACTATGCCTGGTTTACCGAAGAAACCAGCTGCACTAAATATGGATGTTACTGATGATGGGAAAGCAATAGGTCTTTTCTAAGAAAATAAAAAAGAGAGTGAGACAGTGTTATTAATAAATATTGCTCGCTCTCTTTTCATTTCAAAAATTTCGATAAATATATCTGATTTTTATTCGTCTTTCGATTGTTTCAGCAAGTGCTGTTTAATATTGTATTTTTTAGCGTTTTCGTATTGTTGTTTAGAAATTTTTCCTTCAACACGCATACGTTTAAGTACGTATTGTTGACGTTTCATGCTCAATTTTAAAAGATGGTAAGGCTTTACTTTGCCGTGTTCGTCATAAGGCGTATAGCCGTATGGACTTTGCAGTAAGCCAATGAGATAAGCTGATTGTGCAATATTCAAATCTTTTGCAGGTATACCAAACAGACTATATGAAGCAGACGATATACCAGTTATATTGGCACCGTTGTAGTCATGACCAAATGGGACGATATTTAAATACGTATATATGATTTCATCTTTTGATAATAAATTTTCGACCCGTGTAGCCAAGATAATTTCATTTGCTTTACGACTATAAGTTTTTTTATTTGAGAGCACTTGATTTTTTACTAATTGTTGCGTGATAGTACTACCACCAGAAGATTGGTTTGAATTTGTGATATCTTGAAGCATCGCCCTTAAAAGTGCTTTAGGCATAATACCGTTATGTTTATAAAATAATGTATCTTCAGAGGCTGTAAGTGCATGTATAATATTTGAATTTACATGGTTCGGTCCAACTATGAGTGTATTTTGTGAATGATCATATTCTTCTAAAATTTGATTATTATGATTTATTAGCTCATCGCCAGGTATATGAAGGATTTTTGCTTTCAACTCTCGATCACTTATTGACGAAGCATCTTTAGTTAGTTGTTGGAAGTATAATACTAATGACAACAGTATAATAAAACCAATCAAAAAAACCACCAAAAAAATTACGACACATATATGTTTGACCTTCTTATATAAATGTTCAAATTTAGTATATTTATCTGTAGTTAGTATTTGATACTTGTTGAAATGCATTAGATACCTCCTAAAGTTAGATATAGTATACCATATCTTGAAAGTTGACTTTTAAAATAATGTTAACTATAATAATATTCAATTCAATATGTTTTGAATATAAAGGACAAGTAACTTTTGAGAAAGCTTAAAGAGAACTAGTGGTGGCTGTGAACTAGTAGTTTCTTATTGGTGAATACACCTTGCTATTTTTATTATTCAACGTTTTATTAATGAGCGTATCATTAATAGAGATATTTATGAGTAACGAACTCTATCTAAGTATGGTGGTACCGTGCACAAGCGCCCTTACATTTTGTAGGGGCGCTTTTTAATATGTTTGAATAAATCACTTATATCACTATATTTATTAAATATCTTTAACTTTTTTAAATTTATAAAATAATTTAGGAGGATTTTATCAATGGCTAATGCTTTAATAGAAGATTTAAAATGGAGAGGGTTAATTTATCAACAAACAGATGAAGAGGGTATCGAAGAATTATTAAATAAGGAACAGGTCACTTTATATTGCGGCGCAGATCCTACAGCTGATAGTTTACATATTGGTCACTTGTTACCTTTTTTAACATTAAGACGCTTCCAAGAACATGGGCATCGTCCTATCGTCTTAATTGGTGGAGGTACTGGTATGATAGGAGATCCTTCTGGAAAGTCTGAAGAGCGCGTGTTACAAACAGAATCACAAGTTGAAGCTAACGTCAAAGGCCTGTCTAATCAAATGCATCGATTATTTGAATTTGGCAGTGATAAAGGGGCAAAATTAGTTAATAATAAAGATTGGCTTGGTCAAATTTCGTTGATTAGTTTTCTTAGAGATTATGGTAAACATGTTGGCGTTAACTATATGCTAGGAAAAGATTCTATTCAAACACGTTTAGAACATGGTATCTCTTATACAGAATTTACTTATACTATTTTACAAGCTATTGATTTTGGCTATTTAAATCGTGAGTTAAATTGTAAAATTCAAGTAGGCGGATCTGATCAATGGGGTAATATTACAAGTGGTATTGAATTAATGCGACGAATGTATGGACAAACTGAGGCATATGGCCTAACAATCCCATTAGTAACTAAATCAGATGGGAAGAAATTTGGTAAATCAGAGTCTGGAGCTGTGTGGTTAGATCCTGAAAAGACAAGTCCATATGAATTTTATCAATTTTGGATTAATCAATCTGACGAAGATGTAATTAAATTCTTAAAATATTTTACTTTTTTAGAAAAAGAAGAAATTAATCGATTAGAACAATCAAAAAATGAAGCGCCTCACTTACGTGAAGCACAGAAAGCACTAGCGGAAAATGTTACGAAATTTATTCATGGTGAAGCAGCTTTAAAAGACGCTATACGTATTTCAAAAGCACTGTTTAGTGGAGATTTAAAATCATTATCTGCTAAAGAACTTAAAGAAGGGTTTAAAGACGTACCTCAAGTAACGCTATCTACAAAAACGACAAATATAGTTGAAGCACTTATTGAAACAGGTATTGCTTCATCTAAACGCCAAGCACGTGAAGATGTAAACAACGGTGCAATATATATTAATGGTGAACGTCAACAATCAGTCGATTATGAGTTAAGTAGTAAAGACCTTATTGAAGATGAAATTACAATAATTCGACGAGGAAAGAAAAAATATTTCATGGTTAATTACCAATCATAAATGAAAAAATTTGATTGAATCATTTCACAATGTTTTCTATATATTATAAAAATTAAAAGATTTATTTAAAAAGGAATAACTATAAAAGTAAAACTCTGAGTATCTCTTACTATGAAGTATACTCAGAGTTTTTACTTAAAATCGATCAACTATAATATATTAAAATCAATAAACGTAATATGAAAATTTTTTATTGAGCAAATTGACTTTGTGATTGAGATGATTCAGATGCAGATGCTTGTTTTTTTAATTTTACATTAATGTCTTGTGTCTTACCATCTCTGATAACTTTTAGAGTAACCGTTTCACCTGGTTTTTTGCTCTCGTATAAATAAGTTCTTAAATCTGTATCATCTTTTATTTGTTTACCATCTATTCCAGTAATAATATCACCCTTTTTAATGGCATTTTCACTGTCTACTTTAGCTACATAAACGCCTTTGTCTTTATGAGTATGTAGTTCTTTACGATAGTTTTCAGGAATATCACTTAAATTTATAAGACCTATACCGATTGAAGGGCGTTCGATTTTACCATGTTTAACGAGTTGTTCGATGGTCACTCTAACTTCATTACTAGGTATAGCAAAACCTATACCTTCTACTTGTGCTGCCGCAATTTTCATGGAATTGATACCAACGAGATTTCCGTTAATATCCACTAATGCACCACCCGAATTACCGGGATTTATTGCAGCGTCTGTCTGTAAAACATTAACTTTAGTATTACCAGCAGAAGTATTGGCGTCAATTGTACGTTCGCTAGCTGAAATAATTCCTGATGTAACAGAATTTGCAAATTCTAATCCTAGAGGATTACCCATTGCAAAAACACTATCTCCTGTTTGAACTTTTGACGAATTAGCAAATTGAATTGCTTTTATTCCTTTTGTATCTTTTATTTTTAGAACAGCAATATCTGTTAGGGCGTCTTTACCTATTAATTTGGCATCTACTTGTTTTGAATTATGTAGTTGAACTTTAATTTCCGAAGCACCATCAACAACGTGATTATTTGTAACGATATATGCGGAACCTTCACTTATTTGATAAATCACACCGGAACCAATTCCCGCTTCTTTTGATTTAGATGCCTTACCGTTGAATAAATCATCAAGGTTTGTAGATTTTTGCATGTTTATCACGCCGACAATTGCGGGAGAAACGTCTTTAATCATGTCATGTACTGATTTGTATTGATTACTTTTACCATCTAACTGATTGCCACCATGACTATTTGAAACTTGATGAACAGTAGCACTTTCATTGTTAAAACCATTTTTATTTAGGAGTTTACCAATACCTAAGACGAGAAGTGCTCCAATAATTCCAGCGATTATTGCAACAATAATTGTTTTAATCCATGGAAAAGTGTGTCGCTTCTGTGAAGAATTACGATAGTGGTGTTGATTCTTTTCTTGTTCTGACATTTGTTACCTCCATAATTTGTAGTCTGTATTACTATTATGTATCGTTTGTATAAAATTTGCTAGCAATCAACTATACGACTTTAGGAGTATTATCATAAATGATATTGTTGCCTTTAAGATATAGAAGAATCATTGCTTGATACAAATAATTTTGTTGTTATATTGATATGTATTTCAGTGCTATAGTTATCTAATGACTAAAGAAAACATGTGTTGTATTGTTCTATGAATTTGATAGTGATAAAATCATTATGATAAAGAAAATAAGCAGGTGACATTATGTACAATTTTATAAGTAAGATTTTAGATGTTATTTTAGTGAAAATGTCTAAATCATTATATGTTATTGGTAAGGAAAATATTCCTAAAGATAGTAAATATGTTGTAACTTGTACGCATGAAAGTTATAACGAAGTAATCATGTTAGGAATGGCATTACTACCTAATCAAATCCATTATATGGCTAAAAAAGAATTATTTAAGAATCAGTGGGCTGGCAAATTTTTGAAATCACTAAATGCATTTCCAGTTGATAGAGAAAATCCTGGTCCAAGTACATTAAAAAAACCAGTGAATTTACTTAAAGAACATAAAACTATAGGTATTTTCCCAACTGGTCATCGTACTTCAGTAGAGGGAGCCCCATTAAAACGTGGTGCAGCTACTATAGCAATGCTTGGGAAAGCACCTATCTTACCAGCAGCTTATGTGGGTCCAAAAAAAATTCATGGTTTGATTACAGGTCAAGCATTAATCAAAATTGGTAAACCAATTGAGATGGATGATATTCCAAAGGATTTGAAACGGAACGAGAAAGTTGATTTCTTAACCAAAGAAATCGAAAGACGCACAACTCAATTACAAAAAGAACTTAATGAAATTTCACATAGTTTAAAGAAATAGAGTGATATAGATATCATTACTGTTGAGGAACGTCGTACAATTAAATGATTTGTATAGACGTTCTTTCTTTTAGATTATAATTAAGCGTTTACATTAAGGTGGATAATTATTTTTCTAGAGCAAATAATTTTGTTTTAATGTATGGAATAGAAAACGATTTTGTATTACGGTGTTTTAACGTTTGATAATAAAAATAAGGGATGATATAAATGTATAAACTTTTGCAACATTTGGGTAGGTCTCTCATGTTACCTGTAGCAGTTCTGCCAGCAGCCGCAATTATTGTAGGCATAGGTCATGTTTTAGATGCTTTAAATATACTTCCTCAAGCTGCACTCTTTTTCACAAGTGTTGGGACCACTATATTAGAGCAATTAGGTATATTATTTGCTATTGGTGTAGCTATCGGTATGGCTAAGAAGAATGATGGCGCAGTAGCATTAGCGGCAGCGTTAGGATTTTTTATAGTTACAGTAGTACTATCTCCAGAAAAATTAGCAACTTTGTTACAAATTAAAGAATCTAAAATTGATTTAGCATTCAGTCAAATGAATAATGGAAATGTGTTTGTAGGGATTATTATAGGTTTGATTGCTGCATATAGTTATAACAAATTTAGTGAAACGAATTTACCTATGGCCTTATCATTCTTCAGTGGGAAACGACTTGTTCCAATCATGACAGCATTCTTTTGTACAATTTTAGCGATTATTTTATTATTGATTTGGCCTCCAGTTTATAATGGGATAGTTACTTTTGGTAAGTGGATTGTTGGTATGGGTCCATTCGGTGCATTATTATATGGTTTTTTTAATAGATTGTTAATACCTACTGGGTTGCATCATGCGCTCAATAATGTATTTTGGTTTGATACTGCTGGAATAAATGACATAGGTAAATTTCAAAGTGGTAAAAATGCCATTAAGGGAATTACTGGCAGATACCAAGCAGGATTTTTCCCTGTTATGATGTTTGGTGTACCGGCAGCAGCTTTGGCGATGTATCATACTGCAAAGACGAATCAAAAAAAACAAGTTTATGCTTGGTTTTTAGCAAGTTCAGTTTCGGCATTCTTTGTGGGTGTAACTGAACCCATAGAGTTTGCATTCATGTTTGTAGCTCCAGTTTTATTTGTTATTCATGCTGTTTTAACTGGATTATCATTATTTATAGCAGCAATGTTTCATTGGACAGCAGGATTTTCATTTAGTGCAGGTCTTATAGATTATGTGCTTTCATTGGTTAATCCGATATCTAATCAACCTTGGATGTTATTATTGCAGGGTGTAGTCTTTTTTATTATCTATTACGTTATCTTTAGAGTTGTCATACAAGTCTTTAATTTAAGTACTATAGGTAGGGGAGATAATGAACTTATCGATCCAACATCAAATGATACTTCTGAAATGGAAGTATTACAGAACAAAACCACTACAAGTAAATATTATCAAAACGCAAAACGTATTTTAGACGGATTAGGTGGTAAAGAAAACATTATTAGTTTAAATCATTGTGCAACAAGGCTTAGATTGGAGCTTAAAGATAATTCGATTATAGATGAGCAGAAAATTAAAAATGCTGGAGCTATTGGTATAACTCAAAATGGACACCATTATACCCAAGTGATTATTGGAACACACGTACAACAAGTTGCCAATGAAATGGATCACCAAATGAATTAGTTTGTGAAAGGGGTGGCTCGTAAGGAGTTTGCCCTTTTTTATTGAACCATGTAATATAGTTATATCAGAATTTTCTGAAATGAAAGGGGTAAGGCATGAAGGCTATATTATTTGATGTAGATGGCGTATTTTTAAGTGAAGAACGATGTTTTGATGTTTCAGCAATTACTGTAGCTGAACTTTTATCGAGTCCAGATTTTTTAAATTGTGACATAGATATTCATTTTGATGGTAATTTAACTGAAAATGATATAAACAAAATACGTAGAAACGTATTTAATAATGACCGAATATTAAATCAACTAAAGTCACTTGGTTTAAATTCAAATTGGGATATGCTATTTATTGTATTTAGTATTCATTTAATTGATAAAGCTAAACAATTAAAACCATCATTACGAGATCAATTACTTGATGAATTATTGTTTACCAAAGAGACTTTAAAGGAAATAGCAAAGGATTTAACTGATAAAACGATAAATTATAGCTTACCTTACGATGTGATAGCTTCGTTTAGAAATGGTAAAGATGCTATTTACGAAGATTTGGAAGTTTACGCTAAAAATCAATTAGAACTTAACAACACTAGTTTATTTAAATTGAAAAGTGCTTTATGGACATTAGCAAAAGATATATATCAAGAATGGTATTTAGGAAAAGCTTTATTTAATCAAGTTGAATATAAAAAAGATATTCAAGATTTTAAGAAAGGTTTCATTTATGATGAGGTCATTCTTAAACCTATAGAAGAAATTCAATTATTACTTCAAAATCTAATAGAAGCGGGATATCAAATTGCGATAGCAACTGGTAGACCTCGAACTGAAACAATTATTCCATTTCAATCATTGGGATTAAAATCTTATTTTAAAGATGAACATATCGTAACGGCAAGTGAGGTGTTGCTAGCAGAGAAACAATTTCCTCAATATCAACCTTTAGGAAAACCTAACCCGTTTAGTTACATCGCTACGTTAAATGGAAATTATAATGACCAATATGAACGATATGCGACAAAGCAAGAAGATATCGTAAATAAAGATGAGGTTTACATAGTAGGCGACTCTTTAGCTGATTTATTAAGTGCGAAGAAGATAGGGGCTACGTTCATTGGTACTTTAACTGGTTTAAAAGGTAAAGCTGCTCACTCTGAATTAGTTGCAAATGGAGCAGATCATGTAGTAGAGGATATAACTAAGATTCGAAAAATTCTATTATAGACAAAAAATGACCTCAGATTGTATATTAATTTCAATCTGAGGTATTTTTGTTGGTTTATAAAAAGACGAAAGTAGTTAATCAAATTGTTAACTTAGTGCTAATAATTTTGTTGAATCCGCTTGTTTCATTTAAAATTTTTATAACTTCCTCACTTGCTTGTTGATCAATAGAAAGAATCATTAAAGCATCTCCACCAGCATCGTTACGTCCTAAAGTCATTGACGCAATATTAATTCCGTGACTTCCCAATAGGTTGCCTGTTTGTCCTACTATACCAGGTTTATCTTTATGACATGTTACTAATTGATATTGGTTAGGTTTAAAATCAAGTGAGTAATCATTAATACGTACTATTCTTGGGCCAAAACCTGCGAATACCGTTGCGCCAATTTTGATTTTATCTTGATCATTAACTAGTTCTAGCTCAATGTAACTACTAAAGCCAGAATGTTTCTTTTGTTTTTCTATATTATACGTGACACCTTGTTGGTTAAGTATTGCTAATGCATTAATAATATTGACTTCATTACCTAAATCTTCTTTCAAGATGTTCGTTATAATTGTTCTTGTAATTAAACTAGTGTCATTTTGCGCTAAGTCACCAGCATATTTAACTTTAATTTCACTCGGAGCACCATCGAGAAGCTGAATAGCAAACTCACCAATAGTTGTACTTAAACCTATAAAGCTTTGAGTTGTTTTATCAACTTTGCTTAAATCCATTTTTGGAGCATTCACAGCATGCTCAACATTCCCTTTAGTTAGAATTTCAATTATTTCTTCAGATACAGAGACTGCAACCTTCTCTTGCGCTTCTACAGTAGAGGCGCCAAGATGTGGTGTGACAATAATTTTATCATGTTGAATGAGAGGGGAATCAGTAGGAGGTTCATGTTCAAATACGTCAATAGCTGCACGATCTATTAAGTTATTATCTAATGCTTCAATAAGTGCAGTTTCATCTATAATACCCCCTCTGGCAACATTTATGATTTGTAAGTTTTGTTTAGCTTTGTTAAAGAAAGATGAACCAACAATTCCTCGAGTTTTAGGTGTTAATGGTGTGTGAACTGTTACAAAGTCGGATTTTTCGGCAATTTCATCAACAGTTGCAATTTGAATATCTAATGACTTCGCTTTATCTTCTGTTAAATAAGGATCGAACGCTAAAATTTTCATACCGAAACTCTGCGCACGTTTAGCGACGCCCAAACCAATCCTACCAGCACCGATAACACCTAAGGTTTTGCCATAAAGTTCAACCCCTCTAAATGCTTTACGATTCCATTCTTTGTTACGTAAAGATTGGTGTGCTTGAGGAATATTTCGTGCCATTGCAAGCAACATAGCTACTGAATGTTCTGTAGCAGAAATTGTATTACCATCAGGAGCATTAATTACTAAAATACCTTTTAAAGTCGCTGCTTCTATATTAATATTATCCACACCTACACCAGCTCTTGCAATGACCTTCAAATTTGTTGCAGCATTAATAATTCGCTCTGTTACTTGGGTTTGACTTCGTACGATAAGAGCATCATAAGTTGAAATCATATTTACTAAATCATTTTCAGATAAATCTGTTTGTATATCTACGTCAAATTCTGGATGTTTTAAAATACTTTGTAAACCATCCTCAGAAATTGGGTCTGATACTAATATCTTATGACTCATGTCTAATAACCTCCATAAATTGAGTTATCCCTGTTCCAATATAATTGACATTTCTATTAGAAGTTAAAATAATTTCCAATGCAGACACGACTGCTAAAATATCAAAAGGAGATATTTTCCCCATGTGACCAATTCTCAAAATTTGTCCTTTTAAGTGTCCTTGTCCCCCAGCAATAGTTATATTGAATTGAGATTTAAGTTGATTTTTAATGATATTAAGTTCTTCTTGATTTTTTGGAACAAATGAGGTCACAGTAGGTGAGGCATGAGCATCATCTTTTACTAATAATTCTAATTCAAGTGCCTTTAGTGCTGCTCTTAAGGCATTACGTATTTTAAAATGGCGTGAAATAACGTGATTTAATCCTTCTTTTTTTACAAGTTCTACATAAGCATTTATTCCTCTAAATAGACCAACATTAGGGGTGAAGGGCGTTGAATTTTGCTCTTGTGATTTTATGTATTTATTTAAATCTAAATAGAATCTCGGTGTTTTTACATCAGCAAATCGTTTTTTTGCTCTATCGCTATAAGCAACAAATGCTAGACCTGGTGGTAGCATGATAGCTTTTTGACTTCCCGAAACTAATACATCGATTTTATCTTTTGTTAAATCAACATCCACTGCACCGATACAGCTTACACCATCAACAATAAAATATAAGGAATTATCAAAAGCTTTAAGTGCATGACCTAATTGGTGAACTGGATGTATGACACCAGTAGATGTTTCACAAAATTGAGTGAATACTGCAGTGACTGGAACGTTTAATTGCTTTAAATAAGTGATAAAGTCATCAACTATTACAGCTTCACCCCAGTTAACATCATATACATGTACATGATTATAATAAGTTTGTGCGATTTGTTTAAAGCGATTTCCAAATGCACCAGAAACAATTATCACAATATGATCGTCAGGATTCGCGATGTTAAGCATACTTGCTTCTAATACGCTAGTGCCACTAGATGTAAGAATAAGTACTTCGTTTTTGCTACCAAATACTGGCTTTAAACCTTTAAATGCTTCACTAGCAATTTCCTCAAAGTCAGTAGAACGATGACCTACCATTGGTAATTGTACGGCACTCAAGATTTGTTCCGGTACAGGAGTTGGTCCAGGTGTTAATAATAAAGGTTGGTAATACTGCATTGTACATTCCTCCCATAATAAGATTTATTTATTTTAGCAAAAATTCTGAATATTTAAAACCCTTATTATATAGCTATCACATAATTAAAACGTTTACATGTTTAAAATTTGTGATAGCTATATGATTTATATTAAATTAGGTTCAATTGAAATAATGACATTATTCCGTATTGCATTAGATATCATACAATTATTATCTGCAATCACTAATAATTTATCTAAAATACTTTTAAGCTTTTCTGTTTGAGAAGAGGGTACTTTAATTGAGGGATAATGTGTAATACGTTCCATTTTAAATTTTTTATTTTCAAACGAGGCTGTACCTATTGACTGTTGATTAATTTTTACATTAGTAAAACCACTCTTTTCTAGTGTTGCAGCGAGTGAAATGATGTAACAAGATGATGCTGCACTTACTAGTAATTCATCTGGATTTGTGCCTTCTCCTTGGCCACCGAGTGAAGAGGGGATGGATATATTTTCATTGATAATATCTCCTCGAAGTTTACCTACTTCTTCGCGTCCACCTAGCCATTCAGTTTTAACTTTAAAATCATGTCTAACCATATGAATTGACCTCCAATTTAATTATGGTAATTTAAGTTTAGGGCAAATTAAATAAGTTTAAAAGAAAGGTGACTTTGATGAAATTTCGACGTCCAAATCAACATTTCCAAATCGTAGCGCATAGAGGATTACCTGAAGATTATCCTGAAAATACTATTATCGCTTATCGACATGCGCTCATGTTACATATAGATATGTTGGAAATTGATGTACATTACACAAAAGATAAAGAACTTGTCGTTATACATGATGATACTATCGATCGTACGTCAAATGGTAAAGGTAAGGTTTCTGATTTTACTTTAAAAGAATTAAAAGCGTTAGATTTTGGTTTCTATAAAGGAGAGAAATTTAAAGGGGAGAGTATACCGACTTTTGATGAAGTGTTAGATTTAGCAGATAACTTTTCACAAAAATTATTAATAGAAATAAAAAAGCCTAGTCAGTATCCAAATATTGAAAATATGATTGTTGATAAATTGAAGGAAAGACAAATATCTAAATCTAAAGTGATTTTACAATCATTCGATTTTGATTGTGTAAAAAAATTGTCAGCAATGAATTTAGATTATGAATTAGGTTTATTAATTAGTAAGAAAAAATATTGGCACAAGTTACCAAATTTCAAAAAAATTGCCAAAGTTGCTGATTATGCTAATCCTAATTATCAAATTGTTTCGAAGAAATTTATGCAACTTGCTCATGAGGAAGAGTTAAAAGTATTACCTTATACTGTAAATAAATTAAAAGAATCACAAAAATTAATAGATATTGGTGTTGACGGTATTATTTCCGATGTACCTGAAGATTTATTTGAGCTATAAGAATGAGAGGAAATGTAGGTATAGAACGCGAAGTTCAATACGTACAATCATCAGTTACTTCAAAAAGTAATAAATAAGAGCGTATTTTCAATTAAGTTGAGTATTGATTATTGTTAATAAAAACTGGAATATTATTTAATATCCCAGTTTTTATTAAACAAAATGCATCATACATTTAAATACTTAAAAACCAAAATGAGATAGAAATTTTTACATAAAATAAAACACCCAAATCCAAGATTGGAATTGGGTGTAAAAATAGAAGTCGATTATCTTGAGTAGTACTCAACGATTAATTGTTCATTGATTTCAGCTGGTAACTCGCTACGTTCAGGGAATCGAACGAAAGTACCTTTTAAGTTGTCAGCATCGAAGTCTAAATATTCTGGTACGAAATTGTTAATTTCAACAGATTCTTTAATAATATCTAAGTTTTGTGATTTTTCACGAACTGTAATCACTTGACCAGGTTTTAATGAGTAAGATGGGATGTCTACGCGTCCACCATCCACTTCAATGTGACCGTGGTTTACTAATTGACGTGCTTGACGACGTGTACGAGCTAAACCTAATGAATAAACAACTGCATCTAAACGACTAGCAAGTAAAATCATGAAGTTTTCACCGTGTACACCATATTGCTTACCAGCAATATCAAATGTGTTACGGAATTGTCTTTCAGTCATTCCATATAAGTAACGTAATTTTTGTTTTTCACGTAATTGTAAACCATATTCTGATAATTTTTTACGTTGGTTAGGACCGTGTTGTCCTGGTGCATATGGTCGTTTTTCTAATTCTTTACCAGTACCGCTTAATGAGATACCTAAACGACGAGATTTTTTCCAGTTTGAACCTCTGAATCGAGCCATGTGAGACTCCTCCTTTTTCTTTTTTGTTGTTATGAAAAAACAAAAAAGAGTGTTACATGCTTATCGAGATATATTGTTTTATGTGTCTTCACCTTATAGCGACAGTTACGCGACACGTCCACATTGGGAACAACATAGAGCTAGATAATATATAACTGCTATTTTCGTTAATTCACACAAAGATTATTCTATCATTTTAAAAGAAAGTGTCAAGATTTTTTTAAATTTGATTGAGTTGTTTTTCTAAAGTTTTTACAATGGATTCAAGTCCTTCTTGATCATCTTGTGAAAATCTGTTTTTTATAGGAGCGTCAATATCTAATACTCCGATAATCTTGCCGTTTTGATGTAATGGAATAACAATTTCTGATTGACTATTTGCGTCACAAGCTATGTGGCCAGGGAATTGATGGACGTCTTTAACACGTTGTGTTTCACCAGATGAAACGGCAGTGCCACAAACCCCTTTACCAATAGCAATATGTACACAAGCAGGATGACCTTGAAATGGCCCAAGAATAAGTTCGTTATTTTCAATAAGGTAAAAACCTACCCAATTAATTTGATCAATTGTATCGTTAAGAAGGGCAGAAGTATTGCTTAATATTGCAATTAAATTCTTTTCATCTTCGATTAAACTAGCAAGTTGTTTTGATATCAGTTTGTAATTTGTTGGAATATTCTTTGTCATCGTCATACCTCGTTACTACAATTTTTAATTTAGTATAATCTTTTAAAAATAATCTATCAATTAATTGATTTTGTGATTTAACGACGCACAAAATTACGTTATAATGTAAGATGATAAAATAGGAGGAGAAGTATATGGTGTTATTTATCATATTAGCAATATTAGTAGTTATTTTAATTGCTATTGGCGTATTGTTTTATATGCGCTCAAACAAAAGAAATTTAATTGAAAAAACAGAAGAGCGTAAGAACGAAATTGAACAATTACCTTTAGATGATAACCTAAGAAAACTTACTGGTTTAAATTTAAAAGGTGAAACAAAGACTAAGTATGATGCAATGAAAAAAGACAACACAGAAACTACAAATAAATACTTAGCTCCAGTGGAAGAAAAAATTCAAAATGCTGAAGAGTTGTTAGAGAAATTTAAATTCACGGCAGCACAAACTGAAATTGATGATGCTCACGAATTAATGGATCAATACGAAGAGAATTATCAGCATCAAGTAACTCAAGTGGACGACATTATAAACTTACATAAAGAAAATGAAGCATTGTATGAAAAGTGTAAAGTTGACTATCGTGAAATGAAACGTGATGTATTAGCCAATCGTCATCAATTTGGTGAAGCAGCTGAACCACTTGAAAATGAAATCGAAAATTATGAGCCCAAGTTAAATGAATATGAGAATTTAAAAAGTGAAGGTAATTATGTTCAAGCTCATAATCACATTGCTGCTTTAGAAGATCAAATTAAAAATTTAAAATCTTATATGGATGAAATTCCAGAATTAATTCGAGAAACTCAAAAAGAATTACCAGGACAGTTTCAAGATTTAAAATATGGATGTAGAGACTTAAAGGTTGAAGGCTATGATTTAGACCATGTCAAAGTCGATGGTACAATACAAAGTCTTAAGACAGAATTAAGTTTTGTTGAACCAATGATTAGTCGATTAGAATTAGATGAAGCTAATAATAAACTTGAAAATATTAATGATAAATTAGATGAAATGTATGATCTTATTGAATATGAAGTAAAAGCCAAAAATGAAGTTGAAGAAACGAAAGATATCATTACTGATGACTTATTTAAGGCCAAAGATATGAACTATACATTACAAACCGAAATTGAATATGTTCGTGAAAACTACTATATTAATGAATCAGATGCTCAAAGTGTAAGACAATTTGAAAATGAAATTCAAAGTCTCATCTCAGTTTATGATGATATTTTAAAAGAAACTTCTAAATCTGCGGTACGTTACAGTGAAGTACAAGATAATTTACAGTACCTTGAAGATCATGTATCTGTGATTAACAAAGAACAAGATAAACTTCAAAATCATCTTATCCAATTACGCGAAGATGAAGCTGAAGCAGAAGATAATTTATTGAGAGTGCAATCTAAGAAAGAAGAAGTTTATCGACGTTTATTAGCTTCTAATTTAACTAGCGTCCCAGAACGTTTTATTATCATGAAAAATGAAATTGATAATGAAGTAAGAGAAGTAAATGAACAATTTAGCGAACGTCCAATTCATGTTAAACAACTAAAGGATAAAGTAGCAAAAATTGTTATTCAAATGAATACATTTGAAGATGAAGCTAACGATGTACTTGTAAATGCTGTATACGCAGAAAAGCTTATTCAATATGGTAATAGATACCGTAAGGACCATCATCATGTTGATAAAAGCTTAAATGAAGCTGAACGATTATTTAAAAATAACCGATATAAACGTGCGATAGAGATAGCTGAAGAAGCATTAGAAAGTGTTGAACCTGGTATTACCAAACATATTGAAGAGCAAGTGATTAAAGAATAGTAATTTGTGTATAAATATTATACAAATGTGAGTTAAATCTACATGAGATTTACTATCTTATTTTAATCATAATTAATAGAGTCAAAGATTAGTATAAATGTATTTTTTTACAGTCATGGACTGTGCATGAATCAAAATTACCTGAGACAATAATGAATGTCTCAGGTTTTTTATTGCTCTACTAGTAGTGAATTAAAATTCATTGTCATACTCTTTTAATTTTGTGAGAAAATAGTATAATGCTTGAGTATCCTAATTTGTTAATTTATAGTGAAACAATTCATTATTAAAACAAGATTTAATTAAAATTTGAAGGAGAAGTGTTATCAGTGATTTATTTAGACAATGCAGCCACTACCAAAGCTGATCAAGATGTTGTTGATTCATTCGTGAAAGTGAACCAAACATTATACTTCAATCCAAATAGTCCTCATCATGCAGGGGTTCAAGCTGAACAATTATTATTAAAAGCAAAAAGTGAAATCAATCGTATATTAAACTTAAATAATCAGTTTGATATCATTTTTACAAGTGGCGCAACTGAATCGAATAATATACTGCTAAAAGGTATTGCGTATATGAAAAAAGAAACTGCTAATGAGATTATCACATCAGTCTTAGAACATCCTTCAGTTTTGGAAGTAATGAGGTATTTGGAAAGGGAAAAAGGTTTTAAATTAAAATACGTTGATGTGACAAAAGAAGGTAAGTTGGACACAGAACACTTAAAATCATTAATGACAGATAAAGTAGGACTTGTGACATGTATGTATGTCAATAATATTATGGGACAAATTCAACCTATTGAAGAAATAGCAAATATTGTAAAAAATTACCCACGTGCACACTTTCATGTTGATGCAGTCCAGGCTTTAGGTAAAGTGCCTATGCAAATTAATCATATTGATAGTTTGAGTTTAAGTGGTCATAAGTTTAATGGACTTAAAGGTCAGGGACTACTACTTTTAAAAAATATTCAAAACATAGAACCTATAGTACATGGTGGTGGGCAAGAATATGGGCTACGAAGTGGTACAATTAATCTACCAATGGCTATCTCTATGGTTAGAGCTATAAAGAATGCAGTTGATCAAACAAAAGAGCTT
Source organism: Staphylococcus epidermidis (assembly GCF_006742205.1). NCBI lineage: Bacteria > Bacillati > Bacillota > Bacilli > Caryophanales > Staphylococcaceae > Staphylococcus > Staphylococcus epidermidis. Next base: position 1,105,843 of record NZ_AP019721.1, read on the forward strand.
AATTTACGTTTAAGCAATTATAAAAATAAATTACTTTCATTTTTAGCAGAATACAAAAATGTATTTATCAACTCTCCTCAAAATGCATCACCTCATATTATAAATATAGGATTTCCAGGTGTTAAGGGTGAGGTACTTGTTAATGCTTTTTCCAAACAAAACGTAATGGTTTCAACTACAAGCGCTTGTTCTTCTAAGATGAATAAATTGAATGAGGTTTTACTTGCAATGGAAATTGCAGAGTCAAAAATAGAAGGTAGTATAAGAATTTCTTTAGGGGCACATACGACTGAAAACGATATATTAAGTTTTATGAATGCATTTGAATCTGTATATAAGGAAATTAAGGAGCTGTTAAAGTAATGCAATATGATCATTTATTAGTTAGATATGGAGAGCTTACGCTTAAAGGTACGAATAGAAAAATGTTTGTTAATCAACTTAAAGATAATGTGAAACGCGCGCTTATTCCATTAAGTGGTTATCATGTCAAAGGAAAGAGGGATAGAATGTACATAGAATTATCCCCTGAAGCAGACATAAATGAAATCATTCAACGCTTATCTAAAGTTTATGGTATAAAATCAATTAGTCCAGTTATAAAAATTGATAAAAACGAAGAGAAAATTAATCAATCAGCAATACAGTTATCTCATGACTTTGAAAAAGGTTCAACTTTTAAGGTTGATGTAAAACGCGTTGACAAGTCATTTCGATTGGATACGTACGAATTGCAACGTCAAGTCGGTGGAGCAATACTAAAAGAAAATAATAATATAACAGTGAATGTTAAAAATCCTGACTATGAAATTAAAATAGAAGTAAGAATGGATGCTATTTATATTTATGAAAAAGTAATCGCTGGTGCAGGTGGACTGCCAGTCGGTACAGGTGGTAAGACATTACTTATGTTAAGTGGTGGTATTGATTCTCCTGTAGCGGGAATAGAAGTAATGAAACGTGGTGTAACTGTTGAAGCAATACATTTTCATAGTCCACCGTTTACGAGCGAAAAAGCCAAAGATAAAGTTATCGAATTAACAAGAATTCTAGCGGAACGTGTTGGTCCTATCAAATTGCATCTCGTGCCATTTACAGAAATACAAAAGCAAATTAATAAAGTTGTACATCCTCGTTATACGATGACTTCTACAAGAAGAATGATGATGCGTATATCTGATAAAGTTGTACATCAAATAAATGCTAATGCTATCGTAAATGGAGAGAATCTTGGTCAAGTAGCAAGTCAGACGCTAAAGAGTATGTACGCTATTAATCATGTTACAGCTACACCTGTTTTAAGACCTCTATTAACGTTAGATAAAGAAGACATTATTAAGAAAGCGAAAGAACTTGGTACATTTGAAACATCTATTCAACCCTATGAAGATTGTTGTACAATATTTACTCCGAAAAATCCTGTAACTGAACCGGACTTTGACAAAGTAATAAAATATGAAAGTGTATTTAATTTTGATGAAATGATAGAAAATGCAGTTGAAAATATTGAAACATTAACAATAGATCAAAATTATAAAAGTGCGAAAGAACAATCTACAGATTCATTGATTAAAGATTTATTCTAAAATTCGTAATGTAATAAAAACAAAGGGGTTAGGCTTAATATGGATTGGAATTTATCGATTATGTTGATGATTGTTGCCTTTGGTTTTATCGCTTCATTCGTCGATTCTGTAGTTGGTGGGGGTGGACTAATTTCAACCCCCGCATTACTTGCAGTTGGTTTGCCACCATCTGTTGCTTTAGGTACAAATAAATTTGCGAGTTCTTTTAGTACGTTAACAAGTGCATTAAAATTTTTACGTTCAGGTAAAGTTGACTTGAAAATAGTAGGAAAGATGTTTCCACTAATATTTGTTGCTTCTGGTGGTGGTGCTATCATTGCGACATACATACCAGCAAATATTTTAAAACCGCTAATCATTATAGCATTGTCATTAGTTCTTATTTATACCGTCATACAAAAAGATTGGGGAAATATAAGAACATTTACCGATTTTACTTTTACAAAAGCAGTATTATTTACATTAATATTTATTGTTATTGGATTTTATGATGGGTTTTTAGGTGGTGGTACAGGCTCCTTTATGCTATTTACACTTTTATTATTTGGCTTTGACTTTTTAAGTGCAGCTGGTAATGCAAAGGTTTTAAATTTTGCATCAAATTGTGGTGCGTTATTATTTTTCATGATTTTAGGTCAGGTCAATTATTTTTATGGTATTATTATGGCTTCTAGCATGATGATAGGTGCGTTGTTAGGTGCTCAATTTGCTTTGAAAAAAGGGGTAGGATATGTAAAAGCTTTATTTTTAGTGGTTACTGCAATATTAATTATAAAAAATCTCTACGATTTTATTGTGCAGTAAATAATTGTTAGATTAAGAGGTTCAAATGAAATTGTAGACAAACTTTAAGTGAGTGTGTATTGCTTATCTTGTCGAGTTAATGTTTGCAAATTTGTTTGGCCTCTTTTATTACTATATTACAAAAGAACGATGTTTTTTTGGAAAGGTTTTCATTTTTTTGATAGATAATGGCTAAAAAATTGAAAACCATACGTTCTTTATCGTATCATTATAATTAACTAAGTTGATAGGAGGTCGTTACGATGACTCAAATTACATTTAAAAATAATCCCATTAAATTATCAGGTTCTGAAGTGAATGAAGGTGATATCGCACCAAATTTCACAGTGCTTGATAATAGTTTGAATCAAATTACTTTAGATGATTATAAAAACAAAAAGAAATTAATTAGTGTTATACCATCTATTGATACAGGAGTATGTGATAGTCAAACTCGAAAGTTTAATGAAGAAGCTTCAGCAGAAGATGGTGTAGTTTTAACGATATCAGTAGATTTACCTTTCGCCCAAAAAAGATGGTGTGCATCAAGCGGATTAGATAATGTAATTACTTTAAGTGATCATAAAGATTTATCTTTTGGTCGAAATTATGGACTTGTGATGGATGAATTACGCTTACTTGCACGTTCGGTATTTGTGTTAAACGAAAACAATAAAGTAGTATATAAGGAAATTGTCAGCGAAGGTACGAATTACCCTGATTTTGAAGCTGCATTAAAAGCTTACAGAAATATTTAGTCATTTTGAACTATTGACAGTAAAAAGTATTAGTGTCCATACTTGTTCGAGTAGTAAATTAATTATTTAGAGTTAATTCATACTATCAATCACGGATGGACACTTTTTTAAATAGAAAGGGATATTTTATGTCTGAAGAAAATACTATTATGGAACGTCTATTTCATAAATTAGATGATAAAGCTAAAACGTTAAACAAAGAAAATGGACAGAGTTTTATCGAAAATTTAGGGTTAGCTATGGAAGATATTTATACAAACCAAAGAGAACTTTTAGAACAAGCAACGCTTCAAGATAGAAGGAAAGCTTTTCAATTTGCATATTTAAGTTTATTACAAGAAGAAAATATTCAAGCTAATCATCAGATCACGCCTGACTCTATAGGACTCATTCTCGGTTTTCTTGTTCAACGCTTTTTAGAACATAAAAAGGAAATGCACATTGTAGATATTGCAAGTGGGGCAGGTCATCTAAGTGCAGCTGTGAAAGAAGTACTTTCTGATAAAACAATTATGCATCATCTGATAGAGGTAGATCCAGTGCTATCACGTGTAAGTGTGCATTTGGCTAATTTTTTAGAGATACCGTTTGACGTTTATCCTCAAGATGCGATTATGCCATTACCATTGGAAGAGGCTGATGTCGTGATTGGAGATTTCCCAATAGGATACTATCCTTTAGATGAACGTAGTAGAGAAATGAAGTTAGGCTTTGAAGAGGGACACAGTTATTCCCATCATCTGTTAATAGAACAATCTATTAATGCGCTAAAAGGGGCAGGTTATGCATTTTTAGTTGTTCCTAGTCATCTCCTTGAAGATGATAAAGTGAAACAGTTGGAAAATTTCATTGCTACAGAGACTGAGATGCAAGCATTTTTAAATTTACCTAAAACATTATTTAAAAATGAAAAAGCACGTAAATCTATATTGATTTTACAAAAGAAAAAATCAGGCGAAACTCGACCAGTTGAAGTCTTATTAGCCAATATCCCTGATTTTAAAAATCCTCAACAATTTCAAGGTTTCATTTCTGAATTGAATCAGTGGATAGTCACAAATCATACAAAAAAATAGTCTGTAACAATATAGTATTCAAACTGTGTTAATGATAAAATGATTATGTGAAAAATATAACTAAACAAATGATGGAGGACAATGTCTTATGTCAAAATTAATTTTGGCGGTAAATGCTGGTAGCTCATCTTTAAAGTTCCAGCTAATTAAGATGCCTGAAGAAAAACTAGTAACTAAAGGTGTGATAGAACGTATTGGTTTAAGCGATTCTATCTTCACCATTCATGTTAATGGCGAGAAGCTTACTGATATCAGAGATATCCATAATCATGAAGAAGCCGTTAATATAATGTTAGATAGTTTTAAAGAACATGAAATGATTAAAGACATCACTGATATTCAAGGAACAGGTCATCGTGTTGTACACGGTGGTGAAACTTTCCCTAAATCAGTTGTTGTTACTGATGAAGTAGAATCTCAAATTGAAGAATTAAGTGAATTAGCACCTTTACACAATCCAGCTAATTTAATGGGAATTAGAGCTTTTAGAAAGTTATTACCAGAAATCCCACACGTTGCAGTGTTTGATACTTCTTTCCATCAAACTATGCCTGAACAAGCTTATTTATATAGCTTGCCATATCATTACTATGAAGACTATGGCATACGTAAGTATGGTTTCCACGGTACAAGCCATAAATATGTATCTCGTAGAGCTGCTCAAATTGTTGGTAGACCAATTGAAGATTTAAGAATTATTTCTTGTCACATCGGTAACGGTGCATCTATTGCAGCTATAGATGGTGGAGAATCTATAGCTGCAATAGATGGTGGAGAATCTATTGATACATCTATGGGATTCACACCACTTGCTGGTGTAACGATGGGGACTCGTTCGGGGAATCTTGATCCAGCATTAATACCATTCATTATGGAAAAAACGGGTAAAACAGCTGATGAAGTTTTAGAAATACTTAATAAAGAATCAGGATTATTAGGTCTTACTGGGACATCAAGTGATTTGCGTGATTTAACTGAAGAAGCTAAACATGGACGTCAACGTTCCCGTGTTGCTCTGGATTTATTTGCTTCAAAAATTCACAAATATATTGGCTCTTATGCAGCTAGAATGCATGGTGTAGATGTTATTGTATTTACTGCAGGAATAGGTGAAAATTCACATATTATTCGTGGTAAAGTTTTAGAAGGACTTGAGTTTATGGGTGTTTATTGGGATCCTAAGAAGAATGAAAGTTTACATGGTGAAGAAGGTTATATTAACTATCCACATTCACCTGTAAAAGTACTTGTTGTACCTACTGATGAAGAAGTAATGATATCTCGTGATGTGATTAAATATGGTAAACTTAATGATAATACACCCAAAAAAGAAGAATTTGATACCAACGAAAGTATCGAAGTGAATTAATTTTAAAAATAGAAATAATGAATTTAAATAGCATCTTTTCTATCTGTGTTTAATAATTTTAGTACATATAAAATTGAGACTGGGACTAAAAGATCCAAGATAAGTAAATAAAGACAATTTCTATTGAAATAATATAGGAATTGTCTTTTTTATAATTTTTTTGATGATTTTCAGCTCGTTGAGCTGTTACTTTTCTTATATTAAGCCACGATGATATCTGAATTCATCGAATTCAGTATCGGGAATTGTTTCTGCAATATCATTTACATGTCGTGAAATATCATTTGTGGGGATAAGAACTGAAGTTTCCATTAGTAGAGTATGTTGAGTCATGTTATAGTCTTTATACATAAGGCACCTCGTTAATTTTGTTTATTGGTATTTATTAAATTATGTGAAAGGTCCTTATTTTTCAAAGTATTTTAATGTAAAATTACATATAAACTCAAAGTATTTTGGCGAGACTCTTGAGGGAACAGGACAAGCTGAAGACTACAGGCTGAAGCTGTCCCCTAAGAAAGCGAGCCAACAAAACGAAGTATTGTAAATAAAGAAGCCAGTAAATGAATTTATGAAAACTCATTTACTGGCTATTTTGCTAGGAATTATGTCCCAGCCTCATTTTAATTTCATCTATAACAGTGACTAATCTTGATATTTTTCACGTAATTGAGGTGTTGCTACTTGAGGTTGGAAATCTTCAGGCATTTCTTCTGTACGCACAACTAATACGTCACAAGGTGCATGTCGAACAATCGCTTCTGATACAGAGCCAACAATAAAACGTTCTACCGCATTTAAACCTGATGTACCACTCATAATCAAATCAGCACCAACATCACGCGCTAATTTTTTAGGTATAATTGCTTTAGGTGAGCCGAATTCTAAACGTGTGTCCACATTTTTTACACCTGCATTTGTGGCTACTTCTTTATAACCTTTAAGTAATTCTTCGGAGAAATGCTTTGATTTTTCTGTGAATTGAGCATCGTATACTTCATAAGAAGAATACGTACGTGAGTCAATTACATTCACAATAGTTAATTGAGCATCGTTACGTTTAGCAACACCGACAGCTTTGTTAAAAGCCCATTCTGCTTCGTGAGATCCATCGACTGCGATTAATATGTTTTTATAAGAAATCATCATTATTGCCCCCTTTATCTTTCTTAATTCTATTTTAACATAATAAACAGAATATTTAATTAATAATAATTACAAAATTATGTCATTATATGTTATTGTTTGCCGTTTTAATAAGGACACGTTACGATAAGGTTGGAGGTAGATAATATGAAAATTGGGATTCCTAAAGAAATAAAGAATAATGAGAATCGAGTGGGGTTATCCCCAAGTGGTGTACATGCACTTGTAGACCAAGGACATGAAGTTTTAGTAGAAACAAATGCTGGTCTAGGATCTTACTTTGAAGATGGTGATTATCAAGAAGCCGGTGCCAAAATTGTTGATGAGCAGTCAAAAGCTTGGGATGTTGATATGGTCATCAAAGTTAAAGAACCACTTGAATCGGAATACAAATTCTTTAAAGAAGAGTTAATCTTATTTACTTATTTACACCTTGCGAATGAACAGAAATTAACTCAGGCACTTGTGGACAACAAGGTTATATCTATTGCCTATGAAACTGTACAATTACCAGACGGTTCTTTACCGTTATTAACACCAATGAGTGAAGTGGCTGGTAGAATGTCTACACAAGTGGGAGCTGAATTTTTACAAAGATTTAATGGAGGTATGGGTATCTTACTAGGTGGCATACCTGGAGTACCTAAAGGCAAAGTCACTATCATTGGTGGTGGTCAAGCAGGTACAAATGCAGCTAAGATAGCTTTAGGATTGGGAGCTGAAGTGACAATACTAGATGTTAATCCTAAACGTTTAGAAGAATTAGAGGACTTATTTGATGGCAGAGTAAGAACAATTATGTCTAATCCATTAAATATAGAAATGTATGTGAAAGAAAGCGATTTAGTGATTGGAGCAGTCCTTATTCCAGGTGCTAAAGCTCCAAACTTAGTGACTGAAGATATGATAAAAGAAATGAAAGATGGATCAGTGATTGTAGATATTGCGATAGATCAAGGTGGAATTTTTGAAACAACTGATAAGATTACTACTCATGATAATCCGACTTACACTAAACATGGTGTCGTGCATTATGCTGTAGCTAATATGCCAGGTGCCGTTCCACGTACATCTACAATTGGATTGAACAATGCAACATTACCTTATGCGCAATTATTGGCTAATAAAGGTTATCGTGAAGCATTTAAAGTAAATCATCCATTATCTCTAGGTCTGAATACATTTAATGGACATGTGACTAATAAGAATGTAGCTGATACATTTAATTTTGAATACACTTCAATTGAAGATGCATTGAAATAATGCGTGAAATTTACCCCAAGACTTCATTCATGTGAATGGAGCTTGGGGTTTTTTGTTGTTTTGTTATTTTTCGTATTGAGTTAATATTTCATAACCATTTTCAGTTACTAAAATATCATCTTCAATTCTAACACCAGCCACATGAGGGACATATATGCCAGGCTCTATAGTAATCACCATGCCTGCTTCAAGTTGATTATTATTTACACTTGATATATCTTGATATTCGTGTTCTTCAAGACCTAATCCATGACCTAGTCTATGTGGGAAGTAATCACCATAACCTGCTTCTTCGATGATATCTCTAGCAATTTTATCAATATCTTTGATGGTAACTCCTGGTTTAATAGATTTAATTGCTTCTGTTTCTGCTTTTAAAACAATGTTATATATATTTTGTGCTTCCTTATTAGGTGTGCCAAAATGAATTGTGCGTGTCATATCACTGCAATAATGATGGTATACAACACCTAAATCAAATAGTACAAACTCATTTTGCTGTAATTTTCTGTCACCGGGTGTTCCATGTGGTGAAGCAGCATGGTCACCGAAGAGTACCATCGTGTCGAAACTCATTTCATTAACACCATATTTTTTTATTTCGTTTTCGATATGGTTGACAACTTCTCTTTCTTCAACACCTTCTTTAAGAAAGGATTTACCAATTTCAATACATTTATCAGCTAACGCAGCTGCTTTTTTTATATTGATAATTTCATCTTCTGATTTGATATTGCGTAAGTCCTTGATTGATTGATCAACATCTTGATAGTGTTCTATATTAAAGGCTTTTGTTAGTTCTCTTTGACGTTTAACTGTAAGATGTTCACTTTCAATGAGCATTTTAGAGAAAGTTTTAGAGTATTTGTCGAATGGGTTTTCAGTATCTAAATAACCGATGATTTTACCTTTAAACGGTGATTGTTTTACTTCTTCAACTTCCATTTTTGGACAAAATAAAACAGGCTCTTCATTTGATGGAATAAGCAAAGCGAAGAGTCTTTCATGTGGCTCACTTCGATACCCAGTAAAGTAAAAGATGTTTAAGGGTGTCGTAATCCATGCTGCATCAGCATCTTCTTGTTGTAAAACTTTTTTGATTTCTTTTATTTTAGTCATATAATGAACCTCCATCATGTGATGATATATTAATTCTATGCTAATAAGATATAGTTTTCAAAAAGTAAGGGTTATTGATTGAACTTAACAAGCTAAATAGCTCACTAGTGTTATAAATGTGACTGGTAGGGTATACTATTAAAAGATATTACTTTTAGGAGGGTAACTCTTATGAAACTTTCATTTCATGGTCAATCAACAATTTATTTTGAAGGTAACGGCAAGAAAGTTATAGTTGATCCATTTATCTCTGGCAACGATAAATGTGACCTAGATGAACAAACGTTAGAGGTAGATTACATTATCTTAACACATGGTCACGCTGACCATTTTGGTGATGTAGTTGAATTGGCTAATCGTAATCATGCAACTGTGATTGGTTCGGCAGAATTACAAGGATATTTATCTACTTATCACGGAGTCGAAAATGTTCATGGCATGAACATTGGTGGGAAGGCTAAATTTGATTTTGGAACAGTCAAATTTGTTCAAGCATTCCATAGTTCTAGCTTTACACATGACAATGGTGTGCCTGTATATTTAGGTATGCCTATGGGAATTATTGTCGAAGCTGAAGGCAAGACTATCTATCATACTGGGGATACAGGATTATTTAGTGATATGAAACTGATAGCAGATAGACACCCAGTTGATGTATGTTTTGTTCCTATTGGAGATAACTTTACTATGGGAATAGAAGATGCTAGTTACGCTATTAATGAATTTATTAAGCCTACAATCAGTGTTCCTATTCATTACAATACATTCCCGTTAATTGAACAAGATCCAGAGCAATTTAAGGATGCAGTTCAGGTAGGGGAAGTACAAATTCTTAAACCGGGTGAATCAGTGGAATTTTAATTGTTTGTCTAAATGACAAATAGCTTTTGATTTTTAAGTCATTTTCTAAAAGTACAACGATAATTAAAATTTAACAGTAGTAAGTTGTTATTTTGAATTTATGAAATATAAATAAGAGCCTGAGACACACTTAATGTCTCAGGCTTCCTAATGTTGTGGCAAGTCGATTGCTGAATAAAAAATTGAAATTATATCAAGCTTTTTAATACAAATGCCAGGTATTTAATTAGGAACAAGAATTCATTACAAATTCTAGCTCATTTATTATAGTTTTGGTATTTTAGGTTACTAGTATGTCGTTTATTTAACAATTAAAACAGGAATAGTAGCACGTTTAGCTACTTTATGACTTACGCTACCTAAAACAAATTTCTTATTGTCTTCAGCTTTTCGGTTACTTAGAACAATAATTTCATATTTACCACTATTTGCAAATTTTAATAGCTCATCCTTAGCATTGCCTCTTACAATAACTTCATCATAATCAATGCCGTAGTCTTCTAGAGTTTTAAGTGTACTTTCTAAACCTTTAGAACGTTTTTCGGTTAGCTTATCTAAATGTACGCCAGCTCTGATTGACGCTTGAGCATCTTGCTCATTAATGGCATTTAAAACTGTGACGATAGTTCCTTCACCAGCTAAACGAGACACCTCTTTAAGAGCTTTCTCATTTTTAATTTGAGTGTCTACCCCAAGTAGAATATGTTTATACATAAATCATCCCTCCTCAACTTTATTTTAGTAAAGTTTTAGTGTAATTTCCATTAATATTTAAATATTTTGAATATAAACTTTAACGGTAATTTATATTGATTAATATTTAGTATTTTACAATGATTGAACAATGATTTTTTGTACATTAAAAGTTATAATGATAAAAAGACTGTTATAAAGAAATAAGAGGTAACGGGATGACAAAGAATGAACAAATAATTAAACATATCGAATCTTTATCAATTGGCTCTAAAATCTCTGTACGAAAGATTGCTAAAGATCTTAATGTGTCTGAAGGTACTGCGTATAGAGCAATTAAAGATGCGAGTCAACTTGGAATTGTAGCAACTATTGACAGAGTTGGTACTGTTAGAATCGAGAAACGAAGTAGGGAAAATTTAGATAACTTAACGTTTAATGAAATTGCAAATATTGTCGAGGGCCAAATACTTGCCGGTAGAGCTGGACTTAATAAATCAGTTTCAAAATTTGCGATAGGAGCAATGCAATTTGATGATATTCTGAAATATATAGGCAAACACACATTATTAATTGTTGGAAATAGAGAAAATGTACAGATTGAAGCTTTAAAACGTGAAACTTCAATACTCATCACAGGTGGTTTTCGTCCAAGTGCTGAAATTATACGTTATGCAGATGAGCATGAATTACCAATTATTTCTTCAAGTTATGATACATTCTTAGTTGCTAATATCATCAATAAAGCAATGTTTAATCAAAAAATACGCAAAGAAATACTTGTGGTTGAGGATATAGTTAAACCAATCAATGAACTATCAGTGTTATTTGATTCAATGACAATACATGATTACAAAAAAATAGCGAATGAAACCGGCCATACAAGGTTTCCTATAGTAAACGAAGAATTTAAATTAGTAGGTATAGTAACTAGTAGAGAAATCATTAATATGAACGAAGAAGACCTATTAGGTAAAGTTATGACTAAAAATCCATTGAGTGTTAAATTAACAAATACGGTTGCTAGTTGTGCCCATTTATTAATTTGGGAAGGGATTGAATTATTACCAGTAACTGATAATAATAAAAAAGCTGTCGGTGTGATTAACAGACAGGATGTTTTAAAATCAATGCAATTATTAGGTAGACAACCTCAAATTGGTGAAACAGTCAATGATCAAATTGCCAAACATATTTCAATACATCAACAAGGAATAAATGTCGACGTATCTCCACTCATTACAAATCATTACGGTACACTAAGTAAAGCAGTATTTGTTGGAATTATTGAGGAAACGATTCGGCACGAAATGAGAAAGTATAAAAAAGGTAATGTCATGATAGAAAGTATGAGTATTATCTATATTAAGACTGTACCAATTGAATCTACTATTGAAGTACATTATGAAATGTTAGATGTTGGCCGATATTTTGCTAAATTAGAAGTTACTATGATTAATAATGGTGAAAAAGTTGCTAATGCATTAGTAATTTGTCAAATGTTTGATGGGTTTTAAATAATATTTAGAAGTTTAAAGGGAGTAATTAATATGGAAGTAAAAATGAATGAAATAATGGAAGCATTAGAACAAAGTGAATTAATTATTATTCACAGACATCTAAGACCCGATCCAGACGCATATGGTTCACAATTAGGTTTGAAATATTACTTACAAAAGAAGTTTCCAAACAAACAAATTTATGCTGTAGGAGCTAATGAAGATTCTTTGAAATTTATAGGTTTGATGGACGAAATTGACAATGATATATACAAGAAAGCGACTGTAGTTGTATGTGATACGGCAAATGCGCCACGAATAGATGACCAACGTTATGATACAGGTACCAAACTTTTGAAAATTGATCATCATCCTGCTACTGATCAGTATGGAGATATTAACTATGTTAATACCAAAGCTTCTTCCACTAGTGAAATAATTTACGAATTCATTTCACATTTCAATGATGAACATATCATTGATGAACAAGTTGCTAGAGTATTATATCTTGGCATCGTTGGTGATACTGGACGTTTTTTATTTAATAATACAACGCCACGAACAATGCAAATTGCTGGAAAATTACTTACATATCCTTTTGATCACAACCAAGAATTAAACAAAATGTCTGAAAAGGATCCAAAACTATTACCATTTCAAGGATATATATTGCAAAATTTTGATTTAAATGATAAAGGATTTTGCAAAGTTAAAATAACTAAAGACATACTTGAAAAATTTCAAATACAACCTAATGAAGCGTCTTTATTTGTAAATACAATCGCAGATATTCGAGGATTAAAAATATGGATGTTTGGCGTTGATGAAGGAGATCAAATTAGATGTCGGTTGCGTTCTAAAGGTCATATTATTATTAATGATGTCGCTAATACATTTGGTGGTGGTGGACATCCAAATGCATCTGGAGTTTCAGTAAATAGTTGGGAGCAATTCGAGCAACTCGCCGAAGCTTTAAACGACAAGTTATAATTTTTAAAAGGAGGTAAGAGACCATGGTAGCACATTTAAATATTCATACTTCTTTTGACCTGTTAGATTCTAGTTTAAGAATTGATGCATTAATAGATAAAGCTAAAAAAGAAGGATATCGTGCGCTTGCAATAACCGATACAAATGTATTGTACGGTTATCCAAAGTTTTATGATGCTTGTATTGCAGCTCACATACATCCAATCTTTGGTATGACTATATATTTAACGGATGGTCTCTATACTATTGAAACGGTTGTTTTAGCAAAAAATAATCAAGGACTCAAGTCATTATATCAACTTTCTTCTGCTATAATGATGAGAAATAAAGAAGAAGTGCCAATTGAATGGCTAAAAAGATACGACGAACATTTAATTATCATATTTAAAGAGGCTGAGTTGTCTCATAAGCAAGTTATTGATGCTTTTGAAGGTAAGAAAGAATTATATTTAAATCACAATAGTAATAATACATTGACTGGCAAACGTGTATGGATGCAATCTGCAAGATACTTAAATGAAGATGATGCTGAAACCATTCCAGCGTTACATGCCATAAGAGATAATACTAAGTTAGATTTAATACATGAGAAAGAAACACTTGATGAACATTTTCCTAGTATAGAAGAACTTCAAACACTAAATCTTAGTGAAGATATGATTACTAACGCGAATGAAATTGAAGAATTATGCCAAGCAGAAATTGCATACCATCAATCCCTGTTGCCACAATTTGTGACACCTAATGGTGAAACTTCGAAAGATTATCTTTGGACGATACTTATACATAGGTTACGAGAATGGGAACTTAATGATAAAACTTATTTCAATCGGTTGAAACATGAATATAAAATTATTACTGATATGGGTTTCGAGGATTATTTTCTTATTGTAAGTGATTTGATTCATTTTGCTAAAACACATGAAGTGATGGTTGGGCCAGGTCGTGGTTCATCAGCAGGGTCATTAGTAAGTTATTTATTAGGTATTACTACTATAGACCCGTTAAAATATAATCTTTTATTTGAAAGATTTCTTAATCCTGAACGCGTAACTATGCCAGATATTGATATTGATTTTGAAGACACGAGACGTGAAAAAGTAATTAAGTATGTACAAGATAAATATGGTGAACATCATGTATCAGGTATTGTGACATTTGGGCATCTGTTAGCTCGTGCTGTTGCTAGAGATGTAGGAAGAATAATGGGATTTGATGAAACGAGTTTAAATGAGATTTCAAAACTTATTCCACATAAATTAGGTATAACTCTTGAAGAAGCATACCAAAAGCCAGAGTTTAAAGCATTTGTTCATCGTAATCATAGAAATGAACGTTGGTTTGAAGTGAGTAAAAAGTTAGAGGGATTACCAAGACATACGTCTACGCATGCTGCAGGTATCATTATCAATGATCAACCATTATTCAAATTTGCCCCATTAACAACTGGTGATACAGGATTATTAACGCAGTGGACTATGACAGAAGCGGAACGTATAGGATTATTAAAAATTGATTTCTTGGGATTACGCAATCTATCAATTATTCATCAAATTATTTTACAAGTTAAAAAGGATTTAAATATAAATATTGATATAGAAGCTATACCTTATGATGATAAAAAAGTTTTTGATTTATTATCAAACGGTGACACTACAGGTATATTTCAATTGGAATCAGACGGTGTTAGAAGCGTATTAAAAAGATTGCAACCCGAACATTTTGAAGATATCGTAGCTGTCACATCATTATATAGACCAGGACCAATGGAAGAAATACCAACTTATATAACCCGTAGACATAATCCTAACCAAGTTGCTTATTTACATCCAGATTTAGAACCAATCTTAAAAAACACATATGGTGTTATCATTTATCAAGAACAAATAATGCTAATAGCAAGTCAAGTTGCTGGTTTTAGTTATGGTGAAGCAGATATTTTAAGAAGGGCAATGAGTAAAAAGAATCGTGCAATCTTAGAAAGTGAGCGTCAACATTTCATTGATGGTGCAAAAAATAACGGTTACGATGAACAGATAAGTAAGCAAATTTTTGATTTAATACTTAAGTTTGCAGATTATGGGTTCCCACGTGCCCATGCTGTTAGTTACTCAAAAATTGCATACATTATGAGCTATTTAAAAGTGCACTATCCTCATTATTTTTATGCAAATATCTTGAGTAATGTAATAGGAAGTGAAAAAAAGACTGCAGCTATGATTGACGAAGCTAAGCACCAAAGAATTAGCATCTTGCCTCCCAATATTAATCAAAGTCATTGGTATTATAAGGCAAGTAATAAAGGAATATATCTGTCTTTAGGTACAATTAAAGGAATTGGATATCAAAGCGTTAAATTAATTATTGATGAACGTCAGCAGAATGGACCTTATAGAGATTTCTTTGATTTTTCAAGACGTATACCAAAAAGGGTGAAAAATAGAAAATTACTTGAGTCTCTTATCTTAGTAGGCGCATTCGACACTTTTGGCAAAACTAGAGCGACATTATTACAAGCAATTGATCAAGTATTAGATTTGAATTCTGATGTTGAGCAAGATGAAATGCTTTTCGATCTTTTAACTCCTAAACAATCGTATGAAGAAAAAGAGGAACTACCTGATCAATTATTAAGTGATTATGAAAAAGAATACCTAGGATTCTATATTAGTAAACATCCAGTTGAAAAGAAATTTGAAAAGAAACAATATTTAGGCATATTTCAATTGTCTAATGGAAGTCACTACCAACCTATACTTGTTCAATTTGACCATATCAAACAAATAAGAACGAAGAATGGTCAAAATATGGCATTTGTAACGATGAATGATGGAAGAACGATGATGGATGGAGTGATTTTCCCAGATAAGTTTAAAAAATACGAAACTTCTATTTCAAAGGAACAGATGTATATCGTATTAGGTAAATTTGAAAAGCGTAACCAACAAATGCAACTTATCATCAATCAACTTTTTGAAGTTGAAGCGTATGAGCAAACAAAATTGTCTAATTCGAAAAAAGTTATTTTACGTAATGTAACACATCTAGAACCACAATTTGAACATTCAAAAGTAGAATCTAATGAACAACATGCATTAAATATTTATGGTTTTGACGAAAGTGCAAATAAGATGACAATGTTGGGACAAATTGAACGTCAACGTCAAAATTTTGATCTATTAATACAAACTTATTCGCCAGCTGATATTAGATTTATTTAACTTTTAACGATTTTTAAATTATGATATAGTTAACTGATGATTATTTCTTAATCATCAGTTTTTCTTTTATAATTATTTTTTGTTCTGATTTAACACACTAAATCTGTTTTATCAGCAGAAGAAATAATTTGAATTGCAACATCTAAAAATCAATTTACTTTCAATGATTGTACTATTGTTCTACATATTTACTAGTAAATCGTGTATATTTAAAATGATTCAGTTTTCTTTTCATGGATTGACTTATGTATTGAATATATATAGTTCAATGACTTCTCACAAAATAAAATAGGGGTTGATTAAATGTCTTTAAGAGATGACGCTTTAGAAATGCATAGAGAGAACCAAGGTAAACTAGAAATTACACCAAATGTTAAAGTGACAAATAAGCAACAATTAAGCCTAGCATACTCACCTGGCGTTGCAGAACCTTGTAAAGAAATCCATGAAGATTCAAGAAAAGTATATGAGTACACTATTAAAGGAAATACAGTTGCTGTTGTAACAGATGGAACTGCTGTTCTCGGTTTAGGGAATATTGGAGCAGAAGCAAGTATTCCAGTAATGGAAGGAAAGGCAGCACTGTTCAAAAGTTTTGCGGGTATTAATGGTGTGCCAATAGCTCTAGATACAACTGACACTCAAGAAATCATAAAAACAGTAAAACTTATTGCACCAAACTATGGTGGAATTAATCTTGAAGATATATCAGCTCCCCGCTGTTTTGAAATTGAAGAAACCTTAAAGAAAGAGACCAATATACCTATTTTTCATGACGATCAACATGGTACAGCTATTGTTACTATGGCTGGGTTAATCAATGCTTTAAAAATTGTAGATAAAGAGTTAACGGATATAAAAGTTGTATTAAATGGTGCAGGTGCAGCAGGTATCGCTATAGTGAAGTTACTTCATGCTTATGGTGTGAATAATATGATTATGTGCGATTCAAAAGGTGCTATTTATTCTGGCAGAAATTTTGGTATGAATGATACAAAAACATATGTAGCTAAGTGGACGAATAAAGATAAAGTTGAAGGTTCACTTGAAGAAGTGATTAAAGATGCAGATGTTTTTATAGGTGTATCTGTAGCGGATATATTAACTCAAGATATGGTGAAGACAATGGCTGATGATCCAATTATTTTTGCTATGGCTAATCCTAATCCTGAAATCAATCCCAATGAAGCCAAACAGGCAGGTGCAAAGGTCGTAGGTACAGGTCGATCTGATTTTCCAAACCAAATTAATAATGTATTAGCATTTCCAGGTATTTTTAGAGGTGCATTGGATGTTGAAGCCACTCATATTAACGAAGATATGAAAAAGGCAGCTGTAGAAGCTATCGTTCATTTAATAGACGAAAATGAGTTACATCCTGATTACTGTATACCAGGACCATTTGATAAAAGAGTAGCTCCATCAGTAGCCAAAAATGTAGCTAAAGCTGCTATGGAATCCGGTGTAGCAAGAATTAAAATTGATACACAAGAAATATTTGATAAAACTATGAAACTTACTGACTTAAAATAGATTAAACGAATAGCTATATTTTTAGTACTATTATGATTTATACAAAAAATATAAAGTCTTTTTAAATGAAGTAACAGAGGATATTTGGAGGTTTACCAATGTTTAAAGATTTTTTTAATCGAAGCAAGAAAAAGAAATATTTAACAGTTCAAGATTCTAAACAAAATGATGTACCTGCTGGTATAATGACAAAATGTCCTAATTGCAAAAAAATAATGTATACAAAAGAATTGAATGAAAATTTAAATGTATGCTTTAATTGTGATCATCATATAGCTTTAACCGCATATAAAAGAATAGAAGCAATTTCAGACGATGGATCATTTATAGAATTTGATAGAGGTATGACATCTGCTAACCCATTAGACTTTCCTGGGTATGAAGAAAAAATTGAAAAAGATCAGCAAAAGACTGGACTTAATGAAGCGTTAGTGTCTGGTACTGCGAAATTAGATGGAATACAATATGGTGTTGCAGTTATGGATGCTCGTTTTAGAATGGGAAGCATGGGCTCTGTAGTTGGTGAAAAAATATGCAGAATTATTGATTATTGTACAGAACATCGTTTGCCATTTATTCTGTTTTCTGCGAGTGGTGGAGCTAGAATGCAAGAGGGAATTATTTCTTTAATGCAAATGGGGAAAACAAGTGTTTCTTTAAAAAGACATTCTGATGCAGGACTATTATATATTTCTTACATAACTAATCCCACTACTGGAGGGGTTTCTGCAAGTTTTGCTTCGGTTGGAGATATTAATTTAAGTGAACCTAAAGCACTAATCGGATTTGCTGGTAGACGTGTTATAGAACAAACAATTAATGAAAAGTTGCCTGATGATTTCCAAACTGCTGAGTTTTTATTAGAGCATGGTCAACTTGATAAAGTCATTCATCGAAAAGATATGCGTGAGACTTTATCAAATATTTTAAAAATCCATCAAGAGGTGAGTAACTAATGTTAGATTTTGAAAAACCACTTTTTGAAATTAGAAATAAAATTGATTCTTTAAAAGAATCGCAAGAAAAAAACGAAGTTGATCTTCAAGATGAAATAGATATGCTGGAAGCATCATTAAAAAGAGAAACTACAAAAGTGTACACTAATCTAAAACCTTGGGATCGTGTTCAAATCGCTCGTTTACCAGAAAGACCAACCACATTAGATTATATTCCCTATATTTTTGATTCATTTATTGAGTTACATGGCGATAGAAGTTTTAGGGATGATCCAGCAATGATTGGTGGAATTGGTTACTTAGATGGTAAGTCTGTAACAGTTATAGGCCAACAACGTGGTAAAGACACGAAAGATAATATTTATCGTAATTTTGGTATGGCTCACCCAGAAGGGTATAGAAAAGCTTTGCGTTTAATGAAACAAGCAGAGAAATTTAATCGTCCAATATTTACTTTTATAGATACTAAAGGTGCTTATCCGGGTAAAGCAGCTGAAGAAAGAGGTCAAAGTGAATCAATTGCAAAAAATTTGATGGAAATGGCTTCATTAACGGTACCAGTTATTGCTGTTGTTATTGGTGAAGGCGGAAGTGGCGGCGCTTTAGGAATTGGAATCTCAAATCGTGTTCTGATGCTTGAAAATAGTACTTATTCAGTTATTTCACCTGAAGGAGCAGCTGCACTTTTATGGAAAGATAGTAACTTAGCTCAAATTGCCGCTGAAACTATGAAAATCACTGCGCATGATTTACTAGATTTAGGTATTATAGATGAAGTGATTAATGAGCCACTTGGTGGTGCGCAAAAAGATGAAGAAGCACAAGCTTTATCAATTAAGAAAATGTTCCTTAAACATTTAAATGAATTAAAGCAACTCACACCTGAAGAATTAGCAAATGATCGTTTTGAAAAATTTAGAAAAATTGGTTCAGTTGTGGAGTGATTTTGTATAGCTATTAGTCTAATTGTTAGGCTTTTAGCTCTTTTTTTTATGTTGTAATAAAAATTACATTTTTAAAACGTTTACATCTATGAATTGTCTTTCTTTTAATGGAACGTTAAAAAAATTTATGGTAATTTAGAGTTGAAGATAAATCTAGTTAAGGAAAGGTATGTCGTCATGAAGAAGATTGCAGTTTTAACTAGCGGAGGAGATTCTCCGGGTATGAACGCTGCTGTTCGTGCAGTGACTCGGACAGCAATTTACAATAATATTGAAGTTTATGGTGTTTATCAAGGTTACCAAGGTTTACTTGATGATGATATTCATAAGCTTGAATTGGGTTCAGTAGGGGATACAATTCAACGAGGAGGAACTTTCCTCTTTTCCGCAAGGTGCCCTCAGTTCAAAGAAGAGGATGTACGTAAGAAAGCTATTGAGAATTTACGTAAGCGTGGTATCGAAGGTTTAGTTGTTATTGGAGGAGATGGCAGCTATAGAGGGGCACAACGAATTAGTGAGGAATGTAAAGAAATTCAAACAATTGGTATTCCTGGTACAATTGATAATGATATTAATGGTACAGATTTTACAATTGGTTTTGATACTGCATTAAACACTATTATTGAATCAGTCGATAAGATTAGAGATACGGCATCAAGTCACGCAAGAACGTTTATTGTTGAAGTTATGGGGCGTGATTGTGGAGATTTAGCTTTATGGGCTGGATTATCTGTAGGTGCTGAAACGATTGTTTTACCAGAAGTCAATACAGATATTAAGGATGTAGCTGAAAAGATTGAACAGGGTATTAAAAGAGGGAAAAAACATTCTATCGTTATGGTTGCAGAAGGTTGTATGAGCGGCCAAGAATGTGCAGATGAGTTAACGAAGTATATTAACATTGATACACGAGTTTCAGTGTTAGGTCACATTCAACGTGGCGGTAGCCCATCTGGTGCTGATCGAGTATTAGCTTCTCGACTTGGTGGATATGCTGTTGAACTATTAAAACAAGGCGAGACAGCTAAAGGTGTTGGCATTAGGAATAATCAATTAACCTCTACGCCGTTTGATGAAATTTTTGCTGAAAGTGATCGCAAATTTAATAGTCAAATGTATGAATTAGCAAAAGAATTATCAATTTAAATTTATTTGGGAGGATTATAAAAATGAGAAAGACTAAAATTGTATGTACAATAGGACCAGCTTCAGAATCAGAGGAAATGCTCGAAAAACTAATGAATGCAGGAATGAACGTTGCGCGTTTAAATTTCTCACATGGTAGTCATGAAGAACATAAAGCAAGAATTGATACAATTCGTAAAGTTGCTAAACGTTTAAATAAAACAATTGGCTTGTTATTGGATACTAAAGGGCCAGAAATTCGTACGCACAATATGAAAGATGGACTTATTGTTTTAGAAAAAGGCAAAGAAGTCATTGTCAGTATGAATGAAGTTGAAGGAACACCTGAAAAATTCTCTGTAACATATGAAAATCTAATCAATGATGTCAATATTGGATCATATATACTATTAGATGATGGTTTAGTTGAACTTCAAGTCAAAGAAATTAACAAAGATAAAGGCGAAGTTAAATGTGATATCTTAAATACTGGTGAATTAAAAAATAAAAAAGGTGTTAACTTACCTGGTGTTAAAGTTAATTTACCTGGTATCACTGATAAAGATGCCGATGATATCAGATTTGGTATAAAGGAAAATGTAGACTTTATAGCTGCAAGTTTTGTAAGACGTCCAAGTGATGTTTTAGATATCCGTCAAATTCTTGAAGAAGAAAAAGCAGAAATAACAATTTTCCCTAAAATCGAAAACCAAGAAGGTATCGATAATATTGAAGAAATTCTTGAAGTATCTGATGGATTAATGGTAGCACGTGGTGATATGGGTGTTGAAATTCCACCAGAAAGCGTACCAATGGTTCAAAAAGATTTAATTAGAAAATGTAATAAATTAGGAAAACCTGTAATTACTGCGACTCAAATGCTTGATTCTATGCAACGTAATCCACGTGCGACACGTGCAGAAGCAAGTGACGTAGCTAATGCAATATACGATGGTACTGACGCGGTAATGTTATCAGGTGAAACTGCAGCAGGTCAATATCCTGAAGAAGCTGTTAAAACTATGCGTAATATTGCAGTTTCTGCTGAAGCAGCGCAAGACTATAAAAAATTATTAAGTGATCGTACTAAATTAGTTGAAACTTCATTAGTAAATGCAATTGGTGTTTCTGTTGCACATACTGCCTTAAACTTAAATGTAAAAGCTATTGTAGCAGCAACTGAAAGTGGTTCAACAGCACGTACGATTTCTAAATATCGTCCACATTCAGATATCATTGCTGTAACACCTAGCGAAAAAACTGCTAGACAATGTGCAATTGTATGGGGAGTAAATCCGGTCGTTAAAGAAGGACGTAAAACAACTGATGCTTTACTAAATAATGCTGTAGCAACAGCAGTAGAAACTGGTAGAGTTTCAAACGGAGATTTAATTATTATTACTGCTGGTGTACCTACTGGAGAAAAAGGAACTACAAATATGATGAAAATCCACTTAGTAGGTGATGAGATTGCTAAAGGTCAAGGTGTTGGTAGAGGATCTGTTGTAGGCCATGCAATTGTCGCAGATAGTGCTAGTGATTTAGAAGGTAAAGATTTATCTGATAAAGTTATTATTACAAATTCTGTTGATGAAACATTAGTACCATATGTTGAAAAAGCTATAGGTCTAATTACAGAAGAAAATGGTATTACTTCACCAAGCGCAATTATAGGTTTAGAAAAAGGCATACCTACTGTTGTTGGTGTAGAACAAGCAACCAAAGAAATTAAAAATGATATGTTAGTGACTTTAGATGCGTCACAAGGTAAAGTGTTTGAAGGTTATGCTAACGTCCTTTAATTTAACAAATGATAAATTAAAAAAGAAGATTTGATAATCACAAAGCTTTAAAGCTATTCATAAGAGAGCCTGGAACATTGATTTATGTTCCAGGCTCTTATTATTTAGGGGCGTTGATTATTGAAATTAAAAATGATTAAATCAATCTTTTATAACACTAATTATTGATTTTAAAGTAGAACACCAAATGTCATCTTTATTTGAATAATAAAAGTAATAAAAGAATGATTGATTGAAAGATAATGATTGTAGAAATTGACATGATAAGGTTAGAGGCTTCTAGATGACGTTAATCAGTAGAAAGTAAGAAAAGTATATCACTCAGATGAATTAAAAAATCGACACTAGTAATGAGAAATTACTAAGTGTCGATGTAAATTTTATCGTGCTTCTTTATCAGCTTTTTTGTATCTTAAGTACATTAAACCTAATAAAATAAACCAAATAGGCGTGCAGTAAATCGCTCTTCTTGTATCAACATTTATAAATAACAAGGCAAATACAAAAACAAAGAAAATAAGTATAAGGTATCCCATGTATTGACCGCCTGGTAGTTTATATGTCGCTTTCTTATGAAGTTCTGGATTTTTACGACTATAGTTAATATAAGCAATAATAATTAATGCCCAAACCACAACAAACAATACTGTAGAAATCGTAGTAACATAAGTAAATACAAGTGTTGCATCAGGGAATATGTAATTCAGTAGTGCTGCAATTAACAATAAAGCTGATGATGCAATGATTGCTTTATGTGGCACACCATGTTTATTAGTACTAGCAAATGTTGGTGGTGCTTGATTTTGGTTTGAAAGTCCATAAAGCATTCTGCTGTTTGAGAAAATACCGCTGTTACATGAAGAGGCAGCAGCTGTTAAAACAACGAAATTAATTATTCCTGCTGCAAACGGTATACCAATTAATGCAAACAATCTAACGAATGGACTATTATCTGGATCTACTTTATCCCATGGAATAATGGACATGATGACTGCTAATGCACCAACATAAAAGATTAAAATTCTAATAGGTACACTATTGATAGCTTTAGGTATAGTTTTTTCTGGATCTTTTGTCTCTCCTGCAGTAACACCAATCATTTCAATACCAACAAATGAGAACAATGCCATTTGGAATGACATAAAGAATCCAGAAGCTCCTTTTGGAAAAATTCCATGTTGATACAAATGAGTTAAACTTGTGTTACCAAATGGTGTCTTGAATGCGAATAAAATCATGATTACACCTATAACGATTAAAGCAATGATTGTAACTATTTTAATGATTGCGAACCAGAATTCAAGCTCACCAAACAACTTTGCACTTAATAAATTGAAAGACATTAGAATAAGTACACAGAATAAAGCACTAATCCAATTAGGTATGTCTGGGAACCAAAAACTTATATATTTGGCAACTGCAGTCACTTCAGCCATACCAGTAATAATCCAACATAGCCAGTAAGTCCAACCCGTTACAAATCCTGCGAACGGTCCTATATATGTGTTGGTCACGTCAGCAAAAGATTTGAAATTCGTATTTTGAATAATAATTTCTCCCAATCCACGCATGAACATAAATAACATGAACCCTATAATAATATAAGTAAGTAATATTGAGGGACCAGTCATTGCGATAGTTTGTCCGGCACCTAGGAACAGACCAGTTCCTATAGCACCTCCGATGGCAATTAATTGAACATGTCTATTGCTCAATTCTCTTTGTAAATTCTCAGCCATAAGACAACTCCCTTACTATAAGATATATATATTATGCACTTATAATGCAATTTATACAATTCTTTTCGAAAAAAAGTGTGAAAATTCACCATAATCATTATTAATATTTATTAATCATTCTTGATAACTAAACGAAAAGACATAAAGAATTGTGATTTCTTAGACGAGATAAGTATTGGAAAACCAGAGTTGTTAAGGGTTTTAGAAGGAAAATATTATAAGTAGCGACTAGACATTTTTCTCGTACTGATATGAGAATGTTTTTAATGTTTCACAAATTGTTTGAATTTAGCTATAATATTTATTGAAAGCCATTTCATAAAGAAACAGTAAAGGGGAAATTTATCATGGCAGAATTAAAAAGAGGTTTAGAAGGGGGTATTGCAGCTGAAACTAAAATTAGCTCGATAATTGACAGTCAGTTAACATATGCGGGCTATGATATTGACGATCTCGCAGAAAACGCGCAATTTGAAGAAATAATTTTTTTACTATGGAATTATAGACTTCCTAATGAAAATGAGTTAAGTGAATTAAAAGAAAAATTATTTGATTATATGACTCTTAATAATAGAGTATACAAGCACTTTGAGGAGTATGTGACGGATCATGTACATCCAATGACTGCTCTACGTACATCAGTATCATATGTAGCTCATTTTGATCCAGAAGCGGAAAATGAATCTGATGAGAATAAATATGATAGAGCTATTCGTATTCAAGCTAAAATCGCTTCTTTAGTAACGGCTTTCGCTAGAGTTAGAGACGGTAAAGAACCTGTCAAACCTAATTCTGAACTTAGTTATGCAGCAAATTTCTTATATATGTTAAGGGGAGAACTACCAACAGAAGTTGAAGTTGAAGCATTTAATAAGGCATTAATTTTACATGCTGATCATGAACTTAACGCATCTGCATTTACGGCACGTTGCGCAGTATCTTCATTATCAGATATGTATTCAGGTGTTGTTGCAGCTATTGGTTCATTAAAAGGACCATTACATGGTGGTGCAAATGAACGAGTGATGTCAATGCTTAAAGAAATAGGAAGCATTGATAATGTAGATCACTATTTAGATGAAAGATTTGCAAATAAAGATAAAATTATGGGCTTTGGTCATCGTGTTTATAAAGATGGTGATCCAAGAGCTAAATATTTAAGAGAAATGAGCCGTAAAATCACTGAAGAAACAGGGCAAAGTGAACTGTTTGAAATGTCATTAGCCATTGAGAAGAGAATGAAAGAAGAAAAAGGACTTATTCCTAATGTCGATTTCTTTAGTGCTACAGTCTATCATAGTATGAATATTCCACATGACTTATTCACACCAATATTTGCAGTAAGTCGTACTTCTGGCTGGATTGCTCATATTTTAGAGCAATATCGAGACAATAGAATTATGCGACCAAGAGCTAAATATATAGGTGAACAAAATCGTAAATATGTGCCTATTGAAGAAAGACCATAAAATAAATTAGTATTATAACTTTAAAATATGGAGGTTAATTGTATGTCTGCAGAAAAAATAACACAGAGTAAAGATGGTTTAAATGTACCTAATGAACCTATTATTCCGTTTATTATTGGTGATGGTATTGGACCAGATATTTGGAAAGCAGCTAGCCGAGTAATCGATGCTGCTGTTGAAAAAGCGTATAATGGAGAAAAACGTATAGAATGGAAAGAAGTCTTAGCAGGTCAAAAAGCTTATGATGAAACTGGAGAATGGTTGCCACAAGAAACGTTAGAAACAATCAAAGAATATTTAATTGCTGTTAAAGGTCCTTTAACAACTCCAATTGGTGGTGGAATTCGTTCATTAAACGTAGCACTGAGACAAGAGTTAGATTTATTCACTTGTTTACGTCCGGTACGTTGGTTCAAAGGCGTTCCTTCACCAGTTAAGCGACCTGAAGATGTTGATATGGTTATTTTCCGTGAAAATACCGAAGATATATATGCAGGGATAGAATTTAAACAAGGTACATCAGAAGTAAAAAAAGTTATAGATTTCTTACAAAATGAAATGGGAGCAACTAATATTCGTTTCCCTGAAACTTCTGGTATTGGTATAAAGCCAGTATCTAAAGAAGGTACAGAACGTCTAGTAAGAGCAGCTATTCAATATGCACTTGATAATAATCGTAAATCAGTAACTTTAGTTCATAAAGGTAATATTATGAAATTTACTGAAGGTTCATTTAAGCAGTGGGGCTATGATTTAGCTCATAATGAATTTGGTGATAAAGTGTTTACATGGCAACAATATGATGAAATTGTTGAACAAAAGGGTAAAGATGCTGCGAATGAAGCACAAAGTAAAGCTGAACAAGAAGGTAAAATTATTATTAAAGACTCTATTGCTGATATCTTCTTACAACAAATATTAACTCGTCCAGCTGAACATGATGTTGTGGCAACTATGAATTTAAATGGTGACTATATCTCTGATGCTCTTGCAGCTCAAGTTGGAGGCATTGGTATTGCGCCTGGTGCTAACATTAACTATGAAACTGGACATGCTATTTTTGAAGCAACACATGGTACTGCACCTAAATATGCTGGTTTAAATAAGGTTAATCCGTCATCAGAAATTTTAAGTTCAGTTTTAATGCTTGAACATTTAGGTTGGCAAGAAGCCGCAGATAAAATCACTGACTCTATTGAGGCAACAATTGCTTCAAAAATCGTAACATATGATTTTGCGCGTCTTATGGATGGTGCAAAAGAAGTTTCAACATCTGATTTTGCTGATGAACTAATTAAGAATATTAGATAATTTTTTAATAACTTTTTATAAAAATTTCAAAGAACCTGAGACATAAAATATTAGTGTCTCAGGTTTTTTTATTAACAATAAATTTAAAATAAACCTATTTCTATCTTATCTTGAACATTCACTCTGCTTAAATTTCATATTTCTTTTATTAAAGTTTCCTTTAAGAAAATATATATTGAAGTTACTATTTCGTATAATTGTTAAGGGTAAATTTATAACTTTTATTAAGATTATGTAAATTTGATGTGTAGCTATATTATTTCTATTTGAATATCAGTTATAATATAAATGTATAAAAAGATTAGGAGGCACACTATGTCACAAAAAATATTAGTGGTTGATGATGAGCAATCCATCGTGACCTTACTAAAATATAATTTAGAAACAGCAGGGTATATAGTCGAAGTCGCTTATGATGGTGAAGAGGCATTGAAAAAAGTTGAAACAGAACAACCGGAACTAATTGTATTAGACGTTATGTTGCCAAAAAAAGATGGTATAGAAGTATGTAAAACAATCAGGTCTGATAAAAATTTAGTACCGATTTTAATGTTGACAGCAAAGGACGATGAATTTGATCGAGTTTTAGGGCTTGAACTAGGTGCTGATGACTATATGACAAAACCATTTTCACCTAGAGAGGTAGTTGCCAGAGTTAAAGCAATATTAAGACGTTCTCAATTTGTAAATGAAATTGAGAAGGAAGATGTTGATGATGAAGATATTATCATTGGTTCAATTAGAATTCGACCTGAATTCTTTGAAGTCTATAAAGAAGATGAATTATTAGAATTGACGCCAAAAGAATTTGAATTGTTATTATATTTAATTGAAAGACAAGGAAGAGTTATTACTCGAGAACATATGTTGAATTCAGTGTGGAATTATGAATTCGCTGGAGATTCTCGAATTGTTGATGTACATATAAGCCACTTAAGAGATAAATTGGAAGAAAATCCTAAGCAACCTAAATTGATAAAGACTGTACGTGGTTTAGGTTATAAACTGGAGAGACCTAAAGCTTAATGTTGAAGTTCCATTTGCGTTTATTACTATTAATTAGTACTATTACAATCATTAGTTTTATTGGTTTAGGCGCTATCATTCACAACACAATTTATCAAACATTAACTAGTAATCAAATTAAAAGCTTAGATAGTGAAGCCCGTAATTATGTTAATCTCTTTAATAATAATAAAGAGAAAGAAATCACTAATATAGCTCATAATGAAAAAAATATCATATTAATAAAAGAAAAAGATAAAGATAAAATTATTTACTCAAGTGGAAATATTAAAGATATTGACCATAGAATTGATAATGAAGCTAATCCTTCGAAATTAATCAATAAAAACACAAAACTCGGTATGCGTTACACCTATAAGAATACAATAGATGATAAAACAATATACATAAGTGGAATTAATAATGAAATTATTGATTTACAAAAGGATTTATGGAAATACTTGTCTATTGTTGGAGTCATTGTATTATTTACGGTCTATTTAGCAAGTAGAAGTATCAATCGAACATATATTAGACCTATCAATGAAGTAACTTATGCTACATCACTTCTAGCAGATGGATATTACCATGTTCGTGTTCCAGAAAGTAATGTGAAGGAAACTAGGGCATTATTTGTGACTACAAATGACTTAGCACGACGATTGCAAAAATTAAACAATAGTCAAAAAATTCAATCCAATAGATTAAAAACTACCTTAGAAAATATACCGAGTTCAGTACTGATGATTGATAAACATGGAGAAATTGTAGTTGCTAATCATGCTTATTATCAGGTGTTTAACCCTGATCAAATGGTAGAAAATAAAAGTTACATTGGTTTCATAGATGATAGTATTGAAAAATTAATTATTGAAAGTTTTAGAACTGAAAAAGTTATCTATGAACAATTAGAAGTTGCTATTAATAACGTACATACTAAATATTTCGATGTATCTTGTATCCCCATTTTAACTAAATCTAAAAAAAATTTACAAGGTATGGTGGTTGTGCTTCATGACATTACTAATTTGCAGAAATTAGAAAACCTTAGAAGGGAATTTGTTGCAAATGTGTCACATGAACTAAAAACACCGATTACTTCAATCAAAGGTTTTGCAGAAACTCTGATTGAAGGTGCTAAAAATGATGAACAATCGCTTGATATGTTTTTAAATATTATTTTAAAAGAATCTAATAGAATAGAGTCATTGGTTACAGACTTATTAGATTTATCACATATAGAACAGCAAAAAGAACTTGAAATAAATTACATGAATTTATCTGAATTAGCTATTAATATAATAGATAATTTGCAAACACAAGCATACAATAAGAGAATCAAAATACAATCTGAAATTGAAAAAGATGTCATCATTGAGGCACATGAAAATAAAATAGCGCAAGTTATTACTAATTTGCTATCAAATGCTATAAATTATTCTTCAGAAGATAATAAGGTAATAGTAAGAGTATATAGAAATGACAATAAAGTTTATTTAGAGATTCAAGATTATGGTATTGGTATAAGTGAAACAGATCAAAAGCGTATATTTGAACGTTTCTATCGTGTAGATAAAGCGAGAAGTAGAGATTCAGGTGGTACAGGACTTGGTCTGTCTATAACAAAACATATTGTTGAAGCACATAATGGTAGAATAGACGTGAAAAGTGCACCTGGCAAAGGTTCGATATTCAAAGTTCTATTTAATGATAATTAAATTTGAGGGCACTACATTGTCGGTACAGACAATGTGGTGTCCTTTGTTGTAGTGATTATTTAGAAATATAATGTTAAGACTTATGCTATTAATTAAAATCAAAATACATCTTGTCATTGACAGACATAAGATGAGTGGAAATTTTTTAAGAAACATTTAACTTAATATTTCTTTAGCATTTATAAGTTAAATATTAGTAATAGCTAATGCGTAGTGAATACTAAACTCGCTTACTCGTTATGTATTTGTATATATGCTAAAATATATGTAAATCTGTTCTGGAGGTTACGTATTTTGAATAAATTAGTATTAATAGATGGTAATAGTCTAAGCTTTAGAGCGTTTTATGCTCTCCCTTTACTTTCAAACCATGCAGGTATTCATACAAATGCAGTTTACGGCTTTGCTATGCTCTTAGAAAAAATAATTAAAGAAGAAAAACCGAATCATTTTTTAGTTGCATTTGATGCAGGTAAAACGACTTTCAGACATTCTAAGTACAGTGAATATAAAGGTGGTCGTCAAAAGACTCCACCTGAATTAAGTGAGCAATTTCCATATATTCGTCAACTTTTAGATGCGTATCATATTAAAAGATATGAACTTGATAATTATGAAGCTGATGACATTATAGGAACATTAAGTAGACAAGCTGATGAAGAAGATTTTGAAACCATTATCATTACAGGTGATAGAGACTTAACTCAATTAGCCACTGATAATGTTACAATATATTATACAAAAAAAGGTGTTACCGACGTTGATCATTATACACCTAAATTTATAGCAGAGAAATATAATGGTTTAGTGCCGAAACAAATTATCGATATGAAAGGTCTAATGGGGGATACCTCTGACAATATTCCTGGCGTTGCTGGTGTCGGCGAAAAGACGGCTATTAAATTACTTAATCAATTTGAGTCAGTAGAAGGGGTCTATGAACATATTGAGGAGGTCACTGCAAAAAAATTAAAAGAAAAACTCATCAATAGTAAAGATGATGCCTTAATGAGTAAAGATTTAGCAACAATCAATGTTCACAGTCCGATTGAAGTATCATTAGAAGATACAAAATTAACTCTACAAGACGACACTACAGAAAAAATTGAACTATTTAAAAAGCTAGAATTTAAACAACTATTAGCAGATATAGACACATCCTCTACGAATGAAGAAGTCATAGATAAAACTTTTGAAATTGAGCAAGACTTTCAAAATGTAGATTTGAATGATTTAAACGAAGCGGTAATACATTTTGAACTCGAAGGCACTAATTATCTTAAAGACACTATTCTCAAGTTTGGTTTTTATACAAATCATCAACATGTAGTGATAAATGCTGAGGATGTAAAGGATTATAAACATTTAGTTCAATGGCTTGAAGATAAAAATACAACTAAAATTGTCTATGATGCAAAAAAAACTTATGTATCTGCTCATCGATTAGGGATTAATATAGAAAATATTGAATTTGATGTTATGTTAGCAAGCTATATTATTGACCCATCACGTTCTATTGATGACGTTAAATCTGTGGTAAGTTTATATGGACAAAATTATGTAAAAGATAATATTACAATATTTGGGAAAGGTAAGAAACATCATATACCTGAAGAACCAATTCTAAACGAACACATTGCCTCTGTGACAGAAGCTATAGCAGCTGTAACTCCAACCATGAAATCACAGTTAGAAGATTATAATCAAATTGAACTGTTGAAAGATTTAGAATTACCATTAGCAAGAATTTTAAGTGAAATGGAAGAAATTGGTATATATACCGATATCAATGATTTGAAAGAAATGGAATTCGAAATTCAAAAAAAATTGGATGTATTAATATCCAATATTCATGAGTCGGCTGGTGAAGCGTTTAATATCAATTCTCCTAAGCAATTAGGTGTTGTTTTATTTGAAACATTACAATTGCCTGTCATTAAGAAGACCAAAACGGGCTATTCAACAGCTGTAGACGTATTAGAAAAACTACAAGGTGAGCATCCTATTATAGATGATATTTTAGAATATAGACAACTTGCTAAGTTGCAATCTACGTATGTAGAGGGATTACAAAAAGTAATAAGCAAAGATCATAGAATTCACACACGTTTTAATCAAACGCTTGCTCAAACTGGTAGATTATCAAGTATAGATCCTAATTTACAAAATATACCTATACGATTAGAAGAAGGAAGAAAGATTAGAAAGGCCTTTAAACCAACTTCTAAAGATAGTGTGATTTTATCTGCTGATTATTCACAAATTGAGTTACGTGTACTTGCTCATATTACGCAAGATGAAAGTTTAAAACATGCATTTATAAACGGACATGATATTCACACTGCAACAGCAATGAAAGTATTTAATGTTGAATCTGACCAGGTTGATAGTTTAATGAGACGTCAAGCAAAAGCTGTTAACTTTGGTATTGTATATGGTATCAGCGATTATGGATTGAGTCAGAGCTTGGGTATTACTAGAAAACAAGCAAAAGCATTTATTGATGATTATTTAGCTAGTTTTCCAGGTGTAAAACAATATATGTCAGACATTGTTAAAGATGCAAAAGCACAAGGTTATGTGGAAACACTACTTCATCGTCGTCGATACATTCCTGATATAACAAGTAGAAACTTTAATTTAAGAAGTTTTGCAGAAAGAACAGCAATGAATACACCCATACAAGGTAGTGCAGCTGACATAATAAAATTAGCAATGGTTAAATTCAGTGAAAAGATTAAAGAAACTAAATATCATGCTAAGTTATTATTACAAGTTCATGATGAACTCATATTTGAAATACCAAAATCAGAAGTAGAAGATTTTAGTAAATTTGTAGAAGAAATTATGGAACAAGCATTAGTGCTCGATGTACCTTTAAAAGTAGATTCGAATTATGGTGCAACATGGTACGATGCTAAATAAAGAAAGGATAATATCATGCCTGAACTACCTGAAGTTGAACATGTTAAAAGAGGTATTGAGCCATTTATAAAAAGTGCAAAAATAGAGAAAGTAACTTTTGCTAAAAATGTAATTAACGGTAAGAATAATAACCGTGAGACGATTATAAAAGGTATGGAATTAGATACTTTTAAAAAACTTACTGAAGGTTATGTTATAAAAAAAGTTGAAAGAAGAAGTAAGTACATTATTTTTTATATAGCGGATCATGACGATGATAGAATCTTAGTTAGTCATTTAGGTATGGCAGGCGGATTCTTTGTTGTTAATAACCTTGATGAGATAAGTACACCGAATTATCGAAAGCATTGGCAAGTCATTTTCGATTTGGATAATAAACAAAAATTAGTCTATTCTGATATCAGACGGTTTGGAGAAATTAGAAATATAGTCAATTTTGATAGTTATCCATCTTTATTAGAAATCGCTCCAGAACCATTTGAAGAGGTGGCATTTGAACACTATTTAGAATGTTTGACAATGAAAAAATATAAGAATAAACCAATAAAACAAACGATTCTTGATCATCGTGTTATAGCAGGAGCTGGAAATATCTATGCCTGTGAAGCTTTATTCAGAGCTGGTATTACTCCGGATAAAATTACTAATTCACTCACTAAACAAGAAAGAAAATCCCTCTTTTATTATGTTCGAGAAGTTTTAGAAGAGGGTATAAAATATGGAGGTACTAGTATTTCAGATTATAGGCATGCAGATGGTAAAACTGGACAAATGCAATTACATTTAAATGTATATAAACAAAAAAAGTGCAAGGTTTGTGGTCATTCGATTGAAACAAAAGTGATAGCTGGTAGAAATAGTCATTTTTGCCCAAACTGTCAGAGATAAAGGAAGAGTGAAATAATGTCTAAAGTGATTGGGATAACTGGTGGTATTGCCACTGGAAAATCAACAGTTTCAGAATTATTAACAGCATATGGGTTTAAAATCGTAGATGCTGATATTGCTTCACGCGAAGCAGTTAAAAAAGGCTCTAAGGGTCTTGAACAAGTTAAAGAGATTTTTGGGGAAGAAGCAATTGACGAAAATGGTGAGATGAATCGTCAATATGTAGGAGAGATAGTTTTTAATCATCCTGACTTACGCGAGGCTCTTAATGAAATAGTTCATCCTATTGTAAGAGAGATAATGGAACAAGAGAAAAACAATTATCTAGAACATGGATATCATGTAATTATGGATATCCCATTGTTGTACGAAAATGAACTACAAGATACTGTAGATGAAGTTTGGGTGGTTTATACATCTGAAAGTATTCAAATCGATCGTTTAATGGAGAGGAATAATTTATCATTAGAAGATGCTAAAGCACGTGTTTATAGTCAAATATCTATAGATAAAAAAAGTAGGATGGCAAATCATGTGATAGATAATCTAGGTGATAAATTAGAACTTAAACAGAATTTACAAAAATTACTTGAAGAAGAAGGGTATATTCAATCGGAGAGTGAATAGTAAATATAATGAAAATTGTATAGAATGCTTTTATTTTGTTATCACAAAGTGTATGTATTATAAATAATTACATATTAAACGCTAATTAGAGGCAAAAAAGCTGGGACATAATTCCTAGCAAAATAGCCAGTAAATGAGTTTTTTATAAATTCATTTACTGGCTTCTTTATTTATAATACTTCGTATTGTTGGTTCGCTTTCTTAGTTGACAGATTCAGCTTGTAGTCTTCAGCTTATTCTGCGTCTTCAAGAGTCTCGTCATAACACTTTGCCTTTACATTGAAATACTTTTAAAAATAAGGCTTTTTCGTATAATTTAACAAATACCACTAAATTAAATTAACGAGGTACCTTATGCATAAAGATTATAATATGACTCAACTTACTTTACCAAAGGAAACTTCAGTACATATTCCCACACATGATATGTCACAATATGTGAATGATATTGTAAAAAATTCCAGGTACTGAATTCAGACAGCATTGTTGCGCAACATTATAGCATCCCAATATGATGTTGAAAGTAGTGTTATATGCTTACACACAATCAGTATTTTCTGGTAGAAAAAATTTCTTAATGATACTATTCGAATGATGTGGTTTTCACAAATTCTAAACCCTTCTTATAAAATGATTAATCGATATAGAGTAAATCCAAAAGTAGATGTTTTATTAGAATCCTTATTTATTCAATTCCATAGTCAATGTTTGAATCAAAATCTTATAAATGATAAAGCTTAATTTATATTTATAGATAAATTTATCAGTAAACGCTTTCATTTAAAAATTAATATGTTATACTATTTCCATAAAGTATAACATATAAAACAAGGGGTGCTTTGAATGGCAACGAATATTGCAATTAACGGTATGGGTAGAATAGGTAGAATGGTGTTACGAATAGCACTAAATAATAAAAATTTAAATGTTAAAGCGATTAACGCTAGTTATCCACCTGAAACAATTGCACATTTACTTAATTATGATACGACGCATGGAGTTTATGATAAAAAAGTTGAACCGATTGAAAGTGGTATTAAAGTGAATGGACATGAAATTAAATTACTTTCTGATCGCAATCCAGAAAATTTACCATGGAATGAGATGGATATTGATGTTGTTATAGAAGCGACAGGTAAATTTAATCACGGAGATAAAGCAGTTGCTCATATTAATGCAGGTGCTAAAAAGGTATTACTCACTGGACCGTCTAAAGGTGGAGACGTTCAAATGATTGTTAAAGGAGTCAATGATAATCAACTTGATATTGATACATACGATATTTTTAGTAATGCATCTTGTACTACTAATTGTATCGGACCAGTTGCAAAAGTCCTCAATGATAAATTTGGAATCATAAATGGTCTGATGACAACTGTTCATGCAATAACAAATGATCAAAAAAATATTGATAATCCACACAAAGATTTAAGAAGAGCACGTTCTTGTAATGAAAGTATTATTCCAACGTCAACAGGTGCTGCTAAAGCACTTAAAGAAGTATTGCCTGAAGTTGAAGGTAAACTTCATGGAATGGCTTTAAGAGTACCAACAAAAAATGTCTCTCTCGTTGATTTAGTTGTTGATTTAGAACAGAATGTTACAGTTACACAAGTTAATGATGCATTTAAAAATGCCGATTTATCAGGTGTTCTTGATGTTGAAGAAGCTCCTTTAGTTTCTGTAGACTTTAACACAAATCCTCATTCAGCAATTATTGATTCTCAATCTACGATGGTTATGGGACAAAATAAGGTGAAAGTTATCGCTTGGTATGATAATGAATGGGGTTATTCGAATAGAGTTGTTGAAGTAGCTGACAAAATTGGACAATTAATTGATGATAAAGCAATGGTAAAAGCCATTTAATTAAATATTTATACTTACACTAAACCTGAGATAGCCATATTATCTCAGGTTTATTTATATACAAATAGCCCTAAACAAAGTTGAAGCACCATTGATGTTATTATAGATAACCAATTAGCTTTAGACATATTTCTAGATACTTTCTTTATAAAAAAATGATCCATAGTCATTATTTATTAATCAAGTTGAGATGATTTTGAAATGAGGTGATTTTAACGAATCATCTTTCAAATTATAATTTAATAATGGTACTTTTGGTCGTATTTATAAAATTGTGTAGTACATTTAAATGGTTGAAATTCATTTAATATGGTTAATCACGTTAAAATGTATTATTTTTAATAAATAACATAGCATTCTAAAACCTTTATTTATAAGACAATTTTTCCTTTTTTACACATAGTGGTATTAACAATGTATCATTACATTCTTTCGTTTATAGTTGCAATTGACCTTTCTTTTTTACACAGTACTTTTATAGTATAATGTACGGTGATTAAACTTGGGAGGGTGACATATATGAAATGCCCAAAATGTAATTCTACACATTCCAGAGTGGTTGATTCAAGACATGCAGATGAGGCCAATGCGATTAGACGTAGAAGAGAATGTGAAAATTGCGGAACGCGTTTTACAACATTTGAACATATTGAAGTTAGTCCATTAATAGTAGTGAAGAAAGATGGGACTAGAGAACAATTTTTAAGAGAAAAAATATTAAATGGTTTAGTAAGATCTTGCGAGAAACGACCAGTACGTTATCAACAACTTGAAGACATAACTAATAAAGTGGAGTGGCAACTTAGAGATGAGGGACAAACTGAAATTTCTTCTAGAGAAATTGGAGAGCATGTTATGAATTTGTTAATGCATGTTGACCAAGTTTCCTATGTAAGATTTGCATCTGTATATAAAGAATTCAAAGATGTTGATCAACTCTTAGAGTCAATGCAAGGTATCTTGAGTGATAATAAACGGAGTGATAAATAGATGGGGTTACAAACCTATGAATATGGTCTAAAACCACAAGATGGATTTGAGGTGATTACACATTTCGAATTCACCTCACAACATTTAGATATTTTAAATCGACTATTCACCCCTTTAATCGGAGTTGAATCAATTGGACTCTATC
The DNA here is from genome assembly GCF_006742205.1 of Staphylococcus epidermidis. Lineage (NCBI taxonomy): Bacteria > Bacillati > Bacillota > Bacilli > Caryophanales > Staphylococcaceae > Staphylococcus > Staphylococcus epidermidis. Next base: position 1,143,253 of record NZ_AP019721.1, read on the forward strand.
ATTTTATGAGTCAATTCATAGATGAAAGTCAACAACTCGGGTTAACGCATTATATATTCATGAATGAACTAAAAATTAACTTATTAGATTTCAGGGAGCAAATGGACAATTTAGAGGCTATTGGATTGATTAAAACATTTGTAAGGCATGAAGAAAAGTACTCTCACTTTGTTTATGAGTTAATTCAGCCTCCAACAGCCTATCAATTTTTTAATGATCCTATGTTATCAGTATTTTTATTTAGTGAGGTTGATAAAAAACGTTATCAAGCACTTAAATCTTATTTCGAAAAAGATGAGAAAGATTTAAGCAAATATCAACAGACAACTAGAAAATTTACAGAAGTATTCAACGTACCTAAAAAGGTCAATGTTTCTGATCAAATTAATTTAAAGCAAATCAAACACTATGATGGTATAGATTTATCTAATGAAACTTTTGATTTTGAAATGTTGAGACAGATGTTGAACCATCATTTTATTAGTAATGAAATTATCGATAAAGAAGCTAAGAATTTGATTATACAACTTGCGACACTTTATGGAATTACTGAAGATGGTATGAAAAATGTTATATTAAGTTCCATTACCAGTGCACAACAATTATCTTTTGAAGAAATGCGTAAGAAAGCTAGAACTTATTACCTGATTGAACATGATAATCAATTACCAAAATTAGAGCATCAAACAAATAAAATTAACGATGAAAAAAAAGATCGACAAGCGGAAGATACAACAAATGATTGGTTACAACTGCTAGATGAAACAAGTCCGATTGATATGTTAGCAAGTTGGTCTGATTCGGAACCTACACAGTCGCAAAAAAGTATGATAGAAGAATTGATTAACCGTGAAAAAATGAATTTTGGTGTAATCAATATACTTTTACAGTTTGTTATGTTAAAAGAAGATATGAAGTTGCCAAAATCTTATATTTTTGAAATTGCTTCCAACTGGAAGAAAATTGGTATTTCAAATGCCAAACAAGCATATGAATATGCATTACAAGTTAATCAACCTAAAAATTACGAAACACATTCTAATGATAAACGACAGAACAATCGTGGAAGACAAAATCAATTTTTATCCAAAGAAAAGACACCTAAATGGCTTCAAAATAGGGACGATCAAGAAGAAAATAAAGAAATAAATGATGACACTCTCGAAGAAGATCGACAAGCATTTCTTGAAAAGTTAAATCAAAAGTGGAAGGAGGAAGATAACTAATGAAAAGTTTCAGAAATATCATGGGCGATTCTCAAAATCTAGATAAACGTATACAAAAAATAAAACAAAATGTAATCAATGATACTGACGTTAAACATTTTCTTGAGAAAAATCGTAGTAATATAACTAATGAGATGATAGACGAAGATTTAAATGTTCTTCAAGAGTATAAAGATCAACAAAAAGTTTATGATGGACATCGCTATGATGATTGTCCGAATTTTGTAAAAGGACATGTTCCTGAACTATATATTGAAAATGAAAGAATCAAAATTAGATATCTACCTTGCCCGTGTAAAATTAAACATGATGAGGAACGATTTGATTCACAACTTATTACATCTCACCATATGCAAAGAGATACACTTCATGCAAAGCTCAAAGATATTTATATGAATAATCGAGAGAGACTTGATGTAGCAATGGCAGCTGATCAAATCTGTACAGCAATTACTAACGATGAAAAAGTAAAGGGGTTATATTTATATGGTCCTTTTGGTACAGGAAAATCATTCATATTGGGTGCTATTGCAAATCAACTTAAATCGCAAAAGATTTCATCAACAATTGTATATTTACCAGAATTTATTCGCACTTTAAAAGGTGGCTTTAAAGACGGTAGTTTTGAGAAAAAATTACAACGTGTGCGAGAAGCTAATATTTTGATGTTAGATGATATTGGCGCAGAAGAAGTCACACCGTGGGTAAGAGATGAAGTGATTGGTCCTTTATTACATTATAGAATGGTACATGAACTTCCTACATTTTTTAGTTCTAACTTTAATTATAGTGAGCTTGAGCATCATCTTTCAATAACTAGAGATGGCACTGAAAAGACTAAAGCAGCACGAATTATTGAAAGAATTAAGACTTTATCGACACCTTATTATTTGACTGGTAAAAATTTTAGAAACAATTGAATTTTATAGTATGTGGTGTATAATAGAGATAAATCTTAATCGTTGAAACTATTGAAGATACGATAATTTAATCTCTGTTACACAGAAAGTCATTAATTGATGAGAATATGGCTAACACATTAAATTATTACTACTTCGTTAATATTGATATTTGTAATGAATATCCGGCTCAAGACCGTTATCTTATGTAAAGTATAGTATATGACTGGTCACGTATGCTTTTCATATACTTAACTAGGGTGGTACCACGACAAACTCGTCCCTTGCTAGGGACGAGTTTTTTTATGCTCAGTAAAGTTAATTTATTCAATAAGCCAACGATCAGATGTTTTATTAAATAGGAGGAAAAAATATGAATCAAATTAATATTCAATTTCCAGATGGTAATACAAAAGAATTTGATAAAGGGACTACTACAGAAGACATCGCTCAATCAATTAGTCCAGGATTAAGAAAAAAAGCAGTTGCGGGAAAATTCAATGGTCAACTTGTAGATTTAACACGCCCTTTAGAACAAGATGGAGCTATTGAAATTATTACTCCTGGGAGTGAAGAAGCGTTAGAAGTACTTCGTCATTCAACAGCTCATTTAATGGCACAAGCATTAAAACGTTTATACGGAGACGTTAAATTTGGAGTTGGACCTGTAATAGAAGGCGGATTCTATTATGATTTTGATATGGATGATAAGGTTTCATCGGATGATTTTGATAAAATTGAGAAAACAATGAAACAAATTGTGAACGAAAATCATAAAATTGTAAGAGAAGTAGTTAGTAAAGAAAAAGCAAAAGACTTCTTCAAGGATGACCCTTATAAATTAGAACTTATTGATGCAATTCCTGAAGATGAGAGTGTAACACTTTATACTCAAGGTGAATTTACTGATTTATGTCGAGGTGTACACGTACCTTCTACTTCTAAAATTAAAGAGTTCAAACTATTATCTACAGCTGGTGCTTATTGGCGTGGAAATAGTGATAATAAAATGTTACAACGAATTTATGGTACAGCATTCTTTGACAAAAAAGATTTGAAAGCACATCTAAAAATGTTGGAAGAACGTCGTGAGCGTGATCATCGTAAAATTGGTAAAGATTTAGAATTGTTTACAAACAATCAACTCGTTGGTGCTGGTTTACCATTATGGTTACCAAATGGTGCTACAATACGTAGGGAAATAGAACGTTATATTGTCGATAAAGAAGTAAGTATGGGATACGATCATGTTTACACACCAGTATTAGCCAATGTTGATTTATATAAAACATCTGGTCACTGGGATCATTATCAAGAAGATATGTTCCCAGCAATGAAGTTAGATGAAGACGAAGCAATGGTCTTAAGACCAATGAACTGTCCACATCATATGATGATTTATAAAAACAAACCTCATTCTTATCGCGAATTACCTATACGTATTGCTGAATTGGGTACTATGCATCGTTACGAAGCAAGTGGTGCAGTATCAGGTTTACAACGTGTTCGAGGAATGACATTGAATGATTCCCATATTTTCGTTAGACCTGATCAAATTAAAGAAGAATTTAAACGTGTAGTTAATATGATTCAAGATGTGTACAAAGATTTTGGTTTTGAAGATTATCGCTTCAGATTGAGTTATAGAGATCCTGAAGATAAGCATAAGTACTTTGATGATGATGAAATGTGGGAAAAAGCTGAATCCATGCTTAAAGAAGCATCAGATGAATTAGGTTTAACTTATGAAGAAGCTATTGGTGAGGCAGCATTCTATGGACCTAAGTTAGATGTTCAAGTAAAAACAGCTATGGGAAAAGAAGAAACTCTATCAACAGCACAACTTGATTTTCTTTTACCAGAACGTTTTGACTTAACGTACATTGGTCAAGATGGAGAACAACATCGTCCTGTAGTTATACACCGTGGTGTAGTTTCTACTATGGAACGTTTTGTTGCATTTTTAACAGAAGAAACAAAAGGTGCATTTCCAACTTGGTTGGCGCCTATGCAAGTTGAAATTATTCCTGTAAATATAGATTTACATTATGATTATGCAAGACTTTTACAAGATGAACTAAAATCGCAAGGTGTCCGCGTTGAAATTGATGACCGTAATGAAAAAATGGGATATAAAATTCGTGAAGCTCAAATGAAAAAAATACCTTATCAGATTGTTGTAGGTGACCAAGAAGTAGAGAATCAAGAAGTAAATGTAAGAAAATATGGTTCTGAAAAACAAGAATCAGTTGAAAAAGATGAATTTATTTGGAATGTTATTGATGAAATCCGTTTGAAAAAGCATAGATAAACTTGAAAATATAAAGTATATCATGTATATTACAAATTAATATAATAAATAGAGTTAGAGGTTGCATTATTAATGACTAACTTATCAGAAGTCGTATGGGACATGTGTTGAATAAGTGAAAGGTAATAATGCCGAAATGATGTTATTTCCATAAATTAGCATTGTTGGGACAACTTTCGAATAGAAGTTGTACTGTCACTTTATGTGATGTGCTACCTTATATAGATAAACATTAGTGGTTGCATATCTTAAAGGTATGTAACCACTTTTTACATTATTGATACAGATATAAAGACAAGTGATATAAAAGTAAAATGATATTAATATTATTTTACTTTTATATCATCTATACCAAATTTATCTACAACAATGATATGCATTGATGTGGTAACAAGTTAGCCTCTACTTATGAAGGAAAGGGAGCTTATATGAAAAAGAATAATAAACAAAATGACGGTGTTCAAAGAGGATTAAAAGATAGACATATTTCAATGATTGCCATTGGGGGATGTATAGGAACTGGTCTATTCATGACTTCTGGTGGAGCTATACATGACGCAGGTGCATTGGGTGCTTTGATTGCCTATGCAGTTATTGGAGCGATGGTGTTCTTTCTAATGACGTCGTTAGGGGAGATGGCGACATATTTGCCTGTGTCAGGTTCATTTAGTACTTATGCTACACGCTTTGTCGATCCTTCACTAGGTTTTGCTTTAGGATGGAATTATTGGTTCAACTGGGTGATAACAGTAGCAGCTGATGTTACTATTGCAGCGCAAGTTATACAATATTGGTCCCCTATGCAAGGTATACCAGCTTGGGTCTGGAGTTGTATTTTCCTTATTATTATTTTCGCGCTTAATTCTTTATCCGTTAGAGTATATGGAGAGAGTGAATATTGGTTCGCACTTATCAAAGTAGTTACAGTCATCATATTTATAGGAATTGGTATCTTAACTATTTTAGGGATTATGGGTGGAGAATTTGTAGGATTTGATACGTTTACAAAAGGAGATGGGCCAATACTAGGTGGGAATTTAGGAGGTAGCTTGCTATCAATTCTTGGTGTATTTCTAGTCGCAGGCTTCTCATTCCAAGGAACTGAACTTATTGGTATTACAGCAGGTGAATCTGAAAATCCAGAAAGAGCAGTTCCAAAAGCGATTAAACAAGTATTTTGGCGTATACTTTTATTTTACATTCTAGCTATTTTCATTATTGGTATGTTGATTCCATATGATAGTAAGGCATTAATGGGCGGTGGTGATAGTATAGCTACTTCACCTTTTACATTAGTATTTAAGAATGCTGGATTAGCTTTTGCTGCTTCATTTATGAATGCTGTTATATTAACAAGTGTATTATCAGCAGGTAACTCAGGAATGTATGCTTCAACAAGAATGTTATATTCGATGAGTAAAGATAAATTAGCTTATAATTCTTTTGGAAAAACAAATAAAAGTGGCGTACCTTATGTATCTCTAATTGCAACTGGAGTACTAGTCATTCTTATTTTCGCATTGCAACATTTAAGTGGAGATGCATATGAATACATTGTAGCTGCTAGCGGAATGACTGGTTTTATTGCTTGGGTTGGTATAGCAATCAGTCACTTTAGATTTAGACGCGCATTTGATAAACAAAATTATGATAAATCAAAATTAAAATATAAAGCGAAGTTATTCCCATTTGGTCCGATTTTTGCAGGTATTTTATGTGTAATAGTTATCATTGGACAAGATGTAGATTTTATTAAAACAGGTAACTTTGATATGAATAGATTTTTTATAACTTACATGGGAATACCTGTATTCTTAATTTTCTTCTTTTATCATAAATTTAGATATAAAACTAAAAAGATTCCTCTAAACAAAGTTGACTTAAGGCAAGATGTTTCGATGGAAGAAGTAAGACACCATAAAAATAATTAAAAAATAGTTTGACTTAAACAATAAATATTGATATGATTATTAACGTTGAATACGAAACGAACCAAGTAGAAGCACCCGCTTCTCACCTGTGGCGACGCTGAAGCAGTTGGCAGGTCAATCATGTTACACATTTATTGTGTCTAAGAAGAGCGGGTAGTTATACTCGCTCTTCTTTTTGCTTGGAACAATTTCGTAAAATTCTGGGAGGTGTCAACCATAGCAAAAGATCAAACTCAAATTAATGAGAAAATTCGTGCAAAAGAACTACGCTTAATAGGCCAAGATGGTGAACAAATTGGTGTTAAATCTAAACGTGAAGCTTTAGAAATGGCTGAACGTGTGGATTTAGATTTAGTTGTTGTAGCACCAAATGCAAAACCACCTGTTGCGAGAATAATGGATTATGGTAAATATAAATTCGAACAGCAGAAAAAAGAAAAAGAAATGAAGAAGAAACAAAAAGTCATTAACGTTAAAGAATTACGTTTAAGCCCAACTATTGAAGAACATGATTTCCAAACTAAGTTGAAAAATGGACGCAAGTTCTTATCTAAAGGCGATAAATGTAAAGTTTCAATTCGTTTCAGAGGTCGTGCGATTACACATAAAGAAATTGGTCAGCGTGTGTTAGAAAAATTTGCAGATGAATGTAAAGATATTGCAACTGTTGAACAAAAGCCTAAAATGGAAGGGCGTCAAATGTTTATTATGTTAGCGCCTATCAACGAAAAATAAACGTTAAATTATAGGAGGAAATGAATCATGCCTAAAATGAAAACTCACCGTGGAGCAGCTAAACGTGTTAAAAGAACTGGTTCAGGTCAATTAAAACGTTCTAGAGCTTTCACATCTCACTTATTCGCAAATAAAAATACTAAACAAAAACGTCAATTACGTAAAGCTAAGTTAGTTTCTAAAAGTGATATGAAACGTGTTAAACAATTATTAGCATACAAAAAATAAGATTTTAAACGAATATATATACGATAGAGATCATCTAAGGAGGAATTTATTATGCCACGAGTTAAAGGTGGAACAGTAACAAGAGCACGTCGTAAAAAAACGATTAAATTAGCTAAAGGTTACTTTGGTTCAAAACATACATTATATAAAGTAGCTAAACAACAAGTAATGAAATCAGGTCAATATGCTTTCCGTGACCGTCGTCAACGCAAACGTGATTTCCGTAAATTATGGATTACACGTATTAATGCGGCTGCACGTCAACATGACATTAGCTACTCACGTTTAATGAACGGCTTGAAAAAAGCTGAGATTGATATCAATCGTAAAATGTTATCAGAAATTGCAATCTCAGATGACAAAGCTTTCGCTGAATTAGTATCAAAAGCTAAAGAAGCTTTAAAATAATATTTATACAAGACCTGGGACAATAATCTTTGTCTCAGGTCTTTTTATATGCTTGTTGTTAATATATTATTTAAAAGCATTTAAAAATTGAGTACAATACCCTGATGTAATAGCGGACATATCTTATTTTTTTGTCATTTCATAATACTAGATTGTTTCAAATCATGCTTTGAAACAATCAATATCTACGAAGTCAATAACTAAAAAAAGATAAATTTGCAATCATGTTATGACAGTAAGGTATATAATGTGGCTTTGTTAAAAGTTTTATAATATCAACAATGTAAGATTATGTCTTATTTTAATTATAAATATAATGGTGCTTTTATCGTTTTACATATACATATATTCAATCGCAAAAAATGATAATTTTTGCTAAAATGACTGATAGTATACTATATCTAAAAGGAGATAATCATGTCTAAATTTGATGAACAAATAATTGTTGTAAACAGAGATATTTTATTTAACAAAGATAAGAATGCTTTTAATGGTTTTTTACATAAAAATAATTTCAAAGGAAAAGAAATTTTTAGTGCGTTAAGTAAATATGAAGTGAAAAGACGTGGTGATATGGAAGATGATCCATCGTTTAAACAATTAATATCATATTGCCTACTAGAAAATGAGAAGGGTGAAATCCTTATTTACGAACGTCTTTCTGGTGGTGGAGAAGAACGGTTACATGGTCAGTCATCAATCGGTGTTGGTGGTCATATGAACGATGTTGTTGGAGCTGATTCTATTAATGAAGTTTTAAGAGTTAATGCTCAAAGAGAATTAGAAGAAGAAGTAGGATTAAGTAATAATAAATCTCAAAATATGGAATATTTAGGTTTTATAAATGATGATGACAATGATGTGGGTAAAGTTCATATGGGCGTCGTATTTAAAATCACTGTGCATTCAAACGATGTTGAAGCTAAAGAAACTGATACGCTAAAAATTAAATGGATAGAACAAGGCGACATTCAATCCTATGAGGATTTTGAAACATGGAGTGCATTAATTCTTCAAGATATATCATGATTGGAGTGCTAAATTAATGGCTGATATTATACCTTTTCCACAGTCTAAAAGTAAAATGATTAAGCAAATAAATGATGCAGAAAGAAATGCAGATTTTGAAAAGATGTATCAATTGTTTAATGTATATGAACAGCATTTCGACCTTAACGAGGAGATTGCACTAAAGAAATGCCAGATGCTTTTACAATTGAATGCTTATTTAGAGTTACGAGAAGAGGCAATTATTTTGTTAAAACGTGGATTCAACTGTTATGACGAATTGATGATATATTATATTAAAAGTCTGAATGGCTTAGGTCAATTTAATGAAGCAGTTGAAGTAATTAATCAAATTATCGATGAAGTTAAAAATCATAAAACCAGAATGGAACTTTTTCCACTTAAAGAATATGCGATATCGAGACTTGATGAAGATAGAAAGGCATTGTCCTCATCTTTATCAGATTTCGGTTCGCTTAACACACGTGAACAAACTTCTTTAATATTACAACTTATTGATAATGGACATTATAATTTTAAAGAATCAGTAGCGAATATACTAATTTCTATGGATTTACCAAAAAATTTAGTGAGCTTAATGTTGGAATATTTAAGATTTGCTGAATATTCTCATACAATTACAATCCATAAATATGGTGAAACTATCAATGTAAACCCTAATCATTTAAGTGGCATTGAGCATACGACGATAAAAGACAAGGTCATTCCTGTCGTAATGAATAGATTAGAAGATGGAGCGTTGCATATTTTAAAAGAAGCACAACATATTATGAATAATCATTCTATACTCATGTATCCTATAGATATAGAGTCGTTATACACTATTGATAATTGGATAGATGCATATGATGTTTACTTCAAACAATTAATTGGTATAGATATAAATGGCTGTAACAATGATACTTTACAATTCATTAAATCATTAGATAATGAAATGTAAAATTTAATTTGTTGCAAATTGAGAAAAAGAATTTTAATATAGAAATCGTTGAAAATAAACTTGAATAACCCATCGTTTTCAAAGTTTGTTAACGCTAAAAACCTATGCTATAATAGGGAAGTTGAAAAAATAAATTAGTCAATCATGGAGGTATTTATACATGACAGCAACTTGGGAAAAAAAGGAAGGTAATGAAGGCGTTTTAACTGTTACTGTTCCTGCAGAGAAAGTAAATAAAGCATTAGATCAAGCATTTAAAAAAGTGGTCAAACAAATTAATGTGCCTGGATTCCGTAAAGGTAAAGTGCCTCGTCCAATTTTTGAGCAACGTTTTGGTGTAGAAGCACTTTATCAAGATGCAGTGGATATTTTATTACCTGAAGCTTATGGTGAAGCAATTGAAGAAACAGAAATTAATCCAGTTGCACAACCAGAAGTTAATGTAACTCAAATCGAAAAAGGTAAAGATTTCATTTTTGAAGCTACAGTTACAGTTGAACCTGAAGTTAAATTAGGTGATTACAAAGGATTAGAAATTGAAAAGCAAGAAACTGACCTTTCTGATGAAGAATTACAAGAATCAATCGACCATAGCTTAAGTCACCTTGCTGAAATGGTTGTTAAAGAAGATGGTGCTGTTGAAAACGGTGACACAGTAAACATTGATTTCTCAGGTTCAGTTGATGGTGAAGAATTTGATGGTGGACAAGCTGAAGGTTATGACCTAGAAATTGGTTCTGGATCATTCATTCCTGGCTTTGAAGAACAAATAGAAGGAATGAAAACTGGCGATGAAAAAGATGTAGTTGTAACATTCCCAGAAGAATACCACGCTGAAGAATTAGCTGGTAAAGAAGCTACATTTAAAACAAAAGTCAACGAAATTAAATTCAAAGATGTACCAGAATTAAATGATGAGATTGCTAACGAATTAGATTCTGATGCTGAAAACGTGGACGAATATAAAGAAAATCTTCGCAAACGTTTAAGTGAACAGAAAGCAACTGAAGCTGAAAATACTGAAAAAGAAGAAGCTATTAATAAAGCAACAGAAAATGCTTCAATTGATATTCCTGAAGCAATGATTAATACTGAATTAGATCGTATGATTCAAGAATTTGGTCAAAGAATCCAACAACAAGGCTTAGATTTGCAAACATATTATCAAATCTCTGGTCAAAACGAAGAGCAACTAAGAGACCAAATGAAAGACGATGCAGAACAACGCGTTAAAACAAACTTAACGTTAACTGCGATTGCTGATGAAGAAAATATTGAAGTATCTGATGAAGATATTGATAAAGAATTAGAAAAAATGAGCGAGCAATTTAACATTTCTGTAGAAGATATTAAATCTACTTTAGGTAATACAGATATTGTTAAAAATGATGTACGCATTCAAAAAGTTATTGATTTATTAAGAGATAATGCGAAATATGTTGAAGCTACTAAAGAAGACTAGTATCGTTCATTAAATGAATGCATAATATTGAATTAGTCAATTGTCTATAAGTTAAATTAAATATAGACAGTGTCAATTGTATAGATTGACAACTTAATATAGCATCATTATGATTTATAATTGTTGATGTTAAATGAAATTTAGGGGCGGGACAATGAAATCATTCATTAAGAATAAGATTTCTGTCCCGCTCCAAGTTATTTAAGCATCTTGATTGTAAATATGTTAAGTTGCATTGTAGAATGCTTTTTAGTATAGTCTTTATGGAATAGGGGTGTAAAAAAGAATGTTCAAATTCAATGAAGATGAAGAAAATTTAAAATGTTCTTTCTGTGGTAAAGATCAAGATCAAGTAAAAAAATTAGTCGCAGGAAGTGGCGTTTATATTTGTAATGAATGTATTGAATTGTGCTCAGAAATCGTTGAAGAAGAATTAGCACAAAATACATCTGAAGGATTTACGGAGTTACCAACTCCTAAAGAAATTATGGATCACCTCAATGAATATGTCATTGGTCAGGAAAAAGCCAAAAAATCATTAGCAGTTGCTGTATATAATCACTATAAGCGTATTCAACAATTGGGTCCGAATGAAGATGATGTTGAATTACAAAAAAGTAATATCGCATTAATTGGGCCAACTGGTAGCGGTAAAACATTATTAGCTCAAACACTAGCTAAAACACTAAATGTACCATTTGCAATTGCTGATGCTACAAGTTTAACAGAAGCAGGTTATGTAGGTGATGACGTAGAAAACATCTTATTACGTCTTATTCAAGCTGCTGATTTCGACATTGATAAAGCTGAAAAAGGTATTATATATGTCGATGAAATTGATAAAATTGCGCGTAAATCTGAAAACACTTCAATCACGCGTGACGTGTCTGGTGAAGGTGTACAACAAGCATTGCTTAAAATTTTAGAAGGTACAACTGCTAGTGTACCGCCTCAAGGTGGTCGAAAGCATCCAAACCAAGAATTAATCCAAATTGATACGACAAACATCTTATTTATCTTAGGTGGAGCTTTTGATGGTATCGATGAAGTCATTAAGAGACGCTTAGGAGAAAAAGTGATAGGATTTGCTAGTAATGAAGCAGATAAATATGATGAAGAAGCTTTACTGGAACAAATTCGTCCAGAGGATCTCCAATCATATGGCTTAATTCCAGAATTTATTGGTCGTGTACCTATAGTTGCTAATCTTGAAACTTTAGATGTTGCTGCACTTAAAAATATTTTAACTCAACCTAAAAATGCGCTAGTTAAACAATACACTAAAATGCTAGAGTTAGATAATGTAGAATTAGAGTTTTCTGAAGAGGCTCTATCTGCTATAAGTGAAAAAGCAATCGAACGTAAAACAGGAGCGCGTGGATTACGTTCAATTATAGAAGAAGCATTAATTGACATCATGTATGATGTACCTTCTTCTGAAAATGTAAGTAAAGTAGTCATTACTGAACAAACAATTAATGAAGAAATTGAGCCTGAATTATATGATGATGAAGGAAATCTAATTAATAAGAACAAGACATCTGCTTAAAATATTTGATTTAAGACTGAGTCACGTGAATTGTGACTCGGTTTTTTTATATGTAAATATAGAAAAAAATGTTAAAGTTAATTATACAATAGTATAAGAAAGAGGAAGTCTATGAATATAAATTTTAATAATATTAACTTAATTATAAGTGCTGTAAAAAAAGCACAGTATCCTGACACTGGATTAACAGAAGTAGCGTTAAGTGGACGCTCAAATGTAGGGAAATCTACATTTATTAATAGTATGATTGGGCGTAAAAATATGGCGAGAACGTCACAACAACCTGGTAAGACACAGACATTGAATTTCTATAATATAGATGAACAACTTATTTTTGTTGATGTACCAGGATATGGATACGCTAAAGTAAGTAAAGTTCAACGAGAAAAATTTGGTAAAATGATTGAAGAATATATTACACAACGAGAGAATTTAAAACTTGTTATTCAACTTGTCGATTTAAGACATCAACCTACTGAAGATGATGTGCTTATGTACAATTATCTTAAACATTTTGATATACCAACACTTGTAATATGTACTAAAGAAGATAAAATTGCCAAAGGAAAAGTACAAAAGCATATCAAAAGAATAAAAGACAAATTAGAATTAGAATCTGGAGATAATATTATAAGTTATTCTTCAATTAAAAATAGTAAACAGCAAGAAATTTGGAACTTTATTGAAACATATATATAAATTTTTTCAATTAGAGAAATGTATTTTAACCACAATTAAAAAATGTCGGTATTTTGGCAAAAAATTGAATGTAGATTATAATCTTTCTAATTTATTTAAGCATTCCACTTAAACATCTTTTTAAATGTGTTATACTTGTTTTATTGTTAGTATATGGAGGGCGTTATAAATGCATTTTGTTGCAATTAGCATAAATCATCGAACAGCTGATGTAACATTAAGAGAGCAAGTTGCTTTTAGAGATGATGCCTTACGATTAGCACATGAAGATTTATATGAAACTAAAGCAATTTTAGAAAATGTCATTTTATCTACATGTAATCGTACTGAAGTATACGCTATTGTTGATCAAGTTCATACAGGACGTTATTATATACAAAGATTTTTAGCGCGCTCTTTTGGATTTGAGGTAGATGATATTAAAGATATGTCGGAAGTTAAAGTGGGGGACGATGCAGTTGAACATTTATTGCGTGTCACTTCTGGCTTAGATTCAATTGTGCTTGGTGAAACACAAATTTTAGGACAAATGCGCGATGCATTTTTCTTAGCGCAAAATACTGGTACAACTGGAACGATTTTTAATCATTTATTTAAACAAGCGATTACTTTTGCTAAAAAAGCACACAGTGAAACAGACATTGCAGATAATGCTGTGAGTGTTTCTTATGCTGCTGTTGAATTAGCTAAAAAGGTATTTGGAAAATTAAAAAGTAAACATGCTGTCGTTATTGGAGCAGGGGAAATGGGTGAATTATCACTCTTAAATCTTTTAGGTTCTGGAATTTCAAATGTAACAATTGTTAATCGGACATTATCTAAAGCTAAAATTTTAGCCGAAAAACACAATGTTTCATATGATTCACTTTCAGCATTACCATCTTTATTAGAAACAACGGACATAGTAATTAGTTCTACAAGTGCTGAAGACTATATCATCACTAATTCTATGGTGAAAACAATTTCAGAAACTAGAAAACTGGATTCATTAGTTCTGATTGATATTGCGGTTCCACGAGACATTGAACCAGGGATTGATGCAATTACAAATATTTTTAATTATGATGTTGATGATTTGAAAGATTTGGTAGATGCCAATTTAAGAGAACGTCAATTAGCTGCTGAAACTATTGCAGGACAAATACCTGAGGAGATTGATTCACACAACGAATGGGTTAATATGCTTGGTGTTGTACCTGTAATCAGAGCTTTACGTGAAAAAGCTATGAATATCCAAGCAGAAACTATGGAAAGTATTGATCGTAAATTGCCAGATCTCTCTGAAAGAGAACGTAAAGTCATTTCGAAACATACAAAAAGTATTATCAATCAAATGTTAAAAGATCCTATCAAACAGGCTAAGGAATTAAGTACTGATAAAAAAAGTAATGAAAAATTAGAGCTATTTCAAAACATATTTGATATTGAAGCCGAAGATCCTCGTGAAAAAGCAAAGTTAGAAAAAGAGAGTAGAGCAAAGGAAATCTTAGCGCATCGAATATTTAGTTTTGAATAAGCATATTAATTTGGTGATGATATGCAAGAAACCCTGTTAATTCGATTTCATGAAATCATATTAATGATTTATCTGTTTAGTATTATATGTTACTTTGTTGATTTCATTAATAAAAATTATAAGACTAGAACTGTAGGTTTTTATTCATTAGGGATTGTTTGGGTTTTACAAACAATCTCTTTGTCTATTTTTTTTATTCATACTAAACAAGTGCCACTAGGTTCTATATTTGACGTTTTTTTCTCTTTAACTTGGATTATTATATCAATTTCGTTGATATTGAATTTGATTAAAGTAATGAATTTTTCTGTTTTTTTCCTTAATTTGATTGGATTTATCCTAATGAGTTTAAATACTTTTCAGCCTGAACATTATCAAACGCAAATTCAACAAATTGCAGTAATTAATGAATTATTACTTGTTCATATAGCACTTGCAGTATTAAGTTATGCATTTTTTGCAATCGCATTTGTAAATTCATTACTCTACATTATTCAATATCGAAATTTAAAGGAGAAAAATTTCGATCAAAATTACTTTAGAATTGGTAGTGTTGCTACTTTAGAAACCATCGTTTTCTATTCAACACTTGTTGCATGGATTATCCTTATATTAAGTACGATTTTAGGTGCACAATGGGGTATCTTTGCAGTCGGTAAACAAATATTTATAGATCCAAAAGTAATATTTTCAACAATTATTACTTTATTATATGGTGTTTATATTTTCATTAGAATAAAAAAATGGATATCACAAAGAAATCTTATCTACTTTAACATTATATTATTTTGTTTGTGTATGATTAATTTATTCTTTTTAACTCATTTTAGATAAGAAATAACTTGTTTTTCATATAAAAAAACCGGTATCGAGGAGGCATTTAACGTATGCGTAAATTAATTGTTGGGTCGCGAAGAAGTAAATTAGCGCTAACACAAAGTCAACAATTTATAGATAAATTAAAATTTATCGATCCGTCTTTGGATATTGAAATAAAAGAAATTGTAACTAAAGGCGACAAAATTGTAGATAAACAATTATCCAAAGTTGGAGGTAAAGGACTTTTTGTTAAGGAAATCCAAAATGAATTATTTAATAAAGAGATAGATATGGCGATTCATTCTCTAAAAGATGTACCAAGTATGATTCCTGACGGTCTTACCTTAGGATGTATTCCTGACAGAGAAATTCCTTTTGATGCCTATATAGCAAAAAATCATATACCATTACAAGAATTGTCTGAGGGCAGCATTGTAGGTACAAGTTCTTTACGTCGTGGCGCTCAAATTTTATCAAAATACCCACATTTAAAAATTAAGTGGATTCGTGGAAACATTGATACTCGATTAAAAAAATTAGAGACTGAAGATTATGATGCTATTATATTAGCTGCTGCTGGATTAAAACGCATGGGTTGGTCAGATAATATTGTTACGACTTATCTTGATCGAGATATATTACTGCCAGCTATAGGGCAGGGTGCACTTGGTATTGAGTGTAGGAGTGATGACAAAGAACTTTTAGATTTACTATCTAAAGTACACAATCATGATGTAGCACAATGTGTGACTGCTGAACGTACTTTTCTATCAGAAATGGATGGCAGTTGTCAGGTTCCTATAGGTGGATATGCAACAATTGCTCAAGATAACCAAATTGAATTTACAGGACTGATTATGTCTCCAGATGGTAAGGAAAGATATGAGCATACAGCATTGGGTACTGATCCTGTAAAATTGGGTATAGAAGTGAGTCAAGTACTTAAAAAACAAGGTGCTTATGACATAATTAAAAAATTAAACGAAGCAGAATAATACTAAACTCTATTATAGAGGTGAAATAAATTTATGAAACCAGTTATAGTTATGACGCAGACGAATGAAGTTCATAGTCATTTAGTTGATATTATCCATAAGCCTTTTATCCAACTAAAACAACTTCATTTTAATGAAAAATTGCTTGATCATAGCTACGACTGGCTTATTTTTTCGTCTAAAAACGCAGTAAAATACTTTTATCCTTATTTAAAAAACGTTAAAGTTAAAAAGGTAGCTGTTATAGGTGATAAGACAGCTCAGTATTGTAATGAATTAGGTATTAGTGTCGACTTTGTGCCACGTGATTTTTCTCAAGAAGGCTTTTTGGACGAGTTTAAGATTAGCGAACAACATTTATTGTTGCCCTCAAGTGAAAAAGCACGTCCTAAATTAGTTCAACAATTGAGCAAATATAATGAAGTCGTTAAAATTGATTTATATAGACCAGTACCGAATTTTAAAAATATAAGTCAAGTTAAGTCTCTTGTTAGAAAACATCAAATAGACGCAGTGACTTTTTCTAGTTCCTCTGCAGTTGAATTTTATTTCAAAGAGGACAATGTGCCTGAATTTGATCATTATTTTGCTATCGGTAAGCAAACTGCTAGGACCATTTTAAAATTCAATACATCTGTAAAAGTGGCAAATAAACAAACATTAGATTCACTTATTGATAAAATAATAGAAAGTAGGGAACAAAATGAAATTTGATAGACATAGAAGATTGCGTTCATCTAAGACAATGCGTGATTTAGTAAGAGAAACTCATGTTAGAAAAGAAGATTTAATATATCCAATATTTGTAGTTGAGCAAGATGATATAAAAAGTGAAATTAAATCACTACCAGGCATATACCAAATTAGTTTAAATTTATTGCATGAAGAGATTAAAGAGGCATATGATTTAGGTATTAGAGCAATCATGTTCTTCGGTGTGCCAAATGACAAAGACGACATTGGATCTGGTGCATATGATCATAATGGAGTTGTTCAAGAAGCGACACGAATATCTAAGAATTTATATAAGGATTTACTTATTGTTGCAGATACTTGTCTTTGTGAATACACAGACCACGGACACTGTGGCGTT
The DNA here is from genome assembly GCF_006742205.1 of Staphylococcus epidermidis. Taxonomy (NCBI): domain Bacteria; kingdom Bacillati; phylum Bacillota; class Bacilli; order Caryophanales; family Staphylococcaceae; genus Staphylococcus; species Staphylococcus epidermidis. Next base: position 1,161,093 of record NZ_AP019721.1, read on the forward strand.
ATTGACGATCATACGCATGATGTAGACAATGATAAATCACTTCCATTACTTGTAAAAACAGCTATTTCTCAAGTTGAAGCTGGAGCTGACATCATTGCTCCAAGTAATATGATGGATGGTTTTGTTGCTGAAATTCGTGAAGGCCTTGATCAAGCGGGATATCAAAATATTCCTATCATGAGTTATGGTATTAAATATGCATCAAGCTTTTTCGGTCCATTCAGAGATGCTGCAGATTCAGCACCTTCTTTTGGGGATAGAAAAACCTATCAAATGGATCCTGCAAACCGTTTAGAGGCATTAAGAGAATTGGAAAGTGATCTTAAAGAAGGTTGCGATATGATGATAGTTAAACCATCTTTAAGTTATCTAGATATTATTAGAGATGTAAAAAATAATACGAACGTGCCAGTCGTAGCATACAACGTTAGTGGAGAATATAGTATGACAAAAGCAGCAGCGTTAAATGGTTGGATAGATGAAGAGAAAATTGTTATGGAACAAATGATATCTATGAAACGTGCAGGTGCTGATTTAATAATTACTTATTTTGCAAAAGATATCTGTCGTTATTTAGATAAATAGATGATAATTGAGGAGGTCATATGATGAGTTTTGAAAAATCTATTAAAGCAATGGAGCAAGCTGAGAAATTAATGCCTGGCGGTGTTAACAGTCCCGTAAGAGCATTTAAATCAGTAGACACACCAGCTATTTTTATGGATCATGGTGAAGGATCTAAAATATATGATATTGATGGAAATGAATACATTGATTATGTGCTAAGTTGGGGCCCATTAATTCTGGGACATAAAAATCAACAAGTTATATCCAAATTACATGAAGCAGTAGATAAAGGTACAAGCTTCGGCGCTTCAACACTTCAAGAAAATAAACTTGCTGAACTTGTGATTGACCGTGTACCTTCAATTGAAAAAGTAAGAATGGTTTCCTCAGGAACTGAAGCTACTTTAGACACACTTCGTTTAGCTAGGGGTTATACAGGACGTAATAAAATTATAAAATTTGAAGGGTGTTATCATGGACACAGTGATTCTTTATTGATTAAAGCAGGATCAGGTGTTGCAACACTAGGTTTACCTGATTCACCAGGCGTCCCTGAAGGTATTGCTAAAAACACTATCACGGTGCCATATAATGATTTAGATTCACTTAAATTAGCGTTCGAAAAATATGGCGATGATATTGCTGGTGTTATTGTTGAACCGGTTGCTGGAAATATGGGTGTAGTGCCTCCAGTGAATGGATTTCTACAAGGTTTAAGAGATATTACTAATGAATATGGAGCATTACTTATATTTGATGAAGTGATGACTGGTTTCCGTGTAGGTTATAATTGTGCGCAAGGATACTTTGGTGTAACACCTGATTTAACTTGCTTAGGAAAAGTGATAGGTGGAGGTTTACCCGTTGGAGCTTTTGGTGGTAAAAAAGAAATTATGGATTACATTGCTCCTGTTGGGACTATTTATCAAGCTGGCACACTTTCAGGTAATCCTTTAGCAATGACTAGTGGTTATGAAACATTGAGTCAACTTACTCCTGAATCTTATGAGTATTTTAATTCTCTAGGAGATATACTTGAAAAAGGATTAAAAGAGGTATTTGCTAAGCATAATGTTCCAATCACAGTAAATCGCGCTGGTTCAATGATTGGTTACTTCTTAAATGAGGGGCCTGTAACAAATTTTGAGGAAGCAAATAAAAGTGATTTAAAATTATTTAGTAATATGTATAGAGAAATGGCTAAGGAAGGTGTTTTCCTACCACCTTCACAATTTGAAGGAACATTTTTATCAACTGCACATACTAAAGATGATATTGAGAAAACTATCCAAGCATTTGATAATGCATTAAGTCGTATTGTGTGATAATTTTAAAATATAATTATTTAAATTAATTGAGTCTAGGGCAAAAGTCAATGTCCTAGACTTTCTTAACTTATAAGTAGTTTATAACTGAATTAAAAATGCACTTATATCAACTTTTAAAGCTATGTTATGTCATCAATACAGTAAATTCCACTTAGAAATTCAACAGACAAGGCGAGTTGGGGTTTGGGGCCCTAACAAAAAGAATTTCACTGAGAAATTCAACAGACAGGGCAAGTTGGGGTTCGATGGTGGACTAGGAATTTAAGATGCATTTTGTTCTACTCTTTGAATTTAAATAAAGTTAGAAATTTTGTGACTTACTTTTAACGAAAGTAGAGTGGTATTTTGAAGCGGAATTTTATTAATAATTTAATCATATTATTAATTGCTATTATGTTAAGTCTGTTATTAAAAATGTTACATGTGATTTTGCCATTTATGTTTGGACCAATATTAGCGGCGTTATTATGTGTAAAAGTATTAAAATTAAAAATACGATGGCCATTTTGGTTGAGTCAAATTGGTTTAATACTACTTGGAGTTCAAATTGGCTCTACCTTCACACAACAAGTGATTAAAGACATAAGTAAAAATTGGCTAACTATCGTTTTTGTCACTATCCTACTAATTTTATTAGCTTTGATAATTGCATTCTTTTTTAAGAAAATTGCACAAGTAAATTTAGAAACTGCAATTTTAAGTGTTATACCAGGTGCGCTAAGCCAAATGTTAGTGATGGCAGAAGAAAATAAGAAAGCAAATATATTAGTTGTGAGTTTAACACAGACATCACGTGTAATATTTGTTGTTATTTTAGTACCACTTATTTCGTATTTTTTTCAGGATAACCATCATGAAATGAATCATACTACAATGGAAGTACCCACACTTTCTCAGACTTTAAATATATGGCAAATAATCATCTTATTCTCAATGGTGGGAATCATCTATATAGGAATGTCAAAAATTAACTTCCCCACTAAACAATTATTAGCACCTATAATAGTTTTAATTATATGGAATATGACAACACATTTAACATTTTCACTAGATCATTGGTTGTTAGCCACAGCGCAACTTATTTATATGATACGTATTGGATTACAGATTGCCAACTTAATGAGTGATTTAAAGGGAAGAATTGCAATAGCAATAGCCTTTCAAAATATAATGCTCATAGTCACAACGTTTATAATGATAATAGGAATACATTTGATTACTAATGAATCCATCAATGAATTGTTTTTAGGAGCAGCACCAGGAGGTATGAGTCAAATAGTTTTAGTGGCTATGGCTACTGGAGCTGATGTAGCGATGATTTCAAGCTATCACATTTTTAGAATATTTTTTATATTATTTGTCATTGCGCCACTAATTGGTTATTTTATTAATGTTAAATTAAATAATAAATGATTTTAATGACTTAAGTTATACATTTTTAAATAAAACTTCGAAAATATTTGCGAGTAATTGTAATTACTTAAAAGTAAAATCTAGATAAATTAAACGTTGTAAACTTTTAGTATGCGTGAAAAACTCATATTGTTTGAATATCCGCAGCGCAACTTATGTCTATGCTTCACTCATGATTTGGTTTGAAAGGACATCCTTCAAGATGTGAGTCATACAATCCAGCAGCTTCTAAGAATGAGAACACGGTTACTGGACCTAAAAATTTAAAACCATATGCTTTTAAATCTTTTGATAATTGAGTAGCTCTTTGATCAACTTTTTTACGATCTCTAGGTTTTTTATAACCCATATTTATGGGTTGATGATTTACATAAGACCATAAAAATTTACTAAAACTACCATAGTCTTTTTCAATTTTTAAATATCCCTTCGCTTGGCTCACAATTGCTTCTAACTTTTTACGATTATGAATAATGTTTGGGAATTTCATTAAATAATCAATATCCTGTTCAGTCATATGTGCGATAAATTGAGGTTCAAAGTTGTAAAATGCCTGTTCATACGATTCTTTTTTCTTTAATATTGTCAACCATGATAATCCTGCATGTTGTGATTCAAGAGCCATTAGCTTAAATAATTCTTTGCTATCATAGATTGGTTGTCCCCAATAATAATCATGATACTCTATATAGATAGGATCAGTTGTGTTAAAAGCACATTCATTCATAATTTCATCTCCAATACATTGACTTATTTTAATATCCATTATAATATAAATGAGTAAAAGAATATATTATTTGGGAAGAGTAAGTTTATATCATTTTAAAGAGAGCATATGGTGGCTGTGAATATGTAAATGATTAAGTCTGAAGGTAGCCCTATTTTATAACTTCTATTGAAACATAGACGACAAGTAGGTAGAAGCGTGTATGAGCGTTAATCAGAGACTTAAGTGCTTGAAGAAAAGAATGAATTATTTCTTCTTGAATATAGGTGGTACCACGGAACAGAACATCCGTCCTATTTTTTATAGGATGGATGTTCTTTTTATTTTTTAGGAGGTAGACATATGGAAATGAAACCAAAATATGATCCAAGAGAAGTTGAAAAGGGTCGTTATGAGGAATGGGTAAGTAATGGTTACTTTAAACCATCTGAAGATAAATCTAAAGAGGCATATACAATTGTAATTCCGCCCCCTAATGTAACAGGTAAATTACATTTAGGTCATGCATGGGATACTACTTTACAAGATATAATAACTAGAATGAAAAGAATGCAAGGATACGATACTTTATATCTGCCTGGTATGGATCATGCTGGTATAGCAACTCAAGCAAAGGTTGAAGCAAAACTTAATGAACAAGGTATATCTAGACACGACTTAGGAAGAGAAAAATTTTTACAGCAAGCATGGGATTGGAAAGAAGAGTATGCAACATTTATTAGACAACAATGGGCTAAACTTGGCTTAGGGTTAGATTATAGTAGAGAACGCTTTACGTTAGATGATGGTTTAAGTAAAGCTGTAAGAAAAGTATTTGTTGATTTATATAATAAAGGTATTATTTATCGTGGTGAAAGAATTATTAACTGGGACCCTAAAGCTAGAACAGCTTTATCAGATATTGAAGTCATTCATGAAGATGTCCAAGGTGCTTTTTATCATTTTAAATATCCTTATGCTGATGGGAATGGATATATAGAAATAGCTACTACACGTCCTGAGACTATGTTAGGTGACACTGCTATTGTTGTAAATCCAAATGACGAAAGGTATAAAGATGTGATTGGTAAAACAGTTATATTACCTATTGTAGGAAGAGAGTTACCTATTTTAGCTGATGAATACGTTGATATTGAATTTGGTTCAGGAGCAATGAAAGTTACTCCGGCACATGATCCTAATGACTTTGAAATTGGTCAAAGACATCAATTAGAAAATATTATAGTCATGGATGAATATGGTAAGATGAACGATAAAGCTGATAAATACAAAGGGATGGATAGATTTGATTGTAGAAATCAGCTTGTTAAAGACTTAAAAGAACAAGATCTTGTTATAAAAATTGAAGAACATACACATTCAGTAGGACATTCTGAACGTTCTGGTGCAATAGTAGAACCTTATTTGTCTACACAATGGTTTGTAAAAATGAAACCTTTGGCACAAAGAGCTTTGGATAATCAAAATACAAAAGATAGAATTGACTTTTTCCCAGGTAGATTTGAAAATACATTCAATCGCTGGATGGAAGAAATTAGAGATTGGACGATTTCGCGTCAACTATGGTGGGGCCACCAAATACCTGCTTGGTATCATAAAGATACAGGTGAAGTCTTTGTTGGTGAAGAAGCACCTGAAGACATCGAGAATTGGATACAAGATGAGGATGTATTAGATACATGGTTCTCAAGTGCACTTTGGCCGTTTTCAACATTAGGATGGCCTGATACAAATGCTGATGATTTTAAACGTTATTATCCGACAAATGCATTAGTTACTGGTTATGATATCATTTTCTTCTGGGTAGCCCGTATGATTTTCCAAGGATTAGAATTTACTGATAGAAGACCATTTAATGATGTATTACTCCACGGTTTAGTCAGAGCTGAAGATGGGCGTAAAATGAGTAAATCATTAGGTAATGGCGTTGATCCTATGGATGTTATTGACGAGTATGGCGCTGATAGTCTACGTTACTTTTTAGCAACAGGATCTTCACCAGGTCATGACTTGAGATATTCTACTGAAAAAGTTGAATCAGTTTGGAATTTTATTAATAAAATATGGAATGCTGCCCGCTTTAGTTTAATGAATATTGGTGAAGATTTTAAAGTCGAAGATATAGACCTAAGTGGTAATTTGTCATTAGCAGATCAATGGATATTGACTAGATTAAATGAAACGATATCTACAGTAACCGAATTAAGTGATAAATACGAATTTGGTGAAGTAGGTCGTGCGCTTTATAATTTCATTTGGGATGAGTTCTGCGATTGGTATATTGAAATGAGCAAGATACCTATGAATGGCGAGGACGAATCTCAAAAGCAAACGACGCGATCAGTACTTAGTTATGTTTTAGATAAAATAATGAAAATGTTACATCCATTTATGCCTTTTGTGACAGAAACAATTTGGCAAAGTCTTCCACATCATGGAGAAACAATTGTAAAAGCTAACTGGCCAACTGTTGATCAAGCATTAATCTTTAATGAAAGTAAACAAACAATGGAACAATTAGTTGAAATTATTAAATCTGTCCGTCAATCAAGAGTTGAAGTTAACACACCGTTATCTAAGGCAATACCGATTTTAATTCAAACTAAAGATGAAAAGATTAAACATACACTTATGGATAACATAAGTTACCTACACAAATTCTGTAATCCAAGTCAATTGACTATTGATACTGAGATTGAAATTCCAGAAAAAGCTATGACAACTGTAGTAGTTGCTGGTAAGGTAGTTTTGCCATTAGAAGGTCTTATTGATATGGACAAAGAAATTGCTCGACTTGAAAAAGAATTAGATAAATTACAAAGCGAGTTAGATAGAGTAGATAAAAAGTTATCCAACGAGAATTTTGTAAATAAAGCACCAGAAAAAATAATTAATGAAGAAAAAGAAAAACAACAACATTATCAAGAAAAATATAATGGTGTTAAATCTAGAATTGAACAATTAAAGGCATAGGAGCATGATCATGAATTACCTAGACAGCTTGTATTGGATACACGAAAGATCTAAATTTGGTATCAAACCTGGCGTCAAACGTATGGAATGGATGCTAGAACAATTAAATAATCCCCAACATAAAATTAGAGGTATTCATGTGGGTGGAACAAATGGTAAAGGTTCAACTGTTGCATACTTGAGAACCGCATTAATTGAGAACGATTACTCAGTTGGAACATTTATCTCACCATTTATTGAAAGTTTCAATGAACGTATTAGTTTAAACGGTGTACCAATTATGAACGATGAAATTGTTCAATTAGTTGAACGAGTTAAACCTGTTAGTGAAGCCTTAGAGATAGAAACAGATTTAGGTGGGGCTACTGAATTTGAGATTATAACAACAATGATGTTCCTTTATTTTGGTGAGATAAATCCTGTTGATTTTGTGATAATTGAAGCAGGTTTAGGAATTAAAAATGATTCGACGAATGTTTTTAAACCTGTGCTATCCATACTCACAAGTATAGGACTTGACCATACAGATATCTTAGGAACAACTTATTTAGATATTGCAAAAGATAAGGCAGCTATAATTAAACCACATATACCGATTGTTTATGCTGTAAAAAATGACGATGCTTTAAAGTATGTGAGAGATTATGCGCTTGAACAGAACGCAAAACCAATTGAATTGGATCGGGAGATTACCGTTGTCTCCCAAGATGATGAGTTCACATATCGGTATAAAGATTATGAATTAGAAACTATCATTCTTAATATGTTAGGGGAACATCAAAAGGAAAATGCAGCACTTGCTATTACTGCTCTCATTGAATTAAATGAAAGACAAATCATAGAATTAGATTTTAATAAAATGATAGACGGTATAGAATCTGTGAATTGGACAGGTAGAATAGAACAAGTAAAAGAACAACCATTAATGGTTATTGATGGTGCTCATAATAATGAAAGTATTGATGCGTTAGTAGACACAATAAGACATTATTATGGAAGAGATAAAATTGATATTTTATTTTCTGCAATTAAAGGAAAGCCAATTCATAGTATGATTAACAAATTAAATGATATTGCATCAAAATTCTATATAGCAGATTTTGAGTTTCCAAAAGCATTAGCTAAAGAAGAAATTGCCGAAGAATTGAAATTAGATAATTTACATTTAATTGATGATTATGTTGATTTTATTGAAAATTACGAAGGTGATGGGCTGATTATTACTGGAAGTTTATACTTCATCAGCGAGGTAAAAGCAAAAATTAATTTTAATTAAATTCAAAAGAGTGACAACTGCAGTTAAAACTGTAAGTTTCACTCTTTCTTTGTATAATCTTCTTTAATAATTTATGTTTATAAAAGTCTAGAAAGAAGACATACTCATGAACGAATTGTAAAATTCTTCTCATATTTACTTTTGTTTAAGACTGTTTATAATAAATGTTGAGGAGTGTGATATATGCTATTACTTGCCTATACTTGTAGCATTATATTTAGTTTTCTTTATCAATTTTGCAATCAAAATATATTAAAACTTCAATATCTTTATTCTAGGTCTCACTGTGATTTTTGTCATACTATCATAAAACCCTTAGATTTACTGCCTATTATAAGTTTTTTAAAACTTCGTGCACAATCTCGTTGTTGTAATCAACCATTACAACGTTTATATTTAATCGGAGAACTCGTTTCGTTTGGTGCTATTTTCCTCTATTATCCTACTCATTTTAATATACACTTCACATTATTTTTAATAACTTTCCTGTTTCTACTGACGATGTGTCTTTACGATATTCACTCAATGCATATTGATATGAGACTCTTATTTGTATACACAGTCGTATCTGTTTTTACAACCCAAACCTATTTTGGTAATTTTATAATGATATTTTTGATTTCACATGTTATTTATCTATTCGCATCTAAATTTATAGGGTATGGAGACATATTGCTTTTTAATATATTGGGACTTATATTTCCGTTAAATTTTTTCTTTTTTATTGTTGTATTTACGTTTATCATTGGGGGGATTTTTGCCATAATTTTAAAAATTTTTTCTTTTAAAGATATTAAATATTTACCTTTAATACCATTTATATTCTTATCATTCGTAGTAACTTCATCAGTTTATCACCAACTTTTATTTCTTTTAGGGGGAGAATTTTATTAAGAATAAATGAAATGGCACTGCATGAAAAACCTAGAGAACGTTTAATTACATATGGCGCTAAAAGTCTATCCAATGTTGAACTTTTAGCAATTCTCTTAAACACTGGTAGAAAAGGATTTTCTAGTATTGACATTGCAAACGAATTACTGAAGCAACAATCCACTATTAGAGATTTAAAAAAATTGTCTATAAATGATCTACTGAAAATAAAGGGCATTGGACTTTATAAAGCTGTAATATTACAGGCTGCATTTGAACTAGGTGAACGTATTAATTCTACAAGCACTTTTGACAAAGTACAGATTACACATCCTAGTGACGTTGCTAGTCTGATGATGTCGACAATGAAAGATTTAGAGCAAGAACATTTTGTTGTACTTTTACTTAACTCAAAAAATATAGTCACAAAACAAGCTTGGGTATATAAAGGCACATTGAATAGTTCGATTATTCATCCAAGAGAAGTATTTAATATTGCAATAAGAGAGTCTTCTAATTCAATAATAGTTGTACATAATCATCCTTCAGGTGATGTAACACCTTCGAAAGAGGATATTACTACAACGTATAGACTTAAAGAGTGCGGAGATATATTAGGTATAAATTTACTTGATCATATTATTATTGGTGATAATAAATTTACGAGTTTAGTTGAAGCGGGGTATTTTGATAAATAAAAAAGCTAGCTAAATACATTAAAAATTTTAATTAAAAAATTTGTATAGCTAACTTATGATTTATTATTGAATAAAACCTGAAAAGTTTTGAAAATGTTCAAATAACCATAATACACCTTGATAACCTAAATAGATACATAACAAAACAATGCCTACTGAAATCAAAAAGCGTAATATAGATAATCCAACTTTAAATAAGAGGATGACTAGCAAAACAATTAAAATAATCGTTAAAATGCTCATTATGTTGAACCTCCTTAAATCACTTATATTGTATATGTAGTATTATATATTATATTAACTGATTTGCCATCGGTCTATAGATACATCATCTATACGGCTATAGTCTGATGTAATGAAAAATATTTTAAATTATACTAAATTTGATTTGTAAAAGGAGGGCTTATATGAGATATATCTTTAGTGTTATTAAAAATATTATTGCAGTATTAGCGATAATATTGATTATATATATAGCTCTTCAACATGCACCATTTCTCAAAAATCAAGAATGGAACCCACTTAATGATATGAACAATCATCATCAAAATATCACACAGAAAGTGAGTCAAAAAAATAATACACTCTATTCACAACCTAGTAACGATAAAAGTTACATTTTAAAAGAAAATGATATCATCAATAATGTTCCAGCAGGTCAAATTAAGACAGTTTTTAATATGATTGATAAGGCAGAATTTATGTCTGTTTCAGGTTTAGAACGTATGGGATTCAATGACGAATATCTTGCTGGCCAACAAGGTGACGAATTTATTATTTATAAATTCGGTGATGATTATATCCGAGTTTATAATACTGAATTCGAAATGAACGAAGACCTAAATCAATTAAAACAACCTATTAATTTGAAGCCAATTGAAGCCTATCAATAACAATAGGAATGATTCATTTGAAAACCAGTTTTAAATGCGTTAGGGTTTATATAGATTATTTATAAAGGTTGGTGTGATTCAAAATGGCTGAACAATCAAAAGAAAAACAAGCTAATGAACAAGCAAAAGCGCAAAATCTTTTTGCTCGCTGGAGAAAAGAAGAAACACTTTATAGTGAAGATGAAAAGAAAGATAAGTCTTCAAAGAAGAAAGATAAAGAATAACTTACCAAAATAAAGTGAATCAGTAAGCGTTATAAAGTAAGTAAAATTACTCAGTTTAGAATGATGTAAATATTTTATCATTTTAATTTAATATAATTTAATAGAAATAAAATTTTGATGATTTGTGTTAAGCCTGGGACAATGAATTTTGTTCCAGGCACTTTTATGTTCTGACAGTTAATGATTATATTAAAAATTTATTTGAAGTCTAGTTATATCAAGATTTAGTGAAGTTTTCCATAGCTCGTTTACTCTATCTATTTTATTAATCAGTTTGATTAATGTTAGCTCTATAGTCACAAATAATAAAATAGAATCAATTTCATAAAGTTAGTGCTTTATTTAACTGAATGAGTAATATAAAATATATTAAGATACTAATTTTAGTCATATAGAGGTGTTCTGGGTGCTTAAGTTTTTTAGTAATAACAAGCTCATTGTCGTTTTATGTGCAATGATTATTTTTATTGCATTAATAGGGTTATCGATACGTTCTCAGACCCAATCTCCAGCTGAACAATACGTAGGAGACTCTGTATCATTTGGACAAAGAGTAATCAGTTATCCAATTCAATTTGTTACTGGATCTATTGGTGATTTATTTGAAAAAGGAAGCTCAAAAAAGGATAAAAATAAAATCAAACAACTTGAAGCTAAAAATGAAGAGTTAGAATCAGAAAATAAGAAATATAAAAAAGAACTTGATATCAAAGATTTATCAAAATATGAACCTATTTCTACTTCAGTTATTGCGAGAAACCCAGATCAATGGATGAATACGATATTAATAGATAAGGGCTCCAAAGCAGGTATAAAAAATAATATGGCCGTCATGACAACAGAAGGATTAGTTGGAAGAGTAACCAAAGTTAATCAGTTTTCATCACAAGTAGACCTTATTTCCACTCATACTCGAGCAGGAAAATTATCTGTTAATATTCATCACGGTACTAAGAATATTTTTGGTTTAATCGATCGATACGACAATAAAAACGAAGAATTGATCATAAGTGATATTAATAACAAAGATAGCGTTAAAAAAGGCGATAAAGTAGTAACAAGTGGATTAGCAGATCAATTACCGAGTGGGTTATATATTGGTGAAGTAACAAAAGTCGAAAATGATCAATATGGGCTTGCTAAACAAGTACGGGTCAAAACTGGAGCTGATATGACAGATTTAACTCATGTGTATGTTGCTAAACGTGATGTCAGTACTATACCTGATGAAGGTAGTGATAATTAATGCGTACTTTTTATTACTTTCTAATAGGTATACTTCTATTTTATATTGATACCATTATAGGGCTTACCATCCCCATGCATTTCGGGAAAATTGATATTATTTTTGTACCACATTTAACTATCATGTACATTCTTATCATGACGGTTTACCGAGGTTTTGGCGTTGCTATGTCTTTAGCATTCTTTTTCGGAATAGTAACTGATTTATATTTTGGAAGTATATATGGTTTATATATGTTTGGTTATATCATTTTAGTTGTTATAGTTGATAAATTTTTTAAAATCTTTTATCGAGATTATTCTGTATTATTTTTTATCATTTTATTATCCACAATGTTTTTAGAAGTATATGTGGCTATGATCTATGGAGTAATAGGTTTCATTAAATTTAATTTAATAGAATTTGTATTATTAAGACTTATTCCAACTCTCATCATTAATTTTTTATTACTGATTATGTTATTTCCTATTATTATTAAATTTACTAAAAAAGTAAAAAACACAATTGACAGTAAGGCATAGTGATGGTAAGATGCAGTAGTTGAGTAGTTTCAAGCTACATACAACCGCTCGCATACAGGTTGAAGTACAATCATATTGTCACCTGTATATGGCGTGACTTATTATATAGGAGGTGCAAAGTATGTTTGCTATAATTGAAACAGGTGGAAAACAAATCAAAGTAGAAGAAGGTCAAGAAATCTACGTTGAAAAATTAAATGCTAACGAAGGTGACTCATTCACTTTTGATAAAGTTTTATTTGTAGGTGGCGACTCAGTTAAAGTTGGTGCTCCAACAGTTGAAGGTGCATCAGTAACTGCGACAGTTAATAAACAAGGACGCGGTAAAAAAATTACTGTCTTCACTTACAAACGTCGCAAAGACTCTAAACGTAAAAAAGGCCATCGTCAACCATATACTAAATTAACAATCGATAAAATCAACGCATAATCGTATGATTACTGTTGATATTACGGTTAATGACGAAGGTAAGGTCACAGATGTAGTCATGGATGGTCATGCTAATCATGGTGAATATGGTCATGATATTGTCTGTGCAGGAGCATCAGCAGTCTTATTTGGAAGTGTTAATGCTATAATGGGATTAACATCAGAGAAGCCAGATATCAACTACGAAGATGACGGCGGATATTTTCATATAAGAAGTGTTGATACGAATAACAAAGAAGCTCAATTAATTCTTCAAGCAATGTTAGTTTCTTTACAAACTATAGAAGAAGAATATAATGAAAATATCAAATTAAATTATAAGTGAGGTGTATCCCGATGTTAAAATTAAACTTACAATTCTTCGCATCTAAAAAAGGGGTAAGTTCTACAAAAAACGGACGTGACTCTGAGTCTAAACGTTTAGGTGCAAAACGTGCTGATGGTCAATATGTATCAGGTGGTTCTATCCTTTATCGCCAACGTGGTACTAAAATCTACCCTGGTGAAAATGTAGGTCGTGGTGGCGATGATACATTATTCGCTAAAATCGACGGCGTTGTTAAGTTTGAACGCAAAGGTCGCGACAAAAAGCAAGTTTCTGTATACGCAGTTGCTGAATAATTTTGTCTAGTAAACACCAGAAGTGAATACTTCTGGTGTTTTATTTTGTTTAGGTAAAAATACAAATTGACTATAGTTTTTATATCACTATATATAGTGATATAATTAAAAAGATTAAAATTTCGGAGTAAAAGAGGTGAGATATATGTTCGTCGATCAAGTGAAAATATCTCTAAAAGCTGGTGATGGAGGTAATGGCATCACTGCTTACAGAAGAGAAAAATATGTACCTTTTGGTGGTCCAGCTGGTGGCGACGGTGGTAAAGGTGCTTCTGTGGTATTTGAAGTGGATGAAGGATTGAGAACTTTATTAGATTTCAGATATCAAAGACATTTTAAAGCTAAAAAAGGCGAAAATGGTCAAAGTAGCAACATGCATGGTAGAAATGCGGAAGACTTAGTGTTAAAAGTACCACCAGGTACAATTATTAAAAGTGTTGAAAGTGAAGAAGTGCTTGCAGATTTGGTTGAAGATGGCCAACGTGCTATTGTAGCTAGAGGAGGACGCGGCGGGCGTGGTAACTCAAGATTTGCTACCCCTAGAAATCCTGCGCCAGATTTTAGTGAAAATGGTGAGCCAGGCGAAGAATTAGAAGTGACTTTAGAGTTGAAATTGTTAGCAGATGTTGGATTAGTTGGTTTTCCTAGTGTGGGTAAATCTACATTGCTTTCAATAGTTTCTAAAGCGAAACCTAAGATAGGTGCTTATCACTTTACGACAATAAAGCCTAATCTAGGTGTTGTTTCAACTCCTGATTATAGAAGTTTTGTTATGGCAGATTTACCAGGATTAATTGAGGGCGCTTCTGATGGTGTCGGCCTTGGACATCAATTCTTAAGACATGTTGAACGAACTAAAGTGATTGTTCATATGATTGATATGAGTGGGTCAGAAGGTCGAAACCCATTAGACGATTATAAAATTATTAATCAAGAATTAATCAATTATAAACAACGCTTAGAAGATCGTCCACAAATTATAGTCGCAAATAAAATGGATTTACCTGATTCACAAGGGAATTTATCGCATTTTAAGGAACAATTAGATAACGATGTGACAGTTGTTCCTGTTTCAACTATTACGAGAGACAATATTGATCAATTATTATATCAAATTGCCGATAAGCTCGAGGAAGTTAAAGATGTTGACTTCTCAGTTGAAGAAGATGAGAATTTAGGTGTTAATCGTGTATTATATAAACACACACCATCAGCAGATAAATTTACTATTTCTAGAGATGATGACGGCGCATATGTAGTGAGTGGCAATGCTATTGAAAGAATGTTTAAAATGACTGATTTTAATAGTGATCCAGCTGTAAGAAGATTCGCAAGACAAATGCGGTCAATGGGTATTGATGATGCTTTAAGAGAGAGAGGTTGTAGCAATGGTGATATTGTTAGAATCTTAGGCGGAGAATTTGAATTTGTCGAATAGGGGTGTCTAAATTGGACAATAAAGACAATCGAAAATTTTATTTAATTAGAGAAGATGTACTACCAGAATCTGTCATCAAAACTTTAAAAGTTAAGGATGCTTTAAAAAATAATTCGAATTTGTCCATTTATGATGCTGTAAAACAATTCAATCTCTCTAGAAGTGCATTTTACAAATATAGAGAGACAATATTTCCAGTAGATGAAAAAATATTAGATCAAAGAGAATTTACTTTGATTTTATATGTAAATGATATTGTTGGAATGTTAGCCCAAGTTCTTAATGCAATCTCTCAACTTCAATTATCAGTGTTGACAATTCATCAAAGTGTTCCAATTGAAGATAAAGCGACAATCACACTATCTTTAAATGCGAGAAATTCTAATTTATCCATTGATGAGGTCATTGAATCATTAAGAGAGATAAATCATGTAACTAAAGTAGACTTAATAAGTATGACTATGTAAAGGAGTACTGACATGTATGCATATATTAAAGGAACATTATCTCAGTTGTTCCCTACACATGTAGTGGTTGAGACATGTGGCATAGGTTATGAGATACAAACGCCTAATTCCTATCGTTTTCAAAAATATCTTGAAAAAGAAGTCCAAATTTATACTTCACTAATTGTACGAGAAGATGCTCAACTACTATATGGCTTTATTAATGAAGAGGAAAAAGAAATGTTTCTTAGCTTAATAAAAGTGACTGGGATAGGACCTAAATCAGCTTTAGCGATACTTGCTTCAAGTACACCACATGAAGTTAAATTGGCTATCGAAAATGAAAATGATGCTTATTTAACACAATTTCCTGGGATAGGAAAGAAAACTGCAAGACAAATTGTGTTAGATTTAAAAGGGAAGGTTACAATTACTGAAGAAAATAGTGACGATTTATTACAAACTCAAGTTAATGGTAATGAACAAAACCAAATAATATCTGAAGCACTATTAGCTTTACAAGCACTGGGCTATTCTAAACGAGAATTAACCAAAGTAGAAAAATCCTTAAACAAACATAATGTGAATAGTGTGGATGAAGCCGTTAAAATAGGACTACAAACACTAGTTTCTTAATGGAGGAAGTCAAATGGATAAAAGAATGGTCGATCAAGAATTTCATAATGAAGATACTGACTTGGAATTATCACTAAGACCAACACAATTAAAGCAGTATATAGGTCAATCCTCTATAAAAAGTAATTTAGAAGTCTTTATCAAGGCTGCCAAACTTAGACAAGAGCCACTCGATCATGTCTTGTTATTTGGTCCTCCAGGACTAGGTAAAACGACGCTATCAAATATCATTGCTAATGAGATGGAGGTAAATATTCGTACCATCTCAGGACCATCTTTAGAAAGACCAGGTGACTTAGCAGCGATATTATCTGGGTTACAGCCAGGTGATGTGTTATTTATCGATGAAATTCATAGATTAAGTAGTGTTGTTGAAGAAGTTCTGTATCCTGCTATGGAAGATTTTTTCTTAGACATCATCATCGGTAAAGGCGATGAAGCAAGAAGTATTCGAATAGATTTGCCGCCATTTACATTAGTTGGAGCAACGACAAGAGCCGGTAGTTTAACGGGGCCATTAAGAGATCGTTTTGGTGTGCATCTTAGATTAGAGTATTATAATGAAAATGATTTAAAGGAAATAATCACGCGAACTGCAGAGGTCTTAGGAACGGACATCGATAAGGAAAGCGCCTTAGAATTAGCTCGTCGTTCTAGAGGTACACCTAGGATAGCGAATAGGTTACTAAAACGTGTAAGAGACTTCCAACAAGTAAATGAAGACGATCAGATATATATTGAAACGACTAAACGAGCATTACAATTACTGCAGGTCGACCAACACGGTTTAGATTACATTGACCATAAAATGATGAATTGTATTATTAATCAGTACAATGGTGGTCCTGTTGGATTAGATACAATTGCAGTTTCAATAGGTGAAGAACGAGTGACTATAGAAGATGTATATGAACCTTTCTTAATCCAAAGAGGTTTCTTGGAAAGGACTCCACGTGGGAGAAAAGCAACTGCTTTAGCCTATGAACACTTTAATACTACTAACGAAAAGAGGGAATAATTTGAATATCGAAGATTTCGATTATCATTTGCCAGAGTCTCTCATTGCACAAACACCACTAAAAAACAGAGACCAAAGTAGATTGTTAGTTCTTAGCAAAGATACTGGTGAGCTGACACACTTACATTTTAGAGATGTCATCCATTATTTTGAGCCTGGTGATACATTGGTTCTTAATGATACACGTGTTATGCCTGCTAGATTATTTGGCCTAAAAGAAGAAACTGGTGCTAAAGTTGAAATGCTAATGCTCACCCAAATTGAAGGTAATGATTGGGAAGTTTTACTTAAACCTGCAAAGAGAATTAAAAAAGGTCATCGTCTAAATTTTGGAGATGGTAAAATCGTTGCTGAGTGTATTGAGGAACTTGAACAGGGCGGGCGTATTATGCGTCTACATTATGAGGGTATACTCCAAGAACGCTTAGATGAATTAGGCGAGATGCCATTACCTCCATATATTAAAGAAAGATTAGATGATCCTGATAGGTATCAAACGGTTTATGCTAAAGAGAGTGGATCAGCAGCTGCACCAACAGCGGGTTTACATTTTACTGATGATTTGCTAAATAAAATTAAACAAAAAGGGGTACATATCGCTTTTATTACATTGCATGTTGGATTAGGAACCTTTAGACCCGTAAGTGTTGAAAATATCGATGATCACGAAATGCATAGTGAGTATTATCAAATGACACAAGAAACGGCTGATTTATTAAATAAAACAAAAGAAAGTGGGAAGCGTGTGATATCAGTTGGAACAACATCAACGCGTACATTAGAAACGATACGTCGTGATCATCCTCAATTTGTTGCCACAAGTGGATGGACTGATATCTTTATTTATCCTGGCTTTGAGTTTAAAGCGATAGATGGGTTAATTACTAATTTCCACTTACCTAAATCAACGTTAGTCATGCTAGTATCAGCATTTAGCAATAAAAAATATATTTTAAACGCTTATCAT
The DNA here is from genome assembly GCF_006742205.1 of Staphylococcus epidermidis. Classification (NCBI taxonomy): domain Bacteria; kingdom Bacillati; phylum Bacillota; class Bacilli; order Caryophanales; family Staphylococcaceae; genus Staphylococcus; species Staphylococcus epidermidis. Next base: position 1,179,388 of record NZ_AP019721.1, read on the forward strand.
AAAGCTGTTGAAATGGAGTATCGATTCTTTAGTTTTGGAGATGCAATGTTAATTATATAAAAGAATGTGAGGTTTAACATATGCCTGCAGTGACATATGAGCATATAAAAACATGTAAACAATCCGGTGCCAGATTAGGAATTGTACATACACCGCATGGATCTTTTGAAACACCAATGTTTATGCCGGTTGGGACAAAAGCAACAGTTAAAACAATGAGCCCGGAAGAATTAAGAAACATAGAAGCAAAGATTATATTAGGAAACACATATCATTTGTGGTTACAACCTGGAAATGATATTATCAAGCACGCTGGGGGATTACACAAATTCATGAATTGGGACGGTCCAATTTTAACAGATTCTGGTGGTTTCCAAGTATTTAGTTTAAGTAATTTGCGTAAAATTTCTGAAGAAGGTGTAGAATTTAGACATCATACCAATGGCTCAAAACTATTTTTGAGTCCCGAGAAGTCTATGCAAATACAAAATGATTTAGGTTCTGATATTATGATGGCATTTGATGAATGTCCACCAATGCCAGCTGAATATGATTACGTCAAAGATTCAATCGAACGTACAACTCGATGGGCAGCCAGATGTTTAAAAGCACATCAACGCCCTGGAGATCAAGCACTGTTCGGTATTATTCAAGGTGGAGAATACAAAGACTTAAGAGAACAAAGTGCTAAAGAGCTAGTCAGTCTTGATTTTCCAGGGTATGCAATAGGAGGGCTGTCTGTAGGTGAGCCAAAACCTGTTATGTATGACATGGTTGAACATACAGAACAATTTATGCCGAAAGATAAACCTAGATATTTAATGGGAGTAGGTTCTCCTGATGCTTTGATTGAATGTAGCATTAGGGGCATGGATATGTTTGATTGTGTATTACCTACTAGAATTGCTAGAAATGGTACTTGTATGACATCAAATGGTCGATTAGTTGTTAAAAATGCTAAATATGCAGATGATTTAAGACCACTTGATGAACAATGTGACTGTTATACATGTCAACATTACACAAGAGCTTATATTAGACATCTAGTTAAAGCGGAAGAGACTTTTGGTATCCGTCTTACTACTATTCATAATTTACATTTTCTGCTAAAATTAATGGAAGATATTAGACAAGCCATTCGAGAAGACCGTCTTTTAGATTTTAAAGATGAATTCTTTGAACAATATGGATTAAATGTAGAAAACCCTAAAAACTTTTAAAGAGGAGTAACTAAAATGGAATTAACTTCATTGATTATACCAATTTTATTATTGGTCGTAATGTATTTCTTATTAATAAGACCACAACAAAAACGTGCAAAAGAACATCGTGCAATGATTAACCGTGTTGAAGCGGGTCAAAAGATTACTACAATCGGTGGTATTAAAGGAACTATAAAAGCTGTAGATGAAACTTCTGTAATCATTACAGTAAATAGTAATGGAACAGAAATGACTTTTGAAAAACCAGCTATAAAACAAGTAGATCCTTCATAAATACAGATTGATATCTAAATGTAGGGGATAGAATGTTTTATCTTTCTACTGTAATAGAATTCTAATCTTAAATGATTAAAATAAATTTATTTTAACTTCTGTATTGATTGTTATAATGTTAAGAATGCCTGGGACAATTTCTGTCTCAGGTTTTTTTAGTATTTTTTAAACATAATAATTATTATAAAATTGTTGCATTTTTAGACAATAATTTCACTATTTCTATGAGTATGTTAATATAAGTAAGTCCGTTAAAGTGAACGTAATATCATTTTAACTTGCACGATAATTTATTCATCGAGTATTCTAGATACATAAGTAAATAATGAGGTGTTCATGTGAAGAAAACGAGTAGAATAATTGCATTCATACTCCTCATAGCTCTACTATTCACAGGAATGGGTATGACGTATAAGAATGTAGTTAAAAATGTTAATTTAGGTCTAGATTTGCAAGGTGGTTTTGAAGTCCTCTTCCAAGTAGATCCTTTAAATAAAGGAGATAAAATTGATAAAAAAGCACTTCAAGCTACATCTCAAACATTAGAAAATCGTGTAAATGTTCTAGGTGTATCAGAACCGAAAATACAAATCGAAGATCCAAATCGAATTCGTGTACAATTAGCAGGTATCAAGGATCAAGCACAAGCGCGTAAATTATTATCGACACAAGCTAATTTAACAATTAGAGATGCTGAAGATCATGTTTTAATGTCTGGTTCAGACATTAAACAAGGCTCTGCTAAACAAGAATTTAAACAAGAAACTAATCAACCAACAGTTACATTTAAAGTAAAAAGTAAAGATAAATTTAAGAAAGTAACTGAAAAGATTTCTAAAAAACGTGACAATGTCATGGTAGTTTGGTTAGATTTCGAAAAAGGCGATAGTTACAAGAAAGAAGCTAAAAAGCAACAAGAAGGTAAAAAGCCTAAATTTATATCTGCAGCGAGTGTAGACCAACCTATTAATTCTAGTAGTGTTGAAATTTCAGGTGGCTTCAATGGGAAAAAAGGTGTTGAAGAAGCGAAACAAATAGCTGAGTTATTAAATGCCGGCTCATTACCAGTTGATTTAAAAGAAATTTACTCTAACTCTGTTGGTGCACAATTTGGTCAAGATGCTCTTGATAAGACCATGTTTGCATCAATTGTAGGTATAGCATTAATTTATTTATTTATGCTTGGTTTCTATCGTTTGCCTGGTTTAGTTGCAATCATTGCCTTAACCACTTATATTTATTTAACTTTAGTCGCATTCAATTTCATATCAGGTGTATTAACTCTACCTGGATTGGCGGCATTAGTTTTAGGTGTAGGTATGGCTGTCGATGCCAATATCATAATGTATGAACGTATTAAAGATGAACTAAGAATTGGACGCACGCTTAAACAAGCGTATTCAAAAGCAAATAAAAGTTCATTCTTAACTATATTTGATTCCAACTTAACAACTGTCATCGCTGCAGCTGTGCTTTTCTTCTTTGGAGAAAGTTCAGTCAAAGGCTTCGCAACCATGTTACTCTTAGGTATTTTAATGATATTTGTAACCGCAGTATTCTTATCAAGAGGGTTGTTATCATTACTGGTATCTTCAAACTTCTTTAAAAAACAATACTGGTTATTTGGTGTTAAGAAGAAGGATAGACATGATATTAATGAAGGTAAAGATGTACATGATTTAAAAACATCATATGAAAGGTTAAACTTTGTTAAATTAGCTAAGCCACTTATTTCACTTAGTATTTTAATTGTAATTATTGGTTTGATTATCATTTCAATATTTAAATTAAACTTAGGTATTGATTTCTCATCCGGAACAAGAGCAGATATTCAATCTAAAAATGCTATAACACAAGCACAGGTTGAGAAAACTGTAAAATCAGTTGGATTGGAACCAGATCAAATACAGATTAATGGTAGTGGAAATAAAAATGCCACAGTTCAGTTTAAAAAAGATTTATCACGTGAGGAAGACAATAAATTAAGTGCTAAGGTGAAATCTGAATTTGGAGATAATCCACAAATTAATACCGTTTCACCTCTCATAGGCCAAGAGCTAGCTAAAAATGCTGTAACTGCATTAATACTTGCTTCTATAGGCATTATTATCTATGTTTCACTAAGATTTGAATGGCGTATGGGTCTATCTTCTGTACTTGCATTATTACATGACGTATTTATCATCATTGCAATCTTTAGTTTGTTTAGATTAGAAGTAGATTTAACATTTATTGCAGCAGTATTAACTATCGTTGGTTATTCAATCAATGATACAATCGTAACTTTCGACCGTGTTCGAGAAAATCTGCATAAAGTTAAAGTAATTACGCATACTGATCAAATTGATGATATAGTCAACCGCTCTATTAGACAAACTATGACACGTTCTATTAATACAGTGTTGACTGTAGTTGTAGTTGTAGTTGCAATATTAATATTAGGTGCACCAACAATATTTAATTTCTCTTTAGCATTACTAATTGGATTATTATCTGGTGTATTCTCGTCAATTTTCATTGCTGTACCATTATGGGGCATGCTTAAGAAACGACAGTTTAAAAAGACAAAAAATAATAAATTAGTAGTACACAAAGAGAAGAAATCTAACGATGAAAAAATCTTAGTTTAACTTCTTCACATTTTAATAATTTTAAAAATTTACAAGAGGCTGGAACAAAAAGGTCCAAGATAAGTAATTAAAGACAATTTCTATTGAAATAATATAGAAATTGTCTTTTTTATAATTTTTTGATTATTTTCAGCTCGTTGAGCTATTATTTTTTATATTAAGCCACGATGATGTCTGAATTCATCGAATTCTGTATCTGGAATTATTTCTACAATATCATTTACATGTCGTGAAATATCATGTGTGGGGATAAGAACTGAAATTTCCATTGGTAGAGTAAGTTAAGTCATATTATAATCTTTATACATAAGGCACCTCGTTAATTTAGTTTATTGCTATTTATTAAATTATACGAAAGACCTTATTTTTTAAAGTATTTCAATGTGAAATTACATATAAACACAAAGTATTTTGGCGAGACTATTGAGGGAGCAGGACAAGTTGAAGACTACAGGCTGAAGCTGTCCCCTAAGAAAGCGAGCCAACAATACGAGGTATTGTAAATAAAGAAGCCAGTAAATGAATTTATAAAAACTCATTTACTGTCTATTTTGCTAGGAATTATGCCCCTGCCTCTTGATTTTATATATTAGCGTTTAATCATAAAGATAGCAGTTAATGAACAAATTGAATGATAAAAGTTTTGTGAAGAATTGAAATGATATATTCTTTTAAAAAATGCAAGTACTTTTTATTTCAATAAAATTTCGGTATAATGACCTGTGGAAATGAGGACGATTATAATGATTAAATCAAAATATAATTGGGATATAACTCAACCGAATACCTTTATAAGTGAGAGTAGCAGTGATCAATTTAAACTTTCACCTATAGTAAAAAAGGTATTAGAGAGTAAAAATATTGTGGATAATCAGGAGATTCAAAATCTATTTGAAGGCACTAACATTAGTCATGATTATATGTTATTAAGTGATATGCAAAAAGCCATTGATCGTATTAAATTAGCTATCGATCAAAATGAACGAATACTAGTATATGGTGACTATGATGCAGATGGTGTTACATCTACTACAATTCTAGTGTCTACTTTACGTCTACTTGGCGCTCAGGTGGGGTGGTATATTCCCAATAGATTTACAGAAGGATATGGACCTAATGAATTAGCATTTAAAAATGCTTATGACGAAGGGATTTCCTTAATAATAACTGTAGATAATGGTATACAGGGACATCATGAAATAAGTACCATACAAGAATTAGGTGTAGATGTTATAGTGACAGATCATCATGAAATAGGAGAAACTTTACCTGATGCTTTTGCAATTGTACATCCGATGCATCCTAATTTTGAATATCCTTTTAAATATTTATGTGGTGCGGGTGTTGCTTATAAATTGGCCCAAGGATTGATAGAGCATCCACCTCAACATTTCATAGCATTAGCTGCCATAGGTACAATTGCAGATTTAGTATCATTGACAGATGAGAATAGATATATTGTAAAGCAAGGAGTAAAGATATTAAACAATCATACACCATCGTCCATAAAGGCTATCTTAAATCAAGCGGGTTTTAATGATGAAATAACAGAAGAAACAATTGGTTTTATTATTGGACCTCGATTAAATGCGGTTGGTAGACTAGAAGATGCATCATTAGCTGCTGAACTTTTATTGTCCGATGAATTTGAAGAGGCGGAATTTTTAGCTGAACAAGTTGAACATTTTAATCATGAACGTAAAGATATAGTATCTAAAATTACTAATGAAGCATTGTTATTAGCAGAGGAACAAATCAAGCAAGGCCATTTGTTTCTTTTACTTGCCAAAGAGGGGTGGCATGAGGGTGTATTAGGTATTGTTGCATCTAAAATTGTAGAAACATATGCACTACCTACATTAATTTTAAATATTGATGAAAATCAAAATCATGCCAAGGGTTCTGCGAGGTCGATTGAACAAGTTTCCATGTTTGATATTTTAAATGATCATCAACAGTTAATTGATAAGTTTGGTGGTCATCACATGGCTGCAGGAATGACAATGTCTATCGATAATATTGAACATTTACATAAAGAGCTAGATATGTGGATGAAAGAACTAACTGTTACCACTTCATTAGAGCCTTCAATAAAGGTGGATGCACAACTTGAAGAAAAAGAAATTAACATTAAAAATATTAAAGATATATTTCAATTAAGGCCTTTTGGTACGGACTTTAATAGTCCTCTTTTTATGGTTAGAGATCTAATTGTCAAGTCAACAAAGGGAATTGGACAGGATAATAAGCATCTTAAGTTAACGCTTGGTCATTCAGGTTTAACTGCTTTATTTTGGAATCATGGACATTTGGCAAGTGAACTTGAACCAGGTCAACCGATTCATATAATAGGAACATTGCAAATTAATGAATGGAATGGTAATCAAACACCTCAATTTATCATCAAAGACATTGCTATAGACCAATTACAAATTTTAGATTATCGTAGTAAACGTAAAAATATACAATTTAAAGAAACTGAATCAAATGTTGCCTATGTCATTCATCCGAAACTTAAAAAAAGCAATTCACATTACTATCATTATGGTGAGGTTATTGATAGACCTTATGATAAAATAGTGTTTAGAGATTTACCTAATACTATGGTTGAAATTGAACAAACCTTAGAACATTCACAAATTTCTCAACTATATTTAGTTCTGCAGCATGAAAAGTCAATATATTTTGAAGGTATCCCTAGCAAGTCGCTTTTTAAAAAGTGTTACAAAGCTTTAATAAACAAAAAAGAAACTGACTTAATTAAAGAAGGTATGCTGCTTTGTGAGTACTTAAATATTAAGCCAGAAATATTAACATTCATGCTTAAAGTCTTTAAAGAATTGGAGTTTATTTACGACGAAAAGGGATTGATTAAGATAAATCCAGCGCCAAATAAACAAGATATAGAAAATAGTCGTATTTACCAAATGAGACGAGCACGTATGGAAGTAGAAGAACGTCTTCTCTATGATGATTTTTTAAATATAAAAGAATGGATAATATCAAAGTTAACATAGCTTTCAGGAGGAAAAACAATGGATTTAAAACAATATGTTTCAGAAGTAAAAGATTGGCCTTCAGCAGGTGTAAGCTTTAAGGATATAACAACTATAATGGATAATGGTGAAGCTTATGGATATGCTACGGATCAAATTGTTGAATACGCAAAGGAAAAAAATATAGATATAGTAGTTGGTCCTGAAGCCAGAGGATTCATAATAGGGTGTCCAGTTGCTTACTCAATGGGTATTGGATTTGCTCCAGTACGTAAAGAAGGAAAACTACCTCGAGAAGTTATTCGTTATGAATATAATTTAGAATATGGAACTAACGTATTAACTATGCATAAAGACGCGATTAAACCAGGACAACGAGTTTTAATCACTGATGATTTACTAGCTACAGGTGGAACTATTGAAGCTGCAATAAAGCTTGTTGAACAATTAGGTGGTATAGTTGTAGGTATTGCTTTTATTATTGAACTTAAATATTTGAATGGAATTGATAAAATAAAAGATTATGATGTGATGAGTTTGATTTCATATGATGAATAAAAATAATAAAATATAGATTTTTATGAGCCTGAAAAAATAATATCAGGCTCATTAATCTTTTGGAAAACCTTAATGCCTTAATGTATTAAATGATTATCAATGTTATTATAATTTACTTTATAATTGCTATGAATATTAGCTAAGTATTTCATCTCTATTTTTAATTGGACATAGTTTTAAAACGATATTTAATAAAAATATGTGTTTTAAATTTTTAATTGGGACCGACAACTTAAATGTAAATTTAAATGTGTGATTAAAGTTTAACATCATTTATTTATTTGTAAGTCATATTGTAGTATCATGAAACTATTATTTAGAAAGTTAATAAATGAGTTTCAATTATATAGTTGAACATGATAATTTGATATATGTAGAACCTTTCTACTTTCTTAAGCTATAAATGATTTATGGTAAAATGAATACAAAACAATGAATAAGTACTTTCATGTGGTATGTTAAACATCTTTGCAACATGAGTACTAAACGAAAGTAATGAATTGAGTGGGGTGTCATTAAAGTGAATAACGAGTATCCATATAGCGCGGATGAGGTGCTTTATAAAGCTAAATCATATTTATCAACAAGTGAATATGAATATGTTCTCAAAAGTTATCATATAGCTTATGAGGCACATAAGGGTCAATTTAGAAAAAATGGCTTACCTTATATTATGCATCCTATTCAAGTTGCAGGGATTTTAACAGAGATGCGTTTAGACGGACCCACTATTGTCGCTGGGTTTCTACATGATGTGATTGAAGATACTTCTTATACATTTGAAGATGTTAAAGATATGTTTAATGAAGAAATTGCACGAATAGTAGACGGAGTAACTAAACTTAAAAAGGTTAAGTATCGCTCTAAGGAAGAACAACAAGCAGAAAATCATCGTAAACTATTTATTGCTATTGCTAAAGATGTACGCGTAATTTTAGTGAAGTTAGCAGATCGGCTTCATAATATGAGAACTTTAAAGGCAATGCCAAGAGAGAAGCAGGTAAGAATCTCTAAGGAAACCTTAGAAATCTATGCTCCTTTAGCACATCGTCTCGGAATCAACACGATAAAGTGGGAACTTGAAGATACAGCGCTGAGATATATTGACAGTGTGCAATATTTCCGCATCGTTAATCTTATGAAGAAAAAACGTAGTGAACGCGAAGCTTACATTACAAATGCAATCAATAAAATTAAAAACGAAATGACTAAAATGAATCTTTCGGGCGAAATTAACGGTAGACCAAAACATATTTACAGTATATACCGCAAAATGATAAAACAAAAAAAGCAATTCGATCAAATATTTGATTTGCTTGCTATACGTATTATAGTTAATTCGATAAATGATTGTTATGCGACACTTGGTTTAGTTCATACATTATGGAAACCGATGCCTGGACGTTTTAAAGATTATATAGCTATGCCTAAGCAAAATATGTATCAATCACTACATACCACTGTAGTTGGACCCAATGGCGATCCTTTAGAAATACAAATTAGAACGCACGAAATGCATGAAATCGCTGAACATGGTGTTGCTGCACATTGGGCTTATAAAGAAGGTAAGACAGTTAATCAAAAAACACAGGATTTTCAAAATAAGCTTAATTGGTTAAAAGAACTTGCTGAAACCGACCATACTTCTGCAGATGCGCAAGAATTTATGGAATCCTTAAAATATGATTTACAGAGCGATAAGGTATATGCATTTACTCCAGCTAGTGATGTTATAGAGTTACCTTATGGTGCAGTACCAATTGATTTTGCTTATGCAATACACAGTGAAGTAGGAAATAAAATGATTGGTGCTAAGGTTAATGGTAAAATCGTACCTATAGATTATGTTCTACAAACTGGTGATATTATAGAGATTCGTACAAGTAAACATTCTTACGGTCCAAGTAGAGACTGGTTGAAAATTGTAAAATCTTCTAGTGCCAAAAGTAAAATCAAAAGTTTCTTTAAAAAACAAGATCGTTCTTCTAATATTGAAAAAGGTAAATTTATGGTAGAAGCGGAGATTAAAGAACAAGGATTCCGTGTTGAAGATATTCTAACTGAGAAAAATTTAGAAGTCGTTAATGAAAAATATCATTTTGCTAATGATGAAGATTTGTACGCAGCTGTTGGATTCGGTGGTGTTACATCAATACAAATCGTCAATAAATTAACTGAACGACAAAGAATATTAGATAAACAAAAGGCATTAAATGAGGCGCAGGAAGTTACAAAATCTGTACCTATAAAAAAAGATATTACCACAGACAGTGGTGTATATGTTGAGGGATTAGAAAACGTCTTAATCAAGTTATCAAAATGTTGTAATCCTATACCAGGTGATGATATTGTTGGTTATATCACTAAAGGACACGGGATTAAAGTTCATCGTACAGATTGTCCAAATATAAAAAATGAGACAGATCGATTGATTTCGGTAGAGTGGGTAAAATCTAAAGATTCAACACAACAATATCAAGTTGATTTAGAAGTTACTGCATATGATAGAAATGGCTTGCTTAATGAAGTATTACAAGCTGTAAATTCTACTGCTGGAAGCTTGATTAAAGTATCTGGGCGTTCAGACATTGATAAAAATGCAGTAATTAATATTAGTGTGATGGTAAAAAATGTCAATGATGTGTACCGTGTCGTTGAAAAAATTAAACAACTAGGTGACGTTTATACAGTATCTAGAGTTTGGAACTAGAGGTGCAAAAGATATGAAGATAATTGTACAAAGAGTTAAAAATGCTAGAGTTACGAATGATACAATTGATAACCAAATTAATAAAGGCTATTGTTTACTTGTAGGAGTAGGTCAAAATTCTACTGAAGAGGATGTAAAAGTCATCGCAAGAAAGATTGCTCATGCACGTCTCTTTGAAGATGAAAATGACAAATTGAATTTAAATATTCAACAAGTTGAAGGAGAAATTCTTTCAGTTTCCCAATTTACTATATACGCTGATGTTAAAAAGGGGAATAGACCTGGATTCTCAAATTCTAAAGCTCCAGAACAAGCTAAAGACTTATATCAAAAATTTAATAAAGAATTAGAAGGTTATGGCTTAATTGTCAAAACAGGTGAGTTTGGAACACATATGAATGTTGAAATTAATAACGATGGACCTGTCACATTGATTTATGAATCGCAGGATGGGAAAATAATATGAAGAAAATAGATTCATGGCTAACTAAACATGGTCTAAAAAATCGACTTACGCTCGTAGTAATTGTAATTTTTATTATATTTTTAATTTTACTTTTTATGTTTGTTAATTTAAGTGATGAAGATACAGGTCAAATTACTATAACTGAGAATGCTGAGTTAAGAACAGGACCTAATGCCGCCTATCCTGTTATTTATAAAATAGAAAAAGGCAAAAGTTTTAAGAAAATAGATCGAAAAGGGAAATGGATTGAAGTTCAAAATCACGCTGGCACTGAGAAAGGCTGGGTTGCTGGTTGGCACACAAATTTGAACATTCCAGCTGATCAATCACTTTCGTCAAACCCTCTAAAAGGAAAAACAATTGTACTTGACCCTGGTCATGGTGGAAGTGATCAGGGCGCCTCAAGTAGTACACCATCTAAAAGTCTCGAAAAAAATTACACACTTAAAACTGCTAAAGAATTAAAAAAGTTATTAAATAAGGAAGGTGCTCATGTAAAAATGACTCGTTCCAATGATAAATATGTGTCCCTAGATGATAGAAATATAAAGGGTGACGCATTTATTAGTATACATAATGATGCGCTTGATTCTTCAAATGCCAATGGAGTGACTGTTTATTGGTTTAAAGACAAGCAAGAATCACTTGCACAAACTTTAAATTCTGCAATTCAAAAGAAGGCATTATTGACAAATCGAGGTTCTAGACAACAAAATTATCAAGTGTTGAGACAGACAGATATACCAGCAGTACTGTTAGAGTTAGGCTATATAAGTAATCCTACTGATGAATCAATGATTAATGATCAATTACATAGACAAGTGGTTGAACAAGCTATTGTTGATGGTTTAAAACAATATTTCTCGTCCTAGACCTTGCAAATTATTCTAAAAATCGTTATCATTATTGTTGAACTTTATAAATAAAACCGATATGATTCTTGAAATTTTAAATGAAGTAGGTAGCATTTAATGCGTAGAAATACAATCCTTGGCTGTAAGATTGTACTTAGTAATTTAAAAATTTGAACGCAAGAAGAGGTACTTTTAATTAAAAGTCGGATAGCGCACGTTAAGCGTTTTGAGTGGATTATGCTTTTATCAGTATAATCAAATAGGGTGGCAACACGGTGAATCGTCCCTTGTATAGTTTTGCACTATACAAGGGACTTTTTAATTTTTTATAACCCATATGAAAATAAAAGACTATTTTAATCTTTTTTAATAATAAAGGAGAGAGTTTTATGATTAAGATGCCAAGAGGTACCCAAGATATCTTGCCGCAAGATTCTGCTAAATGGCGTTACATTGAAAATCGATTACACACATTAATGGAATTGTATAATTATAAAGAAATAAGAACGCCAATTTTTGAAAGTACTGAACTTTTTGCAAGAGGCGTGGGGGATTCTACTGACGTTGTTCAAAAGGAAATGTATACATTTAAAGATAAAGGGGATCGTAGTTTAACATTACGTCCTGAAGGAACTGCAGCCGTTGTACGTTCATATATTGAACACAAAATGCAAGGTGAACCCAATCAACCTATCAAACTTTACTACAATGGTCCTATGTTTAGATACGAACGTAAACAAAAAGGAAGATATCGCCAATTTAACCAATTTGGTGTCGAAGCAATAGGAGCGGAAAATCCTAGTATTGATGCTGAAATACTCGCTATGGTTATGCATATATATGAGTCTTTCGGATTAAAGCATTTAAAGTTAGTTATCAATAGTATTGGTGATAGTGAATCACGTAAAGAATATAACGAAGCATTAGTAAAACATTTTGAACCTGTGATTGATACATTTTGTTCAGATTGTCAATCAAGATTACACACTAATCCTATGAGAATTTTAGATTGTAAAATCGATAGAGATAAAGAAGCAGTAAAAAATGCACCCCGTATCACAGATTATCTCAATAATGATTCTAAATCTTATTATGAACAAGTTAAATTACATCTTGATAATTTGAACATATCTTATGTTGAAGATCCTAACTTAGTTCGTGGGTTAGATTATTATACTCATACTGCCTTTGAATTAATGATTGATAATCCAGAGTATGATGGAGCTATCACTACATTATGTGGTGGTGGTCGATATAATGGGTTGTTACAATTATTAGATGGTCCAGATGAAACAGGTATTGGGTTTGCACTAAGTATTGAAAGATTATTGATGGCACTTGATGAAGAAGGTATTTCATTAGATGTAAGTGAAGATTTTGATTTATTTGTTGTGACAATGGGAGAAGATGCCGATCGTTATGCTGTTAAGTTAATCAATGATTTAAGAAGAAATGGAATAAAAGTAGATAAGGATTATCTAAACAGAAAAATTAAAGGACAAATGAAACAAGCTGACCGTCTTAATGCTAAATATACAGTAGTAATTGGAGATCAAGAGCTTGAAAATAATGAAATTGGTGTGAAAAACATGATTTCAGGCGAATCAGAAAATGTACAATTAGACGAATTGGTTAATTATTTTAAAAGTAGAAAGGAAGTCTAAAAATGAATAAAAGAACAACGTATTGTGGTTTAGTCACAGAAGAATTTTTAAACGAAAAAGTAACATTAAAAGGTTGGGTTCATAACAGACGAGATTTAGGTGGATTAATTTTTGTTGATTTAAGAGATCGTGAAGGTATTGTCCAAATAGTTTTTAATCCTGACTTTTCCGAAGAAGCATTGCAAGTTGCTGAAACAGTACGCTCAGAATATGTAGTCGAAGTTGAAGGTGTAGTAACAAAACGTGATGCTGAAACTATTAACCCAAAAATCAAAACAGGTCAAGTTGAGGTTCAAGTTTCAAATATTGAGATTATTAACAAATCAGAAACACCTCCATTTTCAATTAATGAAGAAAATGTAAACGTTGATGAAAATATTCGATTAAAATATAGATATTTAGATTTACGTAGACAAGAATTAGCGCAAACTTTTAAAATGAGACATCAAACTACGCGTTCTATCCGTCAATACTTAGATAATAATGGCTTCTTCGATATTGAAACACCAGTATTAACAAAATCAACACCTGAGGGTGCGCGAGATTATCTAGTACCTTCCCGTGTACACGAGGGTGAATTTTACGCGTTGCCACAATCACCACAATTATTTAAACAACTATTAATGATAAGTGGTTTTGATAAATATTATCAAATTGTTAAATGTTTCCGTGATGAAGACTTACGTGCAGATCGTCAACCAGAATTCACTCAAGTTGATATTGAAATGAGTTTTGTCGATCAAGAAGATATCATAGCCATGGGTGAAGATATGTTACGTAAGGTTGTAAAAGATGTAAAAGGAATAGACGTTAGTGGCCCATTCCCACGTATGACATATGCAGAGGCTATGGACCGTTTTGGTTCAGATAAACCTGACACTCGTTTCGGTATGGAACTTATCAATGTGTCACAGCTTGGTAAAGAAATGAATTTTAAAGTTTTTAAAGATACGGTAGATAACAACGGCGAAATTAAAGCAATTGTCGCAAAAGACGCTGCAAATAAATATACACGTAAAGACATGGATGCATTAACAGAGTTTGTAAATATATATGGTGCAAAAGGATTAGCTTGGGTTAAAGTTGTTGATGATGGTTTAAGTGGCCCAATTGCTAGATTTTTCGAAGATGTTAATGTTGAAACACTTAAACAGTTAACAGAAGCTAAACCTGGAGATTTAGTAATGTTTGTAGCTGATAAACCTAATGTTGTTGCTCAAAGTTTAGGGGCTTTAAGAATTAAATTAGCAAAAGAATTAGGTTTAATTGATGAATCAAAATTAAATTTCTTATGGGTAACTGATTGGCCGTTATTAGAGTATGATGAAGATGCAAAACGTTATGTAGCAGCACATCATCCATTTACTTCACCTAAAAGAGAAGATATCGAAAAGCTAGACACTGAACCTGAAAATGTACAAGCCAACGCTTATGATATTGTTCTAAATGGTTATGAACTTGGTGGTGGTTCTATAAGAATACACGATGGTGAATTGCAACAAAAAATGTTTGAAGTATTAGGATTTACTAATGAACAAGCTCAAGAACAATTTGGTTTCTTATTAGATGCTTTTAAATACGGTGCTCCACCTCATGGTGGCATCGCGTTAGGTTTAGATAGACTTGTGATGTTATTAACAAATAGAACAAACTTGAGAGATACAATTGCATTCCCTAAAACAGCATCAGCTACATGTCTTTTAACTGACGCTCCAGGAGAAGTATCTGATAAACAACTCCAAGAACTCTCACTAAGAATCAGACACTAGGGCCCCAACAAAGAGAATTTCACAAAGAAATTCAACAGGCAGAGCAAGTTGGGACTAGGGCCTTAATTTAATGTTTCTTAAGAAATTAGCACAGAGAGCTTAATTGTACGAATTGAATATAAAACATCGGTGTGTAATATAATTAATCAGACATTATATTATAATTTTGGTAACTAGTTTAGAATACACGAGAAAATAATACACATTTGAGTTAAATGATAAGTCTTTAAAATTTACTTCTCTTTTTAAATTGTGGTATGATATTTTCATAAGATAGTCATCTGTGGTGTTCGTAAGTTTGCTTTTTATTTGGGCCTAACACTCTTTGATCAGGGAGCCCAATAGGTTTTCTCGCAGCGCACACGCCTCTATAGGAGGACTTGCAAAACGAGAAACAGGGCACCCACCTGTATATAGCAGGCCGAATGATCAAGCTATTTATAACTACGGCATCAACGGACTCTATCGGTACGCAAGACTTTTGTCTTGCGTATTTTTATGTATATAATTATAAAGAAGCATAGATATAATGAATTGGAATCAAAGGAGCTAAAGATGAAACATCAATTTTCAAGGAATGAATTAGCAATAGGACAAGAAGGGCTGAACTTACTAAAAAATAAGACTGTTGCAGTTTTAGGTGTTGGTGGCGTCGGGTCATTTGCAGCTGAGGCATTGGCTCGGACTAATATAGGGCACATCATACTTATAGATAAAGATGATGTCGATATTACAAATGTGAACAGGCAAATTCATGCACTGACTTCAACTATTGGTCAAAGTAAAGTCACGCTAATGGAAGAAAGAATCAAATTAATAAATCCCGATTGTAAAGTAACTTCTTTGCATATGTTTTATACCGAGGAAACATACAAAGATATCTTCAATAATTATGATATTGATTATTTTATTGATGCAAGCGATACAATCATTTATAAAGTTCATCTCATGAAAGAGTGTTTAGAAAGAGGAATTGAGTTAATTTCAAGTATGGGTGCAGCAAATAAGACTGACCCGACACGTTTTGAAATTGCAGATATTTCAAAAACACATACTGATCCTATGGCTAAAGTAATTAGAAATCGTTTAAAACGCCTTGGTATTCGTAAAGGTGTTAAAGTAGTATTTTCTGATGAAAGTCCTATTGTTATTCGCGAGGACGTAAAAGAAACAGTAGGAGATAAAAATGCAATCAATAGAAAAGGGCAAATGCCTCCATCTTCTAATGCATTTGTTCCAAGTGTAGTAGGCCTTATTTGTGCAAGCTACGTTGTCAACGATATTTTAAAAGATATACCTGTAAGGCGAATTAAAGATAAAGGACAAAATTAAAGTTATCTATCTCATTGCAAGAAAATCATCATCTTCTATTTTTGTGAAATTTGATTCATAGTTTAAAAAAAACAAAATGTATTTTAAATAAATCTACAACAACTCATAGTAAAAAAACCTGAGGCATCAGTATTGTCCCAGGTTTTTTGCATCTAAGATATTAATTTCAACTACATATTTTCAATGAATAAAATTATGTTTTATTTCGTAAGTTATCGTAAATTGTTTTAAATTGTTGTTCACTTTTTGATGTGGTTTTTGGTTCATAATACACTCTGTTTTTTAATTTTTCTGGTAAGTACTGTTGTACAACATGACCATTTTCATAGTTATGAGGATATTTGTAACCTATAGCCCGTCCTAACTTTTTAGCACCTGAATAATGACCGTCTTTCAGATAATCCGGTATTTGACCTATATGTCCATTTCTTATATCGCCAAGAGCTTTATCTATTGCTGTGATACCAGAATTTGATTTAGGTGATAAGCATAATTCTATTACAGCTTGACTAAGGGGAATTCGTGCTTCTGGAAAACCTAGACGTTCAGCTGATTGTATTGCTGCTAAAGTCCTCTGACCAGCATTAGGTGATGCTAACCCAACATCTTCATAACTAATTACAAGTAATCGACGTACGATTGTAGGTAAGTCACCAGCTTCAATTAGACGTGCTAAGTAGTGGAGTGCTGCATTGACATCACTACCTCTAATTGATTTTTGAAAAGCGCTCATGACGTCATAATGCATGTCTCCATCTTTATCACTTACAAAAGCACCTTTTTGTAAGCAATCTTTTGCGTCATCTAATGTAATATGTCTTTCGTTTTCTTCACCAATATGAGCACTTAGTACAGCTAATTCCAAAGCGTTTAATGCACTCCTAACGTCGCCTTGGCTTTGCGTTGAAAAATATTCGATAGCATCTTCATCTACAATAGGATGATAAGTACTTAAACCTCTTTCCTTATCATTTATAGCTCTATCTAATGCCAATCTTATATCATCTTGATCTAATGGGTAAAGCTCAAATATTTGTGCTCTAGATCGTATCGCTGGATTTATCGCATGATAAGGATTTGAAGTTGTTGCACCTATTAATACAATTTTGCCATTTTCAAGATGTGGTAATAAAAAATCTTGTTTAGCTTTGTCTAAACGATGAATTTCATCTAATAGTAAGATAACTTGTCCTGACATCTTAGCTTCTTCGACAATTAGCTGCATATCTTTCTTTGTATTTGTTACGGCATTTAATTGTCTGAATTTAAATTGTGTACTGCCTGAAATTGCTTTTGCAATACTTGTTTTACCAATTCCAGGTGGACCATAAAAAATCATAGAAGAAAGACGTTTAGTATCTACCATCCTTCTTATTATACCTTTCGGACCAACCAGGTGTTGTTGAGATATAATTTCATCTATATTTTTCGGTCTCATTCGAGAGGCTAATGGTTCTGTACTCACATTTTTCACACCTTTCTAATATTATATTAACGTAAAAAATGGTAGAATGGTATCAGATACTATTCGAATTAAGTGAGGTTATACAATGAAAATATCAACAAAAGGGAGATACGGATTAACATTGATGATATCTCTTGCTAAAAGAGAGGGTCAAGGTTGTGTATCACTAAAAACAATTGCTGAAGAAAATAAACTAAGTGATTTATATCTTGAACAATTAGTAGGCCCTTTAAGAAATGCTGGATTAATTCGAAGCGTTCGAGGTGCTAAAGGTGGTTATCAACTTAGAGTTCCATCAGAAGAAATTACTGCAGGAGATATTATCCGATTACTAGAAGGACCGATTACGTTTGTAGAAAGTATTGATTCAGAACCGCCTGCACAAAAGCAACTATGGATTAGAATGAGAGATGCTGTAAGAGATGTTTTAGATCATACTACATTAAAATATCTTGCAGATTACAAAGATACGAATGAAGACTTAGAGGGTTATATGTTCTATATTTAAATTTTATAGTGGTTAAATAGATACATAGATATCTCCATTCATTATTTACTCGTAAAAATTTTACCTGTAATGTTTAACTAACATTTTATAAGGTTATAACAAAGCATAGCAATCATGGATTCACATTTTTAATCCATTTTAATGTTGCTATAAATAAACTTTTATAACTGAGAGGAGTAAATTTTATGAGTTTTATGGATAAAGCTAAAGAAGCTGCTGAAAAATTTAAAGATAGTGATAACGAACAAGTTAACAAAGTAAAAGATAAAATAAATGAATATACAGGTGGCGAAGACAACAAAGATAAAAAGGACAAAAAGGATAAATAAAAAGTCTCTAATTATTTTAAAAGGTTAAATAGCTACCAACAAAGTTTCAAACTTTGTTGGTAGCTATTAATTTTTTAATACAAAATGACTTATAAATAAGTTATGAAAATCATATTTAATTTATTAAAATTCATCAAAAGAGTGAGACAATAATGATTGTCTAATCCCTTATAATCATTGGTAAGATGTTAACATTTTACTATGATTTAATTGCACGTTCTAATCTTCGATATGATTCTATTTGTTTGTCTTGATCATAGATATAACTAATTGCCATAAGTTCATCGATATCCCCGTACTCTTTTATGAACGATTCAAGTTTTTGTTTAACTGTATCTTCAGATCCTATAAGTGACCCTTTTAAACGTTGTTGTGCTAATTCATATTCGCGTGGTGTTAATAGGGCCTTTAAATCATCTGTTGGTGGTTGGACAGGTTGCATTTTTCCTCGTGTTATACTTACCATTATTTGAGACATCGTAGTTGCTAAATATTCTGCTTGTTCATCAGAATCTGACACAATTGTATTTAAACAAACAATTACATAAGGTTTATCAAGTACTTCTGAAGGTTCAAATAATTCTCTATAAATTTGTAGTGCTTCCTTCATTTGTTGTGGAGCAAAATGTCCTGCAAAAACATATGGTAACCCTTTACGTGCAGCTAAATGTGCAGAATCTGTAGATGAACCTAGAATATACATTGGGACATTTTTATCTACCGCAGGATAAGCACGTACATATGCTTGTTGATGACTCGGTCCAAAATATTGTTGCAGTTGTTCAACTTCTTCAGGGAATTGATAAACACCATTATGCTGATCTCTTCTTAATGCGCTCGCTGTCATCATATCTGTACCAGGAGCACGTCCTAATCCTAAGTCCACACGTTGAGGGAATAATGTTTCCAATGTCCCAAATTGTTCTGCTACGACTAGTGGTGCATGATTCGGTAACATTATGCCTCCAGAACCTACTTTGATAGAATGAGTATGTTCTAATGTATGTTGAATTAATAGAGAAGTAGCTGAACTAACTAAATTTGGAGCATTATGATGCTCTGCAATCCAGTAGCGCTCATAATCTAAATCATCTAATGCTTGAGCGAGTGTAACCATATCGTTAATTGCATCTTTATCTTCTTGACCTTCACGTATAGGTACTAAGTTTAACGCAGATAATTTTATATTTTTCATACATGATGCTTCCTTTCCATAATTAATAATAATTGAAGTATAACAATCATTTTTGATTTTCAATATTGAATTGCTCAAATTATTTTAATTTTATATACAAAAATGATATTCGATAAATTGGTAGGTTAGATGTTAAAATTTAAATGACATAAATTTTTTCATTGGTAAAACAGAAAAGTAGAAATAAACAAATAATGGTGCTATTATAGGAACATTGATAATTTGACAAGGAGTGTCCAAACATGGAAGTATACGCAGATTATGCTGCGACTACGCCAGTAAAACCAGAAGTAATAGATGCTATGATGGAAATATATCAATCTCATTTTGGTAATCCATCGTCAATACATTCTATTGGTAGAGATGCACGCAAATATCTTGATCAGTCACGTCGTACAGTTGCACAATTGTTGGGAGCGAATCCGAATGAAGTAATATTTACAAGTGGTGCAACAGAATCGAATAACACTGCTATTAAAGGATTAGTGAAAGCGAATGAACAATTAGGTAATCATATTATTACTACCAAAATTGAACACCATTCAGTATTACACGTATATGAGCAACTTGAAAAAGAAGGTTATGATGTTACGTATCTAGATGTAGATGATACTGGTGCAGTTGATTTAGACCAATTAAAAGAAACAATTAATGATAGAACAATTTTAGTATCAATTATGTTTGTAAATAATGAGATTGGAACAGTACAAAATATTTATGATATTGAAGATATTATTGGAGACACTCATGCGTTATTCCATGTTGATGCTGTTCAAGCAATTGGACATTTAGATTTAGATTTTCATAATTTTAAAATTGATACAATGAGTATTTCAGCACACAAATTTGGTGGTCCTAAAGGTGTTGGTCTACTATTAGTAAAAGAGCATACACCAATAGCATATAATCAACTTGGTGGTGAACAAGAAACCAAACGTCGAGCAGGTACAGAAAATTTACCTCAAATTGTTGGATTAACAAAGGCACTTGAATTAGCTATAACCAATCAAGATGTAAATAATGTTCATTTAATGAATTTAAAAGAATTATTTTTAGTTCAGTTACAGGAAAGGGCAATTCCATTTGAATTAAACGGTTCAATGACAGATTCAACGGGTCATATTTTAAATATTTATTTTCCATTTATAGATGTTGAAACAATGTTAACATTATTGGATTTAGCCCATGTATATGTATCTTCAGGTTCTGCTTGTACAGCAGGTTCAACGACTCCATCTCATGTACTTGCAGCTATGTTTGAAGATGAAGAACGAGCAAAACATTCAGTACGTTTTAGCTTTAATGAACAAACAACAACGCAAGAAATTAAATATATTGTAGCTGAAATTCATAAAATCTATCATAAATTTAAGGAGGAATCATAGTGTCTAACAAAGATATACGCGTAGTTGTGGGCATGTCTGGTGGAGTGGATAGCTCTGTTACTGCATACTTGTTAAAAGAACAAGGTTATGATGTAATAGGTATATTTATGAAAAATTGGGACGATACTGATGAAAATGGGGTGTGTACAGCCACTGAGGATTATAATGACGTGATTGCAGTATGTAATCAAATTGGCATCCCATACTACGCTGTTAATTTTGAAGAACAGTATTGGGATAAAGTATTTACTTATTTTCTTGATGAATATAAAAAAGGTCGTACACCTAACCCTGATGTGATGTGTAATAAAGAAATTAAATTTAAAGCATTTTTAGAACATGCTTTAAAATTAGGCGCTGATTATGTCGCTACAGGTCATTATGCTCGTATACGTCGTCATGATGATGGGCATGTTGAAATGCTAAGAGGTGTTGACAATAATAAAGACCAAACCTACTTTTTAAATCAATTATCCCAAGAACAACTATCCAAAGTCATGTTCCCAATTGGAGATATTGAAAAAAGTGAAGTAAGACGTATTGCAGAAGAGCAAAATTTAGCTACTGCCAAGAAAAAAGACTCAACAGGTATTTGTTTTATTGGTGAAAGAAACTTTAAAGAATTTTTATCACATTACCTACCAGCTCAATCTGGTGAAATGTTGACATTAAATGGAAAAAAAATGGGACAGCATAGTGGATTGATGTATTATACAATTGGTCAACGTCACGGCTTAGGCATCGGTGGAGATGGAGATCCATGGTTTGTTGTAGGTAAAAATTTAAATGATAACGTATTATATGTTGAACAGGGATTTCACCATGATGCACTTTATAGTGATTATCTCATAGCTTCTGATTATTCATTTGTTAATCCAAGTGAAATTGATTTGGAAAAAGGTTTTGAATGTACAGCTAAATTCCGTTATCGCCAAAAAGATACTAAAGTTTATGTTCAACGCGAAAACGAGAATTCTATTAGAGTAACTTTTGCTGAACCAGTTAGAGCGATTACACCTGGTCAAGCAGTTGTCTTCTATAATCAAGAAGTATGTTTAGGTGGCGCTACAATTGATGATGTTTATAAAAACGAAGGTCAATTAAGTTACGTTGTATAAATTGTTTATACCGTTAATTCATGAGAAATTCTTGTATTAACGGTTTTTTTATGACTTGTTTTTTCATGAAAATATATAAATAAAGAAAAATTAACTTAAATATCCTGAAAATACATATTTAAAATAATCATGTTATAATCGTGTAGAAATGAGGGAGAAAAGATGCACGAACAAAGTAAGATATACCAAAATATTAAAGATGGTAAATTAGATACCGCTTTGAAAGACTTGTTTGAAAATATAGAAGAAAATCCGGCCATTGTTGAAAATTATATTAACGCAGGTATTGTATTATCAGATGTTGGAGAAATTGAAAAAGCAGAACGTTTTTTCCAAAAGGCATTAACTATTGAACCTGAAAATGGTGCTGTTTATTATAACTTGGCAAATATTTATTATAATGAAGAACGTTATAACGAAGCGATAAAGCTATATCAAACTGCACTACAATATGAAGTAGCGAAAAAAGATTGTAATTATATGATTGGTATGTCGTTTAATCAACTAGGTGCTTTTAAAGAAGCTTTACCATTTTTAATGACTGCAGCTGAAATGGACGATGATAGAGATTTAGAAGTACAGTTTCAATATGGGTTAGTACTATGCCAACTCGAAATGTTTGATGAAGCTATTAAACAATTAAATAAGGTTCTTTCTATCGATTCACAGCACGTAGATGGTATATATAATCTTGGTTTAGCAACATATATGAAAAATGAAAATTTAGATGAAGCAATTGCATATTTTGAACAAGCAATATCAATTGATGAAAAACATTTACTTAGTCAACATGCATTAAAGACATTCAAAACAATGAAAGAGGAGGAATAATATGTCTGACCCTACACTTTTTGATTATTCAATGATCAAAGGTACAGTTGATGCTATTTTATTTCAAAATACGGATAATTTTTATACTGTTCTAAAAGTAGATACTATAGAATCAAATGAAAAATTTGATAGTATGCCAACTGTGGTAGGGTTTCTTCCCAATGTAGTTGAAGGCGATGTTTATACTTTTAAAGGGCAAGTCGTACAACATCCACGTTATGGTAAGCAATTAAAGGCTGAAACATTTGAAAAAGAATTACCTCAAACTAAAGAAGCCATTATTAGTTACTTATCAAGTGATTTATTTAAAGGCATCGGTAAAAAAACGGCTCAAAACATTGTAAATACACTAGGTGAAAATGCTATAAATGATATTTTAACTCGTCCAGAAATCTTAGAAAGTGTACCTAGTTTACCAAAGAAGAAACAAAAGCAAATTGCTGATCAGATTAATGCAAACCAAGAATCTGAGAAAATTATGATACGTTTACACGACCTAGGGTTTGGTCCGAAATTATCAATGGCTATATATCAGTTCTATATGGGTGATACTTTAAATGTCTTAGATAAAAATCCTTACCAATTAGTATATGACATTAAAGGTATTGGTTTTAATAAGGCTGACCAACTTGCTCGAAATGTCGGTATTGAGCCACATTCACCTGAAAGATTAAAAGCAGCATTATTATTTACGTTAGAAGAAGAATGTATCAAACAAGGACATACATATCTACCTCGTACAATTGTTATAGAAACAACACAAAATTTACTCAATGAAGATATTGAGAAACCAATTGAAACAGAGCAATTACTAGAAATCATTGACGTTTTATCAGAAGAGAAAAAATTAATATCTGAAGCTGATCAGGTATCAATTCCAAGTTTATACTATTCAGAATTGAAAAGTGTGCAAAACTTATACCGAATTAAAACAAACACATCTAAATTAAAAGAAATAGAACAGTCTGATTTACAAATACATATTGGTGATATTGAGTCACAAAATGAGGTTAATTACTCTGCCTCTCAAAAAGAAGCGCTTGAAACAGCAATAAATTCTAAAATTATGCTTTTAACTGGTGGTCCGGGTACCGGTAAAACCACAGTCATTAAAGGTATAGTTGAATTATATGCAGAAATACATGGGCTCTCGCTCGATTATGATGATTACAATGAAGATGATTATCCAGTAGTGTTAGCTGCACCCACTGGTCGTGCTTCTAAGCGCCTTCACGAATCGACAGGTTTAGAAGCAATGACAATTCATCGTTTAATCGGTTGGAACCAAGATACACAACCACAGGATATTTTAGAAAATGAGATCAATGCAAGACTCATTATCATCGATGAAATGTCAATGGTAGATACTTGGTTGTTCCATCAATTTTTAAGCGCTGTGCCTTTAGAAGCACAAATTGTATTTGTCGGAGATGAAGATCAGTTACCATCAGTAGGTCCAGGACAGGTATTTAAAGACCTTATTGATTCTGAAATAATACCGCGTGTTAATCTTACCGAAGTATATCGTCAGCAAGATGGTTCCAGTATTATTGACTTAGCTCACCGTATGAAATTAAATGAACCTATCGATATTACTAAACGTTATCATGATCGTAGTTTTATTCGTTGTGGTACGAATCAAATTCCAGACGTTGTTGATAAAGTAGTTAAAAGCGCTGTAGCTAAAGGCTATGATATGAGTGATATACAAGTTTTGGCTCCTATGTATAAAGGTAACGCTGGTATTAAGAGACTTAACCAAGTTCTACAATCTATTCTTAATCCGAAGCAACAAGATGATCGTGAAATAGAATTTGGTGAAGCTGTGTTTAGAAAAGGGGATAAAGTACTTCAGTTAGTTAATCGACCTAATGATAATATATTTAATGGGGATATAGGTATAATAGTAGGTATATTTTGGGCCAAAGAAAATGCTCTAAATAAGGATGTGTTAGTTGTAGATTTTGAAGGTAATGAAATTACATTTACTAAACAAGATTTAATGGAACTAACACATGCATATTGTACATCTATCCATAAATCACAAGGTTCAGAATTTCCTATTGTAATTATGCCTATTGTTAGACAATATTATAGGATGTTACAACGTCCCATTCTTTATACAGGATTAACTAGAGCTAAACAATCACTTGTTTTGCTTGGTGAACAAGAAGCATTTGATATAGGTTTAAAAACAAATGGACAAATACGATTAACGCAATTAAATGATTTGTTAAAATCGTATTTTGGACAAAACAAAGATAATTTAACTACAAATAAACAAACGATTAACGAACAAAAAGAAAATAACAATCATCTGGATTTGAAAAATGAAAAAGAAAATGATATCCAATTAAACGAGTCGACAATTTTCCAAATCGATCCAATGATTAATATGGGGGAAATGACGCCATATGACTTCGTTGAACGTTGACAAATCAATAAAAAGAAAATAAAATGAAATTAAGTAAGTATAGAGACGAGTAAATAACTTTTGAATTATAGAGATGTACTGGTTGGTGAAAAGTACAAACAAAATTATTGAATGCTACTCTATATTAGTTAAATAAAGTATACAAAGTGATAAGAAATAGTAGACAAACAAAATTCAAGTATGTAAATAGGTCACAATTCTTATAACTAGGGTGGTACCGCGATAACGTTCGTCCCTTTGTGGATGAACGTTTTTATATTCTTGAATAATACTCAACTATGACTATCTAACTGCGATAACAAAAACGTATGAAGGAGAGTTTTTATTTATGAAAAAAATGAAAGCTAGTGAAATTAGGCAAAAATATTTGAATTTCTTTGTAGAAAAAGGACATATGATTGAACCGTCTGCACCACTTGTACCTATCGATGATGATTCATTATTGTGGATCAATTCTGGTGTAGCTACCTTGAAAAAATACTTTGACGGACGCGAAACTCCTAAAAAACCAAGAATTGTCAATTCTCAAAAAGCTATACGAACAAACGATATAGAAAACGTCGGTTTTACTGCTCGCCATCATACTTTTTTTGAGATGCTAGGTAATTTTTCAATCGGTGACTACTTTAAACATGAAGCGATTGAATTTGCTTGGGAATTTCTAACAAGTGATAAATGGATGGGCATGGAACCTGAGAAGCTATATGTGACTATTCATCCTGAAGATACTGAAGCTTTTAGAATTTGGCATGAAGACATTGGTTTAGAGGAAAGTCGCATCATTCGAATAGAAGGCAATTTTTGGGATATCGGGGAAGGACCATCTGGACCAAATACAGAAATTTTCTATGATCGTGGATCGGCTTATGGAAAAGATGATCCTGCTGAAGAAATGTATCCTGGTGGTGAAAATGAAAGATATTTAGAAGTTTGGAATCTAGTGTTTAGTGAGTTTAATCACAATAAAGACAATACTTACACACCACTACCAAATAAAAATATTGATACTGGCATGGGATTAGAACGTATGACGTCTATCTCACAAAATGTAAGAACAAATTATGAAACAGACTTATTTATGCCTATAATTAAGGAAGTAGAACATGTTTCAGGAAAAAAATATTTAATTGATGATGCACAAGATGTTGCATTTAAAGTTATCGCAGACCACATTAGAACGATTTCTTTCGCAATTGCTGATGGCGCATTACCAGCTAATGAGGGTAGAGGATATGTATTAAGAAGATTATTACGCAGAGCAGTTCGCTTTAGCCAATCATTAGGAATTAATGAACCATTTATGTATAAACTTGTTGATATAGTCGCTGATATCATGGAACCATATTATCCAAATGTCAAAGACAAATCCAACTTTATTAAACGTGTCATTAAATCAGAGGAAGAACGCTTCCATGAAACGCTTGAGGAAGGTCTTACGATTTTAAATGAACTGATAAAAGAAGCGAAGAATAGTGATCAGGTTATTAAAGGTCATGATGCTTTTAAGTTATATGATACTTATGGATTCCCAATAGAATTAACTGAAGAATTAGCAACTCAAGAAAATTTGTCTGTTGATATGCCTACTTTTGAACAGGAAATGCAACAACAGAGAGATCGAGCTAGACAAGCTCGACAGAATTCTCAATCAATGCAAGTTCAAAGTGAAGTACTAAAAAATATTCAAGATGAAAGTCAATTTGTTGGCTATGAAACTACGGACTATCAATCATTAATAACTCATATCATATACAATGGTGAAGAAGTTAAACATGTTGAAGCAGGAGAAACAATTTACTTTATTTTAAGAGAAACGCCTTTCTATGCAGTAAGTGGTGGACAGGTCGCAGATAAGGGAACAGTTGGTAATGAGAGCTTTGAAATAAATGTAACTGACGTAACTAAAGCGCCTAATGGCCAAAACTTACACAAAGGTATTGTGCAATTTGGTGAAGCAACACAGAACGCGAAAGTAGAAGCACGTGTTAACAAAGAGGATAGACGACTTATTCAAAAAAATCATAGTGCTACACATTTATTACATGCTGCATTAAAAGAAGTATTAGGAGATCATGTTAATCAGGCTGGTTCGTTAGTAGAACCTGAAAGACTACGTTTTGATTTCTCACATTTTGGTCCTATGACACAAGAAGAAATTAATTTAGTAGAACGTAGAGTAAATGAAGAAATTTGGAGAGCTATCGACGTCCGTATTCAAGAAATGAGTATTGAAGAAGCCAAATCAATAGGCGCTATGGCTTTATTTGGTGAAAAATATGGAGATATTGTTCGCGTTGTCAATATGGCACCATTTTCAATAGAATTGTGCGGTGGAATACATGTGAATAATACTGCGGAAATTGGTCTCTTTAAGATTGTGAGTGAATCTGGAACAGGTGCCGGTGTTAGAAGAATTGAAGCTTTAACAGGTAAAGGTGCATTCTTACATCTTGAAGAAATTGAAACACAGTTTAATAATATTAAAAATCATTTAAAAGTTAAATCCGATAACCAAGTAGTTGAAAAAGTTAAACAACTTCAAGAAGAAGAAAAAGGACTGCTTAAACAATTAGAACAACGCAACAAAGAAATAACATCACTAAAGATGGGGAACATTGAAGAACAGGTTGAGTTGATTAATAATTTGAAAGTTTTAGCAACAGAAGTAGAAATTCCAAATCCAAAAGCGATACGTTCAACTATGGATGACTTTAAATCTAAACTTCAAGATACTATTATAGTGTTAGTCGGACAAGTTGATGGAAAGGTTTCTGTAATTGCTACAGTACCAAAATCACTTACAAATCAAGTAAAAGCTGGAGATCTTATCAAAAACATGACACCAATTATTGGTGGAAAAGGTGGAGGTCGTCCTGATATGGCTCAAGGTGGCGGAACTCAACCTGAAAAAATAACAGAAGCATTACGCTTTATTAAAGATTACATTAAAAATCTATAACTCCAATGAATAATGGTGTAGAATTAAAGTGAGTCAGAATACGCTTATTAAGGAGTGTCGTATATGGAAAATTTTGATAAAACAATGAAATTTAGTTATGAAGAAATTCCAAAGGAAGATGTCAAATCAGTTCTTCAGAATGTCCATCGTACATTAGAAGAACGTGGATATAATGCAGTTAATCAAATAGTGGGTTACTTATTATCTGGAGATCCTGCATATATTCCACGTCAAAATGAAGCAAGAAACCAAATACGTCATATAGACCGTGATGTAATTATGGAAGAACTCGTTTCAAACTATTTAAAAGAGTCTAAGAATTAATATGCTAAAGCATAAAATTTTAGGACTAGATGTTGGAAGTAAAACTGTTGGCATTGCTATAAGTGACCTTATGGGTTGGACTGCTCAAGGGTTAGACACACTCCGTATCAACGAAGAACAAGATGATTTAGGAATTGATCAACTCGTGAAGATTATTAAAGATAATCAAGTTGGAACTGTTGTTATTGGCTTGCCCAAGAATATGAACAATTCAATAGGTTTTCGGGGAGAGGCTTCAATAAAATATAAAGAAAAGTTACAAGAGTCTATCCCTTCTATTGATATTGTTATGTGGGACGAACGTTTAAGTACAATGGCTGCTGAAAGATCTTTACTTGAAGCAGATGTTTCAAGACAAAAAAGAAAAAAGGTAATAGATAAAATGGCAGCTGTATTTATTTTACAAGGCTATTTAGATTCTATTCAATAAAGGAGAAATTAAAAATGACAGAACATAATCACGATGCTGAGTTAACAATAAATAATGAAGAGGAATTACTTACGTTATATGATGAAAACGGAAATGAAGTTTTATACCGTAAAATGTTAGAATTTTATCATCCAGAATTCAAAAAAGAATATGTCGTTCTTGCAGAAGAAGGTGCACAATCAGATGACGAAGATATGATTGAACTTGTACCAATGATAAATGAACCTGATGAGTCTGGTGATGGTGGGAAATTAGTCCCTATTGAAACAGATGAAGAATGGGATATGATTGAAGAAGTTGTAAATACTGAGATTAACGAATAATCTTTAAAAGATGTTGTATGAGAAGTGTAATTGAGATTCTAGGTCTCTTACATCAAGGAATTATATTGAGAGGGAAAGTTTAATATTATTAAATTTTCAACTTAGTTACCATCTTAAATTACTTTCAAAATGCCTGAGACAATCAATGCTGTCCCAGGCATTTTAATATTAGAATTATTTAAATTTACCCTACTAATAATAATGCTTGGAGACATATTCGTATAATTGCCTCTTATAAAAATCTTTGAATTATGGTAAAATGTCTAAAGTTAATTTCTATGAATACTCATATTTACTTCTAATATAAAAGTATAGAAGAATTACTATTATAATCAGTCATTTTCATTGATTAACTATCAACATAATCAATACATGGGCTGATTTATTTTGTTTTTGTAATTGTTAATGATAAAGGAAGTTTTAATGATATGGATTCAAATCAAAAATATTTAGCACAATTACATCAATCAATTGATACTGAAATCGAAGAACTTAGAGTTTATGCTGAAGAAAATCAAGTTCCTATTGTAGATAAATTAACACTTGATTTGATAAGACAACTCATTCGAATGAATAGAACTAAAAATATTTTAGAAATTGGTACAGCCATTGGTTATAGTTCAATGCAATTCGCTAATATTTCGAAAGATATAAATGTAACAACAATTGAACGAAATGAAGACATGATTCATCTTGCAAAAAAGTTCATAAAAAAGTATCGATA
This sequence comes from Staphylococcus epidermidis, assembly GCF_006742205.1. NCBI lineage: Bacteria > Bacillati > Bacillota > Bacilli > Caryophanales > Staphylococcaceae > Staphylococcus > Staphylococcus epidermidis. Next base: position 1,209,888 of record NZ_AP019721.1, read on the forward strand.
CCAGAATCAAATCCGTTTAATTGAATACGATGCTTTGAATGCATTTGAACAAGTCAATGACAAACAATATGATATGATATTTATCGACGCAGCTAAAGCACAATCAATGAAATTTTTCCAACTATATACACCGTTATTAAAAAAAGGTGGAATTGTGGTTACTGATAATGTTTTATATCATGGATTTGTTTCAAATATAGACGTTGTTCGTTCGAGAAATGTGAAACAAATGGTTAAGAAAGTGCAACAGTACAATGAATGGTTGATGGAGCAATCTCAATTTACAACAAACTTTATAAATATGGATGATGGATTAGCAATATCTATAAAAGGAGAATGACTATGGTTGAATTATTAGTTACTCCTAAGTCAATAACTCATATGGAAACACTAATAGATAAAGGTGCAGACGCATTTGTTATTGGTGAACAAAAATTTGGTTTAAGACTGCCGGGAGAATTTAATCGTGATGCTATGCAAGAAGCTGTAGCATTAGCCCATAAAAATAACAAAAAAGTATACGCTGCTGTGAATGGTATTTTCCATAATTACCACTTAGATGCCTTGGAAGACTATATTAACTTTTTACATGATATTCAAGTAGATCGCATTATATTTGGTGATCCAGCTGTCGTTATGTATGTTAAACAACACGAGCATCCAATTCCATTAAATTGGGATGCTGAAACTCTTGTAACGAATTATTTTCAGTGTAATTACTGGGGGAAAAAAGGTGCAAATAGAGCAGTTTTAGCTCGAGAACTTAGTTTAGATGAAATAATTCATATTAAAGAGCATGCTGATGTAGAGATAGAAGTTCAAGTTCATGGTATGACTTGTATGTTTCAATCCAAAAGAATGCTATTAGGAAATTATTATACTTTCCAAGAGCGACAAATGAAGATAGAACGCCAACATGATCATGGAGACTTATTATTATATGATGAAGAAAGAGATAATAAATATCCAGTTTTTGAAGATTATAATGGTACTCACATCATGTCTCCAAATGATATCTGTTTAATAGAAGAATTAGAGCCTTTTTTTGAGGCAGGAATAGATGCGTTTAAGATAGATGGTATTTTACAAAGTGAAGAATATATAAATGTAGTCACAGAGCAATATCGAGAAGCTATAGATTTATTTAATGAAGATCCGGATGCATATGAAGATGAAAAATTCATGCTCGTTGATCCTATAGAAGAAATACAACCTGAACATCGTCCATTCGACGAAGGTTTCTTGTATAAACAAACAGTATATTAAGGAGGCTTATCATTAAAATGAAAACTTTAGAAGAAGTTAAATCCAAAACCCAAAAGATAATGAAAAAGCCTGAACTACTTGCACCAGCTGGTAACTTAGAGAAACTTAAGATTGCTGTTCATTATGGTGCAGATGCAGTGTTTTTAGG